>CAJULG010000004.1:104515-188871 GCA_910587045.1 uncultured Lachnospiraceae bacterium | reverse complement strand
CGGCAAAAATGAAGCTGCCGTTTCACGAATTTTCATTCGTTAAAGCGACAGCCCCCCCTATGTCACACGGATTCAGTTTTCGTTAGAATCCATGTCCCTGTTGAACGCCTATTCGCCCCAGGTCTTAATTACCGTTTACGGAATCTAATGCTGCACTCCATCTTTCATTCCATTCGCCCATGAGAGTATCGAAGTCCTTATCTACATTACCAAATGCTGCTTCGATCAGTTCGATCTGATAATCAGAACCGGTCCAGAGACCAAGCTCAGACTCATTGTGAACCTCATCCCACTTGCCTTCATTCTCAGCAGTTGCCGGTGCATCGATAACGAACTCAGCGCCTTCAAAATCAGCCAGGGTATCCGGCAGTGCAGAACCCTTAACGATTGAGATGGTACCCTGCTTCTTAGAGTAGTCGGACTCTAACAGCATGTAATCGATGAATGCTCTTGCAGTAGCCTTGTTGCTGCTGTTGATGTTAATACCGTAAGCGTAATCCGTAGATGCGCTAACATACTGATTGCCATCAGAGCTGGTAACCGGGAATGGCATGTAACCGATGTCGGCCGGATCTACATCTGCATTTGTAGCAGCCTCCTGGAACTGGCTCAATGCCCAGGAACCCATAACCATGGAACCAACCTCGCCCTTGGCGATCATTGTCTTGGAACCTTCCCATTCAGTTGTGAACGGATCAGCTTCACATAACTTCTGGTCAACAATATCATATAATAACTTATATACTACATAGTGTGGCTTGCCCTCGGAGAATGGATCGGATTCATTTGCCATCTTATTGTTGATGTAATCTGCATCACCGTCCATACCATGGGTACAGCCTTCCCACTGGCTGATTGCCCATGCATCATGAGTATTGGTGTAGTAAGGATTTGCACAGTCGCCCTTATCCTTGATCTTCTGAAGTGCTGCCAGGAATTCCTCTGGTGTTGCAGGAAGCTCTGTTACGCCTGCATCCTCGAATACCTTCTTGTTATAAGCAATACCATTGGATACGTTCGCACCGGATGCTAATCCGTATACGGTTCCGCCGGACTGTTTTGCATACAGATACGCTTCTGTATAAGTACTGCTCAATTCATCTACCGTACCCAACGGTTCACAGAAATCAGCCAGCTCGTTAGTCGGGATGGTGTTCGGAATAAAGAATACATCACCGTAATCCCCGGTGGAAAGACGGGTAGATACATCCCCTTCATAATCCTCCATCGCCTCAAAGTTTACGGTGGTTCCCGGATACTTCGCCTGGAACTCCTCTGCATAACGGGCCAGATCCGTGTTCAGGATATCTGTTCTGTTGGTCAATACAGTAATCTCGCCTGTGATTTCAGAATCACCGCCGGCATTTCCGCTGTTCTCTGTGGTGTCACCACTGTTATCGCTGCTATTGTCTGCTGTTGAATTACCGCTACTAGTATTGCAGCCTGCCAATAATCCGGCAACCATTGTTGTTGCAAGAGCAACGCATAATAGTTTCTTTCTCATACTTATCTTCCTCCATTCTTTGTTAAGTTATCGTTAACTTATGATTTGATTATAAGTTTTTACTATTACTTTGTCAACCTATAGTTCTTACTCTTTGTCAACTTTGTGTATTGTGCTATATATATCTCCAATTTCTTTGTGCATTATTCATATTTTTTTCTGTCTTTGTTCCACTCTATTATCTACTATTTACTATTTTTCGACCAAAAATATTATCAAACAACTTACTATTAACCTTATTGTACACATAAGTCTGTTTATAATCATTCTAAACTGCACTGTTCAGAGTATTTTTTAGGATAAAAAAACAGAAGAATGTGCTTCTTCTGTCCTTTTTCTATCTTATCAAGGAACCCCGGATATGCAACAGGGCTTCTCCGGATCCGATCACCTCTTACACTATCTCATCTTCTTCCGGTTCCTCCACATGATCCGGTGTCTCTTCAGCGCCTTGCAGTTCTTCATTCTCCTCTTCCTCATCCGGCACATGCCATTCATCATCCTCCCGGTTCTCCTCCTCAGGAATATATCTTCGAAACGCCAGGTTATAGAATAACCCGAGAACATATCCGAGGGCTCCGACTGCCACGACCAGCGTGAGTATATTGGCAATAAAAAACGTATAATTCAGACCGATCAGAAGCGCCACTCCCACAAGACATAGGAGTGTGAGCGGAAAATTCTGTATCCCCATGATCAGAGCGTTTTTCATGGTGTTGAGAATCGTATTCGCAAACCTTGCCTGCGTGGCAAATACAAACAATACTTCAATCAGATATACGATCAAAAGACAGATCGTGATCACTGCCAGCACCCGTCCCATGCCGCTGTCCTGATTCATCCAGAACCACCCGGCATAACCCAGTCCGCCGCCAAGCACTGCCAGAATCAGAAAAATAATGGTAGACTGCCGGAAGTTCTGCCGGAAGGACTTCCAGAAGTTCTTCACCACATACCCGTCTCTTCCCCGCGCCAGTCTCATGCCTGTATAAAGAAGCGCCGTAGTGGAGGCGCCAATGGTAATGAGCGGAATGGACGAGATCAGCCACATCAGATTTAACAGCATCAGGTCGCCGATCAGACTCATCATCCGAAACAGCGGTGAATCAATACCAAATAGTTTCTCCTTCATTCTTTAACCTCCTCTGCTTCTAATCTGCTCTACCCTTGATCCTTTGCTTCCGGATGTCCCTCAGCCCGCATGTTTTACCGAATCCCGGATCACAATATTCCCGCTGATGACCTTTCTCCCTGCATGATAGGTCGTATCCCGCATCTTTCTGGCCAGAGCATCCACAGCAGTCTCCGCCATCATTTCCTGACTGATCCGGAATGTGGTAAGCGGCGGCGTACAGACACTGGCATAAATAAAATCATCAAAGCCGACCACCGAAATATCCTCCGGTACCTGATAACCTTCCTCCTTCAACCGTTCGACGAGATGGTATGCAACCTCATCGCAATTACACACAAACGCCTGAGGCATCTCCTCCGGCAGACTCAGACGGATAAACATCCCGTCTTCATCCCGATCCCGGATGATCCAGTCTTCTCTCAACGAAATCCCATGCTGTATCAACGCCTTATAATATCCAAGGTACCGGTCCAGGATACTGCTGGTCGCTGTCACGTCTCCTACAAACCCGATCCGTTCATGTCCGTTTTCAATCAGATAATTCGTCAGAATATAACTTCCGTATACACTGTCACTGACCACAGTGTCAATGGCAAAATGTTCATCATAAAAATCCAGAAAAATGTATGGAATATCCTCCTGGCTTAACGTATTAATATAATGCTTTTTTAACTGTCCGAGAACGATCAGACCATCAATCTTATTGCCACTGATCATCTTAGGCAGCACATCCCGCTTCTCGTCCTCATAGGAGAGGATTTCCAATATGCAGGAATAATCCGCCTTGCCTAATTCAATGACAAGACGCTGGTACAGATTAGAATAAAATGCATTATCCGAGAAAAAACGTTCGGCTACCACTACACCTACATTATAACTGATCCCTTCCTTCATACTCTTTGCCAGAGAATGATAACGGTAGCCCATTTCCTCTGCCTTCTGCTTGATCCTGCCTCTTACCTCGTCGCTTACGCCCTCCCTGTCCGACAATGCTTTCGATACGGTAACCGTGCTGACCTGCAGCTCGTTCGCAATATCCCGCATAGTTATTTTCTTACCCATAATACTCCTCCTGTCTCCTCTCTGGTATCGCTTGAATACCTGTAATGTAACCGTTTCCTTCTTTCTTTCCTTCCCCGTTCTTATCACTTCTATATATACTACCACAGTTAAGTTACTTTGAAAAGGAATTTACTTAAATATTTATCGATTAAGTAAAATTTCTGACCTTGAAAATCCACAGGATTCTGCTATGATTAAGAAAAAAGGAGATTCATATGCGTTTAATTGCAATTATAGATGATGATGTATACATCGGAAATATGTTAGAGAACATACTGAATAAGGAGGGCTATCAGGTACTCCGGGCCTTCTCCGGAACAGAGGCATTACTTCTTTTATCCCGGTGCAGACCCGATCTGATCCTGCTGGATCTGATGCTGCCCGGACTTTCCGGTGAAGAGCTTCTGCCTAAGATCAAAGAGATCCCGGTCATTATCATCAGTGCGAAGGTAGATGTACAGGACAAGGTAAATCTGTTAACGGAAGGTGCTGTAGACTATGTGACCAAACCTTTCGATACCAGAGAGCTGCTTGCAAGGATCGCGGTGCATCTGCGCAGCGCTGCTCCCGGCCGGCAGACAGGCACACTTACCTTTCAGGATCTTACACTTCACATTGACTCCCACGAGGTCTTTATCCACGACACCTCTGTCCGTCTGACCCGGACAGAATTCGCGATCCTGAAGCTGTTAATGCAGAATCCCAGCCAGGTCATTACCAGGACGGTCATGCTCGAACGGATCTGCGAGGACACGCCGGACTGTATGGAAAGCTCTCTGAAGGTGCATATCAGCAATCTGAGAAAAAAACTGCGGGATACCGGCAACCGCGATTACATTGAAACGGTCTGGGGAATCGGTTTTAAGCTACAATGATCCATGCTGTGCCTCCTGAAATTTTTACGGTTTCTTAACGATTATTTTAACCATTTTCTTAACGGTCTTCGATTATGATATCCGTATCAGGCAATCCGGTGTACCGGAACCGGATGCCTATTAAGGAGGGAAATAAATGGATTATGTATTAGTAACGAAGGAGCTTTCGAAACAATATGGACATTCAAAAATACTGAACAATCTTTCTATGCATGTACCAAAGGGAGCCATCTATGGTCTCGTCGGCAAGAACGGGGCCGGAAAGACCACCCTGATCCGCTGTATCTGCGGACTCCAGAAGCCTACCAGCGGCGGATATACCCTGTATGCAAAGAAGCACTTTGATCCAAGGATCACGCAGGCCCGTCGAAGAATGGGGGCCGTGGTAGAAACCCCGTCCATTTTTCTGGACATGACTGCAGAGGAGAACCTGAAACAGCAATATATGATCCTGGGCCGGCCATCGGAGGACGGTCTGCATGAGCTGCTGGAGCTGGTCGGCCTTTCAGATACCGGAAGCAAGAAAGTAAAGAATTTCTCCCTGGGAATGAAGCAGCGGCTGGGGATTGCCATTGCCCTGGCCGGCAATCCGGACTTTCTGGTTCTGGATGAACCGGTAAACGGACTGGATCCCCAGGGCGTTGTTGAAATACGGGAACTGATCCTGCGCTTACATGAAGAACGTCAGATCACCGTATTGATCTCCAGCCATATTCTGGATGAGCTGTCCCGGCTGGCCACGCATTACGGTTTCATCGACCGGGGACAGATGGTTCAGGAGATCAGTGCAGAGGATCTGAATGCCGCCTGCCGGAAATGTACCCGGATCGGAGTCACCGACACAGGAATCCTGGCCCGGGTTCTGGACGAATATCAGTTAGAATACAGCATCCTTTCCGATACGGAAGCAGATATCTTCGGAACCATCGGCATCACGGAGCTTACCCTCCGGCTTTCTCATGAAAACTGCGAGATTACCACTATAAAGGAACGGGGGGAGCAGTTGGAAAGCTATTATCTTCGTCTGGTAGGAGGTGGCAGAGATGAATAAATTATTACATGCAAATTTAATCCGTTTATGGAAAAACAAGGCGTTCTGGATCGGCAGTATCGTATCCGTATTGCTGATCGTCGGAGCCTGTCTCAATCAATATATTCTGTTACGAAAATATGGAACGGAAGCTTATGGAGACCTTCATCCGGACAGCTTTATGGTAGGCTCCATCTTTTTCCTCGGGGTCATATTCTCTGTCTTCAGCGGTCTGTTCGTGGGAACCGAATACAGTGACGGAGTAATCCGCAATAAGATCATTACCGGCACGCTCCGGCGCAATGTGTATCTGGCCAATTTCATCACCTGTGCAGTCGCTTCCTGTGCTGTGTATCTGTTCTGCTGCCTGGCCGGATGTGCAATGGCAATTCCTATGTTCGGCCGGCCGGAACTTCCGACGTTACGGCTGTTTCTGCTATTGGGGGATGGCATCCTTGCCTGCATAGCCTTTGCCGCCATTTATAATTTTATCGCAATGTCCGTACCAAACAAGACTCATACTGCTATCATCTGTATTCTGTCCGGTATCCTCCTGTTATGTATTTCCGGATATCTGATGAATGCATTACAGCAGCCGGAGATGGTAGAAAGTGTGGAACTCTTCACATCAGATATGACGGAAGCAAACGTTGTCCTGGCAAGGAATCCACATTATGTTACCGGATTCCAACGGGGGCTGTATGAATTCCTGCATGAGTTCCTTCCGACCGGACAGGGGCTTCAGATCAATCAGCTGACCGTGGCGCATCCTCTCCGGCTGGCTGCCTACTCTGTGGTCATTATCCTCGGCATGAACCTTGCCGGACTGTACTTCTTTGAACGAAAGGATATAAAATAGGAGATTCGTATGGAATTATTTCTGGGACTGTTATGTCTGATACTGCTGATCATCATCCTGCTGCTGGTGATAAAGCTCCTGCTGCTCCGCAGGTCTGCCGATGAGTTACGCCATGAATTCGCTGCCAGACTGTCGGAGGATACCAATGTTGGAATCGATCTTTCGACCAATGACAGAAAGATGAAGCAATTAGCTGCCGATCTGGACCGGCAGCTTTTGCTGCTTCGAAAAGCACAGCTTCGTTACTCCCGGGGCGATCAGGAGCTTAAAAAGGCCATTACGAACATCTCCCACGACCTTCGCACGCCTCTGACTGCGATCTACGGTTATATGGATCTTCTGGAGCAGGAGGATACCTCCGAAACGGTGAAGAACTATCTGTCTGTCATCCGCAACCGTATCCAGGCATTAAAGGATCTGACGGAGGAGTTGTTCCGTTATTCTGTTATCCTTTCTGTGGACAATCATACCGAAACCGAACCGGTTTCCCTGAACAGTGCCATTGAGGAATGCATTGCCGGCTATTACGGAACCCTGAAGCAGACCGGGATCGAGCCGGTCATTCAGATGCCGGAGCAGCAGGTGGTACGAAGCCTGAACCGGCAGGCTCTGCTGCGGATCCTGTCAAATATTGTGAGCAATGCCTTAAAATACAGCCAGGGAGATTTCCGTATCACACTGGAGGAGGACGGCACCATGCAGTTTCAAAATCAGGCAGAGAGCCTGGATGAAGTGCAGGTATCACACCTGTTTGACCGGTTTTATACTGTAGAAAGCGGCCGGAATTCTACCGGACTCGGACTTTCCATCGCCCGGACTCTGACGGAGGAAATGAAGGGAGAAATTGATGCAAGGTACCAAAACGGAAATCTGATAATTATCATCCGATTCCCTAAAACGGACCTGCCTTCCTAATACTGCACATTTTATTCTAAATCTTAAGAAATGATTTTAACTCATTTAACTCTATCTTATTTTCAAAAATTACAGTTCTACACGCTTCCAGAGCGTACTCCTTATTAATTTTTGAAGTGACGTAAACATATCCACGCCATTTGTATGCATTAAAACTAGATGCCCATTGCTCAAGCTTTACAAAATCATTTATAGACATCAACTTTCCGTCTCTGCCCAATACATTTTTTTCACCTGGCGTTCCATAGGATACAACGGATGGAAATACAAAATAAATATCAAAAACGCTAAAATCAACATTTAATGCATTCTTCTGATATATATCAACTAATACATCATAAATCTGTTTGCGGATTTTTAAAATACCGTCAAAGGTTCCGCTTTCAAATCTTGACATAAATCCTGCTATATATCGCTCATTAGAACGGGTATAATATGAGATCATGTTGTTAATATCCGCATCTAACATCTTTATATCATACCCGGCATTATCCCTGATAGCATCCAGCATCCTTTGCAGCTCTATATTTTTTTCCGGCTCTTCCTTTATTATATTTTGTACTATGCTTTGACTGATTTCCAGGCAACGCTTGGGCAGGATCCGATTTCTAATGTTATCCGCCAACTGTGTCAAACAGATATCTCCATACATAGGAAACGGTTTTTTATCACCTTGTTTTTGTGCTAATTCCAGTAACGATGCCTCATCAAAGCTGAGAAAATCTGCATAAGAATTAATTATGTCCAGCTTCAATAATGCCTGTACATAATCCTTAATCATATCCTCTGTTATCAGCACCTTTTGATGATAATATATATAACTGAACAGCATAATCTTACAAAATGTTAATTCTTCAATCGCCGTCACTCCATTTGCCTGAATAACCAGTCTGTGTTCAACCTGTCCATCCACTGACAATGTATGTACCTTAATCTTAGTAAACAATCTCTCTATGTCAAAATCCAAAGCCAGACCGGCAGTATAGCTGTCACGTTTAATATAATCCAGCTTATCCACGTCAAAGGAACCATTAATAATAGAAGTCTGATAACTTTCGATCGTCTCCCCATCCATAATATTAACACCAATAATAATTTTACCGACATCCTCACACAGCCTATTAATATTACTTTTATTGGGATAATTAACACGTTCAGAAAAGAATTTTTTAAAAGCGTCAGAATTTACAATAACTAAAGAAAGAATCTCATGCGCTTTGGGCTTAACACCATATATTTTTTTAATATCGTTTTTTAACTCAGAAAAATCTTTTAAATTTCCATAAATACTTTCAGATAAATGAGAATAAAAGCAATGTCCTGCATCATGCATAATAGCGGCTAACACTAATTTGTTTTTAATATCTGCTTCAATTTTGAATTTCTCACAATTAGTGTTGATCCTGTCTACCAGACGTTTTGTTGCCGCAGCCACTCCAAGAGTATGTTCAAAGCGGGAATGACGTGCTGCGGGATACGTTAAAACAGCTAATCCAACCTGACTGATGTTACGTAAGCGTTGAAGCAGCGGAGAATCAATCAACTGCATTTCCCACTCACTATAGCCTGTCGATCCCCAAATAGGATCGTGTATTGTTTTGGCTTCTATTCCTTCTATACTAAAATGATCTAATTTGAGTTTTACAAAATTATTTACATCATCTGCAATTTGCTTATAACTGCTTTTATCTTTTAATTCTTTCATGATCAGAATGCCTCACTCACTATATCCGCTGCATCTTTATATTGTTCAGCAAATGAATTCAAAAAATTATCTGCTTCCTCCCGACTTATATAAATAACTATTTTTTCATATGCGGGATTTAACCTGCCAATAGCTCCAAAGGTCTGAAGTCTGCTCAAACTATCCTCAACATCTACAGAAGTAATTGTATCGAGATTTTTTCTGAATGCAATATCCTCAAACAATATTTCTGTAGCCTCATTTTCTCTGTATTCATACAGTGTAGAAACTAATGTATCCTGGCGTAATAATGTTTTTCCTTTTTTCACGAGTTCCGAAAAAATTAATAACATACACTCATATGCCGTTATCTGAGGCCTGATCATTTCCTTATTCATATTTTCCTCTAAACCTTTCTCTGATTCGTCTTTACAATGTATAGAATGTACAAATGAAATATCTATCATCATATTATATTTTTTTACTTACAAAGTCAAGAATTCAAGTTTAAAATCTCTGTTCCTATTCTTTATAATTATATGATCATAAGATTAACCCTATTCTAATCTGCTGCACAAAACCTTTTTCTGAGTCATAAAATAGACAAACAGCATTACACTTCCCGTCACGATCCAGGACAGGGGATAGATCAGCATCAGCACTTCAAACTGCGTATAAATCCTGCAGACCGTATAGACCCATACCAGCCGCAGCACACAGGTACCGAAGATCGTAATGATCGCCGGTGTCAGGGAATGCCCGATGCCTCTCAGGGCGGCGCCGCTGATCTCATAGGTCGGGATCAGGAAATAAGCACTTAATAAACAGACCATCCGGATGGATGCGTATTCCGCCACCTTCGGCTCGGATGTAAATAAACCGATAAAGAAATTTCGCCCGAATACAAATAAAATACTCATTACCGTTATGACCAGAATAGTGGCAAGCAGGATCTCCCGAAAAATCTTCTTACAACGCGCATAATTTCCCGCTCCAAAGTTCTGGCTGATAAAGGTAACTGCTGCCTGGGAAAATGCAGTTACTACAAAATAGGAATAAAACTCAAAATTCAGGGTAATGGCAGAGCCTGCCACCGCATCTGCCCCATGTCCGTTCAGAGCGGTCTGTATAAATACATTTGCAAAGGAAAATACGGCACTTTGCAGACCTGCCGGAATCCCAATACGAAGAACCTGCGAAAGCTCCCGTCCGGAAATCTGCATATCCCGGAACGATAACCGTATCACGCTCTCCTCATGAGTCAGAAAGAAAAGCACCATTCCTGCACTTAACACATTGGAAACCACCGTTGCTATAGCAACCCCTGCCACGTCCATATGAAAGACGATCACTAACAGAAGATTTAAACCGGCATTCAAAAGACCCGATGCCAGAAGACAGTAAAGCGGCCGCCTGGTATCACCAACGCTCCGAAGGATGGCGGCTCCAAAATTGTAAACCATAATGAAGGGCATACCCAGAAAATAAATACGCAGATACAGGACTGCCTGATCCATGATATCCTCCGGAGTATCCATGAGAGCCAGTGCCGGTTCTGCAATGAAGAGTCCCAGAACCAGAAGAAACAGTCCGCTGATAACCGCAACCAGCATAGATGTATGAACCGTTTTGCTTATGTGCTCTTTTTTATTCTGGCCGATAAAGTTGGCTATGACCACATTCGTTCCGATAGAGATACCGACAAAAAGATTCAGCATCAGGTTGATCAAAGAACCATTACATCCTACTGCCGCCTGTGCTTTTCCAGAAGCATATTGTCCGACCACTGCCACATCAATAGAATTAAACAACTGTTGCAAGATACTGCTGGCGGCCAGCGGCAGGGCAAATGCGATAATCTTTCCGAATAGTCTTCCATGCAGCATATCCATCTGCTTCCCTGTATTTTCGTTCTGCTCAATCGGTTTATCCTCTTCCATTGTCGTTTCCTTCTTTCCTCCACTTGCTTTCTGAGCGTATCCGCGTGCTGTTACGTATACGGACATAAAACAACCGCGGCTGCTCTAACGTGCAAGCCCCGGCTGTTATATCAGTCATTGATCCGTTTCTATATTATTTTATACAGATACTTTAATACGCCCGTCCAAAATAGACCATCTTTGCAGCCGGCTTTCCACAGTGTACACAGACAGTTCCCAGCTTCTCCTGTTCAAACGGAATACACCTGGTCGTTGCTCCGGTCTCATCCTTAATGGCTGTTTCACATTCGGTCTCACCACACCACATACCCTTGATAAAGCCCTGTCTGGTATCCAGGATCTCCTTGAACTCTTCCCAGCTCCCTGCAGTATGGGTATTGGCATCCCGGTGTGCCTTTGCCTTCTCGAACATATCCTTCTGAATGGTCTCTAATAATTCTCCCGCCTTTGCAGGGATCTCATCGAAGGAAACCGTAATCTTCTCACCGGTATCCCGGCGCACCATGACTGCCTGACCTGCTTCGATATCCTTTGGTCCGATTTCAATCCGGATCGGAATTCCGCGCATCTCCTGTTCACTGAATTTCCAGCCCGGACTCTTGTCACTGTCATCTACCTTCACCCGGAATGCGCCTAATCTCTCCTTCAGTTCTGCCGCCTTTTCGAGCACGCCCTCCTTCTTCTGCTGGATCGGAATGATCATAACCTGTGTCGGTGCAACCTTCGGCGGCAGTACCAGACCGGAATCATCTCCATGCACCATGATGATCGCTCCGATCATACGGGTCGTCATACCCCAGGAGGTCTGATGAACGTATTGCAGTTTGTTTTCTTTATCTGTATATTGTATTTCAAATGCTCTGGCAAATCCGTCTCCAAAATTATGGCTGGTACCGGACTGCAGGGCCTTGCCATCATGCATTAACGACTCGATGGTATAGGTTGCCTCTGCTCCGGCGAACTTTTCCTTGTCGCTCTTTCTTCCCTTGATCACCGGAATCGCCAGTACCTCTTCACAGAAATCCGCATAGACATTCAGCATCTGAATGGTACGTTCCTCTGCTTCTGCCGCAGTTGCGTGAGCGGTATGTCCCTCCTGCCACAGGAATTCTCTGGAGCGCAGAAACGGTCTGGTCTCCTTCTCCCAGCGAACCACGGAACACCACTGATTATATACCTTTGGCAAATCCCGATAAGACTGAATATCATTTTTATAAAAATCACAAAACAGGGTTTCTGATGTCGGGCGGACACACATCCGCTCCTGCAGTTCATTCAGGCCCCCATGTGTCACCCAGGCAACCTCAGGCGCAAAGCCCTCTACATGATCCTTTTCTTTCTGCAACAGACTTTCCGGAATGAACATCGGCATATACACGTTCTCAACCCCGGTTGCCTTGAACCGTTCATCCAGCTGCTTCTGAATCAGCTCCCATATTGCATAGCCGGCGGGCTTAATTGCCATACATCCCTTCACATTCGTATAGGAAATCAATTCTGCCTTTAATACCACATCGGTATACCACTGTGCAAAATCTTCATCCATTGATGTGATCGCTTCTACCAGCTTCTTGTCCTTTGCCATAATGACTTATCTCCTTTTCCTCTGATCCGGTTTCTGTACTTCCGGGCGAAATCCGCCTCCCGGATTTCTGCACTGAGTTTTATTATAGTAAACTCTTCAAAATTATGCAAGGAATATGTCTCAGGATCATCGATCCCAGACACCGCTGGCATTAAAATGATACCGCTTTCCGCCGATCCGCATCCAGCCGGTCACCATGGAACCATTCGGCCGCAGGTAGTACCAGGCCCCTCCGGTATAGATCCAGCCGGTTGCCATATCTCCACCCGCATTCAGGTAATACCAGCTTCCGCCCACATGTACCCAGCCCGTTGCCATATCTCCGTTCGGATTCAGATAGTACCAGGCTCCATTCACATACACCCAGCCCGTTGCCATATCTCCGTTCGGATTCAGATAGTACCAGGCCCCATTCACATATGCCCAGCCCGTCACCATATCTCCACCCGGATTCAGATAATACCAGGCTCCGCCCACATTGATCCAGCCAGTCGCCATGGCTCCGCCCGGCATCAGATAATACCACGCATTGCCAACGTACACCCAGCCCGTTGCCATCGCGCCACTGGCATTCAGATAGTACCAGGTTCCATCAATAAAGGCCCAGCCCGTTGCCATGGTTCCGTCCTCATTCAGATAATACCAGTTTCCTCCAGTCAGAAGCCATCCAAAATGCGGTCTGTGATTGGAATAATAGTACCAGCTTCCGTTTACATACTGCCATCCATCCGGCAGATCCGGATAACTGACTGTACCGCCCGTGGAACCTCCGGTATTCCCGCCGGTAGAACCGCTGCCGCCTATGGAGCCTCCGGTATTCCCGCCGGTAGAACCGCTGCCACCTATAGAGCCTCCGGTATTGCCACCGGCAGAACCGCTGCCGCCGGTGGAGCCTCCGGTATTCCCGCCGGTGGTTCCGCTTCCGCCTGAAACCTCACCGGATCCGGTACCCGTCAGCCCAGAGGAATCCTTTACTGCATTTGTACGGATATATACATGGTTATTCACGGTACTGATATAGGTTACATACATCTGATTCTGATAGGTGTATGCGTGAAGATCGGATATAATATCATTCGCCAGAGTAGCACCATAGGTAATCCATTGATCATTTTCAAGAGCCTTGACAACGGTTTTCTTACTGGATGCGCCAAGATACAGGATATAAGGGCTGCTCCCCTGGAAGCATATATCCATATCACCGATCGATTCTGTAGTAAAGGACGTTCCTCCTACTACGTTCCATGACGGACTGGCAGCGGTACTGTCTAATCGGTATACATATCCCTGACTTCCGCCGGAAGCAGTAGCAGCAATATAAAAGTAATCTCCATTGGCCCGGATCATGGTATTTCCGGAAGACAGATTCAGATTACCCAGATTTGCCCATCCACCATTCTGATAGGTCTTTACCCGGAGTGCATTATTATTCTGCCAGTCTCGATAGATTACTGCAACTCTTCCGTTACATACAGCAATCTGACCGTTGGCCGCTCTATCCGCTCCGTTTACCGCGTCACCCAGCGTCAGGATGCCTCCTGTGGTATACTGAAATGCATATACATTCTGGCTTTCTTTATCGTAGGTACAGTAGATACCGGATGCATCCGCCGTCATATACAGATCCGTGACCGGAGCATTCACAGTATGTACGGTACTCCATCCGGTTCCGTTCCATTGTGCCAGTACACCCCTGCTGCCATCTGTATAGAAGGTATACACGGAATTATTGTAGACGCACAGAGAATACTGCATACCAGACGGTGCGGTTCCCAGACTGCTCCATCCATTTGCGTCAAACCGGCAGAAGGAACCCTTTCCGGTATTTCTGTCCTTCTTTATATAGTACATAGTGCCATTGCTGTCCATACAGGAGGCCATTGTAATGGTCTGTTCCTGCTCCTGGCCCGTAGTAAGTGTCTTCCAGTAATCGTCATTCCCGTCCTGCGGAAATGTAATATCAAAGGTAATCTGCGATCCACTTGCACTTCCAACATTTTTAATCACGATTCCACTGTTTCTTCCATCGCTGTAGGTGAGTGCCCCTTCGGTCAGTCCCTTGCTCAGATCTGCATTTCCATATCCGGTACGTCCGGACTCCAGAGACAGTACGGATTTTGACAGATATGCATCTCCCCCGTTCTCCGCCTTTTCATGCCCGTTGGCATCATAAGAATCTCCCGGCCGGTATACATACACCACAAACGGTGCTCCCCCGATATTTGACGAATATGCCGTATTGATCCGGTAAACAATAATGCCGGAACCCGGAATCTTTCTGTCATAATCCTCGATCGCAGTTCCCTTTTTTCGATATTCCACTACAAAAAACTCGGTATCTGAATACGGTGTTTTCAGGATCACGGCCTGCTGATTCTTTGTAGCTGTTGTCACATCAGAAGCAGAAGTCAGGGTGTAACCGGCAACAGATTCTGTCACGACAGGCAGATCCAGCCAGCCGGCTATATGCTGACGCATATAGGCAAGCGGATACTGAACCATATAGCTTTCCTGTGACATAATATCCCACGGTCCTACCGGCGTACCGGCCTGATTCCCCTGATACAGATCCGGATAACCAAGCGAATGCATAAACTCATGAATGATAACACCGGATTCCGAGTAGCCAAAGCAGATCTCGCTTTCCGGTATGATGTTATAACTACCGACTCTTAATCCGTTAATTGTGTTATCACCACCGTAATTTGCCTTCTTTCCGGTAATGGATGCTTTTCCTCCCCCGATCAGCTTATCAGAAACTATGATCGTCAGATTATCAACACAGCCGTCCTGCCCCCAGCGGTCAAGAGACATATTGGATAATACGCCCGCATAATCCTGATCCAATTTATCAATTACGGTCGAAACCACAAGCATATCAACGTAACTGCTCGATGCCATCCCCAGTTGAATCGGAGTGATATTCTGACTCTCATACTGCGGGAAGTAATTCTCTACCCGCAAAGCACCATAGGATACATGATCCATGTAGTATTTTAAAGATCTTCTGGTGGCTGCACTTTCCGCAACACCATCCCCGTTATACAAGCCTGATACTTTATTCATACTCTGGGTCGGACAATTATTCGGATCATATCCCGTCGCATCTGAGTGGTCATGACTGGAATCCGTGAAATCCACAAATACCACCAGATTGGAAAAATTGGAATCCGGCTCTGCCGCCGCCACTGTGCCTCCAGGTATGTTCATAAAGGGCACTTCTGTTATCAGGAGCCCGAATGCCGCCACTGTACACAGTATCCGGCGCATGGTTGTTAATAACCGCTTCTTCATAAAATCCTCCTCCTCAAACCTGCTATCACGAAATACCATAGCTAAAAGAATATACTTATGGATATCTTATCATACAGAGGTTGTACTTGTAAATAATTTACACTCTTTTCATCCATTCTATGACCATTCACACCGTCCGATCACCCAGTCATATTCCTTCAGATTCATAGTAGTTCCGCAGTATTCACATCTGCCTCCGTTTAACAGGGACAGACTTCTGCCACAGGAGGTACAATGATACACCCGGACGTCATTTATGCTCTTCGTCAGGGCGTTTACGCTCCTGACCAGCCCAAGCATCAGGTGTGCATCTCTCTTTGCCGCTCTTCCGTTTTCATATAAGACCAGCCCCAGCCTGACCTTAACCGCCAGATACTGATATCCTTCCTGAAGTCGATAGTCCATCCATACGCACTCCAGCATTTTACAGTCAATAGCATTCTGATAGCGCTGTAGAAACGGAGTCATGTCGCATTCCGCGAAAGGGCGGATCTCAGCCATAGATTCCGCATAGCAAAGGCTCATCAGCTTATTGGAAAGACTGCCGATAAATGCCTCCTCTGAAAAATACTTATCTACATTACGAAGACTGGCCAGTGTCTGACTGCTTCTTGCCGGACCTTCCTTCCTGCTCTCCTTTGTAGTCTTGCCGATCAGGACTGCCAGAAATATGACCAGCAGCACAAATCCGGCCGGTACGAAAAGAAATGCCCAATGCCCCAGCAGTCCGACCTTTTCTATCATCTCCGGCATACGACCCGGAGCATCACTGAAATAATCTATTGCTAATGACAGGATCAGCAGTAAATATAAAGAGGCCAGAAATTCTTCTTCAGTGTGAAGCCACTTCTTTGCTGTGTTCTGCTTCCCGGATTGTAGACAGAGGAAATCTTCTGGCTGAAATCCTTAATCTGAAACTTTGTCCCGCAGTAGTCACAGCCGTCTACCAGATTCTCCAGCGTATCCTCCCGGCCGCAGTTCGGACAGATATAACTCCCGCTTATTCTCCTGGCCTGAATGATATAATATTCTCCAGGCAGACCGCCTCCCTCATCCGACCATATGCAATGATTTCCGTCATAGAAGACTTTCCGGTAACGCATAGTGTCACTGATCCTGCAGATAAGATTCTTTCCGTCATGGCTATACATCCAGTGGGGATAACGCTGGTTTTCGCTCCGGACATATTCTGTGGGCTATATGTACTCATAGGCTGCGGTCAGTCCTAATGTCCGCAGACGCTTCTTATTCAGGTAATGTGCATACCACAGGTTCTGTGTTGTTGTCTGGAATGCATTTTCCGTAAAATGCGGTACATTGTACCAGGCCGCCAGCTCTCGCTTATATGTATTGACCAGATCCGTCATCGCCTGATTCCAGACCTGGCAGGCATCACTATGTTGCAGTTCCGCATGCAGGTCTGTCATATTCTTCTTTAACTGATTCCAGTCGTCTCTCAGACTATATCCCATTCTCTTATCCTTTCCTCTTCCCTTCTCTCTTTTATCCTGCTCAGGCCTGTACCGGGCAGGAAACAGCTTGACCTGATTATATATCAGCCGTTATAAAAAGGCAAATCACGCCTTTTCCCTTTCTGCGCATTCAAATGACAGAATTTCTCTTCCGACCAGATATCCCACCGGCCCCAGAACAAAACCAAAGATCCCGAACAGACGGTATCCGATATACATCAGAAACAGGGTAAGCAGTGTACTCATTCCCAGCTTCTGCCCCAGAAGACGGGGCTCCAAAAGCTGTCGGTTTAATGTGCAGAGCACATACAGGATCAACAGCCCGATCCCCATCTGAATATCGCCTGCCAGAAATCGAAAAACAGCCCAGGGAACCAGGATCGTCCCGCTTCCAAAGACCGGAAGCGCGTCTACGATTCCAATCAGAAATGCTAGCATGATCGAATAGGGATTCTTCATGATCCAGAGTCCGATGCTGCAGATTACAGTCTGCGCCAGGGCAATCGTCCCCTCCGCCCGGACATAAACGCCCAGCAGATGCATAACATGTTCCCATACCTGTTGAATATAACCGCACAGTCTGCCCTTCTGAAACAGACGATGATAATTCTTCAGCATACATAGCGTTGCATAAATCATAATAAAGAAAAACAAAAGAGAACTGAATGCCTGTTTCACTGCTGTAACCGTGCTCGTCGTCAGCTTTGGCAGGACTGTATTCTGAAAATCGGAAAATATTCCCATCAGTATTTCTGTTGCATAGGCTAAGCTGGCTCCATTTTCTAAATGAAGACCGGTATCAATATAATTACAGCAGCTTCCCAGACCGGTCATGAACTGTTCCTGATAAAAGGGAAGATAAATTACAAAATTTTCAATCTGACGATAAAGAGTGGTCAGTATGACCTTTCCTGCAGCCAGACACAGCCCTCCGGTCAGAAGCATGACCAGAATGGACGCCAGCTTCTCTGACCAGCTCCACTTCTTCATCAGCCAGTCTACTGCTGGACGAAGGATGCCGGCAAATATAAAAGCAAACAAAAACGGAACCACTAACGGCAGACAGTACCGGAATGCCACAATGATTCCAATTACTGTACCTGCTGCCAGGATTCCCTTTCTGTATGTTTCATTTTCCCAGATTTTCATTAAGAAACCGCTCATGTCTACCTCATTACCAGGCCGAAAATATATACATTTCGATACTTCATTTATCTGCATTAGTATGAGCGGTTCTGACCCGTTTTTATTCTAAAAATCTTCCATTTCTATAATATCGAAGGCTTCACCCTCCGGCTCGTTTTTAAACACCATATGTTCTCCGGTCACTGGATGATCGAACTCCAGCCGGGTAGCATACAGACCAATCTGCTGATACCTGCGTTTTACTTTCTGAAATCTTGGATTGTACTTGGTATCTCCCCAGATTCCGGCCCCCTGATTCGCCATCTGTACGCGAATCTGATGATGGCGTCCGGTCACTAATTGTATCAATACATAGGACAGAATGCCTTCCTCTGTTTCGAATACATCCAGCACCTCATAATCCAGAATCGCCCTCTTTGCTCCTCTGGTTCCTTTTGCCACTACCTTCGTGGTATTCGTTTTTCCATCCTTCAGCAGATAGTCTTCTATGGTTCCACTTTCTGCTTTCAGTTCTCCGGTGAGGATTGCCTGATAATATTTTATCATATTGCCGTCCTGTACCTGATCGCTTAAGTTCGCTGCGGCCTGCTGCGTTCTGGCAAGCACCATGATCCCGCCAACCGGACGATCCAGACGGTGGACGACTGCAAGATACGGCTCTTCATCCATTTCTTCCTTATCATAAATATAACTTTTGAAATAATTCAAAACGTCTTCATCATTGCTCTTATCTGCCTGGCTTGGAATGCCCTGAGGCTTCAGGCAGATAATGAGGGTTTCATCTTCGTATAATATCGGGATCTTCTTCATTTATGCTTCCTTTCCATTCACTATTGTATCCTGCCACTTTATATATAACACTTCCCATACTGTCCGTTCCCATAAATAACACTTGTCTTCAAATATTAAGCCATTGAATAAATGCAGACTTGTCTGTATTATTATAACCCGCATTTTTATAGAAATCCAATACCTCTTTCTTGCTGCTTCCTGTCAGCAGCATCATTTTATAGCAGTTACATCGTACTGCTATCTGCCTTGCATATTCCAGACATTCGGATGCTAAGCCACGCCCTCTGAAGTCTGCATGGGTAACAATATTTTCTAAAAAAGCATATGGACGCACATTTCTCGTCAAATTGGGAATAATAATACATACACATGAAGATACAATTTTTCCATCAACTTCATTTACAATCAAGTGATGATTTTCATCTTCTAAGATTTGTTTCCATGTATTTGACAAACAATCCGACTGTTCGGGGATAGATTTTTCATGTAGAAATAAATACAATTTTAATACTTCCTGTAAATCTTCTTTTATAGCTTCTCTTACCATTCTTATTCTCCTTTGCGTAATATTACAATTTCATCTGATAATTTTCCAGTTGAAGGAAGATTCCAGCTATATTCACAACATCCAAATTAATACTAAATACAATAACATAATCCATCTGCCTTGTAACAGCCTCCCGGTAGCCTCTTTTTGCCAAATATGTATCTCTGCAAATCAGAAATTGTAGAGGATTTTCCTCGAGACGGTTATATATATGTTCTATTTCATCCAGTAAATGTTTAGCAGCCTGCCTGTTTTTTCCTCATTTCTGTCAAAGCTATTCGGGCATCCCTAACATGTCCAGTTTCTATTTGCCACTCTGACACTTCAATGTCCCTATATACTGCAAGCCGGCGCATAGTGTTCTCATAAACCTCCATGCCCATAATAACCATATCTCCATAGCCATTTTTCGTAATATAAATAGGTTCATCTGACCTATGGCACATATCTGAAATCTCGGAAGTGTTTTTTTAATCTTTAATTGGTATAATCTGTGGCATTTGTTATCTCCTCTCTGAAAATAGTTTCTTGTTTCACACATAATACAGAAAATCATACAGAATAATTGTCGTTCATCCGTGCATAATCAGATTCATAATCGACAGAGCAGAGGATCAGGCCCCGGGCCGGCGCTGTAAAGCCGGCCTGCTGACGATCCCTGCTTTCCAGTACCTCCTTCATGCTTTCTGGAGTCCGGCTTCCCTCGCCTGCCTCGATCAGAGTGCCGGTCAGAATTCGTACCATGTTATATAAAAAGCCTCTCCCGTGATAGATGATCTGAATCTCATTCTCAAGCGTTTCAATATCGATAGACATTAAGGTTCGGATCGTTGATTTCTTCATATGACGATTGGAACAGAAGCTTTTAAAATCATGCGTACCGGTCAGATAAGCGGCCGCCTGCCGCATCCGTTCTGCTGACAGCTCTTTCTCATGCCGGTACATGTAATTCCGTTCGAATATATTGGAAACCTGTCCTGTGTCAATGCGATAGCAATAGGTTTTCCCTTTTGCCCGGAGCCTCGCATGAAACCGCTCCGGTACCTTCTCTACCGCAAGAACTGCAATATCGCCCGGCAGATAACCATTCATAATATCCCGTAATTCCTCCTCGTCCCAGTCCTGGCTTAAATGGAAGCTGCACACCTGTCCCCTGGCATGAACACCGGCATCCGTTCTCCCGGCTCCATGCACCTCCACCGCCCGTCCCTCCAGACGGGTGAGCAGGGCTTCCAGCTTTCCCTGTATCGTCTTGCTTGTATTGCCCTGCCTCTGCCAGCCGTCATAACGGCTTCCGTCATAGGCAAGGGTTAATTTGTAATTCATGGATTCCCTCCTTCTCTGACACCCATCGTATATATTCATTCAAAAGAGGCTTTTAAACCACTTGAAATATCTTATTTACAATAATATTATTATATTGTAAAGGGAAAGCACCCATTCCAAAGTGGATACCCCGTATTCAGGTTAATGTATGTCCTTTTGGACACCGCCTATCCTACGGGTAGACAGGATAGGCATTTTTATTTCCGCTCGCTTCTCCTATTGAGAAAGCAGGCAACGCAAGAATTAAGCTGCCACCCTGTCATAGGTGATTTCCAAAATGTATTGTAACAAAAAGAATCCGTATATTCAAATATTTTATCGTTTTTGATCTTCTGTTTGTATCTATGTAATAAATTTTATCATTTGTTGTTTCACACCTGCTTTAGCATCCGGAAGGCACATACTTTTGCCAATTTTTTCACTGACGTATATGTTGAATTATTATAAAATGAACAATATAATAATACCATAACAAGTTTTATCTTATGGAGCAGGATGGCAGGCATTGCAGAGGGGGATTCCAGTGGAAACAGATCCATTTAAAGAATATATCAGACAGACAGAAGCCAGTAAACGTGAAAAAAGTTACGCATGGCAGACAGCCATCGGGCTGCAGGCTGTAGACGGATTAAAGACCTCAAAATATTTAATTGATACTGCAATCAGAAATATTGAAGGCGATATATCGATTGATGAGGCACAGGAGCTCTTAAATCGTTATTATGAAGAGAATCCGAAGAAAGATGCCGAAGACCGGACAGAAGAGGCGGATAAGGTTTCTCTGAGAATCACAAAAATTCTGGCGGAAAAGGCATTTAGCTTTACTCCAAATGAATACATAAGTATTCACCAGAAGCTGTTTACAGGTATATATACCCATGCCGGCAGGATTCGGGATTATAATATTACAAAAAAGGAATGGGTATTAAACGGAGCCTCCGTAATATATGGCAGTGCTTCAGAGCTCAGGGCGACATTGGAATATGATTTTGCCGAGGAGAAGAAATTTAGTTATAAGGATCTGTCCATGGATGAGATTATTATACATCTTTCCGCATTTGTTTCGAGACTCTGGCAGATTCACGTTTTCAGTGAAGGTAATACAAGAACAACGGCAGTATTCTTTATTAAGTATTTAAGAACCTTAGGTTTTGACGCAACAAACGATATATTTGCACACAACGCATGGTATTTTCGAAATGCATTAGTAAGAGCAAATTATACTAATTTAAAAGAGGGGGTTCATGAAACAACTGAGTATTTAGAGTTATTTTTGAGAAATCTTTTACTGGAAGAAAAAAATGAGCTTCATAACCGTACGCTGCATATAAGCGGTTTTTTTCAAAACGATGCAAAAGCGGACATTGAAGCCAAAAAAGCGGACATTGATACTGCAAAAGCGGACATTGAGAATAAAATGCGGGCATTCATGCCTGAACTATCGGATAAAACACTTCGGCACATCCAGACATTACAGGAAGAATGTGGTAATGAAACAGTATTCGGCAGAAGTGTTGTAGAGAATATTACCGGCTTAAAATCTACCAGAGCATCGGAACTGCTAAAATATATGCTTGATGCAAACGTGATTCAGCCAGTTAAAGGGTATGGAAAAGGAAAATATCGTTTTTGTATATAAGATCACCAATCCCTTATTCCCCTGGAAATCTAACAAGCGGTTTCTCTGTTGGATACCGCGATTCACATCCAATGGGCTTTCCAGAACTGATATTATCACATTAAACATACATAAAGGTACTTTCGAGGAAAGTGTACGGAAATTTTCCGTATATAGAAAATAGGCATATATTTGTCTTTCGGACGCCCCCCTGCTGCCGGGAGGTGTTCTCCTTTATCCGGTTCTTTGAAATTCACCTCAAAGCCCCTTTGCCTGCCTTTATATTAAGAATACTTGCCCAGAATCCGGTTTCTCTTCCGGCTCCGGGAAGTTAAATTCATTTTAATTTCTTTGTCAAGCGGAAAAAATCCGTATTTCAAACTTTAAACCGGTATCCTACGCCCCATATGGTTTCAATATATTGTGGCTTTGCCGTATTCAGTTCGATCTTCTCCCGGATCTTTTTGATATGCACCGTTACTGTTGCAATATCACCGATGGAATCCATGTTCCAGATTTGCTTGAACAGTTCCTCCTTTGTATAGACATGATTCGGATTCGATGCCAGAAAAGCGAGCAGATCAAATTCCTTCGTCGTCAGGATCTTCTCCTCCCCGTTTATGAATACCCGGCGGGCAGTCTTATCGATCTTGATACCCCGGATCTCAATAAATGCATTCTCCTGTCCGGTTCCGCTTTTCACCAGACGCTCATATCTGGAAAGATGAGCCTTTACCCTGGCTACCAGCTCGCTGGGACTAAAGGGCTTGGTAATGTAATCATCTGCACCGAGCTCCAGTCCACGGATCTTGTCAATATCCTCCTTCTTGGCAGAAACCACCAGGATCGGTATGTCCTTTACCTCACGAATCCGTTTACAGACCTCAAACCCGTCAACGGAAGGAAGCATCAGATCTACGATGACAATGTCATAGTTCTCTAATAATGCCCGGTCCAGGCCCTTCTGCCCGTCATGCTCGATGCTTACTTCAAAATCATACAGCTCCAGATAATCCTTTTCTAATTCTGCGATCGCCTGCTCATCCTCAATGATCAATACCTTACTCATACTGTTTTCCTCCTGGTTTACTCATAGCTCTTATCAAATTATTCTCATGATTCGTTTATGATCTTTCTTTTTCTTCCTCTGCCCGGGATTCCGGTTCCTGATACTGTTTCAAAGTAAATGCGATTAACGTACCCTGTCCTTCCTCGCTCTCTGCCCATATCCTTCCGCCATGCTCCTCTACGATCTTTCTGGCAATGGCAAGCCCCAGACCGCTTCCACCGGTGGAGGAATTCCGGGAGGCATCCGTCCGGTACATCCGCTTGAATATCAGTGGCAGATCCTTCTTTGCAATCCCGCAGCCGTTGTCCTGAATCTGGATGCATACAAAACTCTCTTCATACGGCATTACCTGAATCCGGATCTGGCGTTCTTCCTTGGAATTATACTTGACTGCATTGGTAACGATATTGCCGATCACCCGGCGGAGCTGTTCCGGATCGGCTATGATCCGGGTTTCCTTCCGGCACTGATTCCGGTATTCCAGTTTCACATCCGCCGATTCCAGATCCATGGAAATATCCTCAATACAGTCATCAAAATAGGATGCCACATTGATCTTGGCAAAATTATAGGGTATGGCATTGTTATCAATCTTCGTATACAGAGATAATTCATTGATCAGAGCATCCATCTCGTTTGCCTTGTTATAAATCGTCCGGATATACCGGTCCATCTTCTCCGGGGTATCCGCCACTCCATCCATAATGCCTTCAACATATCCTTTGATCGCTGTGATCGGCGTTCGAAGATCATGGGAAATATTGCTGATCAGTTCCCGGTTCTCCTGCTCATACCGCATCCGATCGTCTACAGACTCCTTTAGCTTTACCCGCATTTCATTAAAGGACTGGCAGACCTGTCCGATCTCATCATCAGAAAGAACTGCTACATCCACTTCCAGATTCCCTTCCTTGATCCGCTCCGTCCCCTCCTGCAACAGCTTCAGAGGGCGGACAAAGACCCAGTAGATATACAGGGATGTAAACCCGCTGACCAGCATCAGGACACCTACTACCATCAGCATAAGCTCGATCAGGATCTGCTTCATATTCCGAACCAGGCGGTCCGTATAGGTAATAACAAAGATGGAGCCGTTTCTTCCATCGCTTAAGGAAAAATCCTGCTGGCGCAGAAAAAAGGGATTGGAACCATCCACAAATAATCCGCCTTCGATCTGCTCATTGTCGCCATAAGCCGGGAGAAGCGTATCTAATTCTTCTGTATCTGCTTTTCCCCGAAAATAAATCTCATTCTCGATCCGCACCATAAAAAATGTATTATTTTCCGCCAGACGTTCATTTAATCCCTCCAGATAGGAGCGGTCTAACAACTGGTCCGGATGATTCACAGTATCCGCCTCCAGTTCTTTTAATATCTCCTCTGCAACACTGTTCATGGTCATGACCGGATTGGCATATGGCTCTAAGGTACCGTTTCCTTTGGTTCCGAATACGCTCTTTAAATATATCCTGCCGAATATGAACGTACCGCTGATGATGATCAAAAAGGGAATTAAGACGAGAGGGATCACCAGCATCTTTACCTTATCTGCCATTTTCATACGGATACCCTCCCCTTTCTGCATAAGCTGACATTCTGTACGCCCGTGTTCAGTATAACACATGCGCCGGCGGTTGTATCTTATTCTTAACATTTTTAATGAAGATTTTATAGTTGTTTTTCAATTTTTTTTATAAAAGAGGTTAATTCTTTTGCTTTTTATCCGATATATTAGATAACGAAACCTGTTTTTAGCAGGGATGCTAAAAATTGTCAGATTTACAATACCAAGGAGGGTGATTAAAATGGTTAATGGAGTATCTGGTTCCACTTATACCACGGCTGCTGCAAGCACAACTTCTGCCAATACCAAGGCTGCAGAAAGTACAGTAGCAGCGAAAAATGATGACACTGCAGTTGTATATGAGAAGAGTTCTGCAGGTTCATCAACCAGAAAGAGCGGTAAGGCGAATCGCGAAGTAATGGCGAAGCTGCAGGCAGCTTCTGATGCAAGGCTTGCATCTTTGAAGAGTCTGGTTGAGAAGGTGATCACCAAGCAGGGTCAGACCTATGCTGCTGCGAATCCTTCTGATCTCCTGAATGATTCTTCATTCTGGAATGCGATCCGTACCGGAAACTTTAAGGTGGATGCGGCAACTGCTGCTCAGGCAAAGGCCGATATCGCTGAAGATGGCTACTGGGGTGTTAATCAGACTTCCGACCGTCTGGTTGAATTCGCCAAAGCTGCTGCCGGCGGTGACAGTGAAAAGATCGAGAAGATGCGCAAGGCAATCCAGAAGGGATTTGACGCAGCCAAAAAGCTCTGGGGCGGCGAGCTTCCGGGAATTTCTCAGCAGACCTATGATGCAACCATGAAGAAGATGGATGAATGGGCAAAAGAGGCCGGCATCGCTGAGTAGATGCAGGTGAGCCGGAACAGGCTTATACTAGGAAGAGAAGAAAAAGATCATAAAGTTCCGATCGGAACAGTGTAATGAACAAAAGGAACAGCGGGAATATCAGAAATGAGTTCCCGCTGTTTTTATGTTTTATCTTAACGCATCCTTCATTGACTTTACATACGCACCGATCTGCTCCGGTGCATCCTTGCCGTACTGTTCTAACAGCTTAATGATCGCAGACCCGACAATGGCACCATCGGAAAGAGCCGCCATCTTCTTCGCCTGCTCCGGCGTTGAGATGCCGAAGCCGATGGCACACGGAATATCCGTATTCTGACGTACCGCCTCCATGATAGAGGCAAGATTCGTTTTAATCTCGCTTCTTGCTCCTGTTACACCAAGAGACGACACGATATAGAGAAATCCTTCTGCTTCCTTTGCGATCATGGCGATCCGCTTCTCCGAGGTCGGTGCGATCAGAGAGATCAGATCTACACCGTACGTTCTGCAGACCGGCTGAACCTCTTCCTTTTCTTCAAAAGGCAGATCCGGCAGGATCAATCCGTCAATTCCAATATCCCGGCAGGCAGATAGAAATCGTTCGGTCCCATAGGAGAATACAACATTGACATAGGTCATAAATACAAGCGGAACGCTTATATTCCTGCGAAGTTCCTTTACAAAAGCAAATATCCGGTCTGTGGTCACGCCTCCGCTCAGTGCCCGGATATTCGCTCCCTGAATGACGGGTCCCTCTGCGGTAGGATCCGAGAAGGGAATCCCCAGCTCGATCAGGTCGGCTCCATTCTCTACAGCGGCCCGGACAGCGGCGGCTGTCGTCTCCAGGTCAGGGTCTCCGCAGGTGATAAATGCAATAAATGCTTTTCCGTTCTCAAATGCTGTTCGAATGTTACTCATGAATATCCTCCCCTCTGTAGCGGGCAATGGCGGCACAGTCCTTGTCACCCCTGCCGGAAATGGTAATTACAATAATCTGCTCCTTCTGCATCTGCGGCGCCAGCTTCAATGCCTGTGCAACAGCGTGAGCAGATTCGATGGCCGGAATGATCCCCTCAGTTCTTGCCAGATATTCAAAGGCACAGACTGCTTCATCATCTGTTACGGGAACATACTCTGCCCTTCCCGTGTCATGCAGATACGCATGCTCCGGACCGATACCGGGATAATCAAGACCGGCGGAAATAGAATAGACCGGAGCGATCTGACCGTACTCATCCTGACAAAAATAGGACTTCATACCATGGAAGATCCCCAGTCTGCCGGTCGCGATCGTGGCTGCTGTTTCAAAGGTATCCACGCCTCTGCCTGCCGCCTCGCACCCGATCAGTCTTACATCCTTGTCTTCAATAAAGTGATAGAAGCTGCCGATCGCATTGGAGCCGCCGCCTACACAGGCAATGACTGCATCCGGTAATCTTCCCTCCCTCTGCAGGAGCTGTTCCTTAATCTCCCTGGAAATGACTGCCTGAAAATCACGGACGATCACCGGAAACGGATGAGGCCCCATAACGGAACCCAGACAGTAATGAGTATCGCTGATGCGGGAGGTCCATTCCCGCATTGCTTCAGATACGGCATCTTTCAGGGTAGCGGTACCGGTGGTCACCGGCACTACCTCGGCACCTAACAGACGCATACGATATACGTTAAGCGCCTGACGGATCGTATCCTCCTCTCCCATAAAGACCACGCATTCCATTCCCATCAATGCGGCGGCAGTTGCAGTGGCAACGCCATGCTGACCAGCCCCTGTTTCCGCGATCAGACGGGTCTTCCCCATCTTTTTTGCAAGAAGGGCCTGGCCCAGCACATTGTTGATCTTATGGGCTCCGGTATGGTTCAGATCCTCCCGCTTGAGATAAATCTTCGCACCGCCAAGATCCTTTGTCATCTTTTCTGCATAATACAGCCTTGATGGTCTGCCTGCATATTCATTCAGTAATTCTGTAAGCTCCCGGTTGAATTCCGGGTCATTTTTATAGTGATTATACGCTTCTTCCAGTTCGATCACTGCATTCATCAGCGTTTCCGGAATATACTGTCCGCCGTGAATACCGAAGCGTCCGTTTGGATTTGTCATCGTCTTCTTTCCTTTCTGACAGCGGCAACCATGGCCGCCATTTTTCTTTTATCCTTGTATCCGTCTGTTTCGATGCCGGAGCTGATATCAACCGCAAAGGGCCGAAGTGTCTTTATTGCATCTGATACATTCTCCAGCCGGATCCCTCCGGCCAGAAAATAGGGTCGTTTCAGCTTCTGCGCCAGTTCCCAGTTGAATACAGTTCCTGTGCCGCCGCTGCCGGAGTCGAGCAGTACATAATCTGCGGTACTGTGTTCTGCATCCGCAATGCTGTCAAACGTATCCATGCGAAAGGCCTTTATGATCGGTTTCGTGGTCTGCGCACGCAGCTGCTGTATATAGTCTTCCTCTTCTCTGCCGTGAAGCTGGGCAATATCAAGAATACCCTCCTTCAGGAGTCCGGCAACCGTCTGCGGTTCCTCATCTGCAAACACCCCCACTGCCTTTATTTCAGGAGACAGCAGTTGTTTTAATTCTTCTGCCTGTTTCGGTGTAACATATCGTCTGCTGCCCGGTGCAAATACAAATCCGATATAGTCGGGCTGCAGTTCATTTACCGCTTCGATATCACAGGTGCGGGAGAGTCCGCAAAGCTTGATCCTTGTCATGATGCACCTCGCAGTCTGGCAAGCAGTTCCTTCTTGTCGGATGCCCGCATCAGGGCTTCTCCGATCAGCACGGCATCGGCCCCGATCTCATGAAGTTTTGTTACATCCTCCTCGCTTCGCACTCCGCTCTCGGATACGAACAGGATATCCCGGGGAATCTGTTCCCGCAGTCTGCGGCTGTTATCCGTGTCTACAGAGAAATCTCTGAGATTACGGTTATTCACACCGATGATCCTGGCACCGGCCCTGAGAGCCATCCGGATCTCACTCTCATCATGCGCTTCTACCAGCGCAGACAGGCCCAGACTGTCACAGACTGCAAGATAACCTTTCATCTGCTCCTCCGTCAGAATGGAGCAGATAAGCAGCACTGCCGAGGCCCCCAGCACTTTTGCCTCATAAATCATATATTCATCTATGGTAAAGTCCTTACGCAGACAGGGAACAGATACCGCAGCTGCGATTTCCCTGAGATACTCATCCCTGCCCAGGAACCATTCCGGTTCCGTCAGAACCGAGATACAATCTGCACCTGCCGCCTCATATTCCTGTGCGATCTGCAGATAAGGAAAATCAGGAGCAATGATGCCCTTGGAGGGGGAGGCCTTCTTGCACTCGCAGATAAAGGAGAGTCCCGGTGTTTTCAGTGTCTCCTCAAAGGAGAAGCTTCCTTTGGGGAGCAGGTCTGCCTGCCGCTGCAGCTCCTCCAGTGATATTTTCTTTCTTGCCTGCCTGACACGCTCTCTGGCATGATCTGCAAGCTGGTCCAGTATCGTCATGCTTCTACCTCCGGCCGGTTGCTGACTTCAATCAGCTTATTCAGGGTGTCCGTTGCTTTACCGGAATCAATGAGCTCTGCGGCCAGTGCAATTCCTGCTTTCATATTGTCAGCCTTGCCGCCGATGTAGAGTGCGGCACCTGCGTTCATTAACACTGCATTACGCTTGTGTCCTTTTTCGCCATGTAAGATTGCCCGGGTGATATTCGCATTTTCTTCCGGCGTACCGCCCCTTAGATCCTCCCTGGTACAGCGTTCAAAGCCGAAATCCTCCGGCATGATGACCGAGGATCGATACCAGCCATTCTGAATCTCACAAATCGTAGTCGGTGCACTCATGGAGATCTCATCCAGTCTGTCCTGTCCGTATACCACCATTCCCCGCTTAACGCCGAGGCTGATCAGCACCTGTGCCAGCGGCCCGACCAGATACTCGTCATATACGCCGAGAAGCTGCATGGATGGCGTGCCGGGGTTGGTCAGCGGCCCCAGGATATTGAATACGGTGCGGAAGCCAAGCTCCTTACGGATAGCTCCTACATACTTCATGGAGGTATGGTATTTCTGTGCAAAGAAGAAGCACATACCGACTTCCTTCAGCAGTTCAACACATCTTGCCGGACTCTGCTGGATGTTTACACCCAGCGCTTCTAAGCAGTCTGCGGTTCCGCACTGGGAGGAGGCAGCACGGTTGCCATGCTTTGCAACTTTCATTCCGCCTGCCGCCGCAACCAGGGCGGAGGTGGTAGAGATATTGAAGCTGTGGGCGTTATCTCCTCCCGTACCGACAATTTCGAATAACTCCATGCCGGTCTCAACCCTTGTGGCATGATCTCTCATGGCTGCGGCGCAGCCTGCGATCTCATCCGTTGTCTCTGCCTTGGCACTCTTGGTGGAAAGAGCAGCAAGGAATGCGGCATTTTGTGTAGCGGAGGTTTCTCCGCTCATGATCTCATTCATTACGGCATATGCCTCTTCATAGGTAAGGTCTTCTTTGTTGACTATTTTTACAATGGCTTCTTTGATCATAATCTATATCTCCTTTATAAAATTTCTTAGCATTGTGGTTCCGTCCGGGGTCAATATGGATTCCGGATGGAACTGCACTCCATAGACGGGATACGCTCTGTGCTGTACTGCCATGATCTCACCGTCGGCGGTACGCGCGGTTACCTTTAACTCTGCCGGAAGCGTACCGGCATCTGCTGCAAGAGAATGATAACGTGCTACAGGCGCGATCGCGGGACAGTTCCGGAACAGCGGGCAATTCATATCAAAGCGGACATCCGACTGCTTCCCGTGCATCAGTTCCTTTGCGTAGGTAATAACGGCTCCGAAGGCGGCACAGATTGCCTGGTGACCGAGACAGACACCGAGAATGGGAATGTCGGTTCCGATCGTTCTTACAGTGTCAATGATGATGCCTGCATCCTCCGGTCTGCCCGGCCCCGGAGAAAGGATGATGCGTTCCGGCTTTAGGTTCCGGATCTCTTCTATCCGCATTTCATCGTTACGGATCACCTTAATGTCCGGCTCAATCTCACCGATCAGCTGATAGAGGTTGTATGAAAAGCTGTCGTAATTATCTATCAATAGGATCATAGTTCTTCCTCCTGTGCAAGCTGCAGTGCCCGCAGAGAAGCGCGGGCCTTGTTCAGACATTCTTCAAATTCCTTCTCCGGAACGGAGTCTGCTACAATGCCGGCCCCTGACCGGACAAAGACCTTGCCGTTTTTCTTATAAGCAATCCGGATGGCGATACAGGTATCCATGTTGCCGGTGAAGTCGATATAGCCGATGGCACCTCCATAGATACCGCGTTTATTGTTTTCAAGCTCTCCGATGAGCTGGCAGGCCCGGATCTTCGGTGCGCCGGAAAGGGTTCCGGCCGGCAGTACCGCTTCGATCGCATCCAGCGCGTCATATTCCTCCCGGATTTCTCCTCGTACTGTGGAACCGATATGCATTACATGGGAGAAGCGTTCAATGGAATGCAGCTTCTCTACCTGAACCGTACCGAACCTGCTGATCTTTCCAAGATCATTTCTGCCGAGGTCAACCAGCATGTTATGCTCGGCAAGCTCCTTTTCATCGGCAAGAAGCTCTGCCTCCAGTGCGGCATCCTCTTCGTCCGTTCTGCCCCTCGGCCGGGTTCCTGCCAGCGGGAAGGTATGCAGAACGCCCTGTTCCAGCTTCACAAGGGTTTCCGGCGAAGCTCCGGCCACCTCCACGTCCGTTCCTGAAAAATAGAACATATACGGAGACGGATTGATGGTACGCAGGACACGGTAGGTATTAAGCAGACTGCCCTCAAAGGGTGCACTTAACCGATTGGACAATACGATCTGGAAGATGTCGCCCTCACGGATATACTGCTTTGCTTTTTCTACCATGTCGCAGAACTGTTCTTTCTGGAACAGCGGTGTTACCTCACCCAGCAGTTTTCCGCCCGGTTCTTCTTTCTTTTCACCATTTCGCAACAACTCTACAAGCTGCTTTAGTTCTGCTATCGCCTTGTTATATTCTTCCTCCGGCTCATCCAGGGACATATTGACAATGAGGATGATCTTCTGGCAGACATGATCAAAGGCAATGACCTTATCAAAGAGCATCAGGTCAACATCCTGAAAGGCTTCCGTATCCTCTACCCGGCATCTTACCCCCGGCTCGCTGTATCCGAGGTAATCATAGGAGAAGTATCCTACCAGTCCACCGGTGAACGGTGGAAGCTCCGCCAGTTGGGGACTCTTATACTCCGCCAGGATCTGGCGAAGATAACCCGATGGATCATCGGTCCGGAAGCTGGTGCTGCCAACCTTCATTTCTCCGTCTATGCAGGTGATCTCCAGCTTTGGATGAAAGCCCAGGAAGGTGTAACGCCCCCATTTGTCATCGGCCCGGGCGGATTCCAGCATATAGCAGTGTGTCGATGCCTGCTTTAATATCTTCATTGTCTCGATCGGTGTGGTGAAATCAGATAAAATCTCACAGCTGACCGGCAGTACCTTATAGCTGCCGGTGGCTGCAATCTTCTTGACCTCCTCCAGATCTGGTGAAATCTTCATATTCATTACCTCCTTTGTTCTGCTTGTGAAAACGTTCCCTTAGCCCCGCCCCTGCTCAGGCCACAGACCGCCTGTTTCACAGGCTTTCACTGCTCGCGGGGCTCCCGGCCGCAGTACACAGTTCAGCCCACGCCCCTGCTCAAGCCACAGACCGCCTGTTTCACAGGCTTTCGCTGCTCGCGGGGCTCCCGGCCGCAGTACACAGTTCAGCCCACGCCCCTGCTCAAGCCACAGACCGCCTGTTTCACAGGCTTTCGCTGCTAACGCAGCTCCTGTCTGTGGCTGGCGGGGCGTTCCCTCATCCCGGTCAATCTGTGTGCATTCATGCAAGCATGATGCGCACAGATTGGCCCGGGATGGCTGAACTGTTGCAACAAAAAACGTCCCTGACAGAGCTATAGACTCTGTCAAGGACGAATAATTCAACACTATCCGCGGTGCCACCTTGGATTCATAGGAATGACCTATGCACTTTACAGGATACCAGCATATCCCCGGCAAATGACGTCTGCCTGCCACGTCGCAGAATACTCTGTGAAATTCACATTTGACTGCGCCCTCAGCGGTCCATTTGACAACTTGTTTCTTACCCGACTCTCAGCAACACGGGCTCTCTGTAAAGGCATCATTGCCGTTATCTCCGCTTCAACGGTTTACTCTATTAAACTGTGGCTGTATTATAGCACCGCAGAATTTGTTTGTCAATTATTTAATATTCTAATTTCCCCTTATAATTTCGCCTATAAAATATTAGTACTATAATAAATGACAGGCTTTGGGCAACTGCAATTCTCACAACCTGCAGTTCATCTACTCCTGTATCAGATATTACATGAAAAATATTAATAATTGTATTATTAACGAAATGGTCGCTCATACTCATATATAAACTACCCGTCATTTTTGCAAGAAGACAAAATTTAAAACCGATAATACCCGAAGTAATTACCAGCATTATCATATTTACAAGAAGTCCGCTCACTCCGATCATTCCATCACAATAACTTCTGACAGGAGCCATAATATGCCATACACCAAATAGAACGGATGAGATTATCGCACTTACAATAAATGAATATTTATATTCAAGCATTTTTTGAAACAATCCTCTAAACAGGCCTTCTTCCATAACCACATTGATGATATTACCAAGAATACAAATGATAAAGAAAATAAAGGCTGTCTGATTCCCAATATTTCCATCAATCGCATACGCACTCACATAAATCTGAACCATTGCAAATTTATTCTGAACAATAAGGATCAGTATTTCAGTTATATACGCTACAATAAACACAGACAGCCCGAATCCGAGTCCTTTCAGTAAATTGCGTAATACATTATTTTTTCCAAAACCTATGTCTTTTAGATTCATGCCATACAGTTTCGCAACGGAATAGAAAATCATAATGCCTATGAGTTTGTGAATGAACGCCTCACCCCAAACTGTCTGGTCTGTTCGTAATATAAAATATTCAAAGCCACGAAATACAAAGCATGAAATATAGATCAGCAATACAATAAATACTATTTTGCTATTTTTGTTTGGCATATTATAACGCTCCTTTACTAAATTGCATTTACTACTCTTTTTTAATAATCCGGATAAGCTCGTTAATTTCATTTGCTTCCTGTTTCATATGCAGTATGTTTAAAATAATTGAAATCACATATACTGCCATACTCATGAGAACCAGAACAAAAAGCGGTGTGCTTGTATACCAGTGAAAGGCTGCACCAAATAACAGTGATACGGCAACAGTCAGAATAATTTCTAATACAACTTCAACTGCTAAATACTTTATTTCAATTTTATACATTAATAAAAGTATCAAATGCACAACAACATTTAACAAAAGCACTTGAAAAACTGTTTCAATACAAAGAAATTCCGCACTATAAAATGTTGCAATAATTGAAAGTAATATCAAAGAAAGTCCTGTTGTTGCAAAAATATTTATGAAACCTCTTTTCATATGCCTGATTCTCCTTTCAATGCTTGTTTCACTTCACCCAAATAGTTACGATTAATATAAACCCGTTCGTTATTTTTTAGTGTTACTTCCATCCTGCTATTAAAAATCGGTTTAATGCTATCCATGTAATGTATATTCAAAATACACGATTTACTGATTTGAACAAAACCATGATTTTTCAGTTGCTCTATAAGCTGATATAAACGAAAATCTGTATGATAAACTTCTTTTTCAAGGCAGACGAAGGTTTGTTTATCGACACTTTCTATATAATAAATATCAGAAGCATTTATCATCCGCTCTATTCCATCATTATCGCACTTAATCTGCAGATCAACGGATTTCAACAATTCTACAATACGCTGGAGATTTTCTTTGTCTTTGCCATATTTAACAGTCACTTCAATATCGGTACAGGATAAATCCTGTTCTAATTTAATTATCATCAGGGCGTTCCTCCTTGCATGGATTATATCAAAATCTGCTCTATAATTGAATGTTCTTATCGCTGAAATACATTTCTAAGCTACCAACATGCAGAATAAAAGCACCAGAGCTTTTAACGCACATTCAGAGCAGAGAGTAGTTTTCAATCAGTTCTTCATATCCCATATGCATTGTGTTATAATTTGTTATGAGATTTTATAAGGATTTATACAAGGCCTTTCGTCTATAAAATCAATAAAAAATGTCAATCAGGCTGGAGAATTGTTGTCTATGGATATGAAAAGAACACAAGACTACTATGAACAATTAAGCTATGATGATTCGTGCAGTTGTGCTTATTGTCAGAATTACATTAGGCAGATTAAATGTGAATATCCGGTTATCGCAGAATATTTGCAGGAATTAGGTATTGATATTGAGAAGCCTTTTGAAACTATGCCTTTGGAACCGGATAGCGATGGATATATTGAATATATAACGGCTCAGTATATTGTTTGTGGAGAACAAACAGGATTTGAAACGATAACGATAGATTCTGTCAGTATAGATATTGCCGATTTACATCCATCCACAAGAATAGAAGAACCGCATTTTATTATAGAAATCTATCCCATTCGTTTAAAGTGGGTCATGCCGCCGGTTTCCGGTTTTGTGGAACCGTTCCTGCCGACTATTGGGTAATCAGAGGATCGGCTCCATCTCTGCTTTTGCCGGTGAAAATGGTTCCTATACGATCCCCCTTTATTACTTTATAAAGGGCCGCAGGATGCTTGCCGTTTGTGATTATGGTGTCAATCCCTTGTGACGTGGCCAGCCTTGCCGCCTGTAATTTTGTTTTCATACCGCCGGTTCCCCGGCGGGAACCGGTGCCGCCTGCCAGTGACAGAACCCTTTCGTCAATGACTGATATACTGTCAATCAGCTTTGCATCCGGGTGCAGACGCGGATCACTGTCATAAAAGCCGTCAATATCAGAAAGGATCACAAGGCTTTTGGCCCTGCAAAGCACCGAAACAACTGCTGATAGTGTATCATTGTCTCCGAAAAGCTTATCCTCCGACTGTATTTCCGTATAGCTTACAGAGTCGTTTTCATTGACAATAGGAATAATCCCCATTTCCAGCAGCGTATTAAATGTATTGATCAGATTTTCCTTCTTTTCCTCGTTTTCCATATCCTCTGCGTTCAGCAGAATCTGTGCTACTGTCTTATCATAGTCGCCGAAAAACTTGTCATACAGATACATGATGCTACACTGCCCCACAGCGGCGGCAGCCTGCTTCAGCCGCATACTGGCAGGACGTTCCTTCAGCTTCAGCTTGTTTGCACCTACTGCAATGGCACCGGAGGATACAAGGATCACTTCATATCCCATATTCTGAATATCCGATAATACACGGGCAATACAGTCAAAGACTTTCAGATCATTCTGTCCGATTTCATTTGTAAGTGTGGAGGTGCCTACCTTAACGACAATCCTGTTATAATATAGTCCCATGCTCATACCTCGATAATCGCCGGAATATGATTTACAGCCTGCAAAAAGTGTCTGTAATGTATTCCGTTTTTATTTTCATGTAGCTTGTAGTTAATCCGTCACTGCATCCGTACCATTCGTAATCAGCAACATCTTTGTCTAAGACGATCTGGACTGCGTTCTGCTTATCCAGTATGGCACTGAAAACAGTTGCGGCCCCGATCTTAGTGCCTAACATTGTTTTCATAAGCTTTGCAGGTGCAAAGGAAACACGGGAAACACCTAACGCACTGCTGAAATCCCTGGAACGGAACGTCTTGCTGCCTGTGGTAATAAACAGGTAAAAGACCGTCTGCTGTCTGTTACATAAAAATAATGTTTTTACCATTTCCATATCCAGTTTCTTATTAATTGCAATGCAGTCCTCCATGCTGAGCACTTCGTCCGTTTCCACACATTCAAAGAGGATCAGCCGCATGATTCAGGATTTAGAAAAGGAATGGAACCTATCACTTCTTGAACGCAGCCGGGCGGGGGTGCGTATAACATCCGACGGCCTGGCGTTGCTGCCTTATGCAAAGAATGTCTGTGAGGAATATCAGAAGCTGCAGACGCAGGTTGACGAAATCAACGGTCTGCAATCCGGCATCATCAGAATAGGGACGTTTTCAAGCGGAGCTACACATTGGCTTCCTAATATTATAAAGAGGTTTCAAAATGATTATCCCAACATAGATTATGAGCTGTTGCTGGGGGATTACACGGAAATTGAAAACTGGATACTGGAGGGACGTGTTGACTGTGGTTTTCTTCGGCTGCCTGCACACCCCGATCTGGAAACGTGCTTTCTGGAACAGGACAGACTGCTTGTTGTACTGCCGGAAGATCATGCCTTTGCAGATTGTGAGCGTTTTCCTGTGAAAGCCCTTGCCGATTATCCCTTTATGCTGCTGGAAAAGGGGGCAAAGCCAGAAATTTCTGAAATTTTTGAACGATGTAGTGTTTCTCCCAGGATACAGTTTACGACATGGGATGATTACGCTATTATGTCTATGGTGGAGAGCGGTCTGGGTATCAGTATCCTGCCGCAGCTTATTCTACGGCGTGTGCCTTATAAAATCATAACCAGGGAGCTGGATGTTCCGGCATTCCGCAATATCGGGCTTGCCCTCCGGAGCAAGAAAAACTGTTCTTTCGCAATGAAACGGTTTATGGAATATATGCAATACAGAAGCACATCATAAGATCTGCTCCATCCCCACCTTGTACGGTTTCAGCCCGCAGGCCTCATAAAACCGCATGGCGCTTTCATTACAGCTCCAGACATTTAACGTAACATTATAGCAGTGATGCTCTCTTGCAAAATCCAGGACTGCCTGATAGAGTATACTTCCGATCTTCTGTCCGCGCATTGTCTCATCCACACACAGGTCGTCCAGATACAGGGTACGGATGTCCGTCAGGATATTGTCCCGGACATGCTGCTGAAATATACAGAATGCATAACCCAGAACAAAATCCTGCCCGTCCACCGCCACCAGTACCGGACGCTCCTCGTCTTTTAAAATCTCCTTTAACTGCTCGTCCGTATATTTCCTGGCACCATATCGAAACAGGTCCGGTCTTCCGTTATGATGTACCAGACAGACCTGATATAAAAGTGCATGAATCCGCTCAATATCCTTTTCTTCTGCTCTTCTTATCTTCATCTGTTTTGTGTCCTTTCATCCGATCTATGCGTCCTTCAGGAATGCCACATAACCCTTCTTCGTCTCATACACATCCGCCTTGCTGGTCAGTTCCCATGGTGCGTGCATATTCAGCACTGCTACCCCGCTATCAATCACTTCCATACCATATAAGGACAGAATGTATGCGATGGTTCCGCCGCCGCCGACATCTACCTTTCCCAGTTCTGCTGTCTGATAGGCAACCTGATTATCGTCTAAGATCTTCCGCAATGCTCCCATATACTCTGCATTGGCATCGTTGGACCCTGATTTCCCCCTGGAACCGGTGAACTTATTAAATACCATGCCCCGGCCAAAATATGCAGCGTTATTCTTTTCATAGGATGCGGCATACAGCGGGTCATATGCGGCACTGACATCAGAGGATAACATGCGGCAATTCTTCAAGCATCTGCGCAGGGTCAGCTCGGAGTATTCCCCTTTGGCATCCAGTAATTCAGCTACCGTATTTTCAAAAAACTTAGACCTCATGCCGGTCGCTCCCACGCTTCCGATCTCTTCCTTGTCTGTCAACAGACAACAGGTTGTCTTCTTTACTTCCTTTACCTCTAACATGGCCGCCAGGGAGGTATAAGCACATACCCGGTCATCCTGCCCGTATGCCAGGATCATGCTTCGATCAATCCCGGATTCTCTGGCCCTGCCTGCCGGAACCACTTCCAGTTCTGCAGAAAGAAAATCCTCCTCTTCCATGTCGTACTGTTCTTTGAGAAGATTTAATACATTCCTCTTTACGCCCTCTTTTTCCTCATCCTTCACCGGAAGACTGCCGAACAGGATGTCCAGGTTTTCACCCTCAATGACCTTATTCGCCTTCTTTTCCTGTTGCTCTCCGGCAAGATGTACCAGCAGATCCGTTACGCAGAATACAGGATCGTTTTCCTTTTCCCCGATCACGATATCAATCACGGAACCATCCTTCTTTACAACAACGCCATGGATTGCCAGCGGCAGAGTGACCCACTGATACTTCTTGATACCACCATAATAATGGGTATCCAGATACGCCATATCTCCATTTTCATATAACGGGTTCTGCTTGATATCCATGCGGGGAGAATCTATATGGGCGCCCAGAATATTCATCCCCTGCTCCATGGGTGCAGTTCCTACGTTGAATAACGCAATGGTTTTCTTCATGCATACAGCATATACCTTATCGCCTGCCTTCACGGACTGCTTTTTTCCCAGTATTTCCTCCAGGTTCACGTAACCGGCGGCTTCCGCCTGCTTCACAATCTCTGCAATGCATTCCCGTTCGGTCTTACCCGCATCCAGAAATGCCCGATAGTCCTTGTTCAGCTTTTCTAATTCCTTTAATTGCTTTTTCGTGTAACTCTTCCATGCATTTGGCCGTTCCATGTATTGAATCCTCCTGTCTCAGCTAACTCACATTCACTGCATTCAGTATAGTACAATTTATGGCTTACTGCAACCTGTCCGGCTATGAACGGAGCCTGTACTGCCATACTGTACAGATTGTTTCTCTAACAAGTATCGCCAAATGCGCCCGGGTTTATAAGTTGACTGGTCTGGCTTCCAAAGATGGATACTCCCAAATGATATGGGTTGCTCTTACGAGCATTGCCTATCCTGTGGGTTAGACAGGATAGGCATTTTATTTTTTCTTATCTTTTATCCTTTCACAATCACAAGCTTCTGTCCGGCAGTCAGCTCATCCCGTTCGAGCTGATTGACCTTCCGTATGGTGTCGATGGAAGTATAATACCGCTTTGCAATGTTCCACAGGGTATCCTCCTCCTGTACCATATAACCAATGATCCCGGCAAGCTGATTCATCTTCTCATAATCAATCTCAGATACACTCATATCTGTGATCACCTTGCACTTTTTGCGGGCAAATGCAATAATGCTTAAGTTTACCACAGCCTTGATCTCCACCTCATCACTGCCCAGCATGATACTGCTGATCTGCTCTAAGGTCGGGCGGATATGATAGATGGTATCCGGCGACAGATCCTTTGCCTCTACCAGATAGGTAAATGGCAGAAAACCGGTCAGCGAATTCATCGGACGGGTATCGTCCTCTGCTATGTAAATGATCCGGACCTCAACTGCACCTTCAATCTGAAGTCCTTCTTCCGTGGTGCTGGTATCGTCTACCTTGACCGTTCCCTCGACATAACATACCTGTAATATTCCAGCCTGGTTTTCCTTGCGTTTGATCCGCTCTACGATACGGGTCTTGGCATTGTTCCGCGTCAACAGGGATTCGTAATCAAAGGTTTCCGTTTCCACATTAATGCATGCACTGGTGGAGAACATATCTCCAAGGAGATCTAATTCCTCTTCCTGATAAATGCGGATCTCCAGCTCCAGATTGGCTTCCAGGTTCAGGATACGTTCCTCTCCATCCTCATCCGGTTCTACCAGCAACTGGGTCTCCCCCAGTACCACGCCGATATCCGCAGTCATTCCTTCCATGGAACCTACGCAGTCTACTTCTCCGGTAAATGGAATATCCAGATTAAGATATTGCAGAGGCATCTGCTCCTCAGCCCGGTAGATCAGGAATATCTCCAGCTCGCCGCGAAGCCCGATCTTATTGTCAAGAGGCTTGCTTTCTACTTCGTTGACCGTTACCGAATGCCAGATCAGATTCCGGATATTCGGCTTGCTCTGTGGAATCGGTATCTGTTCCCGTACCCGGAAGATATCCTTCTGGTCGGCAACTGTCCGGGTATACGGCACCTTTTTATACATGCACTGTATATTATCCCCGTTTTCAATACCCTCTGCCCCTTCAATGATATCCTGCTCCGTCACGTCGATCTTCATCTGGATCAGACCCTTGACCTCAATCTTCCGGGAGTGGATCATGGAAATATTCAGATCCTCCATCTCACAGCTTACGCTGGTATCATAAGAGGGAAGCAGATCATCCACGTTGATCGTTTCCTCAAAAGGAACGCTGCCCTCCATGGAGTCTAATTCGCCTTCCGCCTTGGCTACAGAATACAATATCTTATAGCTGACATGTCCCTTGACCCGTATCCGGTCCACCATAGGTTCGGTATCATCGATCACGACCTGCCCCTGGCTGATGATGATCTTATCAATATCCTGTCTGCTGTCTGATACATTGAAATCTTCGTCTATCGTAAGCTGTACATGCTTTGATACCTTGTGGTTATTCGTTCGAATCTCTTTCTTCACTAGCTGCATGTGAATACCTTCCTTTCCTGTCCTGTGATCTTTGCGTTACTCACCTGACCTCTATTTCGCTGATACTATTCTATGAGCCAGAATAAGAAATATTCCTTGATAACGATTTTCAGTTTATTCATATACAACCGGAAGATTCTGATTTTCACATTTTACTGCAATATAAGGATAGGTCATACCGTCAATCTGAATGGCTTCACCCTCTATCCCGATCAGATTCGTATCAATATAAACCGCCTGTGATGTGCGGTAAAGGGAATTGACCGTTACCGAACAGCCGCCCCGGTTCTGAGCCCCGTAGCCTACCACGATATACATATATTCCCTGGTGGTAAAGGTGAGCTTGAAGGGGGCTGCTTTCTTTTCCTCAATGATGTCCAGCAGCTCGTTTGGCAGTCTCCCCGCTTCGCAAACCGTAAAGTCCAGGTCTACCCGCTCCTCTTCTCTGGAGATTGCCTCCCTGTATTCTGCATTTCCCTCTCCCAAAACATAATTCTTAATAAAGATACAGCAGGCGCCGATGATAAAGACAGCCATGCATATATGTATGAATCGTCTCATGGAATCCTTTCCTTCCATCGTCTTTTCATTAATATATGCATGATGTTAAAGGATAGATTACAGCAATGATTTCCAATTTGTCCCGTTGCCATTTAAAAAATATACGGGTATAATAAACCCTGACATATGGTGTCAGGGTTTTAGTGTTATTCTGTCATGGAAGGAGGATACAGGGATGCAGGAAAGCAGATTGTTCAGGATCGTATATTACCTGCTTGACAAGGGACAGGCTACCGCCCCCGAACTAGCAGAGAAGTTCGAGGTGTCGGTCCGGACGATCTATCGGGATATTGATGCCCTGAGCGGAGCCGGTATTCCCATTTATACCGAGGCAGGGAGAAATGGCGGTATCCATCTGCTGAATGACTTTGTACTGGATCAGGCTGTTTTATCAGTGGAGGAAAAGCAGGAAATTCTCACTGCATTGCAGAGCATGAATACTGCACAGAATAGTAACGACAGTCCGACCTTACAGAAGCTTTCTGCAATCTTTCAGCTTCATTCCGAGAACTGGCTTGAAGTAGATTTTTCCAGATGGGGAAACAAATCGTTTGACAATGAAAAATTTGAATTACTGAAATCGGCAGTCATTCATTGCAGAACGGTTAAAATCCAATATGCAGGCGCTTATGAAGATATCCGCGAACGGATCGTGCAGCCAGTAAAGCTTGTTTATAAAGCAAAGGCATGGTACCTGAAAGCGTTTTGCACGGAGAAACAGGACTGGCGGATATTCAAATTAAACCGTATTTTAGAACTGGAGGTTTTGAATGAGCAGTTTCAGCATCGGGATTTTCCGGAACCAGCCGACACCGCCAGGGATGAAGGCACACAGATCGTACTCCGGTTTCCGAGGGAACTGTCCTACCGTGTTTTTGATGAATTCGATCAAACACAGGTACAGCGACAGGAAAACGGGGATCTGATCGTTTCTGCAGAAATGCCGGAGGATGGGTGGCTGACAGGATTTCTGCTGTCATTCGGAACGCAGGTGGATATCCTTTCCCCTGCTTATCTGAAAGCCGTCATAGCAGAACAGGCAAAATTAATATATGAAAAGAACAAACCCTGACATGATATGGTATAGAGAAAGGAGCCAGAACATGGGAAGACCAACAACAAAAACTGATTTATTAACCGCAGCAGCTGAAAATTTTGAGAAGCTGAATACTCTGATTGCCGATCTGAGCGAGCAGGAGCTGTCTGCACCCTTTGATTTTTCCGCTGATGCGAAGAAGAAGGAGGCACATTGGAAAAGGGATCGTAATCTCCGGGATATCCTGATCCATCTCTATGAATGGCACCAGCTTTTGCTTAACTGGGTACAGTCAAATCAAAACGGCGATCCGGAACCGTTTATTCCGGCGCCATATAACTGGAGGACCTATGGGGATATGAATGTGGAGTTTTGGAAAAAGCATCAGAACACATCCCTGGAGGATGCAAAGGACATGCTCCGGAAATCCCATGCGGATATTATGCGATTAGCAGAAACCTTTTCTAATGAGGAGCTGTTTTCCAAAGGCATCTACCAATGGGTCGGCGGAAGCACGTTAGGCTCCTATTTTGTCAGCAACACATCCAGTCACTATGACTGGGCCATGAAGAAGCTGAAGGCACACCGGAAGAATTGTGCCGGTCAGTGAGGTTTGCCGCCATGCATTTTGTGAAAGCAAAAGGATTGTTATCTTCTAAAAATGAAATGAACTTATTCCGTGGCTGCTCCCATGGCTGTATCTACTGTGATTCCAGAAGCAGATGCTACCATATGGAGCATGCCTTTGAAGATATTGAAGTCAAGGAGAATGCCCTTGATCTGTTAGAGCATGCCCTGAAGCATAAGCGGAAAAAATGTATGATCGGTACCGGCTCTATGACAGATCCTTACATTCCTCTGGAAATGGAACTGGAAACCGTTCGAAAGGCACTGCAGCTGATTGATGCGTACGGCTTTGGATTTACAGTGATCACGAAGTCCGACCGTATCCTGCGGGATCTGGATCTTCTGCAGAAAATTAACGAAAAGACAAAATGTGTTGTACAGATGACCTTAACTACCTATGATGAAGCACTATGCAGAAAAATTGAGCCGAATGTAAGTACGACGAGGGAACGTTTTGCTGTATTAAAACGATTGCGGGATGCGGGAATCCCTACCGTCGTATGGCTGACACCGATCTTACCGTTTATCAATGACACGGAGGAGAATATTGCCGGTATTCTGGATATGTGCATAGAGGCAAAGGTCTATGGGATTATCTGCTTTGGCATGGGGCTGACACTGCGGGAGGGAAACAGAGAATACTTTTATGCACAGTTAGACCGTCTGTTTCCCCATCGAAAAGAGGAATATATACGAACATACGGAGATCAGTATATCATTGAAAGTCCTGACAGCAACCGGCTGATGAGATTACTGGATCAGACCTGCAGCAGGAACGGGATTGTTCATGATAATGAGCAGATCTTTCAGTATCTGCATACCTTTGAGGAAAACGGAACTGCCCGGCAATTCAGTCTCTGGGATTTTGAGATGAAATGAGATACGGTTAAGACTACATCTGATGCCGGACGATCCTGTACTCATCTCCCTGCTGATAATATGGACATTCCCGATAATTACCGCTTAAGAACCGGCTCATTTCATCCTCGTCCAGTTCCATCATACAGGCATAGCACTCATACTCATCATCATATTCATAATTCATACAGCTTTCACATAAATCTGCCATGTCATCCTCCTTAATGATCCTAAGTTTATTTTCAAGAGTAAATTATGTTTTATCATGGATATTCCGGTTACAGGACTACTTTGCACAATTTTAAAATCCTATTGGCAAAAGAACTCCGAAACAAAATTTAAACATTTTTATAATTTCTTTGCTCTGTTACATTCTTTCTCTAACGCAGGAAAATTAAGGCAAATCTCTCTTTTTCCAAAAGGTTCATCGGAAGAGTAGATTCGATATAATTCATTTGCCAATCGTTCAATCTCGTTCCGGTTAGACTGGCACCAGTCAAGTTCCTTGATACACAGTTTCTTCCAGTGTATCAGCTCAGGACTATCCTGTGGACGAATTTTAAGGTCTATTTCCGAAACATACTCATCACGCACCGGAATCATATTGTTAAGGTTAAATGCTGCCAGTACCTTACCACTCTTATCACATATTTTTCGGAATGTAATATTCTCACGCATGGATTCAAAATCTTTATTCTTCTTACCGGAATTAGATGTGAATGGAATACAGAATTTTGAACCGTTTACCCATTATTCCTCCATAACACAAGAGGCTATGCTGTTGCATAGCCTCCTGGTAGTATCCGTCGCAACGGAAACTCTCTTATCGGTTCCACTTATACGGTAGGACTCACCTGATGATCGCTCATCTCTATAATTATTATACACAGAAGCCAGAATGTATGCAATAACTTATTGTTAAATTTTAAGATTAATTTATAAACTAAAGGACGATTATTCATCCTTATCCTTCGCCTGGCTCTTATACACATTATACATACCGCTCCACCAGTACCGACTGCTTTCCCTTCCGGGTACTGTGCTGAACCTCCCGGAACACGAACTTGCCATACCCCCGGACTGCCACTACGTCCCCCTCCTTCGGACTGCCGCTGTTGTTCTCGAAAACACGTCCGTTTACCAGGATCATCTTCTTTCGGAACAGCTCCAGGGACTGATTTCTGGACAGGCGAAAGAGCTTGGATATAATACCGTCCATGCGGACAGAGGATACGATCAGCTCTACCGGTTCTAATTCCGGCTGTACCTCCTCCGGCATCTCCTCCAATGTCTGACACTTCACATGGGTATGCTTTACCTGTATCAGGTTTTCCTGTATGTAATCTGCAATACGCTCAACCACAAAAATGTATCCGATCTTATCCTTTACTACAATATCGCCGATGGTATCCCGCTCAATGCCAAGATTCATTAAAGCGCCCAGGAAATCCCGGTGTGTCAGTTCATCTGCAAACTTTTTTATCAGCGGTTCCGCCTTCAGCAGTCGAACAGGAAAAGGGATCTCATATCCCAGATCCTCCGGGTTACCAAAACGCAGAATCACCCGTTCACATCCCGGAGCGCCGCCCCACATGGAAAATTCCGTATCCTCCACCACCGGATATACTAAGGCGGCATCACCCGGAGATAAGAAATCCGTAAAGTAATATGCGTTATTCTGATAGCTCTGCTCCGCCAGTTCGGAAAACCGCTTTTGTAGCTGCTGTTCTTCTATTGTTGCCATCTTCTCTCTCCAACCTGTTGTTCATTTTCTTCTAAATCATCCACTATAGAAGCCACATTCCGGCAAATGCATTCTGCCGCCGGAGCCGTCCTAATGAATATAGGTAAAGAACTGGTTGCCCTGTTCTCCAAAGCTGTTTTCAATTATATATCGTTCCAGCCTTTTTTCCTCGCCGGCAACCGGATCATAATAGCGTATGGTCGCAGTATTATAGCTGATGATCAGCACATAGGTACTTCCATCCAGCTTTGCAATGACCGGTGCACCCTGACACAGATAGAACAGGGCATTGTCCACATCACAGCCGACCAGATTTACACTGCTTTTCCCGAGATAGCGTTCCAGGATATCATCCGGATTGCCTGTCATATCCATGGACTCGGGGATCTCCACGCCTTCATATTGCAGGATCATCTCAATGCACTCCTGTAAAGACTCTGCCGGAGTCTCACATTTCGTCTCCTGCAGACCTTCCGTTACCTCGGCATATTCTAAAAGACCGCTGATCTTCCAGATACAATTCCCTTTGCTGTCCAGGGCATATCCGCTTTCTTCATTGGCCGCCAGGACTGCATTGCGAGGCGAAGAATAGGAGCCCTGCATACCGCCCTGGGCATATACATAGTACCGTCCGGAATTCCCCCCGCTGGCAACCGCTATATTCCGCTCATCATCATCACTGAGGATTTCCTTGGTAATGATCAGCTGTGGAATCGAGGTGACATACATATAATTCGGAAATATCATATAAAGCTGATTATAACCGTCATAGGTATACTGATAGTTCACCTGGATCCCGCTGCTGTCCTCTTCTTTAAAGGTTATGAAATCATCGGAGGCCTCTACATAATTTTCACCGGATTTTGTGGTACGCTTCAGATAGATTACCTGATTCTCGGTATGTGCTTCCATGACATAGGTACCGCTTTTGCTGTACTCCTTCACTACCACGTTATCCAGTGTAGTGATCCGCAGGGTATGCATTGGAAAGACCGTACTGCCATCCATATTCAGTACGACATCCGTTTCATTTGCCATGCCATAGACAAGATCATTTTCTATAAAACCAAGCGCCTTGATCCGCTGTCCCTCCCCAGCTTCAATCGTATGCTCTTCGTAGGTATTCAGATTCAATACTGTAAGCCGGGTACTGTCCCGGTCTACCGGAGCATCCGGATATGCCAGAAGAAACTCGCTGTCAGATACGGCCAGATACTCCTTGGCGATCTCATGGATCACATAGCTGGACTGTTTCGTCTCCAGATTGATCTTCATTACGTTATTGCCCAGCAGGTAAAAGAATTCTCCCTGCTCATTCAGATAATTCAGACGGGATGCATCCTCCTTCAGTATTTCATACGGCTCATCACAGGAAAGAAATAATACCTCTTCCAGCCTGCTGGAATCCGACAGAAACCGGTATACTGCGATTCCATTTTCCCCTTCATGCTGGCCCCGGTTCATGTAACCGTATACCGTAAATATGATATTTCCATCATCATCCAGCTTTACAATATTAATTCCATGCTGATCGTATGCTGTCCGGATATCTGTGGGTGTATCCTGCCAGAATGCGAATACCTTGGTGATGGTAGTGCTGGAATAATCATAATACCAAAGCTGTCCCTCCTTAACAAACGCTACCTTTTCATTCTCATCACTGATCCGGTACTGAAAGTCATCCAGACTGGAAATTCCAAAGAAAAACCAGTTCTTCGCAGTATTCACGTTGAAGCGGTCAAAGATACTTTCCACACTCCGGTCATAATCCATAAGATAGATGGTCGTACTGTCCACATAGCGGACCCGGTATACCTCTGATACATTGAAATACTGCGCATTATCCACACTGCCGGAAATCGCTACATATTTTAATTCTATGGTGGCATTTTTCCGGTCCATATCCTTGATCGTCGGTATCATCTGAGAGATCCGCATCGTGGAAAGATTTGCCCAGGTCACGGTCTCATAATCGGAATGAATATCAATATGAGACAGATTCTCATTCTCTCCGGTATCATTCGGCTCAATATACGGGTTGATGGCTCCTTTTTCCTCTTTGTTAAAGGTGGCTTCGTGAAAGTTCATAACAAAGTCCAGAAACTGCCGGGTGTACAGCTCGTCCGACGGAAGAAGCCTTGTATAGTAACGTACCTCTCTCCCATCCTCCAGCTTCAGAAGGGCAATAAAGGTATACTCCTGTAATTCCGTCAGATTCATCCGGAGTGCAGTATGCGCATAAAGGGAACCGGAATTGTTCTCTAACTGGTCTACGGAACCATTCTCGATCAGAGAAGAACCGTCTACGCTCCGTACCTCATAACCCACCGATTCAATTTCCGTTCCGACATCCTCGATCCGGAAGCTCACAACCTGATCGGTACCGATCGGTGTGATGGAATCGTGAAACAGGGCAACATCGATGGAAGAGGTGTACCCGTGCAGACAGTTAATCTCCTTCCCTCCTGCTTCCATATATACCAGGGGAAGCGTGGGCTGATCCATCTCTGCGGTCACCTCATCCATTCCAGCATTATTCCATTTATCTGCAAGAAAGATTGTTGCAAAAAAAACAACGATCAATACAACAACCTCTATTATCGTCTTCTTTATCATATCGTTTCCTTTTCCGATTATTTTCCCGGCGTCTGTGAACAATTCCGGCTGTTACCAGAATCTGCGTCTCCTTTGCTGATAACGGCAGCGACGCTCATGAAATTCATTGCATATTAATATCAGACACAACTGCATCAATGGTGAGTTCTGCTTCAGGGAACTGTTTTCCTTTCCCTTCATCCTGTTATATACCTCTTCTGCCATCCGGTAGATCGTAACGGAATCCGGCTGCTCATCAAACATCGGACTCCCTTCGTACTCCAACTGGTCACACAGATCCTCCACCATCGCCGATACAAATCTTGCCTCCCGCGGATACATACGCTTCATCTTCTCATAATCCTGGGCAATATCCTCTTCGGCTAATTCCATCCGCTCAAAGTTCCATTCTTTCGGTAACGGACTTCGAGCTGCCTGTTCTAAATACTCACTGAAGCTGCTCATATTCAACCTCCCTGTCATCTGCCTTCCGACTGAACCGCAATGACAAAATATATGATATTGTATGCGAAGGTTAAAATATTTGTGCATGACGGAACAGAAGAAGCACCCCGAAAGGTGCCTCTCCCCTTTATTCCCGCAAGTCACGAGTCAAGCGGACACGAACACGCCTGCATACACTGACCCTGATGATCATTCATCACCGAATGAAATCCCCAGCATTTTTGCATTCTGTACAATACTGTCATCCGGTGATACATATTTCAGCTTTCCGGCAGACTCTGACAGTGGAATGGAAGTCACTTCATTATTCTTCAATACCACCAGTTCTCCAAACTTCCCGGCCTTGATCAGTTCTGCCGCTTTTGCACCAAACCGGCTGGACAATACCCGGTCAAACGGACAAGGACTTCCTCCCCGCTGGGTATGTCCGGGAACTGTTACGCGCACCTCCTGCCCGCCATATGCCTTGATCTGTTCTGCGATCTCATAGGCTACGGATGGATGCTTTGGATTTGCCAGCAATGCCTTCCGTTCCTTCTTCGGCAGGGCCGCAACCTCTTTTGAGATGGCGCCCTCTGCAACTGCCAGAATGGAGAACTTCTTACCCTGCTTCGCACGGCGATCCAGAGCTTTGCATACATTCTTAATATCATAAGGGATCTCAGGGATCAGAATAATATCCGCCCCGCCGGCAATCCCGGCATGCAGTGTGATCCATCCTACCTTATGTCCCATGATCTCTACGATAAATACACGTCCATGGGAAGCCGCCGTTGTATGAATACAGTCAATGGCATCGGTCGCAATGTCCACTGCACTCTGGAATCCAAAGGTCATATCTGTTCCCCATAGGTCATTATCAATGGTCTTTGGCAGTCCGATCACATTCAGGCCTTCCTCACTCAGAAGGTTGGCCGTCTTCTGGGAACCATTACCGCCTAATACCACCAGACAATCCAGTTTCAGCTTCTTATAGGTATCCTTCATTGCCTTTACTTTATCGAGACCGTTGGCATCCGGTTCCCGCATCAGCTTAAAGGGCTGTCTGGAGCTGCCGAGAATCGTACCGCCTCTGGTAAGAATACCGGAGAAATCTTCTGCCTTAAGCTGCTTATAATTTCCATACATTAAGCCTTTATAGCCCTCCAGGAAACCATAAATCTCAACCTCCTTAAAGGAACCATACAGACCCTTTACCACGCCGCGCATGGTTGCGTTCAATGCCTGACAATCCCCGCCGCTGGTCAACATACCGATTCGTTTCATAGTATCACCTTCACTTTCTTATGTTATTTTATAGGTAAACCCTGCCCTCTAAAGCACGTAGCAGCGTTACTTCATCAATACATTCCAACTCTCCGCCGATCGGAACCCCGCTCGCGATCCGGCTGACCTTAATACCGGAAGGCTTGACCAGCCTGCTGATATACATGGCAGTCGCCTCTCCCGGGACATCTGAATTTGTAGCTATGATCAATTCCTCGACCTCTTCTGCCTGCAGCCGCTTTAAAAGCTCTTTCAGCTTTATATCCTCCGGCCCTTTCCCCATTGCCGGATCCAGTGCGCCATGGAGAACATGATACACACCCTCAAATCGTCCGGTACGCTCGTATGCCGCCAGATCCCTGGTATCCTCTACTACCATGATCGTTCCATGATCCCGCTTCTCCGATGCACAGATCGGACAGATCTCCTTATCCGTCAGTGTATAACAGGACTTACAGTATTTCACATTTTTGCGGGTTCTCTGTATGGTGGCAGCTAACTGCTCCACCTGATCCATTGGCATATCAATAATGTGAAACGCCAGGCGCTGGGCAGACTTTCCGCCAATACCCGGCAGCCTGGACAACTGATCGATTAGATTACTGATTTCTGTACTATAGTAATTCATGATCAGAACGGAAAGCCTCCCATTCCTCCCATGTTCCCGGTAATCCTGGACATTTCCTTGCTGGAATCCTCCTCCTGGGCCCGAAGCGCTTCATTGGCCGCCGCCATGATCAGATCCTGCAGCATTTCAATATCATCCTTGTCTACCACCTCTTCATCCAGTTCAATCGAGATGATCTCCTTTTTGCCACTGACAGTTACCTTAACAACACCGCCGCCGGCAGTCGCTTCGTAGGTCTTTTCTTCCAGCGCTTTCGTTGCCTCTTCCATCTGCTTCTGCATTTTCTGCGCCTGCTTCATCAGATTATTCATATTACCCGGCATCATTCCTCCGGGATATCCACCACGTTTTGCCATTTTTCATCCTCCTAATTATCATCATATTCCACTGGAATATTCATTTCTTCAAATATATCCATACGGACAAGATCCTGTTGCATGGAACCCTTCGGCATTTGCTTCCGGAATTCTACAGAAATCTGTCGTTGTGTCACTTTCATAAACGCATCCTCGATCGCCTTCCGGTCTTCTTCATTATTCTGCAGCAGTCCCTGATTCTTCTCATCCAGAAGGACCACGATGGAGCGCTTTTCCTTGTTGATCCGCACATCTGACGTGCGAAGCAGACCGCTCAGGGCAGGTTCTAACTGCCGGAATACCTCTGACCGGCGGGATGCGATCGCCTGAAGCTCCTGTACGGTTGCTTCCGGCAGGGTCTTCTTTAAATCCTCCAGGGTCTCCTCCTTCTTCTCCGCTTCCATTACCTCCGGCATACGGGCTGCCACCGGCTGTACCGGCCGGGACATACAGGAATCGACTTTCCTGGATAACTCTTCCATGCGCTGCAGGATGGAATCATAATTACGCTCCATCTCCGGTATGCAGAGCTTGATGACTGCAAGCTCTAACACCACCCGCTTCTGTCCGGCATACTTTATCTGATTGGATAATTCTGAGAAAATACGGATATACCGCATAAGAGAATCCAGTGACAGACCGTCCGCCATCTGTTCCATTGCCTCCATATTTTCCTTTGACAGATCCAGCTTAGAAGCACTTTCCTTCGCGCTTTTTATCAACAGAAGGTTGCGCATGAACCAGGTAAAATCTGTTATAAACTGCCCCAGTTCTCTTCCCTGCCAGATGATATCATCGATCATATCCACTGCCCCGGTTACATCTTTCTCCTCCACTGCTTTCAACAGACGGATAAAGACCTCAATATCAACGGCTCCCAGGACATCCAGACATTTCTCATAGGTCAGGGTCTCGCCCAGGTAAAAGGCGATACATTGATCTAAGAGACTTAATGCGTCACGCATGGAACCGTCCGCTACTCTGGCAATGTAATCCACTGCCTTCTTCTCTACCTGCTGCCCTTCCCGCTCCATAAGATCAGATAACCGATCCGAAATAGTCTCTACCGATATTCTCCGAAAATCATAACGCTGACAGCGTGAAAGGATCGTAATGGGAATCTTATGTGCTTCTGTAGTTGCCAGAATGAAGATCACATAGGAAGGAGGTTCCTCCAGTGTCTTCAGCAGCGCATTAAATGCTCCGATCGAAAGCATATGCACCTCGTCGATAATGTAAACCTTATATCTTCCCTCTGTTGGAGAATACTGCACTTCGTCCCGGATCTCCCGGATATTGTCCACGCCATTATTGGATGCCGCATCAATCTCTATCACATTCATAGAGCTGCCTTCTGCGATCGAACGGCAGCTTGGGCAGGTACCGCAGGGACTTCCCATGACCGGCTGCTCACAGTTAACTGCACGAGCAAACAGCTTGGCGATCGTTGTCTTACCTGTTCCCCTGGTTCCACAGAACAGATATGCGTGGCCGATCCGGTCATGCATCAACTGGTTTTTCAGCGTGGTTACGATATGCTCCTGTCCTTTTACCTCTTCAAATGTATCTGGCCGCCATTTGCGGTATAATGCCATGTATGACATGCTGCTCACATCCTAATCTTTCCTGTCTGATGCCTGTCTTCTCCGGCAGCAGTCTCCTGTCGAAGCAATCCAGACGTGGTTCCATACCTGTTATACCAGGCGCCGGATCCGGATTATTAATACCGGAACCGGAATATCTCGTCCAGAGTACGCAGCGTCTTGAAATTCCCCTTTGCAGTGATCTCGCCTGCCATAAATGCCCTCTGAAATGTATTCTTGCCATTAATAATGGCTTTTAATACCTTGGTCTCTGCCTTCATCACCACATCCGCTTCCGTATCATCACTGTACCAGCATTTTACACTGTTCGGCGTCACTTCAATGGACAGGGTAGACTCCCGGTCCGGAATGATGATGATATATTTTGCATGGAAATCATCCTGCGGATAGAAATTCGTCCGCAGCTCCCGGATAAACTCCCCTTCCTTTTCCAGCTCTTCAGCATCACCCAGCATGGACTTAAACATTGCCGACAGCTCCTCAATATCCTTCTTCTGCTTCTTCACATAGGTATCATCGGAAACAAATCTGGACAGCTGCTCGCTTTCCTGCGGAGTCAGATCAATAGTCTTTGTCTTAGATACATTTTCTCTTACCACCACATTGCTGTTCGGAAAAACAGCAATGCTCTGATTGATGGCACGATACAGGCTTTCCGCCTGCTTCTCTATAATATCCCGATACACGGAAGAGGTTTCAAAATCCGTATGATTCTCCACATATGCAGTCAGGCCCCGGATAGCGGAACCGCCTAAGGTTTCCCATGCCTTTACCAGCGCCGCCTCCGCATCCCGTTCCCCGTAAGTGGTTGCCATAACCACGGGAAGCATATACAGACTCTTTAGCTTGTCCTTGTCACCATAAAGCCAGCACATATCCAGGAACTGCTGCATATAGCCGCCGATCCCGAACCATTCAACCGAAACCGCCAGTATCACGCCATCGGCCTCCTTTAATGTTGCCGGCAGAGTAGCGATCGTTCCCTTTTCATCGTAAAGATTGTATCGGCTCACCTCAACACGCAGTTCCTCCAAAACCTCTGTTAATTTACTTATGACATATAAGGTAGGATCTTCAATCAGTCCACGTCCGCCATAATATATATTGATCTTCATCCTTGCTTCTCCTTCTGATCCGGAATATCAGTCCCTTTGTTACCTGCTACGTTTCCTTAGTATCTCTCCGCATTACTGCAATTAAACATCAGGACTCCTCCCGTCTTCGACGGGCCTCTCCTCATGTTAAATCAGGCTTATGCGTTCATTATAGCGGAAAGAGAAAATAAAAGCAACGGGAGACAGCTAAATCCAGCGATATTCTATAATACGGATCAACGGTTTATCATAAGCTGAAGCCAGCCGATCAGGAGTGGCGCCACAAATAAAATTCCAATCCCGTATAATACATTCCATACTGTAACCGTTCCTGTCGTCAGAAATGCAGACAGACATTGCACCGTCAGACCGATCAGGGTCAGCTTCCATACATAACGGATGACATAACCAAGCCGGACTCTGTTATACTGCTTTCTGCTGACAGGCAGATATCTTAGCTTGTTATAGGTAACGCTTGTCGTATTGCGCGGGCTGAGGGTATCCGTGGTATAAAGATAGGGTTGCAGCACAAAGTACGAAATCCACGCGGAGAAATTACATCCACTCACCCATATTATATAATCACCCGGGCCTACCTCCTGGAATGGTATTGCCATCAGACAGATCAATAGAAAGGAAATTATGCCGGGCATAAACCATGCAACCTGTCCGGTATAAGTAAATAATTCCTTATCAAATTCCCGGATAACATTCCTCTGCTGTTTTTCCATCATTTCTTTCTTATTGTCCTCTTGTTTCATCCCTGCACCCCTCCCCGCTCAGGTGTATTCTCTCTAAAAGAAATAAACCGGCCGCTTTCCAGCATACCCACATAGTCCAACTGCTTCTCAATCTCCTCTTCCAGATGAGTAGATAAAATAACAGAGCAGCTCTCATCCTGAATGAACCGCCGGAGCAGGCGGTAGAAATCAATGCGGAATACCGGATCCATACCGGCCGTCGCTTCATCCATCAGATACAGCTTCGGTCTGTGTGCCGCAGCAAACGCCAGCTGAAATTTCATTAATTCTCCCCGTGACATTTTGCCAAGAGTTTTCTTCCCGGAAATCTCCATCTGTTCCAGCATCTCCTCAAACAGCGCCATGTCAAAATCAGAATAAAACCCGCCTAAAAGCTGTGCATTCTGTTCTGCCGTTCGCAATTCCATAAACTCATTTTTCTCTGAAACGAATCCGATCTGATCCAGCGTCCAGAGATGATCTTCATGAATATCTCTTCCATCCAGACACATCTCACCTGTATATCGCCTGGTTTCGTTCATGATATAATCAAAAAATGTGGTTTTTCCTGCACCGTTTTTCCCGATCAGCCCCATGATATAACCTGCCGGCAATGCAAAGCTGATATCTGTCAGTCTGAATCTTCTTCTGCCCCGTGTCCGGCCGTTTACCTGACTGGCTGAAAATATAATATCCGTGTTCATAACAATCCCTCCAACATATCCCGAATCTCATCCTTTGAAAGACCTGCCTGCTTCGCCAGGTCGATCACCTCCATAAAATGCTTCTCAACCTGTATCAGCTGCTTTTCATGAAGATAGTCAGTATTGTATTCGCAGACATAGAAGCCCTTATTTGCCACTGAGCGAATCAATCCCTCCCGCTCCAGCTCCTCATATGCCCGTTTTGTTGTGATCACGCTGACACCGATATCCGCCGCCAGTCCCCGGATCGAGGGAAGCGCTTCGTTTGCCGACAATTCGCCGGATACGATGGCATTCTTCATCTGGTTTACGATCTGTTCATATATGGCATACGTGCCATGCGGTTCAATAATTATCTGCATACCTTCACCTCTGTCTCAACTGCCAGTTCATAATCTGCAAAGCTGCTGCGGATATCCTTCCAATGCATTCCCGCTGCCGCCATACCCGGAAGAAGCGTGACTGCCAGAATGCCGATTACGATCCAGAATACCGTCCCGCTGATTGGAACCATGCAAAGCGCAAGGATCCCGGAGCCTTCAAAGTAACAGAGCAGAACCAGAAGAAACACATAATACCGCATTCCCCCGTATGCCCGTCGTTCCGTCATATCACCTGCTCTTCCATCACTCAGCATTCCACTGATAAAGGTAACAACGAAAATGCTTATTATCTGCAGGATCAATGCATAAAACGTCACGGAGCCTGTAAATAATGCCACAATATCACACAGACAGGCGAATGCAATCGGAATTCCAACCTTTACCACCAGCATTTTCTGAATATATGTCTCCCGTTCCTGTCTGGAATACGGAATCAGATACATCATGAATGGAAGGGATACCGTATGAAATGCACTGCTCAACAGTGCAAAAAAAACCGGTATGCCGATCAGCCAGTTCAGACGTTCCTTACAGAAGTCGGCAAGGACACCGGCAAACGGACACGCAACTGCCATATAGCAAACAGGCAGTCCCAGACGTTCCTTACAGAAGCCACTGACAAAATCAGCAAAATAATCCCGTATTACCCGTTTATAACTGATCTGTGCTGCCATGCTGCATTCCCCCCTTTGCCATATGATACATCAGTTCCTCTATCGAGGGCTCCCAAATCCGAAGCGCAGGGTCAAATGGCGACCCGGAGTTGCGTACCAGGGCCTTGCTTCCATATTCCCCGTGCTCCAGATGGACCACCCGTTCCTTTAACAGCCTGAGCTTATAGTCTTCACCGGCTGCCATCCGGTAGGCATCCCGGATACGTTCAATATCACCGAATAAAATCTGCCTGCCCTCCCGGAGATACAGAAGATAATCCGCCGCTTTATCAATATCCGAGGTAATATGTGTGGAAAGAATAACCGAATTCTCACCATTGCCTGTATACTCCCTCAGCACCTGGAAGAATCCGGTACGAAACTCCGTATCGAAATTCGCTGTGGGTTCATCCAGCAGTAAAAGCCTGGGCTTATGTGCCAGAGCAAAAGCCAGGGCAAACTTCAGCTTTTCCCCTTTGGAAAGCTGACGGTAACGTTTTTTCATATTCAGCTGAAATAAATTGGCATAATGCTTTAACACATTTTCGTCATAAGCAGGATAGAAGCTGCCATAGCGTCGGGCATTTCCTGCCAGACTTACGGAGCTGTCAAACATGTCACCATGAAAGACCACTCCTATTTCCTGCCGGATATCCGCCTCTGTCTCCATATAGTCCTGCCCGCCAAATATAAGCCTGCCCTCATCTACAGAATACAGCCCCGCAATGATCCGGAGAAGGGTGGTCTTTCCTGCACCATTTTCTCCGATCAGTCCCATAATATAGCCGCCCGGAAGTTCAAAGGAAATGTGATTCAGTTCAAAAGTTTGTTTTCTCTTTGATACGTTTTCAATTTTCAGCATATCCTTCTCCTTGTGTATAATCTGTATATGTTCATATATACACTCTATATACACATTTGTCAAGTAAAAAGTCCCCTCTTGTTTTCACAAAAGGAGACTCTTTCTTAGCCTGATTGATTTCTATAGCGTTATATCACTCTTCAGAATTCCCGTTTCCCATAACCGACGAAAGCCGGTCGATCAGACACCAGACAATACGGACTGCGGCAAGCAATACAGCCACAGGTACCAGTAGCAAGCAAACTACGATACATCCCGCTCCCGGGCGGCGCTTCTTATAATTTCCAACATATTGTTCCTGTTCCATATATATCACCTACCAACCTTTCCTTTTTTAGTTCCAGCTTACAATCTTATAATATGCTTTTGCTGTTATAGAATAAATAATCCCATATAGCACAGCAAAGATCAGAAAACAGATCAATGCGCAAAGTACAAAGAGTGATGTATTAAAGAATCCAAACAGCTTCAGCATCCGGATGATGATCGGAAGGGCAAATGCCACATGAATACCTGCTGTGATCAGCGGAAGAAAGAATACCGTCAGAATCTGGGAATGAATGGACTGCCTTACCTCCGCCTGGCTCATTCCCACCTTCTGCATGATCTGATACCGCTCCTTGTCCTCATAAGCCTCTGAAATCTGCTTATAATAGATTACCAGGATGACTGCCATGACAAATAATATACTCAGGAAAATTCCCAGGAAGAACAGACTGCCATGCAGACTCATAAAGTCCCTTCTTGCATTTTCATGAGTAAAGATCACTACATTCCATTCCGTCTCCAGGAACTGGTTCCGTATCTGGACAAAGGCTGCCTCCTTTGCTTCCGGGGTACCGATCAGATCATAGCCATAATAGGTATCTACTAAATAAGAGGTATCCTCATAACTATTACTCAGATAATTCAGTGCATGTTGAATCTCCTGCCAGTCACGAACCACCAGATAGTACGTATTCAGGACATGATCCGTACCGATATCCAGAAATTCATCTAAATTTTCTGCAATACGGTAGGTTTTTCCAAATACGTCCATGGTATCATAGCGGTACTTATTATCCGGTGAGTACAACAGGATCTCATCCTCCTGTAACAATACATCCGTTCCCAGAATGCGGTTATAATCGTCAAGTGAAAGTGCGATCAGATAACAGGCATTCCCGCCGTTAAAGGTATAATTTTCAACCCGGTTCATGTCCGTTTCGAATTCAGAACCATTCTGGATTCCCATCACCTGCAGATGTGAATAACACAGGCTCTTCCTAACCTCCAGTTGCTGTGCTTCGATCTCCCGATTGACGATTTCCTGCAGCTCCGGATTCAATTCATTCCGGTTATGCTCGGTGATGGAAAAATCATTGGGATACCGGTTATGGATAATATCCTCTTCTCCCATGACCAGGCTCGAGGTAGAGGAAAGCATAACCAGGATCATGGTAACCAGAATGCAGATATTGGCAAGTCCCACAGCATTCCGTTTCATCCGGTACAGCATATTCGATACAGAAGTAAAGTGCTTTGCCTTATAATAATAGTTCTTATTCTTTCGCAGAAGCTTCAAAAAGGCGATACTGCCCGCTACAAATAGCAGTTCCGTTCCCGCGATTACCAGCAGGACTGCCACAAAAAAGACTGCCAGGGACTCTAACGGATCTTTCAGGCAGATCGACAACGTATAAGCGGTCGCAAGACACAGGATGCCAAGAACTGCCATAAACCATTTGGTCTTCGGTTCCTTTTCTCCTACCATTCCACCCCGCAGCAGTTCAATCGGCTTTGACCTGGAAACCTGCCATAAGGAATTCAAAAAAATAGCAAAGAAGATGATTCCAAATAAGATACAGGATACAAGAATCGCCCCTTCATATATATGAAAACCAAGCACGATCTCAAATTCAAAGAGCCTGGCCAGGATCAGATAGGTTCCCTTTTCCAGCAGGATTCCCAGCAGCAGGCCTGCAGTCAGACTGATCAGCATGATATACAGGGTCTCATATCCGATCACCTTCATAATATGACGTTTTTCCATTCCCAGTATATTCCAGAGACCAATTTCCTTCTTTCTTCGTTTCATTAAGAAGCTGTTGGTATAGAATAAAAATACAGCCGCAAAGACTCCGATAATGAAGCGTCCAAATTCTAACATTCCCTGCATCTGCTGTCCGCCCCGCATATTATTCAGCCCTTCATTCATAGACAGGGAATGTATCACATAATACATAGCGATGGTAAATATACAGGTCAACAGGTACGGGATATAGATGCGTGCATTCTTTTTAATATTCCCCGCGGCAAGCTTCGGATAAAACAACTTATTCATGCCGATCACCACCTGTCGTGATCAGGGTAAGAGTATCCGAAATCATCTGATACATCTCTTCTGTTGTATTATCCCCCCGATACATCTGATGAAATACAGTTCCATCCTTAATAAATAATACCCGGCTTGCATGGCTGGCCGCCTTGGTGGAATGGGTTACCATCAAAATAGTCTGGCCTTCCTTATTTACCTCGTTAAACAGTCTTAACAGACTATCTGTGGCTCTGGAATCCAACGCTCCGGTCGGCTCGTCGGCCAGGATCAGCTTCGGATCCGTGATCAGCGCCCGGGCAACTGCCGCCCGTTGCTTCTGTCCACCGGAAACCTCATATGGATATTTCCCGAGAAGCTCTTCAATTCCCAGTCGTTTTGCCAGAGGCTTCAGCCTGCCGCTCATCTCATCGTAACGCTTTCCGGATAATACCAGTGGAAGAAAAATATTATCCTGCAGGGTGAACGTATCCAGCAGATTAAAGTCCTGAAATACAAATCCCAGATTATCCCGACGAAATGCAGACATCTGCTTTTCCTTTACCTTATTAAGACTCCTTCCATCCAATAAAACCTCTCCTGTCGTTGGACGGTCCAGAGCCGCCAGTATATTCAAAAGAGTCGTTTTACCGGAACCGGACTCTCCCATGATCGCTACATATTCTCCCTGTTCTACCGAAAAACAGACATCACTTAGCGCCTGTACCTGATTTCCGCCAAAACGGGTCGTATAAATCTTCTTCAGATTCTTAACCTCTAGTATTGCCATTGTTATGACCTCCTTTTCCTTTATACCCAGTATAGGAAATGGTCACTTCAACCGCCATTGAATCATGTTACATCTGGGGCGATCCATGTGACAGTTTTGTAAGATTGAGTACATCACTCCACTGATTCCAGCTTATCTTCTGCTAAATACAGACGGAAACAGCTTCCCACGCCAATCTCTGATTCCACCTGGATCCGATGTGAGAGTTTATCGGCAGTAGTCTTACAAAGATAAAGTCCCAGTCCGGTAGCCTTCTTGTCACTTCTTCCATTATAACCGGTAAATCCTTTCTCAAAAATCCGTGGCAGATCCTCCTTTGCAATTCCGATTCCGGTATCTGTAATGGACAGCACCTTATCCTCCTCCACGGAGATTGTGATGCATCCGCCTTCTGTATATTTAATTGCATTGGAAATTAATTGTTCTAATATAAAGGTCAGCCACTTTTCATCCGTCAATACCCGGACACTGGTGCCTTCATATTTCAGTTGAATTTTTTTTCGTATAAACTGGGATGCAAACTTCCGGATCATGGAACGGATAATGGAATCCAGCGGATACTCCTGGAATACAAAATCTGAAACCGACGATCCTAATCGAAAATAGCCAAGCACCATATTCGTATACTGCTCGACCCGAAACAGCTCTGATAACAGCTCCTGATTTTCTTTGCTGTCCTCCGCCTGTAAGATCAGACGCATGGCTGCTATGGGAGCCTTGATCTGGTGTACCCAGGCTGTATAGAAATCCAGGCTTTCCTGCTGCTCGGACTTCCACTGTGTCATTTCCATATTGCGGATGCCTGCCAGCTCCTTCAACATATCCTGATAATCCTGTTCCATCAGCGTCTTAGGGGCAGGAAGCTCATGCAGTAACAGCTCCACATTCGAATAAATGTACAGCAGCTGCTTATGCCTCTTATAATAAAAATAAAAGTGAATGCTGATTGCAACAATGGCAATAGATGCACATAAAAGACCTGCATAGATGACTGCCTCCACCTCCAGATCATACAGAAAGAAAATGCCGGCAAATATGCAGACAAACAAAAGGAATGCAATTCCGATCACAGCATTCTGCCTTATATATTTCCAGAGTATCTTTATACCATCCTTCATGTACTTCCCTCTTTATGCTTCAATCATATAACCACTGCCGATCTTCGTCTTAATAAAATCTACCAGACCGATCCCCTCCAGCTTCCTTCGCAGTCGGGTAATATTCACCGTTAATGTATTCTCCTCAACATAACTGTCAATTTCCCAAAGCCTGGTCATCAATGTATCCCGGCTTACGATCTTTCCCTTATTCTCCATCAGGGTCTGCAGGATCCGGAATTCATTCCGCGACAGCTCCAGCTTGGAATCACCGTAGCAAAGGGTTGTATCATTCAGATTCAGGATCGCTCCCTTATGCTCCAGTACCGGAATCTTCCCTGCCAGATCATAGGTTCGCCGAAGCACAACCTGGAGCTTTGCCATCAGTACATTCAGATCAAAAGGCTTCGCTATGAAATCGTCTCCACCCATATTCATCGCCATAACGATATTCATATTATCCGATGCCGAGGATATAAATATAACCGGAACATTGGATATCTTTCGGATTTCACTGCACCAGTGATAACCGTTGAAAAACGGGAGCATGATATCCACCAGTACCAGGTGCGGATCAAATTCCGTAAATTCTGAAAGCACGGACTGAAAGTTTCTGGCGCAGCGGACTTCATTTCCCCATCCCTCAATCTGCTTTTTCATGGCATTTGCCATAGATACATCATCTTCAATAATAAATATCTTATACATATCTGTTTTCCTTATTTCCACCTTTGATAAAGAATAAAAGTTAACTTTATTATTCTAATATGTATGATAACGAAACAGGTATTTCCGTGTCAATGCCTTTTCTGTCTATTTACATCACTATGACTGCTTCTTTCTCTTCTGCACCTGATAACGACTGCTGCCAAGAAACAGACAGTCACCCTCACAAAGCTGTACCGGTTCTCCCGCCTCAAGCCGCCGGCCATTGATATAAGTACCATTGGTAGAAGCCAGATCTTCTGCATACAGCTCCTCACCACTGAGAAACAACATCAAATGTCTTCGACTGATTCCTTCGTCCGGAACCACATAATCTACATCTGAACCATCTCTTCCCAGCACACCCGGAAGATAGCTTAACGGAATCCTCCTGTTGTCAACACCCGCATCCTCCAGCAGCCAAAGGATTTCATCTATGCTTTCATTCTTACCGGTACTACTTAACTGTAATACTGCGGTTTCGCCTGCTTCCGATATATCTGAGTCATTATCCTCCTGTAACACCTCCGTCCTGACCAGCACCGGAGAAAGTGCATCATCTTCCCTGTTATCCACATCCACCAAAAGAGGTCTCTGTCTGCTTTGTAACATACTATACAGAAAAAACAGCATGATAACAGCCAGTATAATGCTGATCTTCAGATCTGTCTCCCGATGTGTAAATATTAGAAAGCGTATGCCGAAGATCAATACAGCACATAAGGCTGATCCCGACAGAATCGCGTATATATAAAACGCTATATCCTGATGTTTCCAGGGCAGGGTTTGCGTACCGTTTATGATCTCCCCTTTCCCGATTTCCAGCTCCACCTCATGTTCTGTTGTCTCCCTTATACCTGTCTCTCCTATGATCGTATCCGTAGTTCTGATGCTCCTTTCTGCCAGATACCGTTGCAACGTTCCTCCCTCTATTTCACCCTCCTGTATAAGCCGATACAAGCCATAAATAAACTGGACTCCATCTGAATCCTGATGCCGGGTACAGCGCAGACAGAATTCCACCAGGGAGGAGAATTCCTCCTGAAACAAAACGGAGGCACCGGGACAATAGCAAAAATGAAATTGTTTACTGCCGGGCTGGTAATAAACCCATTCCGGCTTTAACAAGAACCCCTCCATGGAAAGAAGATGATCCTCCAGTTCCTCATAGCAATTCCATACCGCCTGAAATAAAGCCCTTAATTCCCGGGCATCCATCTCCCGGCCGGCAAAATACTCCTGCAGAGAAGCAAACCCTCTAATCTCATAACGGATGCTTGCATTCCCGTTCTGGCAGCTTAATTCAAACGGCAATAATTCGTTTCCCTCATAATGCATCAGCATTCTCCATGCAAAGCTGTCAATGTCCGCCTCCTTTGTTCCTATGATCAGATAATGGTGAAAACCTTCACTCTGGAACCAGGTCTCCAAGCATCTGCCACCTCCTTAGCTTATCCTCCACGTCTGAGATCCGCACTATCTGCTGCTCTACAGAGGAAATCTCATATCCCTGTATCCATGTTATTTCTGCCTTTCCGGAATAAATCCGCCGGTCGCCGTATGCATCCGCTTTTCCTTCTGATGCAGTATTTTTTCCTTTTTCTTCCGTCCTGCTGTTCTCATACATGGTATATTTGGTCATCAATGCAGAATGTACCTCTGCCTGCCGAAATACACTGAACAATAATGTAAGGAGCAACACCAGGATCATTAATATGAGTGGCATAATCAGGGTAACCTCAATGATCATACTGCCCTGATTGAGAATTTCTGCGTCTCTTCGTATCATTTCATCCCTTCTTTCTGCGGCGTTCTTATGTCATGCAAGACATATTTTAAGGATCTGCCCCGCACCGCGTACATGGTGCATATCCGGCCGCTTCACTCCATCTTATCCGTCGTACCGTTCGCTTTAGACCGGTGCATTGGTTACTGGTATGATAACAATCACCGGTCTCCGTAATAAAATAGGTATCCGCCTCCTGCGACCCGCAGTAATCACAGGGCGCCAGACTGGAATACGCAGTGTTTAACATCGTCTCTGATACCGGAACAATGGTACGCTTCAGATGACTGCAACTTCTGGATAAATGATATACGGAGCTGTATTCTGCCAGATATACATACCTTTCATTTACATTCTCACTGGCAGAACCTCTATAGCCGGTATATGCCTTCTGCCGCACCTGTACCCTTACAGGCATTGACAGATCATTCAGAAACGGAACCGGGATCTGTATCTGATACCGAATCACAAGACAGAGGAAGCCTTCCTCGTCCAGGGATACCGGATCGGTCAGGATCAGCCCCTGTCTTCCGCCTGTCACATATTGCTCCACCCGGGAGGCCCGGGGAAGATATTCCCGCAGCTTCGACGATGCCATGGTATACCCGGACAGCTCCATCAGACTGTCCCCTGTCGTTCCGGAAAGTTCTTCCAGATAGACAGATTCTGCAAAATACCCTGCGGTATTCATGGCCGCCTGATAAATCTGATTCTCCAGTATGTAAATCTGCCCAATGGAATAGAATGCCCAGAAGGCAAACAGGAGCACCGGCATAATGCAGACCGCCTCCAGAGAGGCAGAACCACGGTTTCGGTTCGAGGTGCTTTGAACTGCATACTTACGCTTACGGGGGGCATCCGGATATCTTTGGGATTTGAATATTGCCGGGTACAAGATTGTATAAAGAAATTCGATCTGGTCATTTGGAGTCATGTTATCGTGAGCGACATTTTTATTTTTTTGTTGTTGATTTTCTTTATGATCTGCATATTTCAACAGAAGTATGATTTTTTGGAATATCTGTGTCAATATCCGTATCCAGACTCCGGAATCATAAGAACAATAAGTATGCATTTCAAAGCACCTCCCTTCTTTATCATTATTCTATTCGTCTGATAAATAACTGCCCTGCTGATCAAAATGCCAGACTCTGTCGTTGTCCCGGATCCTGGTCTGCAGCCGGAATGTAACGATACAATCCTGAATTGTAAAACCGGGAATGTGCGTTTGCAGATTCCACTCCATCACATCCAGCATACGGTAATATTGCAGTTCCCGATCCGGTGTCAGCAGGAGTAACAGTGTCAGATACTCTTCGTAGTTCATACCCTGATCCTTCCCGCAATCGGATATCTCCTGTTCCGCCAGATTCTTTATGCCTGTTAATGACAGCTTCCAGCTTGACGAATCCTTGGTAAATGGAACATATTTGCCTTGCAGCAGCCCCCGTACATCCATAAGACTTTCTCCATATGCCCAGCAGGCAAGCAGAATGTAGGATACCGGTTCTGCCGCTGCTTCTAAATGAACGGGTGCCAAAAGCAGTGTAGCTGCAGCCAATGCCTCCTTTTTCATTGTTTCATTTGTAAACGCATACGCCGCATTCGGAACAAACCGTATTATTGTCAGTTCTTCTGCCAGCTTTGACAGATTCTCATAATCAGAGGCTTCTCCCTTCAGAATGTACTCAATTTCACATTCCAGTGCGTACGGATCTCCGGACTCCCCGGCATCCAGAGGATGTCCAAAGTATTGAAAGACCTGCATTGCATAAGCAGTTCCATAAACCCCTTCCATGTCACCCGATGCATCCAGCGATATACCGGAATCATCAAACTTTTCCGGGTTTTCAAATGAAAGCTTATTCTGTAATAACGAACCGGATATATCTTCTATGCCTTCCAGTACAGGCAGCCCGTGTTCGAAGCCTTCCTCCTTTTCCCGGGATACCCTGGCCGAAGGAATGCCCTGTATATTCATCCGCTCCTTTGCGATCGCACCTGCCTGCTCCGGAATTATTAATGCCAGAATATCACTGCTGCGAATTTCATTGTAACTCTCTCTGGGATCCTCCATTTTCCCCTGGCTTACGAAATCTGTCTGCAATAAGTCCTCCATTGTCAGAGCATCAAAGTCTGTGATTCCCTCTGCCAGCAGCTCCTCCTCCAGTCCCAGGGCTTTTATATCCTCGCCTGTTAAATTACCGATGGCTTCAACGGAACCGCCATTGGGTTCATCTGCCGCCGGCCGGTTTCCAAATTCCTGTTCTAATACCCTCTCCTGATCATCGGTATTGCTCTGCCGGGCTTTGCTTATTATAGCTTCTACCAGGCTCATCGGAAGCCTTAACGCCATATCCTCCTCGATCTGCCGGCGAAATCCCGACAGTTCATCATCCAGCAGCGATACAGTCCCGGCCAGCATGACATCCTCGATCTGATATTCATATAGCGAATTCTCCGTCATCAGATTGTATTCCAGATACTCCTTTGCCCTCTCCTCCATATAACCCTCACCTCTGCCATAATAAGTCCGGTCTAATGCGAGCAGGTGGTATCGCCGGAATAAATCCGGCTGAAAATCACCCTTTAAGCTGCTGACTGCTCCGGCTGTGGACTGACAGCATTTCGCCCGGCCCTCCCAGATCCTTATTCCCTGCAGGATCGTCACGATCAATATAAGGAATACACAGAGTATACCGCCGATGTATACGGAGATCTGACCCCTGTTTCGTTTCTTCATTCCTTTCCTCCTACTTATAAACAGTGGAGGCATCCTTATTGATCGCCTTCCATATCTTATTTACCAACTGGGTAATCTGCTTTTGAAAGATGATCACCATGGCGATCAGCACTACTATGATCAGCAGCACCTCTACGACTCCCATGCCATCTTCCGAATGCTCTCCGATTAAAAAATCCTTTATTGTTCCCATACTTTTGTCTCCTTTCATATAAAATTCATCAGTGCCGGACACACCACTACCAGCATGGACAGCACCATTAATAAGATCATGGGAAGCAGCAGTCTGGTACCTGCCTCTTCTCCCGCCCGTCTGGCACGCTCCTTTCTCCGTTCAAACGCCAGATGTTCCTCTTCCTCCAGTGGAAGGGCCAGACTGCCTGCGCCCTTCCGCTGCTGCTGTGCCAGTAATGATGCAAGCTTCATATATGGCAGCAATGCGGTCCGCTTTCCAAGATTGATATACGCCTGTTCCTGTGTAATACCGGAGCCCGTTTCATTCTGCATGATCATTAGCTCCTGATAAAGACTCTCACCTCCTTTCCCTTTTTGTTCCAACTGCCGGATTATCCGTTCCAGAGCGCCTTTTACGGTTGCTCCGGCTCCGGTATACAGCAGGAGTTGATTTACAAAATACGGATATGCCTGTTCCAGCTCCTGCTTTCGCTGCTTCAGTCTGCGGTACAGGGCTTCCCTTTGTCGAAGCCATAGCAGGCCGATCATGCCAAAGCCCACAGGCAGGATGATCCAGATCCGGGATGCTGCACTCCCTGCCTCCCTTAGTTCTACTCCCTGAATTGCAGGAGGAAGATAAACCTCTCTTTCATACCTGGATTCCTGAAGAAGCTGTTCCAGTTCCATACGAAGCTGCCGCTTCTGCTCCTCCTCCCCGGTCAGGACTGCAGGTAAGATCGTCAGCGCATACTCCCTGCTTTCCGTCTGATCTCCATAGCTTAATTCCAGTAACAATCGAACCTGCTGTGCTTTTGTAATGTCTTCATTCTTTACTGTTCCGTTTTCCTCCAGCAGTTCATGATCATCACTGCTCCAGGAAACGGAAAGTCCACTGCCCGGTATGGTTGTTAAAAGTCGCAGATTCTGTGTGATCTGATCAAGTGACGGATTGTCACCGGGCAGTGCCTGTTCCAGACAGGAAAAACCCTGTCGAAACTGATCCCTTAATTCGTCAGGCGAATACTCGACCGGAGCAAGGGTGATCGACAATTCCTGCTGCTCCTGCTGTGAATCCTGATAGACCAGATGATAGACATCCTCCTCTTCCCCATAATCACTCCTGGTCAGATGAATTCCCTGACCGGACTCTGCCGCCTGCCTTACCAGCAGAAGCCCGCTGACGGATACTACCAGAACAAACAGCACGATACTCCGCTTTATCAGATGAATGTAATATAAATCCACTGCTTCCTCTGTCTGCCGTATGGTTCCCGGCTGCAGCCTGGAAAAAACCTGCCGGATCCGTTCCGTCTGTATCCAGTGTCTTTGCTTTAGAAAGAAATATAAGCCTTCTGCCAGCCTTTTCATATCACACCTCAATTCCAACAATCCGGCTGCCCCAGTATGCAGCAATACCGGTTCCCGCCAGACATACCGTCATAATACTGATACCGATCCAGTTATGGTACATGCAATTCAGATAGGAAGGATTCGTCAGCCTTAAATATAACAGCATCAAAATCGGCATCCCGCACAGTATCCTTTGTTCCAGCCGCTTTCCGGACAGCATGGTCTGTATCTCCTGTTCCAGTTCTATTTTTTCTGTAATTACTGTTATGGTCTTTTCCATCATATGTACCAGATTTCCACCGCTCCGTTTTGCAGTAGCCAATACCTCCGCAAAGCTATCAATTTCTTCCAGACAGCTTCTTTGGGCAAATTCGCGGACTGCCTTCTCAATGGGAACATTCAGGTGCAGCTTTGCCGCAACCATTTCCAGTTCACCGGACAGCAGACACCCCTGCGGATATAGAAGTTGTATGTCCTTTCCTGCCGCGATCCAGGCATTTTCCATGGCATATCCTGTCCGCAGATTTGCTGCCAGCGCATATAACAGCTCCTTGAATTCTAACAGCATACGGGCCTTCTGCCTTCTTTTCCTAAAGGCACCATACCACCGGCACAGGATAACCACAGCCGGAAGCAGACAGATGCTCCCGATCCAGGAATCATAGAACAGATATCCCGTTCCCAGGCAGCCCAGCATTCCGAGCAGGATTACCATCATATATTCCATTGTCATACAGCGCCTGATACCCTTCCAGACATCCGGCCTGACAAAGCTTTTCTTCATGTATGATCCTCTCCATTCTGTTCCACGGACACTTCGGTTGTAAGTCCTCCTGCTTTTCTCCTTTCTCCTCTTCTATAGGAGAACGATAGCGATATAACGGATGCAGCAGAATCTCGCCTTCCCGCAGACAATCTACCTCAGCAATCTCCAATACCCTGCGGCTGCCATCCTGCTCCCTTCCAATATGTACGATCACATCAATCGCCGAAGCGATCTGCTGCCGGATTGCCGGCAGCGGGATATCCATCCCCATCAGAACCATGGTTTCCAGCCGATAGAGAATATCCCTTGCTGAATTTGCATGTCCCGTTGAAAGGGAACCGCTGTGTCCGGTATTCATTGCCTGCAGCATATCTACAGCCTCTGCTCCCCGAACCTCTCCGACCACGATCCGCGAGGGACGCATCCGAAGCGAGCTTCGGATCAGATCCTTCATGCGGATCGCATTTTCTCCTTCTACATTTGAATTCCGTACCTCCAAACGGACCAGATTGGGAATTCCATGTATCTGAAGCTCGGCAGAATCCTCGATCGTAATAATACGCTCCTCCTCCGGAATATAATTCGCCAGTGCATTTAGAAAGGTGGTCTTACCCGAGCCGGTGCCTCCGGAAATCATAATATTATATCTGCTCTGCACCAGTAGCTGCAGAACCGCTGCTATCTCCCGGGACAGCATACCCAGGGTGATCAGATCCTCCATGTCATAGGTTTTCTTTGGAAACCGCCGGATGGTCGTTACTGCTCCATCCAGTGCGACCGGAGGAAGCACAACGTTAACACGGGAACCATCCGCCAGTCTCGCATCTACGATCGGACTGCTTTCATTTACGATCCGGTTACAGCCTGCCACAATCTGCTGAATGATATCCATATACCGCTCCTCCGAGGAGAAGCCCTGTTCCCATGCTTCTATTCTTCCATTTCGTTCCACGAAAATGGTCTGATAACCGTTAATCATTATCTCTGTGATATCCTCCCGCTGAAGCAGCTCATCCAGGCAGTCATATCCTCGAACCGCATGAAAAATGTGTTCCCGCAATGCAAGCTTTTCCTTTAATGGAATATATTCCTGCCGTGACCGCTCCACAATAACAGCATCAATCCTGTCTCGAACCTGTGCATCCTGTATGGTGTCCCGCCGGTCAAGCTCGTTTCGTACCGCCGCTGCAAGCTCACTGCAAAGCTGTTCTGTCTCCAAGCGTATGCTCCTCCTTTGCCATCGTTCTTTGGCTTCCATCCCTTCGGCTCTCTTCCAGACTGCGAATTTCCTCCGACGATATCCCGGCCTCGTTCATAAAGACGGGATAGCAATGCTCCTCCAATGATTCCCAACACTTTCGATCCTGCATACTCTGGCGGAAACCTGCCACCTTCTGTCTGGAATGAGCCTCCCGCAGACAGGGAAGATATAACACATCAAATTCTGTCAACAGCTCCAGATCCGACAGACTGCCTGTACCAATATCCACCACCAGCCAGCGATAAAGCCCGTCTGACCGGATCTGATCAAACAGCCAGGATATATCCTCCCGTCTGATCTCCCGCAGCTCCTGATAGGAAACAGCACAGGGAATACAGTCGTATCCGCATTCCTCCGTTGCCAGGGACTTTATCCGTAAGGAAATATTCTCTGTTCTCTCTTTTATATAAAACAGCAATTCCTCCATCCGCCGGTTTTCATCAATATGCTCTGCAAATTCCTCCCAGCCAAGATAAAGACATCCATTCCCCCTTTCACTCCTGTCTGCGCTGTAATATCTGCAAAGAGCCTTGGAAAGGGTCGTCTTTCCACACCTTCCCACGGGAGAATAGACACCGACACAGGTACAGCTATGCTCCATATTCACATACGGATTGCTTTCGCTTAATATCTGAAGCATCCTGCGACAGTAGACAGATGCAGGCGAGTATTTGGAAATGACATAAACCGGATCCAAAGGACAGTTTAAACTGCCTTCCGGTTCTTTTCCCGTCTCCGCATCCAGTATCCATAGCACCGGAACAGTGCCGCCTGTAACTGATAATTCTACGTCTCCTTCCCGGCAGCTTTGGCTCCGCAAACCATCCGGCTCTATTACCAGCAGATCCGGCTTATGCTCCTGCAGATATATGTTCCATTCATCCTGTTTTGAAAATGCGATTGCCAGAATCGGCAGCTGCGGGTTCCGGTTGATATAATTCATTAACGCAAATACGAAACCCTCCTCTGAACTATAGAGCAGCACCTTATAATGTTTCATTTTATCACCCACCTTTCCACCAGCCAGCAGCCATAACCAATTCCAACTGCGATTGAAAAATGAATGGTATTCTCTTTATTGCCCTGATAAAATCCACACTCATACGGGATAATCTGCCTTGCCTTCAGGCAGGTTTGAATATAATTCCAGAACCATTTCATACGACTCACCAGACTACGGTGAACAACCATTTGAATTGCTGAGAGTATCCCCCCAGCCAGAAAGGAATAAAGCATAACATCCAGCACCTGGTGTCCGATCATCCCTCCTATAACAGCGAATAATTTAATATCGCCTGCACCCAGCATCCTTAATTGAAACAGGATAAACAGAAGTGCTACGGGCAGTCCGATCCCAGCTATCGAATCCAGGAGTCCATCCCATCCTGCACGATAGCCCGCATAGAGAATTCCCATTCCTATTCCGGTAACGATCAATGCATTCGGAATCTTATAGCTGCGTAAATCGGATATAACTGCCAGAATCAATATTCCGATTATACTATACTGAATTCCGTTCCTCCTTTCTGTACCATTTCCCTGTTGCTTCTTTACTATACAATATATTTTTACATTTGTAAATAGATTTTGTACATTTTATGGATTTTTTATTTTTCTTTACCATTCTTCTTTGCCGATTGAATTTATCCCGCTGGCCTGAAGTCTGTCATCAATGAAGCCTGTTCTAACGATCAAAAGGAATAATTTTCCCGGTATATGTCTATACTGTAGAAAAGGTGGTGGAATAAAATGACAAAAAAGAAATTATTAAAACTGCGCCAGGATCAGGAACGTCTGGCACTGCTGGCAGAAATCGAAACAACCAAGCGTGCCCATGACATTGCTCTGGCAAATCTGGAAAATATGACAGACCCGGACTTAATCGACTGCTATATCTATGAGTTGAATGCGGTGCAGGTACGATACAAATTCTTATTGCGTCTGGCCAAAAAGAACAACCTTACGAATTTACCTTCTTCACTTATGTTACCCGGCAACAGTCAGGCGTAATAACGGATACGACCACTCCCTTATAAAACCGAAACGGGCTTCTCTGTCCAATGACGAGGAGGCCCGTTCGTTTTTATGTGAAGCCGGTTTTCATGATCTTAGCACCTGCTTGAACTCCAACAATAGTGCTATTTTGGCAAAGATGCATTTGCACTTCTGCAAGGGGATAACAAGGAATTGCTGCTCATCCCGGATGCTTCCCATACAGACCTGTATGATCAGATGGATATTATCCCGTTTGACCAGATGACAGCGTTCTTTCAAAAGAACTTAAAGTAACAGACAGTAGCACAAAGAAATCATGGAAATGACTTTACATTCATAAATTAAGTGTTAAACTATATATATAGGAACAATCGCCCACAAGGTGGTTTGACCTTGTAAAGAATTAGAGAAACCACCCTTTCGCTCGGTCAAAGTTTTAGGGTGGTTTCTCTATGTAATATTACTTACATATTGTTCTTATTCTCCTTCGTTCGACTCCTGGCCTACATACCGGTTCAGTGTATCTACCACATCATTCAGATTATACGGCTTCGCAATATAATCATCCAGCTTTGCCTCCAGAATACGTTCCTTGTCGCCAAACATGGCTCTTGCGGTTACGGCAATGATCGGAAGCCGCTTTAACCCCTTCTCCTCTTCAATGCCCCGGATCTGCTGGGTCGCTGCCAGACCGTCCATGATCGGCATCTGTACATCGAACAATGCCGCATCATAGGTCTTCTGCTTGAACAGCTCTACCGCCTTTTCGCCATTTTCCGCAATATCATAGGAGTAGCCTGCCATACCTAACAGCTTGCCGATCACCTGCTGATTCACCGGCTCATCCTCTGCCACCAGGATCCTTGCACGCTTATGTCCGCTGATGGAAATCACTGCAGATTCCTTCTTCTCTTCCTTCTTCTGCTCAGATGCCTTTACGATCTTAAGCGGAATCTCTACAATAAAGGTACTGCCGATATCTTCCTTACTCTGTACGGAAATATTACCGCCCATCAGTTCTACGATCTGCTTGGTGATCACCAGGCCCAGACCAGTACCGCCGTACTTTCTGGTATCGGAGCTGTCTACCTGACTGAACCTTATGAACAGCTTGCTCTTATTCGCTTCTGAGATACCGATACCGGAATCGACGACTGCGATCCGTAAGGTTACCTTATCCGGCTCATCTCCATCCATGGTGGCAACCTTTACACGGACACCACCCTCCGAGGTGAACTTGATCGCATTGGATAACAGACAGTTCAAAACCTGCTTGATCCGTTCGCCGTCACCCTTTACCATCTCCGGAATATTGCCGCTGAAACTGCAATCCAGTGTCAGATCCTTATTATTTGCCAGCGGAACCTGTGCTGCTACTGTCTCTTCCAGTGCGGATTTCACATCAAATACTTCATAGCGCAGATTGTATTTTCCTGCTTCTAACTTACTGATATCCAGAATATCATTGATCAGCCGGAGCAGAGTATCGGCGCAGTTCTTGGCTGTTACCAGATTATCCCGGTAATCCGCCTGCAGATCATCTTCTGCCAGTGTAAGCTGGAGCATACCAAGAATACCATTGATCGGAGTTCGGATCTCATGCGACATGTTGGCAAGGAATTCCGCCTGGGTCTTATAGGCGATATTTGCCTCGTCCTTGGCTTTGCTCAGGCTCATTTCTGTTTCCTTCTGTTCGGTGATATCAATGACTACCATATTGATATAATTTGCATCGGACTTATACATAACGGTATTGAATACCTTATCCAGGTTCTCCATGGTAATCTCAACCGACATGAGGTCGCCTTCCTTCGTACCGGAATTATCATAGGCCCGGAACCATGCATTTACATTCTGCAGTTCATCCTGTCTGCAGTTGCATAACAGCTTATACTGATAAGAGCCTGCTTCCAGACTCAGGTATTCACAAAACCGCTCATTGGCATCCACAATCTTATATTCCGGTACGTTCGTACCAGGCGGAACCACAATCTCTGCCTGGGCAAATCCGATCGGAAGATTCAGAAACAGCTTCTTGTACTTGTCGCTCTTTACGGTTGATTCCTTGTTAACCTCTTCTCCCTCCCGAATCATCAGGAATGCAATGCCGGCCACAACAAGAAATGATATGATAGAAAATGCGATCGCTATACCCAGAATACCATCCGCATTCTCCATTCCGGAAAGCTTCACGATCAGAATGATATCCAACAGCAGAATTACCACAATTTCAACCGCAGACAACAGAATTGTCCGCTTCTTTGACGCTTTCACCCCAAATATTGATTTCATCCTTACACCCCTTTTCCCTGTCCTCCATACTTCCTATATGGTGTTCTTTCCCTTTAGAAAGATAATTAATACAATTTTCGCACAAAATATATGTTTTGTCAATCTTCCAAGGGCTTCAAATCCTCTGTTTCCCCTGCCTTTTTCTCTTCCTCTTTTTTCCGTTTTTTATGCCGTACCGTCATGATCCACAGCAGTAAAAAGCCAGCCAGCGAGATACCGGTCAGCAGTAGTCCTTCCTGAAAGCCCGCAGACACATATTTTAATTCAATGTCATGCCTTCCTGCTGTCATGGGGATCGCGATAAATGCATGCAGTACCTCCTCCGGTTCTACTCTCTGCCCGTCTAAGAAGACACTCCAGCCTTCATCCTTTGGAATGGATAAGAACAGGATCTGGCCGGGATCCGCCTCTACGCTTCCTTTCAGATATCCGTCCCGCCATTCACGCACCTCCAACGGATTCTGTGACAGCCTTTCATAAACCTGATTCCAGATCTCATAGGAAAATTGTGCGGCATGCAGGGTAATGGTCCCGCTGTTTGTTCCGTTATCATTGAATGTACATTCCAGCATAACCTCCTGCCCTGCTGTAAGATAACCGATATGAAATGCCTGACTCTGATACCGGTCATCCGCAATCTGCTGTCCGTCCAGAAATACTTTGATCTGACGGACATTTCCCCCGGAGATATCCAGGTACAGATCCATATTCCCCTCTACCGGAAAGCTTATTTGTACTGTATGCTTCTCCGTGCCGCTCCGTGTATAAGAAACCTTATTGGCAGAATCAACGGAAGCAGTACATCCGCTTCCGAGCGCAGAAAGCGCCGGGGTTACCGTCGTAAATATCGGCTCCTGAACGCCTGTTGCATTTCTTGCAAAATCATTCTGCACCTTGAAGTAGGTGGATACCGGCTCCATATCCGCCAGTTCCTCATTTACACAGAAGCCGATCGGAAGCCACTGTGGATTCTCGTACACAGAAACACCATCTACGGTATTGCGATAAGTAAATGTATTATTATTAAAATCGCCTTCCCGGTACATGGCATATTTCATACTGGTAATGGCATTCGTCAGCGGCGTTGCTCCACAGTACAGATACTCGTTGGCACCGGTATAAAATCCCAGCCGGCCCATGGCTGTTACCATTTCCCCATGGGCTGTAGAGCCGAATAAGGTCAGGCAGCGCAGATTATGCCAGGTCGGTTCATCCAGCATCTTTGTATTCCCGATCTCCATACGGTAAAAGCCCGGATCCTCTGCATAAGCATCCTCTACGATCTGTGCGATGGCTTCCGTATCACCAAAGTACCGCTCCACTTCTACGAACCCGTTGGTAGACCATGCATAACATGCTCCGGCCGTCATTTCAGCCGCCATTGCTCCGGCAAGGATCAGCCGCCAGAGCTTTCCCCTCTTTTTCTGATAATGATATGCCAGAGACAGTACCAGATAGAGTACAGCCAGTGCGATCGTCAGAATATAGCATACCTTCTCCAACCGCACACCTGCCTGTGTATAACAGAATATGCTCAAAAGGATCACCGCAATACAGGCAAATATCTGTTCCACCAGTGCAATCCTCCGGTAACGCAGCAGAACCTCATATGCCATCCAGAGAAGGACAAAAATGTAAAGAAATGCAAAACGGTTGGGAATCCCATATTGATTATGGAAGCCATGCCAGATATAATTCAGGATCTCTGTGTTAAAGCTGACCAGCATCAATACCAGGATACCAATATATTTTATCTTATCCCAAAGCCGGAACTGCCGGCTGAATAGATAGACGAATAACAGAAAGATGGTAAAAATTCCGCAGTATAAATTTACCCCTCCGTCATCCACCTGATTATTGATCGTCTCATTTCCGACCAGATGGGCCTGTAATATATCCCAGTAGGAACCATACTGATCCCAGCCCGGCAGCGTCCGCTTGGCAGAGGCAGTCTGCATGATCCCCTTATAAGCCGGCATCAGAACGACTGCCGCAAGACCACCTGCCAGCAGGGAACTGACTGTGAACAAACCGGCTGTCCTTCCTGCGTCCCGCAGACTTTTATAAGAGTAAAGGATCGCCCAGATCACCAGAAAAATGCAGATCATAAATCCAATATAATAATTGCAGAGCAGCGCATAGAACAGGGTCAGGATATATAACCTGGCATCCCGCTTTTCCACCAGATAATCAAAGCCCAGAATGATAAGCGGAAAGATCAGGATACTGTCCATCCACATTACATTCCAGTAATAACCCACCACAAAATTCGACATGGCATAGGCAACTGCCAGCGGTATAACACCCGGATGCTGATATTTTACCCTGCTTCTATGCAAAGCGGCATACGCAAAGGTCCAGCCGCATAATATGATCTTAAGCGACACGATCAGGCTTACCGCCGTATTGAGCTGGGCCTTTGGGAACAGCAGGATCAGCAGATTCATAGGGCTGACCAGATAGTAGGACCACAGGGACATAAAATTGATACCCATTCCCTCCTGAAAGGAGTAAAACAGGCTGCCGCCGGTCTTCAGCTTCTCATAATAATCTGAATAGAAGGGCATATACTGGTGCAGACCGTCCACAATGATCAAAGAACGTCCGCCCGGTCCGATCTTCATAGCAATCCATACCCCCAGCATGATCAACGCCGGTATCCCTGTTGATAAAATATAAATATAATATCTGCTCCAGATCTCCTTTATCTTATGTTTCGGTCGTATTCTATCCACTGCCTGCTCCATTACACCGATCTTCTCCCTTGCCTGTTCCTGTTTTTGCTATTATACCTGTTCCGTTAATCTGCTTCCATTCCGGTCATAAGATAAACCAGCGGGGAATTCCAGTAAATCGTTACTTCATTGCAGGAATAACTCTGAACATTATCCACATAGCAGGCCGCCTCCGGTCTGTCTGCCAGCGTTGCCTGCGCATACGGATCATCCAGATCCGCGTCCGGCCCTCCGATCAGCATACCCGGCATGGCCGAGCCTACTGCCTGAGACGGACGATGATGCGGATTCTCCGGTGATAATGTACCAAATCCGGTAATAAAGCAATAGGAATTGGTATTCGTGCCCATCAGATAATCCAACTGCTGTCTGGCAACCCTCACATATGTCTCGTTCGGTGAAAGCTGATCCGCCATCAACAACAGCATTCCGTTATTTGCCGCCTGAAGATTGCTGCCCCAGTAATAATCACCGCTTCCCAGGGTCACCCCGTAAGAATCCTGTTCCGCCTTCTGAAGCACGCTGTCTACTGCCTGCTTAAAATGACTTTCTACGGACTGATAATAGACATCGGAGCTGTCTCCGCTGCTCAGGTACGCATATACGCCATACAGCCCCACATTCTGCCAGCCGAGTCCGTCTACGATATCCTCTGCCTTGTATTCCTTTAATGCAGATAAATAAGTATCTGACTTTGTTGTCTTATATAATTCGGCCAATGCCCAGTAGCGTTCATCACTGTCATCCGGATCGCCATACTCCCCGGTCACAATAGACTCCGGATTCAGGAAGCCCTTACCATCCCCCGGTGTAGCTTCCAGATAGCTCCATGCCTGTTCTGCTGCCGCCAGACAGGTCTTCTGATAATCGGCATCAATATCCTGATATACCCTTGCCGCCATTGCCATGACCGCTGCAAAATCCGCTGTGGCTGTGGTGGAAACCGGCGCCAGGATCAACTGCTCTGTCTCCTCCTCCGGCATTACGCTGTCCGGAAAATTCGCACAGGTGATCTTGTGATAAACGCCGCCGGTTTCGGAATCCTGCATCATTAACATCCAGTCTAATTCATATTTCACCTCATCCAGGATATCCGGTATGCCATTTCCGCTCTCCGGAATACCGGTATCATCCCCGAACTGTTCCCCATAATTCTCATAAGCCAGCATCAGATCCGCTGCTGCCTTGGCGCCGGCTACCGTATATCTTCCATAGTCACCTGCATCGTGCCAGCCGCCGGTTACCTCCCGGGCAGCAGAGGAGGTATCGCCATAAATCACTGCACCTCCGGTATGACAGGCATCATGTCCAAAGGTCTCATCCTCTAATACGCTTCCGCAGCGCTGCAGATAAAACATCCGCATGGCACTGTCCATTACTTTGTCATATATGCCTTCCCCGATTTCAAATTCAAAGGATTCTCCGTAATTCTCTGTGACCACCTTATAGGTTCCTGCTTCTGTCAGCTCCGAAAAATCAGCGATCGCCGTCTGCTCTCCGGAGGCGGTATTTTCTTTCGCATCTGCCAGCGTTCCCGTAAAGACTGTTTCATCGGTCTTAACATCGACCACGTTAAATTCTCCGGTAATCTCCGTACCGGCTTCCGCCCGCACCACTGCCTTCTTCTCTGCATCCGGAATATATCCGATCTGGTTGACATTGATATCTGTCGTCTCAACACCGCCGGCTCCTTCCACCTTACCGGAATCGTCCGTCAGATACAGTGCAAAATTATCAAAATACACCGTATGCTCTCCTAAATCAGACGGACAGCCCTCCAGCATACCCATATTGACACAGAGTCTTGGCGCCGGATCCGTCGCCTCCTCCATGGTAAAGGAAGCGGTCACATGCTGAACCTCCTCATTTACGGTAATGATATCACTGACATAGGCATGATAATCCCCGCCATTTAACTGCAGTCTCCACTGCATCGTCCGCTCCACGGTGGAATGGACATCAAAGGAAAATTCATATACACAGCCGGTTTCCAATGAAAATCCATCGTAATAAGGCTGAACCGCATGCTCTAAGGTTCCCGGTTCCGTGACCTGAATCTCCATCTCTCCGTCCGCATTTACGGACTGTGCTGCAGTTGCTCCATTGGTATATAGAAACCAGTTGGTCAGATCATCACTGAAATCCCCGTTTACTATCATGTTCTCCCGTTCCGTATCTGCCGGCTGCTCCGTAGTCACCTCTTCCGATGAATTCTCCGTACTGTCCTGACTCTTGCAGCCTGTCATAGAAACGGTCAGTGCTGCTGCCATGGCCAGCGCCAGTAACGCCTTACTCCTTTTCATGTCCTCTTCCTCCACTTCATTTTCTTATATTCTCATTTCCTCCCGCGCATCATAGGCCGGACAAGCCCTCGAAGGCAAATTCCCGCCCGTACGCAGAAGAACCGTTAACCCGGTCTCCGGTCTGCCACCGGAAACTCAGGATTCTTTTAAAAACTGCAGAACTGCTTCATAGGAGAGACTTCCACCGAAGAGATCCAGTGCACTTCCGATCGTAACATCCAGCCGGTTTCCGGAAAGCTTCCGTAACTTCTCCAGATCTGCAAAGGAACTAACGCCTCCAGCATAGGTAACCGGGAGTCCCTGCCAGCGTCCCAGCAGTTCTGCCAATGATTCCTCGATTCCCTCTGCCTTTCCCTCTGCATCCACGGCATGAATCAGGAATTCATCGCAATAGACGGATAATGCCTCCAGCAGTTCTATGGTCACCCGCTCCTCCGTAAATCTCTGCCAGCGGTCCGTTACGATATAATAGGCATCCTCCCGTCTCCGGCAGGACAGATCCAGTACCAGATGCTCCTTTCCCACTGCCTGAACCAGTTCCTTCAGCCGGTCATAGCGGATGCTTCCGTCCTGAAACACATAGGAGGTGACAATAATATGAGAGGCCCCCATATCCAGAAACGCTCCGGCATTCTCACTGTTCATGCCGCCCCCGATCTGCAGCCCCCCGGGATATTCCGAAAGAGCAAGCTCTGCCTGCTCCACATCTGCGGCATAATATTCCGATCCCGCCGGATTCAGAAGGATGATATGCCCGCCCCGGATCCCGCTGTCCCGATACAGCCTTGCGTAAAAGGCGGCGTCCTGCTCCGAGACAAAATTCTCCTGTGCCTGATTGTTCCGGTCTGCCAGCGTTCCGCCTACGATCTGCTTCACCTTACCGTTATGAATGTCTATACATGGTCTGAAATGCATGGGGTTACTCCTGTTCTGCCAAAATATACAAGTAAAAATATCTTATCACGGGTTACTATGGTTTTCAAGAAATCCCGATGAATTTCACTGAATCGTAAGACTTCTGTAATTTTTCGGATTCTCGTAATCCCGATGCAGTCCGTCATCCTCATACAGGGTATAGGAAGCACCCGGAAAGCCGATACACTCCATATGCTCCGTATCAAGCTCCTCTACGCACCGGGCAGCCTTTACCAGCGGGATGCATCTGCCTTTCCGGATGAACAGCGGAACCTCGTTCAAAGCCACCTCCACATAATGATGGCCCCGGGTCAGCAGTTCCTGCGAAAGCCGGCCATCCTTCTGAAATCTGACAAACAGCATATCCTCCGGCAGATACACATAACGCCCGCCCGCATTCTGCATGTAGACCGGGGCGATCATGATCTCATCGCCCAGCATCAGCTGATCCTCCACTCCGGCGGCAAAACCATCCTCCGGATAGACAAAGGCCAATGGTTTAAAATACAGATCATCCTGCAGAGCCGCCTTCATATATTCACTGTAAAGGTACGGCAGCAGACGATATCTTGTCTCAAGAATGGAACGAAAGTCCCCGGTATCCCCGAACTGATATGCCTCCTGCTCCCTGGTTCCAAGGGCGGCATGGTTCCGCATCAACGGTGTAAATACGCCCAGCGCCAGCCAGCGAAGCACCAGATCCCTGGTCGCATCGGAGCCAAAACCGCCCAGGTCAGCTCCGACATATAAGAAACCGCACATATTCAGGGACGGCAGCATCTTCAGATTCAGAAGCAGATGCGACCACCAGGAACGGTTGTCACCCGTCCAGATTCCGCCATACCGATGCATACCAATATAGGATGAGCGGGAGAACAACAAGAACCGCCGGTCCGGATCGATCCGCCGGAAGGCCTCGTCTGCTGCCCGTGTCATATAGTAACCATACAGATTATGCACCTGATCATGCCGGATCCGCTTCCCGTCCACCCGGTGATAAAACCGCTTATAATCCTCCGGATTGTTGGCGCGCCCTTCCACCATGGCTCCTAAATCCCACAGCGGAATCTCCTTCGTATCCTCCATATAGCCCCGAAGCACCGTCTTTAGCTCCTCCATTCCCTCACTAGAATAAAAGATTGCCGGCTCGTTCATATCATTCCAGAACCCTTCAATCCCCTGCTCCGTCAGGAAGCGATACTGATCGCCAAACCATTGCCTGGCCTCTCTGTTCAGAACATCCGGAAAATGGGTATCGCCTGGCCAGACAGCCGCTACAAAATCACTTCCATCCTCCCGCTTGCAGAAATAGCCCTGCCTTACTCCTTCTTCATATACGGAATATCCTGCTTCTACCTTAACCCCGGCATCAATGATCGGGATCAGACGGATGCCCTGCTCCCGCATCTCCTGCACAAATGCCGGGAAATCCGGAAAATTCTCCTCCTGTACCGTAAAATCCTTGTAATCCTGCATATAATCAATATCCATATAGAGCATATCGATGGGAAGCCCGTTCTTCCTGTATCCTTCCGCAACCCTGCGAAAATCCTCCATCGTCTTATACCCCCAGCGGCTCTGTCCGAATCCGAAGGCAAAGCGGGGCGGTATATAGCTTCTGCCGATCAGTCTCCGAAACTGCTTTACGATATCGTATGCATTCTTCCCTTCTATTACATACAGATCCAGCTCTGCCCGTTCACAGCTTACCGTAAGACGCTCCATATCCGTATAACCGATATCAAAGACCATACGCGCCGGGTAATCAAAGAATAAGCCAAAGCACTGTCTGCCGGAGATCACAATGAAATTATGGGCGCCATACAGGGACTGCTGATCCTCTGTATGATCCGGGATATCCGTACAGTCACTGACATAACAGAAGCCCCGCTTATTCAGTCCGCGATTCGCCTCCCCCAGACCATATACGATGTCCTCCGGCTCCATCCGATAAGAAAAGGAGAACCCATCTGCCCGGTCGATCTCACCATAGGCAGGCACTCCCTGCTCCTCTCCGATCTCCATGGTGACTGCTTCCGTTTCAAATGGTTCTCCATAGCGGTATTTGCGTATCATATCCGGTACCTCCTTCGATACAAAAAGGCTCCCGCAGGAGCCCCTCTTGGTTACAGAACCTCTGGTTTCTGCAACATAAATTCTGATATGATAGTACAAAAATTCATATGGATTGTCAATAGATTCCTTTTCCCTGCTTATCAAAAACGATCATGCACAGCAGCACTGCTTTCTTACTGTAATCTTCCCCTTTGCATCTGCAATATCCAGGATCAGTTCTCCCAGCGCCGGTACGGAAATATGGCCGGACAGAGGATTCTTAATACTGACCACCGGAGTCGTAATGACTGCCTCAACCTCAGACCGTTCAAAGCTCAGATCGGTATCGATCATTTCGCAGTTGAGCAGATGAAGATTTTTGCAATAGCAAAGCGGCTGGGTGCCAATGATCTTACAGTTTTCAAATGTGATATTCTCGCTGTACCACGCCAGGTATTCTCCCTTTACCACACAGTTTCGGATCGTGATATCTTTCGCATGCCAGAATGCATCCTTGGTATCAAAGATACAATTCTCAAATACAGAATTCGTGATGTACTGAAATGAATATTTTCCCTGCATCCGTATATTCCGCATATTCAGATGAGTGGAACGCATCATGAAATACTCGCTTTCCACAGTGCAATCCTCCATATCCATTCCCTGCACCGACCAGCCGAATTCTGGTGAAATGATATCACAGCCGCGCATTCTGACATTCCCGCATTCCCGCAGAGCCTTGATTCCATGCAGTCTTGTATCCGTAATCTCAATATCACGAGAATACCAGAGCGCTGCCCGGCATGCTACGGTCATCTCCGAATCCCTGATCTTTAAATCCACATCATGCCAGAAGGGGTAACGAAGGTTGAAATAGCAGCCCTCCACTGTAATCCCCCTGCATTCCTTACAGGCACTCTCGCCATCTGCCGGACCGTCAAATCTGCAGGCTTCCATGACCATATCCTGCATTCCGTATAATGCCCGTTCTTCATCGAATGTTCTATTTATAAACGTATTCATATTAACAGCTCCTTTACCTATATTCTACGAATGATTCCTTTGTTTGTTCCTGCTATAGACCGGATCACCCGGACAGGCAATCCTTTTCTGCTCTTTCCGCATTTCTGCTTATACCTGTATTTTATCAACATCCTGCACAAATAACAAATACTTATGTTATATGACCTGTTATGCTTGCCGGGCATATCAAATTGTGGTATTCTTTGCCTTGAGGAGGGGCCCACCGCAGGTGGGAGGAGTCCTGAAGGCGGAC
>CAJULG010000004.1:0-104415 GCA_910587045.1 uncultured Lachnospiraceae bacterium | reverse complement strand
ATTCTTTGCCTTGAGGAGGGGCCCACCGCAGGTGGGAGGAGTCCTGAAGGCGGACCAGAGTGTACCAAAGTATAAAGGATGGTATTTAAAATGGAATTAAGAGTGTTACAATATTTTCTTGCCGTGACAAGAGAGCAGAGTATTACCGGAGCGGCGGAGGCGTTGCATCTTTCCCAGCCAACGCTGTCCAGACAGCTTCGGGAATTGGAGGAGGAGCTTGGCAAGCAGCTTATGATCCGGGGAAACCGGCGTATTACTTTGACAGAAGAGGGAATGATCCTTCGCAAGCGGGCAGAGGAGATTATGGAGCTTGTGAAAAAGGCGGAGGATGAGATTTCCTTATCGGATGAGATCATAGCAGGTGATATTTCCATTGGAGCAGGCGAGACGGACGGTGTCCGCTATCTGGCTAGAGCAGCCCGGGCGCTTCAGAAAAGGTATCCTCTGATCCGATTGCATATCGTCAGCGGTGACAAGACGACGGTAATGGAGGAACTGGATCGGGGCCTGATTGACTTTGGGCTTATATTTGGAGAAATTGATACGACAAAGTATGAATTTATTCAGGTGCCTTATCAGGATACCTGGGGCGTGATCATGCGCAGGGATGCTCCCCTTGCAGAAAAAGAGACCATTACTGCCACAGACTTAATGGATAAACCATTGATCCTTTCCCGCCAGGCATTTCAAAACCATAATTTCCGAGAATTCTTTCCCTGCAGTCAGGAGGATCTGAATATTGTGGCAACCTATAACCTGCTGTTCAACGGTTCCCTGATGGTAGATGAGGGCATGGGCTACGCCGTCAGCTTTGACAAGCTGATCAATGTATCCGGTGACAGCAATCTCTGCTTCCGCCCGCTGGAACCGAAGCTGGAAGCCGGGATGCATATCGTATGGAAAAAGTATCAGGTTTTATCCAGGGCAGCCCGGCATTTTCTACAGAAGCTGCAGGAGGTTGTCCTGGATTAGTGGTAGAAATAATTCAGATTTATATCATATACATTCTTCCGTCCATTCCGGGATGTCAGCAGCAACCCCTCATCCAGCATTTTCAGATAATTCCGGATGGACGGAACGCTCATCTGCATCTCATCCGCCAACTCATCAATGAACATTCCGCTTTCTCCGAACAGCGTATTCTGGATCAGAATAAAAAGCATTCTCGCTATATTATGATCCAGTCCAAGCGTATCGATTGCTTTGTCATAGAATTGCAGCTGCTTTTGTTTATCCCTCAAAACTGTAATCATTTCTGACATTCCCTGCCCAATTAAATCCAGAAAAATAATAAGAAAGGGTGTGATATCCCCCCGATTGCGCCTGTCATTTACCATCTGAAATGCATGGTAATACAGATCTCTTCTTTTGTATAGAATATTAGACAGACCAAACCCGGTCATGTAGGTCAGCTCCCTGGACAACAGATAACTGCTTATAAACCGGTTCAGTCTTCCATTTCCATCATAGAACGGATGTACATAACCAAAAAGATAATGAAATGCGCTCAGCGCTGCCAATGGACAGACTGCTTCATTATGGATCAGTCTCAGTCCCTCTTCCATATAGGAAATGATCTGTTCCTCCGGGCTGACTCCGTGATGAATAATTCTCAGATCTGCCGCCTGTATATGAACATTTCCTTTGCGAAAAAAAACACCATCCGGCTGATTGTCCGGGTTCTCTCTGACAATTTCCTGTAATAACAGATCATCATACAGATTTCGTATATCCTGACAGGATTCCAGACTTACTCTCTGGTCATCCACAATCAGAAGATACTTATGCAGTAAGCCATGTATCTGTCTGTTATTGTATTTAAAATTGTCACCTGTCAATAGCGCATAAATTTCTCTTCTGGTACTATGGACTCCCTCAATATCATTGGTTGCTTTTATCTCATCGATTAGGCACTTTATAATAAACTGCTGTCTGGCGATATCCGGCAGCTTATGAAGAATCGCATTTAACTGTTTATCCATTTTATAAATATGGATCATAAACGCAATGACTTCCTCTGAATACGAAAAAAATGCTTCGTTCCCATTGATCAGAACTGGAATATGAACTGTAGTTTCAAAGCAGAAACGACTCTGATATAATTGTTCATAAGTATCCCGATTCTTATAATACTGTTTTGACAATGAAATATATTTCATTTAATCTCCTTATATTATAATTTCTTGCGCTTTTATTAGATACTTTCTATTATATGCATTTTGCTTAATAAAAACAATCATATTTTATTAAGTAAATGCGTTTTTATCTATAAAGCAGAAAACTTTTTCCCATATTATTAAGAAATGACAAACCCGTCCGAATCATGTATAATCTGCCATAAAGAGAAATCATAACCCGATACAAATGCTGTAATGCAATGACAGCATCCAATATACAGGAGGGGCATTCCATATGAACAATGAATTAACAACAGCAATTCAGGCCTGCTACAGTGAAGCCGACCGAATCGAGGCCGCCGGTATTTATCCCGGGGGCAGTATGCACCTGCGGGAAATGGTGCAATTTGACTTCCTGCAGTTCCTTGCCTACCTGTGCTTTTCTGACGGGGCCGATATGCGGGCAGAGCTTGCCTTTATCAAGGATTATCTGGGCTATGATTTTGATATTGCCCGCCTGAATACCTTTAAATATCAGCGAAGCTCCTCTGTCAGCTTTACCAGCAATCCGCCCCGTTCGTTCAGTTATTTTGCACAGCAGGATATCCGTTCCCTGACTACTGCCGGAAAGGATTCTAACGCATGGCTTCTGACCGGCACCTTTCAGCTACTGGGAGAGACCTTTATCGCCTGTAACAATGTCAGCTCTCCGATTGAGATCGGCCATCTGACCAGCTATATCTCCATGCTGGAACGCTATCTGAAAACACTGGGCTTTACCGGTCATCCTGTCGGCTCCGCCGGCATTGCCTCAGCTTCACTGAGAGGTGTCTCCGCAAAGACGGATACAGGGCCGGGCGTTGTTTCACAGAAGGAGAAAGATCACGCAGAATCCGCACCGTCGGTTGACAATCTGCTGGAGGAGCTGAATTCCCTGACCGGGCTGGAATCGGTTAAGCAGGACATCCAGAATCTGGTTAATATCATTAAGGTACAGAAGCTTCGGGAACAGCGCGGCATGAAACAGCCTTCCATCTCCCTGCATATGGTATTCTCGGGGAATCCGGGAACGGGAAAGACTACGGTCGCCCGCCTTCTCGCCGGTATCTACCAGGGCCTGGGCGTACTGTCTTCCGGCCATCTGGTGGAGGTGGATCGCTCCAAGCTGGTCGTCGGCTATATCGGCCAGACTGCCACAAAAACCGCACAGGTCATAGAGGAGGCCATGGGAGGAGTACTGTTTATTGATGAAGCCTATACCCTGAGCGCAAAGAAAGGGGAAAATGATTTCGGCCAGGAGGCGATTGATACCCTGCTTAAGGCTATGGAGGATCACCGGGATGATCTTATTGTGATCGTTGCGGGATATCCGGATCTGATGGAAGAATTCTTAAGCTCTAATCCGGGCTTGCGCTCCCGTTTTAACAAATATATTTTCTTTGCTGATTATACGCCCGAGGAACTGGTTCAGATTCTGGAAATGATGTGTGAGAAACAGGAATATAAGATGACGAAGGAGGCTCATGCCTTTGCCCTGGAATATTTTGCCCGGCGTGTCAGACAACACTCCGAGAGCTTTGCCAATGCCAGGGAGGTTCGTAATTTCATGGAGCAGGCCATTGCCCGTCAGGCGTCCCGAATCGTTACATTGGGCGACGCGGTAGAGGATGCGGTTCTGGTCACCTTTGAGGCAGAGGATTTTCAGGCGGCGGATCATTCTGCAGATACTGCTTCCTGACCGACATACCGCTGCAGACCGGCTGGGTCGTCTGAATTACAACGGCTCTTTGCGCTATAACAACCGCTTTCGTTTGAACAGCCACCAGCAGGATATCACGACCACAAGACTTAATACAATGACAGCAGTATAACCATATCGCCAGGTCAGCTCCGGCATGTTGGTAAAGTTCATGCCATACCAGCCGGTGATCAGCGTGAGAGGCTGGAATATAGTGGTAACCACGGTAAACAGCTTCATAACTGCGTTAATACTGTAATCCAGAGAAGAAGAATATGCTTCCCGTACCTGTACCAGGTTTTCCTTCAGGATCATGCAATGATTGCTCAGGCGTTCGATTCTGGTGGTAAGTACCCGAAAGCAGCGGGTTTCTGTTTCTGAAAACAGACCATTCTCATTCTCCTCCAGTATCTCGCAGATATCAATGAGCTGTTCATAACTGTTTCGAAGCAATGTAATCTCTTTTTTGAACGCAAGGATATCCCCGATGAATTCCCGGTGGATATCACCCTTATGAATCTCCTCCTCCAGTTCTTCGATCACAAGTCCCTTTTTATTTATTTTCTGATTATCAGAAGAGATCAGACGTTCCAGAAACCCATAGATCAGCTTCCCCGGAGCCGGGTTCTCGGGCCGGAGCCGCTGCAGGGCATATTGAAAATTCTCACTGACAGAGTTATCCATATCCCGGATATCAATGATCAGGAGCAGGTTGCGCCGGATCAGGAATCCGATCTTATCCCTGGGGCCGTAGATGTCATCCACGTCTATGACACCCAGCGTACCAAAGTAATATTCCTCATATACGGTTACATTGCTGCGAAAACTAATGGAATCCAGTATGCATTCATTTAAATCCTGCTCTGAGATGCCGAAGGTCTGATAAGATGCCTTGAGCGCTTCCACATTGAGGATTCCTACGGTCAGCCGGTCTGTGCGTATGGCATCCATGGCGATCTCCCGAAACCCGTTGTCAAACTCATAAATCATGTCTGCATCCTCCTGATTACTTATAGTATAATCAGGATTCCGGGAATTACTCCTGTTCTGTACGGAAGCCCGTTTTACGGAACGGTATGTATCCTCAGGTATTCCAGCCACGCTTCGCAGTATTCCCGTTTTAAATGAATTCCGTCAAAGGCTGCATCCTCCGGCAAAGCTCCCTGTTCCGAAGCCATTACTTCGGCTACATTCAGATAATAGACCCCCTGCTCTCCAGCCATCTGCTGGATAAGTGCGTTATATTCCTGAATCTTATCATTTTTAATGTAGCTATGGGTCGTCGATACACTTTCACTGACCGGAAGGATGGACTGCAGATAAATCTTAGCATCCGGATTAATACTGCGGATCTCATCGATCAACGCTACATATTTTTCAATGAAAACATCACTGTACACCCATCCGATTTCATTTATGCCCAGCATGATATACACCTTGCTGAATGAAGTCGCACGCAATGCATCTATAGCAGAGCATTTCACTCCGTCCTGGTAGACGACCGGTTTTGTCATTACCGTCTCCACTGTAAGCCCCCGATAGGCATATGCCCTGGAGTCACCGGGTCCTGCATTCAGAAAAAATCCCTCCGTCCGGGAATCTCCGATAAAAACAGCATCATCAAAATAAGAGTCTTCAACCGCTTCTGAAACCGGAACCGGATTAAAATAGTCGTAAGGCACTTCTGTGCTTTCTGAAGCCTCTGTCTCCTCTTGCTGTATTTCCGAGGTGACCGGTTCCTGTATTATTTCTATCACCGGTTCCTGTAACTCCTTCATGGCCTTTACCTGCATTTGCTTTGCCGCCTGTTGCTGCGACTGTTTTCCAAAGACAAAATAGGAACAGCACAACCCTGCTGTTATTATCAATATTACCGGTATCCATATATATCTTAACTTCATTTGCATCGTTCCCGCCCTTCTATCAGCAGTATCTCGTAAGCATATATAGTAAAAAGCCGATACTCCCGCAGCCATTGCCACGGAAGCACCAGCCATTCTGACTCTTTTCGTCTGTCAATCTTATTTTATTGTTCTCTTACAAACTGGAGGTGATCACCATCATATTTCCTGACAGTGTGTATTCTCCGTACTCTGCCGGCAGAATAAAATGGTCGCCCTTCCGGATCGCAATTCCGTCTATAGTTCCGTCTCCCTCTAAGATACTGACATTCAGAAACGGTTTGTCCTGGGTGAATGCCACAGTTCCATGCAGCTCCAGCTTATCCACGGAATAGAAGTCGCAGGTGATCAGATTCTGCCTCTCATATCCGGCTCCGGTCTCCTTCGTTGCAGAAACCTGATATGGAACAAACGGGGCCTCAATGACATCTATACTCTTTTCCACATGCAGCTCCCGGGGCTTTCCGTTGCTCAGGCGGTCATAATCATACACCCGGTAGGTGATATCACTGTTCTGCTGGGTTTCCAGGATCAGGGTACCTCCCTTGATCGCATGGAGACATCCCGGATTGATCTGAAAGAAATCACCCTTCTTTATCGGAATGACACGGATAAACTCATTCCAGCGTTTGTTCTCTATCATCTCTTTTACTTCTTCGTGTGTCTTTGCATGATGCCCGATCACGATCTCTGCATCCGCATCACAGTCAACAATATACCAGCATTCCGTCTTTCCCAGTGATCCGTTCTCATGCTCCTTCGCATAGGCATCATTCGGATGTACCTGAATACTCAGATCCGCCCTGGCATCAATCAGTTTGATCAGCAACGGGAAACGGTCTCCTTCTGTATTACCGAACAGTTCCCGGTGGTCATTCCATAATTCACTTAAGGACATCCCCGCATAGACACCGTTCTTCACCTGACAGTCTCCGTTGGGATGTGCGCTGATGGCCCAGCACTCTCCGGTATCATCTCCGGGTATCTCATAGCCAAAGTCCGTACCCAGGCGGTTCCCGCCCCATATCATCTGTTTAAAGACAGGCTTTAAAAATATTGGTTCCATATCATATGAGTTCCTTTCCGATTTTCCAATTAATTTCATTACTCCTGCAGGCTCAGCTCCGCCAGCCGGATACAGCCAAGAATCCCCTGATCATCGTTCAGGCTTGCCGGTACGATATAGGAATCCATATCCGCCAGCTCCGGTGTCCGGATATAACCATTTATCTTTTCGGATACCTTCCTGCGAATCAGCGGAAACAACTGCATCTGATGCATAACACCTCCGCCCAGGATGATCCGCTGAGGAGAAACTGTAAGAATGAAATCCATGATGGCCTGTGCCAGATATTCACTTTCCAATTCCCATACCTCTGCTTTATCTACCAGATCCACTGCCTTTGCTCCCCAGCGCTTCTCAATGGACGGCCCTGCAGCCAGTCCTTCCAGGCAGCTTGTATGATATGGACAAATACAGCGGTTCTCATCTCCTGCTGCCGGCGTGATCAGGATATGGCCGGCTTCCGGATGAAGCATGCCATGCACCAGTCTGCCGCCAATGGCAATACCTACACCCACTCCGGTTCCAATGGTAATATACATGACACTGTCTAAGCCCTTTGCACTTCCATAAGTCATCTCACCAAGACAGGAGCCATTCACATCTGTATCCAGCTTCATTGGAATATGCAGCGCCGCTTTCAGAGTGTCTAACAATGGATACTGTCTCCAGGGCAGCTTCGGCGTATCCAGGATCCTGCCATAGGACGGGGAAGCCGGATTGACATCTACCGGCCCGAACGTGGCAATTCCCAGAGCCGCAATCTCTTTATCCTGAAAGTATTCGATCAGCTTCGGAACTGTTTCCTCCGGCGTAGTCGTAGGAATGGAAACCTGCTCATAAATCGTTCCTGTTTCATCTCCGATGGCACAGACCATCTTGGTTCCGCCTGCCTCTAATGCTCCTAGTCTCATAACCCATACCCCTTTCCTTCACATTAATCCTATATTTTCTTTGACTGTCTTTCTTCTGCGATCCGGTTCAGGATCCTTCCGGCTACCTCTTCCTTGCTCAACTGTGGTAACTCCAGTGTATCATCTCTGGTGATCATTGTCACGACATTCGTATCCACGCCAAAGCCTGCTCCGGCTACCTTTAAATTATTGGCCACGATCATATCGATATTCTTTCTTTCTAATTTTGCCCTGGAATTCTCCAGAAGATGCTCGGTTTCCATGGAAAATCCGCAAAGGTACTGTCCGCTCTGCCGGTGCCCGCCCAGCCACTTCAGAATATCAATCGTAGACGTTAAGGCAAGACTGCTGTCTCCATCCTGTTTCTTGATCTTTTCCTCCGCAACCGATGCCGGTGTGTAATCCGCTACGGCGGCGGCTTTAATGACAATGTCTGCATTCACGCTATGCTTCTTTACTGCTTCGAACATATCCGCTGCACTGACCACAGGTATTACCGTTACAAATGGCGGCGGTGTAAGACTGACCGGGCCCGTGATCAACGTGACCTCTGCTCCCCGTTCCATCGCAGTTCTTGCTATGGCATACCCCATCTTTCCGGTGGAGTGGTTGCTGATAAATCTCACCGGGTCAATACTTTCCCTGGTCGGCCCGGCAGTCACCAGTACATGCAAACCGGCCATATCCTTTTCAAATCGGATTTCCCGCAGGATATGATCCAGCAGTACCTGTTCGGACGGCATTTTCCCGGCTCCTACATCCTTGCAGGCAAGCAGTCCTACCTCCGGCTGGATCACGGTCATTCCGTAGTGTTCCAGCTTTTTCAGATTATCCTGAAGGATGGGATTCTCAAACATCTGGGTATTCATGGCCGGAGCGATCAGCTTTTTGCATCTGCATGCCATGACCGTTGTCGTGAGCATATCATCTGCGATTCCGTTGGCGATCTTCCCGATCACATTGGCGGAGGCCGGAGCAACCAGGACAATATCTGCTTTCTTAGCCAGTGATACGTGTTCAATGTTGTAATTAAAGTTCCGGTCAAAGGTATCCACCAGCGTCTTATGATTCGTCAGGGTTTCAAAAGTGATCGGATTGATGAAATTCGTTGCGTTCTGTGTCATCAGCACATAGACATCTGCATGCTGTTTGACCAGCATACTGGTCAGACTGGCAATCTTGTAAGCGGCAATGCTGCCGGTAATTCCTAATATTACAGTTTTTCCTGTTAACATGACGGTCCCTCCTGGTTCCTGGTCGGCCTTTATCCTCCCGGTCCTCGTCTGGAATACCAGGACAGGCTCCGGATATTTCCTCTATTATATGATTGAAAATATTATATCGTCAAGGCTCATTCCTTTATTTACCGCATATCCACTAAAAGAAAGACCTCTGCAAAGGACAGGAGGAACTACCTATAAAAATGTTCTCACCGTATCGATCGGAAGAGAAAACTGATATGAAATCTGCTTCAAAATCTCTGCCTCGTCCAGACCAAGTCTCTGCAGTAGTTGTACTCCTCCCCGAATTCCCTGTTCCAGCCCTTCTGCCAGTCCTTTTTCTTTATAATCTCTCTCCTATATCCATTAATAAGCACATACTTGTTTCCTCCCTTTTTTCTATCTGTAACAATGCCTTTCGCATGGCTCTCATCCTCTTATCGCCGCTAAGTACAGACAATAAATCCAAAAGCTGCTCCGGATGAATTAGAATCTGCCTGCCTCCAAACAAATTCACATTTGCAATGTCTGCAAATACATCACTATGCTCCAACAGGCCCTTTGCAGCTATATCCTTTTTCATGCTACTCCTCCTGATTTTCGCAGGAATACCAAATCCCCATCCCTGCTCTTTCCTGATTAATTAATGAATAAAGCAAGAATGAATAATGAATTGAACATTAGAACTTTGATTTTCAGACCTTGCCTTGCTTATACTGCAACTATATCATAGTGCGATACAGCAGTCAACAACATGAATTTAAAAATTATGTTATTTACACTTTTTACTATTGCTTAATATTTTATTGTTATATATATATCATTAAAATAAATTCATAATATAAGAGCAGACAGCGATTGCTGCCTGCTCTTAAGCATTTCCGGAATTGTTCCGGCTGTCTTTTTCCTATAAAATTTACTGCTCTAACCTTGCTCTTAACTTCTCCCGCTCTTCTTCATAGCCCGGCTTGCCAAGCAAAGCAAACATATTCTTCTTGTAGCTTTCCACGCCCGGCTGGTTAAATGGATTAACGCCCAGAACATAACCACTGACGCCACAGGCAAATTCGAAGAAATAGAAGATCTCACCCAGACAATACTCATCCATAAACGGAATGGTGATCTTCAGGTTCGGAATCTGACCATCCACATGGGCCAGTATGGTTCCGTTCATTGCCTGTTCATTGATATAGTTAATGGTACGTCCGGCAAGATAATTCATTCCGTCAATATCATTATCTTCCTGCTCCATGATGATCTTTCTTCTCGGATTCTCAATGCTGAATACCGTTTCAATATGATTCTTGGTACCATCCTGGATAAACTGCCCCAGAGAATGCAGATCCGTGGTAAAGTCTACTGCAGTCGGGAACAGGCCCATTCCATCCTTGCCCTCGGATTCGCCGAACAGCTGCTTCCACCACTCACCTAGATAGTGGACGGAAGGGGTATAGTTTGCGAAGATCTCCATGGTTCTGCCCTTTTCCAGCAGAATATTCCGAAGTGCAACATACTGCAGGGCATAATTGCTTTCAAAGTCATTTTCCAGACAATACTTTCTGGAATAAGCAGCGCCTTCCATCAGACGGTCAATATCCGCACCGGATACCGCGATCGGAAGCAGGCCCACTGCTGTTAATACAGAGAAACGGCCTCCTACATCATCCGGTACAACAAAGGTCTCATAGCCCTCCGCATCTGCCAGCTGCTTTAATGCTCCCTTGGATTTATCCGTTGTTGCATAAATCCGCTTTGCCGCTTCCTTCTCTCCATACTTCTCGATCAGCAGACGCTTAAAGATACGGAATGCAATGGCCGGTTCCGTGGTGGTTCCGGACTTGGAGATTACGTTAATGGAAAAATCCCGGTCTCCGACTACCTCTAATAAATGCTCCAGATAGGTAGAACTGATATTGTGTCCTGCAAAGAAAATCTGCGGGGTCTTACGGATGCTCTTGTCGATCACATTATAAAAGCTGTGGCGCAATGCTTCAATGGCAGCTCTTGCACCGAGATAGGAACCGCCGATACCGATCACGATCAGGATCTCAGAATCACTCTGAATCTTCTTTGCCGCCTTTTTGATCCGGACAAATTCCTCCTTGTCGTAATTTACCGGCAGATCCAGCCAGCCCAGAAAGTCCTTTCCGGAACCGGTACGGCTCAGTAATACTTCCTTTGCATCTAATACCCGCTTGCTCATCGCCTTCAGATTATCATCTGAAACCATGAATTTTGCATTGCTGTAATCAAAACTGATATTATAGTCCATTACTTACACTCCTTACTAATTATCTTTTTGTTATTGTCACACGTCCACACTTTAGATTGTTCTCCACCAATGATTGTAGCAGAGAGAGTTTGGAAATTCAAGCCAAAATCAGTCGCGTCTTATAGAGATTGCAGTCATCTTATTTCATCACTTTCTTCCGGCAGTTTCACAGCTGTTTTGATCTTACAGGACCGGCTCCGGCCTACTGCGGAACAGAAGAATCCTTGAAGTTACAGAATTCATCTATCGTGCCAAAGCGGTAACCGGCTTCCCGCAGATTGGTGATCAGCTGTGGCAGTGCCTGGGTATTGGCGCTGGATACATTGTGCAGCAGCGGCATTGCGCCTGGATGACAATATTTATCAAAATGCTGCAGCACATAATCCGGTGTCGGCTGGTTATTGACCTCATAATCCAGATATGCCATGCTCCAGAAGATCGTACAATAACCTAAATCCTCGCAAAGCTGCAGGGTACGCTCGCTGTATTCCCCTCTGGGCGGACGGATATACGGATCCATATCATAACCGGTTGCTTCCTTCATATAGTCTGCACATCCCTGTATCTCCGCCTTCTGATCCTCGATGGACATTCCCGGCAGACTTGGATGGGTGATGGTATGATTGCCTACCATATGCCCTTCCTCCTTCATGCGGATCACCAGCTCCGGATCGTCCCGGATATAAGTCTGGGTCACGAAAAATACAGCCTTAACATTCTGTTCCTTTAGTGTATCCAGAATTTCGGCTGTATATCCGTTCTCATAACCGCAGTCAAAGGTCAGGTAGATCACATTGTCCTGTGCATTGGAATTCACATAGTATGCATGATACTGACTAATGTCAAAATCCTCCTGACAGCCGGAAGGAAGATGCTGGTCATTTCGTTTAAACCACCATGCTTCCAGCTTGTTGCTGATCTGCTCATATTCACTTGCCGGGCGCTCCACGATCTCTGTCGTCGGCGCCGCTTCTGTCCCTCCGGTGGACATGTCTCCTGTTGTACCGGATTTTTCAGACTGTCCGCTGCTGCCATCTTCGGACTGCTCCGCTGAGGTTCCATCTGTACTGTTCCTGTCCACCACCCTGATGTTGCTGCAGGCGGACAGCCCCAGGAGCATGATACTTAAACCAAGCGAAACCAGTCCATACTTCATTCTTTTTTTCACTACACTCGCCCCTTCTTCTTTTAACTTGAGAAGAAATTCCGCAAGACCTGTGCAACGACCTCTGCTTCCCTTCCGGCTGCCGCCTCCCGTTCTGCCAGCGAACGCATCTCATATTCCGGTACATCCGCATAACCCGGATCCCCTTTGGAATCCTTCTCCGAAGCAGGGCCTGTCATATCCTGACCGGGGCGGGAACCTGCCCGCCCTCCTGAGGCTGTCTGGGTTCGGTCCACCCTTCCTTCCTCTGCTCCGGATGGCACTTCCTCCGGCGAAGCCGCTTCCCTGGATGAAACTTCTGTTGTTACCGCTGCCATCTGTTTTGCTCTGTCTCTCCGGCTTACCAGCGGGCGTCCGATGCGATTCTTCAGATTATTTTCCAGATAATCTTCTATATTCGCCTGAAGCTGGTCTATGGAATTCTCTATACGAAATATATTCTCAAGGCTTAGTAAACATGCACAGGAAATAATGGTTGCAAATAAAATATTGAATACGACCGCCTCCCCGTATCCCCTGTGGATCGTATTGATGATCCCGATGCCGCCTGCTGCCACAGACAGCAGTGCCGCTTCTAACGCGACTCCATCCCAGATCCGTATGGGTATTCCGCAAAATCGGAACTTCAATATATGCTTGTCCACAAATGCCTGTATGTTATGTATCGGCAGATCCATATTCAGACTGTTTTCATAATGATTCCGTATCGTCCGTATCTGTCTCTTCGTAGTAGTCGCCATCTTTTCTGATGCCTTCAACAACTGATGCAGCTTCCCCTGCAGCAGCAGCTTACTTATTACTCCTATCACACAAAAACCCGCTATCAAATATACAAAACGACTTTGATTTCCTAACAGCATCCATAATTCCTGCATAATCATTTCCCCCTAAACTTTCTTTCTGACAGTCCTGCTGCGCTCAGTTCTGTTCCTGTCTAGTATTGCACTGATCCGGTTTTCATTGCAACTTAAGAAAGTCGACAAATGCGACCATAGAATGACAATTATTGCTGTTAATCATCGCTCTTATAGTTATGGTTATTCTAAAGGATGCGGTTCTTCCTTTCTTATCGTCGATGCCTGTCTGTTATTCACCCTGCCGCTTCCTGTTTCCGGATCTTATTATAATAACCTACTGTTATTGCATATTTGACCTTATGGGGTATCTGACCTTATAATAAAAGGGGGATTGATCAATATGTATACTTCATTAAATAAAACGCATTCTAAAGTTTCGCCTGTGCAACAGAAAGAAGCTGACCGTCAGAGAGACAATCTGACTTCTGCCGGCATGAGAAACACCGGCAGCGGCTTATCTATAGCAAACTCTTCCCACGGACAGATCTTTTCAAAGCGCAGTACGGCGGCTTCCTCTCATGCGCTTCCAGCTTCTAATATCCTTCAAAAGCAAAAAATTACAATGTCGGAGGCAAAGCAGCTATTACAGGAACGGGCACCGGGTTTTAAAGCCGGATCCAAAAAAATCAGGCTATGGGACACTGACTGGGAGGGATCTAACTGTCACGGCTATACATATTATAGAGAACCAGGATATTCCATAGATGCAGACACTTTTTTGCAGACCCTCTCAGAGTATTCTCCTGATTCCATTCCACCCATTTCCCTGTTTTTTCGTGGAACAGAACTGGCCCACAGCGGAAAATATGCCGGGGGAATATTAACACACCTGTTAATTGATATTGGTATCCTGCAGACCACCTCTGATGGTACGGAAACCTTTGGATATGACCGGAGGTTTAATCTGCCGGAGGATATAGAAAGATTTTATGAATTTATTGCACCGATAAATGTTCGGAATCGGCAATTAGAGCGCGTAATTCAGGTTACCGGAACCTTCAGTGATAGATACCAGGAATGGCTTAAACACTTTGATAATGATCCCGGACAGACAGAAAAAGCATTTAATCATATTTATGACATAAAGGATCAATTAGAAAATGAGCCTTACTCTACTTTCTATCTTGAAGGCGACGCTCAGTACCTCGAAATGGAAGATTTTGTCCGGACACTTTCATAAATCTCCTCCGGCTCTGCTCCTACATGAAACTGCCCGTCCTCATAAAGAATCTGTCCTGCGATCATGGTGAGCTTCACATTCTGCTTGGAACCGCTGTAAACCAGGTTCTTAATGATGTTATGCTCTGGCTGCATATTGGGCTGGTGCAGGTCGATGACGATCAGATCCGCCTGCTTTCCTTCAGCAATGCAGTCGCAGTCTGTCAGCCCCATGGCCCTTGCCCCTCCTGTTGTTGCCATCTGCAATACCTGATCGGCAGGGCAGGCAGAGGCATCTCCTTCCCGAAGCTTGGCAAGGGCGGTCACCAGAAACATTTCCCGGAACATATCCAGGCAGTTATTGCTGGCCGGCCCGTCAGTACCGATGGCAAGGGATATCCCCCGCTCCAGCATGGCGGTGACCGGAGCGATCCCGCTTGCCAGCTTGGCGTTGCTGGCCGGATTCGTTACCACATGGATGCCCTGTTGCTTCAGGATATCCATATCTGTTTCGGATACATGCACGCAATGAAAACCGCCGCCGCCATACTTCCACATGCCGATGTCAGACAGGAATTCCACCGGACTTTTCCCGTAACGCTGTCTGCACGCTTCTACCTCCTGTGCGGTCTCGGACAAATGAGTATAGACCGGCGCCTGAAGCCGGTCTGCCAGTGCCGCCAGATCTCTTAACAGTCCTTCCGAGGTTGTGTACTCTGCATGGAAACCAAGCTGATAACGGATCAGAGGATGATAGTGGTTGTATTTCTGATAAAAGCCCTCTAATGCCTGAATGGAGTCTTTGAAATCGTTCAGCGTTCCGCACAGAACGGTCCGAAAGCCCATATCAATATTCGCTCTTGCATTTGCCTCCGGCTCTACATACATATCGAAGCTTGCCGTTATACCGCTGGTCAGATATTCTAATATGGCGAGCCGGGTGAAATGATAGATCATCTCCGGCGTCAGCTTTGCCTCCATGGGAAATACCTGCTGGTGCAGCCATTCCTGCAGAGGCAGATCGTCTGCATAGGAGCGCAGGAAGGTCATCGGGGAATGGGTGTGGGCGTTCTTGAAGCCCGGCATCAGGAGGTTGCCCTGCAGATTGATCTCACGGGTAACGCCTTCAGCGGGGGTATCCGGTGAAGGGCCTGCATAGACGATCCGGTCGTCCTTTACCCATACCTCATAGTCGGTATGAAGCTCTGTATTCTGGTTCATGGTAAGAATCTTACCGTTGTAAAAGCGAATCATAGGCCTGCCTCCTTCTTCCTATCACATTTACCCACCTTTCTGCGCTTCGGCCTTCCCGTACATCGGAAGTAACAAAGCATTCGAGAACAGTAAATGCTGATGCCTCTAATAATTCTATTATACCGTCTTCCGTGAAATTGATAAAGTATCTCTCTCCCTTATCATTCTCTGTATCACCATACTTAAAGGAAGCATATAGGATTCCCATAGGCATTAATGCGCAGTGCAGACGCCTCAGTATCTGAGGGAGGATTTCTCTGTTTATATGCAACAGGGAGGCACAGGCCCAGATTCCGTCAAAGTTCTTTTCGTATTCCATATCCTCAAACCGCATACATTTTACCGGCTGTCCAATGTGTCCCTCCGCAAGCCTGCAGATCTCCTCTGCGGCATCAAAGGCTTCTATACGGAATCCCTGCTCCAGAAAATGCCGGCTGTCTCTTCCGCTGCCGCAGCCTGCGTCAAGAATGAAGGCCCCCGGTGACAGATATTGTAGGAAGCGGTTCCGGCAATAACTCATATCTGCGTGAATCGTACTTTCACAAAAGGCTCCTGCGTTCCTGTTATAATATTCTATCGTTTGATTCATCTGTATATACCCAATTACTAAATCCACTGCTCCTGGCTGATTCGTAGACAGGAGAAACAACCTCTTTTAATTGCTCCCTGAACACTTCCATAGACTGATTTTCCCGATACAGGCGATATGCAACCTCGGAATTGTTCAGATGATCCTCTGCACAGCTACGAAATTCCTTCCGGATTCTCTCGTATTGCCAGAGCATCCGATAGGAAAAGTATTCCTGCTCCGCTAATAATGGAAAGTACAACTCCCAATCCGGCAGATGATTACTCTTACTGCTGTTAATCCTCTTCGTCGTGGGATGCAGATTCCAGAATTCATCATGGGCCACATAAGACCATGGTACAAAATGGTCGATGGATAAATCAGACGTCGTAATAAGCTCGTTATGGTATATTTCATGAACCGGCTGTAGCTCTATCAGCATCCGCCAGTATTTAATTACCTTTGTCAATTTACGCTCTCTCGGCGGAGACAGCTTATCCGAGATTCCCGGTACGCTTGGATTCCGCTTTTGCAGGTAAGTAATCATTTTATACTGGATCCAGCCCATGATAATTTCTTTGTTCCTGTTCAGATAGACCATCCAGTCCGGCTCCAGCCTGATCTCCGTTTCCAGCCCGTTAAATGCAGAATAGTAATACATCAGTCGTTTCTGTTCGTTTAATTCTTCTGCCAGTCTTCGCTCGGAAACATTCCATGCCGGCCCTGTAAACTTCGGTATAAACGGAGCATGAATACGGTAAGGTACATTCTTGATCAGAATCTTCTTTAAGCGTAACACTTCCCGATCCTCACAGGCACGAAGATATTCCACAATTACCTGCTTCTTCTCGGATGGTTTGAAATGCGTGGCTTCAGATATGTATTTCACTACTGCCTCCAGATTGTCCTTGGGGCCAAGATTCAGGTGATATTCTGTTACCATGTACCAGGCGGCTGCTATCATCTCATCTACCAGTTCTTCATAGGTGAAGGTATCTCTTCCTGTGTCCAGCTTCGTAAGGATTGCCTGAAACCAGAACAGCTTGTAACACTCACTGGTATTGTCAAACAGACGGCCAAGGTATTCGATATTCAGTTGAGGAGAATAGGGAAGTTGCATGGGGGCCTCCTTATCAAATGTTTTTCAAATATATAATAACGTTATAAAACAATATATTACATCATTCAATCTGTAAACTATAAGATTGTTCAACAATATTTATAATATTTTTTAAACTATTGCCTTGTCCAATTTTCCACATAATCATTCCAAATGTTTTTATCTGACAAATAATTTTGATTTAATATTGTATTTATTAAATCATCTGTAAGATTATTAATATCATAGTTCTTTAATTCTTTCACAAACTTTAAAATATTGCTTTTAATCTTTTTCAGATTCTTCTTTCTCATAATTTTAATATCATGTGTAAAATTTGCATTAGTTGCCAATTTATTAGTTGAAATAATCATAACTCTTAATACACTTGCATCATGATATATCTCTTCAAACCAGCCACAATGATTTTCCATCTGTCCAGCCTCTGATTTATTGATGCACGATCTATCATCTTTAACTTCGCTCTTGCATTCAATTAAAATGTATTTATTATTTCCAACATGCCACAAATTATCTGGTCCACGTTTTATTAACTTATCTGGTCTATCGCATTCATATCCCAAGATTCTTCCGATATTATCCAGTGCATTTTCAAATTTTTCAGACTTAACTCCAATGCTTAAATCTTCAAGCCATTTATTAACGTCTAACATTAACTCTTGATAATCGGAATAATTACCAAAAACTTTTCTTATATTTTGTGTTCGTGAAGCATTTATTTGAATTAATGGATTATATTCTATATCATTTTTAGGTTTTAATAATTGCCGATTACCTTCAAATGCAGCTTTTTGGTATTGTTCCGATTCAACTCGACTAATTAAATACTTTCTACGAGCAATCTGCTGTAAATACCAAGATTTATCTTCTTTTTTCAAATTGATTTCTCTATCCAAAAAATTCTGTAACACCTCACATGATCTCTCATATTTTCCCTCAATAAAATATTCATCTGCCTCTTTTTCCGCAAGTAAAGTATCTTGTATGGGTATTATTGATTCATTTTCAATAGTATCCATCTCAGTTTTATAGTATTCCTTCCATCCTTCATCTCTTAAGACACTTTGCTTAATTAAATCCTTTAAAAACTTTGTATCCTTATCGGCTTTTTCATCTTCAGCCATCTCAGCAATAGCTAATCCTATCTCTATTTGCTTTCTTGTCTGTTTTGAAAAATAAGAACGAGTTTCAACACTCATTAAAAACTTAACTAAATCTGCTCCAATAATTAATATACAGCAATAATCCTTATCCCCTCTTACTGCTCTTCCAAGACCCTGTTCAATTTTTTGAGCAATTTTTCTCCTAATAAGTTCACATTCTATTCTTCCGTTTTCTTCATAAATGTCACTCATATTTCCAAAATACGGTAATGAATCAATTATTAAAATTCTGCAGGCATCATCCGGCAAATCAATTCCGTCATATCTATTTGCAATTACCAATGTTTTACCATATTTTCCGTCTTGCCTTCTAGAAATTCCCTCAAAAATATTTTTGCTATCAATTAATTCGCAATACAAATCAGCATAATCATCTCTTTTAACATAGCTCGGCACCAACGCACATACACCAAATTTATTCCAATTAAACTTGCATATGTAATTAATAACTATTTCTCTGTTAAGCTGATCACTAATTTGAGATGGGATAATAATCATTTTTTCTCCCGACCACCTTTTATCACTAGAAACTAACGGATTATCTATTGCTTCAATTGAAACGCCTAGATTTTTCACAAAAAATATATCGTCCTGTGTAGTCGCTGACATTAGAATTCTTTGCTTTGCTTTATCAAAGCTTCCAAACCTCTTTACGTTAAATGCATGAGGAACAATTTGTATTTCCTTACCATTTAAATATACATCGCATTTTTCTAATTCATCTCTTAATAATGGCCACGAAAATTTCAAAAAATCCTGTTCAGTTTCTGGAGCTAAAATTGATATCACTTCACTTATTCTATCAATCCACGCCCAATATGGCACCATCATTATACTTTCATAATCATAATTCTCTGTTATATCAATAAATGTTCCCTCGCCCTGATCTTTCAATTCACTTTCAAACAATTCCAAAAACTTATTATAAATATTTCTATTTTTATTTCTATTAATAACTATCGTATATGCATTTTTTATTGCATCCAAGCAAGCATGAGCATCATCCATTACTAATGTATTAATCTTCTTAAAATGATTATCCAATCCAAAAATTGTCCTACCATTAAATACTTTTTGTACATATGTAAGTAAAACCGCTTTTCCCTCCAAAAAATCATTAGGAAAATTATTCATCTCATCAATTAAGCAAACTTTTATTCCAAATTTTTTAGCTTCATAAAATGCTTGGTCTGCCAAAAACTTATTTGGACAGATATACATACATGGCCCCTCGTTTGCATTAATTTTTGATTGAAGAATTAATAACCCTATTAGTGTTTTTCCTTCTCCTGTATGCAATTTAATAATCAAATCTCTTTTTTCTCTTTGATTAAAATACCATTCTTTTAATACACTTTCCTGTACAGGACGAAGCGGCCCTGTTTGACTGCTTCTATCTAAATCTTCATAAAGTTCAATCGGATTCACCTTTCTTGTTTCAATTTCCTTTTTAATCCTTTTGGTAAAATCAATCATAATCAATACCTTCTTTCATAGATTTTTTAGTAACTAATGTTCTTCATTATACATTTATTTTGAGACTAAATCATTGACCCTATCAGCCATTTTAATCACCTTTATAATAGTGATTTAGACATCTCTGTTTCTCATATTAAAAGAAACTCTGATGTATCCAATAGGTTAAAATTCACAAAAAAGCGCACTTCCCCCATACACAGGGAAATGCGCTTTTAAATTTCTGATCATCCCAGCTGCCGTCCGCCCGCCTAAACTTCCCGCAGCCGCTTTAATCTTTGGATTATAAATCCGTACCTTCTTTAATTTCTACTTTCCTATTTTCTATTCGCAATTATTCTACCAGCAACACCATTCGATGTAAAGCCCTTCCGAATGTCTGACTATCCCCTTATTCGACACCTCCCCTAACATCCATTATTAAAACCAGTACTCTCTCCAAAGACCCTACCCGTTCCTTACCGCTATTCTCTCCTCCGCATACCTGCGGATATCACGATTGCAATCGTATCGGCACTCTTCCAGCAATTCCGCTGTCAGCATCTGCCTCTTTCCCATTTCCAGCACAATATATTCCCTGCACCGGGAACACAGGGTATTCTCATACATATATGGCAACAATTCCCTGGGCGGCTTTTTCACACTCCGGTCTGCCAGCACATCCATCACCAGCCGGAATATGGAATGCCATTCATCACGATCCCGTGAGATTGGCACTGCTTTCACCAATTCAATGACCAGCTCCTTATCCTCAGCCTTATAATTTCGAAGCAGCATATTGACTGCATAGGTCTTTTCCTCCTCCCGGTCTCCGGCAAGCAGTTCCAGTGCAAATGCATGCACCTCCTCTGAACGGATATACCCCAGGGCAAGACAGGCGCATCGGCGTAATTCTTCGGATTCCGATCTCGCATCACGGATCAGACAGTCCACATTTACGACCGCCGCACCGTAACGATTCGCCAGAAGCCGGAGCAGTTCAGTCCGAACCGAAACCTCCTGCTCCTTAGCATACAGCCCGGCCAGTTTTTCAAGCTCCTCCTGCCCTCCCTGATTCTGAACAATTTGTGCCACATATAACGAATTATTTCGTCCGGCATCCGCTTCTTCGCCTCTGCACAGACGTTCATAGACCGCATCGGCAGAGAACGATTTCCTGCTTCTGGACTTCGCATATCGTTTATTCCGCGCCGCCTCCATCGATTTTCTGTAAGCAGCAACTCCTTCCCTGTCTCCATACAGATTCAACATCCGGTGGATTTCCGCCTTTCCGCAATATATTTCGCACTCCTTCTGGAAATCAGAAAAATATTCATAAGAATACAGTCGTTCATTCTTCTGAAACAGACTGCCCAGATCATTCACGATCCGAATGTACTCCTGTCTGGCGGCCCCCGGAGCATCATGCTGACCGATTACTTTTACAATGCAAAGGGCCTCCATATTATTTCGCTCCGGAAACACCCCGCCTTTTGAACAATTTTTCCTCTGTGCCAGCACCTCCAGTAAATGGGCATATACGGCATCCAGTCTCTGGCCTGCCGGTTCATATCCCCCTCCCGCCATCCATGCACACAGTTCTGCATACTGCACAAATTCCCAACCGGGCATCGAGCAGCAGATCTTCAGACGTGCAGCAGCCGCTTCATAAAAATCCGTCCAGTCCTCATACAATTCGATCATCTGATACAGATACCGGCTTCTGGTTCCTTCACACTGTGCATCATAGGCGAGCACATGCTTACAGCCCCAGATAATAATATCCTTGTAACGAGCCTTATCCGGAGTACGTTTCAGCTCAACAATACAACTGCCAAGCCCCCGCTCCATCCTGTACTTAAATTCCTTTTTCGTCATTTTCTATTTCCTTTAATATCCATATGTTTTTCTTTTGTAATGCTCCTGGATGGCCCTGCCCATTTCCGCACTGAACATCGGCTGATAAGCAGGCTCAACCTGATCCATAGCATTCATTAAATCCCCATGTCCACTGCAATTCTGCTTCCCTCTCTGGTCTTCGTCACCTGGATCTGCTGCGGGATATTCTCCTTCAATTCCTCCCGGTGGCTGATGATCCCCACCAGCTTCCGGTTTCCGGACAGACTGACCAGGATATTCATGGCACTCTCCATAGACCTGCGATCCAGGGTGCCAAAGCCCTCATCAATAAATAAGGCATCCATCTGGATCCCGCCCAGATTCGAGGAAACCGTATCCGACAGCCCCAGCGCCAGACTTAAAGAGGCCTGGAAGCTCTCCCCGCCGGACAGACTGCCCACCGGTCTTCTGTGTCCGGTAAAATGATCCAGCACCTCCAGATCCAGAATGGTACTGCTCCTTCTGCCCGCCGAATCCTCCTGCCGGAACAGTTCAAACTGATTATCACTCATCGGAAGCAGTCTCCGGTTCGCCGCTGCGATGATGTGATCAAATCCCGCCGCCTGAATATACTGCTCCAGTGTAATCTTTGACTTCCCGCTGATCTGTCCGCTGACCATAGCATATAGGCGGTCACACAGCGCATACTCCTTCTTGTATTTTTCCAGCTTATCCTTCCGGGCAAGGATGGCCTTCCGGATCCCTTCATTGACCGCAAGCCGCCGTTCTGCCTGATTCTTCTGTGTCTGAATCTCCTCGACCTGCTTCTCCTGCAATTCCTTCGCCTCTTGAAGCTTCTCCTCGTCCATCACTACCCGGTCTCTTGCATCCTGTTCTGCCTGTACCAGCTTATCGGCATTAACGGAAACCCTGGTATCATAAGCCTTTGCTCTCTCTTCCTGTTCCCGGATCACATCCTCCGTCACCGCATATTCCAGGAATTCCTCCACAGAGGCAAACCCTTTTTCCTCCCGCACTGCTCCGAACTCCGCTTCCTGTCTCTTCTCCTGTTGCCGCAGCTCCCGACAGGCCCGTTCCTGTTCTGTAAGCATGGCCTCCAGTTTTACATGCTCCTTTTCAGCCGTCTCCTTCGCTGTCTTCGCATGAGAGATTCGTTCCAGAAGCTGCCCTGCACGAGTCTCCGCCCGCACCTGCTCCTGCCGGGCGATATCCAGCGTATCATATTCGAATGCTGCAAGATTCTGCAGGCAGGCCCGCTGCGTTGTCAATGCAGTATGGTTTTCTTCTTTTTGTTCCTGGTAACGTCTTCTGCGCTCTATAAGCACCTGCGTTTCCTCCCCGCGAAGTCGTTCCAGTGCTTCCGTATCCGCCCGGAAGGTCTCACAAGCCTTCTGAACACTAAGCTCCTGCTTCCCATGCGCTGCCTGTAGCGCCTCCAGCTCCTTCAGGGCGGTTCCGGCGACAGAAAACAGCCCGTCCAGCTCCATATCGGCACTCACCTCAATAACCGCCTTCTCACCGGTTTCTCCTTCCGGAACTCCACCTGCCACTCTGTCAGGAAATTCTCCATCCGGCGTTTCGATTCTGTAAATAATAGAATTGCAGCCAGCTATCCCATCCAGAATATCCTGTCGGAGGGAATCTGCCATATCCTCCTCTTTCGCCTTTCTCTGCTCCACTGCACGAAGAGCCTTATCCTTTTCTGTCCTTGCCTGCTCCTCCGCCGCCTGCAGCTCCTTGTATTCCGCTTCCGTGATCGCTTCCGGAGCCAGCTTCGCAAGAACCGGGTGATGGGTAGAACCGCATACCGGACATTTCATGCCATCCTGCAGATCACGGGCAAGCAGGCCCGCCCGACTCCGCTCCAGCATATCCTCCCCGTGGATCCTCGCCGCCTCCTTTTCCCGATAGTTCTCCAGGCTGTTCTGAAATACCTGTTGTCCGTGGACAACCTCTGCCTGCTTCTCCCGATAAGCCGGTACCGTATCCTCCACCAGAAGCCGGAAGCGTTCTCTCAATGCTGCGATTTCCTTCCCCTCATGCTGTATCCTGACCAGCTCCGCCGGTTTCTCCCGTAATGCTTTTGTGGATTCCTCCAGACGGATCTGCTTATCTGCAAGCGCCGCCTCTGCTTTCTCAATGGCAGACTGCTCCTCTTCCAGCCTGTGCTGCTCCTCCTCCAGTTCAGCGATCCCCTTTATAAGACAATCCCGTTGCTGATACCGTTCAAAATCCTCCTGCAGCTTCTCCGATTTCTTCTTAAGTGCCTCTGCCTCTCCTTCACCTGCAAGCGCTTCCTCCAGCTCCTTTACCGCTTCCGTCAGTTTCTGCCTTGCCTTCTCCAGTTCCTGCTGTCGTTCAGCAAGTCCTTCCTCCGACTGCTTGAGAGCTTCCCGCTTCTCCATCCAGCTCTGATACACCGGCCTTACCTCCCGGGTGGCAAGCTTCTGCCTTGCTGTTAAACGGGTCAGGGCAGTCATCGCCTCCTGCTCCTGCACCAGCTCCTGCTTCTCCTTCTGCAATGCTTCATATCTCTGGATAAATTCATTATTCGTATGGGCAACAGCCAGAGCCTTCTTCGTCGTATCCAATTCTTCCGAAGCGACAGCAAACTCCTTCTGTTTTATTCTGAATACAGACTGATCCTCGTCCATGATCTGTTCCAGAACTGCGGTCATTTCCTCCAGATTCCAGGTGCTTTTACTGGCGGCCGCCTTCGTCTGCAGATCCGATAACGCCTCTGCATATGCACTGTCCTCTGAGACTTCCGCTCCGCTAAAATACTGCAGGATACTCTGCTCCATAGCATTCTTCTCCGCCTCGCCTGTATCCCGCCGCTCCTTCAGCTTATATCCGATCCTCTGGTATCCTTCGGTCATAAATATGGTGCGAAGGATATCCGTCCGTTCTTTGGTATCTGCATTCAACAGCTCCCGGAATTCCCCCTGTGCGATCATGGTGATCTGCTTGAACTGCTTTACATTAATATGCAGCAGCTCCTGTACTGCCTCATTCACCGCAGTCGTTCCCTCGACCGGTACATCTCCCCCGTAGAATACCGCCCGCTCCTTCTGGATCGTGGTTCCCTCTCCTCTCTGCTTGGCACGCAGATATTCCGGCTGACGGTACACATGGTATTCCCTCCCCTGATGGGAAAAGTAAAAATCCACAAAACTCTCTACTCTCTCACCGGCGTACTCGCTCCGCAGATTCCGGGTATCCCGGTAGCTTCCGCTGGTTTCCCCGTACAGGGCAAAGCAGATAGCGTCGAATATGGTCGTCTTGCCTGCCCCCGTATCACCCGTGATCAGGAACAGACCACGCTCCCCAAAGGGTTCAAAATCAATCTCCGGCATCGTCTCCCCGTAGGGGCCAAATGCACTTATGATCAGCTTAACCGGCTTCATCTACAACACCTGCCTCCTCTGCTGCCTTCCGCATGATCTTCATTTCCGCATCACTGATATCGCATCCATACATCAAGTGGTAAAAATCAGAGATCAGCTCTGAAAAGGATTTCTCTCTGGCCACCCGGGACAGATCAACCTGTCGTCCTATCGCTCTGGTATGAGAATTCTCATAATCCAGCTTCATGGTATTCGGATAATACTGCCGGATCACTGCCATGGCATCAGAAACCGGTTCCTCATCCGTAAGCGTTACATAGATATAATCCTCCGGAGACTGAATATGCTTCGGATCCAGAAGCTGTTCCAGTCTGCCCTTTATATGACGCATATCACGAAGAGGCGTCAGCGGAATGCATTCAACCGCTACCTCTCCCTTTTTACCAAGAGTAATGATCGGTACAGACTTCGCATTATTCACCTCACTCAAAGAATACTTCAACGGCGAGCCGGCATACCGGATACCATCCCGCCCTACCCGCTGTGGAGAATGGATGTGACCAAGGGCAGTATAGTCAAAGGCATCGAAGCAGTCTGCTCCGATCTTCTCTATCGTACCTACCGCCTGCACCGCCGCATTCTCAGAACCGCCAAGCCTTGGCTCCTCTCCCCTGCCTGTAACAAACTGGTGAGCCACTAAAATATTCCGTTCTGTTTTCTCGATTCCTGCCTGCTCCAGCACCACCCGCACCGCCTGATCGTAGGAGTCAATGACCGCCTCCGGAAAGAAATGTCTTACCTGAGATGCTTTTACAAAGGGCAGAAGATAAACGTTCACACTGCCATGTTCATCCTGCATGGTCTGCCGGTAAAGCACACCGTCATATTTCGAAGCAATATAGATTCCATTGGATTCAAATAAGGAGCTGCCGAAGCTCAGCCTTGCATCCGAATCATGGTTCCCGCTGATGATAAAGACCTTCACCTGCCGGTCTGCCAGCCGACAGAGAAAATGATCCAGCACCCCTACCGCTTCCTCACTGGGTACCGCCTTATCATACACATCCCCGGCGATCAGCACTCCGTCAACCTTCTGTTCATCCAGGATGGACAGAAGCTGATCCAGGATATAGTTCTGATCCTCGATCATGCTAAAATCATTCACTGTTTTTCCAATATGTAAATCCCCCAGGTGCATAAACTTCATGTATGTTCTCCCCCTGTTATCCGTACTGCAGGACAGATTTCCTCAATCCTCAAATGTCTCGGACAGACTTTCCAGTCCGTACCGGGACATAACCTCATGCAATCCATCCCGGATCTCCTCCCTGCTAAAATCATGTTCTGCAAGAAAGGCATCCGTCTTCTCGTTCAGATGTGCATAAAATACCAGCGCCATCTTAAGGGTCTCCTGATTCCCATCCCCAGGCCATTCAAAAAGCAGGTTCTCCGCCTCGTTTATCCGTCCCTGATCCGCCAGTCTTATTATGCCTTCGAGCGCTTCCCGCTGCTCCTGCTCCCGTTCCGCATCAAACAACTCCAGCCCCGGCGTCTCTGTATCAATATGAAATATCAGCTTGCATACTGCCCGTACCAGTTCCCGGATCAGACGCATAATATAATCCTGCTCAAACATCGTCCCTGTCCTCTTTACTAATATAAACCAATTATACGGAGTATTTTGTCAAAATACAACTTCCGTATTTCATACGATTACGTTTGCGTAATAATACAAAGGATAATTTTTTCGTGTGATTAATTATCTGTTTATAAAGGTCATACTTTATGAAAACATCTTTACAAGGGAGACATGATCCCTCAGTTCAACAAACTCGTTCTTCTGATAAAACTCATAGGCCGGTACCGTCCGCTCCGTCTGCAGAAAAATATGTGTGATCTGCTTCTCTCTGGTATAATCCTCCACCCGTTTTAAAAAGTTCGATCCGATTCCCCTGCCCTGCTTTTCCCCTTTGATACAAAATTCATGTATATAATATTCCGTTCCTATATGCCAATGCATAATGCTTCCCATGGAGAGACCGATCAATACATTCTCCTCATATAGTCCCAGGGTCAGAGAATTCCGGTTCCCGATCAGATCCATAAGATACCGGTGCAACTGCACCGGGTCGCTCCAGTCATCCTTCCATGGCTCATTGGTAAATATCTCTACAAACAGGGATTTTATTTCTTCAATCTGTTCTATCCCCAGTTCCTTCATGGTAATCATAATTCCGATTCCTCCCCTTTCATCCCGTTTCCGCAATCGTTTTATCATACTATGCCCTGTATCCCTTTCCAAATTCTTTCCTGCCTTACGCCCGGATACAAAATCGTATTCAGGTAACAGATTTCAGTTACTGAATGACCGAATGACTGTGGATATAAAACTCCTCCTGACTTGGCTGCCAGGACTTCTCTCTGGGTTCAAACTGTTTATCAAACTCCTCTGCTTTTTCATTGTCAATGTTGTATACCGGGCTTTCATGGTAATACCATGTTCGCCCGTCCAGGGCATCCGGTTGTAATTCCTTAACCAGCATTGCCGCCGGGAAAACCCCGCCCTCCAGACAGATATTATGTCGTTTACAGCTTACAAAGCCCCGGCCCACGTAATTATCCGGATTCCCGAATATTACAATGACATCATATCCCAGCTCCGCCGCCTTCTGAAAGGAATGCTCTAACAAAAGTCTGCTGTAGCCTCTGCGTTGATATTCCGGATGTATACTGACCGGGCCAAAGGTCAGGATCTGTAGCTCCTCTCCCGCCTCATCCACCAGCCGGGCCTTTGTATACATGACATTTCCGATCACCCGGTCATCCAGCTCTGCAACCAGATCCAGTTCCGGGATAAAATCCGGATGATCCCGCATGATATGCGCCAGGTAATGTTCATTACAGCCGGGTACAGTTAAATTCCAAAAAGCATCTCTTGTTATTGTTTCAACCGCTTTGTAATCCGCCACTGTCTCGTTACGAATGATAAGCGTTGTTTCCTTATTTTTCATTCTGTTCTTCTCCCATATAAAAGCTGTTGATATTATCATACAATACGTTCTGCTACTGTTCTTATCATAAATCAGATTTTAATATGCCGCAAGAATAATTCCAGCAAAAGTATTTGTCATATATTTTTTTATCATTGTACATCGTGAGTTTTTGTGTTAGGATACTTTTGTGGGAACAGTTGTCCCCTTGAGAAAGGGGGAATGCCTATGTATGTTACATATGACAGCTTAATCCAGTTCGGATTGCTTCTCGTAGCTCTGATAGGTCTTGTTTACAAGATAATTTCCGATAAAAAGGACAAAAAATAACTGCCCCTCGCAAAGGTACGGCAGTTATTTTTTGCTAACAATTTGCAAGGGGTACAACTTAGTACCACCTTTTAAATTATATTACCATTACCTTTTTGATAGTTCAAGTGCTTTCTTCTCTTTTTAATTAATTTTTTCTTCATAATACCGTGTATCTCTAGTCATAATATAGAGTTTATGCAAGTCTTATATATCTATTATGAGTGTAAGTTATTACATTACCATTGTACAAATCATATTGTTGTGTTAATATACTTCTGTGGGAACGGTTGTCCCCTTGAGAAAGGGGGAATGCCTATGTATGTTACATACGACAGCTTAATCCAGTTCGGATTGCTTCTCGTAGCTCTGATAGGTCTTGTTTACAAGATAATTTCCGATAAAAAGGACAAAAAATAATCGCCCCTCCGCAAAAGACGGCGATTATTTTTTAGCCCAAATTGCAAGGGGTACAACTTAGTACCACCTTTTAAATTATATTAACATCATACGAGATATCTTTCAAGTATTTTCTGAACAGAATCTGATATCTACATAATTTTTAATGATTTTTACACAGTTTTCCCGTCCAATCCGTTCACTGTTCAGAGTCATATCATAATTTACCGGATTTGTCCAGTCCCTTCCCCTGGTATAATACCGGTAGTAATTTGCCCGGTAGGTGTCCGTGGTTTTTATCAAATGATGCGCCTTTTTTTCAGATACATTCAGCTTCTTCATGATTTCCTCCACACAGGCGGCTCTCGGCGCTTCTACATATACACTTATGACATTGTCGCAATCCTTCAAAATATAATCCGCACATTTTCCAACAATAATACAGGACTGATTCTGCGCCAGAGTTCGAATGATCTCAGCCTGAATAAAAAACAGATTTTCATCGGATACAAAATCCTTTTCCGTTGGCTCTACTGCGTATGTGGTCTGTACAGTCTGCAAATTCTTCAAAATTGCTTTTCGTCTCAGCTTTTCATCCACCTGCATAAAAACACCTACATTCAGGCCGGTCTGCTCTGATGCCATATCCAGGATCTCCCGTTCATAGCATGGGATTCCCAATTCCTTACTTAGCCGGTTTCCTACATCCTTGCCGCCGCTGCCGAAACCTCTGGCAATCGTTATCACATAATTCTTCATACCCTGATCCACTCCTTCCCTTAATGTCATTTATCCTTATGAAAACTGCTTCCAGTATGGAGTCTCCAGCAGCATCTCATTGAGCTTCTTATAGATATCCGGCCGGTAATCCGGACAGCCCTTAACCGGATCAACCTTAAAATTCCTTCTGGTCGCCAGGGACAGATCAAGAGCCGTCATAACATACATTTCCTCCCTTGCATCTATATCTCCTGCATAAACATGCAGCTTATCATAAAGTCCGGGACCGAGGATCATGCTTCCTCCTCCAAAGCCCGGGCCGATATCTTCAATATTTCCCAGGCTTCCGCCTTCTTCCTCATCTACCATGTTATTGCCCACCAGATTTGAGCTTGCCACAAAGATTTCACAGGAATTCACACATTGCTTTAAGCCGGACAGATAATAATCTCTCCAGTCATGTCTCCCGCTCGGTCCGATAGCAGTAGGATTCAGATATAGGCGGCAGCCGCTTGCTGCATAATAGCGGATTAATTCATGAAAATTATAAGAATCATAGCAGATTCCGACTCCTATGGGCCCCCACGGGGTCTGGAAGGAAAACGGTTCCTCACCCCGCACACACCAGCATTGCTCTGCCAGTGCGGGATGAATCTTTCGATAGGTACCGATAATCCCCTCCGGGCCACAGACTACAGCAGCATTGTATACAATATCGGAACCCTCCTCTGACCGTTCTGCCATACCAAATACTGCATATATTCCATACTGCTTTGTAAGCTCTGCAACAGCAAGACTGGAAGGGCCCGGAACCGTCTCTGCCTCCCGGATCTGCATCTTTTTATCCCGTTCAACATCAGTCTTATCATCATAACCCTGCAACGCCATTTCCGGAAATACGATCAGATCGGCCCCTGCTCTCGCTCCAGTGCGGATATACCCCTTAATCCTTGCAAGATTACTTTCCTTGTTCCCCCAAACCTGTCGAAAATTGACAACCGCCACATTCATAATATCTTCATATTGTCTCATATGCACATCTCCTTGTATTTTCTTATACCGTCAGATATCTTTTAATGATATCATCTGTTAATTCTCCGCGACTTCCCTTGTTCACGATCTGTCCCTTCTGCATCAGAATATAAGAATCACAGATCTTAAATGCGAAATTCAGATTCTGCTCTACCAGGATCATTCCCAGATTCAGATTCTGATGCACCCGGTTCAGAATATCCGCAATCTCTGCTACAATATTGGGCTGAATCCCCTCCGTAGGCTCATCCAGCAACAGGATCCTCGGGTGAGACATCAGGGCTCTGGAAATGGCAAGCTGCTGCTGCAGTCCGCCGGAAAGAACACCGCCCTTCCGGATAAAATGCTTCTTTAATGCTGGAAAGTAGGTCAGTACCTCCTCCATCCGGTCCTTCACCAGCTCCTTCTTTAGTGAAATGCCACCCAGTTCCAGGTTCTCCTTTACCGTAAAATCCGGTATGATCTCTCTACCCTGTGGTACATAGGCGATTCCTCCGGCGGCGCGTTCATAGCTTCCCTTCTTATTAATCATGCCACCTTCATAGATAATCGCACCGGATTCCACAGGCAGAATACCGATCAGACTCTTTAATAACGTTGTCTTACCCACACCATTTCTGCCTAATAATGCCACTTTATCCGTAAGCTCCATAGAGAAATCCACCCCATTGATCACTTTACTTTTCCCATAGCTTACATGAACATCTGTCAGTTCCAGCATATTCACTCCTCCTTTTCCGTATCCTGCTTTAAATAGACCTGGATCACACGGGGATCCTGCTCCACTTCCTCGAAGCTTCCTTCTGCCAGTATCTTTCCCTGATGCAGTACGGTTACGGTTTCTGCAATCTGCCGTACGAAATCCATGTCATGCTCAATGACCAGAAGCGTTTTATCCTTAAGATTCTTATTGATCATCTCTCCGGTCTTGAAAGTCTCCTCTGCCGTCATGCCGGCTGTAGGCTCATCCAGTACCACCAGTTGTGCCTCCTGTAAAATAACCATTCCGATTTCCAGCCATTGCTTCTGTCCATGAGAAAGGGTCGCTGCCATAATATCTTTATATTCCAGAAGCCTTACCTTGTTCAGACATTCATTGATTCTGTCCATATCTTCCCCGCTCTTCCTTCTGAATAAATGATCCATCTGAGAATCGCGCCCCATCATGGCTAACTGCATATTCTGTCCCACAGTCAGATTATTAAATACATTCGGGCCCTGAAACTTTCGACCTACATGGTACTTCCTGCATATTTCAGATGTACTTTTTCCAACCAGTTGATGTCCGCGGAATTCTATGGTTCCGGACGTAGGCTTTGTCTTACCGGTAATCAGATCCAGCAGTGTGGTCTTCCCCGCTCCGTTAGGGCCTATGATAACCCTGGTTTCTCCCGGCTCCACTGTCAGATCCACCTGATCAACAGCGATAAAACCGTTAAAATTCACACTTAATCCGCGAACGATCAGTTTATTTTTCCTTGCTTTCATTTCCGGCACGTTATTTTCCATACGTTTATTCATCTTTACACCCTGCTTTCCTGTATATGCTACTGCTTATTCTCTACCATGGCTTCTCTGCGCACACGCTCAGCCCTTCGGTTATAGACCGCAGTCTGAAGCTGTCCGATGATTCCTTTGGGAATCAGGAATACTACCACCAGGATCATAACGCCATAGATGATATTCCAGTAATCTGTTAACTGCTCCGAGAAAATACTTTCCGCCCAGCAGACTACCAGGGTACCAATAGTTGCACCGGTAATATTGCCTCTGCCTCCTAATGCCAGCCAGACGATCACCGCAGTAGAAGCAGCAATGCCAACATTCGATGGACCGATAAAGGATTGAGAGGTGGCAAACATAATGCCGGCCAGTCCGGCCAGTACAGCAGATATAATAAAGATCACAATCTTAAACCGGGTGGCATGGTATCCAAAGAAGCTCATACGGTCTTCATTCTCCCGGACCGCTTCCAGGATCAGACCATATTTGCTGCTGGTCAGCCATTTACAGAAGAGATAGACCAGGATTACCATGGCCAGTAATATATAGTAATATACCTGCTGCGGGATATCCACCTCCGCAAACAGTCGTCTTGATATCTTCGTAATACCATTGGCTCCTCCCGTAAACCGCTGCTGGTTAATGATCAGCAGCTCAAATACTCTTGCCAGTGCAAAGGTGATCAGGGAAAAGAAAACACTATTCACCTTTTTCGAGAATAAAAATGCTCCCAGAATACCGGCAACCACTCCGCATACCAGCAAAGCGGCAAAAAACGCAACCGGCTTATTTGCCAGAAAATAATAAATACCCGGCGCCTGTGTATACCCCAGGCTTGTCATATAGGAAGGAACGCCATTCTGCATAGAATAACCGATTGCCAGTATGTATGCCCCGATTCCAAAAAACACTGCATGTCCCATACTCATCAGTCCTACATATCCCCAGAGCAGATCCAGCGAATAAGCAAAAACTATATAACACAGGCATTTTGCCATGATCTGGAGCCGGAAGGCGTTTGCAAAGACAGGGAAGCAGGCAAGAAACAGAAATACAGCAATATCAATTATGAGCAAAATGGAAATATGTCTTACCATACGCTTTTTGGATTCATTCATAGCCTCTATCTCCTTTCTTTTACAATTAATCCTTTCGGCTTAAACCGGATCAGGATCACAACCGCAAATACCACGATCATTTCTGCAAATACGGAATCCATATATCCGCCGATGATGGAATTGCTTTCTCCCATGATCAGGGAACCCAGCACAGAACCGAACAAAGAATCCACACCGCCTAATACTACCGCCATAAAACTGTCTACCATATAGTTGGAACCGACGAACGGCGAAATGGAGTTGATCGGTGCTATAATACAGCCTGCCAGTCCGGTCAGGCCGGCCCCGTATGCAAAGGTCAGCGTGTCAATCAATTTGACGTTTACTCCCAGGCACCCTGCCATAGTCCGGTTTTGGCTGACAGCCCGAATCTGCATACCGATTCTGGTCTTATTGAACAACAGCAAAGTTACTGCAAATACCAGTACCGCAACTCCGATCATACAGAGATAGTATATCGGTATTACGGTCTTACCCAGCTTAACAACACCATTAACCGGTGAAGAAATATGAATATACCCGGAACCGTATATCAGCTTGATAACCTGCTGAAAGATCATTGACAGTGCATAGGTTACCAGCAGTGTTTCTGCAACCTTTCCATATAATTTTTTTACGATCAGCTTCTCGATCATGCCTCCAATGACTGCTGTTACCAGAAAGGATGCAAATACTGCAATCCCAAACGGGAGCTTTAATATCTCGATCATGGTAAAGGAGACGTAAGCGCCGATCACGATCAATTCCCCGTGTGCCAGATTTACCACATTCATAATACCAAATATGATAGCCATACCCATGGATAACAACAGAAGCGAGGCAGCAGTCATAAGACCATTGATGATCAATGTAAGAATCATTTCAATCCCTCCTAACCTCTTGCGTTTCAATCATTTGTGAAGCGGCCGGACTTATGCTGTATCTTCTATACAAAGAAGCGTACAGCAGTCATCCAGCCGTTATCAGAACTATAATTGTCTAATTATATGCCGATCCTGCATAAGGATCCGGTGCGATCGGTGCATCCGCCTCATACCGGACATCAAATAAACAATCACTGTTGACCTGTCCGATACGCGGAGTCAGACTGGTATGATTATTTTCCTGAACGGTAAGCATTCCCGCCGGTCCTTCAAAGCTCTGTCCATGAAAGGCCTCTACCAGATCCGCCGTTGTAAAATCATCACCGGCTGCCTCAAGCGCGGCCTTTAAGAGATAGGCACCTGTGTAGGAGGTACTGGCATATACCGTAGGCTGCGTTCCATATGTCTCCATATATTTTTGTGTAAATTCTGTATTTTGTTCTGATTCTAATGTACAGTAATAGGTCTGACCGGAGTATACTCCCTCACAGGCATCTACACCGATTGCTGCTGCCCCGGACTCGTCCATACACATATGAAAGACTGCCGTATCTTCTATACCATACTGTGCATACTGCTTTTGAAAAGCATTGATACAATCACCTACCAGCACGGAAAATACCACATCCGGCTCTGCATCCATAATTTTCGTGATCGAGGTAGTATAATCCGTTTCATCCATAGACACATATTCTTCACCTGCAATGGTTGCACCATTTTCCTTCAGAATTGCGATCAACTGGGCACAGGTGCTTCTCGGATACAGATAATCACTGCCGATCACATATACCTTCTTACCGATATTTTCTACCAGCCAGGGAGCAATTACCTGTACCTGCTGGTTTGGTACACAGCCAAGATAAATGATATTGTCAGACTGCTCCAGACCCTCATAGTCTGTCGGATAGATCAGGAGATTATCATACTTCTCTACGATCGGAAGTACCGCCTGGCGGCATGAGGAAAGAACTACACCGAAGATACAGCATACCTTATCATTTACGATCAGCTTCTCTGCCTTTTCTGCTGCCATAGACGGGTCAGATGCATAATCCTCCCGAATGATCTCTACCTGTTTGCCGTTTACTCCGCCGGCTGCATTAATCTCATCAATCCCCATGCAAAATGCATGTTCAATATATGCATCCAGAACGGAGGTGCTGCCGCTGGATGCAGTCAGGAGGCCGACCCGGATAGTATCACCCTCTGATCCTCCCCCTGCCTGTCCCAGAGCATCCTCTAATGTGGAGCCGTTTTCACCACCGGCAGAAACATTCCCACCGGAAGCATTGCATGCAGCCATACTGAACAGGACTGCAAACATCATCAAAAATACGATTATTTTTTTCATTCTGTGTTTCATATGCATTACCTCTTTTCGTTTCCATTTTCCAAAAGTCTTTGTTGCTTTCAGAATCCTTTATCACAAGAACCTTACGGTTCAATTGCAACCTTTATTACGCCATCCCTTTTATTCTCAAAGATCTGATACCCTTCCATAATGTCTGCCAGCTTCTTTCGATGTGTGATCAGATAGGTCGTGTCAATTTTGCCACAGGCGATCAATTTCAGGATCTCCTCGCAGGCATTGGCATCTACACCTCCGGTTTTAAAGATCAGATTCTTACCATACATGTCCGGCAGCGGAAGACTCTGTGCCTCCTCATATAATGCCACAATACAGACAATGGCATTGGGTCTCGCCACCTTCCATGCAGTTGTGAAGGTATCCGCTCCTCCTGCAGCCTCAATCACCACATCAGCACCTCTGCCCTGCGTATTCGCCAGAACGACCTCCTCCACATTTTCCCGCAGAGGGTTAACCGTAATATCAGCTGCCCCATGTTCCTTTGCCAGTGCCAGACGATCCTCCATGGTATCCACAACGATAACCTTCTCCGGCCCATACAGCTTTACACATTCCAGAACGCAAAGTCCTGTGGGACCGGCGCCCAGAACAACCACTGTATCTGCCGGCCTGATCTCGGATATAGAGGCTGCCCAGTATCCGGTTGCCAGAATATCACCGACAAATAATGCCTGCTCATCCGATACTTCGTCCGGAATCCGGTTCAATCCGTTATCGGCAAATGGAATTCTTACATATTCTGTCTGACCTCCATCAATCCTGCAGCCCAGTGCCCAGCCTCCATCCGGATTCTGGCAGTTGTTTACGAATCCGCGCTTGCAAAAGTAACATTCCCCGCAAAAGGTTTCGACGTTTACCGTTACCCGGTCTCCAGGCCGGAAGTTCTTCACCCCGGAACCGGCCTCCACTACCTCTCCTACAAATTCATGTCCCACGATCGTACCCGGCACCGCCTTCGGTACTGCTCCATGCTTGATATGAATATCACTGGAGCAAATGGAAGCCAGCGTGACTTTAACAATGGCATCCCGGCTGTCCAGCAGCTTCGGTACCGGATGCTCTTCAAACCGGAAATCACCCTTCCCTTTATAAACAACTGCTTTCATATTTCTCATTCCTTTCTATTCTGTAAGATCAATCCTATGACAAATCAATTAACACTATTATGATAAAAGACAAGGATGCTGTTCCTTACAGCACCCTTGCCTTGATATAGATTTTTGTCATATTTTGTCGATTTAATTACAGTGGCAATCATAGCACGACTGTTTCTTCCTGTAAAATACCTTTTTTATATTGTTATATATTCTTTTTATATTGTTTTCCATTATTTATACAAAACTGATTCAAAGCATATTTACCACAGGCCAGTACCACCTTACACACAGACTATAGACAATACAGGCGGCAATGGATATCGGGATCCCGGTTTTAACAAAGTCGGATGACCTCATATAACCGGTGTCGTAGCAGAGAATATTCGGTGTGGTATTAAAGAACACTAATACCGGATATCCCCCGATCATAAACGCTGCCGGCAAAATGATACAAAGCGGATCGGCCTCCATTCTTGCCGCCAGACTGACCAGTATAGGGAAAAAGGCATTTGCCATGGTTGCTGTTCCAACAAAAAAAACATGCATGAATTGAACGACAATAATGGAAAGTATGATCACCAGGCTGAGAGAGACATCCTTCGGAAGCAGGCCGAATACCTGATCCGCCAGCCAGCTTGAGGCTCCGGTTCCCGCCATTGCATTTCCCAGACTGATACCGCCGCTGATGATAAAGACTACACTTAAGGATATATGCGACTGACAATCCTTCCATTCCAGAACCGGGCACATCGGCAGGAGCAGAAGAACTGCTCCGACAAATGCGGCAGAGGTACTGTCTATTCCGATCCAGCCCCCTCCTACCCACAGCAGTACAGTAAGCATAATAACAAGACCGGTAAGTATCTCAGGTGCCTTGGGTTTTCCCAGTGCCTCCATCTGGTGTTTTAAATATTTCCTTCCATATCCGGACACATCCTGAACAGCCGGAGTTCCGGAAGCCTTTTGCTCCTTATTGCCCTTCAAACGGAATACAAGCTGGATGATCAGCCAGGAAATCACTGTCATTACCAGTGCCGGCGGAAATCCCCAGCAAAACCAGCTTCCATAAGACACGGTTTGTCCGGTGGCGTTCCTGATATAATCTGCTGCCATTGGATTAGAGATGGTAGAGGTCAATATTCCTGCGCTGATTGTTGAGGATGTGACGCAAAGAGTCAGCAGTATATTTGCTGCATAGCGCCTTTTTTCATCTTTTCCTCCGGGATATTCACGAATAACAGACAGACAGATCGGCAGAAGCATGGCTGTCCTTGCGGTAGAGGATGGAATCAAAAATGCCATGACCATATTTACGATCATCAGACCGAAGGAAATGCGGAGTGGCCCGGTTCCCATAAGCAGCAGCAATCCGCAGGTGATCCGCTTTCCAAGCCCGGTTTTGATCATAGCGGCTGCCAGAATAAAGGAACCGATTACCAGATAGGTGGAGGAGGAGGCAAAACCCTCAAGAGCTTCACTGATATCCGTTATTCTTAATATTACCAGAAGTGGAATAATGGCAATACTGATCACTGCCGCAGGAACCGCCTCAAACATATACAATACAAATACGCCTGCAAATAACGCAAGACAGCGCTGCCCCTCCGGCTCCAGACCCTGGATACCGGGAATACAGAGAATACTGGTAAATAATAAGACAGCCAGACCCAAACCAATCCATTGCTTTTTAGTCATTCGTACATACTCCTGTCCTTTCTTTATCGTAATCCATCCTCGCCGATGATCTCCGAGCGCTGCAACCCGCCGATTCTGGCATGAGGCCTTCCCCCGTCCGTTACCACCAGGGCAACTACGATCTCATTATCCTTTGGTGCATCCGGAATCCGCACCTCCATGGCATCATAATGAGTACGGACAAATGCAGCATCCTTATAGTGCAATGGAACATCCAGACCGGTTCCTGCACCCCCCACCTTCTTTGCAGAAGGAATGATCGCCTTTCCTCCACCTACAGCCTCACGCATAGGCTTTCCCAGGCTCGGGTGCAGAATTGCCCCTCCATGCTCCAGTTCTCCATTTAAGCCGACGATCGCACCCTTGCCATAGCTATGTACAGGAGCCCCGTTCAGAGCCTTCACTGCAATACCTGCCAGATATGCGCCTAAATACTCTCCATATTCTGATAATTCTGAAAGATCCTCTATATACACTCCTGCAAACGGGTTTTGGATGACAGCGGCTGCCACGCATTTATGAATCGGCTGATCCAATTCGCGAAAGCCTTCAAAGCGGATTTCCTCCACACTCGTCACTATCTTACGAATTTCCGGTTTTTTTGCCATTTTCTTTTTCTCCTTTTTCTTCTTTTTCCCCTTGTTCCTGTCCTACTGTTCTTCTGTCTGTGCCTGTCGTCTGGCCGGCGGGGTATTCCGGCTCTTCCGGACAACGGTCTTTCCATCGATCAATACCATGCTGATACCCGGGATATCGCCGGCTGCGATCGCTTCTAAAGCGGTTTCTCCTACAGACCCCAGCGGAGCATCCATGATCACGAGATCAGCCTCCCTGCCCACTGCAATTCTGCCGGTATTTAACCCGTAAACATCTGCTGTATTTCCTGTTGCCATACAGATTGCTTTCTCCGGCGCAATACCGGATACGGAAGACACCTGACAGATATTGCGGATAATGCCTAACGGAATAATACCGGTTCCGCTTGGTGCATCGTTTCCAAATATGATCCGGTTCAGATTATTCAATTCTTTTGCCTTTCGACAGATAAAATCCGTCATTTTCGGATTACCGCACTGAACGATCTCCAGGGCGAAGTCTGTTTCTCTCATGATCCTTTCTGCTTCTGCAGGAGAGACCGCAGTAGGCCCCCCGTTCAAATGCGATACCACATCCGGCTTTACTATCATCACATCCTCAGCGGTAACGGTAGAGGAGCCGGGAATCGAGGTTCCTCCTGTATGCATCTGCACTTTAAATCCGTATTTATGTGCCCATTCCGTCATAATTGCCGCCTCCTCCGGCGACTTCACGCTGCCCAGGCCGATTTCTCCTACCAGCCAGACGCCCTGCTCCTTTAGCTCCTGAAAATCCTTTTCTGTCAGACCCTTTTCCAGGATCAAAGCTCCTCCGTGCACCTTCATGCCTGCCGGCGGTGCCTGATAAAAGGATTTACTGGCAAGGATGGCCGCCGCCTTGGCACCGGCCGGATCTTTGGGTCTGCCGGGCATGTGTGCTTCTCCAGCAGAAATGACCGTTGTAACACCTCCATGCAGTTCCGACTCCAGAAATCCTGCCGCCTGCTGCCGGTGTCCATAATCACCGATCGTGGTATGTACATGAGAATCAAAGAACCCCGGCACGACTGTAGTCTGCTTTGCATCAATGATAAGCGCATCCTGTTCTATCCAGTTATTACCGCCGATAGCAGTGATGTATTGATCTTCTATGACGATAGTCGTTCCATCCAGGATTGGATTGTGTATATCACCGCTTACAATAGTTCCGATATTTGTAATGATCACCTTGCTCATCCTTATCCTCCTTTAAAATCTATTTATTCAGCTTTTCCCAGAGCAGTATGGCTGAAGACATATCTTTCTTTCCATTTCCCATACTTCTGGAGGCTTCAAATACCTGACTTGCCACAGCTGTCATAGGAAGCGGTACCATTGTCTCTCTCCCTGCCTCCAGGGCAAGCATTAAATCCTTATACTGCAGGTCTGTTGCAAATCCCCCTTCAAACTGTCCGGGTAAAAGAAAGGGCTTCATCTTGGCGGTAAAGGCATAGCTGTTCCCCGAACTGCTGCTGATGATTTCCTCCATGGTTTCCAGAGAAAGACCCAACTGCCTTCCCAGCGTCAATGCCTCTGCAATAGCTGCCATATTGCATCCCAGCAACAGATTATTGACGAGCTTTATCGCATCACCGGAGCCAATATCCCCGACATATACCAGCTTTTTACCAATAATTTTCAATACCGGTTGCACCATTTGCCAGGTATCAGAGTCTCCGCCGAACATAATCGTCAATGTACCATCTGCCGCCCCGTGTACACCGCCGCTTACCGGCGCATCTGCATAATATACCCCTTTTGCCCTGGCCGTCTCATAAATCCTGCGGGATGTGCCAGGATCTACACTGCTTAGATCCAGGATACAGCAACCCTTCCTGCATGAGGATAGAACACCCTCTGCTCCTGTCATCACGTTCTCCACAATACCGGGATTCGGCAGCGACGCTAATATGATATCCGCATCCCTGACTGCCTCTGATAACGTCTGGCAGCCTCTGCCGCCCCGTTGGATAAAAGCCTCTACCTGTGATAACACCGTATCATAACCGGATACCTCCATATCCGCCCTGACTAAATTCTGTGCTATGGGCATGCCCATGGCACCTAAACCGATCATTCCAATCTTCATCTTTATCTCATCCTCCTCAACCCGGCTCCTTATGGGAAAAGCACTGCGACAGACCTTCCGCATTCTGTGACCCTGCCGCAGGCGGTTCCCTGGAGTGAGTTAATCTTGTACAAAAACACGCTCCGGCGGTTTTTGCACAAAAAGAGCAAAGTGGCTGTGCGAACCTCTTTGCTCTTTCATGGACTTACTATAATACGGAATATCCATATAGTAAAATACATTTTTTCTATTTATCTATAGTTTTTCTGTATTGATTTCTGAAAATCCCGTACTATAATAAAGACTAAAATTATGTTTTGGCATTCCAAAGAAAACGGGGTATGATATTATGACGTTAAAACAATTATCTTATTTCCTGAAAATTGCAGAAACCGGAAACCTCACAAAGGCGGCCCAGCTTCTCCATATGTCCCAGCCACCATTAAGCTATCAGTTAAAGGCACTGGAAGAAGAATTGGGCGTGGAGCTTTTTGTACGCGATGCCCGGAATATGCATATTACAAATGAGGGAATCTATCTGCAGGAGAAGGCAATGCAGATTCTTTCTCTCGTTGATAAAACCGCTGATGAAATACAAAAGATTTCCAGGCATGGCATTATCAGCATTAACATTGGTACCGTTACCAGCATCAACCATAATTTACTGCCAAAGCTTGTGGCGGTCTATAAAGAGCGCCACCCGAATGCTGTTTTTAATATCTATGACGGGAGCAGTTTTCGGATCATGGATCTGTTAAACAATTCCGTCATTGATATCGGTCTTCTGCGGGAGCCCTTTCCAAAGGACTTATATTCTTATCTTCCGATTAAGGCAAATACACTGACAGGCGAGGATGAAAATGACTATTTCGTTGTAGCCGGACGAAGGGAAGTATTTCCGGAGCGACAGGAGGATAGCACTATCGCCTTAGTGGATATTCTGGATTCTCCACTGATCATCCATCGTCGTTTTGAGGATATCTTCCTTGCCAAATGTCAGGAAATCAATAATAAACCGAAGAATATCATCTGCCGGAATGATAATATCATGTCTACCATAGAATGGGTAGATAACGGACTGGGGCTTGGCATTATGCCATATACCTCCTCCCTGCTGATCTCTGCACCAGATATACAGGTAAAGAAGATTATAAATCCTTCTTTTTATTCAAATCTGTATATGGTCTGGAATCAGGGAAAAAAGCTGCCGGACCCTTTACAGGAATTCATATCACTTTTTCACTCCGTTCCATTTGAAAGCCGGTTATTTTGATCGGGAACCGGCATTCATCCTCCCTGCATATTTAAGAAAAAAGTAATTATTTGTTACAGTATTTTGTAACAGCCTGTGTGTATTATAAGGTCAGAATTACAAACAAAAGGAGGATGTCTATGAAACAACGTGAAAAACCAACCATGCTGCTCATCGGGCTGATCGCCCTTCTTTGTCTGACTACCTGTCTGCCTCCGGAGGATATACAGGATAAGCAGCCATCAGAAAAGTATCCGGTTACAGATATGAAAACTGCGGAAGGCGCCTCCCGCCCTGCTGTTCAAAGAAATAACCTGAACTTCCCGCTGCAGATCTATGACATGGAGCCGCACTCTGTATATCCCATATATCCTCCTTCCATCTATCTGAGAAGAATGGAACCCTATTCCGGATATACCAGCCTGTCCTCTGTAATGCCGGACAATACTTCATCCAGGAATTTCCTTGCCAGGTAATTCGCCATCGGCAGATTCATGTCCAGATAATTTCCACAGTCCTTTGCTGCGGCTCCCGGAACTGCATCATGAAAATCTGCCATGAATTCATACAGCCGCGTCACCAGCGGAATAATGTCAGAGGACTCCAGATCTCCGGCCAACAACAGATAAAATCCGGTCCGGCAGCCCATCGGGCCAAAGTAAAGCACCCGGTCTCCATACTCTGCATCATTTCGCAGAAAGGTTGCTGCCAGATGTTCTATCGTATGTACCTCTGCCGTATTCATCACCGGCTCATAATTCGGCCTGGTCATCCGGATATCAAAGGTTGTTACCATCTCCGAACCCACATGATCCTTTCTGGATACATAGACGCCCGGTAATAATTTCATGTGATCGATCTTAAAGCTTGTTATCTTTTCCATTATGCATTCACCACCATTTCCTTTATCAGTTTAACAGAGTTTTTGATCGCCATTGCTTCAAATGCAGGATAATCCATACTGGCACTGTCGTCCGCCTTATCCGAAATTGCACGAATTATGACGAATGGTGTCTGATTCAGATATGCCGCCTGTGCAATAGCAGCACCCTCCATTTCGCAACAGCAGGCATCGAATTCCTTCAGAATAGAATCCTTTCGTTCCCGGTTCGCAATAAAAGCATCTCCGCTGGCTACCCTTCCACGGAAAACGCCCAGTTCCGGAAGTACACTTCGACAGCTCTGTTCTGCCAGCTCGCTCAGCCTTTGATCCGCCTGAAAAGCAAGCGTATCCATCCGCGGGATCTGACCCAACGGATAGCCGAACGCTACTGCATCCATATCATGCTGTACTGCATCTGTAGAGATCACGATATCACCAATATTGATTTCTCCGCGAAGCGATCCCGCTATGCCCGTATTCACAATCCCGTCTACCTGGTAATCATCCACCAGTATCTGGGCACAGATTCCTGCATTAACCTTGCCGATTCCGGAACGGACAACGACAATCTCCTTCCCCTGTATCCTTCCCTGGAAGAACTCCATGGAAGCCTTCTTTCTAACTGTGACCTGCTCCATTTCTGCCTTCAGTTTGTCTACCTCTTCCTCCATTGCACCTATGATTCCCAGCATATGCTCCTCCTTTGGTTTATGATATTTTTTATGAATAGTATAGGAAAAAAAGACAGATTTTTCAATTCTTAAGTAGAGAGAATGCAATGATTTTTAAAAATGAAACAGGAAGAAGACAATCGAGGCGGAACTTCTTCCTGTTTAATACCTATATTTTTATTATACAGGCAGTCACTACCAAATTATCCCCTGTGTTCCATAATCTGGAAGCCATTGTCAGTATAGCACAGTTTTTGCAGAATTTTCGTTTTTACCCCAAACGCTGTTTTTTCCATCTTAATCGCTTATTCGGCGAAATATAGCAGAAAATAAATCATTCTGCCATCTATGACCTATGCCTTTACACAGATCAGAACCGGGAGGAATCCATCCTGCTCCTCCCGGTTCCTTTGGTCCAATTTTACAGACAGTAGCCACTACCCCTACTCCGAATCATATGAGAGTGACAGAATAATTATAACATAGAATGTTGAGGAAATACGTTTTTTGCTTAAACGTTTCATTTTCCGCCCTGAACGCCTTGCTATTTGACTGCTAAACGTTGTTTATTTCGTTTCTTCTGTATCCGGTACCTCCCTGGAGGATAATACATAGTATCCCCTCTCTTCTTCTGTAAGAGCCTGACTGCTCAGCAGATCCTTTCGTATTTGTTCTGCCGTTAACTCCTTGTTATTTGTAAGTACCTCATATTCATACAGATCCTTATATACATTTTCATACAGGGTTAATTTATACGCATACTCTATGCCGGTCGGCGAGACATATTTCTTTCCGCAGCCTGTTAAGCTCAGCATCACAGTCATGAATACGATCATTATTTTGAAATGCATGGATTTTTTCATCTTTTCTCCCTTCCGACTGTCAACGATAATAAATCTTTTTAAAAGAGTTACCGCATATCCGGGTACATGCTCACCATACATATGCCCCATCAAAGCGTCCCCTTCTATGCAGCAACTCCAGTTTCCCCTGCTACGCTCTCTCATTACAACTCCCTGAATCTCGCAAATTCTCTTAACAGAATTTACCTGCAGTCCTTACCGGTCTGCTTGCGCAAAGACGCCGGTACCTTTGGTTCATAGAACATAAATGGATTGCTTTTACCCACTGTATTTCGCGCAGTATAGTCACCAAGCTTTACTACTGCCTTCTTCAGGTTTGTCATCTTCATAATCCTTTTCCTCCTTTTCTACCAATATTAATATGCTAAAGGCTTCTACTAGCATAGAAGTCAATACCATATTCAGGATTTCATGCCGGTTCCACTGTATATAAGCCACAATGCCTCCGGCCAGCAGAATTATCATAACTACTATGGCACCAATTCGCTTTCGCTTCCGTATGAGCGGATCCGTAATGGGATTATTTGCGGTACACTGGGGCGCATAACGCAGAATTGTCCATACAATCACTACAGTCATCAATATCAGCACCGGCACCGGTATCTCAATCCAGGAAACCACAAGACCTAAGCCCCAGACTGCTACCATAATTGCGGTACAGCCCAGACTGGTCGTACAATGAACTCCCCCGGCAAAGCTTCTCAACAAAACAAGACTGCCAAGAATCAAAAGGGACTGCCACAGGGTTCCCGTAAACAGAGCAACCAACAGCAAAAACACCAGCTTATACACGTTTTCCAGAAGAAGACAGTATCCATATACCAGTACTTCCGTTTCTTCCTCCGGCAATTCATTTCCGGAACACCATTTAACTATATGTCTGGAAATTTTTTCCACAAAATTCGTCATGATTCTTTCATTCCTTCTAAAAGTATGTTATGATTATAACACTTGCTTTTTGTAATTTTACAAAATAGGCATAAACGTTGATTTTCTTTACCTGAATGCATTACCGGAAAGGAGGGCAAGGTACATCATGGCGCTTTGGGAATTTTGCTATATTGCGTTTGGAGTCATTGATATGTTCATTGTATTAGTAGAACCGATCACCGATCAGCTCTGCCGTAAGAAAAAGATATTGCTATTTTTGTATCTTATGATATCACTTCCGGTCTTTCGTTTTCTCTTTCCTGCGCTTGCTACCTATATTATTTTAGTTATTACCTTCATAGTGATCTTTTTTATGGTAGGAAAAAAGCTAAGCCTGGTCTGCCTGCTGTTATTTAATTACCTGCTTTCCATCGTGCTGACCTACTTTGCCCTGTTTGTGCTGGATTTCTTCTGGGGCATTACGGAACAGGACACTCTAACGGAATACTATCTGCCTTACAATCTGTTTGTCACCGTCCTGTTTATCATTTCCTCCTACGGTATCCGACAGATTTATAATTTCTTTATTGGAAATCATACCAAGCTTCCCACTGTTTCCGGGCTGTTTACCCTGATATACCTGTTGGTCTGCACGATACTGTTCGTATATAACTATACCTATGAGGAGGCTCTTGGTTTTTCTCAGGAGGTCGTACGCTTTAATACAGTTTTATTTATCCTGTTCTTTTCCATTACCGGTGTTTTTATTGCTCTTCTGGTCTATTTCCTACGGAGAAACGCCAGAATCCAGGCACAGCTCATGCAGTATGAAACCCTTCAGCGCTATACCGCACAGGTGGAAGAGCTGTATCAGAGTATTCGGGGATTTAAGCATGATTATCTCAATATCCTGACAACCATGGATCTGTATATGAAAGAAAAGGATTGGGATGCACTGGTTCGCTATTATGAGCAGGAGATACTCCCGACCAGCCATTCCATTCAGGATTCTTCTCTGGCGCTGGGCCAGCTTAGCAATCTGCAGATTCCGGAACTGAAAAGCATTCTTTATAATAAATTCATTAAGGCTCTGGAGCTTGGCATTGATGTTCAGCTGGAGATTCGAAAGCCGATCACATCGATTTCGGCAAAGAATGTGGATATAGCCAGAGTGATGGGCATCTATCTGGATAATGCCATTGAAGCATTACAGGAGCTGGACACAGACTGCCGGAAGCTCCGGGTTGCAATTTTTGAAGATGGGGAAGCGGTCACGCTTGTTGTTCAGAATGACTGTAAGGAGCTTCCACTGAACATACGAAAATTAGGAACGATCAGCTATTCCACCAAGGGAGAGAACCGAGGCATGGGACTGCATCTGGCCGATCAGACCCTGCGCCGCTATAAGAATATTTTGAAGGATACTACTTATAAAGGCCAGGCATTTACGCAGAAATTAACCATTTATGACAAGGAGGTGGCCCGCCGTGTTATCCATTTACATATGTGAAGATAATCCAATACAGTTAACGCATTTTCAAAAGATCATCAGCAATATAATATTGATCGAAGAATTTGATATGAAGATTCAGGCCGCCGTTACCGGGCCGGATGAACTGTTAGCCATTGCAAGACGAAACCAGACGAAGGAACCGATTGGCGGCTTTTATCTGCTGGATATTGACCTGAATGCGGAAATGGACGGTTTTACTCTGGCTCAGGAAATCCGCAGCTTTGATTCCCGTGCTTTTATTGTATTTATCACCACACATTCCGAGATGACAATGCTTACCTTTCAATATCAGATTGAGGCCATGGACTTTATCCTGAAGGATGAGAGCTGGAACATTTCCCTTCGGATCCGCTCCTGTCTGGAGGCGGCACTGCAGCGCTACCATACTGCTCCCCAGTCTTCCATGATCACTTTTAAAGCCGGCAGTCATACGATCCATATCGAACAGAATACTATATTATATATTACCGCTTCCAGCATCTCTCATAAGATACAGGTCGTCATGAAAGACGAGATCCGGGAATTCTATGGAAGCCTGGAATCCTGTTCGAAAAAACTGAACGAAAGCTTTGTCCGTTGTCATAAGGCTACCATTGTCAATATTGCACATGTAAAACAGATTGACCGGAAAACCTGTACGCTGACACTTTCCGATGGTCAGACCTGCACTGCTTCTACCCGTGGCATTCTTCATGTGATAAATGCGATCTGTTCCAATGATTCTTCCGACTCCCGACAGCACCTCATGCGACACAGAAGCTGATCAGATACACCGGATGAAAATTTGCAAAATAATCAGGATGTTGCTATAATCTGTTTGAAGTAAGGGATACTAAGAATAGTATATGAATCGGGAAATAAGGAGGAGTATCATGGTCTATAAAACGCAGGGAGTCTGTTCCTCGCAGATTTCTTTTGAAATTATTGATAACAAGCTTCATAATGTGGCATTTACCGGAGGCTGCAATGGCAACACACAGGGTGTGGCTGCCCTTGTAGAGGGAATGGATGTGGACGAGGTGATCCGACGCACGGAAGGAATCCGCTGCGGCTTCCGCCCGACCTCCTGTCCGGATCAGCTGGCAAAAGCACTGAAGGCGGCCATTGCCGGTTCACTATAATATTTTTTAAGCAGGAGGCATCAATGAAACGAATCATCCTTACCGGCGGCGGTACTGCCGGTCATGTTACACCGAACATTGCACTGATTCCCAGATTAAAGGAAGAGGGGTTCGATATCCATTATATTGGATCTTATAATGGAATAGAAAAAAAACTGATCGAGGATATGCGGATTCCCTATCACGGCATATCCTCCGGCAAGCTGCGGCGGTATTTTGATGTCAGGAACTTTTCGGATCCATTCCGGGTGATCAAGGGCTGTGGGGAAGCATCCCGCTTGGTTAAAAGTCTGAAACCGGATGTAGTCTTCAGTAAAGGCGGATTTGTATCTGTTCCGGTGGTTCTGGCTGCAAAAAAGCACAGGGTTCCTGCCATTATCCATGAGTCGGACATGTCACCGGGGCTGGCCAATAAGCTATGCATCCCGAGCGCAGTGAAGATCTGCTGCAATTTTCCGGAAGCAATGGAGCATCTGCCGAAGGACAAGGCGGTTCTTACCGGAACTCCGATCCGGCAGGAGCTGTTTCAGGGGGATCCGTTAGAGGCCATCCGCTTTACCGGTCTGAGTGCCAACAAACCTACCATTCTGGTAGTAGGAGGCAGTACGGGAAGTGTAAAGGTCAATGAAGCTGTCCGGGGCTGTCTGGACGAGCTTTTGAAAACTTACCAGATCATACATCTTTGTGGAAAGGACAAGGTTGATCCTGCCTTTGAGAACCGTTCCGGCTATGTTCAATATGAATATATCAAGAAGGAATTAAGTTCTCTGCTGGCATTTGCCGATATTGTCATCTCCAGGGCAGGAGCGAATGCTATCTGTGAATTGCAGGCGCTGGCAAAACCAAATGTCCTGATCCCGTTAGGCTCCAGCGCCAGTCGGGGAGATCAGCTGTTAAACGCAGAATCGTTTCAGAAACAAGGATTTAGTCACGTTCTGCTGGAGGAAAACCTGACCAATGCCACTCTGCTGGAGGCTGTAAGAGAAGTATACGACCACCGCTCTGATTACAGGAAAACCATGGAAGCCAGCCGGATGAGCAATTCCATTGATATTATCATGGATTTGATTCGTGATGCTGCAAAATAATTTCATTTCTCCCTTTAGAAACGCGAAATCCCCCACAGATATTCTGTGAGGGATTTTTTTACCAGTGATAGCGAAAATAACTATACATATTTTCCATACCTGCCATCCCCATAGTGAATATGGTGATTAAAAAGATCAGCAGGATTCCCCAGCCATCATACCTGGATTTCTCTGCACGGAAAGTGCTTACCAGCACTTCGATCCCAAGGGAGATCAGGGTACAGGGCCACAGATGCCAGATCGCATCATAGGTGAGGGAAGGTACAAAGAGTCTTGCCAGAAATACGATCCCGAATATGACCAGCATCAGGCCTAATGTAACGCTTCCCACTCTGTGGGTACGAAGCGTACCGGAATCTGCCTGCTCCACCGGGGATTTTGTCTGCTCAGAAGTTTCTGCGACCGGTACTGTCTGTTGTAAAATATTCTGCTCTTCCATATAGAATCCTCCTTTCTACTGCTGTCCTTCCTCCGGCGCCGGTAATTCTATGACCGTCTGCGCCGGTTCCTCTGTCTTCTCTACAAGAGCTACATTCTGTACCGGGTTTGGCTGGCCTTCCTGCGACATGGAAGCCTCCGGCCGGCTGACCGGACTTTCACGGTGTACGGAACTCTGCCTGCCATCCGCCGGTATACCATTGGAAGCTGCATGCTGTGTCTCCTGCTCCAGAGATACCTTTTTCCCCATGATCATTACGATACCGGCTGCGATCAGAACAAGTGCCACGATACTCTGCGGTAAGTAATGGAAAATACCGTTCGGCATATAATTGATTATAAACTGCGGCAGCATATGCGGAAGAACATTGATCAGCATCAGGCCGCCCAGCAGTATAAGGCCGATTGATATGATCCGCTGCATATTCCGCGGCATGTCATTACCAAATGAGATCAGGTAATAATCCTCCTGCTTCTGGAATTCCTCATCCGGTGCTCCGGCTATATTGTGAACATGGAAAAAGGCATATATCCACACAACAAAGCCGACAAATACCAGCTCGTCAATTCCGGTCCAGGATGCGATACTCATAATGCCTACAAAGGTAAGCAGCAGGGATACCCCCATTTTCATAAATCCCAGATACATATGTCCTGCCCCCGGGACCAGGGAACACAGGAAGGTTAAAAATTTGCTTTTCTTTCTCTTCATGATCATACTTCCTTTCTCATCATTTCCTTTTAATATAACTTTCATTGCTTTTCTATCTTATCTGTTCTGTCATCATTCTCCTGTATCGGAGTCCGTATCACTACCATACTGAAACTGCCGGAAGAATTCATCCGGATGTAAAATGGCGCTGGATGTAAAATCGATACACTGCAGCATTTTTTCGGAGGCTTCATTCCAGTGATACAGAAAGCCGGAACCCTGACCATAGCTCTCTTCCGGCACCGCCGGCGGTTCCTCCGGGGCGGATACCGGAAGCAGGAACAGCATAAGGATCGCCGCCGCTACCAGTCCGGCCACCTTTAATTCATATACCAGAAGCTGCCGCCGAATATTCGTTTGATATTTCTTAACGGACTGCCTGGCAGGCATCCGCTCTGCCGACTCCATTTCCTGTATTTCCTTGAAGATCTTCTGCTTCAGATAAGCAGGAGCCCTTAACATGGCGTTTTCCTCTACTTCATCAATTAACCTTAACAACTCTTCATCTGATAAATACTCATTCTTCATTTGGGCTCCTCCTTTCTGTAAATCTCCTTTAACATGCTCCTTGCTCTGTAGATCTGCGTCTGTACGGTCTTTAATTTCCGGTGCAGATGATCAGCGATCTCCTCGGGACTGGCCTCCTCATGAAAATACAACTCTGCCACCTCAGAATAGGGCGCTTTCAACTGTCTGCACCGCTTCAGCAGGGTTTCTCTTACCATGGTCTCATATGCTTCCTGCTCCGGCTGTCCATCCCTGCCCGGCAGCTCCGGCATGGCATCCCAGTCCGTCGGCTCTGCCCGTCGCTGCGCCGACTTCAGATAATCCGTACATTTATTGGCGGCTATCCTGCACAGCCAGGCTTTTTCATACCTTCCATCAAAGGAATCCAGGCTCCGGTAGGCGGACAGGAAGGTCTCCTGCGTCAGATCCTCGGCAGCAAAATAATCACCGGTTGTCCGGTAGCAGATTGAAAATATTAAGTTTTGATATTGGTCAATCAGCGCTGTAATATTGACTTCCACGTTTTTTCCGCCTGCCTCCCCTGCTGTTCTGTATACTATAACGAACGCGATCGGTTCTTATCTTCAAATTTATATAAATTTCTTAAGATTATATTGATCCTGAGCTGTACGCAACAAACCGGCTGCAATAATCTTCATTATTGCAGCCGGTTTCTGTCATTTTCATCTATTAATGATTAGCTGACCTTCAGCTTAAACTTTTTGATATCCTTCTCTGTTTCTACGATCTCAATCTTAGCGCCAAGTGCCTGAAGCTTCTCCTCAAAGCGCTCATAGCCTCTCTGAATATACTTGATATCCTCTACTATGGTAAAGCCCTCTGCCGCCAGGCCGGCAATTACAAGCGCCGCTCCAGCCCGCAGATCCGGTGCCACTACGGAAGCTCCGCTGTAACGCTCCACGCCGGTTATGATCGCCATGTTTCCTTCCACCTTTATATTTGCACCCATACGGGTCAGTTCATCCGCATATTTAAATCGATTCTCAAATATCGTTTCTGTTACGACACTGGTACCCTCTGACAACCCTAGTGCAACCGTTATCTGTGGCTGCATATCCGTTGGAAAGCCCGGATATGGCTGAGTCTTGATCTGGGTTGCACCCAGGCGCTGTTCTCCGCTGCCGATCACCCGTACAGCATCATCATATTCCTCGACCGTAGCGCCGATCTCTGTAAGCTTTGAACTGATGGCCTCTAAATGCTTTGGAATTACATTGCGGATCAGAATATTACCACGGGTAGCTGCTGCCGCCATCATAAAGGTACCTGCCTCAATCTGATCCGGGATGATAGAATATTCCGTACCGTTCAGTTCCTTTACACCACGGATCCGGATCTCATTGGTTCCCGCACCCTTGATATTGGCACCCATACTGTTCAGGAAATTGGCAACATCTACAATATGCGGTTCTTTTGCCGCATTCTCAATGGTAGTCTTCCCTTCTGCCAGAACTGCTGCCATCATAATATTAATGGTAGCCCCTACACTGACCGTATCCAGATAAATATGCTTTCCTGTCAACTGGTCTGCGCTGACCGTGATCATTCCGCCATCGATCACTACCCTGGCCCCTAATGCCTTAAATCCCTTCACATGCAGGTCGATCGGCCTGCTTCCGATCTCGCAGCCGCCAGGCAGGGCAACCTGAGAACGTTTATATTTCCCTAATAAAGCACCTAACAGATAATAGGATGCACGAATCTTCCGGATAAATTCATCATCTACACATAAAGAATCTACATTGGTGATCGTTCCGCCGCTGATACTTACCGTGTGTTCGTCTATATAGCGTACCGTTGCGCCAATCTCACTGATCGCCTGCAATAAGACTCTGGTGTCTCTGACGTTTGGTACATTTTCAATAACACATTCCTTGTCGGTCATAACCGCCGCTGCCAGAATACCCAGTGCTGCATTCTTAGCTCCCGCAATCGTGACTTCACCTGTCAAAGGGATCCCACCCTTTATCACATATTGCTCCATAATGCACCTCTTACATTACTTTTATATCAATTCATTGTCATTTTCCTATGTACTCTGCTTATATATCTGACTATTTCAGGACTTTCCTTATAGACTCCCGTCATAGCACACTAGCTAATTATAACATATCTTTCCTGTTTGTAAACCATTTTCTGTAACCCTCAGCTGCTGTGCTGATCCTCCTCACAGTATATACAGCGATAGGTCCGTCCCTCCCGGTTTGCCAACTGGAAGATATGGTCTATTCCCTGTTCCGTCGTCGTGATACAACGCGGGTTCTTACATATTAATATATTCACCAGACGCTCCGGCAGTTCGACTTTTTTCTTTTCAATCGTCTCTCCATCCTTGATAATGCTTACGGTTATATCCGGATCGATATAGCCCAGCACATCCAGATTGATGGAATAGTCCTGATCGATCTTGATGATGTCCTTCCGCCCCAGTTTATTGCTCTTCACATTCTTGATGATCGCAACACTGCAATCCAGCTTATCCAGCTCCAGATCGTGATAGATCTGCATACTCTTCCCGGCTGTGATATGATCGAGTACGATTCCGTTATAAATACTGTCTATATTCATGATCTACCTCCAGTTTATCTGCTCTCCTGTTCTGCCAGCTCCAGCAGACGCATGATCAGTGCCATCCGTACATACTTTCCGTTCAGCGCCTGACGAAAATAGCAGGCTCTCGGATCGTCATCCACTCTGGTCGATATTTCATTTACCCTTGGCAGGGGATGCAGGATGGACAGATCCTTCCGTGCCTTCTTCAATTTATCCATGTCCAGAATGTAGGTGTCCTTCAGGCGGATATAATCTGCCTCATTAAAGAACCGCTCCTTCTGTACTCGTGTCATATACAGGATATCCAGTTCTCCGATCACTTCATCCATGCTTTCTACCTGCTGGTAGGAAATGTGATCTTTCTCAAAGATCTCCGTCCGGATATAATCCGGTACCTGCAGCTCCTGAGGCGAGATCAATATATAGTGAATATCCTGATATCTTGATAATGCCTTGATCAGAGAATGTACCGTCCGCCCGAATTTCAGATCTCCGCAGAATCCAATGGTCAGATGATCCAGTCTCCCCTTCTCCCGCTGGATCGTCAGCAGATCGGTTAGGGTCTGGGTCGGATGATAATGACCGCCGTCTCCGGCATTGATGATCGGCACCGGCGATTTCAGAGAGGCAAAGAGCGGAGCCCCTTCCTTGGGATGACGCATTGCAATTATATCTGCATAACAGCCCACCACCTGAACGGTATCATGCACACTTTCCCCCTTTGTGGCGGAAGAGGAATCGGCAGAAGAAAAACCAAGTACGTTACCTCCTAATTCTATCATTGCGGCTTCAAAGCTCAGCCGGGTTCTCGTACTTGGTTCAAAAAATAAGGTCGCAAGCTTCTTTCCTCTGCATACCTCACTGTATCTTTCCTTATGTGCAATAATGTCGTTGGCAAGTGCCAGCAGTTCCTCAATTTCCTGTACACTCAAATCCATGGGGTCGATCAAATGTCTCATTCTGTGCCTCCGTATTCCTTTTCCCTGTACATTTTCATTATCTTAAGTATAATATCCTGTTTCTCCCGTGTCAATGACTCCGGCCATGCTTTTCCCTGTTACCCGGGTCGTATCACACGGAATGTGTACCCTCACTGATCTCCTCCTTCAGCTTTCTCCGTACGAGTTCCTCAACATCTGCCCGTTGTTCCTTATCACACTCTATGATATATTGACGCTTATTTGCGCGCAGTTTCACCTTTATTGTATTTATGTTGTCATTTACGAATTTATAACCTTCTATATGCTCCCAGTCAATAAAAGTTAATCCTACAAACATCCCTTCTTCGGACAATCCACTGCAGATTCGGGTCGTTATGACAATAAAGAAGATATAGGCCAGCATGGGCGGAATGAAAATATAATACTGGAACCAAACGGATATGGCAATTCCGGCAAGGGCGATATTCACATTAATGATCTCCGATGCACTGCTGGATCTGCCCAGACGGCTCTCCACAAGGATCCTCTTCTGGCGGTGTAATACAACACAGCTGATGATTCCGATCGTTCCAAATCCGATTGTTAATGCTATTGATAAAACATATTGGATATATAACCACATAATACGATTCTCCTTCGCCCTTTTTCTGTATCACTCAGAGTATAGAACACTCCTCCGGGCAAATCAACCATAATTTTCTGTTTATGGATAAACTGCTTGAAATACAGCCATGATAATGCTATTATATTTATATAAGAAAAGCACCCACTCCAAAGCGGATGCTCCAGGTTTAAGAACTGTTTTTATGAACAATGCCTATCCTGTGGTCAGACAGGATAGGCATCTTTATCTTTTCTTATCCTTTCTCTTATCGAGAAAGGCAAGCAATGCAATGATTAAGCAGCCGAAGGATATTAATAACGCCAATATCCCAATTAAAATTGAAACAGTTTCATAAGCTGTCATCAGTGCCACCTCCTCCCATATGTATTCCATCGAACCGATTGTCATAAACACAGGAGGCTGCCACCCTGTCATGGGTACTTTCCACAGCATTATTATATCATATATGTAAACATGTAGCAAATAATATTATACTTTTATTTTACATTTATATTCACTTTATATTCCATAAACAGTATTTCTATTTTCTTCTCCATTACCCACGGGAACTAAAAAGAACACTGCCGGCTTTTGCCGACAGCATTCCAATTATTCCACTTCTATAGTTTATAGCTTCGGAAATGTTACGCTTACAGTAAACAGATCCGCATTCACCTCAACCTGCAGACTTCCGCCACAGGCTTCAGTAAAGCTCCGGGCAATGGAGAGTCCCAGCCCGCTTCCGCCGTCGGTACGGCTTTCATCCCCGCGGGCAAAGCGTTCCGTAAAATCAAAGTTCTCATTTAATTCCGTACCGGAGGTATTCTTTATACATGCAACTGCTTCCGCACCCGTGTCAGTCAGCGTCAGATAAATACGGGAGCCTGCAAGGGAATACTTCAATGCATTCTGGATCAGATTCTGAAAGACACGATACAGTCGCTGTCCGTCTGCCCGGATCATGACCGGCGCCTCCGGAACGAACACCTTCATGATAAGTCCGCTTTTCTCAATCGGAACCGCCATATCCGCCAGGGTCTGGCGCAGCAGCTTCCCGTAATCCAGCTCCTCCATCGTGATCGGAAGCTGGCCGGAGGTTGCCTTGCTGATCTCGAATACATCCTGAACAATGGTATTCAGCCGCTCTGATTTCTCATCCAGAATACGGACAAACTCCTCTACATGCTCCGGCAGGTTCTCCTCCTGCTTTAGCAGCTCCACATAGCTTACGATAGAGGTCAGCGGTGTTTTGATATCATGGGATACGTTGGTAACCAGATCCACCTTCATCCGTTCACTCTGCATCTGTTCCCGCAATGCCGCCTCCAGGCCATGCTGAATCTCATTCAGGTTTTCCGCCGCCTGCCTGAGATCTGCATCCTCCGGAAGCGTCAGCGGATTCGTCAGATCCCCTTCCTTAACCGCATGGATCTTATCCGCCAGTGCGCCGATATCCTCCGCCATCTGGCGGTTCCTCTTCCAGTTTATGATACCTGTGATGATTCCGGTCAGCAGAAGAAGGATGAGGATGATAAAGGCAGCATTTGTAAATACTTCCCATGGAATCCAAATATAATCCGGTTCCACATACAGCGTTATGACAATTCCACCGATCAGCAGCAATGCCAAAATGCTGTTGAGCAATAATAGGTTATACCGCCATACCAGTCTTTTTTGCAGTGGATACCGCAATGCTCTGGTCCGCAGCCCGTCGATCAGAGGTTTCCTCTGCTTTCCCTTATTAAACCGTATATCCAATACTGCCAGATATATCACCCAGAAGCAGGAGATCAGAAAAACCTTGTTGGTAAATAATCCTTCCAGCAGATAAAATATATCTCTGAATCCATATCCATACTCATACCATTCCGGAAGATTTGTAAATAGTATCTGCAGTATCTCTACTGTTTCTCCACGGCCCAGAAGAAAGAATATCTCGATCAGAAGAACGCCCAGAAGCAACAGCTTTATCTCCAGCCATACCTTTCCCAGAAAGCGGGCGGCTTCCCGGTCCCCCTGCTTCTTTTCCTTCCGCCAGGTTAACGAGATTCCCAGCAGAAGCAGGGCCGCCGCCAGCAGGATCAGATTATTGATCAGTTCCTTCTTCTGCCCCATCGCATTCTGGTACATCCAGTGCAGATTGCTTCCGTATTCTTCTGTTCTGCCGTTATTCAGGTAATTCCCCACAACATAAAGCTTTGGTTCCTTTGCTGCCGCAAGAAAGATCACGGCATTCTTCGCTGCATCATCTACACTGAAATTCGTATAGCCCGGTACATACCAGCGGCTGTCCTCAGTATAGACTCCATTACCATAGATATCCTCGGTTACTCCATCCTTGGAAATCTCCGTCTTTCCGTCACCATTTCGATTAAACCACAGCACGAAATTATATTCCTCCGGATTGAGCATTTCATAGAAATCCTTACCGTCCCAGGCCTGACCCGTCATGCCCTCTAAAGCATCCAGATTCGTATAGAGCAGCTTATCCTGATAGACCAACGCGTAACGGATATTCTTATTCTGCGCCTGATATGCCATATAATCGTCAAGACTTTGCTGGTTGCTTTCCGCCAGAAGCTCCGTCAGCTTATCCAGCTCCTCCTCCTTACCTAACAGAGTACAGAGATTGCGGATCTCCTTCTGCAGCTCCTCCATTCCGCTCATGCCCTCCAGCAGGCGGCTGACTCCTTCGAGCTTTTCCTGTAAGGACTTCCGTTCGTCAGAGGTAAGCCCTCCCACACTCAGATCACTCAATTCACCCAGAATGTCCTCAAATCCGTAAAAGCCCTGCTCCTCTAATGCCTCCAGCACGTCCTCATCCAGACGTTCCAGTTCTTCCAGCGTATTCAGCACTTCGGAACCCTCTAGTACACTGGCAACATTATCCGAGACCACCGTTTCTCTTTCCTGCCAGTCTCCCCAATATGTGTCTTCCCACTCCCAGTAATCGTCTTCGCTCCAGCCTCCGGAGTACCAGTCGTCATATGTCGATCCGTACCGGCCGATGTTCCTGCCGCCTACCGATACCTCTAACAGTCGTTCCAGACGATTGGAGATATACCATCGGAAATCCTGACTCTCCTGATAATCCGCTCTCAGGATCTGTCCAGGCCCTCCCTTTTTCAGCAGAAATCCTGTCAGGGAGATAGAACTATAGATCAACAGCGTTATGCCGAAGATAAATGCAGTCCAGCTAAGAACGGTCTTCCATTTTTTCCATTTTGTATCCAATGCCCCACACCACCTTTATATATTCTGGCTTGTTCGGATTCAGTTCAATTTTCTGACGGATGCGGCGAATGTGTACCATAATGGTATTCTCCGGTGCAAAGGATGCTTCCTCCCATACACGCTGGTAGATCTCTTCGGCAGGGAATATCCTGCCCTGGTTCCGCATAAACAGATCAACGATCTTCGTCTCCGTGGCAGTCAGCTTCACCGGTTCGCCATCCGCATAAAGGGTAAACTCCTTTGGCCGGTAACAGAGCCGCCCGTTCCAGATCTCCTCCGTATTCCGTACTGCATGAATATCACCCAGCAGGGTATACCGGCGAAGCTGGCTCTTTACCCGGGCAACCAGCTCCTGTGGATTAAACGGTTTTGACACATAATCGTCTGCTCCCATGGAAAGCCCCAGCACCTTGTCCGTCTCCTCTGTTTTTGCACTCAGTACAATGATGGGAAGATTCTGACGTTCCCGGATCTTCATCATTGCAGACAATCCATCCAGCTTCGGCATCATCACATCCATGATGATCAGACGTACCGACTGTTCTGCCAGGATCCTCAGCGCCTCCATGCCGTCATACGCCTTCAACACACGGAATTCTTCCTTTTCCAGAAGCAAGGCTATGGCCCTTACAATCTCTCTGTCGTCATCTACGACCAATACACATTCGTTCATCGCAATCTCTCCTTGAACTGTCGGACAGCTTTTTCTGTCCATCCTTTCGCCTGGTTCTATCCTACATTCCATTCCTTATAAATCTCTTACCCTGTCTCTTACAAATATCTTAAACATGAAACCCCCGGATTCCTCCGGCAGTCATGCACCGGCAGAAACCCGGGGGTGTTTATATAGAATAAAACTCCTGTCTATCGTATCTCCGCTCCATGCGGCATATCCTTCTCGGCGGTCAGAAGCGAAAGCTTCCCGTTCTCATCCTCGGCACAGAGCAGCATGCCTTCCGAGGTCACGCCTGCCAGAGTCGCCGGCTTCAGATTCGTAACCACGACTACCTTCTTGCCTACCATCTCCTCCGGACTGTATTCCGCTTTGATACCGGAAACGATCTGACGTACCTCACTGCCGATCTTCACCTGTGAGCATAACAGCTTCTTTGATTTCTTTACCTCTTCACAGGCAATGATCTGTCCTATCCGCAACTGCACCTTGTCAAAGAGATCAATATCAATCTCCTCCTTTGCCTCCACGTCGATACCGGGACCATACTGATTCAGCTTTGCTTCTTCCTTCCGGCGTTCCAGATCAGCCAGAACCTCTTCTGCATCCAGACGGGCGAACAGGATTTCCGGTGATGTGGTTACCTTATTATTATTCGGATACATGCCAAATACGCCCAACTGGTCACACTCCCGATCCCTGGCATTTAACTGCTTCAATATCTGCTCCGCGGTCTCCGGCATAAAGGACTTTAAAAGTACCGCTCCAATGGTGATACTCTCCACCAGATTGTATAATACGGTCTCCAGTCTGGCTTTGGTTGCCTCCTCCTTTGCCAGTACCCACGGCATAGTCTCATCTATATACTTATTACACCGCTTAAAGAGTGCAAAGATTTCCGTGATCGCATCTGCTACCCGGAGCTTCTCCATTGCCTTCGTTACCTTTAAAGGCGTATCCAGAGCCATCTTCTTAAGCTCCTCATCCACCGGTTCATTTACTCCCGTATTCCGCACAATGCCGTTAAAGTATTTATTTGACATGGAAATCGTACGGTTGACCAGATTGCCTAATGTATTTGCCAGATCAGCGTTCATCCGTTCCACGATCAATTCCCAGGAAATAACGCCATCATTCTCAAACGGCATTTCATGCAGCAGGAAATAGCGGACTGCATCTACGCCGAACATTTCTACCAGATCATCCGCATAAATGACATTTCCTTTGGACTTGCTCATCTTGCCATCGCTCTGGATCAGCCATGGATGCCCGAAAATCTGCTTTGGCAGAGGCAGATCCAAAGCCATGAGCATGATCGGCCAGTAAATGGTATGGAATCGAAGGATATCCTTACCGATCAGATGTAAGTCCGCCGGCCAGTATTTCTTGAATAAAGCATTATGATTGCCGTCCACATCATAGCCCAGGCCGGTAATATAGTTGCTCAGCGCATCAATCCACACATAGATGACATGCTTATCATCGAAATCCACCGGAATTCCCCATTTAAATGAAGTACGGGACACACACAGATCCTGCAGCCCCGGTAACAGGAAATTGTTCATCATCTCATTCTTTCTGGATTCCGGCTGAATGAATTCCGGATGTGCATGGATATGCTGGATCAGCTTATCCGCATATTTACTTAAGCGGAAGAAATACGCCTCTTCCTTGGCTGACTGACACTCCCTGCCACAGTCCGGACACTTTCCGTCGATCAACTGGGAGGCAGTAAAGAAGGATTCACAAGGCGTACAGTACATGCCTTCATATTCTCCCTTATAGATATCCCCTTTTTCATATAGCTTTTTAAAGATCTTCTGCACCTGCTTTTCATGATCCGCGTCTGTGGTACGGATAAATTTATCATAGGACGTATTCATCAGATCCCAGATCCGGTGAATCTCACCTGCAGTCCGGTCCACAAATTCCTTCGGTGTAATACCTGCCTCTGCTGCTTTCTCCTCAATCTTCTGCCCATGCTCATCCGTACCTGTCTGGAACCGGACATCATAGCCCAGAAAGCGCTTGTAACGTGCGATACTGTCTGCCAGTACGATCTCATATGTGTTCCCGATATGGGGTTTACCGGATGTGTATGCGATCGCAGTAGTAATGTAATAGGGTTTTTTTGCCATTTTTCTTCTCCTTTTAAAACAAAAGCCCGCCTTTAAGAAACCTCTTAAAGACGAGCATGATCTCGTGGTACCACTTTAATTCTCCGGCACCTCACGGTGACAGACTCAGGAGCTGCAGCTACAGCTCTGCACGATAATGGGTGCTGCCATCAGACGCTTACGAATCGCTCACGCCCAACGCTCCGAGACCATCTTCCATAAGACCTTCATTCTCTGTTCTCAGCACTCCAGATTCTCTGTTAATGTCGTCCTTATGTACTCTTCTCTTCTTCGCGTTTAGTTTACTTATACAATTACCTATAATCGTAGTATAACCGCCGGAATTTAACATGTCAAGAAAACGATCAGAAATTTTATCGGGTCTCGCACTTTTTATTACGATGCTGTTACCACCGATCCTTTTTTCCAATATTTTCTGCAAGATTCTCCGTATGGATCGGCAATTCCGGCACTTCCATCCTGCTCAATGCCCATCGGTATTCCTCTTCTGCAAGCAGCTCCCCCTTTTTCAGACGATCCCTGTAAGCCTCCGCCCGCCGGCACTCCTCTTCCATAAAGCGGATTCCGTTTACCAGTGCTGCGTTTTTTGATTTCAGAGTATGCACCTGGTATTTTTCTATATACTTTCGAAATACCTTCCACTCACTGTGTACACCATAGAAGCAGGTCACATTAATTCCGAGAAAAATAAGGATGAACACCCCTGTCATGACCAGAAGGATCAAGCCTGTTGTTAACATTACCACAGTGGAACCCATCTCCAGCCCTACCACGATCATCATAAAAATGAGGGTAAGTAAAACCAGCCCGCCGGCAGTGCCATAGTAGATCCTCATCTTTTTTTCTGCAGTCTCCAATATCCGGCTGGATTCGGTCAGCTTCTCCTGCCATCTCTCCACACTGGCAGGATACATGCGGATCCGTTCCTCCAGGGTCAGCAGACAGTCCATCTGCTCCCCCTCCGGATCCACATAATCACTCCTGCCATAGAAGCTGCCATTCCAATCCTTATATAATTCTGCTTCATCCTTATCATTCAGCTTTAACATCTGCTATGCCCTTGCCGCTCCGTCAACGGATAAGATCTCGCCGGTAACATACGATGCCATATCACTTGCCAGATAGACAAATGCGTTGGCAACATCCTCCGGCTCTCCCGGTCTTCCAAGCGGAATCTTTGCCGATATTGCCGCTACAGTCTGCTCCGGCAGTGCTGCCACCATATCGGTTTTGGTCACACCCGGCGCTACTGCATTTACCCGGATATTGTCCTTTGCCAGTTCCCGGGCAAGAGAAATGGTCATACCGTTTACTGCAAACTTACTGGTCGGATAGCCGACACCTGCCGGCTGGCCGCTGATGCTGACCATAGAGCTGGTATTCAGAATGCAGCCGCCGCCCTGCTCCTTCATAATCTTAGCGGCAGGCAGGATCGCATAGAACAATGCCTTCACATTCAGATCAATGACCTTGTCGAATTCCTCCGGCGTGTACTGATATAATGGCGTACTCTGGGATATTCCTGCATTATTGACCAGAATATCAATTCTGCCGTACTGTGCCTTTACTGCCTCCACTGCATCTGCTACCGCCTTCGCATCCGTTAACTGTGGTGCCATGCCGGTAACCTCCCAGGTGCTGTTTTCCTCCTTCAGCTTTGCCAGGGCTGTATCTACCGTTTCCTGACGGGACCCCCACAGCACTACCTTTGCTCCGTTTTCCAGATATTTTTTCACAATAGAGAATCCGATTCCTCTGGTTCCTCCTGTTACGATCGCTACCTTTCCCTTTAACATAGCATGAACCACCCTTCTATGATTATTATATTATTCTTCTGATAATATTGCCTGACTCACGTTCCTGTATTCCTGTCGTTGTCGGGCATTCCAGCCGGAACCACCCCTGCCGGTTCATTATGGACGCTGTCCCAGACCGCCCTCTAAGGTAAGAGTCTCACCCGTCATATATTTGAAATCCGGAGAAGCCAGTTGTACGCAGACACGACCGATCTCCAGTTCTGCATCACCGAAATGTCCCATTGGCGGTGTGTGCACATTCTGTTCAAACGCATCCGGATATGCATTCTGGAACTGCTCCAGCTGTGCAGTCCAGGCAAGCGGGCAGACAATATTGACATTAATACCGTCCTTGCTCCACTCGGTAGCCGCTACGCGGGTCAGGCCGCGGATCCCTTCTTTGGCCGCGGCATAGGCACACTGGCCAAAGTTACCAAACAGTCCGGCGCCGGAAGCAAAATTGATCACAGAGCCCTTGCTCTTTGCCAGATACGGATAGCATGCCTTCATATAATAAAATGCTGCATACAGGCCGGAATACATAGCAAGATTGAACTGCTCCGTGGTATGCTCTGCCAGTGTTACGCCGGAGGCGGATGCCTGGGCATTATTGATCAGAACATCGATTCCGCCGAAGGTATCTACAGTCTGCTTTACTACATTTGCTACCACAGCCTCATTATCAGCGTCAGCCGAAACATCCGCCTGGATTGGAAGCACCTGAACCCCGTACAACCGTTCCAGTTCCTCTTTCGCATCCTCCAGCTTCTTCACATTCCGTCCGGTAATGACGATATTGGCCCCTTCCTTGGCATAGGCAGTTGCAATTCCGTACCCGATAGAACCGCATCTTCCGTCACTTAAGACTGCTCGTCCCCCTCCTGTAATAATGACTGTCTTACCTGTTAAAAACCCCATGTTCCCATACTCCTTTCTTAATATTTAAAAAACATTCTCCATATTCTATATCCGGTTATTTTTGCCCATATCTTTTCTTTATTCCCAGACATCCATAACCGGCCGCTAACAGAGTCAGACAACCTAACAGCAGAGCCGGCAATACCGGAGCAGTATCTCCCGTCTTTGGCGTAGCAGAAGCTTCGGCTGATGCCGTATCCGAAGACCCGCTGCCATCATTGGCAGACGTTGTAGCGTTCTGTTCCTTTACAACTACGACGGATGCCGTATCGGAACATCCGCTGTCATCATTAGCAGAAGCTGTTATCGTAACGGTGCCTTCTGCATGTGCAGTCACCAGGCCGTTTCCATCTATGGTAGCAATGGATGCATCCGAAGTGGTCCATGTAACCGTCGGATTTAATGCATCCTCCGGCTGGATGCTGACCGCCATCTGCAGGGTATCTCCTATGCCTATGGTAGATTGCTTTGGTGAAACCGTCAATGCAGATACCATAATCGGATTCACCTCCGCCTGAAGCTCTGCGGATGTCTGCGTTGTATCATAGATACTGCCCGGAGCGTAAATCCTGCCGTCCGCAGCCCGCCAGCCGACAAACACATATCCCTTCTCAGACTGGAAGGATTTCAGCACATAAGAGAATCGATACGGCAATGTATTCAAAATTGTATAAAACCCTGCTATCTCCTGCCGGTCATTCGGAGTACCATCTGGTCCCAGATACTGCAGCTCCCCGTTCATGGTATAGACACAGTAGATATCTGTCTTCTCCGCAGATGAGATCACACCATCCCGGAACAGAGTCGTTGTATCCATGCCATCATAACTGTATCCTGCATATATGTAAAGGCTGTCCGGAACCCGGTCGGCATAAGAAAGAACGTTAACCGCCTGACTGCCCGCCTGATCGGCATATGGAACCGTTTCTTTATTAAACACATATCCTGCCTGGCTATAATCCAATGCCGGATCATAGGTATGATAGGTAAATGTCACTGCCTTTCGATAAATGGCGTACAAGGTAATATCCTTTCTCTGTACGGTCAATGCAGATAATGCCTCATGAGCATCCGGATCGGTATTCCAGCCGACAAACTCGTACCCCGGCCGGCTTGCAGTCAGACTTAAGTCCACTGCATCCCCATTCAGATAAGCTACCTTAGAATAAGTCTCTGACATGCCTGTCCCGCCATTGGTTTCATAATCATAAGTGACGTTACAGCCCTCTGCAAATACCAGAGGATATGTAGACATATTAGCAGGAGCATTTTTATCATACTGAATTACCCAGCCCTCCTTTGCCGCAAAAAAGTGAGTCCGTACAAAATTCCATGTATCGTCCCGTTGATCTGATACGGTACGGATATTATCTTCCTTAGCATAGGCGGCAACTGCTCCATTGATATAGTTTTCTGTATCAAAGACCATACAGCCCTCCAGCCAGTCCGTGGCATCTGTCCATGCAGGATCTGTCTGTGGGAAAATACAGACTTCTTTGCCCGGATACACATAATATACTCCCCCATCTGATTTCAGATGTGTCGCAGTCAGCATATACCTGCTTCCGCTGCTGTTCTGCTGGTTAATATTCATATTCCCAAGTCCGCCGTTTTCCAGCCGGCACGTAAATTCATTATTCGTGTAAACACCCACATGAAGCATTGGAACATCGTCTCCACAGATATTCCAGCCGCCATTGTCATATATCTCCATGCTGCAGTTAATCGTTGCAGAGGTGCTGCTTCCAGCATAAGCCAGTCCGTTCCCGGTATTATCATGTATTTGAAGATGTACACTGACCACTAACGTTCCATCCGTTATCAGACCATCCTTACAGTTATAGATTTCCAGCAGACGGGGACCTGTTAATTGCTCATGTATCTGCACTCCTGTCTCCTTGCAATTATAAACATGCATATCCGTATTTACCAGATTCAGATTCTCACAATCAATACCATAGTCGCAGTCATGAATATCATTATCAAGAACATTATCCTTCCTTAAGCCCGTAAAACGATAACCTTTCAGTCCGGTACCACAATTCTTCACTTCAATGCCCGCAATTTCCATCTGTGTACTCGAATCACACTGCAACCCGATATCATAACCGGATACGATCATGTCATTATGAGGGGCGTCCGGGTAAGCGGACTCCACACAAGAGATCACTGAATCCAAGGCAGAACCCGAAGGATACGAATCTGAACTAAATAGTTTCATACCATTGCCCGATTCCTGAATTCCAATACTGCCTGGCGTATTTTTCCCGATCACTTCTGTATCTACTATTACAGAAGTTGCACCATCATTCATGATTCCGTACTTTGCATTTTTTAACACACTATTGTAGATATCAATGAAATACGAATTGATATTATAATCCAGATTGTCAAAGGTGCAATTTGCAACAATAGAATTTCCTGAGTGACTACATGCCCCCACTTTAAAGCCGGTCACCTCGGTATTCACACAAGAAAATCCGTTACCATATGCATAAATACCATAAGAGTCGCCGGAATATCCTCCTGCCGTGATGGAAGCATTCGCTTTCAATATACTGTCCCGTACATTAAAATATGCAGGAGTACCGGCACCAACGGCACTTTTGGCGTTCAATCCATGATTCACATTGGTAATCTCACAGTTATCCAGAGAAATGGTTCCGGATCCCTGCATCAGAATCCCGCTGTCAAAGTCTGAAATCGTAACATGGCTTAAATCAGATTTGTTGCCGTTCAAAAAGTCTCCCAGATTGCTCGTGGCACCCATAAAACCCATACAATTCACTCCCCGGCTCCCGGAAGCCTTATTGCCTGACAGAGCAACATTAACAGCCTTTACCCTGGAATAAGACAACTCAAGCCCAATATTGGCACCTGAAATAGTAATATCGCTCAATTCAACTCCTGCGCTGCTGATATATGCACCGTTAATACCATTTCCAAAATCACGGATCTCTACCTTGGATATCCGTATCGCTCCGGAGTTCGGAATATGTATTGCAGTATGATTGTTACTTCCCGCGGCATGGGTGAAGGTGCAGTCCGAAACAGAGCCTTCGGAAGTCCTGTCACATGATACTGCGTTCCCGTTCATATTCACAAAATCTACCTGCTGTATATCTATTCTCTCCATGGCATTGGCAGTATCAATACCGGTTGCATCCATGGTTCCATTCCGCAGAATAAAGGTATTGGCAATCCTCTCTGTGCCATCCGCCTTTGCACTCTTTACAGACAATTTTCCTCCCGGAACCATCAGGGAATGTCCGTTCAGATCCAATGTAAATGTTACATTCTCTTCTATAAGGTAAATAGAATTCTGGTTTACTACCATATCATTATCCAGAACGATCCTGACATTCTCCGTTCCCCTATAGTATCCATTGCCACCGAACCAGCTTGTAGGATCACTGTTGCTCCGAAGCAATTCATCCCAGTCATTCCCAGTGGATATTCGGTAGATAACTTCACCGGCACGGGGACTTCTTTCCGGATCGACAGAAGGATTCCCTTCCTCCAGCAGAGAAGGTGGCACCTCCTCCATTCTGGCATTGGAAAAATAAGATATCTCGTTCTGAACTTCCCCGATACCTTTTGTCTGTTCTGTCAATGGTAATGCAAATGCTGTATGTGGAATTGATGCAAATATAACAAGTCCGCAACAAAGTCCGGCACAAAATCCACTTTTAACTTTATGTAACACAGTCCCGCTCCTCCCTTTATCTGTATGTATACACTGCGCCATATTAATTCTTATTTAAAATTATAAGAGAAAAAAGCTAATTGTCAACAAAAAGCTTATTGCGGATAGGGTAACCTTATTGCGAATGGCGGATACAGATAAAATATGCTCCCCTCTGTATGATCTGTACAGAAGGGAGCATAAGATACGATTCATTTACTTTTGTCTGCGCCTTGCCTGCGCTGCAAGAAGCACTGCAAGCGCCAGCATGGAGAGCAGACTCGCTGCCCTGTATCCGGCGATCGGAGCCTCATCACCGGTTGACGGTGTTTCCTGCCTGCCTGCACCGGACGTTGCCGCAGCACCGGAACCCTCTGTACTGCCCCGCTCTGTTGTATTATCCATTCCGGTTTCCGGCGCCGGTTCTGTTCCGCCCGGGTTGACCGGCTCTGCCTTCTGCAGTGTTACATCTGACATATCCCACAGAGAGGACTGACCGTTCAGGAAACGGTTATAAGCAGCCAGCGCATAATATCCCTGCTCCGTTGCCATATAATCTGCACCCTCTCCTGCTTCGTGCCGGAAGCCGGTACCGCTCACATAGTAGGCGGACAGTGCATCTACGACACTGCGCCCGTTTTTCACAAAGCGGACATCCGTATGCGGATGAATCCCCAGGGCTGTCAGTGCCACGATCACCTGTGCGTTACACTCTGCACTGGCGCCATATTCTCCTGCGTAGCTCCCGTCCTCCTGCTGTAATGCGGACAGACAGCGGACTCCTTTATCAACTGCTGCCTGCACTGCCTCATTTTCATTGTAGTATGGCGCTAATGCCTGGATCGCCATGGCGATGGTCTCCGGATCCGGAATGGAGACCCGTGTATTCCTTCTGTGTATCATCCGGGCCGCCGTCAGAGCAGCTACAGGCTCCTCCGCACTGTCACTGTCATCTGTGATCCAGCTGTCATCGAGGATACCGGCATCCAGGATCGCCTGGATCAAAGCTTCGCGGGTTGTCTGTACCCCGTCGTTCCCGACTGCCGGAATCTCATAACGACTACTGTCGAGTGCGATCAATGCCCAGATCGGGCCATTTACGCCCTGCTTCTTTATATAATTCAGATCGGACAAGCCGTTCAGCAGATTATAACCGCCTACGTTGGTTACGTCATAGCCTGCTGCCGTTAAGGACAGGATCAGACGGGAATTCTCGGTTGATTTTACCGGATCAAGCCTGCCCTGCGTATCGATGTTATCCCTTACATACTGTACCACATTCTCATACCAGCCTGCCGGTACCTCCCTGCCGCTTCTGGCAAGGCCAAGCACTCTCCATTCCGCACCGTACAGGAAGGTCTCCTCTGCCGCGATACGGTCTCCTACAACCTGATAAATATCATCTCCGTCGATCCTCGGCATATCCGCTACCGGCGACCTTCCACCTTCGGTACCTTCATCCTTATCCTTCGTATAATCGTCCGTATAATAGAATAGAATATGATCGCCGTCTGCCAGAACCTGCTGGGTCATCATCCTGGACGGACTGATGCCGTTCAGCCTGTACTTCCAGCCGGAATTCGGCCCGTGGTCTAGTTCTGCCAGGGTAGTACCGTCCGGACAGGTAATCGAACGGATATAGCCGCTTCCCTGATAAGTGTATCCGTTTGCCTTTAAGACACTGGCAAATACTTCCGCAACCGTGGTTCCCTCCGGCAAATCCGCTACGCGGACATTCAGCCAGTCACGTTCAGTATCCCGCAGGGTAAAACTTACATTTACCTGACTTTGCACCGGTTTATCGGAAGTCGGATTGGTTCCGGTTACGATCAGCTCTACTGTTACTGGCTGATTCACAAGCTTCTGAAACGCTTCCTGCTCCGGATAGCGTTCTGCATATTTTCCCATGGCTTCGCTGGACAGCCAGCTTGTAATGCTAACTGCCTTATGCTCCGTCTGTCGGCTGACCAGCAGATTCTCATGCGTGATCACATTCATGTTGCTCGAGCGGAACAACCGCCACTGCTCTGTATCATACCAGCCATCCATGGCAACCGGAACAATTCCGTATCCATGCTTCTCACCTGCCTGATATACCCAGTTCAGATTCCCGTCTGCATCCGTATATGCCTCGAAAAATGGCCGCAGATTACCGGTGATATTCTCCGGATCCGTATTTGCCCCCCGGATCCCGTCAAAATAGCATACCTTTACCTGCTCCATCAGAGCAAGCTCTGCATCAATCTCTTCCTGTGTCAGCGGCATTACCGTAACCGGGATTGCATGTGTGACTACCGTACCGGTCGCCTTATCCGTAATCCGCATGGTCAGGATTACCTCCGCCGGATCCTCGCCTGGTAGCGGACGGTATACAACTGCGCTTGCCGCATTGTTTACATCCCATGTCCTGATCACAGACGGATCGTTGCTCGTAATGGTAACCGGCTGATACTTTCCGTCAACCTTGATATCTCTTGTGGTCGGGAACTGGATATCTCCGGTCACATGCTCCGGATCGATCTGCTCTCCCGTCATGGCATCCCGTAAACCTACCGTTGCCAGCGCATGATCCAGCTTTGTCTGCAGCTCCTCCTCTAAGGTGACTGCTCCTGCCGAACTCTTTACCGTTACTGTAAACACCTTATAGAATTCTATGTTATCTCCGCTGTTCCAGACAATATGTGCGGTCAGGGTTACCTTCGTATCTCTCGTGCCCTGACGGACCGTGACCGGATACGGCTTATACGGCGGATAGTCCGGAAGCCTTCCTACGCTGATCACTTTAGAATCCGTACTGGTCCATGTGATCGTTGCCCAGGTATTAAAATTCGTCCAGGTATTATAGAATACGCTGTCACTTGTATCGCCCTGTGAGATTCCTTCCTTTTGCAGATAATGCGGAAGTGTGGTCAGCTCCTCCGGGGATTCTACCACAGATGGCACCTCGATCCGGTTCATTTCATCCCGCAGACGCTGGCTGGCCTTATCCTTATCCCAGTTCATATGGGTATTCCAGACCGTTTCCATACTTGTCCCGTTATAGGACAGGACAAAGGTGGTCTCGAAGTATACACCGTCTCTGCCGGACATACCCGGATTGAAATAATAATGTATGGTTCCGTCCGCATCAATAGAGGCGGTTCCCCCGTCCTGTTCATAAACAACGGCTTCCTTTACCGCTATAGTCACATTGCCAAAGCCGTTGGCATCCAATACTGCCTGTGCCGCTTCATTTGCATTGGTATCTTTTCCATATACCGGAGTAAAATATCCGGTCAGGGAATTGGCCGCTTCCTTTAAGGTTCCCTCCGGCGTCGGCTCCGCCACCTTTTCCCAGACTGCATACAGAGTTGCCGTGCTGTCATTATAGGTGGAGCTCCAGCTGTATTCTGCTCCGTCATCATAATATTTTGGACTTTGCCAGGAGGACGGATTCTTGATGGTTGTCCACTGAACAAACTGGTAGCCGTCCCGGACAAAGGTACAGCCCGGCAGACCTGTCGGAACCCCGCTGTCACAGATCAATGGTGTCATGCTGCCCTCGCCGCCGTTGGCGTCGAAGCTGACCGTTACCCGATAACTGCGAAACCGGGCGTAAAGTGTGGTGTCCTTATCAAAAACTGTTGTATTCTCTACCTGTGTTCCATCCTTCGTAAACCAGCCTTCAAACTTCTTTCCCGACAAACTGTTGCCCGGAAGCGAGCCGTAAGCGGTTCCCCTGTCGATCTTCTTTTCCTTCGTATAACAGCTTCCGCCGTTCGCATCAAAGAGAATGGTAATCGACTCTGCCCACCGGGCGTACAGGGTCACTCCCTTCTGTGCGTCCTCTGCAGTAAATTTATACTGATTCGTGATTGCCTTTCCTCCCTCCGGCGCATCGTACCAGCCCTTGAAGTTATAGCCCTCCCGCTTCGGGTCTGCAATACTGCTAAACCTCTTGTCGCCTTTTTCCTGAATGTAATTGTAATTTTCACCCACTACACCGATACGGGAGATGGTCTCTGCGCCCTTGTAGTTCAGATCCACGGTAACATTTACCGGATCACCGCCCCAGATGGCATACAGAACCTGCTCGCTGTCCTGTACATTCTTCAGATTCCTGACCGTTCCGCCCGGCTGATAGTTCGGTGAAGAGCTGTAGCTGGCGGTTGCCCAGCCCCGGAAGGAATAGCCCGTTCTTGTAAATGCGTTCTCCGGCAGTGTAACCGTCTCATCATAGACTGCCTGCAATGCCTCCATGGAACCGTTACCGCCATTCGCATCAAACCGGATCTTATAGGTGACCGGCTGCCATTTTGCCGTATAGACCTGATCCCCGTTGATCCGGGTCTCGGCGCTCAGCCTGTTCTCTCCCTGATACCAGCCGTCGAATATATAGCCAGTAACCGCCGCCGGCGTCGGGATATTGGTGGCACCGATGGCATAGCCCTGCGCTACGGATACCACAGACTGACTTCCATTGTTATCAAAGGTAACTGTATAGGCTTCGGCCCATACTGCATACAGATCCAGATTGGATTCTAAGATAATGGCGGTGCCGTCTGAATAGAGAACCTCTCCATCCGGCTCCGCCGCCCATCCGGCAAATACCTTTCCTGCCCGGGTAAACGAATTCGCCTGAAGCGTTCCGCTGCCGCCATAGATATTCTGTGTACAGATTTCCCCGTCATTATGGAAGGTGACGACCAGGGGGGCTCCTGCGCTGAAATTCCGCAGATAGACACAATCATCCCCCTTATCTCCCGAACTATCCTTCTTGTAGGCAACAGTCAGTATATCGCCGCTTTTTACATCCAACTCCAGTATAGTCCAGTCAATCTCTCCGCTTACCCCGTTTACAAGGGTAGTTCCGGCATGTGTTATCGTGACTTTGTCGTATTTTTCCTCACAGGATACCTTATATTCAAAGCTGAAATGGGTATCCGATGTGAAGGTCAGGGTCAGTGTACTGGTAGAATAGGGCTTCGCCTTGTTTCCGGATTGCAGTATTCCTCCATCCATTCCCTTCCAGGCGGTCGTTCCGGTTCCCGGATCCGCTGTCAGTGGCAGACTGGCCAGAATATCGCCGACTGCCGGTGCAGCATAGACCCGTTCCGGCAAGAATCCTAACAGCAGAATTACTGTCATAAGTAATGCAATGATTTTCTTTTTCATGTCTTCCTCCTTCTTTCTTCCACATGCAAAGTACCCCGTTCTGACCGGATTCCAACACAAAATGGTGATATCCAACCCAAAAAAGGGCAGAATATCACCATAACCATTCCACAGTAAAATTCCGACATAACAGTAGGTCTCCCGACTCGCATCTCAAACAGCCTCCTGCCCTGCCTTCTCAGGAATACCCCAATGACCGGCTTTCGCCAACGGACAGACGCCTCAATGCACACGGTGTTGGTAAACGCGGGGCTTTACTGCTGGCCGCCTTCAGGACTCTTTACGAGCTGCAGCTTTACTCTAATACTGGCCGCCTTCAGGACTCCTCCCACTGCGTGGGCCCCTCCTCAAGGCATTCCCCATTCCCTTGTTAAGCTTTGTGCCTGGCATTCCTGCCGTTACGGTCACATCGCCTCTGTTATGTGCTCATTATGCTTTTTTAACAAAATAGCACATTATTGTCCTGTTTGCAATCCAATGTGTTCCGTGGTGGACGTTAACCTTGAATTCCTGTTGTTTTTTCTTCTTGTTCTGCGTATAATCATATTATAAATGATAGCGAACGTATCAAGAAAGGAAGTCCATATGAAATTACAACAATTATCCAGGCGGATTGCTGCTCTGACACTCTGTGTGATACTGCTCTGTTCCGTCTCCGGCTGTAACAGATCCTCTGCTCCTTCTTCCACACCGGATGCAGATTTTGATGCATTTTTAGAGGACTTATTTGTGGCAGAAATGACAGATAATACCCTGAATCTTCACTTTACATTAAAGGATCCGGAAGGATACGGGATTGAACCCTTTGAACCGACGCTGGGTGACTTCAGTGACCGGGACTTTGCAGATAAAGAAGAAGACTGGGCAGAACTGGAGACAACCTTTGCAGATCTGAAGAAGTTTAACTATAAGAAGCTGGATGCCAAACAACAGCTGACCTATGACGTTCTTTATCACTACACAGAACAGGAATTATCCATTAAGGACTGTGCATATCAGTCAACCGTGTTCGGACAGGTAACCGGTGTACAGAGCAACATGCCTTTGAATATGTCTCTGTATGAATTCTATTCCGCCAAAGATGTGGAAGACTATCTGGCCTTAATGGAACAGCTGGACGATTATTTTGACTACTGTCTTGACTATGAAAGCTTCCGTACAGACGAAGGTTACGGAATGTCTGACGGTGCCATTGATGATGCCGTTGAGCAGTGTGAGCAGTTTCTTACTCACATTGAAGATAATTATCTGATCACTACCTTTGATCACCGGATCGATGCCATGGACGGATTAAGCGATACGGAACGGGCATCCTACAAGGATCAGAACCGGAATATCATCCTGAATACCGTTATCCCGGCATACCGGACCATGATCGATGAGCTGAACAGTTTAAAAGGAAAGGGTACGGACTTAGGCGGTATCTGCAATTATGACGGCGGAAAGGAATACTATGAATACATTGTCGCACATAAGACCGGTTCCTCCAAGTCCATTGCAGAAATGAAAACTCTGTTGGAAGGTGTATTAGATGATTCTACGGAGATGATGTATGACGTTTATTTAAATGCACCGGATGTCTATATGGAATACTTTTCGGATGAAAACTTTGTAGTCGAGGGACTGTCTGAACCGGCAAGCTTCTTAGAATATTACAAGCAGGAAATGGCAGGTGAATTCCCGGCTCCTCCGGAAGTAAATTATACGATCAGTGACATTGATCCTTCCATCGCAGATATTCTTTCTCCTGCCTTCTGCGTCACACCATGTATTGATGATTATACAGAAAATGTGATCCAGGTCAACCGAAGCAAGAACAACGGAAGCTCCGGTGGCCTGTCAGCAACCTATGCTCATGAGGGATATCCGGGACATTTATATCAGATGACCTATTTCCTGTCTACGGATCCTTATCCGATCCGGGACGCCTTAAGCTTTCTGGGGTATGATGAGGGCTGGGCCATGTATGTGGAAATGCGTTCCTATAACTGGGTAACCTATGAGGATTTTGACAGTGAATATGTACGGAAAATGTATGTCTGTGGCAACCTGCAGAATATCGCATTCTGCTGTCTGGCTGATATTCTTGTCAATTATTATGGTTACACAGTAGATGAGCTTACCGACTATATGAATGATAACGGCTTTAACGGGGCTGCCGCTCAGGGGCTGTATGATATGATGGTAGAGGAGCCTGGCTACTATCCGCAATACTTTGTTGGTTATCTGGAATTTGTGGAGCTGCGGGATTATGCAAAGAATGCTCTGGGCGCTGACTTCGATGAGGTTGCTTACCATCAGGTCATTCTGGAAACCGGACCTTGTGACTTCGATACCCTGCGGGCACAGATGGATAACTATATTTCAACAGTAAAAAAATAGGAACCGGATTTATCTGAGTTTCATTTTAACACGTTTTACAACGTAATTTGTGATCCGGTACGCTGCACCTAACCATTATTATAGGTACAGCTTTCCCGTTCCAGAAGCCGGCAGGGAAGTTCAATTCTGATGGATTCCGTATGAGAACCGGCTCTACGATCCAGCAGCAGTAATACTGCAAGATGAACCATCTCCTTCTTCGGAATGTCAATTGTCGTAAGCATGGGAGTCGTCTTCTGGGATTCCAGTATATTATCAATGGAAATGACAGAAGGCTGATATCCCCGCTTTTTGTTCTGTCTTAATGCTTTCAGAACCCCGATCGCAGTACAGTCATTTGCACAGAACACTGCGGTGGGTCTTACCGTGTCCCGGATGATCTCTCTCATGACCCGGTATCCCTCCTGTTCAGTCTGGGAGGTCTGGTGTACATTATTGTAACGAAGGGGTATCTTATGGTTCAATAGCGCCTGATAATATCCTATATACCGGGACTCATAATTACAGTCACCGATATAAGCAATACTGGTATGTCCCAGACGGATCAAGTATTCCACTGCCATGGAAGCCGCCGCTGCACCATTACAGATCACCTCATCATATTCATAATCCGTAGGATTCCGGTCAATTCCCACAATATATGCATAACGCTTCTGCAAACTTCCAAACAGTCCGGCCGGACATTTTCCCAATACAATCAGACCTGTATTTTTCTTTCGACTGATCACTGCAGTATTTAACTGTTTATCCAGAAGCCCGCTTCCCTGCGGACGATAAGGAATTGAGCCTGTATTCCCCTCCTGTTCCAGAGAGACAATATCATTCAGATTCAATACCTGATCCAGAATACAGCCATTCTTCATAAGCTCTTCAATAATATAATGAAAGACCTCAAGGAAAAATATATCCTTGTCCATACTGTCAAACCGGGTCAGCAGCACATCCACTGCAAATGGGGCTTCCTTCGGAATGATCCCCTTTCTCAATTCCCGTGCAGATGCATTGGGTACATATTGCAGTTCTTCTGCAGCCTTCCAGATACGCTCCGCAAGCCCTTTCTGATTACAGCGGTGCTCTGATGAATTCAGCACTCGTGATACCGTAGATACTGATGTTCCGGTTAATTCCGCAATCCTTTTTAATGACATGATCCCTCCTGCGTTCCACTGCTTTTTAATATTGCAATCGTTTTCATTTTATACAATACAATATATAAATCATTCTATCGACTTATATTTATAATAACCATTTTTAACAGATTCGTCAAATGAAAACGTTATCACTATTACCCTTACCTTCACATACCAAAAACGTGTAAACTAAAGATAGCATTTCGGCCTTAAGGAAGGACTGCACAAAGCTTAACAGCAACTAATATTAACAACGAGGTGAATTATATGTCTAAACGAAAACTGAAATCATGGATCAGCATATTGCTGGCCTTCTCTCTTTTCCTCTGTATGACCGGCTGCAGCAACAGTCAGCCGGGAACACCGGAGGTCCATATCGGCTACTTCAATAATATTACCCATGCCCAGGCACTTCTGATGAAAGCGGAAGGCGCTTTGGAGGAGGCATACGGGACAGATGCATCTGTGACCTGGACTGCATTTAACGCCGGTCCTGCTGAGGTAGAAGCTTTATTTGCCGGCGACATTGATATCGGATATATCGGCCCGGTTCCTGCCATCACTGCCAATGTGAAATCCGGCGGCGATGTACAGATTCTCTCAAGTGCGACCAAGGGCGGTGCTGTTCTTGTGAAAAGTCCCGGCTCTAATATCAACAGCGTTGCAGATCTTGCCGGAAAGGTAGTCGCTATTCCCCAGCTTGGCAATACACAGCATCTCTGCCTGTTGAACCTGTTAGAGGAAAACAGCCTTTCTCCGGTTACAGAGGGCGGCACCGTAACCGTTGCCGCAGTCTCGAATGCAGACGTTGCCAATACCATGAACAACGGAGATATTGATGCGGCGCTGGTGCCGGAGCCATGGGGCGCAACTCTGCTGGCAAACGAGGCAGAGCTTGTGATGGATTATGACACGATTTATTTTGAAGGGGAATACGATGTAGCGGTTGTCGTGGTACGGAAGGACTTTATGGCAGAACATCCGGAGCTTGTTGCCAGGTTCCTGGAGGAACACGAAGCGGCTACGAAACGGATGAATGACAGTCTGGCAGAATGTCTTCCGATCATTAATCAGGAATTAGATGCCGCAACCGGAAAATCACTGGATGAGTCCATCATAACGGAGGCATTTACCCGAATCGGTGTCAGCACGGAGCTGAACCGGGCATCGATCGAGCAGTTTGCAGTGATCAGTCAGGCACAAGGCTTTATCAGCGAACTGCCATCTGATGATTTATATGTGGAGGAATAAGATTTCTATGGCACTGGAAATAAAAGGCGTACATAAACAATTTCAAAATAATGATTCCGCAACCCTGCACGATATCAACCTGGAAATTCAGAATGGAGAGTTTGTCTGTATCGTAGGCTCCTCCGGCTGCGGTAAAAGCACACTGCTGAATCTGATCGCCGGACTGGATCAGCCTACCAGAGGTGAGATCCTGCTGGACGGAAACGCAATTACCGGGCCGGGTGCGGAGCGTACTGTTATGTTCCAGGAACATGGCCTGTTCCCCTGGCTGAATGTCATTGAAAACGTAAAGTTCGGTATGAAGCTTTCCGGACTTTCAAAGGAGGAGCAGGAGGAAAAGGCGGAATATTATCTGAATATGGTGAAGCTTCTGGATTATAAGGATTATCTCATTCATGAGATCTCCGGCGGGATGCGGCAGCGAGTCGCTCTGGCGCGGGCGCTGACCATGGATTCGAAGATCCTTCTGATGGATGAACCGTTTTCCGCCCTGGATAAACAGACCTCCAACCAGCTTCGGGAAGAGCTGCAACGAATCTGGATGGAAACCAAACGAACAATTCTTTTCATTACCCACAGCGTAGAGGAAGCCGTCTATCTTGCCGACCGCGTTGTTATCCTCTCTGCAGAGACCGGACAGATCGCAAACATTATACCGATTGAGCTGGAACGGCCCCGGGAAGTATATCAGCCGGACTTTGTGGAATACCGGCATCAAATATTAAACCTGGTTCGGGAGGAGATTGCTGTATGAGTACCATCATCTTTCTTATTCTGTTAGTTCTGGCATGGCAGGGCTTCTACTGGCTCAGTGTAGATATATTCGCATGGTTTAAGCCATATGCGATGCCTTCTCCAATAGGAGTAGGTGAAACCTTCATTCGCCTCTGCCAGAATGGCACTCTGATCGAAGCAACCTGTAATTCTCTCCTACGTGGAATTGCCGGCTATGCTATTGCTGTCGTAATCGGAGCCGTAATCGGTCTGCTGATGAATCATTTTTCCTATCTGCAGAAAAATCTGAAGCCGTTGATCCTGGGAATCCAGACCCTGCCAAGTATATGCTGGGTTCCATTTTCCATTCTCTGGTTTGGTCTGTCTACGGAAGCGATCTTATTCGTAGTTGTCATGGGTGCTGCCTTTAGTATTGCGATTTCTGTGGATAATGCCATTCGAAACATCCAGCCGATCTATACGAAGGCGGCGCTTACTATGGGAGCGAACAAACGACAGCTGTATTTCCATGTCATGCTCCCTGCCAGTCTGCCGGAGCTGATCACTGGGCTGAAGCAGGGGTGGTCCTTTGCCTGGCGTGCATTAATGTCTGGAGAAGTCATGACGACCTCTGTCGGTCTGGGACAGACATTGATCACCGGACGGGATCTGGCTGATATCAATCAGGTCATGCTGGTCATGATCGTTATTATCGTAGTCGGAATCGTCATTGAAAAATGCATCTTTTCTACTGCAGAAAGACGGGTATTAAAGCGCCGGGGACTGAAGACGGATTAAACTCAGCTATTGACACTTTGAGCGGAAAACTATATACTTTAACTTGGTTGACTAGCAGAACCACTCTTTTATTTTCAAGAGTTTCACTGTTGACCAGAGTCGATTCTGACAGGAACAGATTCTCTGTCAGCAGTAAAAAATATACTAAAATCAGGAGGAACAGAACATGTCAACAAAAGCAAATTACAAACTGGAAGAGATTGGCAAAGGAAAAGTCGGTTTTTCTAAGACCCGTTCCATTATTGAGGCTGCTTTCTACGGAAACAACGTAGTAAAGGTAAACACCTTAAAAGAAGCTTATAATCTTGCCAAGAATTCGCCGGGAACCATTGTTACGGATATGCCTGTTTACAGAGGTGAAGAATTCGGTTTAGATGCAGATGCAAAGGTATTGTTATTTAACGATGGTGCCGTTACCGGCCGTTACGCTGCTGCACGTCGTATCAAGGGCGAGCCTGGTGTGGATGATGCCAAGCTGGATAAGGTAGTTATGGATGCTGTATATAAGACCCGCTGGGAGACCTTATATCATGCAACCTGTTTTGTAGGACTGGATCCGGAATTCATGGTAAAGGCACATTTACTGATCCCGGAAGGCGAGGAGAACCTGCTGTATAACTGGATGCTGAACTTCCAGTATATGTCTGACGAATATGTGAAGATGTACAAGAATTCCAAGCCGGTCGGCGACGGAAAAGAGGCTGATATCTATATCTTCTCTGATCCGCAGTGGGCACCGACTGAAAGCCCGGATGTTGATTACAGCTGCTTAAGCGATCCGCTTACTCTCTGCTACTTCGATACAGATGAGAACTGCGCTGCTATTCTTGGTATGAAATACTTTGGCGAGCATAAGAAGGGTACCTTAACGATGGCATGGGCGATCGCAAACCGCAACGGTTACGCATCCTGCCACGGTGGACAGAAGGAATACTTATTACCGGATGGAAGCAAGTATGTTGCATCCGTTTACGGATTATCCGGATCCGGCAAGTCCACGCTTACCCATGCAAAGCATGGCGGCAAGTATGAGATCAAGGTATTACACGATGATGCATTTATCATCAATACCGATACCTGTGCTTCCATTGCATTGGAGCCGACCTACTTTGATAAGACTGCAGATTACCCGACCGGCTGCCCGGACAATCAGTATTTATTATCCTGCCAGAACTGCTCTGCCACCATGGATGAGGATGGCAAGATTCAGTTGGTAACCGAGGATATCCGGAATGGTAACGGACGTGCGATCAAGTCTAAGCTCTGGTCACCGAACCGTGTTGACAAGATTGATGCTCCTGTAAATGCGATCTTCTGGATCATGAAGGATCCTACCATTCCGCCGGTAGTAAAGTTAAAGGGCGCTGCTCTGGCATCTGTTATGGGTGCGACTCTTGCAACCAAGACCTCTACCGCTGAGCGTGTTGCTGCAGGTACCGACCTGAATGCACTTCGTATCGTACCTTATGCAAACCCGTTCCGTACCTATCCGCTGGTCAATGACTATGTGAAGTTCAAGAAGCTGGTTGAGGAAAAGAATGTAGACTGCTACATCATCAATACCGGCGACTTCATGGGTAAGAAGGTTCAGCCGAAGGATACTCTGGGCATCTTAGAGACTATCGTTGAAGGTAAGGCAAGCTTCACCCAGTGGGGTCCGTTCGCTGATATCGAGATCATGGATTGGGAAGGCTTTACTCCTGACTTAAATGATGCAGATTACAAGGCACAGTTAAAGAACGCTATGCAGAACCGTGTGCAGGCAGTCGAAGACTTCTCTACCAAGAAGGGTGGATACGACAAGCTGCCGGATGAGGCACTTGCTGCATTAAAGAAGCTGGTAGATGCACTGTAGGATCACCAGATAAGATATGATATGTACGGAAAGGCTGTCGGATAATTACCGACAGCCTTTCCATATTTTTCCGTAATGTTTTCATAAGAAATTCTTTATAATCTATACACACCTTGTACACATTTTATCGCTATACTTGAATCATGAGCAAAAGAAATAAACTTTCTTAGCGAATACTTCTGAGCGAGTAGGATACTGCTCACACATAAAAGAAACGTATAACAATCAAATGCGCGCAGGTCGTTATGCGTTTCGTCTAACAACAACTTTACTTTATATAGATTATTTCCATCTCACAAACAGGCAGCCGGATATACCGACTGCCTGTTGCCTTATCGCTTATTATTTCCTCCTGTTACAATACCCGTCTGATATCCGGCTTACTCCTTTCTGTCCTCCAATGCCCAGATATGTGTATCTCTCCGAAAGAAAAGACAGACCAGCACACCTGCGATACCGATCAGAAAGAACAATACCTGAGCTCCGCTTCCTTTTCCGCTTCCGAATAACGAAATTAAGACACTTTCTGCATTCTGACGTCCCATAAGCGGCTCAAATACCTTGTCAACCAATGCACCACCCAACAGATAGCCTACCGGTATCGTAAAGAACTGTAATGTATTCCTGGCAGAGTACACCCGTCCCTGCATGGCGACCGGAATCCGCTTCCGAAACAGCACATCCATGTTGGCACTCATGAGTGGAATACCGATCCATCCCAGAAACCCTTCGATACACCAGAGGGGGACGGAATTCGTCAGTGCAAGCACGAAATTCTCTGTACTCATGCTGATCAAAAGTGTATTACAGATAATACGAACTCTGCTTTTAGGCTCCGGTGCTGCAGATGCAAGCAGGCTTCCGATCAATGTCGCAATTCCAATGACCAGATTAACCGCTCCTAATGCCGTACTGTCCGCCCTTGATAAAACCATAGCCGGAAGTGCAGCATCATATATGGAAGCGATCAGGTTGATCGCTGCAAGAAACAGAATCAGATCTAAAATTCCTCTGTTTTCCTTTAAGTAACACAGTCCGCCGGATGCCGCCTGTAAAATGCTTTCTTCCTCTTCCTTTTTCCGTGGCAGCTCCGGAATCCTGACAAAACAGCTCAGGGCAATAAATGCTACGGCAAAGGATGCCAGATCAAACCAGATCACAGCCTGTAACCCCCAAAAGGACAATACCGTCGTTGCCAGAACCGGCGTCAGTATGGTAACCAGCGAATTGGAGAACGAACGCAGTCCGCTCACCCTTTGAAAATGCTTCGACGGTGTCAGCAATGTGATCGTCACATCTGCTGCCGGCTGCTGAATCGTATTCATCAGGCCATTTACTCCATTTAATACATACAGATGCCATATCTGCAGACGCTCCGTCGACAACAGCAGCAGAACGATCACCGTACAGAATGCTGCCATGCTGTCACTCACCAGCATAACAATCTTTTTATTCCACCGGTCACTTAATGCTCCTGCAAAGATACTCATGATCACATATGGTGCATACGAACATACCGATAGCAACGCAGTTGATAACGCAGATCCCTGCTCCTGATAGGACCATATGATCAATGCAAAATTCGTCATGGCGCTTCCCAGCGCAGAAAGTGACTGTGTGATCCATAGTATGAAAAAGCTGTGAAGCTCTTTCACCAATATATTCCATTTATTCATTTTGACTTTGCTCCTTTTCATTTTTATTTACAATTATGAAACGATATATGCAAAGTCTATTTGAATTCCTAACGCTCCATACAGGCTTGTTCAAATCAGACCTTGCATGGAGCCACTACAATACAGAGTATCACTGCTATCTCCTCTCTTCCCCTTTGTGTTTCATACTGTGTTGTTCCTTTCATCCCCATATCTCAAACGCCGGATACTCATGATCAAAATGATACCCCAGCTTCCCGGCCAGAGCCACCGACCATAGATTTTGTGCATCCCAGCTTGGATACAGTCCCCGCTTCAGACACTCCAGGATCAATTCTGCCCCACAGACAGTTGCCAGTCCCTGTCTCCGATATGCCTTCTTCGTGTCAATTTCAATCTCAATACCTCCATGATATGTGGCATAAGAAGAAGCGCCTGCCACCAATTCGCCACCGCAAAGAATACCGACACCTATTCCAAGCTTCTGATACATGACATAATCCGCATATTGAGAAACTAAGTCCAGACTCCAGTCACTCTTCCGGCACAGATGATAGAGTTCCTCATCGATCATACGGATCGTGTATTGATCCGGAAGCAAACGTCGAAATGTCTGAAGCTTCTCAGGCTGAAACACATCTGCTTCTTTCTTTATTGCATAACGGAGAACGCGCCTGGCCCGCTCTCCATAGCAGGCCTCTATAAGCGGATGCCATTGGGCATTCCTTGCTATCAGGATCCTGAAATCCTGCTGACAATCCTTCGGCCTATATGCTACCAGTTCCGCATCCGGTTCCCCCGCAAAAAAGCAAAAATCCCCCAGGATTGCCATTGCTGAACGGGGGTGTTCTGTATGATCCACATACACTCTGCCCATCACCTGCTGCAGACAGGACCAGATGAGTGCTTCATTCCAGCCGCAAAACAGTCCTGCTGCATGTTCCGGATTCTTTAACTGATAAATCATATGTCATTCCTTTCACAGCAAAAAAGCCTTCCTGCAATGATCTGCAAAAGGCTTTTTCATTTCTACCCTTATTGCTCTTCCCTGTGTTTCTTGATAATTTCCTGAAACCGCAGATAGGAAGCGTCCGTTTCCTTGTCTGCCATCTGTTCAATCTCTGCATCCATTGCCTGCTCATCAATTTCTTCAAATAAACCGGCCAGATCATCCTCAGAAAAGAAATTATTATCCATATTCCTGTACCCCCGTAGTTTTATCTGTTTTTATTATACCCGCACATGAATCATGAATGCAATACTCTTTTTCAGGAAAGCATTCGGTTTGCGATCAACACACTTGCCACTACGCCTGCCAGCGTTGCGATCATGCCGCCTGCCAGTGTCCATCTGGTTTTTTTTACCTTTACAGATAAAAAATACACAGACATAATATAGAAAATACTTTCTGTACAGCTCATGATAATGGATGCCGTTAATCCAATGGCAGAATCTGTTCCATATTCTTTAAACAAGTCAAAGACCAGGCCATTCGCTGCAGAGGTGGAAAATAACCGTACCAGAATGACCGGCAGTACCTGTACCGGCACCTGTAGCAGCTTTCCTACCGGAACCAGCAGTCCTGCCAGTATATCCAAAGCACCGGACGCCCGTATTACTCCTACTGCAACCATCAGACCCACAAGCGTGGGTGCAATCCCGATTACGATCCGAAAGCCTTCCTTTGCACCATCAATAAAAATATCATAGACCTTTTCCCGGTTCATGACCCCATAACCAATGATATAGAACAGAATCAGGGGAATCATAAAGCTTGAGAGCATGGAAATCAGTTTCATGTCCGCTCCTTCCCCGATCTGTATTTTTTCTTTGCATTGCGCCTGCATTTATACACGCCATATATAATTCCCGCAAGGGTCGAAACTGCAGTGGCAATCAGTCCGGGCAGGATGATCAGCCCGGGATGAACCGAACCGTATTGACTCCGATAAGCGATCATGTTAATCGGAATTAACTGTAGCGAAGAAATATTGATCACCATAAACAGACACATTTCATCGCTGGCCGCATCGGGGTCTTCCCCCGTCTCCTTACATCGCTCTTTATGAATTTCATTTAATGCTTTCATAGCTTTCAGGCCCGTAGGCGTTGATGCCCAGCCAAGACCTAACAGATTTGCGATCATATTCGATGCAATGTAACCCATGACTGCTTCCTCGCCTGCGATCCGTGGAAACAGCAGGCGGAGAATTGGCATTAACAGTCTTGTTAACTGTCGTACCAATCCCGTTTCCTCCGCAATCTTCATAACTCCTGTCCACATACCAACAACCCCCAGCATAACGATGCAAAGGCTGATCGCTTCCTTTGCCGAGTCCAGAATACCAGAGGAGACTGTTTCCATCTGTCCGGTAAATGCTGCTACAATGATACCGATAATGATCATAAATGCCCAGATATAATTTAGCATAGGGAGCCCCAGGATGTTTTTTTAAATGTATCCGTTTTCAATAAAAAATATGTTAAAATTTAAACGTTACTTTTCGACGGATATATTATGAACTGCCAACGAGAATTGATTATTTTATCTTTTTAATAATTGTTTCGTGTCTTTTTTATACTTTAAATATTCATTGTTTTATAATAAAGAAATAAAATAATTTACAAAAAGAAGGTTTAGTACTTGAATAACTAATTTATATATGATATGATTTTAACAGCCGGTAATAAACCGACTTAGCATTCAAATAAATATGAAAGGAGGAAAGTATATGACAGATAGTGAAAAACTCAACCTGATCTTATCAGAAATGCATGGCATGAAAGACGAAATACGGGATATGAAAACTGACATCCGGAACATGAATACCGAAATGCAGAATATGAAAACTGACATCCGGGACATGAATACTGAAATGCAGAATATGAAAACTGACATCCGGGACATGAATACTGAAATGCAGAATATGAAAACTGACATCAGTACATTCAAAGTTCAGACATTAAAATCAATATCTGAATTAAAGTCTATGGATGAAATGATTCTTGATGAAGTCGAGCGGGTACATGGCATTCTTGATCGGCACAAAAATAATAAAACGATACATACTGCAGAATTCTATTAATATAGCTTTCTGGCTTATTATCCCTCAATATTGGCACATTTAAAATCCCCATTTTAATCAATTTAAAATATTATTATATGATCCGTAAACATATTATCGCTATCAAACCACAACCGACGCATCCACATATATCATAGGTACTCCAGTTCTCCGGACAAATTCCTCCTTTGTTATTTCAGCTTCATCCTCCCATCGGCTGGCAAGCTCCAACAGATTACTGGAAGCATACCCATTCACCGCTGGATCCCAGTTTTCAGGTTATGGAATATCTGGCAGAACATATTGAATTGTAAATCTGCAGACGCCTGCCCCTCTAATACATTAAAATAAAGTCGACTCCCTCTCCAACCATCTTACCGATTCTTACATCAAGTGCTTTATCAAAGCGTGCCTGAACCTTATAATAATTATCAATCATACTGAAACCGGCGTTTGCTTTTTCCTGGCAGCAGTTGATTCTCACGATCAGCTCAATGGTTTCTCTCTGCATCGATCAGCGCCTGGTACACATCTCGTCTGGTAATCCCTCTGTCTGCTGCTGTCTGCTTCATGGCAGCTTTCTTATCCATACCCTGATCCATATAGAATTCCACATGCTCCGACAGCTTCATCTGTTCCCATTGCTTCCGGCTCTCTGCCTCCAGCGTTTCTATACTTACCCCTTCCATTACGATCACGCATTCCCCTTTGGGCTCCTGCGCTGTATAATATGCTACTGCCTCTGTTAAACTTGTCTGAAAAACCGTCTCATGTCGTTTCGTCAATTCCCGGCAGATAGTAATCTTTCGTTCTCCCAGATGCTCGAACAGCTCCTGCAGGGTTCGCAGCAGGCGATGGGGGGCCTCATATAAGACTATGGTTCTGGTTTCGGTCTTCAGCTCTTCCAGAACCCTCAGACGTTCCTTTTTATCTGCCGGCAAAAATGCTTCAAAGCAAAACCGTCTGGTAGACAGTCCGCTAAGGATCAACGCATTCACACAGGCACATGCCCCCGGCAGAGAGGTAACCGGAATCCCTGCCCCATGACATTGACGTACCAGTTCTTCGCCCGGGTCAGAAATCCCCGGTGTTCCGGCATCTGTAATCAGGGCAATATTCTGTCCCTCCGACAGCTTTCTCACCAATATCTCCGCCTTTTCATATTTATTATGCTCATGATAGCTGGTCATCGGCGTTTTAATATTAAAATGATTCAATAATTTAATACTGTTCCTGGTATCCTCAGCAGCGATCAGATCTACCTCCTGTAAGACCCTTACTGCCCGCCATGTCATATCCTCCAGATTACCGATCGGAGTTGCACATAAATATAATACTCCTGCCATACCCAATTACCGCCTTATTTCTATAATTCTATCTATTTTACGTTGTCGTTCAGACCTTTACGGGTCACAGAATGCCTTATCCGGTCATATGATCTACAACCAGGGGAGGCTCTACTGTAAGCCGGGAACGTCCTCCCCGCACTGCCTCAAGCAGTACCAGATTCGGTTCCTTCTCAATATAGGAGTGTATCATCCGCATCCGTTTCGGTTCCAGCTTATGCTGCATTAAAACAGAAAAGATTTCCGCCAGACGAAAAGGTTTGTGTATCAGAAAAAAGCTGCCGCCAGGTCGAACCAGAAAAGCGGCTGCATTTACCACATCTTCCAGACTGCACAGAATCTCATGCCGGGCAATATTCTTCGGCTCGTATGCATTCTCCAGTCCATGACTGCTGATGATATAGGGCGGATTGGATGTAATGATATCAAAAGAAGCTGCAGGAAATAATCCTGCGGCTTCTTTGATATCACCCTGTATAATCTCAATCCGGTCTTCCAGTCGATTCAACCGCACACTCCGGTCTGCCATTTCTGCACTGGGTTCCTGAATCTCCAGCCCGATAATATGCCCGGCCTCTGTCTTCGCCGCCAACAGGATCGGAATAATACCGGTTCCGGTTCCCAGGTCCAGAATCCGGCTTCCCGGCTTCGCCCTTACAAAGTTCGACAGATATACTGCATCCACGCCAAAGCAAAAGCGCTTTGGATCCTGAATGATATGATACCCCTTACATTGCAGGTCATCTAATCGTTCCCCCGGTTTTAATATAGCCTCCATCTTCCTCTTAGCGTTTCCACTGGCGTATATATCTTATTCCATAATCCGGCATCTAATCATCCAGCTTCGACTTTCCTTCCTTTTTCTCCTGCTTTTCCAGCTCCTCCAGCTCCTTCATCTCTTCCGGATTAACTTTGTTTTTATCCCGGCGTCGTTTCGGCTTAAAGCGAAGCTCGTCCACCTTGTATTCAATCAGTTCCTTCTCTCCTGCATCATTCGTGATCAGAACCTTCACATTCTGACGGAGTACGTTGACTCCGGTCACTTCACCCTTTTGTCCGGTCGGCGTCTTTACATAGTCACCCACATTGGGCATATGATCATTCAGATATTCATACGTCGCTTCCTCATGATTCAGACAGCACATCAGTCGTCCGCACACACCGGAGATCTTTGTCGGATTCAGTGAAAGACTCTGTTCCTTCGCCATCTTGATCGATACCGGTGCAAAATCCGATAAATAACTATGACAGCACAGCTCTCTGCCGCAGATTCCAATGCCGCCCACGATCTTGGTCTCATCCCGGACCCCGATCTGACGCAGTTCGATCCTTGTCTTAAAGACAGCCGCCAGATCCTTTACCAGTTCCCGGAAATCAATTCTTCCATCGGCAGTAAAATAAAACAAAACCTTATTATTATCAAACGTATATTCTGCCTCGATCAGCTTCATTTCCAGATGGTGCTTCGCAATCTTCTCCAGACAGATATGAAAGGCTTCCTTACACCGTTCTTTATTCTTCCGATCCCGTACTGCATCTGCTTCCGTTGCCTTACGAATGATCGGTTTGATCGGAGCAGACAGCTTACTCTCATCTATGCTCCGCCTGCCATATACCACCTTTCCGTATTCCATACCCCTTGCTGTTTCAACGATCACATGGTCTCCAGCCTCTATCTCTATTTTCAACGGATCAAAGAAATAAATCTTTCCCGTATCCCGAAACCTAACGCCGATTACTTCTACCATTTTGATTCTCCTTTATGGTCAATAGCAATAATTCCATTGCTATATCAAAATTCACATTTGCCTCTAAACGAATCTTCGCTTTATCCATAGCATCCAGTACATTTTCGATTCCTTCAAAGGATATGTAATTCGCCTGTTGTTTTAGTATACCATATTCCTCTTTATATAACAGCTTATCCGGAGAACCGGACACCTTAAGCATTAGAATGTCACGGTACCACATCATCATCAGATCGATATAATCATTAATCTCCAGCTTATACTTTGACATCCGTTTCACAGCATCAACCAGCTCATATACCTCCATCTTATTAATATCCTTCAGAATCTGTGTACAATCCTGCTTTATCTCGATATATTCCTCGGAGGTTGCCAGTCGTACCGCCTTTCCCAGATTACCATAAGCAAAGCCTACACAGAACTTTGCCTTCGCTGCCGGAATCCCGATCCGGGATAAATACTCCATCATATCCAGCTCTCTGACCGGCCGCAGATTCAGTGTGATACACCGGGATATGATCGTCGGGAGCATCCTGTCTATATTATTGGTCAACAACAGGATCACTGCATACTCCGGCGGTTCCTCCATTGTTTTTAAAAGGGCATTCTGCGCCTGCGGATTCATCATTTCTCCCTGGGGTATAATATATATCTTATACCGGCTGCTATATGGACGGACGATAATATTCTTATTTACCTGTTCCCGGATATCATCTACCGAGATCACCGTAGGCTTTTCATGGGTAACCCATATGATATCCGGCTGATTTCCCGAATCTGCCTGTATGCAGGAACGGCATCTGCAGCAGGGATCCGTTCCACCTGCCTCGCATTGCAGTGTCTTTGCAAACAAGCCGGCTAACATCTTCTTCCCGGTTCCTTTTTCACCATGAATCAGGTAAGCATGGGCAACCTTTCCCAGCTCAATACTGCTCTTAAAATGTCCGATTATACTCTCATGTCCGATTACGTCCTTAAATGTTGCCATAGCCAACACCTTCTTTCCACTTCCAAGTCAATATAAATCTATTAAGTAAGAATGTCAATCAGCATTCCACGGATATCGTCGATCAGCCGGAGTATCTCCAGATGATCCTTCTCATCAGCGACCAGCGCTTCTGCCAGCTTATCCAACTCCTCATCCACCAGATGAATGATCCCGTACACCCGGTGCCGTCCCTTCCGGTCCAGGTAATTCTCTCTGGAAAATGCATACGAACGGGTCGTAACCTCATTCATAAATTCCTTGATCTTCGCCCGGTAACGCTTCAGATCCCGGATATCCTTATGACGGGCGATCCGCTGCCCCTCCTCTTCGATTTCCTTCATCAGGCCTTCCAGCTTGGCCTGCAATTCACTTTCCTGGATATGACTGACCAGAGTAAACTTAAAGTCTCCGTTACCGGTATTCTTTACGGCTTCCGCAGCTTCAATCTGAGTTAATTGCTTTATCGCATCTAATTTTACTTCCATTTACCCTGACCTCCTTCCCAGCTTCCCTCTATATCTAATTTATGAATAAACCGTCGTTCCTAATCATATTTATACTTCTTTCCAATCATAAATTGCAAAAATATTATATTTTATTAATATATCGGCTTAAAATCCGCTCCTCAATAGCTATTACTATTTTAGCATGAATGTCCTCTTTCGGTAAAGTAGCAGAAATTCTCAGTATTCGCTCTTTTTCCCGCTCCGCCAGCATACGGTAGCCTTCTGCCACCCTTCTGTGAAAATCAAGTCCCTCTGTCTCCATCCGGTCAAGCTCCGCCTGATGCTTCTTCCTGCGAAGTCCCTCCTCTGCATCCAGATCCAGAAAGATCGTAAGCTGGGGCCGGAGTCCCTCCAGTGCATACTCGTTCACAGCATAAACCGTCTCAATCCCCATATCTCTGGCAATTCCCTGATATACGACTGAGGATTCAATAAAACGATCACAGATTACTGCCTTACCAGCCCCCAATGCCGGACGAATGACCTCCTGTACCAGTTGTGCTCTGGCTGCCGCATATAATAACAATTCCGCATTGGAACACATTTCCGAATAATCCTTATTCAGGATCACCTGCCGTATCGCCTCACCGATCACGGTCCCTCCCGGTTCTCTGGTAATAACAATCTCATACCCCTTATCAGTCAGATAATCCCGAAGCATCTCTATCTGTGTACTTTTTCCCGCACCATCCGGGCCTTCCATAGAAATAAATAATCCCTGCATTCGGAATCCTCCTCATTACGCTTCTTATAGCACCTTTGACAGGAACTCCTGTAATCTCGGATGCTGCGGCTTGCCAAAAAACTCCTCTGGTGCATTTTCTTCCTTGATCAGACCATCATCCATGAAAAGAACCCGTGTCGCCACCTCTCTGGCAAAGCCCATCTCATGTGTAACGATCACCATCGTCATTCCCTCTTCTGCCAGTTCCCGGATCAGCTCCAGTACCTCTCCAACCATTTCCGGATCCAATGCGGAAGTCGGCTCGTCAAATAGAAGGGCCTCCGGATTCATGACCAGAGAACGCACAATAGCGATCCGCTGCTTTTGTCCGCCGGAAAGCTTACTCGGATATTCATCCTTCTTTTCGTATAAACCGATCCGCTTCAACAGCTCACTCGCCTTTTCCGTTGCCTCCTCCTCTGTCTGCAGCTTCAGGGTAACCGGAGCCAGTGTCAGATTCTGCATGACGGTAAGATTATTAAACAGATTAAAATGCTGAAATACCATTCCGACCCGTTGTCTTGCCAGATTGACATCCATCCGGTTTTCCTGCTCAATATCTTTTAAACGCTCCTTATATACTTTTCCCTCATGCTTTTTCAGCAAATCATCCTTCTTGATCTTCCGGATGATCTCGGAATCCGGTTCTGACTCTTTTCCTGCGTTTCCATCCGGCAGGGCTTCACCCTTTTTCATCATCATATCCTGATACGTCTTTGACGCTGCAATGACCTCCGGGTGTAGATACGGATCTGCCGGTGTCAGCAGTCTGCCGTCCAGCCAGATTTCTCCATAGGTTGGTTCCTCTAACAAGTTCATACACCGGAGAAACGTACTCTTTCCACTTCCTGACGGACCGATGATCGCAACCTTTTCCCCCTTCTCGATTTCCAGGCTGACACCCTTCAATACTTCCAGTCCGCCAAAATTCTTATAAATATTCCTAACGCTTATCACTTGCCCGTAACCCCCTTTCCATCATTTTCAACGCAAAGGTTATGATCATGATCAGGACAATATAGATAACTGCCATAACCAGAAACGGCATCATATATTCATAATTGCTCGAACCAATGGTTCGAAACGCCTTATACAGATCCACTACTCCGATAAAGCTCACAACTGACGTCTCTTTCACCAGAGAGATCAATTCATTACCCAGAGTAGGAAGAATATTCTTGACCGCCTGCGGAATGATGATCTTCCGCATAGTGGTGCCATAGTTCAGTCCCATGGCACGCCCTGCCTCCATCTGCCCGATATCGACAGATAAAATACCGGACCGCATGATCTCTGATACATACGCACCGCTATTTAAGCCCATGATGATAATCGCAACCACAACAGAGGACAGGCTGAAGCCGATTAACGGAAGAATAACAAAATATCCCAGCAGCAACTGAACCACGATAGGCGTCCCCCGGAAAAATGCCACATACACTGTACAGATCCGGTCCAGCACACGCATAAACCTTCCCTTCTTTGGCGAAACCTCTATGGCCGCAATGATCGTACCGATGATAATACCCAGCACCAGCGCCACCAGTGCTATGATCAGGGTATTCACCAGACCGGAAACCACCTCTTTATAACCGCCCTTATTCATAAATGCGTCTATAAACAGATTCCATTTATTAATGATTGATTGAACTGTCATACCGTATCCTCACATCCAAGCTATTATTTCTGCTTTACCGCAATCCGCCTTCCGGACTCCTCCCGGCTACACCGTATAATACGCAAAAACCTGCCAAACGGCAGGTTCTGCTTATTCCGTCAATTAGTTTGCTGCATTAACCTTCTTCACGATCATATTGGCAGGTGCCTCATCAATCATAACATAATTGATATTACCAGACAGCATATCATTGACTGCTAAAGAACCGGAGGTATAACCAACCCAGCTCATATTCTCAATACCGTCGAATCCCCAGTCAGCATCACCCTTTACATAATACTCTGCTGTTGTACTGCTCTGTCCGCCGATACGACCTGCTTCCTGTTCTGCGATCACTGCCAGTACATCATCCGCTGACTTACATGCGTCAAATGCAGTCTCACCGCTTGGCACGATCAGAACCTGTGATGCAAGATAATAGGAATCGGTAAAGTTCACACTTTCCTTTCTGGTCTCATTGATCGTCAGACCCGCAATCGCCATATCCGCCTTTCCGGTATCCCATATGTACATACCGCTTCGAAATCGACATCTAAAATAACCAGTTCCTTATTCAGATATTCTGCAAGTCCTGCTGCCAGCTCCATATCAATTCCGTAGAAGGTATCCCCCTCCTTGTATTCAAATGGGGAAAACTCCGCATTCGTTGCGATTACCAGCTGATCCTTCGAACTGTCCTCCTGCGCAGAAGTCACACCCTCCGGTGTGCCATCACCAAAATACCGCTCACAGATCGCCTCCAGAGTTCCATCTTCCTTCACTGACGCAATGTACTCATTTGCCTTTGTCAACAGCTCTGCATTGTTCTTATCCACACCGAATGCATACTGCTCATCCGTTAAAGAAATATCAATGACCTTTACCACCGAGCTCCCGCCGGTTCCTGCACCACAGCCTGCTGCCATAAATGACATGACACCCAGCATACAAACTGCCATAATTTTTGAAATTACTTTCCTCATAATAACATTTTACCTCGATTCTGATTGTTAATATCAATTATATATCCCTTGCGAATTTTACACTATTTTCTCCATATTTGTCAATGGCTGCCCGCAGGTTCCTCCTGGTAAAATTAATAATAATATCCGGTGCCCTCGATCTCTACAACCGGACGTGGTTCCTTGGAGGATGCAACCAACAGAAAAATTGCCAATACCGGAGCAACCAGCATACCAATAATTGCAAATACCTTAGCCTGTGAATCCTCTACAAAAAGAGAAAACAAATCATAATACATCGGATACAACAGGAAAATAAGAGCCACCGTCTCTAATAACGGAAGAATACTTACAACCAATGCTCCAACAAATGGAATCATTGATATAATACTCGCAATAACACCAGAACCAAGAGTGATTGCCAGCCAGATAAAGAATCCGGTACTCCTTTGCTTCAATTCCGTATTGATTGCTAATACCCTCAGTGGCTTCTCTGGCAATACAAACATTAAATATGTGTTTGCGTATGGAATCCATGCCAGCCACGGTGAGGGATGCCCCATTTTCTTCGCCATCTTATACAGGCCAACACTCCGAAGCACATAAAATGTAAGAGAAATTAAAATTGCAATCCCCAGCAGCACAAGAACAAATACCAATAATCCGGATGCCACCAGTGTCCCAATCCAAGCCTCAAAATCATAATTACTTGACATATTTTTTTCCCCCTTATGAAAATCTATCGTGTCCATTCAGAAAACCTGTGTTTCCTATACGGATCAGACCTTTATCCAGTCATAACCACCTGCGGATATCATATATTGTATAGAATAACACAAGCGTATACGAAATACTACTATTAATTCTATTCCCTTATTACTTCAACACAAGGAACTTTCTCTCCCTGTGAAATCCACTTTAATCCGTGTACCGTCAGACCGGTCTCTATGCATTGCATAATATATGCTTTCTGTACAGCAGAAATCTCTTCTCCCGGAACCAGAACCGGTATCCCCGGCGGATATACGGTTACATAATCCGCGGCGATCTGTCCGGCGGCTTCGGATAAAACTGTCATTCCGGATTTCATTTTCAATGCCGTACCAGGCAGAAAGACCATCCTGCCGGATCGCTCTGTCAATGTATCTATGGCATGGCTGGAATGCTGTGATGATACAGCAGCCCCTGCCAGCCTCCGGTCAATCTCCTGCAAGGCCCGGTCCAGGCGTTCATATCCTTCCTCCGTATCCATGACACTGGTCATTGCCAGCCCGTAATTCAATGTCGCCATTTCCAATACCATACCATACCGCGCTTCCAGTTCCCGGCAGAATGACTCCCCGTCCGGGCCGCCTTCCGGCATACAGAATACCAGCTTCGATTCATCATAGGCAAATCCGCCCGCATTCTGAACCTCTTCTGCGGTCAACAGATGAAGTGCCTGAAGCTCCGACCAGCTCATACGGTATCGTTTCAGCCTGTCATGATATTCCATCATCCGGGTATCCCGCCATTCTTCCATCGTGGCAATACAGTCCTCCATGCCTGCCACAAATAGATAAGAAGGGGAACTGGTCTGGTAAACACGAAGATACCATTCTACCTGTTCTGTCAGCTCCCGGCAATCTGCAGATACTGCGGTCAGTCTGTCGTTTATTTCTCCAGTCCCCACATGCAGGATCGCACACTGGGTATAGCAGGGAAGGGTCTTGTGCAGGCTCTCGATCACAAGATCGGCCCCGCATCGGATAGCCGCCTCCGGAAATCCCGCTCCGAACTCCAGATGCGCTCCGTGAGCTGCGTCCACGATCAGCCTGCTGCCTGCCCGATGAACAATCCTGCTGATAGTACGGACATCGGAGATAACCCCCTCATAGGTCGGTGAGGGAAATATCACTGCCTTAGCCTCCGGATGTTCCCGTAATACCTGTTCCACCTGCTCCGGGATAATGCTTCCGCAGATGCCATAAGGTTCCATCATTTCAGGATAAAGATACACAGGTGCTAAATCCAGCAGCGCCACTATATTGTATACTGCCTTATGGCAGTTTCGGCTCATGATGATCGTATCACCCCGATCGCATAATGCAGAAACCGCCGTCAGTATCCCGGCGGTGCTTCCATTTACCAGATAATAGGACTTTACACTTCCATATACCTGCGGTAGCTGTGCCAGCGATTCCGCCAGCACCCCCTCCGGAACATGCAGGTTATCCAATCCGGGCACCTCTGTTACATCCAGATCAAAGCCAAATCCGGTTTCATGCAGACCCTCAACGCCTGCCTTCGGCCCCTTAGCAGCAAATGTCTCTATTCTCTGCCGCTTGTGTCCCGGCATATGCCAGGGATAATAATCCCGGCTGCAATATTCCCTTAATTGTTCGTTAAAGATACGCCTCATGGGGTCTCCTTCCTTTTTTACCATTCTTTCATTGTAAATAATTAGAATATCCGGTAACTTCTTTCTTTCACCGTCATGCCTGTGAACGGTAATTCATGATCCGGCCGATCGTTCCGGTCAAAATACTGTAGATTTGATTATAGCACTTTCACACTCTATTTACCATAAAATATAAGGCACAACAACCATTGTGTCCTGTCACTGAACCAACTCCTTTTCGCATATTGAAGCTGTATCCGCATATGCTATCATGCCGGCAGGCAAAAGATGCTGGTATACGAAGCAGGTACAATCAAACCCCCCGGCTGGTGCAACTACTGGTGTATGTCTGCCTTGTTTTCTGCCATGGAAAAAACTATAATGTTATGATATACTTTGCCTTGAGGAGGGGCCCGGCGCAAGCCGGGAGGAGTCCTGAAGGCAGAAAGCAGTAATCCAAAGAAGCTGTCAGATATGACCTGAGGAGGGGCAGCAGCAAAGTATAAAACATAAAAGGAGAGATCAACATGCCGAATTTTACAAAGCAAGCGATTAAAGCATCCTTTTTGAAGCTTCTGAATGAACAGCCCTTAAATCAGATCAGTGTTCGGGATATTGTAGAGGACTGCGGGATCAACCGCAACTCCTTCTACTACCATTTTCACGATATTCCGGCACTGATTGAGGAGATCGTTACGGATGCGGCAGATACCCTGATCCGGCAGTATCCGAATATCAGCTCGATCGAGGAAGCCTTCGACGCTGCATTTCATTTTACACTGAATAACAAAAAAGCTATTTTACATATCTATCATTCCGTTAACCGCAACATTTATGAGCAGTATCTGATGCGTATCTGCGAATACGTTGTCACCACCTATTTCAATACGGTATTCGGCAAGGATGGAGTAACCGAAGAGGACAGGAGCATCCTGATCCTGTTTGTCAAATGCGAGTTATACGGCGTGGTTACGGAATGGATCATTACCGGTATGCCGGATGATGCCATTGATAAATTACACCATCTCCTTTCCCTGTGTCACGGGCTGTCCCATGAAATGATACAGCGGTGCCGGGAGCATGCCGGCAAATCTCCGGCTTTGGAATAGCCTCTTTGGGCAAAGCGATCTCTTTGTCTGGTTTTTAGGCAATTTACCTCTGTTGACTAATTTTTTGTCAACTGCGGGTGAATTGCCTATTTTTATTTTCAGCTGTTTTTGGTAGATTGAAACCGTAAAAACACCGGTTTGAATGACTGGTCTGAATGACAGGAGGTGTACACATGCGTTCCATAGCCCCTATGCGGACAGCAAAGATTGGCTATATCATCATATCCGCCGCACTATGCATATTGGGAATCATCCTGATCGCAGTTCCGGACTTTTCCGCTGCTATGCTCGGCATCATATGCGGAATTATCTTCACCCTGTTCGGCATGATCAAGCTGGTCGGGTTCTTCTCCAGGGACTTATACCGTCTGGCCTTTCAATATGATCTTGCGTTCGGGATCATGATGATCATTATCGGCACCATCATGCTGACCCATCCCGGCAGCCTGATGAACTTCATCTGTATCACGCTGGGGATTTCCGTACTTGCAGACGGACTGTTCAAGATTCAGATTGCAATAGACTCCAGAGTCTTTGGCATCCGTCAATGGTGGCTGATCCTGGCCTGTTCCATTCTGACTGTGATCTGCGGCAGCATTCTTATCTTCCGCCCGAGCGAAAGCAGCGCCATCCTCACCGTGATACTGGGAATCTCACTGCTGGCAGAAGGAATCCTGAACCTCTGCACCATGCTTACCACGGTCAAGATCATCAGGCACCAGAAACCGAATGTATATTGAAGTAAATGATTAAGTAAGGAGATGTAAAACAACATGCGTTTTCCAAAAGCAGTAGTAAAATACCGGATTCCGATCCTGATCGTTACCCTTTTGCTGATGATTCCATCCATACTCGGCGTGATCGGAACCAGAATCAACTATGACATGCTCGATTACCTGCCGGAAGATACGGACACGGTAGTCGGACAAAACGAACTCTTAAATGACTTTGGCAAGGGAGCCTTCTCTCTGATCATTGTAGAAGATATGTCAGATCCGGATGTAGCGGCTCTGGTGGAACGTCTTGAAACCGTAGATCATGTGGACACTGTACTCTGGTACTCCTCTCTTGCGGATGTATCGGTTCCAAAAGAGCTTCTGCCGGATTCCATTTATAATGAATTCAATACCGGCAATGCTACCATGATCGCCGTATTTTTCGACAGCTCTACCTCTGCTGATGTTACCATAGATGCGATCAGTGATATTCGAGCCATTGCCGGAGAGCAATGCTTTGTATCCGGCATGTCAGCACTGGTAACCGATCTGAAGAACCTGTGTGAGCAGGAGGAACCGATCTACGTCGGCCTTGCCGTATTACTCGCCTGTCTCGCCATGATTCTGCTGCTGGACGGCTGGCTGGTACCGTTCGTCTTTCTGGCTTCCATCGGCATGATGATCCTTCTGAACCTGGGCAGTAACTATTTCTTTGGTGAGATATCCTATATCACCAAAGCGCTTTCCGCAGTCCTGCAGCTTGCAGTTACTATGGATTACTCCATTTTCCTATGGCACAGCTACAATGAACAGCGGGCAAAGGTTTCCGATATCCATGAAGCCATGGCGCTTGCCATCCATGAAACCCTGACCTCCGTCGTGGGCAGCTCCATTACTACCGTTGCCGGATTTGCCGCACTCTGCTTTATGTCCTTCACGCTTGGACGGGATCTGGGCATTGTCATGGCAAAGGGCGTTATTCTCGGCGTGATCGGCTGTGTAACAGTGCTTCCGTCACTGATCCTGGTATTTGATAAGCCATTGCAAAAGACCAAGCACCGCTCACTGATCCCGAATATGACGAAGTTTGCAAACGGGATCACCAGGGTATTTCCGGTCTTTCTGATCTGCTTTGCAGTACTGATCGTACCTGCCCTGTATGGCTATAAGAAAACAAACAATGAGGTCTATTATGATATGGGCCAGTGTCTGCCGGAGGACATGGAATATGTTATTGCCAACTCCAAACTTTCCGAGGACTTCAACATCGCATCCACCCATATGGTCCTAGTGGATGCCAGCCTTCCTTCTAAGGAGGTTCGCGCCATGATCGACGAAATGGAGGATGTGAATGGCATCAAGTATGTACTGGGGTTAGAATCCGTTCTTGGCTCCCGTGTACCGGAAGAGATCCTGCCGCAGGATATCAAGGATATCCTGGAAAATGACAAGTGGGAGCTGCTGCTCATCAACTCTGAATATAAGGTGGCCAGCGATGCTGTAAACGAACAGATTGACAGTCTGAATGCTATCCTGAAAAAATATGACGAAAGCGGTATGCTGATCGGAGAAGCGCCTTGCATGAAGGACATGATTGAAACCACCAACCATGATTTCCAGGTGGTAAATGCGATCTCCATCGTTGCGATCTTCGTTATCATCGCGCTGGTGGAAAAGAGTATTTCCCTTCCGTTCATCCTGATCTCGGTTATCGAGCTCGCTATCTTCATTAACCTGGGCCTGCCACATTACCTTGGTCAGTCGCTTCCGTTTATCGCACCGATCTGCATCAGCACGATTCAGCTCGGCGCAACCGTCGATTATGCCATTTTAATGACAACCCGGTATAAAATGGAGCGGATCGCAGGAAATGATAAGCACCGGGCGGTATCCACCGCACTTTCCGCCTCTATACCATCCATCATCGTCAGCGGAATGGGACTGTTTGCCGCTACCTTCGGTGTGGCTGTATACTCGGACATCGACATTATCAGTTCTATGTGTATGCTGATGGCAAGAGGTGCCGTCGTAAGTATGCTGTGCGTTATCTTTATCCTTCCTGCACTGCTGATGCTCTGTGACAGGCTGATCCTGGCTTCCACGCTGGGTATGAAGAAGAAGGTCATGCACATTCCAAAGCCAATATAGAACCATAAGCTTTGGCCAATATGATTATGAAATATATCAGGTTAAAACAACTTATTAGGAGGTAATCTTATGATCAAAAAGGATTTAATAAAACCGGTTTCCATTCTGTTATGCGGAGTCCTGCTCGTCGGCGGCGTAGGTGCTACTGTCCATGCCACAAGCGTAACTAACACTGCCCCGGCAGCGGTCACAGAGGCCGCTCCGGCCGCTTCTGAAAATAAAGCACAATCCGAGGTAAGAAAGGATGAAACCGTCTATGTACTGGCCGGTGCAGATGGCAATGTTGAAAAGATCATTGTCAGTGACTGGATCAAAAATACGCTGGGAAGCACAGCCCTTTCCGACCAGTCCGACCTCTCCAATGTAGAAGCGGTCCGGGAGGGTGAAAGCTATACTATGAACGGTGACAATATGCGGGTCTGGGATGCAAACGGCAATGATGTCTACTATCAGGGAGACATCGCACTGGAGGTTCCGGTAGCCTTATCCGTTTCCTACAAGCTGGACGGAAAGAGCGTTTCTCCGTCCGAGCTTGCCGGACAGAGCGGTAAGGTAACGATCCGTTTCGATTATACAAATCACCAGTCTGAGACCGTCGAGATTGACGGAACAAAAGAAGAGATCTATGTTCCTTTCGCTATGCTGTCCGGTATGATCCTGGATAACGATTCCTTTACCAACGTGGAGGTAAGCAACGGTAAGCTGATCAATGACGGGGATCGCACCGTTGTTGTAGGCATCGCGTTTCCCGGACTTCAGGATAATCTGGCGGTTGATTCCGATAAGCTTGAGATTCCGGATTATGTAGAGATCACTGCGGATGTAACGGATTTTGAAATGTCCAATACGATCACGGTTGCTACCAACGAGGTATTTAACGACCTTGATACGGAGGAACTGGATTCATTTGACGATCTGAAGGCTTCCCTGAATGATCTGACAGATGCTATGGAGCAGTTAATGGATGGCTCCTCTCAGCTTTATGGCGGACTTTGCACCCTGCTTGATAAATCCGGTGAACTGATCAGCGGAATCGACCAGCTGGCAGAGGGAGCAGAACGATTGAAGACCGGGACCGGTACTTTAAGCAGCGGTGCCTCCGATCTGGCAGATGGCGCCAGTGCACTTGCCAGCGGACTTGGCGAACTGGCATCAAACAGCGACTCTCTGAACGCCGGATCAAGACAGGTATTTGATTCCTTGCTGAGCATGGCCGATTCCCAGCTTGCCGCTGCAGGGCTCTCTGTACCAAAGCTGACGATAGAAAACTATGCGGAAACCTTAAATGCCCTGATCGCATCTCTTGATGAAACCAGCGTGGCAGAGCAGGCCCATGCCGCCGCTCTCGAAGCAGTTACCAGTCAGGTCTACGCATCCAGGGATACGATCACTGCCGCTGTTACCGCTACCGTACAGCAGGAAATAAGCGTACAGGTCACCGCTGCTGTTCGTTCCAATGTGGAGGAACAGGTACTGGCAGCAATGGGCCTTACCAGAGAAAGCTATGAAAGCGGTATTGCAGATGGTACGATATCAGAGGAACAGCAGGCACAGATCAGCGCCACTGTTGATAACCAGATGAACAGCGATTCTGTAAAGGCAGCCTTTGACCAGCAGGTAGCAGCACAATTACAGACCGAACAGGTGCAGGCTCTGATCGCCGCCAAGACAGAGGAACAGATACCGATCCTCATTGAACAGAACATGAACTCTGCCGAGGTACAGGGAAAGATCACTGCTGCACTGGAGCAGGCAAAATCCGGCGCCGCTTCCATCTCCGCCCTGAAGCAGCAGCTTGACAGCTATAATACCTTTTATGTCGGACTGAATCAGTATACCGCCGGCGTCGCTTCCGCCAAGAGCGGCGCAGATGCCCTGAATGCCGGTGCCGGTCAGTTAAAAGCAGGCAGCGCAGAATTAAACGCAGGTGCAAATGATCTGTACAATGGTATCCTGACATTGAAGAACGGAACTCCGGCCCTGACAAAGGGCGTAACGGATCTGCGTGACGGTGCCATGTCCTTATCCGATGGTCTGAAGCAGCTTAATGAGGAAGGCATCCAGAAGCTTGTAGATGCTGTCGATGGAGATCTGGGCGGACTGGTTACCAGAATCCGGGCAACCGCAGATGTATCCAAAAACTACAATTCCTTCTCCGGTATTTCGGATGATATGTCCGGACAGGTAAAATTCATCTATCGGACAGATTCCATTGAAGCTAAATAAGGAACCATCCGGTCGCCTGTCTTGATTAAAACAATATAATATAAGGGCAGAAACCTGTTTTCAGATTTCTGCCCTTGTTATTTCAACTGTATCCTTTCATCACGCCATACGCACAGCCAACGGCCCCGCTATTCAGAAGCAGTTCCCTGACATTCCTTTGTAAACCGGTCTCTACAGGCAAAACTTCATAATCCGTATCAGCCGGAACCTGAAACAACCACTCAATATACTCCCTGTCCTCTTTATTTTCCTGTATAATATCAAACCGTTTTTGAAATGACAATATATTTGACTTTTCCGGCAACAATGATCTCAAGACCGGTGACAGTAACCATGAATCACAGGTATATCCTTTATATTCATAATCCTTATAATATGTTTGAAAGAATATTCCTGCCTGCTCCAGCGAATGATCAACAGCCTCCTTTGTTAAATTCACATCGGATGGTATATGAATCACAATAACATTTTCACCTTCATACTTATTAAACTCATATTCTAATTCACCTATGCGAAATATACACATGCTGACCTGTCTATACGTCCACCATCCTCTGTCAAAAAACATCCGGCCATTTTTCCTTTTACATTCTTCTATAAATCGGGTAAAGCATTGCATCGTATCTATATATACAGCATATGAAATATGCTTTGCCTGATATTTATCAAGTATCCGGCGAGCGCATTCCAGCTGGCAATATAGCATTTTTATATTATCCTTATCTTCAGCTAATAACGCTTTCAGATCCCTGTATGCCTGCGCCGCTGTATTTCTATCCATCAGCATTTCCAGATATAGATCAAACTGATTTATATTCAGTTGTCCACTGACAACCTTTAATTCCTGGATCATCTCCGTTTGCAGATTGATCAATCGATACAATTCATATAATTCCATGCTTATTCCTGCCACATACTCCTTTTTCCTTACAAATATGTTTTTTAATTATATCACTTGAATATAAACTTCTCCACTATTTCTGCACTTTTTATTACAGAAGTCCACATAGGCGGCATTGGCCTTCACGGAAATAAAAATAAGCATAATCTCATAAGAAATTATGCTCATCTGCAGTAGCGGGGACAGGATTTGAACCTATGACCTCCGGGTTATGAGCCCGGCGAGCTTCCAGACTGCTCCACCCCGCGTTATATAAGTGGATGGAGGTGGATTCGAACCACCGAAGCATGATGCAGCAGATTTACAGTCTGTCCCCTTTGGCCACTCGGGAATCCATCCATTGTATGAAAATACTTAATTTATTACACAAAAAATGGGACCTATAGGGCTCGAACCTATGACCCTCTGCTTGTAAGGCAGATGCTCTCCCAGCTGAGCTAAGATCCCATATAACGACCCAGAAGGGACTCGAACCCTCGACCTTCGCCGTGACAGGGCGACGCTCTAACCAACTGAGCCACTGGGCCATTCGTTACTATTTTGAAGATTGTTATTGCAATGCCAGCTTGCGGTCCCGCATGGCTCCTGCACCTTCAAAACATCATACAGAAACTCCTGACCGTCCCCGGTCTTCCTCCACATCCATCATGCCTCCGCTTTCTTCTGGTCAAGCCCTCGACCGATTAGTACTGCTCAGCTCCATGCATTGCTGCACTTCCACCCGCAGCCTATCTACCTTGTCGTCTTCAAGGGGTCTTACTTCCGAAGAATGGCAAATCTTATCTTGAGGGGGGCTTCACGCTTAGATGCCTTCAGCGTTTATCCCTGCCGGACTTGGCTACCCTGCCATGGCCCTGATGGGCCAACAGGTACACCAGCGGTCCGTCCATCCCGGTCCTCTCGTACTAAGGACAGCTCCTCTCAGATATCCTGCGCCTGCGCCGGATAGGGACCGAACTGTCTCACGACGTTCTGAACCCAGCTCGCGTACCGCTTTAATGGGCGAACAGCCCAACCCTTGGAACCTGCTACAGCTCCAGGATGCGATGAGCCGACATCGAGGTGCCAAACCACTCCGTCGATGTGAACTCTTGGGAGTGATAAGCCTGTTATCCCCAGGGTAGCTTTTATCCGTTGAGCGATGGCAATCCCACTTTATGCCACCGGATCACTAAGTCCTACTTTCGTACCTGCTCCACCCGTCGGTGTCGCAGTCAGGCTCCCTTATGCCTTTGCACTCTCCGAATGGTTTCCGTCCATTCTGAGGGAACCTTTGAGCGCCTCCGATACCCTTTCGGAGGCGACCGCCCCAGTCAAACTCCCCGCCAGACATTGTCCCCCGCCCGGTTCACGGGTGCAGGTTAGAAACCCAGTACTGCAGGGGTGGTATCCCAACAGCGGCTCCATGGCAACTGGCGTCACCACTTCTCTGCCTCCCACCTATCCTGTACATACAGCACCGGATCCCAGTATCAAGCTGGAGTAAAGCTCCATGGGGTCTTTCCGTCCTGGCGCAGGTAACCAGCATCTTCACTGGTACTTCAATTTCACCGGGTGCATTGTCGAGACA
>CAJULG010000003.1:34220-190136 GCA_910587045.1 uncultured Lachnospiraceae bacterium | reverse complement strand
TATTATTATATCATCCTCTTATTATTTAGAAGGCACTATCTTATTGTGCGCTTACATAAAAAGCATAGAAAATACCACAAAAAACGCTATTCAAATACCGTGAGGGTGCACGTACAGTAGGTTCTGGTCGTGTGGCTACGATTATTGAGTAATCTTTAGATTAGAGCCGAATAATAGAAATAACACCGCAATCCTTTGAGAAATCAAGGGCTGCGGTTGTTATGCCCTATATTTTATAGTTATAAACAGAGAATAGAAGTAATATAATCAAATCTATAAATCGGGAATATGAATGGGAGAAAAAATATATGATTCAAAAAGAAGTTTTACATGGCGGAAGAAAAGGTAAAATATCTAAAGAAGAAAATAAAGTAATTCGTCCGGGAAATAAATGGACATCGCATGTACAGTCATTTTTATCCTTTATGCATGAAAACGGGTTTAATAATATTCCTAAACCATATGGAATTAACGAATCTGGAATGGAAATGGTTTCTTTTGTTAATGGAACTGTTTATAATGACAGTTTGCCGAATGAGATTCTAACAGATAAGATTTTGATTGACGGAAATTATATGTGGCAAATAGAAGTTATGAGGAAAGAGCAGATTGTTGTAAAAGAAAGAAGAGTAGGTAGTTATGATATTTGAAAAAGCAGTTCCAAAAGATATAAATATGTTGACTGAATTGCGAATTGCATATTTGCAAGAGGATTTGGGAGAAATGACAGAAGCAGACCTGGAATTGATAAAATCATCGTTGCCATGCTATTACGAAAAACACATTAACAAGGATTTGCTGGTGTATGTTGCAAGGAATAAGGAAGACATTATTTCGTGTGCATTTTTACTGATAGTGGAAAAACCTATGAGCCCGTCATTTATTACAGGGAAGACAGGCACCGTTTTAAATGTTTATACGAAGCCGGAATATAGGAATAAAGGTTATGCAAAGAAATTAATGTCAATGATGCTGGAAGATGCCGCAGCACAGGGAGTGAGCGTTATTGAATTAAAATCAACAGAGGATGGATATTCGCTTTACAAGGCGGTTGGTTTTGAGGATGTTGGAGCTAAGTATCATAATATGAAAATTGTGTTGCAGCAATTGGTGCGAAGGCATCACATGGAAGAAAAAATAACCTTATGCGGAGATAACTGTATAGAATGCCCAAGATATAATGCAAATAGTGAGGAAGAACTTCGGAATGTGGCAGAGTTATGGTATCGGGTAGGTTGGCGTGACTGCGTTGTATCCAACGAAGAAATTAGATGTGAAGGATGTTCTTCTCACAAACAATGTACATATCATCTGGTGGAATGCACAAAGGAGCACAATGTAGATAAATGCAATCAGTGTGTAGAATTCCCATGTGAGAAGATTGATCGTATGCTGGAGCGTTCTAAGGAATACCAGAAAAGGTGCAAAGTGGTCTGTTCGGATGCAGAGTATGATATGCTGGAGAAAGCATTTTTTGATAAAGAAAATAATTTGAGGAAGTAAGGGAAAGGTAGAGCTGACGGTTCTGGTGCGGAATTGACGAAGGGAACACCAGGTTTTGAGATATATGAAGGTTTTACTCCAAGACCGGGTGAGAAGATTTTTGTTAAGACGGTAAATAGTTCTTTTAAGGGGACGGGCCTGTTGGAGTACTTGGTGGAAAAGAATATCCGTACAGTGGCTGTTGTTGAATTGCAGACGGATTACAGACGGATTACTGTATTGATGCAACAATCAAGTGTGGCTTTGAGCATGGTTTTAAATTAATTGTACCGGAGGACGCAAATTCTACATTTGATAATGCTTTTATGTCAGGAAAGCAGAGTTATAAGTATTATAACGAGTTTATGTCGAAGGACAGATATGCGGAGTGTATTTCTGTGGAGGAAACGATTGAAAGGATAAAGGGGCAAGCGCAGAATGGAAGCGATTATTAGAAAATATTTTCAATGCTGGCTGGATAAAGATGTTGATGTTGTAAAGGAGATTTTTAGCGACGATATTATTTACTGCGAGTGTTATGGTCCGGTGTATAAAGGCATCGGACAGATAATCAGATGGTTTGAGGATTGGAACCGGAGAGGTACTGTTTTGCAGTGGGATATAAAGCGTGTGATTGTTTCAGGGAATACGGCTGTTGTGGAATGGTATTTTAAGTGCGATTACGAGGGCAATGTGGATGGTTTTGATGGAGTTACTATTGCCGAGTTTAATGCGGATATGAAGATTTGTGATTTGAAGGAGTTTCAGTCGAAGGCAGATCACTATTATCCGTATGGGGAATGAGTAAATTCCTATGTAAAAAGGGAGTGAGAATGTGAAAGATTTTGAGAACTTAGTTAGTATTCAGGAGTTACAACAACAGATTAGTGCATCTAAGCTTTTGGGCATGTTTTTAAGCAAAGAGCAACGAAAACAAAGAAAAGACATTGAAGATCAATTGAACAGTCTGCTTAAGCAAATGGGATTGTTTTCGGAAAGATTTTCATCATTAGGATGGTGTATGTATGATAGTATGAGTGTTCCTTTGATTGAAAAAGCTAATCAAGTTTATGAAAACGAGGGGGCAGAAGCTGCTGAGCGAGTTTTGATAGACTATTACAAAGAAGAGGTAAAAGATAGGATACATCAAATACACCGTAAATCTAACGAGTTGTTGCTACGTTATGAATTGATAAAAAATGCATTTGAGGAACATTTTGCAGAACGGTATTATGCTAGTGTACCGTTGTTCTTAATCATAGTTGATGGAGCTGTGAATGACTTCACAAAAAGTAAGGGGCTTTTTGCGGAGGGAACAGAGGTTACTGCATGGGATTGTTTGGTTGGATGTAATGATAGTTTGGAAAATATAAAGAATGTTTTTAATAAGGGAAGAGGAAAAACTAATTCAGAAGAAATACGAATGCCTTATAGAAATGGAATCTTACATGGTAGGGATCTGAACTACGGGAATGAGTATGTATCGTGCAAGTGTGTAGCATTATTATTTGCTGTTGCGGAATGGATGGCAATGAAAAATAACGAAGATAAACGAAAGGAAAAGTATCAAAATGAGCATGAAGAAACTTCACTAACTCAGGCGTTAAAAAGATATAATCAAGTTCAAAACGATAAGCAGGAAATCCAGAAATGGAAGAAAAGAAGTGTAGAGGCTGGGAAAGATATTCCGGAATGTGGAACAGTTGAGGATTATGAGAATTATCAATACATAGTACCAGTAATTCAATTTCTGCAATATTGGGAGAATAAGAATTATGGAATGTTGGGAAAGGTATTGAAGAATATGTTTTCTTATGAGACGTCCGAAAAAAAGCGAGCTGGGGAAGCAAGAAAACTTTTTGAACATAAGAAATTAAATGCTTATAAGTTGCTTGAAATCGAAGAACGTGGATGCGGTATGTCTAAAGTAGTTGTAAATGTTGTGTGGGATAGTAATGGAGAAATGAAAAGTGGTGATTTGGTTTTAGGTGTGTCTTATGTATCATTAAATCAAGATGCGAAAGAAACTGCATTGCCTTGGAAGGATAATGGGGAATGGGTTATTTATCCGTGGGATGTCCGTGCATTACACAAATAGTAAAGAGGAGAAAGTTCTATGATTATTAGAGACCGTTTCAAATTTTGTGTAAATTCAAAACTGATATAAGACTTGTCAATAGTTACTTAAGGGCAGAGCCTGTTTTGACTGGGTTCTGCCCTTACCTATATTATACGGGACTATCCCAAAGTTTTTGCTCCTTCCTTTTCATGTTGCGGGATAGTGCTCTCGGCAATTTCACCAACTTACATCTTGTATAAAAGCCGGTAAATATGATAAAATCAAATCGGCAAATCCGGATTTAAATAGGGTGATAAGTGGAAAGAAGTGTTGCAATGAAGTACCTGATAAAATATTTCATAGATTTTATAGTGTTGGTTTTTCTGTATGTTTTCGTCTTTTATAAGAAATGGAAGACCCGGGGCAGAGAAGTCCTGCTTGTCAATACCCTCATGTATGTCTATCTCTCGTTTGTGCTCTTTTTTACCATGATGCCGGTGATCGCATCCATTCCATTCATGCTGGACCACCCCTATATGCCTATGAATCTGGTACCGTTTATTGACGTTTCTTTGAGGAGAGGGGATTTTTTCAGGCAAGTGATCTTGAATGTTATCATGACCCTGCCTTTTGGCTTTCTGTTTCCTCTGACCCGGGACAAAAGGGCCAAATTCGGCGTGACGGTGTTTTTCTGCTTCTTGATGAGCTTGGGTATCGAACTCTTACAGCCGTTCTTCGATCGATCCTCGGACATCACGGACCTGATTACGAATGTGATCGGCGGAGCACTGGGCTACGGTCTTTATGCTATTTTTAAGCCGGTCACCTTTTGGTTCCTGGAGCGTTTGAAAACCAGATGACAGGCTGTTTTGCAGTAAATTCCCGTTTTCGGGCAGGTATCCGTTTTTGAATAACTCTAAACTTGTATCAGGAAAATATATATGATTTCCCGATGTATCAAAACCACATGTAAAGGGCATTTTATATCCATTAATTATATTAAAATATCCGGAATGCACGAAAGCAGTTTTATGCGGGGGACCGCTGCAATTTATTTTTTGTCTTTACGAGGTTTTTTCATTTGTCTGTTGTACGTCAGAAAAATTTTGTCGTCGCTCATGTATCCTCCTTTATAGAAAGTGTCTATATATGTTTTAAGAACCTTAATAAACAAATTGTTTGGGTTTCTGTTTCTATACAATATAACACCAGTAATAACAAAAAGTAAATTAAAATATTTGTCCCAATATTGACAAATATGTCCCAAGATGCTAAGCTGTAAATAAGAAAGAGAATTTAGGAGCGGATCATATGAAAAAGAAGAGCGTTATTAACTTAATTAAATATCATGCGGAGAACAATGATGCCGGATTTCGAAGTGAAGCTTATGAGATTGCAAGAGATTTTGATCAAACAGGAGACTATCAGCTTGCAGAATATATTATGGCCTTAATGTCAAATGCGAATACATTTGTTCCACAACTGAGTGAGAATGAATCGGCATTATTTGAAAAACTTGAAAGAAGCAGTGAACCTTTATGGCTGCCGGATGATATTATGCAGGATTTATTAGGAATCGTGCATGCGGTAGCACATAATGCAGGCATAAATAAATTTCTTTTTCAGGGAGCGCCTGGAACGGGCAAGACAGAGGCTGTTAAGCAGCTTGCGCGTATATTGGAAAGAGAGATATATATGGTTGATTTTTCAGCCATCATCGATAGCAAAATGGGTCAGACGCAGAAGAATATGTCGGAGCTGTTTAAGGAGATAAACAGTTTTGTTCATCCCGAAAAAGTCATAGTATTGTTTGATGAGATAGATGCGGTTGCCTTAGATAGAACCAATGCCAATGATTTGCGTGAGATGGGACGGGTAACATCGTCATTGCTTAAAAATATGGATCGTATGGATGAAAGAATTGTATTGGTAGCAACTACAAATTTATATGAATATTTTGATAAAGCATTGATCAGACGATTTGATTCTATTATTGATTTTAATCGATATTCTCAGGAGGATCTGATGAATATTTCAGAAGAATACTTAAATAAGTTCTTGACTAAATTTAACCTGGCAAAAAAAGACATCCGACTATTCAGAAAGATTATGATGTTACTATCTCCACTACCATATCCGGGTGATCTGAAAAACTTGATTAAGACAGCGGTAGCATTCAGTAATCCGGATGATGAACTGGACTATTTTAGAAGACTGTATTATACGGTTACAGGTGAAAAACCAGAGGATATTAAGAAGCTCCAGGAACAGAGTTTTACCATAAGAGAAATTGAAATTTTGAGTAAAATACCGAAAAGCAGCGTTGCCAGGGAATTAAAGGAGATGAGTGAAGATGAATAATATCTTGCAATTAAAAGGTCAATTTCAAAAGCGGAAAGCACCTGGCGGTTTTGGCCCTGCTAATCTGCCGAAGGGGAAAGCTGTTAGTGCGGAGCATGTTTCGAAATTGAAAGATCAGTTACAGGATATTATTGCGTTTTGGAACCGGGAAAAAACGATTAATGGAGCTCTGGTAAGCGTATATTACAGAAAAGTTGTGGCAAAGAGTAACAGAATTCAGGTTCTGTTGTCAGATGGCGGGAAACACCCGAACCAGTCTGTACGAGGCTCAAAGTTCTCAGAGGGATATAATGATAAAAATGAATGGGTTCAAAAGCATGTATTTACCTATTTTCTTGCTACAGATTCGTTGCAGAGATCAGTCGTGCTTTTGGAAAAGTGTGCTGCTGTTATCCAGAATTTTTATAATGGAAATATTTCAAGTGATGATACAGAACGTATTAATTCCGGTGTATATAATAACAGTATTATGAGTAAAAGTCCCTTCCTAAGAACACTTATAGATTGTTTTTATGTGGAGAATTTTCGTATAGACCGTGCCCCTAAAACAGTAAATGAGCAGTCTATTGTGACTATATATAAAACGGGTATTGACACAATAGAGCTGTTAAGTAGATTAGGCATAAATATGATTAATGCGAAAATGATAGATGAGACAACTTTGCGGATGGAAAAAGAAGAGATAGATATTTTATGTGATAAGGCGCCTTATCTGATTGCGATGAGCGTTAAGAACTTTGCAGAGATTGACTATGATATTACTGATAGCGAGAAATATGAAGAGCAGATCCTGATTAAAGAGCCGGGGAATGAACCGGTTGTAGGTGTTATAGATACCCAATTTGATAAGCGGGTATATTTTGGTGACTGGGTAGATTATCAAAAATGTATAAGTGATGATATTGAATTACATACCGGGGATTTTTTTCATGGGACAGCGGTAACATCAATTATTGTCGATGGCCCGGCATTTAATCCGGGGTTGCAGGATAATTGCGGTAATTTTAGAGTTCGCCATTTCGGAGTAGCTACGGCAGGCAGATTCAGTTCGTTTGCAATCTTGAAGCAGATTCGTGAAATTGTTGGGAAGAATCGAGATATAAAGGTATGGAATTTGTCATTGGGTTCCGCAATGGAAATTGACGCAAATTTCATATCACCTGAGGCTGCCGAACTGGACAGGATTCAGTATGAGTATGATGTTATTTTTGTAGTTGCAGGTACAAACAGGAAGAAAAATTCAGATGTTAACAAAATAGGTGCACCGGCGGATTCGCTGAGTTCATTAGTGGTGAATGCAGTGGACTTTAGTGGGAAACCGGCATCTTATACTCGAAGAGGACCGGTATTATCATTCTTTTATAAGCCGGATGTGTGTTACTATGGTGGAGATGGATCGGATAAAATAGTGGTTTGTGAACCGTTAGGAAAAGCGACTGTAACAGGTACATCGTTTGCGGCACCCTGGATAACTCGTAAAATGGCCTATCTTATATATGTTATGGGATTAAGTCGTGAAGTGGCAAAAGCTTTAATCATTGATTCGGCTGCAGGATGGGATCGACAGGATACCATTAAGTATGAAAAAGGGTATGGCATTGTACCAAAAAGGATTGAGGATATTTTGTATTCCCGGGAGGACGAGATTCGATTCATTATGTCTGGAAGCATTGATGAGTATGAAGTATATACTTATAATATTCCGGTTCCTCAGGATATGAATGCACATCCTTTCTTTGCAAAGGCCACGCTTGCTTATTTTCCGCAAAGCGATCGGAACCAGGGTGTTGACTATACATCAACCGAGATGGATATTCACTTTGGAAGAATTGCGGAGCAGAAAGGAAAAGCAGTAATTAAAGCCATAGATTATAACAGGCAGGCAGAAGAAGGTCTCAATACAATTTACGAGGAAGATGCACGAAAGCTGTATCGTAAGTGGGATAATGTCAAGCATATCAGTGAAGCATTGAAGGAACATGGACGTCCTCGCAAAGCATATCAATCAGGCATGTGGGGCTTGAGTATTAAAACAAAGGAAAGACTTGACCCGAAAGCCGGCAGAGGTTTGCGGTTTGGCGTTGTAGTGACTTTACGGGAAATGAATGGCGAAAACAGAATAGATGATTTTATAAAGATGTGTATGCTGAGAGGCTGGGTTGTTTCCAGACTTGATGTGCATGCGCAGGTTGATGTTTATGCTAAAGCCGAGGAGGACATTAAGTTTGAGTAATAAAGATTTAGTTACGCATAACGTAAGGCGGCAGGGAGAAATCTCTGCCGTTTTCTTTTGGGATGATAATCTGGTATGCTTGCAAGTTTTCCTTCAAAGGAATTGACAATGCCATATGTATATATTATAATTAATGTTATGTAACATGTATTATATAAAAAGAAAACTAAGATTACAAAAGCGATGACTTTAAGTACGGAATAAACAAAGTTTTATAACGATGGCTCTGTTTGTTCACGGGTATGCCGTATTGCACAATATTAGCCCTGCAGGAGGAAGCGGAATGAAAAGAATAAATGACAAATCGGACAGGAGCAGTGTTTTTACGATCATTGGTATTGCTGCAATGCTTCTGTTAACGCTAACAAAAGTAATGCCATCCTCGCAGATAGCAGGATACTCTGTATTTGTGGGCATAGCATTCTTTTTCATTGTAGAAGCTGTTGCAAAAACACAGAATGTTGAATCGGGGCTGCGATTCAAAACTGTTCTTGCGGATATGAAGAAACCGGGTGTAATTCTCTGGATGCTATTGCCGATTGTGAGCGCTGTCGCAACACTGATTGCAGGAAACCTGATCTTTAGCGGAGAATTTGTCTCCCATGTGATGGGACGTACGGGTTCTATCCTGTCATTCGACAAGATACCGTTGTTGATCGGGCAGGTTATTATTGCGGCACTCGGTGAAGAAATTGCATATCGAGGCTTCTTTCTTGGAAAAGCCATGAAACTATTTCCGTTCTGGCTCTGTGCTGTTATTTCATCGGTTGTTTTTGCGGCAGGACACATTGCTGTGGGAAATGTTGGTCTTGTGATTTATGATATTGCTACGGTTTTTATCGACAGCATAATTTACGCGATTATTTATCATAAATCCGGAAATTGCCTGCTTTCCACCATTTCTCACATACTTTGCAATGCGACCGGTATTGCCATTGCCCTGATATTCTTTTAGATTTATAGCTGTGCAGCTTATAGGGAACAAGAAGCTAAACTTTTCTCCCAAAAGGTCCAATGAACGATTGGCTTAAAACCTATCTTTTCATAAAATGCACTGCTACCGCCAGTCATATGTGTTGCGCCTGCGGGTTTAAGCCTGCGGTAATGCTCTGAAAGTGCCGCTGCAGCCAGGCCTTTCTTTCGATATTCTGGAATAGTACATAGTGGTTCCATATAAGCGAGGTGATTTTCAGGAGTCCACCACATACCTGCATAACAGACATACTCTCCCTCGTCATTTTCAATGACAACCGAATCTTCCGGATGCATGTGTGGTGCCATTAATGTGTAATATCCATATTCAGCATCTCCATTCCAGGAACCTTCATCTTTTTCGTGGTCAAATCCTTTCCAGCAGCATTCCACTATTTTTTCCACTGAAAGCTTTTTAGAGTCCACGAAATGAAAGCCATCCGGCAACGGATAGTTAAGTGATTGTTCAAAATCAAAGACATTCTCTGTATAGTCTGAGGATTGTTGAAAACCAGCGTTTGTTACTGCTTCTTTAACCGCATTTTGTCCGTCAAAAATCACGAATCTGAGATGACCATCCACTCGCGGCATAGATGAAACTGCATACGCTACCATCTCATCCGCCAGCCTCTCATAGCCCGGACGCAGACTGAAATACACATCATTTATCGGATTTTCGTAAAAAACAAGACCAGCTATACGTCCATTATCCTCCCAAAGCTTCCAGCGGTGTACCAGAGATTTATCCATCCAATCACTTGAAAGCGCATACTCCAAAAATGGAGCAGGAACACCATTTCTCCAGTCTTTTTCATGTATATCAATCATAAATTGATATACATCCATAAAATCACACAGGACTCTAAAGTTTCTTGAAATTATTTCAGCCATAAATACATCCTCCTCATCCATAATATACACCATTATAAGAAGATATTATGTACAGGTAAATAGCAAGAACAGTTATAATCAATATTACCACAAAAGGACGCCTGCTTACGCAAGCGCCCTTTGATTAGCCATATATTATTTTTTTAAGCGTGCTATGTGCCAGTCCGTATCGTTTTGACAGTGCTTCTACGGAATATCCATGTTCAAAAAGAAACTGTATTTCCTTATTTCTCTTTTGATAAAACCTGCGTGAACCACTGACGGAACCCCATTTCTTTTTGGCTGATGTTTTGGGAATATATAACACAACTCCATCAACGTACGTCTGGATCTCTTTTAATAATTTCTCTGGAAGTATTTCTGCTGCATTTACATATTTCATTTCTGCCTCTCCTTATTTATCTTTTATAAATAAAGTGCAGATACAGCAGAGCATATGGTGTTATTCGCCCATGCAGATTGCTATATGTCTGCTATTCTGCATGGGCAAAGGTGTTCTTAAGACCATTTTGATATAATGCCCGCATTTTTGTTTTCATAGAACATTGCTCCTTTCAATTTTTCTTTGATACCAATACACAAATGTGTCTATAGATGCTTCCTTGTATATATGTCTATGCACAAACACAGTATATCATAAATTTCAATATTCTCCTACATGAGTTTGCCACAATTCCAGGATATCATTTCCATCTCCCAAAGCGTATTTGTTTGTCTATGTCGGGTTTATATTGCTCTAATTGCGGTTCTTCGGGATTTGCGTAACCAATACCGATAAATACGGGTATCATATAGGATGAAGGCACTTTCAGCTTTTTCTTAACTGTATCGTGTTCTTTATTCAGCGGTATACGCATGGAGCAGGATAAACCTTCTGCTGTTGCCGCCAAAAAGATATTTTCTATTACACACCAAATCGTGGCGAAAGGATTTAATTTGGAAACATACTCGCCGTTCAATTCTTTTGATTTGAATAAAGGAATAATTGCATATGGTGCTTCTTTCAGCATCGTATATTGTTTGGGCATAGCGTAGCCGTACATTTTTTGACCCAATGTAATCGGATAAGGTCTATGGTAACGCAAATGATGTAGCACTTTATTCCTGCGGAGGTCTTGACTTTGCTTTTTTCTTCGCTGCCCGCTCCGGCAATTCCGGATACATTTCCTCCACCATTTTCTGTAGCATTTCCCGATCCTCCAGGATCGTTACAGGCAGCATCGGCTTTGCTCCTTCATAGGGCGGTTCCGGCTCACTGTCCGGCATATAGTTTTTACTTGCTGTTGTGATCTTTACCATAAAGCCGCTTCCGTAGATACCGCCAAAGATCCGTTCCCGATAATAGAAGATATATCCGCCCATCATAGGGATGTTGCGTATATCACCCAGATCGGATAACTGATCCATGACGTAAGCTGCAAGTTCTTTATTGTCTGCCATAAGTTTGGACATCCTTTCTTTAATCGTTTTGAATTTTCCGTAATGCCTGTATTCTGTTTGTTACATTCTCATTGAATTCTTCATCGGTGAATTTCGGATCCCTTGTATCAAACCATATCCGGCATGGAGCCTCCTCGCATGTTCCGCAATCCTGCAGGCCCCTGTTGTTTTTAACACAATCATAGATCGGGCAGGCCGCCCCCTCCGGTGCATGAAAGACCTTTCCCTCACAGGAATCGCAGCCGTTACACAGCTTCCCGAAGCAGTAGCAGGCACCGCAATCCATACCGCATACACTCATCTTATCCATAACAAATGCTTCCCCTTTCGTTTTGATGAGATCATATTATTACAGGCTGTGAGCGGACATCTTGTATATTTTCGACACCCTTTAGCGCCAGTGCCCTTGCACTCTGAATATTCATGGAATGATACCGTCTGAATTCGTGCAGTAAATGAGCCTGATCTGTATATCCGTACCGGTAAACCGCATTAAGAATATTGAAATCCGGTTCATACAGAATATCTCTCCACAACAGCTGATAACGGATCAGATTACTCAGCTTTTTCGGAGTAATGCCCACATAATCATGAAACAGACGCTCAAGCTGCCGGCTGCTTACAAACACTTCTCTTGCCAGAGCGGACACTTCGAGAGCGCCTTTATTTTTGAGGATATGATAGATCGTATGATTTACGATTTCATTTTCCTTCCTGATTCCCTTCTCCGCCTTCTCCATCAGCAGCTTCTCTGCACAGGCGGTCATTTCCTGTATGGTCCTTAATTCCGGCAATATCGGGCAGATTGCCTGATCCAGCCAATGAAATCTTGAACCGATCTCATGATAGGTGTTCATGGTCGATCGAAAGGAATCTTCTGCAAAGAGGCAGGCGCTCCAGGCGTAAAAGCGGATGGCAAAGGTTGATACCAGGTGGCCGGGTATTGTGTCCTGATATGCCCGGAAGCTATGGTCATTTATGCCGCAGAATCCTCCGGAGACCGTATGTTCCGTATGATCAATGGAATAGATGATATCCACGCATGTATCCGGGATCACCAGAGTGGCAGTATTGCTGTCTGCTGTCTGCAGAATCGGCTGTTCCGTTCCCCAGAAGCACCGGATCCAGGAACTTAATGGCTGGCAGGGCAGGATTTCTGTGTGTAAGGAATTCTGTTGGAAGGGTGTGGCCGTCAGGGGACGGTAGGACATCTCTTTTAGCATACAGGATAGAAACCTTTCCGTTAGTCTTTGGAATTTATTATAGCTAAAATCGTATCTTACTGCAATGGTCTGAGATATGTGATAGAATAAGTGATATTAATACTCTCTTTTTCGTGCAGAGACTGAGAGGAAAGAGAAAGCATGCAGTCGTATACTGGAGACTGGAAGGAGGATTTTATAGTATGGAATGGATTGAACGGTTAAATGATGCGATCGGTTATATAGAGGAACATATAACGGATACGATTGATTATGAACAACTCGGACGGCTTGCCTGCTGTTCGTCCTATCATTTTCAGAGGATGTTTACCTATATGGCAGGAATCCCGTTGTCCGAATATATCCGCAGAAGGAAAATGTCACTTGCTGCAGTGGATTTACAGGAGAGGAATGTAAAAGTAATTGATATTGCAGGCAAATATGGATATAATTCTCCCACTGCGTTTAACAGAGCCTTTCAATCTGTACACGGAATCGCCCCGTCTGCTGTAAAAAATGAGGGCGTGTCCGTAAAATCCTTCCCGCCGATTACATTTAAGATCACAGTCAAAGGAGTGGAAGAAATGAATTACAGAATTGAAACAAAGGAAGCGTTTCGCATTGTAGGTGTATCCGTACCGTTGCACAAGGATATTGAGAAGAATTTTGCGGTCATTCCTCCCAAATGGGAGGAGATATCCAGCAACGGAACATTGCAGCGATTATTGGGCATGATGGACACACCGCCTATGGGAGTCCTTGGTATCAGTACCTGCAATGATACAGAACCGTGGAGGTACTATATTGCTGTAGCGACTTCACAGCCGAAGGATGATCTGGAAGAATATATGGTGCCTGCGGCCACCTGGGCAGTCTTTTCAGGAGAAGGAACGAATCAGTCCATTCAGGAGCTGGAACGACGCATTGTAACGGAATGGCTGCCAACCTCAGGATATGAGTATGGCAATGCTCCTGATGTTGAGGTATATTTAAATCCGGATCCCCAGCATGCACAGTATGAGGTATGGATACCGGTAATAAAGAAACAGGCGTAAGAATTACTTTTATTCCGGTATAGAAGAGTTCAAATAATAGCATACGGTTGCGGTACGGTTCAGATCACAGCCTCTGACATGGGTGTGTTGCTGTATATGGATTTTGAATTTGTAAAGAACGGGAATTTTATGCAGTATAAACTATAGAACAAAAGGAGCAGGGATGAAAGCGAACAAAGCAGATATATTGTATTGGAAATGCAATCCGGATCTGGAATATATCATATATAAGAACTCGCTCCGTTCCTATCCGACCCATACCCATGCCGGTCATATCACACTGGGGTATGTTCTGGATGGTGCAGTATCTGTTGGCTGCGGAACCAGGAAAGCAGTCTATCATACGGGCGAAAGCTTCCGGGTTCTCCCGGACACTCCTCACGAGATAGAACCGGTATGCCATAAGCCATATTCCATGGTGACTGTGTGCATACCGGTGAGAAAAGTGCCGGAATCATCAGAAGAAATGCATTATACAAAGCGGCTGAAACAGACGATTCGAAAGGCGCCGGAGGATAAACTGGCGATCGAAGATATGGCTCGAAGCATCGGTATAAATCCGTATCATCTGATCCGGCAGTTTCGGACGGTATGTGGCCTGACGCCCCATCAGTTTCAGATACAATGCAGAGTCCGCAAGGCACAGCGATTACTGGAAAACGGAAAAAGCGTGACCGAAGCGGCTTATGATGCAGGATTCTGCGATCAAAGCCACCTGGATCGGTGCTTTCGTAAGGTGGTCGGTCTGACACCCAACGAGTACAGGCAGTCAGTAATGATATCCGCCTGATCAGAAAATACAGACCACTATGACATGCGTATTGAGCAGCTTTTCAGCACAAAGCGGGAATAAATTTGGCAAACAGGAGAAGGCCGGTATCCCCGGCGTGGACTTCATGGGGAACGCCGGCAGGCATGATCGAGATGCATCCGGTTTCATACGGGATGGATACATCACCGTTCATGCATATACCGGAGCCGGCGATCACTTCGTGGGTTTCCAGCTGGTTCTCGTGGGTATGCATCCCGATGCATTTGTCCGGGGCAATGCGGACCAGATGATAACTGAACTGTCCGCCGGTATCCCCGGCAGTAACGATGTGTTTTAACTCCACGCCCGCAAAGGAAGGGTGCCGGGACCAGGGAATCTCTGTAAATGCCCTGGATGCTGCCGGAAGCCTTAGAGAGCCAGTGTTAAATGCTTCAAACACGGAATTAGATAAAGTATTCATAAATAAGTTCCTCCTTGATTTTTAGTCTGAGTATACAGGGGAGGAACTTATTTTACTTGGATAAAATTGACGTTTTCCACTGTTTACGAAATGATAAAAAACGAATAACTATTCAAAAACTGGAAATAATCTCCATAACAGATTGAAATAAATACAAAATGAAGCAATCGCAGATCTGCTTCATTGGTTATGGAGGGAAATATGAATCTATATAAAACAGCAATCTCAGCATTATTGATCGCTCCGGTGATCGGAGGCATCAGCATTCATATGATAAAAAATTACCAGAATCTGCAGAAGCAGGCGGAAGAACTGGCAGCCTTCTCAGAGGAACGCCTGGCAGAGGTAGAGGCCATGTTGAATGAAGGATCGGATATGAGTCTTGCCGGTCAGAATCCGGCAGATGAAGAATGGTTACCGGGCAGTGATGTTACGGAAGAAGTCATCCGCTTTCATGTCCGGGCGAATTCGGATTCCGAGGAAGACCAGGCGCTGAAGCTGGAGGTACGGGATGCCATCCTGCAGGAGCTGGGGGCGGAGCTGGAGCAGGCAGACAATAAGGATGCGGCAAGAGAGATCATGGAAAACAGTCTGGATCAGATCGAAGAGATCGGAAGAAAAGTCATTCAGGAGGCCGGATATGATTATGAGATCCACGCCTATCTGACCGAGGAGGAGTTCCCGATCAAGGACTATGGCGACCTGCGTTTCCCGGCAGGAGAGTACGAAGCCCTTCGGGTGGATATCGGAAAGAAGAACGGGGGAAACTGGTGGTGCGTGATGTATCCGGGGCTCTGCTTTGTGGATGCTGCAGGCGGTGTCGTGGCCACCGAGGGAAAGGAAGAATTGCAGCAGCTCCTGACACCGGAGGAATATGAAGAGATTCTGATACGCCCGCAGGAAAACAGCCGTGTCGAATACCGAAGCTGGATCTGGGACACGCTGTTTGGCAACAAAGAATAGAGCCTCTTCCCTGTCATACGATATCCGGCCATGAAATATATGGCAAATAAATACGGAATATGATAAGATAACAAGGAACAGAGCCATGTACAAGGGAATATAATGGAGGAAAGATAAAAGAGGGATCAGAGCATGGACAGAACAAATATTGCCGTGCTGTTTGGCGGACAGTCTTCAGAGCATGAGGTTTCCTGCATATCAGCGGTTACGATCATAAATGCGATCAATACAGAAGAGTATAACATTATTATAATCGGTATTACGAAGGAAGGGCATTGGCTGCTGGTCGATTCCGTAGAGGACATAGCAGACGGAGGCTGGAGAAACAGTAAGGTCACAGCGGTCATTTCCCCGGATGCATCCAGAAAAGAGATCATCTGTATCGGCCCGGAGGGAACCTCCTTTCTTCCGGTAGATGTGGTCTTTCCGGTACTGCATGGCCCGAATGGAGAGGACGGTACCGTACAGGGACTGTTCGAACTGGCAAAGCTGCCTTATGTAGGCTGTGGCGTACTGGCATCCGCCCTGGGCATGGATAAACTATATGCAAAGCTGGTGGTGGATACCTTAGGAATTGCACAGGCACGTTATGTGCCGGTCATGAAACCGGAGCTGAAGGATATGGAAGCTGTAGTTGCCAGAGTGGAAGAGAAATTAGCATATCCTGTTTTTGTAAAGCCATCCAATGCAGGCTCCTCCCGTGGGATTACGAAAGCACATGACCGGAAAGAACTGGAAGCAGCCTTGTGGGAGGCAGCAGGACATGACCGGAAGCTTCTGGTGGAGGAGACGATCATCGGAAGAGAATTGGAATGCGCAGTGCTGGGCGGTGAGGAGGCAGAAGCCTCCGGGATCGGCGAAGTGCTTGCCGCTGCAGAGTTCTACGACTATGATTCCAAGTATAACGATGAAGCATCTAAGACGATCCTCGGACCGGAGCTGCCGGAGGGTAAGGAACTGGAGATCCGGCAGGCGGCGACGACCATCTTTCAGGCGCTGGGCGGCTACGGACTATCCCGGGTGGATTTTTTCCTGGAGGCCGGGACGGATCGGGTAATCTTTAATGAGATCAACACACTGCCGGGCTTTACCGGCATCAGCATGTATCCGATGCTCTGGAAGGAACGGGGACTGGATGTACATACATTAGTAGAAAGAATCATTGCACTGGCTTATGAACGAGGAAAGTAGGAAACGCATATGAGTATACAATCACCGATCGGAGTTTTTGATTCCGGTGTAGGCGGGCTGACAGTTGTAAAGGAGATCATGCGCCAGCTGCCGGGCGAGAATATGATTTATTTCGGCGATACCGCAAGGGTGCCGTATGGATCAAAATCAAAGAAAACCGTATTAAAGTATTCCAGGCAGATTGTTCATTTTTTAAGAACAAATGAAGTGAAAGCGATCGTTGTCGCCTGCAACACTGCCAGCGCCCTGGCCCTGGAGGAGATCAAGCAGGAAATCGATATCCCGATCATCGGCGTGGTAGAGCCGGGGGCAAGGATGGCGGCGGAAAGCACGAAGACCAACAGCATCGGAATCATTGGAACGGAAAGTACAATAAAAAGCGGGATCTACTCAAAGCTTTTGCGGCATCTGAATGCAGACATTACGGTTGTATCCCGTGCCTGCCCGCTCTTTGTTCCTCTGGTAGAAGAGGGCCTGCTGGAAGACCGGATCACGGATGATGTGATCGAGCGGTATCTTCATGAATTAAAGGAATACGGGATTGATTCCCTGATCCTGGGCTGTACCCACTATCCACTGATCCGGAATGCAATTAAGCGGTATATGGGATCCGAGGTAAATCTGGTGAATCCGGCCTACGAGACGGCTAAGAGTCTGAAGATTATGCTGGCAGAGCAGGGACTTCTAAATGGAACGGGCGATACGGCAGTTTATCAGTATTATGTCAGTGACGGAGTGGATAAGTTCTGTTCCTTCGCCGACCGGGTATTGCCCTGTCATGTAGAGCAGGTGACTGTAGTAGATATAGAAAGCTATTGAGGATGAACGGATAGGCATTGGGAAAAGGCGGGATGTGGCAATGACAAAGGAAGTATTGTTATCCATTGCCGGGAACCAGATGCTGGATGCAGAGCATGACAGCATTGAGCTGGTGACGGTAGCGGATTACTATAAACGGAACGGACACCATTATGTATTATATGAAGAGATACCGGAGGGGGAAGACTCCGTTATCCGGAACACGCTGAAGTTTGATGAAAGCATGTTCGAAATGACAAAAAAAGGCGGGGTGAACGCACAGCTCCTGTTCAATCCAAAGCAAAGTAATACGACCTATTATGAGACACCGGTAGGTCCTATGAGCATGAATGTCACCACCATGAGCTATCAGATGGCAGAGGAAGAGGATTATATAGAAGTCTTTATTAAATATGTACTGGACATTAATTTCAGTTATTCATCTGAAAATGAAATCCGGATACGGATCGCACCAAGATAGAGGAGGCAGTTATGCTGGAATACGATTATGAACGGATGTATGATGCATTTCTCGGGATTGATACCAGGGAAGAGGAGTGGGAGGAGGAAGGCATTCCGGAGGAATATAACCGATACGAGGTGACCCCCTATGATGCATTAAGCGTAACCTGTGAGCAGCTCCCCATCAGATCGACGGACTGTGTGGTGGATTTCGGCTGCGGCAAAGGCAGGATCCTGTTTTTCTTTAACAACTATTATCTGTGCCGCACCAAGGGAATTGAGCAGGATGAAACGCTCTTTCGTCAGCTGGAGGATAACAAGGCATATTATTCCGTCCGGTTCCGGGAGCGGGAGCCGATGATCCAGTTATACCATATGAAGGCAGAGAACTATCCTGTATCGAAGGAAGACAATATCTTTTACTTCTTCAATCCCTGTTCCCCGGAGCATTTTGCCACCATACTGGAGAATATCGTCCGTTCCATTGAGGAGCACCTGCGGGTGGTAACGCTGATCCTCTATTATGTCCCGGACGATTATCTGAAGATCATCCGGGAAATGTGCTGGAAGCAGAAGCGGATGATCCGTCTGCCCAATTATGCAGAGGACACGGACGAGAAGATGTATGTATTCCAGAATCCGATCTATTGACCTGTGATTTCAGAAGGATTTCAGGTTTAGCGATTTCATAGTACAGGTCAGCCACTGTTTATAGAAAGAGAAAGAAAGCGAAAGGAAGGGCGGGGCAAAAAGATGACGTTTATCGCAGAACATGCAGGAACCATCATTGTCTGCATATTGATCATGACCGGTATTTTCTTTGCAGTCCGTAAGCTGATCCGTGATAAAAGAAAAGGCCGGTCCCATTGCGGGGACAGTTGTGGAAGCTGTCCTTACGCTGGAACCTGCCATAAGGATACTACTTTGTAATTTTTTTTGCGGCTTCCTTCTGTGCCTTAGCACGGGCCTTGGCCGCCTTTTCCTCTTCCTTTGTTTTTTCTTCCTCTACCATAAGCTTCTGATATTCATTCTGCTTCTTACGGAGCTTCGCCCCCCAGCTTGACTTCTTTTTCTCGTCTGCCGGAGCGATCTTACCCCGGACATTCTTTACGCTGATAATGTAGATGCCGCTTACCATGGCCTTTACCTCCCCTTTGGTCGGAAGATCATCGAATATGGCATCATCTGCGATCAGGGTCAGGATCTGTGGCCCGACCTTTGCCTTTACGACCGGTATCTTAGCATTCTGATACCGCTTCGGCGTCTGCTCCATAACGATCTTTGGCAGCTTGGCTTCCTTCATTTTCATGAACTTTTTATCAATGATCAGCATGGTGACCGGCTGGGCTGCTTCCGCCATCTGTTCCCGCTGGGCCATCTGCTTCTTCTGCATTTTCTGTCCAAAGACATACAATACGATCATGCCGATCGCAATGACTGCAAGGACAATTCCTACAATAATCCAAGGATTCATAACGTCCCCTCCTTCTTTTTTCCATTTTCCATCAAGGCATCCTGCTCCGCCTTGTGTGCATCATACAATTCCTTCACAAGCGACTGGGTATAAGCGCCCAGATGCTTTTTCTGTTCAGCATCCAGCTCTGCGATATCGAAGGGCCGGCCAAAGACGACGGTCATATAACCTTTGGTAAGCCGAAAGCCCGGATTGTTTTCCAGATGATCATCCGTACCGATCACAGCTACCGGAACCACCGGAGCCTTGGCCTTTACTGCCATCTTCAGGCTTCCATCCTTGAATTCATTCATCTCATCCCCGTGGCTGCGGGTACCCTCCGGGCAGATCACCATACTGCATCCGGTCTGGATATGCTCCACTCCTTCGGTAATACTTTTCACTGCGGATTTAATATTCATCCGATCCAGGAAGATACAGCCGATATCTGACATCCAGAAGCCCAGTAGGGGAACCTTCTTTAATTCCGTCTTGGAAACAAATCCCACCGGGATTCCTGCAGTTGTCTGGATCAGCAGGATATCCAGATTGCTCCGGTGATTGCTGACGAACAGGACCGGTGTATCTGTGGGAACATTCTCTGCACCGATCACATTACAACGGATGTCACAGATCCAGAATACGGTACGAAAGGCCCAGCGGATCACCTTGTGTGCCGCCCGATACTTCGTCATCGGCTTCTTGCGTCCGATCAGCCACAGCACCAGATGCAGGGGCATGGACAGGATCAGAAACAATGCTACAAAAAGAACGCATAATATGGTTCTGAGATTAATTTTCATGCAGACCTCCTAACGACCATATAATTTTGCGGTTTCAAATAAACGCTCTGCTAGTTTATCAGTTAAGTCCGCCTCCGTAAACCGCCAGCTCCAGTTGCCGTCAGCAATACCCGGTGTATTCATTCTTGCCCGGGAGTCCAGGCAAAGCACATCCTGCATCGGTACGATCGCCATATTGGCAACGGAGGAGAAGCAGGACCGGATCATGACCCAGCAGATATCGCTGGCATCCGTGCTGAAATAGCGGCGCAACTTATCCTTGGAAGCTTCAAAGGCCTTATTGTACCAGCCCAGGGTAGTGTCATTATCATGTGTACCTGTATAGCAGACACAGTTTCTTGTAAAGTTATGCGGAAGAAAATGATTTTCCTCCGGATTTTCAAACGCAAACTGAAGGATCTTCATTCCGGGCAGGCTGAACTTGTCCCGCAGTTCCACAACGGAGTGATCGATCTCGCCTAAATCCTCCGCAATGATCGGCAGATTGTAGCCCAGCGTAGCCTCCAGGGTCGTAAAGAAATTAACGCCCGGCGCTTCCTCCCAGCTTCCGTTCACTGCAGTTTCATCTCCATAAGGAACCGCCCAGTATTTATCGAAGCCCCGGAAATGATCGATCCGCAGAAAATCCGTCAGCGTAAGCTGATACCGGATACGGTCGATCCACCACTGATATCCGGTCCTGGTATGATTTTTCCAGTTATATAAAGGATTGCCCCAGAGCTGACCGGTGGTGCTGAAATAGTCAGGCGGCACACCGGCTACCACAGTGGGATATCCCTTCGAATCCAGCTTGAACAACTCCGGATTCCGCCATACATCCACGCTGTCCCAGGCCACGAAGATCGGAATATCGCCCACGATCTTGATCCCCTTGTCGTTGGCATAGGCTTTGATCAGGGTCCAGTCGTGATGGAACAGGAATTGAATAAATTTATAATAACCGATTTCCCGCTCCAGCTTTTTTGTCCACTGTGTACGTTGTCTGGCAGTAGGCTTTTTTAAAGAATCCTCCCACAGATACCATGGAGCGCCTTCATGGTAGTCCTTGCCCGCCATAAAGAGAGCGTAGTCCTCCAGCCAGAAGGCGGAGTTGCAGAATTTCTCATATTCAGTCATAAGCGCTTCATTACCGGAAAAACCATCTTCTATGCTCTCATCCATAAAGCGGGAGTAGGCCAGCTGTAACAGGGAGGTTTTGAATTCGATCAGGGGACCATAATCAATCTTTACCGGATCCCAGACCGGCATTTCCGTAAAATCACTGTCGTATAACAGTCGTACCTGTTTCAGGAAGTCGATACTGATGATCAGAGGCTGTCCTGCGAAAGATGAGAACGGCTGATAAGGAGAATCGCCAAAACCGGTATGGCCAAGAGGCAGTACCTGCCATAGATTTAAGCCCGATTTTGCCAGAAAATCAATAAAGCGATAGGCACCGCTGCCCAGGTCACCAATTCCGTAAGGACTGGAAAAGGAAGTAGGGTGTGCCAGAATACCGGCATATTTTTCGATTGGAGCTTCCGCACCGGATATATTTGTCATTGGACGTTCCTCCTGGATGGTTCATAATATTACAACTGAATTATTATACATAATATGGGAAGAAATTACAACTAAAAGTGCTGAAATAAATATCGATTTCTTGTTAATAGTATGGTATTTTCTTAAATAGAATTTCTTTTGCTTATTTATTGTAATTATACAGCAGAAGAGAATAAGGATGGAGGATGAAAAATGGATACAAAAACAACAAGTATCGTAGCCTACCTGACCTGGGTCGGCTTATTGATCGCTTTTCTGGCAGGCGATAAGGAAGGAGCAAAGTTCCACATTAACCAGGCGCTGGTAATTGTATTATTCGGTATTGCAGGCGGTATCGTGGCAGTGATTCCGTTGATCGGATGGATCCTTGGCGGTCTCTGGAGCGTATTTATGATCGTATGCTGGATCATGGGACTGATCGCAGCGATCAATCAGGAAGAGAAGGAAGTTCCGTTGATCGGAAAGATTCATATCATCAAGTAATCAGACCGGATTCTTATATAGAATATTTTGGAAGGGTGCAGTTTATAGAGGACTGCACCCTTTTCTTTTATCTTTTATTATGAAACTTAAGCTAAAATTAAGGAGCCGCCGCTTGAGTTCGCAGGTCATACGCAATACAATATTTATATATAACGACAAGGGAGATGTGGCTTCGTGAAGGAATTTAAGATCATGCTTGTGGATGACGAGCCGGATATATTGGATTTACTGGAAAAAGCACTGAATATAGAGGGATTTTCCAACGTTACTAAAATAAAGGACGGGCGTTCTGCTGTAAGCATCTGCAGAGAAATTCAGCCGGATATTATTATTTTAGATATCATGCTGCCGGACATAGACGGATATGAAGTATGTAAGCAGATCCGGGAATTTTCGCATTGTCCCGTTCTGTTTCTTTCTTCCAGAAATGATGAGCTGGATAAGATCCTTGGACTGGCTGTGGGAGGCGATGACTATGTTACAAAGCCCTTTAGTCCCAGGGAAATAGCCTATAGAGTGAAAGCACAATTACGCCGTGCTGAATACAGACAGGCCCCGGTTCAGACGTTTTCTATTAAGATCGGTGAGCTGGTGATCGATACGGAAGGCTGCAGAGTCATGAGGAAAGATAAGGAGATCGGGATCACTGCACGTGAATTTGAACTTTTACGGTATCTGGCAGAGAACCCGGGACGGGTGATCAGCCGTGAACGCCTGTATGAAGCGGTCTGGGGGGAGGACAGCTTTGGGTGTGACAATACGATCATGGTACACATTCGTCATCTGCGTGAAAAGATCGAAGAGAATCCGGCAGAGCCGGATTATATTATCACAATGAAAGGCTTAGGGTATAAGCTGGTGGATCCATATGGAAAATAGAGTGAGACGAAATCCGTTTTTACGGATCATTATTTTAGTGTCCATACTGCTCCTGGTCACGGCCACGGTTGCGATCGGCATGTTCTATTATATATTCGGGATCAATGAACCGGAAGGCCTGAGCCTGGCGTCATGGCCGGAACGGTTTACGGATAATTTTTCCTTATGGATGGCGAATGACAACGGTAATATCAGCATAGAAGAGATAGGGCTGGAATACCTGGATGAATACGGGCTGTGGCTTCAGGTCATTGACGAAGCGGGACAGGAGGTTTTCTGCCACAATAAGCCGGAAGGGTATCCGGTCAGCTATACTGCATCGGAACTGCTCTCGCTTCCTGCCAGTGCTTATGAACAGGGAAATACTGTTTTTGTGAATCACTATGAGGGCTCCGGAGAAACATGGAGTTATCTGATCGGTTTTCCCTATGCGATCGGAAAGCACATGATCTACTATAACGGAGAGAATGTGGGACGGCTCTCTCCTGTGTTTCGTATGGCAATCCTGTTCCTTTTGTGTGCGGTCATCCTGTTTGTGGTTTATTATGGTTTCTGGCTGACCGGACATCTGGGAAGGATTACAAAGGGGATTGGAGATATTTCACTGCGGGCCTACGCCCCATTGTCCGAGCGGGGAGTATTCCGTGAGATCTATGGTGCGCTTAACAAAATGGATCAGGAGGTCCGTCACAGTGATAAGGTGCAGAGAGATACAGAGCGGGTACGCAGCGAGTGGATCGCGAACATCACACACGATTTAAAAACGCCGCTCTCACCGATAAAGGGGTATGCGGAGCTGCTTGCTGCCGGCCCGCTCCCGGACCGGGATGCGGTGCAGGAATATGCTGCGATCATCTTAAAGAATGCTGACTACACAGAACGGATGATGGATGATCTAAAGCTGACGTATCAGCTTGATTCAGGTGCGCTTCCCTATCGTCCGCAGACCGTATATCTGGTTCGTTTCCTGAAAGAGCTGATCATTGATATTGTAAATGATCCTGCCTTTACTGACCGCAGTATTGAATTTGAAAGCAATATAAAAGAAATAAAGGTTCAGCTTGATCCGGACCTCTTCCGACGGGCGATAAATAATCTGATCATTAATGCCCTTACGCATAATCCGCCGGAAACAGAGGTAACGATCTGTGTGAATATTGTCAAAACGGAGGTTTGTATTAACGTTTCGGATAATGGAACAGGAATGAGCGACGCAGAGCAGTCGGAACTCTTTGAGCGTTATTACAGAGGTACAAGCACGAAGGAAAAGCCGGAGGGAAGCGGTCTTGGACTTGCCATTGCAAAACAGATCATAACGCTTCATGGCGGTACTATCGCAGTTAAGAGCAGGCAGGGGGAGGGAACACAGTTCATCATTCATTTCCCCCTGGAACAAAGATGATTTAAGGTTAAATTAAGATACGGGAAAGCACCGCCTAAGATAGATGATTTATGCTGTCAGCATAGGTCATTTATTTTTTTTTGTTCAAACAGTACCTAAAATAAACAGGAGGTTTTTAAAATGGAATTACAGCTACAGAATCTAAGAAAGCAGTACGGAACCAAATGCGCGGTCAACTGTGTAAATGCCAGTTTAGTGCCGGGGGTATACGGACTGCTTGGTGCAAACGGTGCAGGAAAGACAACGCTGATGCGCATGATAAGCGGTGTGCTGAAGCCGACTTCTGGCAATATCAGCCTGGACGGGAAAACGATAGATGAGCTTGGGGAGCAGTATTATACGCATTTAGGTTATATGCCCCAGTATTCCGGCTTTTATCCCGACTTTACCGCCCGCGAATTTATGCTGTACATGGCGGCTGTAAAGGGAATTGATAAACGGAAGGCAAGGGCCCGGACGGAGAAATTACTTCGTATGGTAAATCTGTCCGATGTGGCAGATAAGAAGATCAAGTCTTATTCCGGCGGTATGAAACAGCGTCTGGGGATTGCATCGGCGGAATTAAACAGCCCGTCTATCCTGATATTGGATGAGCCGACTGCCGGACTTGATCCCAAAGAGCGGGTGCGGTTCCGCAACATCATATCCGACTTTGCAAAAGAGAAGATTGTGATCTTATCGACCCATATCGTTTCTGACGTTTCCTATATTGCTGATACGATCCTGATGATGAAGCAGGGGAATATCCTGCTGCAGGAGCCGATGACATCAGTTACGGACAGTATCATGGGTAAGGTATGGGAAATTTTAGTAGATGAAAGGACTGCAGCGGAATACAGCAGGAGGTTTTCTGTTGTCAATCTTCGTCACGAAAACGATATGGTACGGTTACGCATGATAGAGGAATCTGCGCCGGGACCGGATGCCCAGATGGTAGAACCAAGTCTGGAGGATTTATTCTTATATCATTTTGGAGAAGAAACTGCGAAACAGGAGGAAATGTAACATGCTGGTAAAATACGAATTTTTAAAAATACTGCGTAAAAAATCAACTTTGATCGTAATGGCGATCAGCCTGATCCTGACAGGATTTCTGTTCGGACTGCCCATAATGCAATGTCAGATCTATGATGAGGACGGTGCCATAAAGGGTGCTGCAGGGATCGCCTTTGAAAAGGAACAGTACGAAGCGCTGGAGGTTCCTTTATCCGAAGAATATATTAGCGAGACGATCCGTGAGGTGCAGGGTCTGTTTGCGAATCCGGATAATGTAGGATACGACGGGAACGAGCAGTTTTTGATCGGTGACGCCTATTGGAACGGGATCGCACCAAGAGAAAGACTGCTCAATCTGATCGCTGACACATACAGCGATCCAAATGAGATATGGGGATATAATAATCTTCCAGAGCTGGATGTCACCAATGGAACGTCCTTTTACCAGAGGAGGGATGAAAAGATAGAGACCCTGCTAAGCAGTCCGTCCCGCAAATTATCAGATGAACAGAAGGAATACTGGAGCGACATGGCGCATAAGGCAGATGCTCCCCTGCAATATGGATATTACCGGGGCTGGGAGGTTATTGTAAACAGCTTTGAACTCCTGGTCTTTGCAATACTCGCTATCTGTATCGTGATCGCTCCTGTCTTTTCCGGCGAATATCAGGCAGGAACCGATGCAGTAATTCTGTCCGGCAAGTATGGAAAGACGAAATTAGTAACAGCAAAGATCGCAGCATCTCTTTTGTTCGGAACGCTTGCATTCATACTTCATGTTATTGTAGCATGCGGATTACCGCTGACAGCGTTTGGTGTCGATGGCTGGAATCTGCCGCTTTCGATCACAGATACGACAATTCCGTATCCATTTACATTTTCCCAGGCGGTTCTGATCAATATGGGAATTATTTACCTGGTAATGCTTGCTATGATCAGCCTGACGCTCCTTTTGTCTGCCAGAATGAAAAGTCCTTATCTTGTGCTGATCGTACTGCTTCCGATTCTGTTCATTCCGATGTTCCCGACACCGAACGGAACGACAGGAGCCTATAATCTGACGCTGTTCTTACTGCCATACCGTTCAACAATGCCGGAATTCGGCAAGTATATCTCATACCAGCTTGGCGGTCTGGTTCTGGATGCGCTGACGGTAAGGACAGTTCTATATGTACTTGCAACAGTGATCATGCTGCCATTCGCAGGATCAGGATTCAAGAAGCATCAGGTTGTATAAGAAACATTCACAGCAGGTATTGTCAAATCACAGTAGCCCATAAGGAAATATTGTAAAACTTATGACTAATGTCAGGTAAACAGAAAAAAAGACTGCTATACAAAAGATTCATCCGATTGCATGGCAGTCTTTTTTTGTGCGTCAAGTTGATTTTGATTTTTGGTGTACGGAAGGAATGCGTCGTCATCACCAAAGATGGTGATCTTACGGAAGATTGCATTGCCTGTGGATAATATTGTGAATTCTGTTTTCTCAAAAAATCAGATTCTACTTGTAAATAGTAGAAAAAATGATTATAATAATTATTAGAATAAAATATGGTTCAAATTGGTTGGAGGACGCATTGTGTTTTTAGAAAACAAAACAACTGAATTCAAAAGAGAATATGTTGAAGATATTAAAAACACGATTGTTGCCTTTGCAAACAGTGACGGCGGTACACTTTATATCGGAGTGAACGACGATGGAATAGCTTGTGGAGTTAACAATGTTGATGATACTATGTTACGTGTAACCAATGTAATTAGAGATACTATACGTCCGGATATTACTATGTTTGCGGAATGCCGTAATGATGTCATGAATGAAAAGCCCATTGTGTGTGTAACTGTCCAGCGTGGTACAGCAAGACCGTATTATTTGCGTGGAAAAGGAATTCGCCCGGAGGGGGTTTATGTTCGCCAGGGAGCATCGACAGTTCCGGCAACAGATACCGCTATCCTGAATATGATTAAAGAGACTGGTGGTGACAGTTATGAGGCAGCTCGTTCCCTCAATCAGAATCTTACTTTTAATAAAGCTGCCGACTTCTTTAAAAGAAGAAAGATAGTGTTTGGAAAAACTCAAATGCATACACTTCACTTGATTGGTGAGGATGATATGTACACGAATCTGGCATTTTTGTTATCTGAGCAGTGTACACATATGATTAAACTGGCTGTTTTTGAGGGTAGTAAGAAATCTGTGTTCAAGGATCGTCGAGAATTGTCAGGTTCTCTTCTGGAACAACTGGAGGAAGCTTTCAATTATATTGATCGTTATAATCGTACCCGTGCAGAATTCTCTGGACTGGATCGATTAGATATGCGAGACTATCCCCCGGAGGCAATCCGTGAGGCGCTGCTGAATGCTATCGTCCATCGGGATTATTCTTTTAGCGCTGCTACGCTTATTAGTATTTTTGAAGACCGAATTGAATTTGTAACAATTGGTGGTTTGGTGAAAGGTATTGCATTGGATGACGTGATGTTGGGGGTGTCTGCATTGCGTAATCAGTATTTGGCTGCTATCTTCTATCGTCTGCGATTGATTGAAGCATACGGCACGGGAATTCTTAAAATCAATGAGTGTTATGATGATTATGCTGTGAAGCCTATGATCGAAACAACAGATAATGCTTTTAAGATTACGCTTCCCAATACCAACTTCCACGCAGAAGAACAAAAAGCTTCGAGAAACTCTAAAACGAGTGGTTCTACCAGTTTGACAAAAAAGAAAGAACGAATTAATATTGTCCTGGAGCTGTGCCGTAGTAAAGGTTCTATTGTTCGCAGTGATGTAGAAATGGTACTTGGTGTGTCCCAATCTACGGCAATCTTGCTTCTGCGAGAGTTGACCGATGATGGTATACTGATCAAAAAAGGAAAAACCAAAAATCTACGATACTATGAGAATAAATAAAGGAGTGGCTAAGATTACGTCACTCAAATATGAATTTGAGATGAATCAATCGGTATATCGGCTTCATTTCTATACATAAAGAATAGCAAGCCGGAAGATTTGTATGAACGTTTACATATCAACAAAAAATTAAATTCTAGTACGGATGTAAATAAAGAGCCATGAACGAGAGCCGACAGTAGAACGGAGCTAACCGGAGGAAGAAATTTAATGAAAATTTGATAGAAGTATAGGAGTGTTTGTAATATTCTATTAGAATCACAAACGAAAGTCGAGAAACCAGATGAAAAACCCGTGGGAAGAAATTTCTTTAACTGATTATGAAAATCATATGAAACTTGGTTCTGTTATGCAGTTACAGGCTATGAACGGGATGATGAAGGCTCAGTTTAACGATTACCCTGTTTCAAATATAATGATATTGGGTATTGCAGGCGGAAATGGTCTTGAACATATTTCAAAAGATAAATATGAAAGGGTATATGGAGTAGATGTCAATTCTGATTATCTGAAAGAGGTTATTCACAGATATCCAGATTTGGATGGAATCCTGGAATGCTTATGTATCAATTTGTTACATGAAGTTGATAAGCTGCCGAAAACCGATATGGTCATTGCGAATCTGCTGATCGAATATATTGGTTATGCATGCTTCCAAAAAGTAATCCGGCAGGCGGATCCTAAATATGTTTCATGTATTATTCAGATTAATATAGCGGATGATTGGGTATCAGATTCCCCATACCTGCATGTGTTTGACGGATTGGAAAAAGTACATCATAAGATGGAGGAGCGTACCTTAGAAAAAATAATGCTTGAAATGAATTATCATGTGGTCAGAACGATCGAGCATATGCTGCCGAATGGGAAGAAACTGATCCGGTTGGATTTTGTGAGAAATTAAGAAGTATTCTGAGATCCGGAAAGCATGAGCATTATTCTAAAATAGCGGTTTGTATGACATGGAAACAGAGATTGACATCAGAAATCGAGAATGTTATATTTAACCTATAGAATAATGAGAGGAGTGTATGGAAGGATGAATGCCAAGACAGCAAGAATGTTTTGTTTTATCCCGGTTGCACAGCTGATCTTCTGGCTGGTAGCACTGCTTAGTTACCAGGATAAGAAGGAAATCAGCTCAAGTCTGACACAGGGATTGGTCCTGATACTCTGCAGTATCATTCCGGTAGTGGGAACACTTATCACACTGGTATTTGATATCATTGCATTGATCAAGATTTCGCAGGAAGATACGGATCCGGAACTTCCGATCATCGGCGGGCTGAACTGGTTTGACAAATAACCAAAGAATGATCACATTACATATGAAGCGGAGCATCCAGTGCTTCGCTTTGTTGGTTTCGTCATATGTTTATCCAATAGCAAAGAAATAGAAGGTATTAATAGTAGAGCATATCGCTGGATAGAATCCGGGAGGGGTTATTATGAATGAATTTTGGAATACAAGGGAACTGCCTATGGAGCAGGAGGATATTGATGCTAATAAAGTTTATGGAATACTGAGCTATATCGGGTTTCTGTTTATCATCCCGTTGCTGGCGGCAAAGGAATCCAGGTTTGCGAAGTTTCATGCGAACCAAGGTATGGTCGCATTTCTGACAGAACTCGTCCTCAGCGCTGCCAGTGGTGCTGTATGTGCATTGCTGAGCGCTGTTCATCTGGGAGCGCTGGCGGCAACCATCGGGCCACTCATTTCATTGATCAGTCTGGCTTTTTCCGTTACAGGGATTGTATTCGCAGCACAGGGCAAGGCAAAGGAGCTGCCGCTGATCGGCAGGTTTCATATACTGGACAGTGAGAACCAGCAGAGTTAAGGAAAAAGTGAGGTTAGAGATAAATGGGCAGTAAGAAACAAATGACGAACATGAAGCAACGGATCAATCCCTATCAGGGTACGGAACGGGAACAGTATAAGCAGGTAGAAAAGCAGTCCTTTATTGCCTGTATTGTCGCACTGGCCGGACTTCCGCTGGCTCTGATCGGCTTTGGTATGATACTGGGTATCATAGGACTGGTGCTTGGAATAAAAGCAAGGAGACCGGATGGCAAGCGCTCGCCGGGAGCGATTGCGGCCATTGTAGCGGGGGTCTTATCGATCATCCTTGGAATCCCGGGTTGTATCGTATTTTACGGAACTTATATCAATCCGGGTTCTGAGTTTGTTCAGAATCTGGTAAATCTTCTGGTGGAATCCGCTAATCTAATACTGTAAGAGTTGTATTCTGTCAGGCAGTAACTGGCGATATTTGAATCGGGACTGCGCAGGGCCGGAACCGGTGAAGTCCGGAAAAAGGAATCAGCAGACAGAAAACGGATACAATATCAGAAAAACAGTATGAGGTAATGATATGAAACAAGGAATATTATTTGATCTGGACGGGACCTTATGGGACTCCAGCAGGCAGGTGGTGGAAGCCTGGAATGAGGTTCTGGCAAAACAGGCGGATGTGAAGCGAAGGATTACAGTAGAGGATATGCAGAGCTTCATGGGATTGCCAATGGATGAAATCGGCAGAAGATGCTTTCAGGAAGAGAATCTGACCCCGGAACGGATCCGGGAGATCATGAAGACATGTGAAGCTTATGAAAACGAATATATCCGTCAGCATGGCGGTCTTCTGTTCCCCCATGTAGAAGAGGTTCTGCAGGAACTGTCTAAGAATTATGTTCTGGCAGTTGTCAGCAACTGCCAGGTTGGATATATTGAAGCCTTCCTGGAATACCATAAGCTTTCTCCATATATCTCTGATCATGAAAGCTTCGGGAATACCGGCCTCCAAAAAGGAGATAACATCCGGCTGGTCTGTGAGCGGAACCATTTCGAACAGGCAGTATATGTGGGTGATATTCAGGGCGATTACGATTCCGCATGCAAGGCAGGCATCCCCTTCATACTGGCAGGGTATGGCTTCGGGAGTGTGGACGCAGATGTACCGGTCATCAACAACCTGACCGAACTTCCAAGGGTAGTTAGAACTTGCCTTGAGGAGGGGCCCACGTAGTGGGAGGAGTCCTGAAGGCAGACAGTAGGGAAGTACAACTGCAGCCGGATTTAACCTGAGGAGGGGCCCGGCGAAGCTGGGAGGAGTCCTGAAGGCAGACAGTAGGGAAGTACAACTGTAGCCGGTTTTAACCTGAGGAGGGACCCTGAAAAGCAATGATGTGATAAAACAAGGAGAATACGGATGACAATATACGAACACGAAGCACAATATTACGAAACGGATCAGATGGGTATCATACATCATTCTAACTATCTCCGCTGGTTTGAATCCGCCAGGATCCAGTATCTGAAGGAAATCGGGATCGATTATGGAAAATGCGAAGAGATGGGCTTTCTCAGTCCGGTAATGGAGGTAAGCTGCTGCTACAAATCCATGGTAAGATTTGGAGAGACCGTACAGATCTATACCAGATTTGAAGAATATTCGGGTGCAAAATTCTTTGTCAGCTATGAGGTTCGGGATAAGCAGACGGGTGAACTCCGTACTACCGGGAGAAGCAAGCATTGCTTCACGGATAAGGAGGGCAGACCCATTTCGTTGAAGCGGATGTTTCCGGAGATTCATGAACGGTTCCTGCAGGCGGTGGAACCGCAGACGGATACCGCCATCTGATATGTCCAGAGAATGGTTCAAAGAAACGTAAAGGGATAAAAGGAGAAGGAATACACTATGTTTAAGAGGATGAAGAAAAAGACCAGAATCGGGATGGTCATAACCATGCTGGCCGCTCTCGCAGCAGCAGTCGTACTGTTTCTGGTAAATGATGAGACCAGAGACTATCTTCTGACCGGGGACGATATCAATAAGCTTGCAATCGGTGATATAGAGGAAGAAAAGATTGTGAGGGGCAAGCTGTATGCCATCCTTGGCTGTTATGCAGAGGATGAGGAAGGAGCTTACTATGTCATACCTGTAGGCGAAGAAGAATATATGGGTGTCTATTTAAACAAGCGGTATGAGGATCAGGCCTGGAAGATGATCGAGGAAACTGTGGATTATATTAACGGTGACCGGGAAGAAATGTCTGCAGACCGGATTTCCACCCGGGGGATGATCTACCGGATGGATGCAACAGAGCGACAGTATTTCCACGAATGGTTTACAGATACCAACTTTATGACGGAAGCGGAAGTTGCCAGCTATGCCGTCGATTATACATATGCAGTCATTCCGTTTAGTGAGTGGAATAATGACAGGGATATTTTCTTTTACATTGCGATCGGAATCGCGTTGATCGTGGCAATGATCCCGCTCTTCTGGATGATAACCGGACGGGACGTGTCGGGTGTTAAAAAGGCGATACAGGAGAATGGCTGGAATCCGGAGGAGATCGAGACTGACCTGATGTCCGGCTTTGATAAAAAGAGCGTGATCATGGGACGAAAGTATATCCTGTCAAGGTCCGGGTGGAAATGGAATCTGAACCGGATCCGGGACATTGTCTGGGCATATCAGTATACCCATACCACCACCTATAAGGCTTACGGTATCATTAAGACCGGCACCTCCGTAGAATACAGTGTGCATTTTCATCTGCGGGACGGGAAGAAGGGTGTGATCTCTGCAAAGAATGAGGCGGAAGCACAGGAGGTTCTGGATTTCTTTGCCCGGACCCAGCCTCATATCATACTGGGCTATACCGAGCAGCTCAGTGCCATCTGCCAGCAGAACTTCAGTGAACTGGTTCGCTTCTCAGACGAAAAGGCGATTCCGCAATATGAACCGGCCAGTCAGGAAGTGCCTTCCGGGGACGGTAATCCCTGGGAGAATGATGACACTTCTATGAATTAGGAGGTGTTGCTGAAAACGTGTGTCTGCTTTTTATAATGCTATCAGGATAGAAATGGAGGGAATATACATGGAAAAGCAAATAATGTGGGACAAACGGTATAATCTTGGAGTAGAAACGATTGACAAGGAGCATAAGAAGCTGTTCAGCATTTTGAATAAGCTGTACAGCTTCGGCCAGAATGAGGAGAAAAGCCAATGGGTCTGTCAGGAGGCCGTAAAATACTTCAAGGATCATGCGATTCAGCATTTTGCAGATGAGGAAGCTTATATGGCTTCCATTGATTACGAAGGACTTGAAATGCATAAGCGTATACATAGAAACTTTCGTGACCGGACACTGACTGCACTTGAGAAAGAACTGGAAGCTACCGGCTATTCAGAAGACTCGATCAATCATTTTCTTGGTGTGTGTGCCGGCTGGCTGATCGGTCATACCCTGATCGAGGATCAGGCGATCGTCAGTGGAAAAACGATCAAACAGTGGGAACGACTTCAGCCGGAAGAAGAACAGGCAGTTGTAGGGCAGGCGATCGCCAGTATGCTGTATAATATGTTCCGCCTCGATTCTGTGCTGCTCAGTGATTGTTATGGCGGAGAGAAGTTTGGAAATGGAATTTATTACCGTCTGATCTATAGTACGAGAGATAAGAAGCGGGGAGAATTCTTTCTGGTCTTTGAGGAGCAGTTGATCGTCAGCACCATCGGCAGTGTAATAGAGACCAGATCAGAGGCGATCAGTGTTATGATGATGAATGCAGCGCGGTATACAGCCAGACAGCTTGTAGAGCATATCATGGAGCATTTTCCATCCCTGGAGGAGGCTGAGATAAAGGATGAACAGCTGCTTACCTATGAGCAGTTCCAAAAGGTATTTGAGAAACAGAGTCCGCAGTTCAGTATGCTGTTTGACACCGGGAAAGGATATTTTTCATTCTGCATGACAACCACTGATCTGACGCAGCGCGAGGATGGAGTTTCGATCATCTCGGAGAATGCCATGGCAGAGGTTGAAAAGTATCTGAATCAGAATAAGGAAGAAAATATTGTAAGCAATCGGAAAAAGAAGGTACTTGTGGTAGATGACTCTGTCTTTATGCTGAAGATGATGCAGGAATTACTTGGCAATGATTATGAGGTGTTAACAGCAACATCGGGATTGTCTGCGATCAGAAGTATGACACTGGATCGTCCGGATCTGATCATACTGGATTATGAGATGCCTGTCTGTGATGGCAGCCAGATACTGGAAATGATCCGTTCAGAAGAGGAATTTGCGGATATTCCGATCATATTCCTGACCAGCAGGGTGAACCGGGAAAGCGTTGAAAAGGTAATTGCACTCAAACCGGCAGGATATCTGTCCAAATCACTTCCGCCGGAATCAATCAAGAAGGAAGTGGACCGGTTCTTTGAACAGAAGGCTCAGAGCGGTCAGGCAGATGCATAAGCGGCAATTCCTGGCTTGACAAATATTTTTTTGTATTGTAAGGTGATATTGTAATAAACAGATTGCCAGATCAGGCAAAATATTAATGATATAAGACCATGAAAGGCACAGATGGAGACAGTAGCACTTCCGGAACGTAGCAGAGAGTCAGGGATGGTGGAAGCCTGATACCAGTAAGGAAGCAGTGAAGATCACTCCGGAGCCGCAGACCGAAGAGGCGATTCTGATATCTGACCTCCTAGACTCTGACGTCATTCCCGCGTTACGGGAAACGCATATCTCGATAACCTGTCCGCATTTCCATGGTGAATGGCAGGGAGCAGACGTATGCAGGAAATTAGGTGGTATAGCGAACAGGAACCTTCGTCCTAATGGATGCAGGTTCCTTTTTTTTCATGAAAGCATTGAGACGAGTATATCCGTATGTTATGGAAATGGTATGAGCTTGCTCAGATACCATTTCCATAACATACGGATACATTGGGCGAAAGCCCATGACCGACAGGGAGCGAAGCGGACTGGAGGTACGAGTCTCAGAAGAAGAGACGACGGACAGGGAGCGAAGCGGACTGGAGGTACGAGTCTCAGAAAAAATTAAATTTGGAAAGGAAGAAAGCAATGTACGAAAAGGTATCAACAAATCTGAATTTTGTGGAACGGGAAGCAAAGGTAGAGCAATTCTGGAAGGATCACAGAATATTTGAAAAGAGTATTGAGGAGAAGGAGGGCTGTCCGGTCTATACCTTCTATGACGGGCCTCCGACAGCCAACGGTAAGCCCCATATCGGCCATGTACTGACCCGGGTCATTAAGGATATGATCCCTCGTTATCAGACCATGAAGGGGCATAAGATCATTCGTAAGGCAGGCTGGGATACCCACGGACTCCCGGTAGAGCTGGAGGTAGAAAAGCTGCTGGGCATTGATGGCAAGGAGCAGATCGAAGAATACGGTCTGGAGCCATTTATCGAAAAATGTAAGGAAAGTGTCTGGAAATATAAGGGTATGTGGGAGGAATTCTCCGGCAAGGTCGGCTTCTGGGCAGACATGAATGATCCATATGTTACCTATCACAACGATTTCATTGAATCAGAATGGTGGGCATTAAAGCAGATCTGGGAAAAGGAACTGCTGTATAAAGGATTTAAAATTGTTCCGTACTGTCCACGCTGTGGTACTCCGTTATCCTCACATGAGGTAGCACAGGGCTATAAGCAGGTAAAGGAACGATCTGCAGTCGTCCGCTTTAAAGTGATCGGTGAGGATGCTTATTTCCTGGCATGGACCACGACACCATGGACCCTGCCAAGCAATGTAGCGCTTTGCGTGAATCCGGATGAGACCTATTGTAAGGTAAAGGCAGCAGATGGATGCGTCTATTATATGGCGGAGGCATTGCTGGATCAGGTATTGGGAAAATTAGCAACCGAGGAAGCACCGGCCTACGAGGTGCTGGAAACCTATAAGGGTACGGATTTAGAACGGAAAGAATATGAACCATTATTCCGGGTGGCAGGAGAACTGGCGGAAAAGCAGGGCAAGAAGGCCCATTATATCACCTGTGATAGCTATGTTACGATGAGCGATGGTACTGGTATCGTCCATATTGCACCTGCCTTTGGTGAAGATGATGCCAAGGTCGGACGGAATTATGATCTTCCGTTCGTCCAGCTGGTAGATGCCAGAGGTAATATGACAGAGAATACGCCATACGGCGGTATATTCGTAAAGGAGGCGGATCCGTTGATCCTGACAGATCTGGAGAAGCAGGGCCTGCTCTTTGATGCGCCGAAATTCGAGCATGATTATCCGTTCTGCTGGCGCTGTGATACCCCGCTGCTCTATTATGCAAGGGAATCCTGGTTCATTAAGATGACAGCAGTCCGTGATGACCTGATCAGGAACAACAATAAGGTAAATTGGATACCGGAGAGCATCGGCAAGGGCCGGTTCGGTGACTGGCTGGCTAACGTACAGGACTGGGGTGTCAGCCGGAACCGTTACTGGGGAACCCCGTTGAATATCTGGGAATGTGAATGCGGTCACCGTCATGCCATCGGTTCCATTGCAGAGCTGAAGGAATTATCTGATAACTGTCCGGAGGATATTGAGCTTCATCGCCCGTTCATTGATGCGGTTACTTTCCCGTGCGAGAAGTGTGGCGGAGAGATGCATCGGGTACCGGAGGTCATTGACTGCTGGTTCGATTCCGGCTCCATGCCGTTTGCACAGTGGCACTATCCGTTTGAAAATGAGGACATTTTCCGGGAGAATTTCCCGGCGGATTTCATCAGTGAAGCTGTAGACCAGACCCGTGGCTGGTTCTATTCCCTGATGGCGATCTCCACGCTGCTGTTTGACGAGGCGCCATATAAGAATGTCATTGTCCTGGGACATGTGCAGGATAAGGACGGTCAGAAGATGAGCAAATCCAAGGGAAATGCAGTCGATCCGATGGATGCGTTGAACCGTTACGGTGCGGATGCGATCCGCTGGTATTTCTACAGCAATTCTGCTCCGTGGCTGCCGAACCGCTTCCATGAGGATGCAGTTGTGGAGGGACAGCGGAAGTTCATGGGTACCCTGTGGAATACCTATGCCTTCTATGTGCTGTATGCAGAGATCGATCAGTTTGATCCGACTAAGTACAGCCTGGACTATGATAAGCTGGCAGTCATGGATAAGTGGCTGTTATCCAAACTGAATACAGTTATCAAGGAAGTGGATGCTGCCCTGGGAGCCTATAAGATTCCGGAAACCACCCGTGCCCTGGCAGAATTCGTGGATGATATGAGTAACTGGTATGTGAGACGCTGTCGTGACCGGTTCTGGGCAAAGGGCATGGAACAGGATAAGATCAATGCGTATATGACCTTATATACCGCATTAGTTACTATCAGCAAGTTGTCTGCTCCGATGATTCCGTTTATTACCGAGGATATCTATCAGAACCTGGTACGAGGACTGGATTCCGCAGCGCCGGAAAGCATTCATCTGTGTGCATTTCCGGAGGCGGACGAGGCGCTGATCGACCTTGAGCTGGAAGCGGCCATGGAGGAGGTGCTTCATGTAGTCGTACTGGGACGTGCCGCCCGGAATCTGGCCAGCATCAAGAACCGCCAGCCGATCGGGTCTATGTATATTAAGGCGGCAAAGGAGTTGTCTGACTATTATACAGAGATTATCCGGGATGAGCTGAATGTCAAGCAGGCGGCATTTAAGGACGATGTATCCGGCTTCACCTCCTACAGCTTTAAGCCGCAGCTTCGTACCGTAGGACCGAAATATGGAAAACAGTTAGGCGGAATTAAGAAGTATCTGGCAGAGGCAGACGGCAATCAGGCCATGGCAGAGCTAAAGGCAAATGGAAGCATTCAGTTTGATGTGGATGGCGTCAGCATATCTCTGGCGGAAGAGGACTTACTGATTGAGACAGCACAGACGGAGGGCTATGTATCCCAGCAGGATAATCAGGTAACGGTAGTATTAGATACCAATCTGACACCGGAGCTGATCGAAGAGGGCTTTGTACGGGAGATCGTTTCCAAGATTCAGACCATGCGGAAGGAAGCAGACTTCCAGGTGACGGACAAGATCATGGTCTATGTAGATAACAATGAAACGATTGCAGAGATCATAACGAAAAATGCCGATTCCATTAAGCAGGATACTCTGGCAGAGACCATCCAGCTTGGACAGATGAGCGGATTTACCAGGGAGTGGAATATCAACGGGGAGAAGGTTACCTTTGGGGTTGCCAAGCTTGGCACGATATAGGATAAGACTAGAATCTGGCGGTGTTTCAGGATTGGAACGCCGCCAGATTTAATATGGTCAAAATGAAAGCTTTGTACTTTGGATATTTCTGTTTATATATAAAATTAATTGCTAATTTTCAATATAGGTCATATAATATTCTTATAGGCACATGCAAAACAACTGCAATATGTTTACAAGGAGGAATCTTTATGGCAGAGCAGGTTTTAATTCAATTTAGGGCAGACAAGGCACTAAAACAGGAAGTGACTGAAATATATGAGAGGCTTGGAATGGATTTACCTACAGCATTCCGTATGTTCATGGCTAGAAGTAAAATGGTAAAAGGACTTCCGTTTGAAGCAAGATTGCCTGAACAGACAATAACAAGAGCAGAAGCAAAAAATGCTTTTTATGAATTACGAAAGCAGGCAGCGGATGTTCCAGAAATGTCACTGGATGAAATTAATGCTGAAATTCTGGCAGTAAGAGCGGAAAGAAAAAGGTAGATATCTATGGAATATTATGCAGTAATTGATACAAATGTATTACTGTCAGCTTTACTTTCAAAAAATGAAGATTCGGCTACAGTTAAAGTATTAGATGCTGTTTTTGAAGGAAAGATTATTCCGTTGTATCATCAGGATATTTTAGCTGAATATGATGAGGTTCTGCATAGAGATAAATTTCACCTGCATGAGGAAGTAATACGGATCGTTCTTGATGCAGTCAGACAGTATGGGGTCGAAGTGTTTCCACAACCCACAGGGGCAGTCCTGATTGATATGGATGACCTTGTATTTTATGAAATAGCTATGGAAAAGAGGGATGATAATGCCTACTTAGTCACAGGTAATCAGAAACATTATCCATTTAGGGACTTTATTATTACCCCTGCGGAAATGGTGGCGATTATTGAAACTACAGGAGAAAATTCTAAGATACAACATCATATCCCCAAAGGCACTTCCGGTTGACACAGTAACCAAAGCATGCTAAAGTGATAATATCCTAAGGAGAGAGGTGAAAAGATGAGGAGATAATTTACTTTTGATTACATGAAGTACCTGCAGTATGGATCATGCTGTACATACTGTTTATCATGTTGCCAAAAGTGGATTATGTTCTCATAACCTCTCTTTTTGCGTGTATAAATATTATAAGTGATGGCAAGGGTATCATCTCTCCTGATCTATGAGGTTATAGTATGTAATGGAACTGTTTGGCAACGAATGGTTCCTTATTTTATTTACAGAAGGAATAAGGAAACAGGACTGGAGGGATAGATATGGCACAGATCAGTGTAAATGATCTTACATTTTATTATGATGGAAGCTTTGATCCTGTCTTTGAACATGTTTCATTTTCCATCGACACGAATTGGAAACTAGGCTTCATAGGCCGGAACGGAAAAGGAAAAACAACATTTCTGAATCTGTTACTGGGAAAATACGAATACAAGGGCTCCATAGACACTGTTACAGATTTTGATTATTTCCCGTACCGGATCACAGACGGGCAGATGCAGTTATCCGCATCTGAATTCATGGATGAACTGAAAGCCGGGTGTGAGCAGTGGCGCATTCTGTGTGAACTGGGAAAGCTGGGAGAGGATGCAGAGCTGCTATACAGACCGTATCATACGCTGAGCCATGGAGAACAGACAAAGGTTTTGCTGGCGATCCTTTTCTCGGGAGATAACGAATTCCTGCTGATTGATGAGCCGACAAATCATCTGGATCAGGAGGCCAGAGAAACAGTGAAACAGTATCTGGCATCTAAAAAGGGCTTCATTCTGGTATCCCATGACCGGGACTTACTGGATTCCTGTACGGATCATTGCCTGGTGTTAAACCGGAACAGTATTGAAGTGCAGAATGGCAATTTTTCCGTCTGGTGGGAAAACAAGCAGCGGAAGGATCAGTTTGCCATGGCAGAGAACGAAAAGCACCAGAAGGAAATACAGAAGCTAAAACAGGCGGCGGCCCGCACTTCCGATTGGGCAGACCGGAACGAACGTACCAAGATCGGATTTGATCCGGTAAAGGAGCATGACAGATCCATAAGTTCAAGGAGCTATATCGGTGCAAAAACCAAAAAGATGCAGAGCCGGGTGAAACAAATGGAAAAGAGAATCTGTCGGGAACTGGAAGAAAAGGAAGGGCTTTTGCAGGATCTGGAAACGGTGGCAGATTTAAAACTGGTACAGCTTTCTCACCACAAGAGCAGGCTTGTAACGATAAAGGATTACAGCTTAAAATATGCAGGTGCAGCGGAGCCGGTATGGAACGGTCTGACGTTTGAGATAAATAAAGGGGATCGGATCGCTTTATCCGGGAAAAACGGCTGTGGAAAATCAACTTTGATTAAAATGATCCTGCAAAAAAGCGGTCTGACCGATAATTGTATGAGCCTTTTCGAGGAGGGGGTATGCGAAACCGCATCCGGTCTTGTAATTTCTTATGTGGAACAGGAGGCAGGCCGATTAAAAGGCGATATTACAGCCTATTGTCAGGAACATGATTTAGATAGGAGCTTATTTTTCGCAATACTCAGGCAGATGGATTTTGACCGTGTACAGTTCACAAAAAAAATGGAGGATTATTCAGAGGGACAGAAAAAGAAAATACTCCTGGCGGCAAGCCTGTCGAAACCGGCGCATCTCTATATCTGGGATGAACCTCTGAATTATATCGACATATTTTCAAGAATGCAGCTTGAAAAATTACTGCTGGCATATCAACCGACGATGCTGTTTGTAGAACACGATGTCAGATTCTGTGAAAAGATCGCCACGAAAATAGTGGAATTGCCGGCGCATTGTTAAAAATATTCATTTTCGGTAAAGTCGTGATTGGTTCATACGTATATGGATGGTATAATATACGCGAACACAATGAGCCAAGCGGCTGCGAAGCAGACATTTGGCGAATGTGCGCGAACCATGATGGAGCAAAGCGAAATCATAGAAAAATATGACCTGAGAAGGGACCCGGCGTAAGCCGGGAGGAGTCCTGAGGTCGGATTGCAGAAATCTATAAAAATCGGAGGATTTGAGGTGATCTGCGCCTGTGGCAACAGATCAGACAGGAAGGAGGATGATCGTATGTCAGATTATTTTGGAAAAGAAGTAGGGAAACTTGGTTTTGGCCTGATGAGGCTGCCGAAAAAATTAATGCGCATCGACATAGAAGAAACGATAAGAATGGTTGATGCGTTTATGGAAGCGGGGTTTACATATTTTGATACGGCTTATGTATATGTGGGTTCGGAGGATGCTGCAAGAAAAGCGCTTGTGAAAAGATATCCCCGCGAGTCCTATACGCTTGCAACCAAGCTGAACGCTATGATGGCGCCAACCGAGAAGATGGCAAAGCAGCAGTTTTTTACAAGCCTGAAGCGTACCGGGGCAGAATACTTTGACTATTATCTGATGCATGCGCTTATGGAAGGCAGCTATAGCAGATATGACCGGATGAAGCTGTGGGAATTCGCCCTGGAACAAAAGGAAAAAGGTCTGATCCGGCATCTGGGCTTTTCCTTTCACGCTTCGCCGCAGCTTTTGGATCAGGTACTAAGAGAGCACCCGGAGGCGGAGTTTGTACAGCTTCAGATTAATTATGCCGACTGGGAGAATGCGTCGGTGGCATCGCGGGCCAATTATGAGGTTGCACGAAAACATGGTAAATCCATTGTCATTATGGAACCGGTCAAGGGCGGCAGGCTTGCCGATCCACCAAAGAATATAAAGAAGCTGTTTCAGGATTACAATCCGGAGCTTTCATATGCATCATGGGCAATCCGCTTTGCGGCCTCGTTAGAGGGTGTGATCACGGTGCTGTCAGGGATGTCCGATCTGGAGCAGATGCAGGATAATCTTTCCTATATGAAAGATTTCAAGCCTTTTAACAAGGAAGAACAGGCGATTATCCGTGAAGTGATCCGGCAGATGGGAAATGATCCGACGGTACAGTGTACGGCATGTCACTATTGTACAGAAGGATGTCCGAAACAGATACCGATCCCGGACATTTTTAAGGCGCTAAACCACCGGCTCTCTACGGGACAGATTGAGGAATCCCGCAGGATGTATGAGGATGCGGTCACAGTTGAGAATGACAACGGAGCGTCTGCCTGTATAGCCTGCGGACAGTGCGAAGCAGTGTGTCCGCAGCATATTAAGGTGATCGAGGAGCTTAAGCGAAGTAAGGAACTTTTAGAGATTTAACGGAACGTATGCGCAGGACAGGAGAATGTCATTAAGCTGACATTTTGACAAACGGGATCTGTCCAGATTGAGAACGCTACAGTTCCACTTGACAAAGCGACACTATTGCCGTATTCTTAAAAAGACAATAGTGTCGCTTTTTGAATCAACGCGAAAGGAGGAATCTTGATGAGAGAATTCGAATTACGGAAATGGAAGCCGGAGGACGCCGAAGCAGTAGCAAAAGCTGCAGATAATCCGGCCATTGCGAAAAATCTGAGAAACACCTTCCCGCATCCATATTCCCTTGCGGATGCCAGATGGTATATGGAGGACTGTATCGCAAAGGAGGGCAGGGGTCAGATCACGCGTGCGATCGTTGTAGATGGTGTTGCAGTCGGCAGTATCGGGATCTTTGTCAAAGACGATGTATATGAAAAGTCCGCGGAGCTGGGATACTGGCTTTCGGAAGCTTACTGGGGACAGGGGATCATGTCCCGGGCAGTACGGATGTTATGCAGAGAAGCATTTTCTGTCTTTGATATCGTCCGCATTTATGCAGAGCCATTTGATTATAATGCCGCATCCAGAGGTGTCCTGGAGAAGGCAGGATTTACCTATGAGGGAACGATGCGCAATGGTGTATATAAAAACGGCAGCATTTACTCCTATTGCATGTACAGTATTTTGCGCGAGGAGGCAGAGCGGATATATGGGTGACAAGGCGGAGCGGACCAGGGAAAAAATAAGGCAGGCGGCGTACAGCCTGTTTGCGGAAAAAGGGTTTAAGGAAGTGACCATGACGGCAATCTGCGAACAGACCGGATTAAGCAGGGGCGGGTTGTATCGCTATTATACGGGAACCGGAGAAATCTTTTCAGAAATCCTCTCGCAGGAATACAGGATTTCTCACCGGATCGCACAGGGAGAACGTGCAACTGACATTTTAGAAGATATGCTGAATGAGATCCAAAAGGAGATTTTAGAACGGGAACGTTCCTTAAGCCTTGCCATATACGAATATGCCAGCCTTGGGAATGAGGAACTGTTTATCCGTCTCAATGACAATGCCAAAAGCCGCTGGAAGAGCCTGATCGCATATGGTATGCGGGAAGGAGAATTTAATAAGGTTGACCCGGACCAGGCATCGGAACTGATCCTGTATTACTACCAGGGGCTTCGGATGTGGTCGCGGGTCATCCCGCTGAATACCCGGGAAGCAGAGAATTATGTAAACAGTATCCGCCAAATGTTGTGTAAAAACAAGGATTAGGTATTGTGGAATTCCCTTATTTCTGTTAAAATGTAATGTGTTTTGGATATTGTTGATTATGCTAAGGAGGCAGTAAAGGGAATGAAGAAGAAAATCGACTTTGACAAAGAGGGCTTTAAGAAGGAAGTCATAAATAACGTAAAGACGCTTTATCGCAAGACCATTGATGAAGCAACCCAGCAGCAGGTATTCCAGGCGGTTGCATATGCGATAAAGGATGATATCATCGACCGCTGGATCGCAACTCATAAAGAATATGAAAAGCAGAACGTAAAGACCGTATATTACCTGTCCATGGAATTCTTAATGGGACGGGCATTGGGAAATAACCTGATCAACTTAACCTATTATAATGCCATCAAAGAAGCATTGGATGAATTAGGCTTTGACATTAACGTGATCGAAGATCAGGAGCCGGATGCAGCACTTGGCAATGGCGGTCTGGGACGTCTGGCAGCCTGCTTCCTGGATTCCCTTGCAACCCTGGGGTATCCTGCATATGGCTGTGGTATCCGGTATCGATATGGTATGTTCAAGCAGGCCATTGAAGATGGTTATCAGGTAGAGCGTCCGGATGACTGGTTACGGGATGGCAATCCATTCGAAGTACGCCGGGCAGAATACGCCTGTGAGGTAAAATTCGGCGGCTATGTCCGCGTCGAAGAGCGTAAGGGACGGAATTTCTTTGTACAGGAAGGCTATCAGGCCATCCGTGCGGTTCCATATGATCTGCCAGTGATCGGTTATGGCAATAATGTAGTTAATACCTTAAGAATCTGGGATGCAGAAGCCATTCAGGACTTCAATCTGGATTCCTTTGACAAGGGGGAATATCAGAAGGCGGTAGAGCAGCAGAATCTGGCAAGAACCATAGTTGAAGTATTATACCCGAACGATAATCACTATGCAGGAAAAGAATTACGTCTGAAGCAGCAGTATTTCTTCATTTCCGCATCTATTCAGACTGCTATCCGGAAGTTTAAGGAGAACAACAGCGATCTGAAAGATATCCCGAAGAAGCTGACCTTCCAGTTAAATGATACCCATCCGACCGTAACGGTTGCAGAATTAATGCGAATTCTGATGGATGAGGAAGGCCTGGAGTGGGATGAGGCATGGGATATTACAACCCACACCTGTGCATATACCAACCATACCATTATGGCAGAGGCATTGGAGAAGTGGCCGATCGAATTATTCTCCAGACTGCTTCCACGTGTATATCAGATCATTGAAGAGATCAATCGCCGGTTTGTTGCTCAGATCGAAGCAAAGTATCCGGGCGACCAGTCCAAGGTTAAGAATATGGCAATCCTCTATGACGGTCAGGTTAAGATGGCACACCTTGCCATTGCCGGTTCTTATTCCGTAAATGGTGTTGCACAGCTTCACACCGAGATCTTAAAGAAGCGTGAATTAAAGGACTTCTATGAGATGCGTCCGGAGCAGTTCAACAATAAGACGAACGGTATCACTCAGAGAAGATTCCTGTTACATGGTAATCCGCTGCTTGCAGAATGGGTAACGGATAAGATCGGTGATGAGTGGATCACAGACCTGAGCAAGATCAGCAAGCTGAAATTATATGTGGATGATGCAAAGTGTCAGCAGGAATTCATGAATATCAAGTACCAGAACAAGATTCGTCTGGCCAATTATATTAAAGAGCATAACGGTGTGGATGTAGATCCCCGTTCCATCTTTGATGTTCAGGTAAAGCGTCTGCATGAGTATAAGAGACAGTTATTGAATATCCTTCATGTTATGCATCTGTACAACGAATTAAAGACCAATCCGGGCATGGATATGGTGCCTAGAACCTTTATCTTCGGTGCAAAGGCAGCTGCAGGCTATAAGCGTGCCAAGCTGACGATCAAGCTGATCAACGCAGTAGCAGATGTCATTAACAACGATGAGTCCATTAAGGGCAAGATCAAGGTGGTATTCATTGAGAATTACCGTGTTTCCAATGCAGAGATCATCTTTGCGGCAGCCGATGTCAGCGAGCAGATTTCCACTGCATCCAGAGAGGCTTCCGGTACCGGTAACATGAAGTTCATGTTAAACGGTGCCCTGACCTTAGGAACCATGGATGGAGCAAATGTGGAGATCGTCGAAGAGGTAGGCATGGAGAATGCATTCATCTTTGGTATGTCTGCCGATGAGGTCATGAAGTATGAGCGGGAAGGCGGATATAAGCCGATGGATATTTACAATACCAACCAGGCTGTCCGTACCGTACTGACACAGTTGATCAACGGTTTCTATGCACCGGATGATCCGGAACGCTTCCGTGAGTTATACGATTCTCTCACAAGAGAAGACGTTTACTTCACCTTAAAGGATTTTGATTCTTATGCAGAAGCACATAAGAAGGTAGATAAAGCATATCGGGATGAAGCAGGCTGGGCAAAATCAGCGATGCTGAATACCGCCTGTGCCGGTAAGTTCTCTTCTGATCGTACCATTCAGGAATATGTGGATGATATCTGGAAATTAGAGAAGGTAACAGTAAAGCTTCCAAAATAACAGATCCGGAAACGAATAACAGGTCGGAACCCACACGGGTTCCGACCTGTTTGTATGTGTGCCTGCATGATACAGAACACTCTTTTAATAATATGGCTACGCAGAAAATGAAGCAACGGATTCATCCTTGACCGGAGCAGCAGTTTTTCCTGCTTCCGTATAGATGAGAGGTTTTCCATTGATTTTTGCCCCTGTCTCCGCCGGATTATTCTCAAGGGCTGCTTTTGCTGCTTCACTGATCTCGACTGTATCTGTTTCCGGAAGCGGATCTGCCTCTGCCCCGTCTTCTGTTTTTCGGCGTTCCTCTCTGCGCTTTTCAATGGCGGCTTCCTGCTCCAGCTTCGCTTTCTCACGCTCTGCTTTCGCCTCTGCCTTCATGCCCTGCTCCAGCTTTTCCTGATATCTGGAAGCATTATCCAGACAATCGCCGGTGTAGCTCAATGCCTGCTTCATTTTTTCCGTGTCACCCTCGGCACTTGCCTGCCGGTACACACGCATGGGGATATCTGACAGCCTGATACTTGTATTTGCCCCGATCATCCCTTCCATGATCTGTGTATTCATGCTCGCATCTCCTTTCCTTGCTATAGACTCTGGATGGTATACCTGTTTTTTCATTAGTCTACCGATTTGTAAATATGGTTTCAAGTCGTTTGAATTGAAATGTTATCAGAATGTAATGAAATGTTCAGCGATCGTTTCTTATCTCCTGTCCGGCTAAAGGCTCCGGTTTTTATTAAAGTACAATGCTTTCCACCTTTTTGGCAATATCTGCATATAGTATAAAGAAACATAACTTAAAAGGATATGCTGGAATATGAAAGAATATGTCAGGTTATCATTAGAAACACATTTGTTTTTTGGAAGGATCATGAAGGAACACTCCTTATTCCTGATGGCCGGGTTTCCGGCAAAGGAAACGGAATTTATACGGTGTGCAGATCAGTTCCGGGAAGAATTTGAAGACGGACTCAGAAGAACTGTGAAGCTTGCAGATGGTATTGTGAGCGAAGCTGTATTAAACGCAGGAGAGGTCGTAACGAAATTCACACAAAAGGCAGAATGTCAGACAGAAAAGCTGACGGGAATTCCGATTGACGAGGAGATCACACAGGCAGAAGAGCGGCTTCGTGCTGGAGGCTGTGGGATGATAAACAGAGAAACGGTTTATCAGGTAAGAATGTTAAACCAGCAAATGCTCAGAAGTCTAAATGGATTGATTTCTTTTAAGGAAGAGATTCTGAGGGAAGTCACAGGGTGTCGCCTTTATACGACAAACTATCCACTGCTGATCGAGCATATTCTGCGGGAGGCAAAGCTGTATCGTCAGACCATTTTAGAACTTGAGAACAGAGGCAGGATATCGGTACAGGATATAAGAAGTCCGGAACTGTTCTGGAATCAGATCATGATGGAACATGCCCAGTTCATCCGGGGACTGTTGAATCCGACAGAATGTGAACTTATACAAACCGCCAATGAATTTGCTGAAGACTATTGTCATCTTTTAGAGCAGGCAGGAGAACAGGACAGAAGGAGGATGAATGCCCTGACTGAAAAATCATTAGAAATAACGAAGCAATATCAGCAGTTTAAGACAGCAGGTACAGAGGGGATCACAGGTTGTGAGATCCGTTCCATCATTCTTCCACTCCTGGCAGATCATGTGCTCCGTGAAGCCAATCACTATCTGCGTCTTCTGGAATATGCACAGAAGGGCGGGAATTAATACAGAGAGCGTATCTGAAAGATATAGGATGTGTATTTGCTCGAGAAGCCGGATGCTAATTCAGGAATAGTCATGCCGAAAGCCGAATAAGATGATATACGAGGAGGAATTGGCATGAGAGAGAAACTAACAATGGGATTTGCTATGGTAATCCTGGCAGTGATGATTCCTTATCTGGGTACGATCGCCATAACCGGTGTAGTGGGGGAAGCCATAACGAATGTAGAAGAATTAGATACCGGGAAGACCGTATCTTTGGAGCTGGACGGTCAATATGTAGTCATGGATGTGGAAGCTTATCTGGCAGGCGTACTGCCGGCAGTTATGGACGGTTCTGAGGATCTTGAAGTATGGAAGGCGCTCGCAGTCATAGAGCGAACGAATATATATAAAAAAATGGAGGGTGCAGGCAATATAGATGAAAACGATCTGGGTATGGAATATCTGAAGGAGGAAGAAATAAGCAGTCTTTGGGGAGAACGGAACTACGAGGCATACAGGAAGAAAGTGGAACAGGCAGTCCTGGAGACGGCAGGAGTCAGTCTTCAGTATGACGGGGAATATATTGATGCATTATATCATAAGGTCAGTGTCGGGACTACCGTCAGCGCAGAAGAATTATTTGGCGAGGCGGTCCCGTACCTGTCTTCCGTTGTCAGCAGTCATGATGTAGAAGCAAAGGATTACATGAATATTCAGACTGTATCCAAGGAGACGGTTTCGGAGCTTGCCATAACAGAAAGTACCGAGCATGGATATGTAAGAAAGCTGATCTGCAACGGAGAAGAATTAACCGGTGAGACAGCGCAGGAACGCTTCCAGCTTTCCTCCCTGAATTTTTACATTGAGGATATGGGAGAAGAATACCGGATCGTCTGCCTGGGAAAGGGACATGGTCTGGGACTGAGCCTGTATGGAGCCGGTGTTCTGGCAGCAGAGGGAAAGAACAGTGAGGCAATACTTCAATACTATTACCCGGGCGTACAGATTTGTAACAGCACAGTGTAAATTTATCTGAATTAGACTGCAGCCTGCCGGACGGCAGGCTGTGGGAGGTCATCCGATTATCTGTTTGCGGCCGGGCAGTTAAAATTAATAAAAAATAAGGAAATACATACTTTACTATAAGGGGGAAAATGGTGTATCATAAAAGTTGACTGCAAAATCCTTATTTTTAAAATGAAGGATTTTAACAATATTTGGCCGGAAGCGGAATCAACGAATTACGGAATAATCACATAGGTAAAATAAAGGATGAATAAAAGATGAAAATGCGGAAGAAGATAGGTCTGACCCTGATGATTCTGCTGGTCATGACCATCTGCGGGGCAGGAGGCCTCCTGGTTGTAGATTCCATGCAGGACGGAGCGGACGAATCAAAGAATAATATAGAACAAAACGGGGTAACGCAGCCACAGACAGTTGACATGGTTTCAGAACGGACGAATCAACCGGCGAAGAATCCGGTTCGTGACTCGGAAGTAAATCCGGATATCGAATTGATCGATCTGGAGGATTATTCCAATGCTCCCGAGGATAATGGCTGCCCTTATTATATAAAAGTGAACCGGCAACGGAATGTAGTGACCGTATACGCTCTGGATGAAGAAGGGCGATATACAAAGCCCGTAAGGGCGATGCTCTGTTCCGTCGGAAGGAATGACTGGACTCCGGCCGGAACCTTTCAGACTTCAGACCGGTACAGTTGGTGTCCCCTTGCAGGCGGAGTATACGGACAATATGCATACCGTATTTCAGGACCGATCATGTTTCATTCCGTTCCGTATTATACGAGGAATAAGGATGATCTGGAAACAGAGGAATATAACAAGCTGGGAAACCCGGCCTCCCTTGGCTGTGTCCGGATGTCCGTCCTGGATGCCAAGTGGATATTTGATAACTGTCCGGTAGGAACCATTGTTACAATCTATGACAGTGAATATGCAGGCCCCCTGGGAGTACCGGTGGCAGAGATTCTGGACCCGGAGGATAAGCGATCCGGCTGGGATCCGACGGATCCGGATGTGGAGAATCCGTGGAATCAGGAAAGACCAAGGATCCTGTGCGGCGGTGAGCGGGTGATCGAACGGGGACATGCATGGCAGCAGACCTGTGGAGTATTGGCCCTGGACGGAGCGGGGAATGATATCACAGACCGGATCACAGTAGAAGGACAGGTTGATGTCATGACGACAGGAGAATATCCTGTCACATATCGGGTAAAGGATGCAGAAGGAAATACTGCCTCGTTCCGGAGTACGATCCGGGTGGAGGATACGATCGCACCGGAACTTGATATTGATGAGGAACCTATAACCCTCAATCGTGCAGAAGCATCAGAGTTTAATTGTAAAGCAGTGATCGTAAAGCATATAACCGTTTTTGATGCGGGAGAAGTCTTAGAGTCAGACTGCCTTATTCTGAATACCGACAGCCTGAAGGAGCAAAATGCAGGTGAGAGTTCGATTACCGTTTATGCAGTTGATCCGTCCGGAAACCGCTCAGAGACGTATACATTAACTGTATATATTGATCTTGAGGCTCCAGTCATAGAGGAGCCGGAAAAGAAAGAATATCAGGTGACCTCTGATGCAGATCTGAGGGAACAACTGCTGGAAGCAATCCCGGTGGAGGATGCCGGCAGCGGAGTCGATGAGGTTCGGGTATCCTGGGTTCAGGAAGCCTCTGACCGTTATACGGTTCTGGTAACGGCGAAAGACCGGTATGGAAATGTAAACAGCCGGTTTTTAAGTGATTTTATAATTTCTTATAAAAATGGTGAATAATTTCATCACCTCAGGCAACAATAGTAGCAGAGGTGATGAAAATGAAGAAATCCGTAGCAGAATTTTTAAAAGCAAATGGTTTCTACTTATCCTTCGGCGTTGGTGTGGTTGCATTGGTTGCCGCATTAGCTGTCTACAACGTGAATACCAATAAGAAACAGCAGCAGCAGGGACAGGAAATTAACCTGAATGAACCCATAGAGAATGAAATGGCTGATGCTGAAGTAACGGAAGAGGTTCAGGAAACCATTCTGGATGGTGACATGGATGTACCAATGGATATGTGGAATACGGAAGATGTTGCAAAAGAGGACGAGCCTGCCACTGAGGAAGAGAAGCCTACAGAGGAAGAGGTTGCACAGAATACAGAATCACAGGATACAGAACCGCAGGATACAGAGGCTCCGCCTGTAGAAGAGGCAATGTCAGATCAGACAGTTGCGTTTGAACCGATTACCGGCCTGAGTTTTGAAGGTATGGAAGAGGTTTCCATGCCGGTGCTTGGTAATACGATTCTGCCATTCAGTATGGATACCACAGTATATTTCAAGACCCTGGGAACCTATCGCTGTAATCCGGGTATGCTGTTACAGGCTCCGACAGGAACCGATGTAGCGTCAATCTGGCATGGACAGGTAACAGGAATTGATGAATCACGGGAATACGGAACGACCGTAACGGTAGATCTGGGAAGCGGATACAAGGCAGTCTATGGACAACTGCAGGATGTAAAAGTTACATTAGGTGATGAAGTGTGGAAGGATACGATCTTAGGAAGTGTAGCAGAGCCAACTGCCTACTACGAAAAAGAAGGCCCGCATCTGTACTTTGCAATGACAAAGGATGAGAAGCCGATAAATCCAATGGAAGTTTTACAGGTAGAGTAGTCATGTAGGAACATCAGAATACAGAATCACATGTACAGCCGGACCATTCAAGGCCCGGCTGTTTTATATGCGCAGGCCTGCATATAAGAATTTGCTGCTAACGCAGCATGCGGGCCGTACGGCAGGCAGAAAATCTTCCCTACTTAATTGAAATACACGCTTCACAGGTTCCGTAATAGATCATATGGCATCCCTCAATCTCTCCCTGGAATTCAGTCCTATCCGGCAGAGGGAGCAGGATCGGTTTTGCTGTGATCAGATCAGATACGCATCCACAATGATGACAGAAAAAGTGGGGGTGGGGGGCAGTGACTGCATCAAAATGATCCATTCTTCCGTCGCAGGAAATACGCAGGATCATGCCATGATCTGCAAGCTGGGAAAGATTCCGGTAAACTGTGCCGAGACTGATATTCGGCATGGTCTCTTTAAGAGCGGTATATACCATATCCGCCGTTGGATGATCCCTTCTGGTATTCAGATAGGCAAGAATCGCGTCCCGTTGCCGGCTGTGCTTCATTTTAGACTGCATAATGCCTCCTGTGAACAATATCGTTTTCTTTATGCTTACCTCTATCATAAGGGAAAGGATATTTGCTTGTCAAGCAAAGGAATTAATTGACAAACCCGGCATAATCTTGTTACTATGGACAAGAGAAGGATAGGGTGAAATGCGATGGAAAATCATGAATTTATGGAAGAGATGTATGAGGCTGCAGTGAAGCAGCTAAGGACCATTGTCTTTGAGATCAATTACATAACAGGGCAGAAATATTGTTCACCTCTATTTCGGGAGTGCTTTGGAGTCGATACGATCCAGAATGAGAATTTTATGGAAGATCCGGCCACGGACGGGATCGTCTATGAAGAGGATGTAGAGTTATACCGTACCCTGTTTGCCAATCGAAAAGGGGAGCAGACGGTCACCTGCCGATTCGTAACGAAGTCCGGTACGACCAGTTGGTATAAGATCGTTCTGCAATATGAACTACAGGAATCCGGAGAAGTGGCCAAGGTAATCGGTACCATGAAGGATGTCAGTGATGAGATCCGCTCGTCTGCCGCCCTGCGGTATCGGCAGGACTTCGATGCCCTGACCGGAGCGCCTAATACAGAGCGCTTTAACGAAGAGGTCACAAGACTGCTGATCTGGGATAACGGGCACCATCATGCCATGATCGTCATGGATATTGAAAAGTTCAAGGTGATCAATGATCTGTTTGGAATGCGTGTGGGTGATCTGGTATTGATCCATCTGGCGGATGCTTTAAAGGAAACGGTAGCTTCACCCAATACATACTGCCGGATGCACAGTGATGTCTTTTGTATCTGTATTATGTATGAAACGAAGGGTGACATCATAAGATTTATTGAGAAATTAAAAAAGAAGATAGAAGCCAATAAGTTTGATTTTGATATAAAGACCTCCTATGGAGTTTATCTGCCGGGAGAGAATAATTCCCTGGCTGTGAACCTTATGTGCGATCGTGCAGCTCTGGCCAAGAAAAGCATCAAGGACAGCGCCATGCAGTTCTGTGCATTCTATGATGAGGAATATCGAAATGAAATGGTAAAGAATACCCAGATTGAACTGGAAATGGAACAGGCTTTGAAAGAACGACAGTTTGTTATGTACCTGCAGCCGAAATTCGATCTGGAAAGCAGAGAGATCGTTGGGGCAGAAGTGCTGACCCGATGGAATCATCCAACCAAAGGCATGATCCAGCCCAATGATTTTATTCCATTATTTGAAAAGAACGGGTTTATTTTGAAACTGGATGAATATATGTGGGAAGAAGCCTGTAAAGCAATTCAGGGGTGGAGAAAGACAGGGAGGCGGGAATTTCCGGTATCGGTTAACGTATCCCGTTTTCACATAAAGAACCGCAATATAGAGCAGGTACTGGAAAAGCTATTAAGTAAATATGATCTTTCGCCGGGAGCACTATCTCTGGAGATCACAGAGACCATGTTTTTTGATAATTCCGATAAGCTCTATTATCTCCTGAAGCGACTGCAGGAAATGGGATTCCGGCTGGAGGTAGACGATTTCGGTTCCGGCTACTCCTCTTTGAATATGCTGCGGAATATACCGGTAGATGTGATAAAGATTGACAAAGGATTTCTGGATGATACCCTGACCTCAGAGAAGGGTAAGATCGTGATCCGGCATACGATTGCCATGGCAAAGGAACTCCAACTGCAGATCATTGCAGAAGGTGTAGAAACGACAGAGCATGTGGATTTTCTAAGAGGATCCCATTGTGATGTGGCACAGGGTTTCTATTTTGCCAGGCCGATGCCATTGGAGGAATTTAACAAGCTGAATTTTTAGCAGAGATTTCCAATGTTCCTGTTGACATCAATATAGCGCTGTTGTATATTACTTGTGTGTTATTAAAATAAAAGGAGATAGGATTGTTATGTTTGAGAAGATGAGAGATATTATTTCTACGCAGTTGGGCACGGAGGCCAATAATATAGAATTAAGTACCTCTTTCAAGGACGACCTGGATGCAGATTCCCTGGATCTGTTTGAACTGGTTATGGCAATAGAGGATGCCTTTAATGTTGAGATCCCGGCTGATGATGTGGCGAATCTGGATACCGTTGAGGATGTGATCGAATATCTGAAGGGGCTGGGGCTGGAAGCGTAGCAGAATGTGTGACATCTATCACCTGTACTTATATAAAACTGAATTTAGAATATAATGACCAAATCAGAAATACCGCTGCCGGAAACGTTTCCGGCAGCGGTATTTCTTTGTTTTATTGTATCATGTATTATCCTAACACAACTTCTACAGTATGTTCCTTGCCATCATTGAAAACCGGGAGTATATTGCCTTCAATGGCGTTGCCGTCAACCGTTACGCTCTTGACACCCTTACAAACATGAGAAGGATTCTTGATCGTAATGTTATAAGTTGCATTACGGAACTGACGGGTTGCTTTAAAACCATCCCATTCTGACGGAATAGAAGGATCGATCTTCAGTCCGTTATAATCCGGAATGATACCCAGCATATACTGAGAAACTGCAACAAAGTTCCACGAAGCGGTACCGGTCAGCCAACTGTTCTTTGCTTCGCCAAAGCGGCCGGCATCCTTACCTGCGATCATCTGTGCATATACATAAGGCTCTGTCCGATGCAGATCTGAAATATCCTCCAGATAGGCCGGTGCAATCTTGGAATAGTATTCAAATGCCTTATCTCCATGTCCCACATAAGCTTCCGCACAGATAATCCATGCATTGTTATGGCAGAAGATACCTGCATTTTCTTTGTATCCGGCAGGATAGGTAGAAATCTCACCATACTCAATATAATATTTAGTAAACGCCGGGTTATTCAGTACCAGACCATGCTTGCAGTTCAGGTACTTGTCCACACTTTCCAGTGTCTGAATGTCATATCCCTTGTCTTTTCCGATCTCAGACATAACAGCAAAGCCCTGTGGCTCAATGAAGATCTTACCTTCTTCATTCTCCTTGGAACCAACCTTGTGTCCAAAGTCATCATATGCCCGTAAGAACCATTCTCCATCATACCCATGCTCGATAATGGTATTCTTCATTTTATCAATTTCAGCCTGTGCCTTGGCTGCTTCATCGTCCAGTCCCTTATATTTGCAGAGCGCTACATATTCCGGTCCGGTATAGGTGAAAAGGGTTGCTACGAATAAACTCTCTGCCACCTTGGAATACTTATCATCCCCGTACTTCGGAGAGGTCCAGGTCTGGAAGCTCTCGCCCGGTGTATTCGAGAAGCAGGACAGGTTCAGACAATCATTCCAGTCTGCACGCATGCTGAGTGGCAAGCCGTGAGGTCCTACATTATTTACGATCCGGTAGAAGGACTGCTGTAAGTGGTGCATCATGGTCTGTGACAGGGAGGCATCGTTACGGTATGGAACCATTTCATCCAGGATGGAATAGTCGCCGGTTTCTTTAATATATGCAGCAGTAGAAAGGATCATCCATAATGGATCATCAGAGAAATCGCCGCCTACTGCATCATTTCCTTTCTTGGTAAGCGGTTGATACTGATGGAAGCATCCACCGTTTTCAAACTGAGTGGCAGCAAGATCTAAGATCCGTTCTCTTGCACGATCCGGAATCTGATGCACAAAACCGAGCAGATCCTGATTGGAATCACGGAAGCCCATACCCCGTCCGATTCCGCTTTCAAAGTAGGATGCGGAACGTGACATGTTAAAGGTGACCATACACTGATACTGATTCCAGATATTTACCATTCGGTTCATCTTATCATCCGGAGTCTCAACGGTATATTTTGAAAGCAGATCTGACCAGAGCTTCTTTAATTCAGCAAGAGCAGCATCCACCTTTTCAGCAGTGTTAAACTGTTCGATCATTGCATAGGCTCTTGACTTGTTCATGGAGCCGTCCTGGTTGAATTTCTCCTCCTGTGGATTCTCAACGTATCCAAGAATAAATACAAAATCCTTGGTTTCGCCCGGAGCAAGACTGATATTCAGGCAGTGGGAAGCAATCGGTGACCAGCCATCCGCCTTGGAGTTACCGGCCCTGCCGGCCAGTACCGTCTGCGGATTCTCAAATCCGTTATAAAGACCGATAAAGCTTTCTCTGTCACAATCAAAGCCTTCGATATCTGCATTCACAGTATAAAATGCAAAGTGATCCCGGCGCTCCTTATATTCTGTCTTATGGAACAGAGTAGAACCTTCTACCTCTACCTCACCGGTGTTAAAATTCCGCTGGAAATTCGTGGTATCATCCTCTGCATTCCACAGACACCATTCCAGGAAAGAAAACAATTTAAAGCTCTTTGGAGCGGTTCCTTCATTTTTTAAGCTGACCTTCTGAACCTCGCCCTTGTAATTATTCGGTACGAAGAAAGTAACCTCTGCTTTCAGACCATTACTCTTACCGCTGATCACGGTGTAACCCATACCATGGCGACATTCATAGAATTCAAGATCCTTTTTTACTGGTGACCAGCCAGGCGACCAGATGTTATCATCCTCATTAATGTAAAAATAGCGTCCGCCCATATCTACAGGTACGTTATTATATCGATAACGGGTAATTCTTCTAAGACGTGCATCCTTATAGAAGCTGTAACCACCTGCAGTGTTGGAAATAAGTGAGAAGAAGTCCTGGTTTCCTAAGTAGTTGATCCAAGGATACGGAGTCTTAGGATTGGTAATAACGTACTCTTTGTTTTGGTCGTCAAAATAACCGAATTTCATGTGTGTGTATACCTCCCTTTAAATCTAGCGGGCATAGGAAGCCCCATACTGAACATTATATATGATTCATAGCATAAAAACAAGGAAAACTAGGCGTATATTCTTGCAATTTTATGAAGGATAAATCCGGCCGGGGTCTAATTTTTCACCACGGTATAAAAACGCTGGGTTACGGTTTTGCTCTCCCCCGGTGCCAGCTCCAGATAGCCGGTGTCGCCGGGTTCCAAAGGAAGATTCGGTGCATCAATGATCCATGTCATTGGCTCCGGACAGAAATAGCCTTTATCTCCCCAGTCATTCCAGATCACCCAGAATTTGTAATCCTCACAGACTTCATTCCGGATTTCCTTACCGCTTTCAATATCCAGTGCCGAAATTCCGTAAAACGGTTTTCCATCCATGTCGCCCATTTCTGCATAATACACATCATTATTAATGATCTGCTGAACCGGAACCATGGAGCCGGTTAAATATTGTTTGTCATGGTTGTCTAAAGGCATAAATACGCTGGTCGGCAGACAACGGTTATTTAACTGCCACTTTTCACCGATCGGCACATATAACCGCATATTTTCTCCCTTACCGTTTGAAGTAAAAGGTCCCATCATGGTGGTATGCGTACATACGCCATATGGCATCTGAACGGAAGAAAGATTTGTCATGGTAAAAGAATAATGCAGTCCTTCTGCAGAGAGTGTAAATGTAAATTCTGCTCGAAAAGAAACGGGAAGATACTGGAAAAATTCATCCGTTTCATCATACAGATATTCTGTTCTGGCAACTGCCTTTCCTTCAGAGGCAGACAAATCTGTAACAGAGAACGGACGCTTATGTAAAAAGCCGTGAATATGATTTCCTAACGATGCTTCGTTGACCGGTAGTGTATAAAGTCCATCACTGGTTTTTAATCTGCCATCTCGAAGGCGGTTTGGCAGATAAAGCGAGGGCAGTCCGTATACTTCCGGAGCCTGCCGGATTTCTTCCATTGAAGTGTCAGGATTAAAACGAAATATTTCTATATCGTTGGCCTCATCGCGAAGACGAAGGACGTTGCTTCCTATGCCGGGGGCAATCATGGCAAGATAGTTTCCCGCCCGCAATTCCAGACAGGTTTCCCCCCCGTAATTGATTTTCTTTGCTGTTGCTTCCATAGTAACCTCCCAATATACTATACATTAATCGCAGTGCCCCCCAGAATCCGTTGGCTTCCTCGGTAAACGGGCGTGGGCCCTGTCAAAATCAAACCGCGCAAATACGTCTGTAAACAGCCGGATTGCACGTTATTGATTCGTGACGAATGAACGCAGTGCCCCCCGGAATCCGTTGGCTTCCTCGGTAAACGGGCGTGGGCCCTGTCAAAATCAAACCGCGCAAATACGTCTGTAAACAGCCGGATTGCACGTTATTGATTCGTGACGAATGAACGCAGTGCCCCTCGGAACCCGTTGGCTTCCTCGGTGAAGGGGCGTACGCCCAATCAAAATCAAACTGCGCAAATACGTCTGTAAACAGCCGGATTGCGCATGATTGATTTTGGCACTGCGGACTGCTTATACACATCATACCATATTGGCGAGGGAAAATCGACTAAAAAATAGGACGTATTTTTCATAAATATGTAATATTTGGGGATAGTTATTTATATGTACTTATGCTATAATAAATAGCGCAAAAATCGAAAGAAAGGAAATGTAACGATGCCTCTGGATTATAAACGAAGCTATAAAACAAGGGTAAAACGCCGAAAAATTATAACCATATCAATCATCGTCATCGTTTTTTTACTGGCATCGTTTTCTATAATATACTTTCGTTTCTGGAGCAAGGACAACCAATGGAATCCGATCGAGGAGCTCCGTCGTCAGATCGGACAATATGGAAATGACCAGACAGAACATCTTGGCCTGGCATTGCAGCGGCAGCCGATTCACCTGTATACCATTGGTACGGTAAGAGCGACTCTGGGAAAAGCGGACAAGGAATATGTGCTCTCGGAAGGCCGTGTAGATGATTCCTATTTTGATGACGCCCTGTTTATCGGAGATTCCCGTACAGAGGGTTTTATGCTGTACTCCAATCTGAGCAATCTTCAGGCGTATTGTTCCAAAGGGTTAAGCATTACCCGTATATACTCGGATGAGATCGTACCTTTGGAGGATGGACGGAAGATTACGGTCATGGAGGCACTGCAGGTTCAGAAATATAAAAAGATTTATATTATGTTTGGTGTAAATGAACTGGGCTGGCCGTATGATGATCTCTTCCAGGAACAGTATTCCAAGCTGATCAAGGATGTGAAACTGTTACAGCCGGAGGCTGTGATCTATGTGGAGAATATTATTCCGATCTCTGCCTCCCGTTCTGAAAAGGACACCATATATAACAATGATAACGTCAATCGTTTTAATGCGATGATCAAAACAGTATGTGAGGAACAGAATGTGGTATATCTGGATGTGGCTTCTGCACTGGCAGATGAAACCGGGGCCCTTCCGGAGAATGCCAGTGTGGATGGAATCCATTGCAATGTGGAATATTGCGGTATCTGGATGGAATACTTAAGAAATAACACCTATGTATTTAACTGATCAAAACTGAAAATGTGGAAAAAAGGAGCAGGAAATGATGAAACAGATTATAAACGGGCAGAGGAAAAGAAGCTATATCAGGAAAGGGAAGTTTGCCACAGTAGCAGCCATATTGGGGCTGGTTATATGTATCCTGGCCGGCTGCGGAACGGATACCGCAGTATCCATTGACACCGGGATTCTTGCAGATGATCTGTATTCCGGGGTAACCTGGAAGGATCAGCTTGGAGAGATTGAACTGAACAAGGCGCTTTCTTTATACGGTATTTCACCGGATGCTGTAGCATCTGGCAAGGTATATATGGGAACCAATGCCACAGCAGAGGAGATTGCAGTCTTAGAGGCAGCATCCGCTGATCAGGTTACAGTCATTCAGGAAGGTATGGAGGCTCGCGTGGAGGCACAACTGGCTTCGTTCCAGAGCTACAATGCGCAGGAGGTACCGAAACTGGAGAATCCGGTACTTGAGACAAAAGGAAATTATGTGATCTTATGTGTTTGTGATGATAAAGCAGAGGCAGAGAAGATTATTAATGAAAGCACAGGTAAATAATAGAAGGTCTGTATTATAATTTTTCAGTATGCAATGAGTGTGAGGCAAATATTTCAACACCCATTGCATATTTTCTATTTTAAGATGTAAATTTACCTGTACGATCAACGGATCGCATAGCGATCATGTTACCCGTAATGCATATAGCGAAATATAGAATCCAGAATAATCCAAATGTCAGGATAGAATTACCCGGCATGGGAACCGGTGCGATCATTCCGAAGAAGCCACCTGCCAGTCCGTCCAGGATATTAAAGCAGCAGGACATAGGAATGAATGATAAGATCCATATATTAGGCAGGAAAAAGAAACGTCTGGCCTTTCCTTTTTCTTTCGTATCGAGGCATTGCCCTGTTAAAAATATTCCGGTACCCAGCAGCATGATGATCATTCCGATGCCGGCGGTATAAGACATGCGTCGTTCCATCCAGATTGTGACAGCCAGAACCAGTCCCGATAGATTTATGACAGTTCCTGCAAGAGTGAATAACAGTGCATTCCATTTTTTCTCCGATTCCTTCGCAGGTTCAATCCCTTTGAGCAGATAATCGGTAGTGGTTTCAAAGTATTCACTTAATAAAATCACTTTTTCAATATCAGGGAGACTTTGCTCGCCTTCCCATTTCGAAACTGCCTGTCTGGATACGCCGATTTGATCTGCCAGTTCTTCCTGCGATATTCCTTTCATTTTCCGTAGATGCTGTATTCTGTCTGAAATGTTCATAATAGAAACCTCCTGTACTTTGATAACAAAAGGGTATCATAAAACAAAGTAGCACTGCTACCAGCATAACCGTTCTATTTGTCAACGCACAGTTGCTATGTGTCAGATTACATGGCCGTTTGGAGTATCAAGAAATTGTAATAGATATTCCTGGGATTTTTTGTATTTGTCCATACGACGTTCGTCCTCAAGCGTAAGAGTTCCCAGACGATCCCGGTTTAGATTATCGTGCAGGTCATACAGCTTTACCTGAACTGCCAGCGGATTCGGAGGAATTGCCTCAATATAGCTTCGATAGGGGATGGAACGGTCATGGGTCAATAGCAGGAGTGCATCCAGAACTGTTTTTGTAAATCCTTCCTGTGCCAGCATGTCAATGGAAACGGGAGTGTCTTCTATCACATCGTGCAGAATTCCACAGATCATTTCATCCTGGTTTTTTCCTGCCAGCATAACACGCATTGGATGCAGGATGTATGGCTTTCCTGCTTTGTCAATCTGTCCTCTGTGAGCTTCAACTGCAATCGCAATGGCTTTTTCCAGCATTCGGGCTCCTCCTTTTTCCTGATTCAGTCAGCCGCCGGTCAGGGTCGGTATAAGTCGATTTCATAGGTACAAGCTTCTAAACTGGTTAGATTATACAATAGTGTATCCGGAGATTCAAGGGGGACTGTAATGCAGCATGGGCCGTTTCCTCCCGCATCTATCACAGATATGGTCCATGCGCAGCCGGCTTCGGTATAGATTTGTTCGGGCGGAAGAAATATCAGGGAATGATTTCCGGTGACCGTGACAGTTAGATATACGGGAGAAGTCTGCCATTGAGTAGCTTGCGTATCCGGCCGGGAGACCTGGAAGGTGATTTCCAGCGGTGCCAGATAAAGGATGTCATTGCAGGTGCCGTAGTACCGGTAATTACCGCAGAATATCCAATTCAGTAATGATCTTGCCTGGATCCGGCCCTGGTCCGGCAGAAGTCCGTTCTGGATCCGGAAGATGAAGCGCCAGTGCTGAAGATCCGGCTGCATACAGTACAGATAGCCGGATGCTTCATGATCAGCGGTAGATTTAAAATGGAGCAGACAGGGTTCTGCCAGTGTGAATTCACAGATGATCTGATCGTTATCAACAGCAAGCAATGGATCACAGGCATTGCTGCTGTATAACTGGAGTTCCAGAACTGTGGGGACTGTGCCGGAACCGGGACTTGTGTCGACGGCGGGTTCACTTTGCATCGTAGAGAAAAGGCCTTTATCTTTTCTATAAGAAAACGCTTCAGGAGTACATAGGATTATTATAATGACCAGTACAAGAAATTTTATGAAAGCATAGTAGTTTAAATGAGACAAAATGCGATTTAACATAGACGGAATCCTTTCGAAATGAATCTTAAGAAAATAATCAGAATTTATCAATGGGAATTTAATATTATGACTGTATGATAAGTGTACAATAACATAACAGAATGCAGATGTCAATAAATATTTGACACAAACAATTCGATGGAACCATTATCCGGCTGTTGCATATGATATTTTATAAGGCAATCAACAGGTCAGCAGTCGCTGCTTTACATGGGTATCGCGGTTGAAAACAACCATTTTTAATGAAATGGGTAATATACCAGTTCGTCGGCTGCTTTGTATATAGGAAGGTATACCGCACAGGGGTCTCTTCTGTGCGGTGAACTGCCCGGACATCAGTAAGAATGACGGAAGGGCCGGAACCATACATATCAGGAACTGCACGGACCAAATTCTATATACAAAGCAGACGACGCTCCCATTCCGCATGGTGATATATGATCCGGTATGGAAGTAAAGATTGGAGAAAGTCAAACAGGCGTTGAACGAAAGAAGGGGTGTTTATATGCAGGGAAATGAAAGTAATAAGCGGGACAGGCATAGAAATGAAAATATCAGGCAGGACAGGCATAGAAAAAATAAGAGTGGATTTGTGCTATTCTGTCGGCTGATGCCGATGCTGGGAGGCTGTCTGGCAATGATCGTGGGGGTAATTATCGTTACTACGTTAAATGCCCGCGGAACAGAAGAAGAGCTTAATGTGAAAGAGACGATCACATCTGTTCTGGCTGTGAAGACAAGCGTTGATCCGATCGTGTCTGCAGCAGAACAGTTTCCGGATCTGGATATCCGGGAGGACTATCTGAGCATCAATGAATATTCCAGACCGGGTGATAAGATAGACAATATCAGTAAGATTGTTATACATTACACAGGAAACCCGGGTACAACCGCACAGGGAAACCGGGATTACTTCGAGAGTCTTGCCGAGAATCCGGTTACTTCTGCCAGCAGTCATTTTGTGATCGGTCTGGATGGAGAGATCATACAGTGCGTACCTTTAAATGAAATTGCATATGCTTCTAACAGAGCCAATTCCTATAGTATTTCCATTGAATGCTGTCATCCCGGTGAAAGTGGTGAATTCTCGGTTGCTACATATAATCGCTGCGTAGCTCTGACGGCAGAGCTTTGTGATTATTACCATCTGGATCCGGAAGAGGATGTGATCCGTCATTACGATGTTACCGGAAAGGAATGCCCGCGGTATTATGTAGAGCATCCGGAGGAATGGGACATGTTTATCGGCTTCGTAAAGAAACAGATGGAGGAATCATAGGTTGAATTTGATCTTAACCGGTTCCTTTAACCGCTGGCCGCCCCTGGAGCGTACCTTGGTAGTGATCGTCAGATAGTAGGATACTCCTTCGGCATATGGTTCTAACGGCTGCACTTCGATCATGCTGTTTTCTGCGTCATAACGAATATCTGTTTTCAATAATTCCCCTGTTTCACTGGTCAGATACATGTTGGTTGCATTTACAGTGGATGGGTTCAGCGGTGTGCTGAATTTCACCCGCCAGACAAAATTGCCGGTTCGAAACGCCAGATTCTGATGTACTTTTTTCTGCAATGCTTCTGGAACTTCTTCAATTTTCAAATAGTTTGTCGCCATAGGATACCTCACAAATTGTTTTCATAAACAGTTTATCACACCCTCCCTTTGGCCTGCAAGCCGTCTTCTGTAAAAGATATTGGAAATCACTTGCCAAAAAATAAAAAACACAGTATTCTCTAGGATGGATTTAGTCATGATACAGGACTGCTCAATATCATATATGGAAAGAGGGAAGTGTTTATGAGTCGATTAAGCTGGAAACCGGGGAACATGCTGTATCCGTTACCGGCAGTATTGGTTACCTGCACCAATGGCAGGGGGGAGGATAATGTATTAACGGTCGCATGGACAGGGACGATCTGTTCCGATCCTGCCATGTTGTCGATTTCCGTAAGACCGGAGCGGTACTCTTATGCAATGATAAAAGAAACCGGAGAATTTGTAGTGAATCTGACAACAGAGAAGCTTGTACGGGCGACAGATTATTGCGGTGTCCGTTCCGGACGGGATGAGGATAAGTTTCAGAGGGCAGGCCTGACAAAGGGAAAGGCAGAGAAAGTACAGGCGCCTGTCATTCTGGAAAGTCCGGTTAATATTGAATGCAAGGTAAGGGAGATCCTGCCTCTGGGCAGTCACGATCTGTTTCTTGCCGAGGTCGTCAACGTACAGGTGAGTGATGCCTATATGGATGAACACGGGACGTTTCACCTGGCAGAGGCAAAGCCTCTGGTATATTCTCATGGTACATACTACTCTATGGGACAGCCGCTGGGAAAATTCGGGTACTCGGTACGCAAAAAATCATAAAGGAGGAAGACAGATTGAACAACGTAATACTCATTGGAATGCCGGGTTGCGGGAAAAGCACTGCCGGAGTTGTTCTGGCAAAGGTTCTGGGATATGAATTTACGGATTCTGATTTACTGATCCAGAAAAGGGAAGGAAAACTGCTTCGGGAGATCATTGCGGAGTATGGTGAGGAACGGTTTCTGGAAATAGAAGGAGAAGTGAATGCGGGGATACAGGTAGACCGCCATGTGATAGCCACCGGCGGCAGTGTGGTATATTCCGGGAAGGCAATGAAGCACTTAAAAGAGATCGGAAGGATCGTATATCTGAAATTATCCTATGCAACCATCTGCAGCCGGCTGGGAAATATCCGGCGTCGGGGCGTGGTTCTGAAGGACGGGCAGAGTCTGAAGGATCTATACGATGAACGAACACCGTTGTATGAAGCCTATGCTGACATAGTTCTGGATGCGGAAGGCCAGGATGTAGAAGGGCTGATGGATGCCATAGCGAAGGCTTTGGATATTTTATAAGAAAAAGAAGGAAGCACTTTACTTTTCGCCGAAAGTCTGGTATTATTATTACGAAATTGTTACAAAAAGATAAAGATATTTCATCAGCGACATAAAATGTAATTATTTATCAGGAAAACAGGATTTTAAGCGTTAGGGGTTGTATCATGAAGAAGTGCAGTGTTAAAGCAACATTCAGAAAGTTAAAAATCTATCGGGCTTTGCTGATTGCAACAGGCGTTTCGTTATTGGCATTTCCGGTGGCAATGAACAGTGATCTGGTTTCTGAACGATATCAGGTATCCATTAACGGGAAAGCAGTCGGGATTGCCGAAAGTCAGAGCATAGCAGTAGATGCATATGAAAAAGCAAGACTTACCCTCAACTCCCAGTCGGACAAGCTGACATTATTAAATGCAGAAGTTACATATGAGCCGGTGAAGGCAAGGGCTTCTCGGATCTCCACACAGGGAGAGCTGGCACAGAAGGTTTACGATGAGCTGACCCAGTGCCTGATCGCAGAGAAGACACTGGCATATACATTGAAGATCAACAATTATACAGTAACCCTGGGGAGTGAGGCAGAGGTTCTTGCCTTGTTAGAACAGGTACAGGGAAATTATGATGTCAATGATGAGTTTGTGATAGAACTGACATCGGATGATAAGCTGGAGGTTGGTGCGATGACTACTAATGTAGTAAACGCATCAAAGACCGCAAATAATCCATCGATCCTGGCAGCTTCTGACGAAGCAGGCAATCCGGTAACAGGGGATGCGTCTGCTAACGTAGGCGAGGACGGTATTCTTTCTGTGGATTTCCAGGAAGAGGTGGAGATCATTGAGACTTATGCAGCAGCAGATCAGTTGACGGATGTGCAGACTGCATATGAGAGTATTACGAAGGATCAGGAAAATAATGAAATCTATCAGGTACAGTCGGGGGACTGCCTTTCCATCATAGCAGATAAATACGGTATGTCTACCGATGAACTGCTTGCCATTAATGAAGGGCTGGAGATCGATTCCAATATATTGATCGGTGATCAGATCGTGGTTATGGTTCCAAAGCCGGAGTTATCCGTGATCATGCAGGAGCAGACCACTTATACTGAGAATTATGAGGCTGAGGTACAGTATGTGGACAACCCGGACAAGTATGTAGGTGATAATACTGTCCTGCAGGAGCCACAGACAGGGAACCGTACCGTAACAGCCATTGTTACTTATAATAACGGAACAGAAACCGGAAGAGAGATCATCAAGGAAGAGATCAATGCAGAAGCAGTTGCCAAAATTGTTGAACGGGGAACCAAACCGGTTCCGACTTATATCCGTCCGACAACCTATGGTGTACTGACCTCCGGCTTTGGCCCGCGTTGGGGAACCGTACATAAGGGCATTGACTGGGGTGTTCCGGTTGGAACTGCATGTCGTGCGTCCAGAGCAGGAAGAGTGGTATCTGCCGGCTGGTCCGGTGGATATGGATACTGTGTTGTGATCGATCATGGAGATGGTGTCCGTACACGGTATGCACACTTAAGTTCCATCAAGGTAAGCAATGGACAGTATGTTGACCAGGGAGAGGTTATTGCATTGACTGGTAATACCGGTGACAGTACCGGCCCGCATATTCATTTTGAAATAATTGTCAACGGAACAGCAGTAAATCCGGCAAATTATTTATAAAGATTATCTACTCCATGCAACAAACGGAAATCCCCGGAGGTTATCCTCCGGGGATTTCTTATGCTTTGAATGATTGTTTTATATGATCACTGAATATCACTCTGTGTGTTTATGATCGCGGAAGTAACTGCTCCTGCAGTGTCTGTATCAATATCTTCCAGTCCGGTAATATTAATATTGCGGTTTACCTTGGCGTCATAGGTATTTGCCTTCATGATCTCTACAATATCCAGTCCGGTGGTTTCCTTGACTGCTGCAATGGTCTGAGCTAATACATTCGGCACATAGGAACCCATGCTGGAAACACCGCTGTCACCGTTTCCGCTGTCTATGATGGTTACCTTATCGATCGTAGATAATGGCTCGGCGATCGCCTTTGCCATTTCCGGTAATGCATTTACGATCATCTCCATCATAGCCGCCTGTCCGTATTTCTTCATGGCTTCCGCTTTCTTTTCCAGCGCTTCTGCTTCTGCAACACCTTTTGCCTCAATGGCCTTTGCCTCTGCTTCTCCCACCTTACGGATACCTTCTGCTTCCTGGGTCTTGGCATACAGTTCTGCCTCTGCCTGTACCTTCTGGGCCTCTGCAGCTTTTTCCCGTTCGAATTTCTCTGCCTCTGCCCGTCTCTGGCGTTCATACAGATCCGCCTCCGCCTTTTGCTGACGGGCGAATTTCTCTGCCTCCGCCTTCTTCTTGATCTCAGCGTCCAGGGTCTGTTCGGTTACCTCTACCTCCTTTTGCTTTAAGAGGATTTCCTTCTCCTGCTTGGCAATGTTGGCATTTGCAGTAGTAATTTCAATGGTCTTTCTCTGCTCTTCCTTCTGAATCTCGTAAGCAGCGTCTGCCTCTGCCTGCTTGACATCGGCGGTGGTCTTTAATTCCGCTTTTTTAATGGCAAGCTCGTTCTGGCGTTCTGCAATGGCGGTATCAGCGGCAACCTGGGCATCGTTGGCTTCCTTCTGCGCATTTGCCTTTGCCTTGGCAATTTCCTTCTCACTCTCCGCACGGGAAATAGCGGCATTCTTCTGGATCCGTACTACATTGTCCACACCGAGGTTTTCAATTACATTATTATTATCCATGAAGTTCTGCACATTAAAGCTTACGATGTCAAGACCCATGGCAGCGAGATCCGGCTCCGCATTCTGCTTTACCAGTTCGGCGAATTTCTGCCGGTCAGAAACCATTTCTTCTAACTGCATCTTTCCGACGATCTCACGCATATTACCTTCCAGTACCTCTCTGGCAACCTGTGCGATATAATCCGTCTTTTTATTCAGGAAGTTCTGGGCGGATAATGCCAGCTTTGCCGGATCGTCGCTGATCTTCACATTGACGGCAGCATCCACGTTGATGTTAATGTAATCTGCAGTGGGAACTGCATTGGAGGTCTTAACATCGATCGGAATCAGTTGAAGGCTTAACTCATCCTTCTTTTCCAGAAACGGAATCTTAATTCCCGCTTTGGCGATCAATACTTTAGGCTTTTTTCGAAGTCCTGAGATAATATAAGCCTTGTCCGGTGATGCCTTTACATATCCGGAAAGCAGGAAAATGAAAAGTGCGATAACGACAATGCCAACGACGATAACAATAGGTGTGATACTAAAATCTGGCATAAAAAACCCTCCCTTATGATATAAAATATTAGTGTATAAGAATAGTTCCCCGATATAAGCACCTGTCAGATGCTTATATGAGGAAGCTATTGTAAACAGTATACCATTGTTCGACATTTTTTGCCATGGATTTCGTGTCAGTATTTCGTTTATGCTTCCAAATGGCGGAACAGCATTACAAGCTGCTTTGCCATCCGGTACATCTCACCGGTGGCCGGCTCCTGTTCGGAAGCAGTTGCTTTATCTCCGGCGGTGATCTGATCCAGCGTATCAGAGATAAGCGCAGAGTTTCGTTCCAGAAGAGCAGTTCCTTCCGGCTGATCTGCGGATATGGTACCCTCCCAGTGAGTCTGTTTCCAGGACAGAGAAGCGGAGATCGTTCCGTATTCCCTGGTCGGAATATCTGCCTGCAATAACCCTCTGGTCTCTGCATTCTGTATGACAGAAAGGTTGATCACATTCCATTCGCCCTGGAAGGAGAACGGAATCTGGAACTGTTCCCTGCGGCTCATTTTCTGCATGATCCGAAGGCCGGCACGAATCTGTTTTAAAGACTGGATGTCCTTGGCAGTAATGGTTCCGGTATTGTCCTTCTGGTGAACGGTTTCCGTAACGCTGTCCTCTAACCTTGCATAAGCCTGCTCCATTTCCTCCGGAGAATTCAGATGTTCCGGCAGAGTGTCAAGCTGTTCGCCGATGGAGTCTTCCGTGTCCGTGGCATTCTCTGCTTCGTCACCGGCAGCTGCATCCTTAGCAGTATTCTTATGTATACCGGCAATCTCCCGGAAGATACCGCCGGTTCCCTTTAGCAGTTCAGCGGTCATGATCATATTGGTAATGGATGGAAAGATCTCCATGGTTCGCATGAAACGATAAGACGCTTCATCAAAGGCTTCAATATTCTGAAGCTGCATATCCTGAATGGCGGCGGCCGCCGGTTCCTCTCCGGAATTCCACAGGGATGATGCCTCTCTGGTATCCGGTTCCTCCGTCAACTGCTTTTGAATCGTATCAAAGAATTCTTCCAGAGTGGTACCTCTGGAGGCCTCCTCTACCATATCGTCGATCAGCTCCGGTGTGATCCGGTTCTGTAATTGTTCTGCTAACTGTTGATTATATCGGGCAGTAACGCCTTCCTGAATCTGATCGCTGATAGAATCATCATCAGCAGTGATCTCCAGTCCGCCAAAGTCCTCATCCACAGTGGTATCCAGTCCTGTTGCACGATTGCTGCGATGAGCGGTAAGCAGGTTCTGCAATGTGATGTCCTGACCGTTACGCACCAGAGTACCGATATCCTTACCTTTGGATCTGGTTACCTTATTCAGCAGACGGTAAATGCCGATATAGCCTTTTCGCTCCTCCCGGGTAATCGCTCCATGTCGATCCAGCTTTTGCAGGAAGGCGCTGTATTTTTCCTCCTCAGCAATATCTTCTTCGTTTATATATTCCTGAACCAGATCATTTAACTGATCGATCGCCATATTCAACGGATTCACACCATCCCGGACAAGGTTCAGGACAACAGATGGCTGCAGGTTCTGAATTAATGTCTGTACCTGTTTGTCTGCCGCTTTGATCTGGTCAAGATTCTCCGGTGTGATCTCCATCTGGTTATAACCAAGAATACGGACTGCACGCTGATTGTCCTCTGTTGCAGGAAGCTCTAAATCCTCCAGTATATCGTCGACATTACGGAACGCCTTTTCGATGGAGTCTCCCATATCACTGCGGGGACGGGTCATCAGGGTTTCATAGGCAGCAGCCTTTGTATAGGAGATGCTGACATTCATTTCCTGCAGGGAAGCAGTACCGGCAGCATGAAGACGTTCTACAGTAAAGGAGCTGGATAATAAGGTGACACCCAATGCGGCAGCAGGCAGATAAGGCAGCTCCTGCACCTTGTGATTGGTATCCTGCACCAGTTTAAGAAGTGCTGCAGAAGGTTCCACACCCTCCGCCTGGAACTGCTGACGACAGTAATCCCTCTCCTGGTTACGAAGCGCTTCCACTACCTGAGTTAATTCCTTTGCACGGATATGGATATCCTCAATGGCAAGGCTATAGCTGGCCTCCCATGTCATTTTCAGGCGCAACTCTTCTAACTGCCGGTGAGCAGTCATTGCCTCCAGTTCCGCATTCGTATTGCGTTTTTCGGTTTTTATGCTGCCTGTCTCCATGGCAGGATTACTGAAAGAATCTGTATACGTTTGATCAGCGATATCTCTGTATCCTGCATTCCGGCAGAAGGCGGAAAGATTCTCTAATGTATACGGAAGTCCGGTTTCTGCAAACTTCTGAAGGGCGGTTTCCGTAATCTGTTGCATGTCTTCCTGCATCTGATCGGCAACCCTTCCTGCAGAAGGAAAATACAATTCAGTGCTGCGGTAAAATTCGACAGTCAATGTTTCCTTATAAGAAACGGATCTTCCTGCGAGCGCTTCTGCAGAAGCATCCATAAAACGATCTGCGACCTGCGTGTCCAGAAATCCGTTTGCGTTAATATTCTGGATCGCTGTATACAAAGACAGGGAATCCGAATTGACCGGAAGCTGATGGTCTAATAAGAAGCGGGCAGCATTCAGGCTGGCTGCGTTCACCTCCATACCTGCCGCTCTTATGTTATGCTCAATCTGCGGACGCAGCTGTTGAAAGGCGTCCTCGGAGATGCCCTGTCCTTCGGAGGAGGCAGTACCGCAATACTCCGCCTTGTACAGGTTATCAATGCTGATCGCACATTCATTCTGAATAAAATAGGCAGTCTGTTCTTCCGTGACCGGAAGCAATGAATTGGCCTCCCGTGTAAGCGCAGAGACATCAAGGGTATCCTCCTGGATATGAATCTGTACATCCCCGGAAGCCTTTGGCGGATTCTCCAGAAGGATCTGGCGGCGGATGTTATCCAGCGTTTCCTGGAATTCCTCCTTATGTTCATTGCCACGCATCTGGGTTAAGATCCCCTTTATTAATGTCACGTTGGAGCTGGTGATTTCAAGTCCCATCTGACGCAGGCGGGCCTTCTCCTCATCTGTTATGCTCTGGAGAATATAATCGGCATCCTCCTGCATCTGTTCTGCTTCGGAAGTATTGTTCTGCTGATTCTGCTTCCAGTTTTCTACAAACGTTGCCGTATTCTTTCTTATCTCTGTCTGCATGGCCCCGCTCCGGGTATTCACAGGCAGCTCCTTTTGATTGACTAATTTCATGGTGATTTCAGAAGAACAGCTCTGGGTGATCTGCAGATAGATCTGTTCTCCCGGCTGGATATCCTTCAGCGCTGTTGAACGTACCTGGATCGGTGTCCCGTTCATCTCAACGATCGGCGACTCTCCCCCCTGTATCAGGGTTCCGGTCAGGATATCTCCAACTGCACCCAGATAATGGGAGTTGGAATGTTCTCCGCCGCCGACGGTCTGGCTGTAGCGGTTCCCTGTATTTACCCCTGAAGCTCCGGTGCCCGGAAGATTTAAATATGCTCCTGAATTGCTATATTGATATGACATTGCGCATCGTTCCTTTTCCTTAAAGTATTGTTGTAACCGGCGTATGCAGGGTTACAATTATTATTTCGGTGAAAACGGAAAAAAACTGTAGCCGATTATATAAAATCACGATAAAATCCGCTCCTCCGGTCAGACTTGACTGGAAACTCCCTTCGGTATTGTTCTGCCAGTGCCGGGTCGATATCCGCATACAGCAATTCTTCGTTACTCTCTGTGGTGATACGTTCTCCATAAGGATTAAATGCCACAGAACTGGGAGGATAGTAAAGACCGCCTCCCTGACCGGTCCGGTTAACGCCCACGATAAAGCACTGGTTTTCTATGGCTCTTGCCTGTAGCAGACTATACCAGTGGGAAATGCGTTCCTCCGGCCAGTTTGCAATGACGAAGATGATCACTGCATCCTTAGAAGCAATCTGAAAGATCTCCGGAAAACGAAGGTCATAACAGATAAAGCCGGACAGCAGGATATCCGCCTGTCGGCAGACAACAATCTGATCCCCGCCCGTATAATGTCTGGCTTCCTCTCCATAAGAAAAGGGGTGGATCTTGTTGTATATCATCAGGGTTTCCGCCGGTTCCAGAAGAATTAGCTGATTATAATACCTCCCATTGTCAGAAGCGATCGCTCCATAAGCAATGGAGATGGAATGCTGCATGGACAGAGAACGGAAGAACTGACAGGTAGGAGCATCGTCCTCATATATAGCCTCGCCAAATTCCTCCGGCCGCATAGTAAAACCGGTCAATGTCAGTTCCGGAAAAACGATCCAGTCACAGCCCTGTTCTTTTGCGTTTTTCGTCAGTCTCCGGCAGACCTCCCGGTTTCTGGCAGGATCCTCCCAAAAAATATTCATCTGCGTTAATGCAATTTTCATAAAGACACTCCTTTTTAAAAAAAATGAATAATATGATTCTATTTCAGAAAAAATAATTAAAATAACACTTGTATTCAACAACCACATATGATAATATCAAATCAAGATAACGTGGTTTTTAAAACCATATAGCGAAATATTGATATTTCGACATATGGATTTCATGCAACAGACTTTCAGTAAAGTGTCTTACCATGAATTCGTCAAATGTCTGCTTCGCATCCGCTTGACGAATTGTGTTCGCGTATATTACACCATGATTTCGCCTTGCTTCATCATGGTTCGCGCACATTCGTCAAATGTCTGCTTTGCATCCGCTTGACGAATTGTGTTTGCGTATATCATAACATAACTGGTCTGGATTATAAATGGCCTAATCATTTGAAAATAAAGGAGGTAATCTATGTGGAAACTGTTAGAACGCATAAAATTAAGGAGCCGGGAAGTGCTATTACACATTTTATCGGTATGTTTATGGCTGCTGCTGCCGCAGCTCCATTGATCATCAAGGCAGTCGGCAGCATTGATAAGGGACATATTACAGCATCCGTTATTTTTATTGTCAGTATGATCCTGCTGTATGGCGCCAGCACGACCTATCATACCTTTGATATATCAGAGAAGGTAAACAAGGTATTAAAAAAGCTGGATCATGCCATGATATTCGTTCTGATCGCAGGAACCTATACCCCGGTCTGTGTCATGGGACTGAATAATGCCATGGGATACTGGCTGTTAACTACGATCTGGACCATAGCCGCCCTGGGGATTACCTTTAAGATGGTCTGGGTGACCTGTCCGAAATGGGTATCCTCTGTCATGTATATCATCATGGGCTGGCTTTGTATGATCGCAGCGCCGTTTTTCATCCGGAATGCAGGAACCAGTGCATTTGCCTGGCTGCTGGCAGGGGGTATCATCTATACGATAGGTGGTATCATTTATGCGCTGAAAGGAACGGGCTTCAATAAAAAGCATAAGAACTTTGGAACGCATGAGATCTTTCATCTGTTCTGCCTGGGGGGAAGCTTCTGTCATTTTATGCTGGTATATTTATACTTGGTTTAGAGAATCAGACAGGAAATTGCGCAGATATAAAATTACCCCTAAAGATTTTCCTGAACTGCACCGATAATTTAATCATAGACAGGAAGACGGTTTCGGAATAACGGATCAAGGATGATAGCTTATGAAGAACCTCTAAGTCAAAAACCACGCAGCAGAAGGCAGAGGATACTGCTCTTCCGACAGATATCAGGTTCTCTTTGAGGCCTGGAGTGCAGCTCGCGGGAATGAAAAGGGGTGTATACATTGCGGATTAACGCGAATATTACGGCTATGATTGCCAATAACAGATTGAACAAGAACCATGGTTCCATGGCTACTGCCATCGAACGATTGTCGTCAGGGTACCGCATCAATTATGCAAAGGATGATTCTGCCGGACTGGCGATCTCACAGAAGATGCGTTCCCAGATTCGCAGCCTGCAGCAGGCGAACCGGAATGCCGGAGACGGTGTATCCGTTATGGAGACAGCAGAAGGAGCGTTGACTGAGGTTCATGCAATGCTTCAGAGAATGAAGGAACTGACGGTAAAGGCGGCTAACGAAGTGACCTGTCCGGAGGATCGTCAGACGATTCAGGATGAGATTGAGGTCATGAATGACGAGATCCAAAGAATCTCTGATCATACGCATTTTAATCAAAAGAAGCTTTTGAATGGTGACCTGGGGCCTGCAAGTTATATTGATACCGGTAATGTGGTAAAGGGAATGCGGTCTATGGAGATATCGGATTCCGTCAGCCAGAAGGAATATTCCGTTACTGTTACGCAGGATGCCAGACAGGCAGTCTCTGTCGGCGGTGCTATTGGCATGGCGGCAGGCAGTACCATTACACCGGCACAGGCAGGAACGATCAGTATTAACGGTGAAAGCGTTGAGATAAAAGCAGGCGACACGGCAGATGAAGTATATTCAAAGATCAAAGAGCTGTGTGACTGGACCGGCAATCGGGTATTTACAGTAGACAGTCTGGATACAACGTCCGGACTTCCGCAGGATGCCGGGTATGAGCCTAGCACGAATCCATTCGGTAATGGAGGACAGATGGTCATTGTATCCGATTTTTATGGCTCATCTGAAAAGATTGACATTTCATGCAGCAATCCTGCTTTGGGAAATCTGCTGGGAATCCAGGATGGTGTTGCAATCGGAACGGATGTAAAGGCATCCCTGGGAGATGGATTTTCTCCGACAGCCACAGTTACCTGCGACGGAAATGAAATAACGATCACCGATAACAGTGGATTCCGTATGGTACTGGAAGCAAGGCAGGGCGCCTGTGGTACAGAATTTACGGATCCGGCAATGGGAACTACAGGAAGTGCAGTTCCGGCCGGCGGCACTGCATTTGATGCCAAGATAGAGGTATTGAGTGCCGGACAGATGGTATTCCAGATTGGTGCCAATCAGGAGGAAACCATGACCGTTACGATTCCGGAGGTTTCTCCGCAACTGTTAGGAATCGAGGATATAAATGTTGTCGCTGCCATAGATGCCAGCGAAGCGATCGAGAAGGTCGATCAGGCCATTAAGAAGGTATCAGAGATCCGCTCCAAGCTGGGAGCCTATCAAAACCGTTTGGAGCATACAGAAAGCAGCTTAGAGATCTCAGAGGAGAGCATGACAAACGCTTTGTCACATATACTGGACAGTGATATGGCAGAGGAAATGGTGAATTATACCCAGCAGAATCTGCTGACACAGACTGCGACCAATGTACTTGCCAAGGCAAATGCGCATCCGGAGAGCATTCTTCAGCTGTTACAGCAGTGATCAGACACTGCAAAATCCCCTGTGATATAATCTATTTGCAACAAGGAAACGTCTATTTGCAACATTTTTGGTGCAAATAGGCGTTTTCTTGTCGATATATAGACAGAAATAGAAAATATGAGGTGAGAGGCTTTGCATATTGCAATTTGTGATGATGAAGAATATATCCGCAGCTATCTCCGGCAATTAATCGAGCAGCAGGGAGAGGACTGTGCCATTACGGAATTTTGTTCCGGAAAGGAGCTGTTGGCCTATCAGGCTGAGAATGACAGGGCTGAGGCCATTGATCTGTTGTTTCTGGATATTACATTACAGGATATGGACGGTATGGCAGTTGCCAGACAGCTTCGCAGGAGCATGGAACGCCAGGATAAAGCAATCTGGGGAAGTCTTCCCCTGTTGATCTTTGTGACGGGGTCGATGGAACATATGCAATCCGCATTTGCAGTGAATGCATTCCAGTATCTGGTAAAACCGGTAAAGGAGCCGGAATTTCAGGCGGTCTTTGCACAGGCGGTTCGGGAATATCAGCATCTGCTGCAGCCCGGACGGGAGGAGAGGAAGGAGATTCTGGTAAAGAACAAGGGACAACTCCGCAGGATTCCGGCGGATACTGTCTACTATATTGAGAGCAGCAACCGGAAGGTCATCCTGTACCTTTCGGATGAAACGATAGAATTCTATGATAAGATCAGTGAACTGGAGCAGTCGCTGAAACCGGATTTTTTCAGGGTTCATAAGGGATATCTGATCAACATGCGGTATGTGGAGCATTATGACCGGTCGGAGGTACTTATGAAGAACGGAGACCGGCTGCTGATTTCCAAATATAAATATCATGAATTCGTCAGTGCATACCTAAAATATATTTCAGAATGACATTGTATTTAGGAGAGATGAAATGAACCATCCATGGTACCAGTGGTTTTCGTATATTACAGGCATCTATATTGCTGTTCTGGATATTGTTCTGTTCCTGAAGCTTTGGAAGCAGGCATATCCGGAAGCTTTTTCGAAGAAGCAGTTTCGCCGGCTTGCGTTCCGTACACGGTGTCTGTCTGTTGGCACTTTCGTTCTACTGGTTATTACAACTGCGGTTCTGGTGGTCTGGGATGATGCACCGGCAGGCATTCGATACATTTTTTCCGCAATCGTTATTCTGGTCTACAGCTTCCTGCGGTATGGAAAGCGGGTGGAAAAAACAGTCTTTATCCTTTCCCTGTTTTATAATCTGCATTGTCTGAGCTTTTTAATCGCATCCAGTATCTATCAGAGTATTACGGACGGGCTGATCCGGGGACTGAATCTGGATCAGACAGATTATATGGACCAGCTCTATCGCCGGCTGATATTCGGGCAGGGGATTCTCCTGCTGGTCTATACCATCTGCTTTATTCTGGCGGTCATCGTGCTTTGCCGGGTAATGAAGCGGAACTTGCAGATGCGATGGCAGGATGTTCTGTTCCTGTCGGCTCTCAATATCGTAGGTGTCGTATTTACCGGAATGGTTGTTGACCTAATGCAGGTCAGGATCGGACAGGAGGTATTTCTCTTATATGATAACAGAAAGGAAATGCTCTGGAAGATTCCTTTGATCGCCCTGCTGTTATATATCGGAGAACTTTCAGCAGTTTACAGCTATTACAAGAATGCGGAGCTCCAGGAGGAAAAGGAAAAGCGCTTTGTGGAGGGACAGGAAGCAAAGGCGCTGAAGCGGAGACTGGAGGAGGCCGAGCAGTTTTACGGAAGTATTCACAAAGTCCGGCATGAGATGAAAAATCACATGATGAATATCAAGGGTCTGGTGGCAGGCGAGCAGTATGAAGAAGTCGAGCATTATATTACCAGACTGGATGAAACCATACAGGAACTGGATTATAAGTATATGACCGGTAATCCGGTTACGGATGTGATCATCAATGACAAATATCGAAAGGCACAGGGGAAGGGAATTGCATTTGCAGTGGATTTTCATCTGGAGGGATCAAACCGGATTCCGGTATTTGATATGGGAATTATTCTCAATAACCTGTTAGACAATGCGATCGAGGCCTGTGAACGGGTGCCGGAGGGACAGCGTTATATCCGCCTGCAGGCCCGGAAACGGAATGCATTTTTTCTGATCGAGGCCGTGAATTCCTTTGACGGATGCATCCGGTGGGAAGAATCGCAGAAGCATGTGCTCCCGTTGTCCAGGAAGAACGGAGAAGAACCGGAGCTGACCAGGGAACACGGTCTGGGTCTGGCCAATGTAAGAGAGATCGCACAGCGGTATTATGGTGATGTGGATATTCAGATTGAAGGAACGGAATTCCGAATAACAGTGATGCTGCAGGAGGAGGCGTAAGGTCTCCTCTTTTTCTATTCACTACATTTCACTGCCCAATCATTACATTTCGCATCAGATTAACAGAAAACAGCCGATACATTACATAGATACAAATATGAGAAGGACAGGAGGTAGCACATTGGTAACCAATATTGACGATCGAAAAGTGATAGATGCGGTCAGAGAAGCAAGAATGGCATTTCAGGCTGGTGATCCGGATTTTAAGCATGTTCTGTCTGCAAAAGGTATGGAGGCGGCAGACAGACTGCAGGATGCAGGAGCCGACAGCATATCACAGATTGAAATCTATATGAAGCACTTACAATCGAAATATGGCAATGTAAGGATCGAAAGTATTCCGAAGGATCAGCAGAGTCTGGAACGGGCAGGAAAGCAGATGAGCGGCAATGATGTCGTGATCGCACCGAATATTCTGGAGCAGATGGCAAATGACCCGGAAACGGCGGCTTATTATGAACAGAAAATTGACTGGTTCTTTCAGGATATTCCAAAACAGTCCGCCTTATGTGCAGCAAAGGGACTTGTATACGAGCCTTGCGGAGTTGTTGTCCATGAGGACGGAACGGTGACTTATATCTGCGGTTGCAGCGATTCCCCGGAGCGGGTGGCAGAGGTAAATGCCATTAATAAGGCAAAGCAGGAGAAACGGGCCAGAATGCGCAGGGCGGCGCTGGAACGCAGTCTGGAATCGGCAGAGCAGCAGCGGCTGCTTCTGGAGTATGCACACGAGGGTCAGGCTGTATTACGTTCCCGCATGTCATCTGCAGCCGCGTCATATGAACATGCAGTCAGTGTGGGCAGCGGCAGTATCCTTTTTTAAAAACAGAACACAGGAGGTTTTATACATGAGAATTACAACACAGATGTTAAATGAAACAGCAAGAAAGACAGGGCTTCCCTTTACCTGCAATACCCTGTTGGATCAGGTGGGCGGACAGAACACAGGAAATGCCCTGCTGGATGCGCTGAACAACAAGAACAGCAGCGTATATCCGAACGCAAAGAATAAGAAGGACTATGAAAAGCTGGAGAAGACAGCAGACCGTCTCCAGAAGCAGACAGAGAAATTCACGGATCAGGGCTCCATATGGGATAAGCTGACGGAAAGCAATGATCCAAAGGAAATCTATTCTGACGTAGAAGCCCTGGTGAAGGAGTACAACAGTACGGTAAAGGCCCTTCGTTCCCAGCCGGATACACTGAATGAGTTCTATCAGTATATGCTAAAGCAGGCGGCCGGCGAGAACAAGGAAGCTTTGGAAAAGATCGGTATCACCGTTACAAAGGATGGACTGCTAAAGGTGGATGGAGAAAAATATAAGTCGGCAGATGTGGAAAGTATCCGGAAGGCATTCGGCGGTTCCGAAGGCTTTGCGGAGAAGACTGCCTTTTTAGCCGATAGGATATCAGATAATGCAGAGGCCAACGCTAAGAGTGCGTCTGTCCAGTATAACGCTGCAGGTAATACCTACTCTGCACTTTTGAACCGGTATGACTTCCGGAGCTGACAGTCAACAGGAAGGGAGGAATGAAGATGGCAGGCAATATTTCAGCAGCAGGGGCTTATACCAATGCGATAATACAGACAAAGACCGCCGGCGTGCGGACAGCCCGGGAAGAAAAGAAGCCGGTCTGGAATCCTGACAAGACCTATGCTTATCTGGAGGATATGAATCAGGGATTTCTGGATTACGGAACACAGGCGACATCCTATTATTCTTCTGTTATATCCGGGCAGGGAGGCGATGGCACACTCACGGTAGATGAATTAAAAAAGGAGATTCAGGAGCTGTTCCCGGAATATACCCTGACGGATACCGAACCGGGAAAAGTAAAGGAAGGAACCTTCTACTTATATATTGATAACAGTCAGTTAAAGAAGCTGGCCAATGATCCGGCGTACCGGGCAAAGGTCTATGGTCTGATGGACCGGGAGCTTCAGGGAAAGCATGGTTATACGCTGCAATACAGCGATGGCAGGAATGTGAAATCACATTTGACGGGAAGTATATTCTCCTTATCCGAGAGCAACCGGCAATATGCCGGGGCGGAAGGAATCCCGTATCGGGGAAGCTGTACCTCCGATCATAGTGTTTCCACCTCGACTTCTCATCCACAGGTACGGAGCATGGATTTCCTGAATGATCATCTGGATCCGGCAAAATCCGCAGCAAATGACAGGAAAGCCAATGCTGCAAGACTGGCGGCAAAGCGGTTAAAGAAAAAGAAGGAACAGGAACGGGCGGAAAAGCAAAGGGAACGCAGAGAGGCTGCGTTAGAGCTGATTTATGATACCATGCAGAGCCAGAGCGCCGGCGCAAAATACCGGAGTGCAGAGGATATTGCAATGGATGCCGCACTGCGGACCAGCACGGAAGCCGAAGAGACCGGGCAGGAGTTCAAGAATCTGGACGAATGGGTACGGTATCTGCAGGGGAAATACAGCACCTTTGGACAGGGGATCGTATCCATATCGGGCAGTTATTTAAGAGAGTGCTTCCGGGATGCGCAGAAGCGTACCGGACTGGAGGAACTGCTGCAGTCTGCGGAGGATATGTATCAATATGCAAAGGAGAACAATGAAGGCTTTCAGGGAATGCGGATCAAGATTGACAAGGATGGCAATATGGAGTCCGAGAGCTGGGGCGGCAAGGTTGCCGTAAATGAAGGAAAACGGCTCCGTCAGATCGCAGCCGCTAAGAATCCGGCACAACTGCGAATGGTTATGGGTCTGCTGAACGGAGATTTATCAGACTGTGAGAATGGTCTGCGTATGGGAATGTGTGATGAGAATGAGGTTGCCAAGGTAAAGGCCCTGATCCAGAAAGCGCAGCAGCGGCTGGCAGAGTTATCCGGCAGTGATACTTCCTCGGAGGAGGATACCATGGCCATGGATACCTTTAGCATCAATATGCTGATGTAGAACGACAGAAGCGTAAGACAGCAGTATTGGATCGGCAGCAGATATCAGGCTGCAGGGCAAACGAAGGCCTGGTATACGGAAAGGAGGCAGCGAGATGATATGGCCGGAAGGAATATATGGTAACTATGAAGCATCCGGTGCAAAGCGTTATTCCGGGTCGGCTGTTACAGTCAATGGCAGGGATGACGCTGCCGGACGTGTGGACACGGTCTTTTCCTCTGACGGGCAGCAGACCGGGCAGGATGCTATGACAAGAATACAGGAAATGGAGCAGTTCAAGCAGGAATTCTGGACAGACGTTGCAGGTATTTCCAAGCATCATACGATTCAACTTCTGGCAATTAACATTTCAGATGCCGGCTGGGAGCGGATGAAGGCGGAACCGGAATACCGTGAGAAGATGCTTGGACTGATCGAACGGGATACGACTGCCAACTATATCCGTCCGGTCGATATGGTGCTTACCATAGGAGCCACGGAACGGGAGTATCGGGGAGACAGCTGGTCTTCCGGAGCGGATGAATTCTGGAGCAAGGCAGACAAGAAACGCTACATCGAGGACCGGCGGGAACGGAAGAAGAAACGGAAGGAATACTATGATAAGCTCTGGCTGCGGCACTTTTATGAGCATAGGAAATTGATCCGGGGTGAAAAGAAGGCCGGAAATCCGGTGCTGATGAGCGAGCTTTGTGAGCTTTACCAGAGCTCCATCCCGTTTGTCTAGTTCTGCACATTACTGCTGGAAACAGGAGGATGCAGAAATGCAGGACGATCAGTAGAGAACAAGGCAGGAAAGAAGAAAAGGAAAGGAGACGAAACGGTATGGATATGAATAGCAGAAGTCTGGATTATATGGCCCTGATGTGGAAGCAGCAGATGGCTGTTGGCAGAAAAGACTCCTATAAGCGGACAGAAGGATCACAGAATGCATCCTTTGATTCTGTGGCGATACAGACCCTTCAACAGCACCAGGCGGAGGCGGCGCAGAAAGCGCAGCCTGTATCTCTGGAAGAGCGGTTAAAGGCCCGGTATCCAGGGCTGGTTTATCACGTCTTTGATGGCAGCAGCGGTTACTGGCGGTATCGGAATGATTATCCACATTATCTGCTGTATCAGGAGAATATTGATACAGAGGCACTCGAGAACTGGGAACCCAAAGGGCCGAATCCGGCCTATGCTGCATCGCCGGCCATCCGTGCTCTGGGTGGGGTCCGTCCCGGCAGCAAGGCGGTGGTCATTCACCCGAAGGTGCAGGAACGGATGGAACGGGAACCGGAATACGCAGATGAGATCATGGCACGGATTGAAGCCTGGTTTACCTTTGACGTAGCGAGAAATGAGGCAATGATGCCCGGCTGTACGACGGGTATGTCACAAAGTATTGTCATTGGTGAGGACGGGAACATTGCCAACGCCTGTTCCTCCAGTCCGGGAAGGATCACGTATTCCAAGAGCGGTACAGACGATGAGGAGGATTTCTGGACCGCGAGGCTGCGACGTCATGCATTCCATATGGAACGCTGGAAGGAATCCCAGATGGAACACAGTCTCGACGTATCCAGTCAGTTTACCGCCCTGGGTGCAAAGCAGGCGGCAAAGGCCCGTCTGATGGCCATGATCAATGGCGGAGAACTGAGAGTGGCGTTAGGTGACAAGATCTGCGGAATACCGACCGAGGAAATATTTGCATTAACCGTGAGCCAGGTGGAAGAGGGCCTGGGCTGACGGGCGGAATATGTCTCCGGAGAAATGGAAAGGAAGGCAGAACAATATGAATGAGACCATTAATAAGAATTATATGACCAGAAATTATCAGAATTATATTAATATGATGAGCCGGAAGCAGAGCCGGAAGGTGGCAGCAGGCACAGAACCCGCTTCCCGGCAGGTTTCCCGGTTTGAAACAACGGAAGGGGACAGCTTTCGGGATGTGGTAAATAAATATGCAGCGGCTTCCGACGTACCGGAGACTGTTCAGCCGACTGCGCGTTCTGCACAGGATATGAGCATGGAGGAATATAAGGCATATATAGCAGACCGGATATCCAGACTTCCGATGCATCCCTCCCACATGCAGGATTCCGTGTCAATTCATATATCGGAAGCCGGTTTTCAGGCCATGAAGGAGGATCCGGAATATGAGGAATGGGTGATCGGCTGGCTGGGCCAGGATTTTGCATGTAATAATCCATGGGCCGGAATCTGTGGCGGCAGCTATGTAGTTCATTATATCGGCGCCACCAAGGAGGAGTACCGGGGAGAGGGCTGGGCCAAGGGCTATCAGAACGGGAAAGGCGAAGACCTGTTCAATCAGAAGGCCAGGGACAGCTTCTGGGAACGCCGGGCAAAGCGACATCAGGAATACCAGAAGCTGCAGGAAAAGACAGAACAGGCAAGGGCTGTTCAGAGGCAGCTTCAGGCCCGGCAGTTCACAACACTGGATGCGCAGGGCATGGCAGGACAGCCTCCACTTCTTCTCTCCCAGCTGCTTTTTGGCGGATTATCCGGTGGAGATGTTAATGTTTAAGGTGAGAATGCCGATACAAGTAATAAGTACATGGGGCTTGTGGTGAAAAGAAACGGTGTTTTTTCTGCATCACAGGCTTGTTTGTGCATAAATAGCTGATATACATGCAGTAAACGGATTTACTGTAGCACATTCAAGGAGGATGATCATATGAATTCAAGTTTAATTTCCCAGGCGGCAGCTCAGGCTGTCAATGATTATGCAGCGGCACAGAAGACAGATAAGACAGACAAGACGAAGAAGACCAATTATGGTAAGACCATCGGTGCGCCGCAGCTCAGTGAGAAGGCGCAGAAATACTATGAACAGTTAAAGAAGAAATACGGAGATAAGGAATTTATTCTTGTCAGCCGGGATATGAAGGCGGCAGCCCAGGCAAATGCAGGCAAGTATGCGAACGCCAGCCGTATGGTAGTATTAATTGATGAGGACAAGATCGAACGGATGGCAACAGATGAGAAATACCGGAAGCAGTATGAGGGTATCATCAGCGGTGCTTCTGCTCAGCTGGCACAGCTTAAGAATCAGTTAAGTGCCAGTGGAAATAAAGTAAAGGGATATGGAATGCAGGTAAAGGACGGTGGTCTGACTTCATTCTTCGCTGTACTGGATAAGTCCTCCAAGGCACAGAAGGAACGGATTGCAAAGAAAGCGGCTAAGAAGCAGGAGGACCGGAAGAAAGCAAAGAAGAAGGAGCAGCAGGAACGACTGGAAGAATTGCGGACCGGAAAAGGAGATAAGGCGGAATTGTCTTATGATGATGAGGATACTGTTACCATCACTGCTTCCTCTCTGGAAGAATTAATGCGGAAGATTGAAGATTATACTATGGGAGAAATGAGTGATAATGCCGAGACAGAGGAAGAGAGCAGACTGGGACGGCATATTGATTTTAATGTCTGATACGGGAGGAAGCTGACATGACAAAGGAACAGGTGAGTGCATATACCCTGCGGATCAGTCAGGCAAATACGTCCGCATTAGCAGTCGTATTGTATGACATGATACTGGATGATATGGAGGAAGGTATCAGAGTTTATGATGCCGGTGATCTGGAGCGATTTGAAGCCATCGTAAAGCAGGCGCAGAGCTTTTTGCAGGAATTAATGTCCATGTCAAAAATGGATACGCCGACAGGCTGTGATGTCATGTCCATCTACCTGTATGTCAATAAACAGTTCTTACTGTCAATCGTCAGAAGGAAACCTGTAGAATGGAAAGTCTGCAGGGAAGCTATGGAAAAACTGCGAAGTTCCTTTCAGGAGATCAGCGAACGGGATCCGGATGCACCGCTGATGCAGCATACCCAGCAGGTATATGCCGGACTGACCTATGGCAGAGGCTGCCTGAATGAAAGTTGTGACCCATTGGAAGACCGCAACCGGGGATTGAAGGCATAATTTGTTTATTTTGCGTTCCTCCATCCCAGGCATTCCGTGTTCACACATGCAGGCATGGTTCACCCGGATTACCTGGGATGACTGAACTGTTACGGCAAAGTTTTACTTGTAAATTTCCCGGATTTGGTTTACAATAAAAAAAGTGACCAATGGGGAGGACGGAATATATGGCAGACAAGGATTGTATTTTTTGTAAGATAGCGAATGGTGAAATGCCATCAGCAACAATATATGAAAACAGCGACTTTCGTGTGATTCTGGATGTGTCACCGGCAAGCAGGGGACATGCGCTGATCATACCCAAAGAGCATTTTAAGGATATTTTTGATATTGATGCAATGACAGCAGGTAAGATGTTCTCGTTGGCAACAGAGGTTGCAAGAGCGATGAAAAGTGTATTGAAATGTGACGGTCTGAATATTGTTCAGAATAACGGCATCATAGCCGGACAGACCGTATTTCATCTTCATCTGCATCTGATCCCCCGTTACGAGGGTGACGGCGTGAAGCTTGGCTGGGAGCAGAAGGAATCCGTTCCGACAGAGCTTCAGGAGCTGGCGAAGCAGATCCGTAAAAAAATATAGTGAAATGGACAAGGGACTTTGATTCGAAAGTCCCTTTTTCTTTTTTAAATAGTGCAATTTAGGTTTGATTATGCTATAATTATTGCAATTTATTCGAGAATTTGATTAGGAGGTTCATGTTATGGCGAAGGATGAGATGTTTAAAACCGTATCATTCGGTGGATATGATAAATCAGTCGTAGATGAGTACGTAGCGGAAACGAACAGAAGTCACCAGAATGATATAGCAGACTTGAAGACTACCATAGGAAAACTAAGTGAAACCGTTCGCTCCCTCCAGGTAGCAAAGGAGCAGGTAAAGACAGCGGCAAGTGAAGACATAGAGAAGTTAAAGTTGGAATTAGAAAGCTCTTTTGAACAGACGGATGGAGTGAAGCGTCAGTTAGAGGCGCAGATCGCAGAGAAGGAGGCAATGCGGTCAGAACTGGCAGCGAAGAATTCTGAGATCGCAGAGCTGCAGCGGAATCTGGATGAACGGGTAACGAAATGTATTGAATTATCTGCAGATCTGGAAGAACAAAAGCAGTTAACAGAGGAAGCACAGAGAAGTGGCGGCAGTCAGATTGCAGCAATGAAGGCGGAACAGGAATCCGCATCTACTTCCCTGAAAGCCGAATATGAAGAACGGATTGCAGCAATGAAAGCCGAGTATGAGACTCAGATCTCAGAATTGAAGTCAGACTGCGAAAGCCGGATTTCCACTCTGAGGTCGGAACAGGAAACCCGCATCACGGAACTGCAGAGTCAGCAGGCATCCGGTTCTGACGAGATGAAGAATCAGTATGAGGCAGAACTGGCAAAACTGAAGCAGGCACAGGAAGCAGAACTGGCGTCTATGCGTTCCCGGTATGAGGAAGTCGTAGAAGAGGTACGGAAAGAGGCAGAAGCACAGACCGGTGATTATGCGAGTGTGAAGCAGGAATTAGAACAGATGAAGGAGAAAGAGGTCTCTTACGCCGGCAAGTATGAAGCGATATCCAAGACTCTGATCGAAGCAAGAGAACGGGCGGACCGGGTGATCGCAGATGCTGAGGAAGAGAGTCGGAGGATTCAGGCACAGGCAGAGTCAGAGAAAGAAGAATTGATCAATACGACCCGGGCGATTCAGGAGGAGCGTCTGGCCCAGAATGAGGCGGAATGCAATGAGCTTTTGAGTACGACCAGGGAGGAATGCAAGCAGATGTTATCGGAGGCAGAACGTCAGTCGGCGATTATCCGTCTCCGGGTTGAGGAACAGTGTGGCAATGTGAATGAATATATGGCAAGTATGATGTTGGCGATTGATAATCTTGCCATGGCATGCACTAAGACCCGGGAGATTGCCACGGCAGGCTTCTCAGAGTTTCAGACAGATGGCAATGAAGCTGCAGCATCTCAGCAGGAGACAGAAGCGGAAACAGGAATGGAACAGGAAATGATGTCAGAAGACGAAGAGGTTTACAGATTTGTATAAGCAGACACGTTAGAATGCCGGGCTGCCCCAAGTGCTTCATAGGGGCGGCCCTTCTCAACTGCCAAGGGTGCTTTTTACCCCCCGGTTTTAAGCTGACATTCAGGAAGGAGAACAGAAATGGGAAAACTGAGATTTGACTGCTATGAGGATTTTGCAAAGCGAATAGAATATCCGGTTGTTTCTTTCAAGGCGGAAACCGGTGAGGTCATGATCATGAATTATGAGGCAAGACTGATCCTCGGACAGAAGACACAAAGGATCGTTATGGATCTGGAACGGATTGCGGATGCCCGTCGCTTCTGGTCGCTTCTGCATGACCGGAAGGCAGTCGCAGAGCGGCATCTGATCATTCGGAGCGAACAGCGGGATATTCCGGTGGCCGGGCTGGTCAACGAATTTGAGGTGGAAGGTGTACGGATGTATATGCTGATCTTCGATCAGTGTACCACATACGGAACAGATGCCTGGTTATTGGAACGGATCATTGAGCATAGCAATGTTGTGATCGCGCATCTGGATTTTGACGAAATGCATGAAGTCAAGATAAATTATATCAGCCGGAATATCCGGCAGTACGGATATACCTGTGAAGAATTCTATACCGGCAAGCTGCAGTTCCGGGATCTGGTTCATCCGGATGATATGGAGGGATTGCTGGAAAGCTTTGCAGAACGGGAAGCAGATATGGCAGAGAGTGACAGTATGGAATACCGGGTGATCACCGAGAGCCGGAAGATCTGTCATGTACGGAGCAACGTTTATTTTGGCCGGAATGAAGCGGGCAGGATCACCGGCATGGAGATCATCATGATGGATGTGACCGGTGAGAAGCTGGAGAAGGATGAGAATCAGTATTTAAGAGCTGCGATCGAGCAGAGCCGGAGTGTGGTTCTGGTAGAGCGGTTTGTAAATAAGTCCGGAACGGTGAAATATGTATCTGCCAATGCTGCCGGACTCGGTTTTGATGTAGAGGATCTGCGAAAGGGAAGGAAGATATTTTTAGATTATGTCCTGCCGGAGGACAAGCAGGAAATGTCGGAGCTTTTACTGAATGCCCGCACAGTTTCGTTAAATAATTATACGAACAAATGCAGGATCCGGGGAGAGGATGGGGTGATCCGCTGGATAAAATTCTGTATTACCGTAAAAGGTCTGGATGATGATATGTTTGACGTGGAATTACTGATGAATGATATCACAGAGGAGAACAGTTATGAAGAAAGCCTGTTGCAGAACCAGCGGGCGTTAGAGGAGAAGCTGGACTATGTTGTGACCAAGCAGACACAGGATTTTGAACAGATATTGTCCGAGGTGCTGTCAAAGAAAGAGATTCAGGAGTTCCTGGATTCCTTTACCGAGAACAATCAGCTGTATGCGGTTGTCCTGGATAAAAACGGGAAGGTCATATCAAAGCCAACCGGACCGATGATGCGGCTGGGTGAGTTTTACGATATGCTGGAGAATCCAAAGTATCGGGAAAAACTGGAAGAGGTAATGCGTTCGATTCGGGAACGAAAGAAGTTCTGTATTCTGGAATTAGAGCATGATTATTTTGAAAAGCAGATCGGAGCAGTTCCGGTCATAATAGATAATGAAGCGGCCGGTGCCTGCCTGATCGCCGCCTTTGATGAGGAGGCGGTGTCAAGGCTTCATAATTGTATTGAATCGCTTCAGCGAATGGTAGGTATCGTCGTACGAGCAGGCTTTAATAACCGCTATCTGGAACTGGATTCCAGAAAGAGCCGGCTGGCGGAACGGGTTATGAGTGAGGAACTGGAGGGACAGCTGATATTAGTCCGGGCATTTGCCAACATGCGGAATGATACGAATGCCACTATGCAGGAGATTATTGAACGGGCATGTAAGCTGTTACATCTGACCTCCATTGCTGTATACTGCGGAGACAGTATGCAGGAAACCTATACCCGTGCAGCAAGCTGGTCGGTGCCGGAGGCAGTTTACCGGGAATTTCCGGAGCAGAGCTGGAAGATGGCGGCTCTTTGCAGGAAGAATGAGGTTCTTTCCAATGGCGGTCATCTGGTCTGCCGGCAGGGAGAGGCTCCGGAGCAGTTAGAGGATTTAATGGCGGTGACTCATAGCCGTTCCACCATGGTTTTCGGTCTTATGGTAAATGCGGAGATTTATGGCGGAATCGTCTTTACCAGTCAGGAAAAGCGGATATTTTTAGACCGTGAGATATCCTACTGCCAGGATGTAGCGGATATTGTTCAGGGAATATTGATCCGCCGGAGTAATGCGGTGCATGTTCATTCATTGAATAAGCACCTGCTGAATGCCTACAATTTTGTATCGGAATGTGTGTTCATCAAGGAAGTGCAGACCGGAAAGGTATTATTTGCAAATGAGGCGATGGAGAATATGTTTGGCATGGATATGACAGGAATTGACAGCCGGTCCTTCCTGTCCGAGCCTACGCCGACTTATACCAGAAACGGGATTCAGCCGGTGGGCGATATTAAGTGGCAGAGCTATATACAGAAGCTGAACAAGGTCATGAATATTCAGGAATTGTCCATTGAGTGGAAGAATGGCGAGGATGCGAGAATTGTGATCATGCATGAAAATAAATAGTATGGCTGAAATTGAAATATTTGGTTAAAATATAATTAAAGATTTGTATGCAAAATGTCGATATATTAACATGAGTTAGTTTCGATATGGGTAAAATTGCTGAAATCTTGAAATGCACTTTGAAATTATCTCCAGAGTGTATATAATAGGAATAGTGTGAACTCAGAAAGGGGACTATTATGGCAAATTCAGATATCGGAATTGATTTAGGGACCGCCAGTATCCTGGTATATGTCAGGGGAAAAGGCGTTGTATTAAAAGAACCGTCCGTTGTGGCGTTTGACCGGGATACCAATAAGATTAAAGCGATTGGTGAGGAAGCAAGATTAATGCTCGGAAGAACCCCGGGAAATATTGTGGCGGTCCGTCCGCTGAAGCAGGGTGTAATTTCTGATTATACCATAACAGAGAAGATGCTGAAGTATTTTATTCAGAAGGCAGTTGGAAGAAGTATCTTTGGCAGAAAGCCAAGGATCAGTGTCTGTGTACCCAGCGGTGTAACAGAGGTTGAGAAGAAAGCAGTTGAGGATGCAACCTATCAGGCAGGTGCAAGGGATGTATCCATCATTGAGGAACCGGTTGCTGCGGCGATCGGAGCCGGAATTGACATTGCAAGACCATGCGGCAACATGATCGTGGATATCGGGGGCGGTACTGCGGATATCGCAGTTATTTCCCTTGGCGGAACCGTAGTCAGTGCTTCTGTTAAGACTGCCGGGGATGATTTTGATGAAGCGATCGTCCGGTACATGCGTAAGAAGCATAATCTTCTGATCGGTGAACGAACAGCAGAGGAGCTTAAGATCAATATTGGAACCTGTTATAGAAGACCGGATGAGGTGACAATGGAAGTACGGGGCCGGAATCTGGTCACCGGTCTTCCGAAAACGATCACAGTGACCTCCACAGAGACGGAAGAAGCGTTGCGGGAAACGACAGCACAGATCGTAGAGGCTGTCCACAGTGTACTGGAACGTACTCCACCGGAACTGGCAGCCGATATTTCAGACCGGGGTATTGTATTGACCGGCGGTGGTTCCCTGCTGAATGGACTGGAAGAGCTGATCGAGGAGAAGACAGGCATTACAACGATCACAGCAGATAACCCGCTGACCGCAGTTGCGATCGGTACCGGTAAGTATATTGAATTCTTATCCGGCAAGCGGGATTAAATTATAAGAAGGAGTTGACAAGATGGTAAAAGGCCTATACACAGCGTATACGGGGCTTCGGAATGAGCAGCGCCGGCTGGACGTTATTTCGAATAATATTGCGAATTCCAACACCACCGGATATAAGAAGATGGGAGTTACCTCTCAGACCTTTGACCGGGAACTTGCAGTACGGATTGATGATGATTCAGATGTATATCTGAAAAAGCCGATCGGAGATGTAAGTTTAGGCGTGAAGATCGGTGAAACCTATACGGATTTCACCCAAGGCGGATTCCGGAATACCGGTAATCCTTACGATATTGCATTGGCAGGCGACGGATTTTTTACCATCAGCATGACAGACAAGGCGGGAGTAGAGCATATCCGCTATACAAGGGATGGCTCGTTCACGGTTACCAGGGAAGGTTATCTTGTTACAAAGGATGGAGATTTTGTGCTGGGGACAAATAATCAGAGGATTCAGATTCCGGGGGCTGATACTGCAGAGGTATCCATAGATTCATTGGGTAATATTTATGCCAATGAAGTATTTGTGGGCCAGTTGCAGATCGTGGATTTTCAGAATCATGATGCACTGCTCCTGTATGGAGAGAATATGTTTGATGCCTTACCGGAGGCAGGTATGGTCGCAAGTAATGCACTGACCCGCCAGGGATATTTAGAGACCTCCAATGTAAATATTATCAATGAAATGGTCAGTATGATCACCATTACACGGGCATACGAGACCAACCAGAAGATGGTACAGACCATTGACTCTTCTCTGGAAAAGGCAGTGAATGAGGTCGGCAAGGTATAACGGATATTGTAATATCTGTTAGAGAATAAATGATTGCAACAGGATAACGGGGAATCTGCTGTGACAGAAGCAGAGAAAGGAGCGGAACGTGGTAAGATCCTTATGGACAGCGGCAAGCGGAATGATTGCCCAACAGGAAAATGTAGATACGATTGCAAATAATTTTGCCAATCTGAATACCACCGGTTACAAATCAGAAAAGGCAGAATTCAAATCATTGTTATATCAGACAATTCAGACTCGCTCTACGAATAATGTAGGCGAAGAGAAACCGGTAGGTGCCCAGGTGGGCCTGGGAAGCAGGACGGCAGCGATCACCAGCCAGTTTACCCAGGGTAATCTGACGCCAAGTGAAAGTCCGTTTGCCGTGGCCATTGAAGGCGATGGTTTCTTCAAGGTAAGGGTAGAAGGCGGTGAGATTCAATACACCAGGGATGGTAATTTTGCGGCATCTCCGGTAGGGAATGGAACCATGCTCTGTACCGCAGAGGGACATCCGGTTCTGGATCAGTATGATAATCCGATCATCATTCCAACCGGAATTATGGCAACCACGATTGGTATTGCCAAGGATGGAACCATTACGGTATCTACCGATGGTGAAACCCAGATCAACCTGACCCAGACCGGTGCAGACGGGAATGTATATAATGTTCAGCTTGGTGTGGTACAGTTTAACAATCCGGCAGGACTGGAGAAGGCATCCGGGAATCGTTACAGACAGACAGTTGCTTCCGGTGCCGCAATGGAAGAGTCTCAGTCTGCAGGTCTGATCCGGAGTGCTACCCATCATAAGCGGATTGAAGCGTCCAATGTACAGGTGGCGGATGAGATGGTCAATCTGATCGTGGCACAGCGGGCATATCAGATGAATTCCAAGGTTATTCAGGCATCCGATGAGATGCTGGAACAGGCAAATAATCTGAGAAGGTAGGTGTAGCAGATGGATGCGATCAGCGGACTTTTTGACAATTACTATACCCAGCACTCTCAGAGCAGCACGAAGACCAGCGAGCTGGAGAACCGATTAAAGAATCAGGATCTTTCCGAAAAGACGGATGAGGAATTGATGAGTGCCTGCAAAGAATTTGAAGCTTATTTTATTGAACAGGTTATGCAGCAGGTAAAAGAGACGATTCCAAAATCAGAAGATGAGGAAGACAACAAATATCTGGACTATTTTGGAGATATGATGTTGCAGGAATGTGCATCGATCATCACGGAACGGGGCGACCTGGGTATTGCACAGGAACTGTATGAATCCATGAAAAATAATATAAGTGCCTTGAATATCAAGCAGGCTGAGATTACAGAAGAAGCGACAGTAAAAGCACAGGAGAATGCCGGAGCTGCGCAGAAGGCCGAAGTGTGATCATAGGGACTACATAGCATGGGGCTGCTATGAATGTGGGACGGTGCTTTCCGTTCCCGTTCAGGCAGCCTTCTTTCTATGAAATGGTTCGGGTCATTGACCTGTCGGCAGAAAGGGCAATGGGGTTGAAGCTAGAAGGTTACATTGAGAAAATCATATATCGGAATGATGAGAATGGCTATACCGTTCTTGCCGTCACAACGAAAGAAGAGGATGAGTCCCATATTCTGGTAGGATATGTGGAAGGCGCTGCTCAGGGAATGTACATTCAGGCAGAGGGGGAGGAGGTAGAGCATCCGTATTACGAGACCCAGATCAGACTGCATACCTATGAACTGCGGATGCCAGAGGATGCAGACAGTATGGAACGGTATTTATGCTCCGGCGCCATTAAGGGGATCGGGCCGGTACTGGCTATGCATATCGTAAAGAAATTCAAGGGAGACACCTTCCGTATTATTGAATTCGAACCGGAACGTCTGGCAGAGATCAAGGGGATATCCGAACGGAAAGCAAGAGAGATCGGTGTTCAGTTTCACGAAAGCCAGGATATCCGTCAGGCGATGATGTTTTTAGGAAAGTATGGAATTAATGCACATCTGGCGGTCAGGATCTATAATGAATACGGCAGCAGGCTGTATCGGATCATCGAGGAAAATCCTTATCAACTGGCAGATGATATTCAGGGTGTGGGATTTAAAGCGGCGGATGAGATTGCCCGCAGGGCAGGGATCGGACTGGATTCGGAATTCCGGGTGCGTTCTGCCATTTTATATACGTTGAATCAGTCCGGCGGGCTGGGACATATGTTTCTCCCAAAAGAACTGCTGCTCCGAAAGGCCGCCAGCTTCCTTGTGCCGGAAGGCGGTGATCCGTTTGCTTATTCCTATGAGACTGTGATCGAGAACCAGCTTGCAGTGCTTCAGCTGGAACGAAAAGTGATCATAAAGGAAATGGACGGTATGCTTGCCATATACGGAAGCACCCAGTATTATAAAGAGCTGGACACAGCACGGATGCTGCTGGATCTGGATCTGACCTATGATGTACCGGATATTGAGATACAGGCGATCTTAAAGAGGCTGGAAGAAAAGTCAGAGATCGCACTGGACGAACTGCAGCGATCTGCAGTCTATCAGGCAGCCACCGCCGGTCTGGTGATCATTACCGGGGGACCGGGTACAGGAAAGACCACGGTGATCAATACGATCATTCAATATTTTGAACAGGAAGGGCTGGAGCTCCGACTGGCGGCACCTACCGGACGGGCGGCAAAACGTATGACGGAGGCTACCGGTTATCAGGCCCAGACCATTCACCGGCTTTTAGAACTAAACGGGGGTGTAGAGGGAGAGGGCGGTTATCAGTTTGAACGGAATGCCCAGAATCCGTTAGAGGCGGATGTTATTATTATTGATGAGATGTCCATGGTGGATATCTATCTGGCACATTCGCTGCTGCAGGCAGTGGTTCCGGGTACTCATCTGATCCTGGTAGGAGATGTGAATCAGCTTCCGAGCGTAGGGCCGGGCAATGTACTAAAGGATATCATCAATGCGAAGCAGTTTCCGGTGATCGAGCTGTCAACGGTATACCGGCAGGAGGAGGATAGCGACATCGTTCTGAATGCACACCGGATCAACCATGGGGAATATCCGGTCATGAATAATAAGAGCCGGGATTTTTTTCTTCTGCCGCGGACTAACAGCAGAGCGATCATTGAAGAGGTCGGACGACTGGTTTCCGTAAAAATGCCCCGCTATGTGGAAGCAAAGCCGAACGAGGTACAGGTATTAACTCCTATGCGGCAGGGAGAACTCGGGGTTGAGAACCTGAACAAGGAATTGCAGGCGATCTTAAATCCGCCTTCCCCGCAGAAGCGGGAATATGAGTATCATAATACCCGGTTTCGGGAAGGGGATAAGGTTATGCAGATTAAAAATAATTATAAGCAGGAATGGGCCATCTATGATAAGACCGGATACTTTGAACAGGAGAAGGGCATGGGAATCTTCAACGGAGATATCGGAGTCATCAAAGAGATTGACACATATGCCGAAGCAGTAACCGTCGTGATGGATGAGGAACGGGTGGTAAAATACGACTTCAAGCAGCTGGAGGAATTAGAGCTTGCCTATGCGATCACCATACATAAAGCTCAGGGAAGTGAATACCCGGCAGTGATCCTGCCGATCTTAAACGGGCCAAGGGTATTGCTGCACCGTAATCTGCTTTACACGGCCATTACCCGGGCAAAGAAGTGCGTGGTGATCTTAGGAAACGGTTACAAGCTTCATGAGATGGTAGATAATGCAGATGAGCAGAAGCGGTATTCCGGTCTGGAACAGGCGATCCGGGAACAGAAGCAGGGATAAGGGAGAAGCATACTGAATATACAGAATAGAAATAGTAAAAAGAGGATATGGAACACGGTACCGATCCTGGATCTGATCTATCCCCGGCGGTGCCCGGTATGTCAGGATATTGTCAGAGCCGGGGAACCGGGAACCCTGATCTGCCCTGCCTGCAGAAAGAGCCTGCCCTTTGTGCAGGAGCCGCGCTGTCTGAAATGCGGAAAAGAGATATCGAAGGAGGATCAGGAATACTGTGGAGACTGCCTTCTCCATCCGAAGCACTATATCAGAGGATTTCCACTGTTTACTTATACTGATCCGATCCGGGATGGGATACAGGCATTTAAATATCATAACCGACGAGAATATGCGCAATTCTATGGGGAAGCGTTGATGGAAGTATTCGGGACGGATTTTCGGGCATTAAAGCTGGATGGTATTCTTCCTGTCCCTCTGCACCACAGGCGTTTTAGAAGGAGAGGCTATAATCAGGCAGAGCTGCTTGCAGTGGAATTGGGGCGCAGACTGGAGGTTCCGGTATATTCCGGATTACTGGTGCGGGTGGCAGATACGATACCTCAGAAAGAATTAAATGACCGGGAGCGGCTGGAAAATTTAAAAAGGGCTTTTCACTTATCAAAAAATAAGGTAAAATTAAAGAGATTATTGTTAGTTGATGACATCTATACAACCGGGGCTACGATCGAAGCATGCACGCAGGTTCTGCTGCAGGCGGGGATAGAAGAAGTCTTTTATACCAGTGTTTGCATTGGAAAGGGGTTTGTAGATCAGATGTAGTACAAAATATATATTATAGGAGGAGCGGAATGGAAGTTAGAAATTGTAAGAATTGTGGAAGAATGTTCAATTATATCGGCACACCTCTCTGTCCGTCATGTGAAAAGGAACTGGAGAATAAGTTTCTGGAGGTGCGGAAGTATGTGCGGGAGCATAAGGATGCATCTATTACACAGGTGGCAGAGGAGAATGATGTATCTGTAAATCAGATTAAGCGCTGGGTACGTCAGGAGCGTCTTGCCTTTACAGATGCATCCCAGGTTGGCTTGGAATGCGAGAATTGCGGTGCCATGATCCGGACCGGACGGTTCTGTGATAACTGCAAGGCCAAGATGACCAATGAATTGTCCAGCACGATCAAAAAGGGAGCGGCTGTTCAGCAGCCAAAGCAGAAGGAATCTGCAAGAATGCGCTTTCTGGACGGGAAATAAGGCCTTCTGTCCTCACGAAGAAAATTATCTGCTGAAATTTAGCACTTTAATGCGTTGAATTAACAGAGTAATTGTGGTACACTGTTCATGTGTCTTATAACATATGAATAGGAGAGAGAGAAATGGTAGTAAAAATTATCCTGTTGCTGGTTTTCTTTGCGATCATGATCGCAGTAGGAATTTATTCCAGAAAAAAAGCAACGAATGTGAATGACTTTGTGTTAGGAGGAAGAAGCGTCGGACCGTGGATGACAGCCTTTGCATTCGGTACGTCGTATTTTTCCTCTGTTGTATTCGTAGGTTATGCCGGACAGTTTGGGTGGCGGTATGGACTTGCTTCAACCTGGATCGGTCTTGGAAATGCTTTTATTGGAAGTCTGCTGGCCTGGGTGATCCTGGGAAGGCGGACCAGAGTCATGAGCCAGAAATTAGAATCGGCAACCATGCCGGATTTTTTTGGCAAGCGGTATGACAGCAAAGCATTAAAGCTGGCAGCCTCTGCCATCTGCTTTGTATTTTTGATCCCGTACACGGCATCTATTTATAACGGATTGTCCCGGCTGTTTGCCATGGCATTTGATATTCCGTATTCTGTATGTATCATTACGATGGCGGTACTGACGGGCGTATATGTCATATTAGGCGGCTATATGGCTACAGCCATCAATGATTTTATCCAGGGCATCATTATGCTGATCGGAATCGTCCTGGTGATCGTTGCAGTATTAAACGGACACGGCGGCTTCTATGAAGCGGTCCGTCAGCTGGCAGAGATGGAAAGTGATGTAGCGGTCACGCTGGGGCAGAAGGGAGCATTTACCTCCTTCTTCGGGCCGGACGTGGTAAATCTGTTTGGTGTTGTGGTTCTGACCTCCCTTGGCACATGGGGTCTGCCGCAGATGGTACATAAGTTTTATGCGATCAAGGATGAACGCTCCGTAAAGACCGGTACGGTAGTATCAACGGTATTTGCGATCGTGATCTCCGGCGGCTGTTATTTCCTCGGGGGCTTTGCAAGGTTGTTTTCCGATGCGGATATCTATAAACCGGATGGCAGTGTTATGTATGATGCCATTATCCCGCAGATGCTTTCTACTCTGCCGGATATCCTGATCGGTGTAGTGATCGTGCTGGTATTATCTGCTTCCATGTCTACCTTATCGTCCCTGGTGCTGACATCAAGCTCCACTCTGACGCTGGATTTCATCAAGGGAACCATTGTAAAGGATATGAAGGAGAAGACACAGTTGATCGTCATGCGGATCCTTATTGCGTTCTTTATTATCTTATCTGTTGTGATCGCATTGAATCCGCCGACCTTTATTGCCCAGTTGATGGGTATTTCCTGGGGAGCGCTGGCAGGTGCATTCCTGGCGCCGTTCATGTATGGTCTGTATTCAAAGAAGGTTACACGGGCTTCGGTCTGGGCAAGCTTTATCGTAGGTGTGGGACTTACCGTATCTAATATGTTCTTTCAGTTCATTGCTTCGCCGATCAATGCCGGAGCCATCGCTATGGTTGCCAGTCTGATCGTTGTACCGATCGTCAGTCTTATCACGCCGAAGATGAAAAAAGAGCAGGTGGATGAGATATTTACCTGCTATGACCAGAGGGTAACGGTAACGGAGAAAACTTCACTGGGAGAGTAAGAAACCGACAGTGGTACAGATACAGTTTTTGCGATAAATTACATATATTTTTTTGAAACTGCTGCTTTCACAGAATATAATTTGTGAAAGCAGCAGTTCCGGTTTATCGGAAATTGCTTTCTCATTAGAATGGATGCTGTATGAACCATGCTTTTCAAAAACTGAGAATTGTATCTAAAGTAAATGCAGAAACTGACGATAAATATTGTATAGGAGTAATTATTTTTCAAGGAAGAAGGTGGCTATTATGCGTATAGATGCTTATAACCAGATCAATCAGGTATACGGAGTTGGCAAGACGAAGAAGACTGGAAATGCCGGAAATGCCGGAAATGTAAATACGACAGATCAGGTATCGTTCTCTTCGATCGGCAGGGATATGCAGATCGCAAAGTCGGCACTGGCAAATGTGCCGGATGTTCGTCAGGACAAAGTAGATGCACTGAAGAGTGCCATTCAGAATGGAACCTATCAGGTCAGTAACGAAAGCTTTGCAGAGAAGCTGGTATCGGCATATACAGATCGTACCCTGTAGGCGAGAACGAAAGGAAGACAGTTCAGCATGGCAAGTTTAATTGAAGAATTGATTCAGGTTCTGGAGCAGGAGTGTCTCATATATGAGGAATTGTTTCGCGTTTCGGATACGAAGACCCGGGCGATCGTAAGAGGTGATATCGGGCAGCTTCAGAAGATTACGGATAATGAGCAGAATGTAGTGGACGAGGTGCTGATCCTGGAAAAGCGCAGACAGAATATTGTGAATGATATTGCAGTTGTGCTGAATCAGAAAAATAAGGCTATGACCGTTGCTGATATTGTCCGGATCATGGAAGGACAGCCGGAGTTTCAGAAGCCATTAAGCGAGTTGCACCAGCGGCTGCGGAGTGTTGTTTCTGAATTACAGCGGATAAACGGGCAAAACCGTGAGTTGTTAGAAAATGCACTGGAGATGACAGAGTTTAATATCAATATTCTTCAGACAGCAGGTCAGGCCCCCGAGACGGCTAATTATGATAAGAAATCATACAGTGGAGATATGCTGGGTGTGGCACGCAGCCAGTTTGACAGTAAAAGTTAGGAGATGAGTTTATGTCTGGAACAATGGGAAGAATGTATATCGGTACTTCCGGTCTGCAGGCCCATCAAAATGCGATCAATACGACTGCGCATAATTTAACAAATCTGAATACCGAGGGCTATTCCCGTCAGCAGGTGTTGCTGGCAGATGTAGGCTATCAGAAATTAGGGTATACTCCGATCGGGATCAATCAGACCGGTCTGGGTACCAGGGTAGAAGCCACACGGACTACCAGAGATAAGTATCTGGATCAGAAATACCGCCTGCAATATGGCAGGCAGAATTTTTATGAGACCAAAGCAGGTGTCATTCTTGAGGTACAGGAATACTTTGGTGAGACAGAAGGAAGTACCTTTCAGGATTATATGAAGAACCTTTGGAGTGCCATTCAGGATGTCCAGAGAGAGACCAATGATTATGTAGACCGGACAGCGTTAGTGGCAACTGCTTCGTCCTTTGCCGATCGTGCCAATGAAATATATGCACAGCTGGTAAATTATCAGAAGAATCTGAATACAGAGATTCAGGATATGACAGACGATATTAATAAGCTGGCAAAGGAGATTTATGAATTAAATGAGAGAATACTGCGGTGCGAAGGCGGAAAGCTGGAAGCAGCCAATGATTATAAAGACGCAAGAAATCTGAAGCTGGATGAGTTATCCGGACTGATCTCCATTGATGTCAAGGAACAGCCAAACGGAACGGTACATGTATATGCAGAAGGGCATGCACTGGTACTGGATGACCGGACCTTTGAGATCGCAACCAAGCCGGTCAAAGACGGTTCGGATCTGTTAACAGTCTACTGGAAAACGGATGAGATGGATGTCTTTAATCTGAAGCGGATCAGCGTAGATGGAGATAATTCGGATAATGGTTCTCTGAAAGGCATGTTATCTGCCAGGGGAGATTTTACACCGGACTATACAGATATTCCTCTCCGTGAGAATTATGCGACAGAAGCGGATTATCAGAGTGCATTGTTAAATTACAACAAGACCCTGAACAATCGTGATATTGCCAATCTGATTTCCCAGTTTGACCAGCTCATCCACGGGATGGTGACAAAGATCAACGATGTGCTTTGTCCAAACAAGACTATAACCGATGTGAATGGCAATACATACACAGTATTGGATACAGACCGGGCCGGCAAGGGCTACGGGGAAGGAAACGAGGTTCAGGGAACCGAGCTGTTCGTGCGGAAGTCGCAGGACCGCTACCGGGAAGAGACACTTACTGTGCTGGATGAGAACGGACAGCCGACCACAAAGACCTTCAAGGTATATAACGAAGAGAATCCGGATGATTATTATTCTCTTTATACATTAGGACAGATCAAGATCAATGATGATCTGGTAAAGAATCCGGCGCTGCTTCCACTGACGAAGATCAGCGGAGAAGAGTTCCAGGATGTGGCCAATGAACTGCTGGAATTGTGGAAGAAGGATTTCGCAACGCTGGATCCGAATACCTTTGTCACGAATAATTTTGATAATTATTACGCATCCATGGTAGGCGATTATGCCAACAAGGGTTATACGTATAAAGGCATTGCGGATAAGCAGGCAGGACTGGTGAATGAAGTGAATAATCAAAGGCAGGAGGTTGTCGGCGTATTTTCCGACGAGGAGTTGACAAACCTGATCAAATATCAGCATGCTTATAATGCATCATCAAGATATATCACAGTAGTCTCCGAAATGATAGAACACATCATCGAACGGTTAGGCTCATAAAAGGATAAAAGGAAAAGGATGTGAAAATATGCCATCAACATTTTTAGGACTGAATACAGCCCGCTCAGGACTGAATTTTTATCAGGCAGCATTAAATACAACTGCACATAATATCTCGAATACAGAGACAGAAGGTTATTCCAGACAGGTCGTGCGAAAGCGGGCATCCAATGCGCTTCGTCTTGGCAATTCAGCAGGTATGCAGGGTACCGGTGTAACCATTACAGGCATAGACCAGATCCGGAATTCTTATTATGATGTGAAATACTGGAATAACAGCAGTATTTGTGGCGAGTATACCTGCAAGTATGATTACTCCTTTGAAATAGAAACCTATTTTAATGAGGCCAATTCTCCGACCGGTTATACTGCGCTGTTAACGAAATTACAGAATTCCATGCAGGATCTGGCAAAGGATCCATCCAGTGCGACGACCAGAGTTCAGTATGTGAATGATTTTAAAAGCTATACGGAGCTCTTCAAGGAACTTGCCAATAATCTTCAGAATACTCAGCGAAGCCTGAATGACGAACTGGTAGTCCGGGTCGATGAAGTCAACTCCATTGCAAAGCAGATTTTTTCATTAAACGATCAGATTCGGAATATTGAACTGCGGGAAGGCAATGCCAATGATCTGCGGGATCAGAGGATTTTGCTGGTAGATCAGCTTTCCGAGCTTGTGAATGTGACCACAAAGGAAACCCCGATCCTGGCAGAAGACGGACACGATTCCGGTGCTACCCGTTATACGGTCTGGATCAATGGTGAGATGCTGCTGGATGACCTGCAGTGCAGACAGTTGATGGCAGTACCGCGCGATGAAAAGGTAAATGAGACAGATATTGACGGTTTATATGAACTGAACTGGCGGAATAAGGATGGTACGCCGGGAGATTCCTTTGCTCTGAACAGTCCGGGTCTGACCGGTAAGATTGCCGGCCTGGTTGCAGTAAGGGATGGTAACAATAATTATGGCTTTGTCGGAAAGAGTGTGGCAGCTGGAACCGATGGACAGGGAGCCTTTGTCAGCATGACCACAGATAAGCCGTTTACCCTGAATGATCTGAACATTCCGGACGAAGGAAAGATAAAAGTTCATGGCATTGATTATTATTATGACAGCTTTGAAGCAGAATATGATAATGCCACCGGTACAATTACCGGTTATACCTTCCACGGATTAAAAACTCTGGCGGCGGATGGCAAGACCCAGGAGCCGGCGGATCCGACGAAGATCACGACCGGGGTAACAGCGCGGATCGGAGTGAGTGTTGATTTTGAAGGCGTTCCGTATTATATGTCGAAACTGAACGAATTTGTAAGAACCTTCTCCAGACATATCAATGATATTTGCGTATCCGGTGTGGACGCAGACGGAAATCCGGGACTGGATATGTTGAATACCGTGGATCTGAGTGGAAACAGTCTCAATCTGTCTGCAACGACGGGAGACACAAGCTTCACTTCAAAAGGGGCTTCGTATTATCGCCTGAATGCTCTGAACTGGGATATTCACAAAGAAGTAGAATCAGATACTGCAAAGGTGGTGGTTTCCAGAAAACCGGCCATTGATCAGGGAAATGTAGAGGACTGCGATCTGCTGAAGGTGATTCAGGAGAGCCTGACGGATAATAGTATTTTCAAGCAGGGAAGTCCGAGACAGTATCTGGAATCCATTATATCAACGATGGGTGTTCAGACAAGACGGTGTAAGGTTTCCATGGAGCATCAGGATAATATTGTATACAGTATCAATCACCAGCGGATGTCGGAATCCAGTGTAGATGAGAATGAAGAGGCATCCTACCTGATCATTCAGCAGAACGGATACAATCTGTCCTGCAAGGTGATGTCCGTACTGGATGAGATATATGATAAGCTGATCAATGGAACAGGGGTTTAATCTGTATCAGCAGGCTGCACAGTAGTTGCAAGGAGGGACAAAAATGCGTGTAACAAATCAGATGATGAGTAATAATTCTCTGCGGAATCTGCAGACCAGCACCCATCGGGTGGATACGTTGATTCAGCAGTTGACCACAGGACAGAAGATTCAGCGTGCCAGTGATGATCCGGTCGTTGCAGTCCGTGCGCTTAAACTTCGGAACACGGTAAGTCAGTTGAATCAGTATAAGACAAAGAACATTAAAGATGCAGATAACTGGATGGATCTGACAGAAAGCTCCATTACCAGTATTGCAAACTATATTGAATATATGTCCAGCTATTGTGTGCAGGGTTCCACAGATTCCTTTAACAACGAGAATCGTTCTGCCATTGCCGAGACGATACGTTCCTATAAGGATATGATTTTCTCAGAAGGGAATACCACCTATGCCGGACGCTATGTATTCTCCGGATATAAGACAGATACCAGTCTGGTATTCAGCGCCAAGGATGCTACGAAGTATTCCTATAATCTTACAGAAGAGATGGACAGCAGTAATATTGACATTAAGACTGTGACCCTGAATGCAGTACAGCCGGAGGATCTGGATCAGTATCTTGCCGGAACCAAGACGTACGGGACTGCCGCTTATCCGGAACAGGAAACGGTATATCGCCTGCGGCTGGCTTATGATAACCTGGCAATACCGACCGGAAATCCTCCGACACCGGCGCTGCCTGCCATCACATATGTCGATGGAGCGGGAAATACCCAGACCATAGATGTCGATACCGTTATGGACAGTACCCAGGAAGGGGATTACTACAGAGACTTAGGAGATGATGAAGTACGGTTTCTGCCTGCTACAGGGGAACTGGTATTTGGAAAGGATGTCTATACACAGATACAGAACAGCGATAAGATAACGGTGAATTATACAAAAGACGAATTCAAGCAGAATGATCTGCGTCCGGAGCATTATTTCAACTGTGTTCAGACGGATAAGAGTTCGGGCGAAACGGTTCGGTTCGAGGTAAATGACAAGGATCAGGAAATAGAATATGAGGTTAATTTCAATCAGAAGATCCGGGTGAATACCATGGGACGGGATCTGATCACCCATGATATGGGTCGCGCCATTAATGAACTGGCAGATAAGGTGGCAGAGGTAGATGATTCCGAGAAGCGTCTGGCAGAGTTAAAGGGTCTTTTGACAAATCCGAAGTATTCGAATAATCCGGCAGCGATTGAGCAGATTAATTATATGATAACGGATGCTGAGAACGAAGTGAAGATGAAGAATCAGGAGATGCGTGACCTCTTTAATCAGCATATTTCTGTGTTCCAGGATTTTCAGACTGACGTTACGGCCCTGCAGTCGGATTCCGGAGCAAGAACGGCAAAACTGGATATGATCGCAGAACGGGTAGCGGAACAGTATACAAACTTCTATGATCTGATGTCAGCCAATGAGGAAGTGGAATATGAGGAAAAGGCCATTGCATTTTCTTCCGCAGCGGTTGTATATAATGCGGCATTGCAGGTGACCGGCAATGTTTTACAGAAGTCACTGTTAGACTTTATATAGAAGGAGAAAGAGTATGGTAGCACAGACAAGACTATTTGGGGAAGTTGTGATTGAGGATGATAAGGTTCTGGATTTCCCGAACGGTATCATTGGAATTGAAGACAAACACAAATTTGCGATCATTTATGATGTGGAACGGGGCGAGGATACGGCAATCCGCTGGCTGCAGTCCATGGAGGATCCTTATCTGGCACTTCCGGTCATTGAACCGTTTTCCTTTCTGGACGATTATAATCCGATCATTGAGGATGCCCTGCTGGAACCGATCGGTAATCCAAAGGATGAGGACATTATCGTATTGCTGACTCTGATCGTTTCCTCTGATGTGACCAAGGTGACTGCAAATCTGAAGGCACCGATCGTGATCAATTCGGCGGTATGCAAGGGCGAACAGATCATTGCTGAGAATCCGGAATATGAGGCCAAGTATAATGTATATGACGCAATTCAGAGAAAAAAGGCAGGTGAGTGATCATGTTAGCATTGTCCAGAAAACAAAACGAAGCGATCGTGGTGGGGAATGATATCGAAATCACTGTCCTGGAGATTAAAGGAGATCAGGTAAAAATAGGAATCAATGCGCCCAAGTCGGTTCCGGTTTATCGGAAAGAGCTTTATGTTCAGATAAAAGACGCCAATAAAGAGGCGATCGAACAGGCAAATACCATTGAGGCATTAAAAGGGCTGCTTTGATAGCAGCTCTTTAATTTTTGCGGGTAAGACGGGCATGTTTTATATGGATTTTTTTATGAGGAAGTGTTAAGATATAAACGAATATAGTCGATATACTAGTTAAGAGTAGCTTTATTACTACTTATTGAAGGAACAATAAGTCAAGTTTCACACGGAGGTGAAGGACATGGGAATTGGTGGAATTGAATCAAGTGCAGTATCCGGTAATGTCCGCAGTCTGAACACGAAGACAACGGTACCGGAAGTCACGAGCGTACAATCTGCAACGCAGAATGCAGAGAATTATGTAAGGGTTGCGAAATCAAGGGAAAGCAGTCGTGAGAATGGCAGCGATGCTTCGAATCAGAACTCGCAGGAACAGAAAATGAATGAAGGGGTGCCGATTCAGGAAGTGCCACGGGAAAAGGTTGAAAGCGCTTTACGGGACATTAATTCAAAGATTCGTCAGACACATACAGAGTGTCAGTTTTCTTATCATGAAGAAACGAAGCGGATTGCGATTAAGGTGATGGATCAGGAAACCGGTGAGGTTATTCGTGAAATACCACCGGAAAAGACGTTGGATATGATTGCTAAGAGTCTTGAACTGGCAGGTATTCTTGTCGACGAGAAGCGTTAGGAGGGATCGAATATGACTCAGAGAGTAACAGGTCTGGTATCAGGTCTTGATACGGAAACAATTATAAAGCAGTTGATGAGCGGGCATCAGGCAAAGGTGGATACAGCGCAGAAGGAACAGACTAAGCTGAAGTGGAAGCAGGAGGCGTGGGCGTCTCTGAATACAAAGCTTTATAACTTTTATAAGGGCGCACTGAACAAGTTTCAGTCCGTTGGTACTTATAAGGCAAAGAAGGTTGAAGCTTCCAACACTTCCAAGATTAAGATCAGCAGCAGCAATAATGCTGTAACCGGCTCACATACATTATCAGTAAAGCAGACGGCAAGCGCTGCCTATCTGACCGGTAAAAGTCTGCGCGGACAGTCTTTTAAGACTACTTCATACAAGGCAGCCGCAGATGCCAGCGTACAGGTTAGCGACTTAAAGGATTCTAAGGGATATTCCATTGACCTCGATGGTAAGAGCTTTGACATATCTTATGTTGAAAAGGATGTAGATGGCAACGAGCAGACGATCACCAAGACGATCACTGCACAGGCAGGTGCAGACGGAACGCTGCAGAGTCTGATCGACAATATGAATCATTCCCTGGCGGATGAAGGGATCAAGATGACGGTTTCCTATGATGCAGCACAGGGTGGACTGAAGTTTGTGAATGAGACGGCAGAACCGGAGAAAGATGCGGATGGTGCTATAACCGGTTATAAGAACGGCATGGATTATACCCTGAAGGCAGCAGACAGCAGTGCTGCAAAGACACTGGGTATCAGTGAAAAGGGTGTTACGGTCGGACAGCAGTTGACCGATAAAGGGGAAAACGTTGCGATCATGGGCAACGCATTCAATGTGGCAAATGTATCTGATACAGAAGCGGCAATTACCGGCGGCACCAAGCTTACCGATATGGGAATCGCCAGTGGCACCAAGTTCTCCCTGACGGTTGGAAAGGGTGCGGATGCAAAGACCTATGATCTTACCATTGATCAGTCAACCACGCTGAACAGTCTGGCATCTCAGTTCTCAAAGATGGGCGTAAAGGCGAATTTTGATGAAAAGCAGGGGCGATTCTTTATTACCTCTACGGAATCCGGCGAGGCGTATGATTTTGAACTGACCTCTGATGATGCGGATGCTCTGGCAAAACTGGGATTAGACAGTGCTTCTTCTACGAAGGTGGATGCACAGGATGCGATCGTAGTGTATAATGGAGCAACCTTCCAGCAGTCTTCCAACAATTTCAGTCTGAATGGCTTGAACTTTACGGTAAATGATGTTACCATCAAGAAGGATGCAGATGGTAACGAGATTGATGATGAACCGATCAAACTGACAGTATCAACGGATACTGATGCAATATACAATGCAGTAAAAGATTTTATCAAAGAATATAACAGTCTGATCGATGAGATGAATAAGCTGTACCGGGCTGACCGGGCAAAAGGATATGATCCTCTGACTTCTGATGAAAAGCAGGCTTTGTCTGATAAAGAAGTGGAGGAATGGGAGAAGAAGATTAAGGATTCTCTGCTTCGCCAGGATTCCAAGGTTAGTTCCCTGTTGACCAATATGCGTTCTACTTTAGGTAAGTCTATTAATTATACAAATGCGGAAGGCATTACAAAGCGGTACTCTTTAGCAAGCTTTGGCATTACAACCGGTAAGTGGAATGAATATGGCAAGCTTCATATTGCCGGTGACAGCGAGGATGCAGAATATGCAGATATGGATGATAAGTTGAGAGCGGCTATTGAGAATGACCCGGATGCATTGATCGCAACCTTAAGCGGTATTGGCAAGGATCTGTACTCCAATATGCAGAAGGCAATGAAGGCTACGAATTACAGCAGTCCTCAGACCTTTTATGATGATGTTACCATGAAGGATCAGATTAAGGATTATGACAGCAAGATCAAGAAACTTCAGGAGAAGTTCAATAAGGCGGAGGATCGTTACTACAAGCAGTTTGCCAAGATGGAAGCTGCCATGGCCAAGGTTCAGGCGAACGGTAGCAGTATTTCCGGTCTCTTTGGTAACTAATACGGATAAGTAAGGTAGGTTGAGATGAATACCATGTTGAATAATGCGGCATTAGCATATGGCTCCAGAAAGGTAGAGACTGCTTCTCAGGCAGAATTGACATTGATGCTGTATGAGGGTGCGATCAAGTTCTGTAATATAGCCCTTCCTGCTATTGAACGGAGGGATTATGAAAAAGCGAACCTGAATATTCAGAAAGCGCGGAATATTGTTGTAGAACTGCAGTCCACACTAAATCATAAGTATCCGATCGCGAAGGAATTTGATGTGATTTATGATTATATTTTTCATAAGCTGGTAGATGCCAATATGAAGAAGGATGCAGGAGCATTAGAGGAAGCTTTGGCACAACTGCGTGATATGCGTGATACATGGAAGGAAGTCATGCGGACAGCTAAGATGCCTACGGCATGATTTGCAAGGAGTCCGAAGGGTGAATGACAGCTAAGTATAACGGCAGTCGAAAATATGAAATGCTATGGAAATGAGGCTAGTATGAATCAGGTTTCAGATTACTTAAATATATTGGAGGAATCTCTGACAAAAAAGGCAGCGCTTCTTCAGGCATTATTGGAAGCATCCAATCGACAGAGTGAATTGGCTGGTGAGGAAGGCTTTGATCTGGATGCCTTTGAGGATACCATGGATCAAAAGGAAGCTTTATTACAGCAGCTGGAGGAACTGGATGAAGGTTTTGATTCTGTCTTTCAGAAGGTGGAGGCAGAGGTAAAGGCGAATAAAGATTCTTATAAGGACTCTATACAGGCACTCCAACAGTGGATTCGAAAATGTACAGATCTTGGTGTCGAGATTCAGGCGACGGAAGAGCGGAATAAGGCAAAGCTGGCTTTGAAGTTTGCGGAACAACAGCGGGAAATCCGCGAAGTGAAGACTTCCAGCAAGGTGGCCACTACTTATTATAAGTCCATGTCCAATAAGCATTCTGAGGATTCCTACTTTATGGACCAAAAAAAATAAAAAAAGTTAATTTCAGGTATTAAGTATCGGATAAAGTGTCCGATATATATAATACAAGGGTTGATAAAACCCAGATGCTCGTAAGAGCGAACACTATTCACGGCAGCAGAGCTGCTAGTACATGTTGCAAGGAAGCAACAGTAAATTCAAGGAGGAATTATTATGGTAGTACAACACAATTTGCAGGCAAACAACACAAACAGAATGTTGGGCAACAACGTCAAGGTAGTTAAGAAGTCATCTGAGAAGTTAGCTTCTGGTTACAAGGTAAACAGAGCAGCTGATGATGCAGCAGGTCTTAGCATTTCCGAGAAGATGAGAGCTCAGATCCGTGGTCTGAATCAGGCAGTTAACAACGCTGAGGATGGTATTTCTCTTATCCAGACCGCTGAAGGTAACATGGATGCAATGCATTCTATCCTTCGTAGAATGGAAGAGTTGGCTGACAAGGCAGCTAACGATGTTAACGAGTCAGAAGACCGTACCACTATCGCTGATGAAATGAAGCAGTTGAAGTCAGAGCTGACCGCTATCGCTGGTCGTGCTAAGTTCAATGGCAAGAAGCTGAGTAACTTCTCTGGATACCTTCAGATTGGTGCTAACAAGGGCGAGAACATGGCTATTACCGTTAAGGTTAAGGTTTCTGTTGCTACGATCGCAGTTAGCTCACACGCAGCAGCATCCAATACCTTAAGTGCAGTTCAGGCTGCTATCAAGTCTGTATCTGCTCAGCGTTCTAAGTTAGGTGCTATTCAGAATCGTCTGGAGTACACAGTTGAGAACTTAGAGAACTACTCTGAGAACTTAACAGATGCTGAATCTCGTATCCGTGATACAGATATGGCTGCTGAGATGGTTAACTTCAGCAAGTCTCAGATTGTACAGCAGGCTGCACAGTCAATGCTTGCACAGGCTAATCAGTCTACACAAGGTGTATTATCATTACTTCAGTAATCAATTGAGGTTATTGCAAATAGGGCTGACCCTCTGGGTCAGCTTTATTTGTATCCAAAACTTTTATTCCCATGAATCAAATTGAACAAAACAGAACATAGCAGAGATCAGGCTGGCGAGGTTGATTATATGAAAGAAGAGACGAAGAAGCTTGTAGACGAGCTTCAGTTAGTTGCAGATGAGTTTTATCAGAACCAGAATAGTAAGGGGATTAAGGAGATGCCGGAAGTGATTCGGAAGCTATCGGCATTTATGTCATGCCTGAAGCCGGAGGAACAGCAGGAATATCTGGCAGCATTGACAGGCGTAATGGAAGCCATGGAGGCAAAGAATTATATTATGCTGGCAGATATGCTGGTATTTGATGTTATGAAATTAGTGGAACGCTATTAAACAGAACCGGATGGGGAGATGGAATATGACGATTTACGAACGAAATCTGGAAGCATTAAAAGCAGTGCATAAGGATATATATGAGGAAATTGAAAATGCGCATAATCCGGGAGAACAGGTACTGGTAGGGGATGCATTAAACGGAGAAAAATTCCTTGCGGTGATCCGCGGAGAGGCGATCACACCATTGAACAGTACTTATGATCCGAGTCATGAGGCGGAACGATACGTATTGCAGTTTGATAAAGAGGGTGAAGATTGTATTGTTATGGTATTTGGCTTCGGAAATGGAGCGGTGTTAGAACGTATGCTGTCTGACGAATGTTCGGTGGATATCTGTATTGTATATGAACCCTCGGTTGCAATTTTCCGAAAGGCGTTAGAGGAGTTTGACCTGACGAAGCTGCTTTCCGATGCCAGACTGCTTTTGTTTGTAGAAGGAGTAAACAGTGATCAGATGGAGTATCACTTAGTGGATCTGATTGATTATAGTAACTGGCGGTATTTTAGCTTCAAAGAATTATCGCAGTATTCGATGCTGTTTCCCGAGCAGCGTAAAATGGCACTGGAAATGTTTGAACGTGTTTATGATAACAATCGTGCAGCCATGAACACCTTGATTGCGTATGCGCAGGTTGGTGTGATGAACGAAGTAAAAGCATTAAAATGGATGATTGATTGCAGAACGATCAGTGGAATGATCGGTAGCTTTCCTTTGGATCTGCCGGCAATCGTTGTGGCAGCAGGGCCTTCCCTGGAAAAGAATGTAGAGGTTTTAAAGCAGGCAAAGGGTAAGGCGTTCATTATCTGTGTAGATACGGCAATTCCTTTTCTATTAAGGCATGGGATCATACCGGATATGGCATGTACGATTGATGCGGCAAAGGGGATAAGGCATTTTGAAGGTCCGGAACTTCATCATCTTCCGCTTGCGATTTCTACGGATTCCAATTATGAGGTTCTGGAATATATAGGAGAATTAAATCCATATTATATTTCAACAACAAATGATTATTATCAGCATTTGTTTGAGGAGAGAGAGAATTCCGTTGGTTATTTTGATGGCGGAGGATCTGTCGGTACCACCTGTTTTAAACTGGTAGCTGAAATCGGCTTCCGCACGATTATATTAGTGGGGCAGGATCTGGCGTTTACCGACAAAAAGCGACATGCCGGAAAAGGCGAGGTAAAGCAGGAGGATTTGATATATAATATCTTAGAGGTAGATGGCTATGACGGCGGGAAGGTCATGACCAGAGGAGATTATAAGACCTATATTGACTGGTATAACCTGAAGATTCCGCAATTAAAGGAGCAGGTGGTTATTAATGCAACGGAAGGCGGAGCAAAGTTAAATGGTGCAATTCAGATGCCGTTGCAGGAGGCGGTGGACACCTATTGTAAATCAGAATATGATATCGCAGCTATACTGGAGCAGATTCCGGTTGTCTGGGCCACCAGAGAAGACAAGCTGGAATTCTATCAGGAGATTAAGCGAAAGTATCAGTTTTATAAAGGATTTCACCGGCGCGTGAAGGATGGGATCGAAGGAGCAGAACGTGCGATCCGGTTGTTAAAGCGAAAGAATTATCAGCCGAAGGAATTAAAGGATATCGACAGGAAGCTGAACGCCATAACACGCGAAACAGAAGAAACAAGAGGTATGGTTTTACTGGTAAAACGCATGATTGAAACCCATATTACCCTGAATGATGATCTGAATAAAGTGGAAGAGGATCTGGAGCAGGAGAGTATCCGTTTGTATAAGAAGATGAGAAAGTATCTGGGTGATTTATTAGAAGCACTGGAGGAACTGCTTCCGGTTTGGAAATCTACTTTACAGGATATCAATGAAGTATATCAGTTTGATGCTTGAAAGTGAGCTGCAGAGAAGGAGATTCTATGGAGGAACAGAGCGTACGGGCCTTATATTGGAATAATACAACGGTGATCGATCAGATGACAGAATTGATTTTTGCAGTACGTCAGCAGAACATACCGTTGGCGAATAAACAGATTCCGATCATTATGAAAAGTCTGCAAAAGGTATTAATGACTCTGCCGGAACATATGGAGCTTCTTATGGAAGCGGGGGTGACATGGGAGGAATCCTATCTGGTATCGGTTTTGTCACAGATTGAGCAGGCACAGATAGCCGGAGATTATATTTTGATGGGAGATCTGTATGAATTACAGCTGATGCCGGCATTGCAGGATATACAGGCCGTTATTTCGAATCTTGATCTTTCCCTTGTGAATGCCGGATGGTGGGATGAGAATATGGCGGTACTCGAAGGAAAGAATCCCGAACTATGCCGGTCGTTACGGAGATTTGAAACAGGCATGCTGAAAGGCAATGCGGATGAATATTCGGTAGAGCCTACTACAGCCGGTTTTTTTACCCTGGCACTGGAGCAGGACGGAAGAAGCTGGTATCTTCACAGTAACCGCAACCCAATGGAAGAGGCGAGAATCTGGGTAAGACGTAATTATCGTGTAGAGAAGGAGAACTATACTGTCCTGGGCTGGGGAATGGGATATCATATCTGGCAGCTGTCAGGAATATGTCCGGATATGGATTTAACGGTAATTGAGCCGGATATCGGGACACTTTTTTATTCTCTTCATTGTAATGACTGGCATGATTTACTGGAGAGAATTACACTGATCTGGGATCCTGAGTGGAAGGAAACCACCAATCTGTTATCTGCTGACAGGGAGATGCTGTTGTACAGACCCGGAATTGCACTGGTAAAGAATCAGGGATTGTGTGAGATGTTGAATCAGCTTGCAGACCGTAAGGATGCGATCGCAGATTCTGAAACTGTATTTTACCAGAATATTCGAAAGAATATTCAGAATTGTACCCGATATATAGATGAACTCCGGGAACAGATTAAGGGAAGAAAGGTAGTAATAGTTGCAGGTGGTCCTTCTCTGGACAGGAATCTGGAACAGTTAAGAGAGAAAAAAGAGGACACGGTGGTCATCGCGGCGGGGACTGTCTATAAGCTGCTGTTACAAAAAGGAATTCCGGTGGATTATGTTGTGATTTCAGATACCTGGGTGTACCACCAGGTGGAGGGAATCGAAGACCCGAAGGCACCAGTCCTGTTACTGGCTACAGCAGACCGGAGGATCAGCCAGTATTATCAGGGAAATGTTTATCTGGTTTGCCAGCAGGGGCATCGAATGGCGGCAGAGTATGCAGAGCGCCGAGGGTATACCTGCTATTCCAGTGGCGGTTCCGTAGTAACGCTGGCACTGGATATTGCGATTCGTTTAGGCGCAGGGGCAATCGCATTTATTGGATTAGATCTGGCTTATTACGGCAACCGGATGCATGCGTCCGGAACAAAACGGGAGAGCTTTCAGGGATATGCACTTCAGAAGGAAAAGGCATGGGATGGCAGTGAATTAAATACATCAAAGGCATTTTTGCGTTTCCGGAGCTGGATGGAGGAACGAATTCAGAAAGCGGATGTGACCATGACTGTAGTGGATGCAACGGAAGGCGGAATTGTAAAAAAAGGCTTTATACCAATGTCATTAAAAGAATTTTTATGTGATGAAAACTGATATAAGGTATGATATAATATGCCTTGAGGAGGAGCCCTGAAGGCGGAAAGCAGTAATCAAAAGAGGCTGTCAGATATGCCTTGAGGAGGAGTTCCTGAGGTCGGATTGCAGGAAGTGAAAGGAGAAGGGATTATGGCAAAAAAGGAAATCAAGTTGGGAAACAGGATTATTAACGCACAGTCAACACCGTATCTGATCGCAGAGATCGGCATTAACCATAACGGGGACATGCAGATTGCAAAGAAACTGATCGATGCAGCAAATGCAACCAGCTGGGATGCAGTAAAGTTTCAGAAACGGTGTCCGGATATTGCAGTTCCAGAGGCACAGAAGAGTGTTATGCGGGAAACTCCGTGGGGCACGATGACATACCTGGATTATAAGAAACATATTGAATTTGAGAAGCCGGAATACGATGTGATTGATGCGTATTGCCGGGAGAAGCCCATTGCATGGAGCGCATCTCCATGGGATATGCCGAGTCTGGAATTTCTGTTACAATATGATGTTCCGTTCATTAAGATTGCGTCTGCGACCAATGATAATGAAGAAATAGTAAAAGAAGCCTGCAGATCCGGCAAGCCGGTCATTATTTCCACCGGAATGAGTACCTTAGAGGAGACAGACCGGACTGTGGAGATGCTGGAGAAGTATGGAAATGGCGAATATATTCTGTTACATACCAATTCCAGTTATCCGGCAGAGAATGCGGAACTGAATTTAAATGTTATGAAGACGCTGCAGGAGCGTTATGATTGTCTGGTTGGTTACAGCGGACATGAGATGAACCTGGAACCTACGGTAGTAGCGGCTGCTTTAGGGGCAAAGGTGATTGAACGGCATATTACATTATCCCATGATATGTGGGGAACCGATCAGAAGGCCAGTCTGGAGGTACATGCCATGGATATGCTGCAAAAGCGGATCAGCAGTATCGTACAGGCGGTTGGTGACGGAGAGAAGAAGATTTATGAGGGTGAAGCAGCAGCCCGGAAGAAATTGAGAGGACATTGATCATGAATGTAGCATTTATTCCGGTACGCGGCGGAAGTAAATCCATACCTCTTAAGAATATTAAGATCCTGAATGGGCGTCCGCTGGTATATTGGGTTCTGCGTGCTGCCTGTGAATGCAAATATCTATCACGGGTATATGTTGCAACGGATAGCGAAGAGATAAAACGGGTAGTGGAGGAATTTCAGAATGGCGAAGAACGGGAACTGTTTTCAAAGACCATAGTGACAGGGCGGTCTGCGGAATCAGCATCGGATACAGCCTCCACAGAATTTGCCATGCTGGAGTTTGCGGCGCAGTATGAATTTGATACGATCGCATTGATTCAGGCAACTTCGCCTTTGCTTTCCGGTGCAGATCTGGACCGGGGATTTGAAGCCTTTGGGGAAGAGGGCGTAGACAGTGTGCTGTCTGTGGTACCACAAAAACGGTTTCGGTGGCACCTGAATTCTGCTGGTAACGTGGAACCGATCAATTATGATGTGTTCCATCGGCCAAGAAGACAGGACTTTAGCGGGGATCTGGTAGAGAACGGAGCATTTTATATTACTTCACGCCAGAAGCTGTTTGAGAGCAGAAACCGTTTATCTGGAAGGATCCGTGCTGTAGAAATGAGCGAGGAAACTTTTTTGGAAATTGACGAGCCCAGTGATTGGATCACCATCGAGGCCCTTATGAAGAAAAAGGGCCTTTATGCTCCCGTTGCAGGATTATCCGGAATCCGGTTATTCCTGACGGACTGTGATGGCTGTCTGACGGACGGCGGTATGTATTATTCAGAGCAGGGAGATGAATTAAAGAAATTCAACACCAGGGACGGCATGGGCTTTCAGCTGTTACGAGAGCAGGGGATTCTGACCGGTATTATCACCAGTGAGAACCGGGCGTTGAATCAGCGCAGAGCAGAAAAGCTGAAGCTGGATATTATTGAGCAGGGGTGTCAGGATAAAGTGGCAGTCATTGACCGGCTCTGCCGGGAACTGCAGCTTGACTGGAAGCAGGTATTATATATCGGAGATGATCGGAATGATCTGGCGGTCATGCAGAAGGCAGGGGTTTCCTGCTGTCCGGCAGATGCTATTTCAGAAGTACGGGAATATGCGGATTATGTGACGCAGACAAAGGGCGGCTCAGGTGTGATCCGGGAGGTTACAGAGCTGCTTCTGGCGAATCGGAAGACAGGATAAAACAGGAATGAGGAGAAGACAGGATGAGGAAGCTGCTGGAACGAATCAAATATTGGAGCCAGTTACTGGTGCTTCCTCTTTACTGGCTTTCCTATCTGGTACCCAGAAATAAAAGGATCTGGCTTTTTGGCAGTACTCTTGGCAACCGGTTTTCAGATAACCCAAGGTATCTGTATCTGTATTGCAGTCAGCACAAGGAGGAATTAGGGATTCGACCGATCTGGATCAGCAGGGATAAAGAAATCGTAGCGTATTTATCAGATTCCGGACTGGAAGCCTGTGGATACCATTCCCTCAAGGGAATCTGGTATGCCCTGATCGCGAAAGTATATCTGTATGATCATTATTCCAAGGATATCAATTTTCCACAAAGCGGGGGAGCTTTGAAAATTGATATGTGGCATGGGATTCCACTGAAAAAGATACAGGCGGATAACCGTATGGATAGATTTCGACATCCAAGGAATTGGTGGGAACGGTGGAAATGTCTGCCAAGAAATTGTTCCAGTGAGAAGCCTACGGATCATATTCTGGCGCCTTCCGGGTATTTGAAGCCTTTGTTTGAATCTGCGTTCCGTAACCCTGAAAATGTGTTTGTATGCGGTTATCCGAGAAATGATATTCTGATTTCGGATGCTATTCATAACATTCTGCTTCCGGGAGAACAGAAGGAGATGGATACAGTACGGGAATTTCTGGATAAGTATGCACAGGGGAAGATCGTCTATTATATGCCGACCTATCGGGACAGTCAGAATCAGTTTTTTGATATTATGAATCTGGAATTATTTGCAGATTATCTGGCAGGGCAGCATATTCTGTTTTGCATAAAGCAGCATCCGTTTTCCAGGCATAAGGGAGAGTTTGCTGCTATACAATACGATAATATTTTAATGCTGGATCCGGATTCTGATCCTTATGTTGTATTGAAATACGCAGATGTACTGGTCACCGACTATTCTTCCATCTATTTTGACTTCCTGCTGACAGATCGACCGGTTTTGTTCTTTGATTATGACAGAGAAGAGTATGAGAAGTCCTCCAGGGAGTTGTACTGGGACTACGATAAAGCAACTCCGGGAGTAAAGGTAGAGACGATGGAAGAACTGATGCAGGCGATTACAGAAGCCTGTTATCCGGGCGAGGCGTATGATCGGAAGTACCATACAGAACGGATCGCATTGCGGGATCAGATGTTTGACCGGCCGGAATCGTTATCATCTCCAAGAATGGTAGAACTGGTGAAGGAGATGTCCGGGCTCGCAGATTAATACGGATGGAGGACGAGGAGATGTATGTGAAGCTTCAAAAGGGCAGAATGGAGGATTTGCGTGATCGTGAGGTTTTGCTGTTTGGTGCCAGTGCACTGGGAATGCGCAGCATTGAAGAATTAGAAAAGTATCAGGCAAAAATGATAGGATTCGTGGATAATGATACTGGAAAGCAGGGCAGTTCCCTGAATGGATATCCGGTGTATTCTCCTTCTGAAATCTACAATTTCCCACAGGCGATCGTTCTTGTGACCAGTGTATATGCAGATGAGATCAGCAGACAGTTAGCCATGATGAGGGGGATTGAATATGATATTATGCTTCAGGGAGCAAAGAAGGATATCCTGCGTGAGCAGGAATTTTATAAGCCCTTTTTGAGCAGAGAGGAAGCAAACGAGTATCTGTATCAGAAATTAACAGGGGATAAGCCCTTTTTTGCCGGGCGTCTGGGATCAAATGAGCTTGAGTGTATGACAGAGTATTACTGGGTGTCAGACCGGGAGCATGGCAGCGGTATGCCATATCATGATAATCTGAAATTGGTAATGAAGCAGGGGGCCGGATTTTATCCTGCCGAAGAGGATTATCTGGATCAGATGGTCAGGCTGTATACAGAAGGTCTGAAAAATATGGATTTTGTATGGAGCATGTGGCTTTCCCGGTTTGAGAATCTGTTATATAAGCGTTTTATGCCGGAGGCGGTACTGGCAAAATATGATGAAACTGCATTTCCGTACGAGATTGATTGCCCATGGACCAGGGCATTGGAGGACAGGAGGGTTCTGATAATTCATCCTTTCGAAGACTCTGTGATCGAAAATTATGGAAAACGGGAAATGTTGCACGATAATAAGGATCTGCTTCCGCAGTTTTCAATTCAGACTCTAAGATCAGTACAGAGTCTTGGAGAAGAACAGCCGGAATATTCTACATGGTTTGATGCGCTGGAATATATGGAGAAAAGGATTGATAAAATAGATTTTGACATTGCGTTGATCGGAGCAGGGGCTTATGGACTGCCATTAGGCGCCTATTGTAAACAGATCGGAAAGAAAGCGCTTCATATTGGAGGTATGCTGCAGCTGTTCTTCGGCATTAAGGGAAAGGCGTGGGATAAGCTGGGTATATATAATAACTATTGGACTTCGCCCAAACCGTCAGAAACGCCGCAAAGCTATAAGAGTGTTGAAGCGGGAAGATACTGGTAGAGCCAGAGAACAGGAGATTAATATGGAGAATAACAGGATAAAATTATCATTATGTATTCCGACCTATAATCGGTCGGATGCGTTGGAGATTCTATTAGAGTCCATTTATCGTCAGATCGGGAACCACAAGGATGAGGTTGAAGTTTGTATTTCGGATAATGCGTCAACAGACGACACGGAAGAGATAGTAAAGAAATATATTGGAAAGTTTGATTTAAAATACGATAAGAAGGAGAATCCGATCCATCCGATCCTGAACTGGAATAATGCCATTGATATCCTGCCGTCCGGGGAATATGTCCTGATGGTAGGGGATGATGATGTATTCATTAATAATGCCATTGAGCGGATGCTGGATATGATTCAGCAATATCCGTCGGATTACTATTACTTAAATCATATTCATGCACAGGTTAATGTAAATAAGGACAAGGTATATAACCATAATTGTGTTATGGAATACAGGAATGATGAGTGTGAATGTCAGAATCAGACCAGCCGCTACATAGACAAGTGGGAAGAAATATTCAATTTTATTTCGGGTGATTATCAGGAGATGAACATGCTGTTTATCGGCAATCATTTGATGAAACGGGGCATGTGGCATGCTGATGTAGATAAGTTTGAACGGCTCTTTAATGATTATATCAGAAACAAACAGCCGTTATGTGAGGAAACGAAGGAGTATTTTTATTCTATATGGAGTCCTCATGTAACGATCATCGCAAATGTCATGATGGGAAAGCGATGCTATTATTGTGATGAACCAATGATCTCACAGGGGATGGGAATCAATGCTTCCGACATTTTTCAGATTTATCTGTTGCTGTTTATGCCGCGGGATCTTAAAATGCTCCGGGATACGGGCATGGATGATACAGAATACCGGAAATACTATGAATATGTTTCAAAGCAGGAGGTTAAACGTTATGTAAATCTGCTGCTTTATAAGTCGCACCTCTTAAAGCAGCATCCGTACTGCTCCGATTTTATTTCCCTGCAGGAGAATACCAGTGAGATTCTGGGTGAGATAGCGAAGAAGCTGATGGATAAAACGAATGATTATTATTACAACATGGCAGATAATCATTTTCAAAATTCTCTTTCCGGATTATTAGAACAGAAGACCGGGCGTGTTGTATTGTGGGGAACCGGAGATGTTGGAAAGAATTATTTAGATGCGCTTCCGGCATTAAGAAAACATATTGATTTTGTAGCAGACGGGAATGTAAGACTGCATGGAATGAATTATGAGGAATTGAATCTTGTGATCCATGATCCGCAGGATATTCAGAACGAGCAGGTCTACATGGTGGTCATAGCATCCGTAAGACATGAAAAGGAGATTGAAAAGACACTGGGGGAATACGGGTGTAAGGGTTATTATGTGGTGAAAAGCCAGGGAATTCAATATGTGGAATAAGTACAACTGATTAAGAATGGAGAAAATTTCATGAGTGGAAGAATTCAATTATTAGATTGTACATTAAGAGACGGTGGATTTGGACTCGAGGATGCTGAGAAGAATGAATTATCCTCAAAGCGATTTCAGGCAGAGGATATCGATCATATCATTGATCACTTAACGTGTTCCCGGATTGATATTATTGAGTTGGGAACAGTAGAAATTACCAGGGATGACAGAAGGGGATTTGCAATTTATCCTGATATGGAAAGCATCTCGGAGAAAATACCGGAGGACCGGAGAGAAGGACAGATTTATACGGCATTTTTTCGCGGACCGGATATACCGCTTGCAGACATACCGGATTGGAATCCTTCATTATGTGATGCGATCCGGGTGATCATTCGCTATTCTGAGCAGCAGAAATCCCTGGACTTCTGCAAGGCACTGGCAGAAAAGGGATATAAGGTATTTGTTCAGCCCATGCTGACGATGCGTTATACCCGGGAGGAGATTGGCCATCTGATCGCGGCTGCAAATGAAATGAAAGCATTTGCCCTTTATTTTGTTGACAGCTATGGTTATATGATGCAGGAGAATATTGCGGAGCTATTCAAACGGTATGATAACGAACTGGATCCGGGGGTAAAGATCGGATTCCATGCACATAACAATATGAATCTTGCATTTGCGAATGTGTTAGCCTTTTTGGAGCAGAGTACGGAGAGAAATATTATCATTGATTCCTGCATACTCGGAATGGGACAGGGAGCTGGGAACCTTCAGACAGAGCTTATTGTGGATTATCTGAATAAAAGGTATTCTTTCCGATATGATTATGATGAAATACTGGAAATCTGTGAAATAATAGAGAAATATAATGCGGATAATATATGGGGATATTCGGTGACCCGTTTACTGCCGGCACTTAATAAAGCAGCATATAAATATGCGATTGTCCTGCGTAGCAGATATCATCTGTCATATTCAGAGATCAATGCAATATTAAGAAACATTCCGGAGGATCTGCGGCACCGTTTTACAACTCAGAATACAATTGAATTGCTCAGAAGAAACGGGTATGATCCTGATATTACGGATGGAGGGAAACGCTTATCATGAATGTGGCGGAATATGTGGTTAAATTTCTTGTATCAAAGGGTGTAGGCGATGTATTTGGCATACCGGGCGGCGTAATATTAGATTTCTTATATGCCTTAGAAGCGACTCCGGGAATTGAAGCGCATTTAAGCAGTCATGAACAGGGAGCTGTACTGGAGGCCTGCGGGTATGCCCAGGCGGAATCTTCCTTAGGCGTTGCATATTGTACGCGCGGGCCGGGTGTTACGAATGCGGTTACCGGTATTGCAGAAGCGTTTAGTGAGTCGGTTCCGATCATAGTTCTTACATCTCATGCAAATAGAACTCAGAATCCTGGTATGCGCTTTGAATTTGATCAGGAACTGGATCCCGTTCCCCTTGTTGCAAATATTACAAAGTATGCAGTACAGATAGAGGATCCGGAGGACGTATGCCGGGAACTGGAATATGCCTGGCAGCAGGCGGTTACAGGACGGAAGGGGCCGGTACTATTAGACTTTGCTTCCGCTCTTTGGAAAAGGGAAGTAACGATTACGGATACGGATATTGCGGCGGAAGATCCGGATGGAACGGTTGTGTATACAAACACAGTGAATTATGTAATGGAAAGGCTGGAGAAGGTGAAACGTCCAGTCATTCTGGCAGGAGACGGGCTTCGACAGGCCGGAGCCTGTCGGTACATCAGAGAACTGGCAGAGCGGCTAAGGATTCCTGTAATATCCAGTCGGGGAGCGCAGGATGTTATATCTGGTTTTCCGCTATATTACGGTTATATTGGAAGTCACGGGATACGATACAGTAATTTTATACTGGAGAAGAGCGATTTTATTCTTTCTCTCGGGAACCGAATGTCATTTCCGCCAGCTTCTGAGAGCTTTCGGAGTGCAATAGAGAACAAGTGTGTGATCCGCCTGGATATTGATGAAAGAGAATTCGAGAGAGAAATTCCCGGGGCGATTAATTTTACGGTAGAGATTTCTGCCTTTTTAAAAGAATTTTTGAAATACAGAAAGAATCAAAGCTATGAGGAATGGATTTCTGTATGTGACCGGTTAAAAAAGGAATTGCGGGATAAGGATCTTAACGAAGCGGTTTATAAGATCACACAGATATTTCAGAGTATGAGTTCTGATATATTGATCGTAAGTGACGTGGGAAATAATGAATTCTGGGTATCCAGGGCATATGAGTATTCAGGTATATGCAATCGGATACTTTATTCAAAATCTTTTGGTACTCTGGGCTGTGCGATCGGAAAAGCGATCGGTGCATGTTATTATACGCAAAGACCGGTTCTGTGTATAGTCGGGGATCAGGGGATACAATTAAATATTCAGGAACTGCAGATGATCGGACAGGCTCAGCTGCCGGTTCTGATCCTGATCGTGAATAATCATTCTTCGGGAATGATCCGAAGCAGAGAACGGGTGAAGTATAATGCCCGCTACGTTCATACGACACCCGACAGCGGGTATGGTCATCCTGAATTTGAATTTATCGCAAGGGCATACAATATTCCATATTACACCTGGTCCGATTTTGAGAAGAAGCTGGTCGAGGAAGAGATACGGGAATGGACAGGCCCCGGTATGATTGAATTAGAGGTAGATATGGAAGTGGATTTACAGCCCGGACTGCCATTGGGAAATACATGTCAGAACCTGGAGCCGGCGCTGCCGGAAGAGCAATATGCGTTTCTGGATCAGTTATGAAATACAGTAGGAGGAAAGCGGTATGGACTATTTTTCTGGAAAGAGAGTGCTTATAACAGGTGCCACCGGCCTGATCGGCAGTCATATTGTTGATGTGTTGATGAGCAGAAAGGATATAGAGGTCATTGCTCTGAGTCATAATCTGCACAAGCTGGAGGAAGGATTTCAGAACTATTTAAAAGAACCGGGATTTCAGATCATTTCACAGGATGTTTCGCAGCCTTTTTCCCCGGAGATCGGACCGGTCGATCTTATTTTGCATGCAGCAGGCCCTATATCCGGCAATATAGTAAAGAATCGGCCGGTGGATGTTGTTACGCCGAATATCATAGGGACACGGAATTGTCTGGAGTTCCTGAAGAATCAGCAGGAAAAGGGAAAGGCGGGCAGGCTTGTGGTTTTTTCTTCTGCAACAGTGTATGCGAATCGGGAACCGGTAGATCTTCGTGTCAATGAGGAGAATACGGAACAGAGTGACCGGCTTGATTCACCGGCTGCCGTATATTCACAATCGAAGCGTATGGCGGAAGTCATGGCAATGGCATATAGCAGGCAGTATAATATGGATGTTGTGATCGCAAGGTTTAGTTATGTGTATGGTCATACGAAGTTTCTTCCGGATACCGCCTTTTATGAGTTTATCAAAGAGGCCTGTACCGGCAGGGATCTTTTGCTGAATCAGTCGGGATTGGCAAGACGTGATAATATTTATGTTGATGATGCAGTAAAAGGGTTATTATGTATCTCTGAACATGGAACAACTGGTCAGGTATACAATGTGTCATCGAATGGGGAACTGGGGAACTTTGCAGCCATTGATGAGATGGCAGAATGGATAGCAAAACTGGCAGGGCAGAGTTGTAAAACACAAATAAAGGTACATTATAAATCCGAACCTGCACAGAAGCGTTATCCGGGGATATTACTGGACAATTCCAGACTGAAGGCATTGGGATGGGAAGTACAGACTGGAATAGAAGCCGGGATTGCACAGACAATAAAGGATTATATCAGTAGATGAAAGGAGAGCAGAAATGTATTTAGAGAAGATAGAAAGTCCGTCGGACTTGAAACAGTTGAATGCAGAAGAGAGAGGGATTCTGGCATCAGAAATGAGAAATGCATTATTAGAGAAGATCAGTGTCTGCGGCGGACACTTCGGACCGAATTTTGGAATCGTGGAAGCGACGATTGCTTTACATTATGTCTTTGATTCGCCGGAGGACCGGATTGTTTTTGATGTATCTCATCAGAGCTATTGTCACAAGATGCTGACCGGCAGAAAGGATGCATATCTGGATCCGGCAAAATATAATGACGTTACAGGGTATACCTGCCCGGAGGAAAGTGAACATGATATTTTTAATGTAGGTCATACCTCCACATCTGTCAGTCTGGCATGCGGGCTGGCAAAAGCAAGGGATCTTATGGGAGGCACAGAAAATGTGATCGCAGTCATCGGTGACGGGGCATTGAGTGGAGGAGAAGCATTGGAGGGCCTGGATTTTGCATGGGAACTTCATAGCAATCTGATCATTATTGTAAATGATAATGGCATGTCGATCTCAGATAATTATGGCGGTTTGTATCAGAATCTGAAGACGCTGCGGGAATCAAACGGAAAGGCGGAGTGCAATATATTCCGTTCTCTTGGTTTTGACTATTGCTATTTGAAAGAGGGAAATGATGTTGAGAAACTGATCGAGGTGTTTCAGAAGGTAAAGGATATTGATCATCCGATTATCGTGCACATTAATACGGTCAAGGGAAAGGGATATGTATTTGCCGAGGAGGATCAGGAGAATTATCACTGGAAGCCTCCATTTGATATTGAGACCGGAAAGAATAAGAGAACCTTTACAAATGAGAATTATGATGATATTGTTTGTGATTTTCTGCTGGATAAGATGAAGAAGGATAAGACGGTTGTTGCAATGGCGGCCGGTGTGCCGTTAACGATAGGGTTTCATGCGGAAAAGAGAAAGGCAGCAGGAAAGCAGTTTGTTGATGTTGGAATTGCCGAAGAGCATGCAGTCGCTATGGCAGCCGGGATTGCGAAGCGGGGAGGAAAGCCCGTGTTTGCAACACACTCCAGTTTCTTTCAGAGAACCTATGATCAGATATCCCAGGAACTCTGCATTAATCGTTGTCCGGCAACGCTTCTGGTTCGGAATGCCTCGGTCTGGGGGATGAATGACGTAACCCATTTAGGTATTTTCGATATACCGTTATTGTCTAATATACCGAATCTGGTTTATCTGGGGCCCACGAATAAGCAGGAATATCTCGCAATGCTTGAATGGAGTATAGAACAGCAGGATCATCCGGTTGCAATCCGCATACCAAGGAATGGTGTACATTATGCAAAGGATCCGGTTGATTTAGATTATAGTAATCTGAATCAATATAAGTTGTGTGAAAGGGGAAGCAAAATTGCAATACTGGCACTGGGTGACTTTTTCCAACTGGGAGAGGAGACCTCCGCACTGCTGGAACAGGAATCCGGGATAAAGCCGACGCTGGTAAATCCAAGATATATTACAGGTATTGACGTGGATTTCTTACGTGGACTGGAACAGGAGCATACGATCGTAGTAACATTGGAGGATGGAATTCTCAGTGGTGGTTTTGGAGAAAAGATTGCGGCGTTCTATGGAACATCCGGCATGCGGGTATTAAATTACGGTCTCAAGAAAGAATTCATTGATCGCTTCAATCCCAATGATATCCTGCTGGAGAACCGGCTGACTGCCAGCCAGATTGTTGAAGATTTATCTTTGCTGGCCAGATAAAGGATAAAAACCGGGCGAAACGCACTTTGCGAGTTTCGCCCGGTTTTTATCCTTTGATCAATACTGTGTTATTGTAATGCCACTGCTTCTTTGATCATCTTTGCCATGAAATCAATCTTTTCATCTGTCATTCCCGGATATACGCCAACCCAAAAGCTTTCATTCATAATGCGGTCTGTATTTTCCAGACTGCCGGCTACACGAAAGCCAGTTCCGGTTCTGCGCATTTCGTCAAAGCAGGGATGCTTTATTAAATTGCCCGCAAACAGCATTCGTGTCTGTACACCATGCTGTTCAATATATTTAACAACAGCATTTCGATGAATGCTTTTTTTACAGGTGATCAGAAAGCCAAACCAGCTTGGTATAGAATCCTTGCATGCTTCCGGCAGGATCAGAGCATCCTCCGTTCCGGAAAGCGCAGATTTTAAACGGTCAAAATTGTGACGACGACGTTTAACAAATTCAGGAAATTTTTCTATCTGCGCGCAGCCGATTGCTGCCTGCATATCGGTTGCCTTCAGATTATATCCAAAATGGGAATACACATATTTATGATCATAACCCAATGGTAATTCACCATACTGTCTGTCAAAACGATGTCCACAGAGATTATCTCTGCCGGACGGACACACACAGTCTCTTCCCCAGTCCCGGAAGGAACGGATACATTTGTTTAATAATGGGTTGTTGGTATAAACCGCTCCACCTTCCCCCATTGTCATATGATGAGGGGGATAAAAACTGGAAGTACCGATATCCCCAATGGTACCGGTAAATTTTTCTTCCTGGCCCATTCTGTATTTTGAGCCCAGAGCATCACAGTTATCCTCAATCAGCCAAAGCTCGTGTTTATCACAAAACTCCTTTACAGCCTTCAGATCAAAAGGATTCCCCAGGGTATGTGCGATCATAACAGCCTTGGTTTTATCAGAATATGCTTCTTCTAATTTTGTCACGTCTATATTGTATTGAGGAATAGTGACATCAACAAAAACCGGGATTGCGCCATACTGAATGATCGGTGCTACCGTCGTAGGAAAACCGGCGGCAACGGTAATGACTTCGTCTCCCCGGTGGACAGCCCGCTCCCCTAACAGCGGAGAAGTCAATGCCATGAAGGCATTCAGATTTGCTGATGAACCGGAGTTAACAAGCGTACAATAGTCTATATCCAGATATTCGGCAAATTTTCTTTCGAATTCCTCCGTATACCGGCCGGAGGTTAGCCAGAATTCCAGAGCACTGTCTACCAGATTGCACATTTCTTCTGATCCATATACACGGGAAGCATAAGGAATCCGATCTCCTTCCTGGAAGGGCTTGTTTTGATTGTGGTAAGTATTGCAGTATTGGGCGACCATATTCAGGATCTGCTCTCTTGCCTGGGTTTCTGTCATATTTTCAAACATTGGTTTCTCCTTTCCAAACTTCATTTTGATGTATGTATTCTGTAATCTGTTTATCCATAATAGCTGGAATATCACCTTTTGCAAAATATTCCTTTGTCCATTCAATTACCTGATCCAATGCTTCAGATACATTCCAGCGGGGTTTCCATTGAAAAACGGATCGGATCCTGGAGCAGTCCAGCTTAAGAAAATTAGCTTCATGCGGTCCCCCATCATATTGGTTGATCCAGCGGGCGTTTTCGCCCCATTTGTCACAGAACATGGTAACGATATCTCCGGTTGTTACACAGTCAAGATCATCCGGTCCTACATTATACCAGCCGGCATAATTCCCGTTTTCATATTGCTTCTGCGCGATCATTAAATAAGCCATTACCGGTTCCAGAACGTGTTGATACGGTCTGGTAGAGTGTGGATTGCGTACAAGAATGGCTTCCCCTTTTTCCATGGCGCGGATACAGTCCGGAATGATCCGGTTATTGGCAAAATCCCCGCCGCCGATCACATTTCCGGCTCTTGCTGTAGAAATGGCAACCTGTCCATCGGAGAAAAAGGAGTCTTTATAGCTGTGAGTTACCAGCTCAGAGCAGGATTTACTGTTTGAATAGGGATCATATCCGTCCAGAGGCTCGTTTTCCCGGTATCCCCAGCACCATTCATTATTCTTATAGACTTTATCTGTAGTGACATTTAAAAATGATCTTACACAGTCTGTAAGACGGATACATTCCAGAACGTTCACAGTTCCCATGACATTCGTTTCATAGGTATATACAGGATTCTGATAAGAATCCCGGACGATTGGCTGGGCTGCCATGTGAATTACTATTTCCGGACGGAATTTTTCGAAAACCTCCTGTAAGTCCGGCAGATTCCGGATGTCTCCGATAATGGAATTCATGTTATGTTCCACATCACACATGGAAAATAGATTTGGTGTTGTTGGTGGTTCCAGGGAGTAGCCGGTCAGGATTGCTCCGGCATTTACCAGAACCCGGCTCATCCAGGAGCCTTTAAAACCTGTATGACCGGTTACTAATATGCGTTTTCCTTTGTAAAAGCTTAAATTCATTGCATCAATCCTCCCAAACCTTCCAAGGAGCAGAGCCCGTCTGAAGCATTTCCTCTAACTGATGTTTATCACGCGTGGTGTCCATGCATTTCCAGAACCCGTTATGGACATATGCTTTCAATTCACCTTCTGCTGCCAGACGTTCCAAAGGCGCTTTTTCAAATACGGTATTATCATCTTCAAGATAATCAAAGATTTCCGGATTTAATACCATATACCCTCCATTGATAACATGACCGTCCGTATCCTGTTTCTCACGGAACCGGTGAATGGTTCCCTGTTCATCAATATCCAGCACACCGAACTGCTGTCCTACATTAACTGCTGTCATGGTAGCAATCTTTCCGTGTGCCATGTGAAACTGCACCAGTGCATCTAGATTCACGGTAGATACCCCGTCACCATAGGTAAGCAGGAAGGGTTCCTCCCCCACATATTTCTGGATACGTTTTACTCTTCCGCCGGTCATGGTATTGAGGCCTGTGTCCACTAAGGTTACTGTCCATGGATCCGTATAAGACTTATGAACCTCCATCTTCCCGTTTTGGGTAAAATCGAATGTAATATCACTGGTATGCAGATAATAGTCTGCAAACCATTCCTTGATCACATGCTGTTTATATCCGCAGCAGATGATAAATTCATTATAACCATAGGATGAATAATATTTCATAATGTGCCACAGAATTGGTTTCCCTCCAATTTCTACCATTGGTTTGGGCCTTAAATAACTTTCTTCGCTGATACGGGTTCCAAAGCCGCCAGCTAATAATACTACTTTCATATGAACCCCTCCGTAATTTTGTGATTGTTCTTTGGCAGTTTAATCTCTAATTATAATTTACACTAATTCCGAGGATTTTGAAAGAACAATTTTCCTAAGCAGAATGGAGTTTACATGTATTTTAAAATAGTGTAATATACGCTTAAGGTATAGTCTTCATCAGAAAGAATGAGGGGAACAGAAACTTGATGTGAAGCAAAAGAGGAGGCGCATATGAAACGAGTGATTACCTATGGAACCTTTGATCTGTTACATTACGGACATATTAATTTATTAAGAAAGGCAAAGAAATACGGAGACTATCTGATCGTAGCCCTTTCTACGGATGCGTTTAACTGGGAGGCAAAGCATAAACGGAGTTATTTTTCTTATGAGCAGAGGAAGATGCTGGTAGAGTCCGTTCGCTATGTAGATCTGGTGATACCGGAGGAAAACTGGGAACAGAAGATATCGGATCTGCATGAATATCATATTGACACCTTTGTTATGGGGGATGACTGGAAAGGAAAGTTTGACTTTCTCAAGGAAGAAGGAGCAGATGTAATTTATCTTCCGCGGACACCACAGGTCAGCACTACCCAGATCAAGCAGAATCTAAGTAATATTTTCAGCTGACAATCTGGAAGAACAGATGAGGAGTGGAGTGCTATGCAGGCAATTATAATCTACTGATCTAAGACTTTAATGCCAGTTCGAACATCTGCACCAGACGCAGAGCATAGGTGTGCTGGCTGGCGGTCTTGCGGTAGCCGTTCTGAGCGATGGCCCTTCGTTCCTCTTCATGCTCCAGATAATAAGCGGTCTTTTCAATAAGATCGGATGTTGAGTAGTAGATCACAAGATCCTCATCCGGTACAAACCAGTCCAGCAGCTCTGGCTGGAAGTTGGTCATCAGGAAACCGCCGCAGCCAAGGATATCAAAAATCCGCTGGGGCAGGCCGGAGCTGATCGGTATATTGGTAAAGTTCAGATTGATCTTACTGCACTTAATAATCTGCGGCATCATATTCCGGGAATCTGCCGGCCCTTTATTATGTATCTTTGGCAGAGATGAAGTATCACTTAGGGTATAAAGATCCACAGAAAAATGGTCTGCCAGAGCATTCAGCTTCCGGATCCGGTCCTGTTCTGTACATTTGTATCCGAGATAGGTGTCTGCAACAATGCCGATCGTATCTTCCCGATAATCCTGCTCCAGGGGTACCCATTTTGCACAGGCCTTGAATTTTTCTGCGAATTCCTGGGAAATGCTTTCCCGCAGAAGATTAGCGCCGGACATATGAAGCTGGGCTTCGATCAGTCCGTCAGCATAGCCGCGGATCTGTGGCGGCAGGCTTTGCTCAATCTGATTATATCTGCATTTTTCGCTGTATAAGGAACCCACAAAGGAGATATCGCAGTCATAGGTAGCATGGTCTTCCTTCCGTACCGGAACAGAATCCCAGAATGCTACATCTGATGCCAGAGGGATGTGAAAGATGCAGGATGGATTTTCATTATGAAATTTCCGGTACAGATCCCGGTCAAAGATAAAAATGCGGTTATAGGGCAGCCGGATTGTATCTGAGTATAGCTGGAAGCAGGGACTGTCAACGATCAGACAGAGATAAGGAATCTTATATACGTTGCAGACCCGTGCAATGACCGGTATGAAATTCACAGACAAAACACAGTCAGCAGGCGTACTGCTTAAGGTCTGGGAAAGAGTACTCATATAGTCCGTATCATAATCAACGCTGTCCAGCAGCCGGGTGATACGGGTGATATTGCAGTTTAGCTGTACCAGTGCAGTATCAATAGCATCCTCGCAGATACTGGTCCACTTACAAAATATAACATTCATCTTCGTTTCGTCCCTTCTGATATTGATATCATACATATCTTTATATACATTTTATATCTGCACCTTCAGTCAGGCTTCCAGACTGATAGCAAGAATCTGAGCCAATGCGGTAGTATATTGAAAACTCTGGCGGACCTTTTCCCGGCCGTTTCGCGCAATTTCCTGTCGCAGCTCCGGACGCTCCAGATAATACCGAATCTTATCCTCCAGATCGTCCATGCTTTCATAGATATCCAGGTCTGTCCCAATCTCAAAATAATTCGGAAGCTCCTCCTGATAATTTGTCAGCAGAAATCCGCCGGCTCCCAGAATATCAAAGATCCGAAGGGGGAGACCGGTGTGAATGGATTTTGAGGTAATATTCAGATTGATACTGCTGCAGCGGAATATCCGGGGCATCGTATCATAATAATCCACGGTTCCAAGGTTCTGAACGCCCTGCAGTCCGCTGACGTCACTGTTCGTATATAGATGAAACTGAAAGGATGCAGAGAGACGTTGCGCGATCTGACAGCGTTCAAGCGCCGCACACCGTTTGCTCAGGTAAGAATTCTCTATGACTGCTGCATCCTCCGTCCGGTAATCCGGATACCAGATCCAGTTAGCACAGGTCTTGAATTCCTGTATAATCTCCGGCGTCAGGCATTCCTGCAGGAAGTGGCAGCCGTAAACATGAAGCTGGGCATCGATCAGACCGTCTAAATAGGCTCTGGTGTAAGGTGACAAACCTTCTACTGTATCATACGGGCTGGACTGGTTATACAGGGAGCCGACAAAGGATACGTCGCAGCTATACTGCTCCCAATCCTGTTCTGTCAGGGCTATCCTGTCCCACAGATCGGTACAGGTTGCCAGCGGGAAGTAATGGATTCCTGCCGGATGATAATCAACTACAGATTTATACAGGGCATAATCAAAGATAAAGATATGGTTACAGGAATTCCGGATCGAATCCGAATATAAGGTAAGACACGGAGAATCCGTTACCCAGCAGATATAGGGGATATGATAGATATTGCATACCTTCGAGACGACCGGAAGGTAGTTGGTAGAAAAAAGGAAATCGAACCGGTTATGATCCAGTGCAGACTGCAAAACCAGCATACTTTCCACGGAATGAGAAACATTGCTGAAGGAATGCGTGACGGACGTTACCGTATGTCCCATAGTCTGAAACGCCTGTTCAATTCCATATTCGCATGAGTTGGTCCATTTGCAAAACAATATATTCATAACTCCTACCTCCGATTTTATTATACAATGCTTTCCCGGCAGACACAATTATAAAATAAAAGCGGGCTGTCAGAATCAGAAAGTGATTTTATCAGGAAAGGGAAGAGATTGCTTTTAGAAAGTGGTTGAATTATAATTACTATCAGAGAATGATGGAAACGGAAATAATATAGATAAAGGGGGATAAAGCATGGTTTCTGTAATCATACCAACCTATAACCGGGCGGGAACGCTGATACGTTCTGTTCAAAGTGTAACGGGTCAGTCCTATTCTGATTGGGAGCTGATCATTGTTGATGACGGGTCTACCGATAATACAAAAGAACTGTTAGAGCCACTGCTCCGGCAGGATGTGAGACTCCGGTACATCGGCTGTCCGGAAAACAAAGGGCAGGCAGCCGCCAGAAATACGGGTATACAGGCTGCGCAGGGAGCGTACATTGCTTTTCAGGACAGTGATGATGTCTGGGTGCCGGACAAGCTGCAAAAGCAGGTTGCCATGATGGAGGCACATCCGGAGTACGGACTGATATACGGGCAGATGGTATATGATGATGGAGGCGTATTATCAGTACCCTATCCGCCACAGGATGCCGGGGAATGGGCATTTGAGGAATGTCTGAAGAATAATCTGATCAGTACGCAGACCATGCTTGTTTCCAGAGCAGTATTTGATTCAATCGGTTTATTTGATACCAGTATGTCGGCATTAGAGGATTATGAACTGGCGCTGCGGATTACAAAGAATTACCCGGTAGGTTTCCTTTCAGAACCGGTTGTGGTTGCATATAAGTCCGCCGATAGTGTTTCAAGAGACCTGGGAAAGCACTTAATATCGAATTGTATACTCCTGAAAAAATATGAAAAGGACTTCAAGGCCGGCCATTTATGGGAGAATAAGATAGCTTCTCTGCGGGAAATAGCGAGAAGCTATGACGTTGTCGAGGATCTGGAGGATATCTTTTCGGTGTTGAATATACTTTGAGATGCATGCAGAATCAGAGGAAAAGTCATGGTGAGCATTTAAACAGAAATTAGTGGAGAAAAGAGGTAGGATATGAACGATTTAAAGAAACGGATTTTGGAATGTTTACAGAATAATGAACAGCCGGATGAGATAGAGGAGATGATACAGGAATACGAAGCAGAATGTCCTATGGACTTTGATCTGTATCGTATGAAAGCCGCCTGCCGCCTGCTCTCGGGTAATGCTGAAGAAGCATATGGAATATCAAAAGAAATGCTAAAAAAGAATCCGTATAATTTTGAGGCCAATCTGATTGCAAGAAATGTCTGTTGTGCAAAGGAACAATGGATCGAAGCAATTCATTATGAATCTGTTTTAGATATGCTGAGTGGACTTTATCCGGAATTGCAGCATGGAGAATCCTGTATGGATATCCTGCAGGAAAACATGATGGAACAGGGACAGAAAATGATACAGGCAGGTGATAAGGCAGGAATTGTCAGATGGAAAAATGAGGTGGCGGAGCTTAAAAGAAATATACATTCGATCTGGGGACTGTTTGATGAGGCATATCTTGGAGATGCTTCCAATTTAGTTGGTAAGATTTATACGGATGCTTTTGGAAATGAAAAGTATAATGCAGTATACAATTATGTTGACTGGAATAATGTCATACGTACAGATGATTCCGTCTATGAGTTTTTCGGGAATTATATTACGACAAAGCTGGAATGCAGAGAAGCGGTAAAAGGAAGGAGATTCGTGCTTGGAGAAGAGGCAGAGTATTTGCTGCCTGTACTGTCGAAGGAGCCTGTACCGTTTCGGCTGCATGTTCCGGACGGAAAGGAATTTGTTTGTATGAATAAGAAGGCAGAACATTTTGAGTATTACCGTCTCCCGCCGACGACAGAGGTAGAGGCGGAACGGGATATCTATTTTGGAAATCCCATTGCCTTAAAGTCAGATCCGGGTAAGAAACGACTGGTATTGAATATTTTTGTAGATGGAATATCACAAAAGGTATTAGAGGAAGAGCGGCTTGCAGAGATCATGCCGGAGACATACCGTTTTTTTGAAAAGGGAGTGCAGTGTACCAATGCATATTCTGCAGCAGAGTGGACACTGCCGTCTCTGGCCGCTTACTGGACGGGGGTAAGCTCGGTTAATCATATGTTGATTCTAAAGCAGATCACGAAGCAGCTGCCGGAGAATATTACAACACTCGCAGAGTATTTTAAAGAACAGGGGTATGAAACGGCAAAGATAGATGGGGACTGGCGTTCTATATTGCCATACGGATATGGCAGGGGAATCGACCGGACCATTTATCAGCATCAGTATACGGGCATGCGCGTGGAACAGGTAATCCCGGATGTCCTGGATCATATGGAACTGATGAGGGAGACCAATCAGTTTATCTGGATGTGCGTCGGAGATCTGCATAATATTGCCGACGGGTTCTCAGGGAATGCGTCAGTACAGGGCAAGCTTCCGCTGGAATGCCGGATTATTGAAGATGCAGGGCTGACCTCTGTAAAGCAGGCATACAGCGAAAGCAAACGGACCGCCTACATTGCACAGATGAAGCATGTTGACAGCTATCTTGGAATACTTTACCGCTATATTGAAGCAAATTATAAGGATGATGAGATTGTGATCTCGCTGTTTGGAGATCACGGACAGGGATATCTGGTAGGAAAGGATGAGCATTTTCTTTCTTCCGGGCGTTCCAAGGTAGGGATGATGTTTCGTGGCGGAGATGTGCAGAATGGTGTATGTGAGGAACTGGTCTCGACCTGCGATTATATACCGATCCTATGCAGGCTGGCAGGGATTCCGTTAAAGGATGAAGGTATAGAAGGAAGGCTACCGGTATTTTTCGGCGGTGACGGGAAGCGGGAATATGTGATTACTGAGAGTATCCATGAGGGCGACCCATACCGGGCGGCAATCGTTTCGGAGGAAGACGCATTTTATTTTACCGCAGAAGGAGTTGTCGGTTATGACGGAAGATTTACCCTGGGAAATTATACCTGTACGCTGCTGGATAAAACAGGGACGGAATGTCACGACACAGACAGGATAGGATACTATTTTGATATCTTAATGAAGCATGTGGGCAGACTGGTGATCTATTAGTATTTCAATCTCAGTGTAGATGGTAAGAACGAATGTACCCAACAAAAGCAAACAGGACAAATACTTTATATGATATAGAACATTAAAAAAGAATAAATTATTTAAAAAAAATTTAAGTTCGGCTTGAAAAATTGTGCTCCATATAATATAATCTAAAAAAGCAATATTTTTCATATTCCGTATGGCCATTTGTGTTGCATACCGGTCCATTTCTTTTATGTTAATTTCAGATCTTTCGAAAATTCTTGCTTTTATTTACCACATCTTATAAAAGAGCAGGAGTTTTCATATGAACAGATGATTCCTCCTGCTCAGATAAAGGAGGAAGTATTATGACAGGAAACAGAGAGTATAAAAGTGATGTGTTTTGTATGCTGATGGAGGATCCCCAGAATGCATTGGATTTATATAATGCAGTGAATGGGTCTGATTACAAGAGTCCGTCACTTGTGGAGATGTGTACCCTGGACAGGGGGATTTCATTGACTGTCCACAATGATGCAGCATTTGTACTGGACATGAATTTAAGTATTTATGAGCATCAGTCCACCGTATGTCCGAATATGCCGGTTCGCAGTCTGATCTATTTTACAAATATTCTGGAACGGATGTTAAAGGGACAGAATATTTATGGTCGCAAATTGTTGAAACTTCCAACTCCGAGGTTTGCAGTTTTTTATAATGGAGACGAGGATCAGCCGGAGCAGTATGAATTAAAGCTATCGGACGCATTCGTACAATCCATAGAGAATCCGGAGCTTGAACTGACTTGCACGATATATAATATTAATTATGGAAAGAACCGGAAATTACTGGAGCATTGCCTGTTTTTAAAAGATTATATGACATTTGTGGACTATGTAAGAGAGAATCACAGAAAGAATGATTATGAGGAACTGGAGCATTCGATTGAATCTGCGATAGATCGTTGTATAAAAGAGAATGTATTACGGGAGTTTCTGATGGAACGACGTACGGAGGTGGTAAAAGTGGTAAGGCTGGACTATACGTTTGATCGACAGTTGGCATTGGAACGGGAAGACAGTCGTACAGAAGGTTATGCTGAGGGACATGAGAAGGGTTATACAGAAGGATGTGTCGAGGGACGTGCGGAGGGACGTGCGGAGGGACGTGCAGAAGGACGTGCGGAAGGACGTGCGGAGGGACGTGCGGAAGGACGTGCGGAGGGACGTGCAGAAGGACGTGCAGAAGGACGTGCGGAGGGACGTGCGGAGGGACGTGCAGAAGGTCATGAGGAAGGACGTATTGAAGGACGGATATTGGCTTATGCAGAGTTTGGACTTCCCATAGAATTGATAGCAGAAAGGGCAGGATGTTCAGAGGAAGCGGTAAAAAAGATATTACAAAAAGAAAATAAGTGAGCAGAAAGGCGGGATATTGCTATGTTGCGAAAGTATATACTGGTTTCCGGCAGAGTTCAGGGTGTTGGTTTTCGGTATCATATCATGAACCTGGCATTAGAATACCATCTGACTGGCTGGGTGAGAAATCTGAATAATGGAGCAGTTGAGATGGAGATTCAGGGAGAATCTGATGCATTAGAGCAGTTTATTCAAAATATGGATTCGGGAACACACTGGATTCGAATTGATCATTGTTCCGTTACAGAAGTATCGATTATTCTTGAAGAGACAGCGTTTCGCATTCGTTCTTAGATTGCAAATATGGAGAAAATAATTTGCAAGTAAGACAGTTCGTTTATAATTATTTCACTTGAATTTGCTGTTATATTCCTTTATGATATACAAGAAGAAAGAGGTGGTTGTCTGATAACAGATTCTGCCACAGGTATGAATGGAGAGTAACAGCATGTCAAATTATGGGACGTTTGGTGAGAATAATCCGGTGTGGAGAGCAATCAACCGGTTTGCAGATATGATGGTGATCAGTATATTATTTGTTATTACCTGTATTCCGGTCTTTACAATAGGAGCATCTATCTGTGCGTTTTATTATACCGCTATGGATTCTCTTCGGAAAGAAGATGGGTATATATTTAGGCGGTATTTTAAGAATTTTGCTAAAAATTTCAAAAAGGGAACCCTGATCTGGCTGATCATGTCTGCTCTTTTTGCAATATGTGCAGTCAATCTGCTTTGCTGGTTATTAAATTACAGTATGGTAATCGCACCGGTCATGCTGGTCATCAGTATCATTTTAACTATAGTCTGGCTTATGACCTTTGTTTTTGTATTTCCATTGCAGGCCAGATTTGAGAATACAGTGAAACAAACGATCCAGAATGCATTTTTACTGGCAATCAGCCATCTTCCATTTACCGTTTCTGTAATTCTTTTATTAGGAATTCTTGGATATCTGTGTGCAGTTTCCTGGCTGGCAGTGTTCTGTATGTTACTGTTTGGGATTGGGGCTGCCGGTTATCTGCTTGTATATAATTTTGAACGCTTTTTCAAAAAATGTGGTTATATTGCAGAAGATGATGGTAAAATTAAGAATGATGATTATGATTTTGAGGTTGATGTGAATTTTGAGGAAATACATGCACGTGCAGATAAAACAAGAGAGATGGAAGCGTTAGAACCGAAGGAATCCGCTATTGCAACAGCTCTTTCACAGTCTGAATCTGAACAAAAAGAGATCTATGAATCCGAGAAGAATCCTGAAATGAAAAAATAATGTTCCCGGGTAGAAAAAAGTCGTATTTTTCATTGCTATTTTTCTTGAAATATAGTATGATTCGTACATTAATGACAGATTGAAAAGGGAGAGGAAAAACCATGAATAAAAAGCCCTTTGTGACAAAGGAACAATTAGAGGTGATCATAAAGGATTACCCGACGCCCTTTCACTTATATGATGAAAAGGGAATCCGGGAGAATGCAAGAAAATTAAAGCAGGCATTTGCATGGAACCCGGGTTTTAAAGAATATTTTGCAGTAAAGGCTACTCCAAATCCATCTATCCTGCGCATACTGAAGGAAGAGGGGTGTGGTGTAGACTGTTCTTCTTTAACAGAATTAATGATGTCAGAGCGTCTTGCGTTTCAGGGTGATGAGATTATGTTTTCTTCCAATGATACACCTCCGGAAGAATTCATAAAAGCAAGGGAATTAGATGCAACCATAAACCTGGACGACATAACACATATTGATTTTCTGAAAAGAAGTGCGGGGATTCCGAAAAAGATAAGCTGCCGTTTTAATCCCGGCGGGGTATTTGAACTGGGGACGGATATCATGGATAATCCGGGAGATGCGAAATATGGTATGACGAAAGAGCAGATCATGGAGGCTTATACCAGATTGAAAGAGCTGGGAGTAGAAACCTTTGGTATGCATGCTTTTCTGGCCAGCAATACCGTTACCAATGAATACTATCCTGCATTGGCAAGGATTCTGTTTGAATTGGCAGTTGAGATTCGAGAGAGGACAGGCGTAGAGTTAAGTTTTATTAATTTGTCAGGCGGGGTAGGAATTCCGTATACACCTGATAAGGAGCCGAATGATATTTTTGCTATTGGTGAGGGGGTTCGTAAAGTATACGATGAAATTCTGGTACCCGCAGGCATGGGCAGCGTAAAGCTGTTTACAGAACTTGGACGCTTTATGCTGGCACCATATGGTCATTTAATCGTAAAGGCTATACATGAGAAGCATACCTATAAGGAATATATTGGAGTAGATGCCTGTGCTGTTAATTTGATGCGTCCAGCTATGTATGGTGCCTATCATCATATTACAGTGGCAGGAAAGGAAGATGCTCCCTGCGACCACATTTATGATATTACGGGTTCGCTTTGTGAAAATAATGATAAGTTTGCAGTGAACCGGTCGCTTCCTAAGATTGAAATAGGAGATATTCTGGTGATTCATGATACCGGTGCCCATGGATTTGCAATGGGTTACAATTATAATGGTAAGTTAAAATCAGCCGAAATATTGTTACGAGAGGACGGATCAACGAAATTAATCCGGCGGGCAGAAACACCGGAGGATTATTTTGCCACCCTCGAAGGTTTTTGGGATTTGCCTTGAGGAGGGGCCCAACGAAGTTGGGAGGAGTCCTGAAGGCGGGTTGTAGTAAGCTGCAACGATTGTCAGTTTGTTGTTAAATATTTATAAGGAGGAAGAAAAATGTCAAATCCAATCATTACGATCACTATGGAGAATGGTGATATCATGAAGGCAGAACTTTATCCCGAGATTGCACCAATCTCCGTTAATAATTTTATATCTCTGATAAAAAAGGGATATTATGACGGATTGATCTTTCATCGGGTCATAAAAGGATTTATGATCCAGGGCGGCTGTCCGGAGGGAACTGGAACAGGCGGACCTGGTTATAGTATTAAAGGTGAATTCTCCATGAACGGGATTCAGAACGACCTGAAGCATACAGAAGGTGTTTTATCTATGGCACGCGCAATGGATCCGGATTCTGCAGGTTCTCAGTTTTTTATCATGCATAAGGCTTCACCGCATCTGGATGGTTCCTATGCTGCATTTGGTAAGATTACAGAAGGAATGGAAGTTGTAAATAAAATTGCCGAGACCCGTACTGATTTTACGGACAGGCCATTAACGGAGCAGAGAATGGCAACGGTAACAGTGGATACCTTCGGTGTGGAATATCCGGAACCGGAGAAGCTGTAAAGGGAGATACAAATGAAAAATACCAAACCATTAATTGCAATATCCATTATCCTAGTGATCATTCTTGCGTCTATGATATATGGTTATAGCCGGTATAAAATATACCAGAAGGAGTATCAGGGGACAGAATCAACAGAAGGAAAGGATGTAGTAGTTGTAATACCGGAAGGTGCTGCTACAAAGCAGATTGCTCAGATACTAAAGGATAATGGCCTGATTCAGTTTCCGGGTGCATTTGTAAAGCGTGTAAAGGAATCAGAATATCGCGGTTCTCTCCAACCGGGTGAATTTACACTGAATACCGGTATGAGTACCTGGGAAATGATAGAAATACTAGGACATGTGGAGCCAACGAGGACAGTGAAAGCAACGTTGACCGTACCAGAGGGCTTTTCGATAGAGCAGATTGCAGCAAGAGTAGATGCGGAAGGCCTATTTACAGAAGAACAGTTTCTGAATGCTGTACAGGAGAATGACTATCATTATGATTTTCTGGAAAGTATACCGGAAGGCGTTTATGTGAATTATCGCCTGCAGGGCTTCCTTTTCCCGGCTACTTATAATATTTATGAGGATACCACTGCTCATGACTTAGTAGATATGATGCTGCAAAAGTTTGATGAGGTATATGATGAGGGAATGCGTACACAGGCGGCTGCAATGAACTATACACCGTATGAACTGGTAAACCGTGCAGCGATCGTAGAACGTGAGGCCAAGCTGGATGAGGAGCGTCCGATCATTGCCGGAGTAATCAATAATCGATTGGAACAGGGGATGATGCTTCAGATGTGTCCTACCGTATTGTATCCTATTACAAATGGGATATATGATAAATCAGAGGTGACCTATGATGATCTGGAAGTAGAATCCTTATATAACACATATAAAAATACCGGACTTCCGGTAGGGCCGATCTGTAATCCGGGTGCGGTGTCATTAAATGCGGTGTTAAATCCAACAGAACATAATTATCTTTATTATCATGTAGATAATGCAGAAACCGGAAGTCATATTTTTACCGAGACGTATCAGGAACATGTTGATACACAATAACTCAGGTAAAAGGATTCGTTTTGTGGACAGAGCCGGCTAATTGCCGGCTCCGTCTGTTTCAATTCGTATTTCATCAATTTTCTGATAGGTATCGAAGGCATATGAGCAGATACAATTTCCATTTACCAGATATAGATAATCTCCGATATAAATCCCACGAATGAACTCTGTATACGGACTGTCGTCTGTAATATTACAGGAAAACTGCTGGACAAAGCCACTGCCCGGGATATAGGAATAAATCACATAATTCTCTGAATGTTCATATTTTTCTTTATCATAGCATTCAATATAGAATCCCATCAGATTCCGCTCTGGATCGATCAGGAATGCTTTATGATTGTATTGAGCCGGAGCATAGTATGCTTCTGGCAGTACAGTCTTATCGATTTCCCTTATGTCATAAGGATCCGAAATATCGAACATGGAAAGCTTTAATCCCATAAAATCACCTGTGTTCGGATTATTTTCTTCCCCCAGTCCCAGTAGCAGGTTGTCAGAATAAAAATGCAGGTAATTTGAAAAGCCCGGTATCTTTAAGGCATCCATAACCTGAGGATTGGACGGATCAGATAAGTCAACGGAGAACAGCGGATCTGTTTCTCGGTAAGTAACAAAATACCCGGTATCACCCATAAAACGTACAGAATAGATTCGTTCATCTGGTGCCAGATCATCTATGGTTCCGACCAGATTCATATCGGAATCAATGATATAAAGTGCATTCGTGCTGATCTGGACAGAATCGGTTTCGCTGTAGACGGGTGAACTGTAGACGGGTGAAAGTGTAACCGCAGTTCGCAAATATCCATTATATTCGTCCATGGAGAACTGATTTAGAAGATATCCATCTATGGTAATGCTGCCTTCCGGTTCCAGTTTTCCTTCTTCATAGCTGAATTTTAGAAGCTCTGTTTGTGTGCTGCCACAGTTCCATTTTTCCTGAGCAAAATATATATTTTCTTCGCTTACATAATAAATACCGTTTCCTGAAAGAATTGCCTTCGAACTGACAAAACGTTCGGATTCTGACAGCTTCATGCCTGTCATAATCTGAAAACAGGAAGCGTCCGGGCATTCCGGCAGATAAATACAGTCACAGGTCAATGATTCCTGATTAATATGTGGGATATAATTATCATAATCCTCATATTTTTCAGATATTATATTGGACCATTTCTCTGAAAAGGTATACAGGCAGCCTTTTGTAAGCCGGGAACTCTTATAGGCGCCTTCCTGCACCAGAGAAGTAAGAAGTTTTGGATTCTCCGGGCTTCTTATGTCGTAGGTAAGAATATAGGTATTCCTTTGATCGTCAGCAGGATGACGGACTTCACATAACAGGATTAGCTTTTTATCAACAATATATAATTCCTCGATGCAGTAATCTTCGGTTATCTGTCGCTGCTTCATGTCGGATGAATCAAAGATTTCATCAAATATAGATTCCAGTGTGATCATGCCACAGGATTGTAACTTACCGTTTTTGGCCCTTGCAATAGCTACAGCTACAGGATTATAAGAACCATTCTGCCGGCAGCAGGAATAGATATAATTACCGTCTGTCTTCACAATATCGGCTTCTGCTACATTATTGACCTGGGAATTGGTCTCATAAAATGAGCTGTCGCTTCTTGATTGTTCTGTATTCTTATTGTCACCCGCGTTTGTGGTTCCCTGAACAGTCGGTTGTGTTACAGCCTCAAGGATTTCATCATCACAAAAGTCTGTTATCGGAACTGCTAAATCGGATAAAAGCTGATATAATTGGCTGTAATCAGATACAGTCTGAATTTTGCTTTTCTCTGGATGGCCCTGTTCTTCCGCTCTAGCATCTGCATCCAGAGGGATATCTTCGTTCGCCTCCTCCATGGCACTTTCTTCTATAAGGCTGGCATTCTCATTTTTAGATGTATCAGCGCGGTTCATCCACGAACTGCTGCGATTAATACTCCACACAGTAGTACTGATGATTCCGATCAGCAGAAGAGCAGCGGCCATATTGATCCAGGGATGCTGGTACCATTTCTTCTTTTTAGAAGAATGAGAGAGATTTTCTGCAACATGTTCTGGTGAAAGACGGTCAGGAATGGGAGTTGCTTCCGTTTCTTCCTGAATACGTCGAATTAATTCTTGCTCATTCATTGGAGTTCCTCCTTTTAATATAATAAATCTGCTTCCATTTTATCAAGAGCACGACTTTTAATGGAACGAAGCGTGCCGGATTTCATATTTAGGATTCGGGCAGCTTCTTCATTGGAATAGCCGGCAAATATAGTCATTGATAGAATAAGGCGTTCTTCATGACTTAGCTTTGCAAAAGAATTACGTATATCCTGTATTTCTGCATAATTACGATCCGGCATTTTGATTTCCATGTCTAATTCCAGATTGCGTCGGGTATAACTCTTTAATATGACCTTGCACTTATTTGTAAGGATCTTAAATATCCAGGGACGAAATGCTGCGGCAGAACGCAGCTTATGTATGGTGACAAATGCATCCGTTACAGTATCGCTTACCACATCTTCTGCATCCTCCGGGTTCCCCAGAGTATAAAGCGCAAAGCGATACAAATCTTTATAAACATTCTGGTATAGGCTGGCAAAGGCATTTGCATCCCTGTGGCAGGCCTGCGTTACCAGATATTCTTCTTCCTGTGATTCCATTTGGTCACCTCTCTCTGAAATGCATTTCTATTATAGTTGTGTAGCTTATTAGGAAAAGTGTTGCATGAATTTACAAAAAGTGCAAGCAAAAAAGCTGTAAAAGCGACAGAAAATGTTGACAATTGTGAGTTGGTAACATATAGTCAAATTAGAGTTTTAGAAATTTAGGGCTGGGAGGTTAAAAAGTGAAGAAAGAATTGTTAAGACGTGATCTACGGGATGGAAAAGAAACAATAGAATATCAGCTTCAGGCAGGTGAAATGATGGATGGACAAGTGCTGAAAGCTTGTAAGGATAGAAGGCTGACAGGGATTTTGCCTATGGGAGCAGCATATGAAGAAGGGCATAATTATATATATGCCTATCCGGAAAAAAGGAAAATGCTGGCAGAATGCTTGCAGGATGTAGTGACCCGGAAGCTGATCCTCTGTACGTTTGAAAGTATCGTTAATACTTTGATTAATTTGGAAGAAAAGGGAATCAATCTGGCCTATGTTCCTTTGGACACGCAGTATATTTATGTAGAAGAGGATATGGAGAAAGCAAGGCTGATCTGTATGCCTGGCAAAAATGCAGTTATGGAAGAAGGTGAAGTGCAGGACTTTTTCCGTACTATTCTGGCAAATGCTATATACCTGAACAGTGAGGATGGAGATTATGTTGCAAAGATATTATCTGCGCTGAATAAAGAGTTTGATCTGAAATCTTTTCTTCGCCAGATACATGGTCTGATGTTGGATGCTGGAATTGAAATTAAAGAGGAGGTGCTTCCAGAAACAGAGGAACCGGTTTCATCGGAAGCTCCGATGGAAGAATCAATACAGGAAGGGGTTTTGCCAGCCGAGCCGGTGCAGGTGGAGATGCCGTTGGTGGAGCCGGTGCCAGCCGAGCCGATGCAGGTGGAGATGCCGTTGGTGGAGCCGGTGCCAGCCGAGCCGATGCAGGTGGAGATGCCGTTGGTGGAGCCGGTGCCAGCCGAGCCGGTGCAGGTGGAGATGCCGGTAGTGGAGCCGGTGATAGCCGAGCCGGTGCAGGTGGAGATGCCGTTGGTGGAGCCGGTGATAGCAGAACCGGTGCAACCGGAAATTCCGGCAGCAGGAGCAACGGCAGTGAAAGCACAGGGAAATACGAGTCTGTTACCGGAGGATGATATCGAGTTTGAACCGATGCCGGAAGAAATGAATGCAAAGATTCAGCGAATGAATGATTCATCATTAACAGGGCAGAATCCTCCCGTATCTCCTACGTCATCCGCATATCCGTCTACACCGCCGATGTCTCAGCACCAGGGGACTGTGCCAACATCACCGATGCCTCAGATCATGCCGCAGGATGCAAGTCTGCAGTCAGGACAGAGAAAGCCAAATCCTCATTTAATCCGGTTGAAAACAGGAGAAAACATTCCGTTACCGGAAGGACGATTTTTGATTGGTAAATCACAGGAGGGTGGCAACTATATAATCGCTGATAATGCAGCAATCAGTCGTATTCATTGTTCAATTATAAAGAAAAATGGCGCATATTATGTGAGGGATGAAAGATCAACCAATGGAACATTTGTAAATGGAGAACAGGTGCTGCCGGATACAGAACGGTTATTATTGAATAATAGTAAACTGACACTGGGGGACGAGGAATTTCTGTACAGTCTGTGGTAGAAGGATGGGACTTAAGGAGAGAGTAAATGAATTATTATGTGGCCTATAATACGGATATAGGAATAAGAAAAAAGACGAATGAGGACTCCATTGCAGTCAAGATCCTGGATACTCCAAAGGGAAGGGCGGTCCTGGCCATTGTCTGTGATGGAATGGGAGGACTGTCTGCCGGGGAGCTGGCAAGTAAAGAGGTGGTTCTGGCATACGGACAATGGTTTGATACCTCTTTTGCGAAGATGGCGGCGGCAGGTGAATTTGATCTGAATGTGATAACCAATGAATGGCGTTCCTTAGCAGTTGCTGAGAATTCAAAGCTTGGAGTGTATGGTTCCAATCATAATGCAGGACTTGGAACAACCCTATCCGCTCTTTTATTATATCGGGAGCAATATCTGATCATTCAGGTAGGGGACAGTCGGATTTATGAAATGACCACTGAAGGAATCCGGCAGGTAACAGAGGATCAATCGGTGGTTGCACGGGAGATCGCAGCCGGACGACTGACACCGGAAGAAGCCCTGCGGGATCCCCGGAGAAGTATTTTACTACAATGTATAGGAGCCTCTGCATCAGTTGAACCGGTATTTTATCAGGGGACAGTAATGCCGGAAACTTCTTATCTGCTTTGTTCAGATGGTTTTTGTCATGAAATCTCACATAGGGAATTACTTGAACAGTTAGGCCCTCAGGCGTGTAAGAATCCAACCGTAATGAGGCAGAATTGTACTTATTTAACAGATTTGGTAAAGCAGCGGAAAGAGCAGGACAATATTTCCGTGATCTTAGTCAAATACCCCGCAGCAAGCTAGTGTGGTATGACTTAGTTTGATTTTAACAGAATCGTCCGAAAGGGCGGGGTATATGACCCTCGCGGGAATAAAGAGTTAACGAAGGCATGTGTTGTGAATTGTCCTGAGGTGGGATCCATGCAGCAGGATGAGTTCCGGTGGATATCCGGAACCAGCTTCAGGACAGTCAGCATCCTAAGGTATAATGGGGAGGTGTAGGTGAACAGTATGACAGATAAGGGTACCGTATTAGATGGGAAGTATGAAATACTAAAGGAGATCGGCAGGGGCGGAATGTCTGTGGTTTACGTTGCCATGGATCTGCGTCTGAATAAGCAGTGGGCAATTAAGGAAATCCGGGATGACGGCTCACAGGATACGCAGACCCTTCTAAAAGGTCTGGAGCGGGAAGCGAACATATTGAAGAAGGTGGATCATCCGGTTCTGCCCCGTATCGTAGATATTATTCAGAAGGAGAATAAGGTCTATGTTGTTATGGATTATGTAGAAGGACGAACCATCAGTGAGATTCTGAAGGAGCAGGGGGCTCAGAATCAGGAAATGGTGATCGAATGGGCAAAGCAGCTCAGCAGTGCTCTTGATTATCTGCATTCTATGGATCCTCCGATCATTTATCGTGACATGAAGCCTTCGAATGTCATGCTGAAGCCGGACGGCAATGTCAAGTTGATCGACTTCGGTACTGCCAAGGAATATAAGATTGAGAATAATGCGGATACCACTGCGCTGGGAACAAGAGGCTATGCAGCACCGGAGCAGTTCGGTGATGCTCAGGGGCGTGGTATTTACAATACGGATGCCAGAACAGACATCTATTGTCTGGGTGCAACACTGTATCATATTGTTACCGGGATGAATCCATGCGAACCGCCATATGAGATCAAACCGATCCGTCAGTGGAATCCTGCATTATCCAGCGGATTAGAAAAGATACTTGTGAAATGCACCCAGCCCGATCCGAATGACCGGTATCAGTCATGTTCAGAGTTGTTGTATGCCCTGGATCACTATGACGAACTGGATGAGCGGTTTAAAAAGCAATCCAGAAAAAAATTCGGAATATTTGCTGCTTCCATTGTAATGAGCCTTGTATTCGCCGGTGTTTCCGTTGCAGGCTTTACCGGACAGCAGAATCTCCTGGATCAGAATTACATGAGTATCATAAATGCGGGTGATGATTGCAGGTTTGCCGGCAATTATGAGGATGCTATTAATCAGTATCAGAATGCAGTACGGGTAAATCCAAAAAGTGAAGAAGCATATATAAAAATATTAAATATTTATGTAAACAATTTAAATGATCCGGATCAGGGGCTGGAAACTATTGTCACATACATAAATTCCAGCAAGAGCTTGTCACAGAATAACCGGCTTCTGTATCAGGTAGGGCTTACTTATTTTGATCTGCAAAGCTATGATAATTCATTAAAATATTTTCGTATGATCGATGATACCTCAGATGAGTACGGAGCAAATGCAAAGCATTATCTTGCCATGGCCATGGCAATGGCAGAACCGAATCCGGATTATGCGGAACTGGCAGCGGATATGTTAGAATTTGAATCCAACAATGCAGGTATGGCAACCGGAGAAGCCAAGTTCATGAATTATAAGATATTAGGTATGGTATATACACGAAATATCGGGAATATTCAGGGAGCGGATGCGTCTGCAGTACGGGTTCTGACTACTGCTCTGGAGGATCTGAATAAAAACGGTGCATCAACCAGCAACAGCTCCAACTATTACTATTATTATAACCTTTATCTGATCACAGCCTATCAGAGTCTGGCGGGAGCGCCTCCTGAGGATGAGGAGATGAATGCAGAGGCCTTCTATTATAATGCACTGACCTGTTGTGATAATGTACTTTCTCAGATAAATAAGGAGGAAAATCCGACTGTTTATGAAGAGGTATTAATAGACAAGGCGGAAATCTATAGTTCATTAGGAGAAGCGGAGGAAGCGATCTCCACATACCAGGAAGCGGAGGAATTGATCGGCAGCACTGGACAATCCGTTTATGTCAGTCATCTGCGCTTTCTTTATAACCGCTATAAGGAGCAGAATCCGGATGTATCTGCATGGGATGCGCCGGATATCCTTGCAGTTTATAATGCCGGAAGTCAGGTGCCGGGAATCGGAGATAATTTTGAATGGAAGGCATTGGTCAGCAGTCTGCAGCCATTTCTAAACCGCTCACAGGAGGATGTGCCGGAAGAAGGTGAGGGTACAGAAAGCGGAGAAGAGGATCACATGACGGGACCTGCGGATGGTGAAACCGTAATTGATACGGAACAGCAGGAAAGCAGTGAAGATACAGGAACAGGAGGTGAAGACAGATGACCACGATATTTACGATAATGGGATACGGAGGAATGGCACTGGCGGTAGTCTGTCTGGTACTTGCAGTTATATTGTTTATAAAGTGGGACATACCAAAGGTTCTTGGTGATATTACCGGACACACAGAACGAAAGACCATCGAACGGATACGAAATGAGGGGTATGAAGTAAATCATTCTAAAAAATCGCTTCTTCAGTCGGCAGCAGCCACGGGTAAGATTAAGGCACGGAAGACGGAGACTGCATCGTTCAGTGTCAAAAAACATGAATATGAAAAAAAAGCCGGAATCTCTCAGAGGGAAACAGGTGCAGACCGGGAATCTGCTGTCGCCAGAGAGGAAGCGGAAATGAATACCATATTACATATCAGTGCGTTGCAGGATGAGACCACAATGCTTGAAACTCCGTTATCTGGTCAGGAGGATACTGCAGTGCTGAATGGCGGATCATTCAAGGAGGAAACAGCAGTCTTAAGTAATTCAGATTCCGGTGATCTTGAAACCTCCGTTCTGACTTCTCAGAGAGAGAATCCGGAAACCTTACCAGGAAATATGTTCACGGAACGAGGGAAAATACCGACAGCAGGATATAGCGTCGATAAGATAAATGGAAGCGGAGATATTCGGGTGTCAGAAGAATCTACAACCATACTGGCAGAAAGCAGTGTGGAGGGAGTCATTCAGTTACAGGATGAAGTTATCACGCAGCCGGGAACTGTAGCTAAGGTACTTGATTTTATGATCGTACATACGGATCGTAGTATTGGATAAGGGAGGAAAGAACAATGAAATGTAGATTAGGACAGGTGTTAAAGCGTGTAACAGCCATTGGTATGGCGGTATGGATGATATTTTTGCCTTTAAATGTAAAAATTTCGAAGGTGTATGGAGGCCAAGCATCGACAGATATTAATAATGTGGTGCGGATTGAATATGATAGTTATTTTTCTGTTGTAGTTAAAGACGGAGTAACAGAAATACCTGGAAGAGCAGAGGGGACTGCTGATAATCCGGCTATGGTATATGACAATTTAACCAAAGGTAATATTTACAATATTTCTTTTAAGTTAATTGACGATTTAAATGCTGAAGTGTCCAATTTAGAAATCGTTAATGCAAATAGTCAGGTTGTAGAAGATACATTTAAAGTTACGGAAGAGATGCTGGAAAATGACGAGAGTGTTGCAGATATCTCATATAAAGTACGTTTAAAGGGTGACATATTATTCTCAATATCTGGAACTGGGTGTGAAAATATAAGTGCTAAGGTTGGGAATACAGTTCTGGAAATGGATAAAACAGGAAAATATGTTCTGGAGGGTGGTCCATATTTGACAGACTCTGTAGACATTACGTTTCAAACTGGAATGGACCAAAAGGTTGACAGTGTCGGAGTGCAGTATATGGGTATTACAGAATCAAAACGGAATTACAAACTTTCGGTTTCAGTAAAAGATATATTGGTGAGTAAGGCAATTACAATTTTAACAAGCAAAGTAAAGACATATAATGTAACTGCTGACAATGGAACAGTTAGTATCCCTGCTTCTCATAAAGTAGCTTCATCTAATCAGTATTATGAACCAACCGAAAATGAAACTGTTGAAATTACTGTTACACCGAACGATGGGTATAAGATTTCAAGTGTTGTATTAGAAAAGTTTGAGAATGGAAAGGATTTTATACTGTCAGGAGAACAAGTTAGTGATAAGAAGTTTCAGATCGAAGTATCTGCTAAGAAAAGGGGAAATATTACTGTAATCATGGAAATGCTTGGGCCAGAGGGAACGTTTATTATAAATAATTTTTATGGTGCCAAGGATGCAGAAATTACATATACCAAACCGAAAAATATGAAAACCGGATTTGTATTGCAGTATGCAATCCTGCCTAATAACAATAGGCCTAATTCTACAACGAATTGGATTGGATTACCTTCAATAACCGGCTCCCAATATACCTTGACTGTGCCATATGATGAAAAGCATCCAAGTAAAAACATTTATGTCCGTTATAGTAATGCGGACGGAACAAGCATATCAGAACCTCAAGTGTCAGATGAAATTAAATTTGATGGTTACGCACCAGAAATTACAGAGATTCAGTTAAACCTGAATGGTACGCCTTATACTGCAAAATATAATTGGGGAAATGCAGACCCATTAATACTTCCATATTATTATTTTAATAATGGAGAAGATATATATATGAGTGGAATAGATGCCAATAACGAAATCCGGGTGTACGCAAATGATGATCAGGGAAAATATCAAAGCGGTCTGCAGCAGCAGTTAACGACAGGAACCGGAATAGGAACGTTAAGTAAAAATGGACCTTATTATACAATCCTTTTTGGTCCAAAAGACAAGACAGACCAGATGAACATTACCTTTTCTGATCAGGCAGGGAATTCTTTAAGTACCCAGATAAAACTGGATAATATTCTCCTTGATCTGACTCCGCCCACAGCAGAGGTTGAATTTAGCAGGAAAGGCGCTGAGGTAGATATTGAAAAATGGCAGATAGATGCAGTTACTGTTAAAGTGACGCCAGATGACCAGGTTCCATCGGAAAATCCGAATAACGAAGTTGCGTCAGGAGTCAAAAGTGTAAAGATTTTTGAGAATGGTAAGAGTATTGGTTCTATGGATAGCACTACAAAGGTTTGTACTGCAACTGTCAAAGATCATGGTGTGCATGACCTGGAGATTGTGGTAACGGATAACGCAGGTAATGAATTTCGCCAACCAAGAACGATCAGGATTGATAAAAGGGGAATAATAAACACAGTAATTAATTTTGAAAGCGAGAATAACAATTTTTATAATGACTGTATTATATCAGCGGGAGCCGAATCCTTATCCGGTATTCAGGAAATTCGTTTTCAATTTCTGGAGCAGGGAAGTGTAGTACGGGAATATATTCCTGCCTCTATTGACAAAGGCGCTGCAAATTTTCTATATACCAGGGATATGGGGAACTTTAACGGGATTGTAAAGGTCACCTTTGCAGATTATGCAGGAAACACAAAAACAATAGAACGATCATTTGCATTTAATCAGGATGGAGCTTCCCTTACAGTGTCCGGGGACTCTGACTGGACCAGTGGAAGTGTATTCGTATCGGCTGCTGCGTCAGATCCTATAACCAAAATTAAAAAGATAGAATACTATGTGGATGGTGTACTTGCAGAGAAGGTAGAGCTGGAAGAACATACAAGCTATACCGGAGGAATTACCATTTCCGATACGGTCGCCTCTCATCTGGGTACCCAGGTCGAGGTAGTGGTTACCAGTGCTTCCGGGAAGGAGACGCATGGATATGCGGTTGTCCGTGTGGATAAGCAGGTCCCTTCTATCAGCCTTAGCGGGATAACAGAAGGGAGCATTTATAATACCACGCGTTCTCTGGAGATTACGACAGTGGAAAATATCTGGCAGGCAATGCAGCCGGTATCTGTAACTGCAGTACGTACCATTGACGGAACCTCCACCCATTTGGATCTGGGTTCCGTTGAAGCTGACGGGGCAACCACTTTATCCGCCTATTCCTTTTCCGAGGATGGAGTGTATCAGGTGACGATCCAGGCAGTTGATGCAGCGGGTAATTCTGCAGTAAAGACCATTTCATTTACTATTGACCGGACAGCACCGGTGCTGTCCATGTCAGGTGTCAGTGCAGGTGCCTACAGCAGTACGCCGGTAACGGTTCATTTTCAGTCTGTGGAATCCTTCTTTGACACCAATGATGTCAAGATTAATGTGGAGCGGAAGCTGGCAGGCTCTACCTTTGGGAGAGCAATCGACTTTTCGAATACCGGAAAGACCTCCAGTGTAAGCAACACCTTTACGGAGGATGGTGATTATACCATAACCTTCTCGGCAACGGATGGAGCAGGAAATATTGCGGCAACCCAGACCCTTAGCTTTACCGTAGACTGTACAGCTCCTTCCGTGACCGTAAGAGGTGCAACGGACTATTTTGTTACAAAGGATGCGGTTAAACTGGATTTCTCTGTTACCGAGGCCTATTATGAAACCAATACCGTACAGATTCAGGGAACCCGCCGGACTGTGGAAGGGAAAACTCTGTCACTTAATATTAGCGGCTGGAGCAATACAGGAATGACCAGCGGATTGAGCCGGGAATTTACAGAAGACGGATATTATACGATTACAATCACAGCTACAGATAAGGCTGGAAACAGCAAATCCCAGACGGTTCATTTTACCATAGACACAACACCGCCGGTGATCGGTGATTTAAGCGAGTATGATGGAAAGTATCTGGCAGGCTTTCAGATAAAAGAAAGGATGAAGGATCTGATCATTGAATTGTCAGTTCCGACCGTTCGTATGACTCTGAATGGAGAGCCATACGATGGAAGTGAGATCACAAAGGATGGAAAGTATACGCTGATGATCCAGGTAGAGGATGAGGTCGGACTGACAGCATCCAGGACGATTGAGTTTGTGATTGATACAGTAGCGCCGAAGATCATCTTTGCCGGTGCAGAAAATAACCGGATCTATACAGCGGCCGTGAATCTGAATCTTTCGCTGGAGAATGAGAAGGATACGATCCTTGCGATCCGGATCAACGGGAAACCATATGAGTTAACAGAGGGAACTGCCGTTTATGATCTGGTATTCAACGAGCAGGGATATTATGTGATCGCTGTGGATACCATTGATGCAGCGGGTAACACCAACAGCCAGACCATTGCCTTCACCTATGCGGAGCAAAAGAGTATCATATTGTTATTCGTTATTGTCGGAGCTGTAGTAATTGCGGCCGGACTGGTGATCGGAATGGCAGTTAAGTCAAAGCGGAAGGATAGCGGAGAATAAGGCGCTTATGCCTGCCAGGACGGTATATCGGCCAGGAGACAGTAAAGCTTTTCTTTTGCCTCTTCCAGTTCATTCCCTGACAGGCGCCAGCCAAGAACACTGTTGAACACCCGCTCCGTATCGAAGTATGGTGTATAGACAGCAAACCCCTGGAAATCCGATTCCGTGATTCCATAGGTGCTGCATGCTGCCAGCAGGGCAGAATAAGCAGCCGGATGATCCAGGATCCGGATGAAGGGGGTGGAAGGCTGAAAATCATAGCAGCTCTTACCCTCTATATTCAGAGTCAGAGGTTTTGATAATTGGCGGGAGGAGGAACCGGCATAGAACCGGTATGCACCGGGTTCCACCGCCCAGGTTTTATAAAATGGATCATAAGCAGCCAGGGCCTGGACCGGGAGCCGGAACATAACATCCGCGCTTTCGCCAGGCTCTAGGTATACCTTCTGAAATGCTTTCAATTCCCGTAACGGTTTCTCCAGGGTGGAGATCACATCATTCACGTATAACTGTACGACCTCGCTTCCGCTTCTGTTTCCTGTGTTGGTAAGGGTGCAGGTCAGAACGATCTCGTCATTCATGGACAGCGTGCGTTCATCGCAAGAGCAGAGCGGGCTGATCGTAAAGGTAGTATAGCTAAGACCATATCCGAAGGGATACATAGGCTCAATATCCTTTTTATCATAATACCGGTATCCCACATACAGGCCCTCACCATAATTCAGAGTCCAGTCCGGCGAAGGACGGTTCAGAGCAGTCGGGCAGTCCTCCAGTCGTTTCGGAAAGGTAAGAGGCAGTTTACCGGAGGGATTTACTTTGCCGGTCAGGATATCCTTCACACCTCGTCCGCCTTCCATCCCGGGATAGAAGATGCAGAGGATAGCATTCAGCTCATTCTGACAAAAGCGCAGATCTACAGGCCCGCAGACATTTAACAATAGAATGATACGGGTGTTTGACTGTAGTCCTTCCCGGATCGCAGAGCGGATCAGCATCTGCTGCTCTGCAGGCAGTTCCAGGCTGTCCCGGTCCCGTCCCTCCTGTCCCGGAACATAAGCAGTAAGAATCGCATAATCAAAGTCAGAAAGACAGTTTTCAGTAATGGTTTCCATATATTGACAGCAATAATCCTCATCCTGTTCCAGTTCCGTGAATAAGCTGGTGGTCTTATCCGTATACACACGGGCGCTTCCATCCCCGCAGTCATGAAACTGCCGGGTTCCTGCTCCAATAATAGCGATACGGCTTCTGCCCGGTATAGGAAGTGCAGAATCCCGGTTTTCCAGCAGGACGGCTCCCTCTGTAATTGCGTGATAGGCGGCCTGCGTACAGAAATCCCTGTCAGCAGCCTCCGAGAAGGAGCGGGAATCATCGGATTCCGGGAATTCTGCGGAAAGTCCGGAAGCCTTCCCTGCCGGAGTATGAAGAATTGCCTTTAGCATATGGGTGACAGCAAGGTCAATATCGTCCTCTGTCAGACTTCCATTTTCAAGTGCTTCATATACCGGTGCTTCGCTCCGGGGACCCGGCATATCAATATCATTTCCGGCGCGGATTGCCGCCGGCTGGTCATAGACAGCGCCCCAGTCTGAAATGACCAGTCTGTCATCGAAGCCCCATTCCTTTCTCAGAACCTCCTGAATCAGCCAGGCATTCTCTGTACAGGCCCTGCCGTTAATTTTGTTATAAGCAGTCATAAGTGTTTCCACCTGCCCTTCCTCCACGCAGGCGCGGAAGCCCGGCAGATACAGCTCACGCAGCACCCGTTCCGGGATATGTTCGTCAATTCCCTGCCGGTAAGCCTCCAGGTTATTCGCTGCAAAATGCTTCACATTTGCCAGTACACCGGCTTCCTGTACCCCCTGTACCAGGTTAGGCGCCAGAGCGCAGATCAGATGGGGATCCTCGGAATAGCCCTCGAATAATCTGCCATTTAAAGGATCCCGGTGCAGATTCACATTCGGCGTTCCCAGAAGGATATCTACATGATAATTCCGTGCTTCCATTCCCAGAGCCTGTCCGCATTCATAGACAACAGAAGGATTCCAGGTCGCTCCGAGGAGAATTCCCGGTGGATAGCAGCCCGGCTGTTCGCTGATGCATTGATGCTCCTCCAGTAAACGGATAAATTCCTGCCGGGTCTGTTCCAGCTCCGGTGTCAGCAGTTCCGGCTGATTGAAATCAGACAGAACCTGGCGGATGGTTCCGGTATCCACATCCATCCAATCACTCATAAGCTGTTCCCAGTTCATGCCGGTACCTCCGTCCAGATACTGAATCCGCGGAATGCCCAGCCGCTCCACAGGAAAGCTGCTAAAGGAACTGCCTCCGGTTAAGAGAAGAATCTTTTCTTCCAGTGTCAGTTGTTGAAGTAATTGCTGTATGGTCAGTTGTTCGTTTGTCATATGCCACCTCCAGGGTTTGGTCTGTATGTCAGCCGGTTTCCTAATATATGCTACTGTAACATAGGATAACCGGAATCACAATGAAGAAACCCCTCAAATCACATAAAATTAAGAATCAGAATCTTCCGGCTGGGTAAACCTGTAAAATGGTGGTATACTATGACATGAGGAGGGGCCCAGCGTAAGCTGGGAGGAGCCCTGATGTCGGACAGCAGAAACCTAAAGAGGCTGTCAACTATGACATGAGGAGGGGCCCAGCGTAAGCTGGGAGGAGCCCTGATGTCGGACA
>CAJULG010000003.1:0-34120 GCA_910587045.1 uncultured Lachnospiraceae bacterium | reverse complement strand
GAAGTTATATAGTTTAGAAGAATAACACAGGAAAGGAAGCGCACAAGTTATGATAAAGGCGGTAATTTTTGACATGGACGGTGTCCTGCTGGATTCCGAGCGGTTATACCGCAGGTACTGGTTAGAGACAGCAAAGCAGTATGGAATCCCCCGGGAGGATATGGTAAGAATCTGCGAACGGATTGCCGGAGGCTCCCCTGCTCATACAAAAGAAGTATTTGCAGAAGCATTCGGAGCGGATTTTCCTTTTGCGGAAATGCGTGGCAGGGTACTGGAAGCCCTGGACCGGCATGTAAAAGAGCATGGGATAAATGTAAAACCGGGAATACCGGAGCTTCTGAGATTCCTGCAGGAGCATAAGGTGAAGATCGGCCTTGCCACCTCCACAGAGGAGAGCCGGGCGGTACGAAGCCTGGAACAGGCAGGGATCTTCCCGTACTTTGACGGTTGTATGTTTGGCAACCGGGTAAAGAACAGTAAGCCTGCACCAGATATCTATCTGGCCGCCTGTGAGCTGGTAGGAGTATCACCTGCGGAGGCAATGGGGGTAGAGGATTCCATTAACGGAATGTTTGCCTGCATTCATGCAGGTATGACTGCGGTCATGGTCATTGATCTTATCCAGCCCACACAGGAACTGCGGCAGCAGGCAGACCGTATTTATGAATCCGCCCGGCAGATCATGGAGCATTGGGATGAATTTGCAGATAACATAGTGATACAGTAACGAATCTGGTTCTAATTAGAACAACCTCCTGCATATCCTTTAATATGGCAGAATTGCAGAACGCAATCATATATGAGGAAAGGCAGGTTAAACTATGTCAAAATCAATGAAGGTACTTGAAGTAATCAAATCGCTGATAGCAGCCTATGTATTTACGGGAATTGCACTTGCAATACTGGCATTTGCTATTTATAAGTGGAGTTTAAATGAAACAGTTGTAAATATTGTGATCATGGCAGTCTATGTCATTGCATCCTTTATCGGTGGTTTTATTACAGGAAAGCGGGTGAAGGAACGGAAATTCTTCTGGGGGCTGCTCCTGGGAGGATTGTACATATTGATCATCTTCGGGGTATCCATGATCATGAGCGCAAGTCTGGATATGATATCAACTGCAAATGCAGCCGCCTGTCTGCTCTGTCTCGGGGGCGGAATGCTGGGAGGAATGATAAGCTAAACTTCTTGCATAGAGCAGGAAAGTATGGTATAATTGCGAAAGTTGTGAAAGCAAAGGAGGATATTTAAATGAAGCATATAAAGACATTAACGAATAAGACCTTAAAGAGTACCATGGAGAAGGGTGGCTGCGGCGAATGTCAGACCTCTTGTCAGTCTGCCTGCAAGACCTCTTGTACCGTTGGTAATCAGACCTGTGAGAATAAGAGATAATTGTATCAGATAAGGGAGAGGACTGCCATATAGCGGTCCTCTCTTCTATGTATTTGTGCATATAATGTTTAGAACATAGGAGCAAGAATGTGATTCACCAGTATAAGAGTAATGGCTATAATATCGTCATGGATGTGTGCAGCGGCGCTGTTCATGTCGTGGATGATATTACCTATGATGCCATTGCAGTATATGAAAAGAATAATGAAGCTCAGACAGAGACAAGCTATGAGGGATTGAAGGAGGCCCTGCCGGAGTATCCGGAAGAGGAATTACGGGAGGCGCTTTCAGAAATAGAAGCATTAAAGGAACAGGGAGCCCTGTTTGCAGAAGATGAGTACAGACAGTTTGTCATGGATTTCAAGAAGCGGAAGACTGTGGTAAAGGCATTGTGCCTGCACATTGCCCATGACTGTAACTTAGGCTGCCGCTATTGCTTTGCAGAAGAGGGCGAATATCATGGCGACCGATCTCTTATGAGTCTTGAGGTAGGAAAACAGGCGCTGGATTTTCTGATCGCCAATTCCGGAAACCGCAGGAATCTGGAAGTCGATTTCTTCGGCGGTGAGCCAACCATGAATTTTGATGTGGTAAAGGAACTGGTTCGATACGGGAGAAGTCTGGAAGAGCCATATAATAAGAATTTCCGGTTTACGCTGACGACCAACGGGATTCTTTTGAATGATGAGATCATGGAATTTGCCAATCAGGAAATGGCAAACGTGGTCTTAAGCATAGATGGCAGGAAATCGGTAAATGATTATATGCGTCCCGCCAGAAACGGGAAGAGTACCTATGACATCATCGTGCCGAAATTTCAGCGGTTTGCCCAGTTGAGGAACCAGACGAATTATTATGTCCGGGGAACCTTTACCCATCATAATCTGGATTTTTCAGAGGATGTGCTGCATCTGGCGGATCTGGGATTTCAGCAGATTTCCGTAGAGCCGGTAGTGGCATCACCGGAAGAGCCTTATGCCATTCAGGAGGCGGACCTGCCGAAGCTGATGGAGGAATACGACAGGCTGGCAAAGGAAATGATAAAACGTGAGAAGGAAGGAAGAGGTTTTCAGTTCTTTCACTTTATGATAGATTTAACACAGGGGCCATGCGTGGCAAAGCGTCTGTCCGGCTGTGGCTCCGGCACGGAATATCTGGCGGTTACCCCGTGGGGGGATCTGTATCCCTGCCATCAGTTTGTGGGGCAGGAGGAATTCCGGTTGGGAAATGTGTATGACGGGATCCAGGCAGAAGCAGTCCGGGATGAATTTAAGCTTTGCAATGTATACGCAAAGGAAAAATGTCGAAATTGTTTTGCACGTTTTTATTGCAGCGGCGGATGCGCCGCCAATTCCTATCATTTTCATGGCAGTATTCTGGATGCATATGATATTGGCTGTGAATTACAGAAAAAGCGGATTGAATGTGCAATTATGATAAAGGCTGCCTTGGCAGACCAGGAAGAAAAGGAGAAGAAGGAAGCATGAAGAATCAAAAAATGAAAAGTGTCCTGATCATCATACTGTTTCTGTTGATAACTGCGGGCTGTGTTTATATTGATGTATATGGTCTGCTGGGATCCGGAAAGGCAGAGGATATCACACTGGGTCTGGATCTGGCCGGCGGTGTCAGTATTACCTATCAGATTGAAGAGCAGGATGTATCTGCGGCAGATCTGGCAGATACCATTTACCGTCTGCAGAAGCGTGTAGACGGATACAGTACCGAAGGTAATGTTTATCAGCAGGGAGATAACCGGATCGCGATCGAGATCCCGGGTGTCACCAATGCAAATGAGATATTAGAGGAGCTGGGAAAGCCGGGTGCTCTGGAATTCATAGATCCGGAGAATTACAGCAAGTTCACGCAGAAGGAGGAGTACGAGACGGTACTGACCGGTGCTGACATCGTAAGCGCTCAGGCAGCGATTGACAGCTCCAGTGGTGTGAATGATTATCTGGTTCAACTGGAGATGGGAAGTGAAGGCGCCAAGCGGTTTGCGGATGCAACCGCAGCGAATATCGGAAAACCCATCTACATCATCTACAATGGCGAGGTGATCAGTTATCCGACAGTACAGCAGGCGATTTCAGATGGTGCCTGCGTGATCAATCATATGGAAAGCTATGAATCAGCAGACAGTCTGGCAACTACGATCCGGATTGGTGCTCTTCCGTTGGAACTGACGGAGATCCAGTCTAATATTGTAGGCGCACAGTTAGGTGAAGACGCAATTCAGACCTCTCTTCTGGCAGGACTGATCGGTCTGGCGCTGGTGGCAGTCATTATGATCCTGGTTTACCGTTTCCCGGGCTTTATATCCGTATTTTCTCTGATCTCCTATACGGCATTGATGCTGCTCTGCCTGAATTTGTTTGATGTTACCTTAACCCTTCCGGGTATTGCAGGTATTATTCTTTCAATCGGTATGGCGGTGGATGCGAACGTCATTATCTTTACCCGTATCAAGGAAGAGATTACCGAAGGAAAATCAGTAAAGCTGGCAGTGCAGGGAGGATTTAGGAAAGCAATGTCTGCCGTGCTGGATGGCAATATCACCACTCTGATCGCAGCAGCAGTTCTGTGGTTTATGGCATCCGGTTCCGTAAAGGGTTTTGCGCAGACGCTTGCCCTGGGTATTCTTCTGTCCATGTTTACCGCACTGGTGGTGACGAAGCTGCTGTTAAATGCTTTTGTAGAATTAGGTGCAGAGAATCCGAAGCTCTTTGGTAAGATAAAGGAGCGTAAGGTTCGGGATTATGTGAAGAACAGCAAGGTATGCTTTGCTATATCCGCAGTTGTGATCATTGCAGGCTTTGTATTCCTGCCGATCAATAAGAATAATGAAAATGTCGGTCATGTACTGAATTTCAGTATGGAGTTCATGGGCGGCACCTCCATGACAGTTGAATTTGATAAGACCTACGGACTAGAGGAGGCGGAAGCACAGATTCTTCCGGTTCTGACGGAAGCAACCGGTATTCCGGGTTCCGAGATTCAGCTTCAGAATGTTCAGAATTCGACCTCCATGATCATCAAGACCACACAGATGAATTTGGATCAGCGGGAAGCAGCAGAAACCGCTTTAAGGAATAATTTCACCGTTAATAATTTCTCCATTGAGAACATCAGTTCCACCGTCAGCAGTGAAATGCAGCGGGACGCGATCATCTCCGTATTGGTGGCGACTCTGTTAATGCTGGTATACATTGCGTTGCGGTTCAAGGATATTCGTTTTGGTACCAGTGCGGTTCTGGCGCTGCTACATGATGTACTGATGGTATTTACCCTGTATGCCATTGCGCATCTTTCCGTCGGCAATACCTTCATTGCCTGTATGCTGACGATCGTAGGTTATTCTATCAATGCCACGATCATCATATTTGACCGGATCCGTGAGAATCTGAAGATCATGAATGAGAGAAAGGCCGGTCTGAAGACCATTGTTAATACCAGTATTGCCCAGACCTTTACGCGAAGCATCTATACCAACCTGACGACCTTCGTTATGGTATTGGTGCTGTATATCGTGGGAGTACCATCGATTAAGGAATTTGCACTGGCGCTGATGGTAGGCGTACTGGGAGGCACGTATTCCTCCATATGCATTACTGCTCCGCTCTGGTATTTCATGAAGGAAAAGTTCAGAAAGAAAGAGAAAGCGGTAGAAAGTAAATAAACAGATGAGCAAGGCTGTTCAGATAATAATCATCATCTGGGCGGCCTTGTGAGGTTATGGCTATGAATGAGAAATGGATATTATTAAATAAAAAAGCTGATTTCTATGGACTTGCAGAACGATTTCATATCGATCCGGTAATTGCAAGGGTGATCCGGAATCGGGATATCATAACGGAACCGGAGTTTGCACGTTACCTGGATACAAAAGCAGAGCTGTATGATCCCTGCCTGATGAAGGATATGGAAAAGGGTGTGGCTCTGATCCGGGAAGCCATCACAAACCGTCAGCCGATCCGGATCATATCGGATTATGATGTGGACGGGATCATGTCGAACTACATTCTGTATCAGGCTCTGCGCCGTTGCAATGCAAAGGTAGATTACCGGATACCGGATCGGATGGTTGATGGCTATGGCATGAATGAAAATATGGTACGGGAGGCTTATCATGCAGGGATCAAGGTAATACTAACCTGTGATAATGGAATTTCCGCCCTGCTTCCCATTGCATATGCCAAGAATCTCGGCATGACGGTCGTAGTGACTGACCACCACGATATTCCATTCGAATATGACGAGGAAGGCGCAAAGGAATATATCCAGTCAGTGGCGGATGCTGTTATTGACCCGAAGCAGACAGACTGTCAGTACCCCTTCAAGCATCTTTGCGGTGCCGGAGTTACCTATAAGTTCGTACAGGCATTATATCAGGCATGCGACATTGATGTGATCGAAACAGAACAGTTCCTGGAATTTGTTGCCATGGCAACGGTCTGTGATGTCATGGAATTAACAGATGAGAACCGGATCCTGGTCCGGCGGGGCCTGGAGGAGCTGAACCGGACCGGCAATTATGGACTGCGGGCGCTGATCAAGGTAAATGAACTGGGAAACCGGAAGCTGCAGGCATATCATATCGGCTTTGTATTAGGCCCCTGTATCAATGCGACCGGGCGGCTGGAAACAGCCAGACTTTCATTAGATCTGTTGCTGGAAGGAAATTATAATCTGGCGTTAAAGCGTGCTGCGCGTCTGAAGGAACTGAACGATGAACGGAAGGAACTGACCCGGAGGGGCGTGGAAGCGGCTATTGCTCAGGTTGAGGCAACTACATTGATGGAGGATCGGATACTGGTGATCTATCTGCCCGATACGCATGAGAGTCTGGCAGGGATCATTGCCGGACGGGTGCGGGATCGTTATTATCGTCCGACCCTGATCCTTACGGATTCAGAAGAGGAAGTCTTAAAAGGTTCCGGGCGTTCCATTGACGGATATCATATGTATGAGGCCCTGACGGAATGCAAGGATCTGATGGTAAAATACGGGGGGCATTCCATGGCGGCCGGTTTCTCGATCCAGGCTAAGGATCTGGAATACTTCCGTCATAAATTAAATCTGCTGTGTGATCTGACAGAGGAAGAGTTGACGCCAAAGCTTTATATTGATGTTCCAATGCCCATTGATTATATTCATTTTGAACTGATCGAGCAGCTTGATCTATTGGAACCTTTTGGTAAAGGGAACGAAAAGCCGCTGTTTGCCCAGAAAGGACTGAAGGTACATTCCGCACGAATTATGGGACGGAACGCCAATCTCCTGAAACTGGAGCTGGAAAGTGCAGACGGTGCCAGAATGGAGGGAATCTACTATGAAGTGCAAGAGTTCATGGCCAATATCAAACGCTGGTTCGGCGAGGCGGAATGGGATCAGATGATGAAGGGCTGGCTGAATAATGTGGTGCTGGATGTTGTATATTATCCTTCGATCAATGAATTCAATGGTATGCGGGCTCTTCAGATCGTAATAAAGAGTTATCTACCTCATCGGTCAGAATCCTGTGAGATGTTTGACTTTTCGGGAGAATGACCTTATACTTATATTTTATACAGATAAATGAGAGAGACAGGAATCCTGGGGAAAGTGTGGTGGCAGTCGGATGGAACACAAGACAGAATTAAATGAAGCAATGAAAAAACAACTGGAGTTGTCAAACCCGGCGCATCCGTTGACAGAAAACGGAGCAGCAGGAAAAAGGGCGGATATAAGCTTAAGTACGCCTTCTGATTTTACGCCTCCGGAGGAGTTATTTCAGGCATTGATCCGACATATCCGGCAATATCATCCTTCAACGGATACGACCATGATCGAGAAGGCTTACCAGATTGCTGACGAGGCGCACAAGGAACAGAAACGGAAATCCGGAGAACCGTATATCATTCATCCTCTCTGTGTGGGGATTATTCTGGCAGAACTGGAAATGGATAAGGAAACCATTGTTGCCGGTATCCTTCATGATGTTGTAGAGGATACTGTAATGACCACGGAACAGCTTGCAGAAGAATTTTCACCGGAGATTGCCCTGTTAGTTGATGGTGTAACCAAGCTGACAAAACTGAATTTTTCCCAGGACAAGATAGAGTTGCAGGCAGAAAATCTGAGAAAGATGTTTCTTGCCATGGCAAAGGACATCCGGGTCATCATCATCAAGCTGGCGGACCGGCTGCACAATCTTCGAACCATGCAGTACCAGTCACCGCAGAAGCAGATCGAAAAGAGCCGGGAAACCATGGATATCTATGCACCCATTGCCCACCGGCTGGGTATATCCAAGATTAAGGTGGAACTGGATGATCTGTCCCTGAAGTATCTGATGCCGGATGTATATGAGGATCTGACCCGCCAGATCAATGACCGGATCACAGAACGGGAAGCCTTTATCAATGGAATCGTAGAGGATGTGAGGCATCATATTGAACATGCAAATATCATGGCCGAGATTGATGGCCGGGTAAAGCACTATTTTAGTATATATAAGAAGATGATCAACCAGCATAAGACGCTGGATCAGATCTATGATATATTTGCAGTACGGATCAAGGTGGAAACCGTCCGGGACTGCTATGCTGCGCTGGGCGTGATCCATGAGATGTATACACCGATACCGGGACGGTTTAAGGATTACATTGCCATGCCGAAGTCAAATATGTATCAGTCCCTGCACACCACGTTGATCGGCCCGTCGGGACAGCCCTTTGAGATACAGATCCGGACCTTTGCCATGCACCGTACTGCAGAATACGGTATTGCCGCCCACTGGAAATATAAGGAAAACATGCAGGGCGGTACCGGAGAGGAACGGGAGGAGGCCAAGCTTGCATGGCTGCGTCAGATACTGGAATGGCAGCAGGATACGGATGATAACCGGGAGTTTATGAGCGTTCTCAAGACGGATCTTGACTTATTTGCAGAGCAGGTATACTGCTTTACACCGGCAGGAGATGTGAAGTCCCTGCCATCCGGTTCCACACCGATTGATTTTGCCTACAGTATCCACACGGCAGTAGGCAATCGCCTGATCGGAGCCCGGGTCAACGGCAGACAGGTTACTATCGATTATAAGCTGCAGAACGGTGACCGGGTAGAAATCATTACCGCGCCAAATGCCAAAGGCCCCAGCCGGGACTGGCTGAATATCGTAAAAAGTACCCAGGCGAAGACCAAGATCAATCAATGGTTCCGGCAGGAATATAAGGAAGATAACATAACCAGAGGCAAGGAGCTTCTGAATGCATATTGTAAGACCAAGGGTCTGCAGTTAAGCGATTATACGAAGCCGAATTACATTGCAAAGGTGACGGAAAAGTATAATTTCCGGGACTGGGAATCCGTCTGTGCAGCGATCGGTCATGGCGGCCTGAAGGAGGGCCAGGTCATGAACCGTCTGGTAGAGGAATATGAACGCGATCACTGCCGTCAGCTCAGTGATGAAGAATTACTTTCCCAGATGGAACAGGAATCCCAGGAGGTCGTACATCATCCAAAGCGCTTCCGGGGCGGGATCATCGTAAAGGGCATTGACGATGTGGCGGTTCATTTTTCAAAATGCTGCAGTCCGGTGCCGGGAGACAAGATTGTCGGCTATGTAACAAGAGGGCGGGGCGTATCCATTCACCGAAGCGACTGTGTCAATGTACTTGGCATGACGGAGGAGGAGAAGGAACGTCTGATCGAAGCAGAATGGCAGAAGCAGGAGGACAACCGGGATGCACTGTATGTAACAGATATCAAGATATATGCCATTGACCGTCGAAATATTGTGTTTGACATTTCCAAGGTCTTTTCCGAAATGCTGATCAATGTTACCAGTATGACCCTGCGGACGAACCGGCAGGGAAAGGCGACCATTAATGTTGCATTTGAGATTCATGGTGTGGATCAGTTGAATAAGATCATTGCCAAGATACGCAGCATTGATGATATTATTGATATTGAACGGACCATGGGATAATATATAACATGAGGAGGGGCCCGGCGAAGCTGGGAGGAGTCCTGATGTTGCATTGTACGGGGCCAGAGAATTTATAGTAGAATAAGAGGAAGATTATGCAGGATATTATTGTAATCACGAATCAATTAGGAAGCTTTATGACGAATTGCTATACGGTATATAATTCTGCCACCCGGGAGGCTGTGATCATTGATCCGGCCGCCAATGCGAGGTTTATAAGCAATATGCTGGTGAGCCAGCAGTTGAATTGCGTGGCGGTGCTGCTGACCCATGGACATATCGACCATATGGAGGCATTGCCAGAACTGCTGAATCTGATCGGACATAAGGTGCCGGTATATGCATCAGCGTCAGAGGCAGAGGTTCTGAACGATCCCAGGAAGAATCTTTCCGCTATGCTGACGGATCAGGTGGTAACGCTAAAGCCGGATGTTCTGTTAGAGGATGGACAGACCATAGAATTGCTTGGAACACGTATTCAATGCATTCTGGTGCCGGGCCATACCCAGGGGGGTATGTGCTATTATCTGGAAGAGAATCAGATGCTGTTTTCCGGCGATACCCTGTTTGCCAGAAGCATCGGACGTTCTGATTTTCCGACCGGAGATGGTGACCTTTTGATCCGCATGATCCGTGAACGACTTCTGGTTCTTCCGGATGCAGTTACTGTATACCCGGGACACAATGAACGCACAACGATCGAACGGGAGAAGGTAAGCAACCCGTTTCTGGCAGGATGACAGGCAATGATATACTTAAAGCAGGATATAGAAGAATATGACCATGATTTCAGAACCATGATCCAGGCATTCTTTCCGAGGGAAAAAATCGTGATCATGGAACCGGGAACCCGCCTGACCTTTCGAGCAGAATTCCTGGAGGAGCAGGTGCGGTTAAGTCTGTGGGAGAACGAAAGGCAGATAGAGGAGGAGACGGTTGCCTGCAATTACAGAGATAAGAAGGCCGGGAGAAATGCGTTAAAGGCGGCTTCCTATCATTTGCTAAGCCGGTATTGCGGCAGGACTCTGCCATGGGGAAGCATGACAGGCGTGCGTCCGACCAAGTTTGCAACAGCCAGGCTGGAGGCGGGCTGGCAGGAGGAGGCCATTGTCCGGGAGTATGAGACTTTGTATCTGACGACCAGGCAGAAGGGCGAGATTTGTTACCGGGTGGCGAAACGGGAGCAGGAATTATTGGAGCCATTTCATTTTACGGAGGAATACTGCCTGTATGTGGGTATTCCCTTTTGTCTGTCCCGATGTCTGTACTGTTCCTTTACCGCTTATCCGGTCAGCAGCTATCAGGACCGGATCGAGGATTATCTGTCCGCCCTGTTTCAGGAGCTGGATTATGCAGCAGAAGCATACCGGACAAAGCGGCTGGTGGCTGTATACATAGGAGGCGGTACTCCAACATCCTTAAGTGCAGAACAGCTTGGGCGGGTCATTGACAGGATTGATTCATTGTTTGATACCCGGTATCTGCGGGAATTTACGGTAGAGGCGGGAAGGCCGGACAGCTTAAGCCCCGAGAAGTTCGCAGCAATGAAGGAACGACAGGTCAGCCGCATCAGTATCAATCCGCAGACCATGAATGATGAGACACTGCGCCTGATCGGACGGGCGCATACGGCGCAGATGACCGTGGATGCTTTTCATATGGCCCGGGAGTCTGGCTTTGATAATATCAATATGGATATCATTGCCGGGCTTCCGGGGGAGGATATCCGGCATATACAGTACACATTGGATGCATTGCGGGAGCTGAAGCCGGACAGTCTGACGGTGCATTCCCTGGCGATCAAGCGGGCCGCAGAGCTGAACCTCCGTATGCAGGAGTATCAGGACAGCATTAAGGGCAGTACCAATGAAATGCTCACCCTGGCAGACCGGTATGTCGCAGAGCTTGGCATGGTACCTTATTATCTGTACCGCCAGAAAAATATACCGGGGAATCTGGAAAATGTAGGATATGCCAGACCGGGAATGGAATGTCTTTATAATGTCTTGATTATGGAAGAGAAAATGGATATTATAGCAGTAGGCGCCGGTACATCCACCAAGCTTACCTTTCCGGAGGAGGGAAGGATCGAGCGGGTAGAGAATGTGAAGAATGTGGAGGAGTATATCCGGAGGATCGGGGAGATGATCCTTCGCAAAAAGACCGCATTCCGGCAGAAGCAGACGGATGCAACAGACAGATGATATAGGCAAACTAGAGATTACTGGGGAAAGATGAAAGCAGCAAGAGATATTTTTACCGGAGAGATCATAAATGAATACTTAAGCGAGGACTTTGCAACGGGATTGACCCATGCGATGTGTGTCAGCGATCTGGCTGGCAAGCTGGCAAGGGAACTGGAACTTCCGGAAGAAACTGTTCAGGAGGTGGCCCTGGCAGGAATGGTGCATGACATCGGGAAGCTGAAGATCAGCCGTTATATTTACGGACGGAAGGAAGATACCATGCGGATTGAGGAAACCCGGTATATCCGTCGGCATGCTCAGTTGGGAGAGCAGATACTTCGAAAAGAAGGCTTCTCAGATAATGTATGTAATATGGTATTGTACCATCATGAGAATTTTGACGGTTCCGGTTATCCGTTTAATCTGCGGGGAGAAGAAATCCCGCTGGGAGCAAGGATCCTGCGTGTCTGTGATGTGTTTTCCGCGCTGATCTCAAATCGACCGTATCGAAAAGCATTCGATACGGATACGGCAACCCGGCTGCTGATCGATGAAGTAAAGAATTTTGACATGCGGATATTTCTGGCATTCCAGAGTGTGATCCATAATGAAAGTACCTTAGAAGAGATTGAAGAGCTTGAAAAGGGCATATTGCTGAAAAAGGCAGTAGATATGACTGTGTGAGAAAGGTTGGAGGATAGAGAAATGGCAATGAAGAAGAAGCCGGTTACCGGAATGAAGGATATAATGCCCCGCGAAATGGAAATACGGGATTATGTCATAGGACTGATCAAGGAAACCTACCGAACGTTCGGGTTTTCCTCGATGGAAACCCCCTGCGTGGAGCATATTGAGAACTTAAGCAGTAATCAGGGCGGTGAGAATGAGAAGCTGATCTTTCGTATTCTGAAGCGGGGAGAGAAGCTGAATCTTGCAGAGGCGGCTTCAGCGGCAGATCTGGTTGATGGCGGTCTCCGCTATGATCTGACACTTCCCCTGTCCCGGTATTATGCCAATCATGCCAATGATCTGCCAAGTCCGTTTAAAGCATTGCAGATGGGCAATGTATGGCGGGCGGACCGGCCGCAGAGAGGACGGTACCGTCAGTTTATGCAGTGTGACATTGATATTCTGGGAGAAGCCTCCTGTCTGGCTGAGATCGAACTGATCCAGGCCACAACGACCCTGCTTGGCAGACTGGATTTTCACAATTTTACCATACGGATCAACGACCGTCGGATTTTAAAGGCGATGGCCGCCTACAGTGGATTTGCACCGGAGGACTATGAGACGGTCTTTATCATTCTGGATAAGATGGATAAGATCGGCCTGGAGGGTGTCGAAGGAGAACTGCTCGAAGCCGGGTATGATAAGACCGGTGTAGAACGGTATCTGAATCTGTTTCGGACCGTGACCAGCGATACGGATGGAATCCGTATGCTGAAGGAACAGCTGGAGGGCTTTCTGGAGCCGGCCATAGCAGATGAGCTGGTAATGATCATTGCCAGTGTAGAACAGGTGAAGGATGCGGATTTCAGGCTTTGCTTTGATCCGACCCTGGTCCGGGGAATGTCCTATTACACCGGCCCGATCTTTGAGATTGCCATGGATGAGTATGGTGGTTCTGTTGGAGGCGGAGGACGTTACGATGAAATGATCGGAAAATTCACAGGACAGAATATCAGCGCCTGCGGATTCTCCATCGGATTTGAACGGATCATCATGCTTTTACTGGAGCGGGACTTTAAGGTGCCATCTGCAGGAACGAAGACTGCATTTTTAATTGAGAAGAATATGCCGGCAGATCGCCTGCCTGCTATTCTGGAAGAAGCCCAAAAGGAACGGGAAGCAGGCAGACAGGTAAACATCGTCATGATGAAGAAAAATAAGAAGTTCCAGAAGGAACAGATGCAGGCGGAGGGGTACGAGGAATTCCGGGAATTTTTTGCAGACCGTCTGGGATGATCCGGTCGATGTGCGGAAAGCAGAGTACAGGGCGATATATCATTCGCTGATATCATGGCAGAGAATAAGGAGGATGAGGAATGGCAGAATCAATGCAGGGCTTGAAGCGGAGCCATAGATGTGCAGAAGTAAGCAAGGGGAATCTGGGAGAACAGGTCACCGTTATGGGCTGGGTGCAGAAGACCCGGAACAAAGGCGGACTGATCTTTGCGGACCTGCGGGATCGCAGCGGATTGTTACAGATTACATTTAATAGCGAGAAAATATCAGAGGAGACCTTTAATCAGGCCTATAAGCTCCGCAGTGAGTTCGTGATTGCGGTCACCGGTACTGTAGTAGAGCGGGAGGGTGGTGTGAACCCGAATCTGCTGACTGGGGAAATTGAGATAGCAGCGGAGACGCTGCGTGTACTTTCTGAGGCGGAAACGCCCCCGTTTCCAATCGAGGCAAACAGCAGAACTAAGGAAGAGCTTCGTTTAAAGTACCGCTATCTGGACTTGCGGAGACCGGATCTGCAGGCAAATATCATGCTTCGCAGCAAAGTCTGTATGCTGGTTCGCACATTCCTGGCAGAGGAGGGCTTTCTGGAAATTGAAACTCCTATGCTGACAAAATCTACCCCGGAAGGAGCAAGAGATTATCTGGTGCCAAGCCGGGTACATCCGGGCAGCTTTTATGCCCTGCCGCAGTCGCCGCAGATTTTTAAGCAGCTGCTGATGTGTTCCGGTTATGACCGTTATTTCCAGATTGCCCGGTGTTTTCGGGATGAGGACCTGCGGGCAGACCGTCAGCCGGAATTTACCCAGATTGACATGGAACTCTCCTTTGTAGATGTGGATGATGTGATTGATGTCAATGAACGGCTGCTGGCAAAGATATTCCGGGAAGCAACAGGCGTAGAGATTTCTCTGCCGATCCAGCGTATGACCTGGCAGGAGGCGATGGACCGATTTGGTTCAGACAAGCCGGATCTGCGTTTTGGAATGGAATTGCATAATGTAACGGATGTGGTAAAAGACAGTGCGTTTGTTGTATTTAAAGGAGCTATTGAAGCAGGTGGCAGCGTCCGGGGTATTAATGTAAAGGGACAGGGCGGAATGCCAAGAAAGAAGATTGACGCCCTGGTTGAATTTGCAAAGGGGTATGGTGCCAAAGGACTTGCCTATATCGCGATCAATGAGGATGGTACCTATAAATCTTCGTTTGCAAAGTTTATGAAGCCGGAGGAAATGGACGCATTGGCGACAGCCATGGAGGGAGAACCGGGAGATTTGTTACTCTTTGCGGCAGATAAGAATAAGCTGGTATACGACGTCTTAGGTGCTCTGCGTTTAGAGCTGGCATCCCAGCTGGAGCTGTTTGACAAGGATGAATACCGGTTTGTATGGATCACGGAATTTCCATTACTGGAATGGAGTGAGGAGCAGGGACGGTATCTGGCCATGCATCATCCGTTCACCATGCCGATGGAGGAGGATCTGCCATATCTGGAAACAGAGCCGGGCCGTGTACGGGCGAAGGCATACGATATTGTATTAAATGGAACGGAGCTTGGCGGAGGATCGGTCCGGATCCATCAGGATGACGTACAGGAGCGGATGTTTGCGGCCCTTGGCTTTACGAAGGATGCCGCCTATGAACAGTTTGGCTTCCTGCTGAATGCCTTCAAGTATGGCGTTCCACCGCATGCAGGACTGGCGTATGGCCTGGACCGCCTGATCATGCTGATGGCAAAGGAGAACTCGATCCGGGATGTCATCGCCTTTCCAAAGGTAAAGGATGCATCCTGCCTGATGTCAGAGGCACCGAACCGGGTAGATGAAAAGCAGTTAGAAGAACTGGCGATCGCAGTTATGACAGCGCCGGATGGACAGGAATAATTAAATGGTAAATGGGGATGCTCTAATGGGGAGTATCCCCATCCTTAGTAAGTCGGATCGCAGGCGGACTGCCTGTAGAAAACAGAGGGGAGTAGTATGAAATTAAAGTATGGTAAGAAATGGATCACGGTTCTGGGGTGCCTGTTTTTCATGGTGGCACTGGCCGGTTGTAACGAACAGAAGCTGCCGGATCTTCCGTCGGCTCCAGATGAAACGACCGAGGTGATGCCACCCGTGGGAACCGCAGGTTTTCGAAAGCAGCTGGATACACTTCCGGCTGTTGGCGCTCCAGTAGAGAATCCGGGAACTAGGCAGCATTTTTCCTTTACTGCCGGTGACGGAGCATTTACATTTACGGAGACAGAGACCCTTTGGCTGTATAATCAATCGGTGATCGGAGAAAGTGATACGCAGTTTCTGCTGAACGTCAAAGGCAGGAAGGTTACGATCGTCCGGGTAAAGCCGGAGGAGACAGCAAGTCTTTCCCTGGATCAGTGGACTTCCGTGTATACAGATGATATTGTAACGATCTATCGGGAAACAGAAGAAAAGAAAGTAAAAGAAGATGAGTGTATGTTCCTGACTCTGTATGATACCACCTGGCAGGTCTACTTCTGGTCAGAGCTGGTGGAGAAGCGGATCATTACGCTGGAAAAGCTTTATCAGGAGCTGGCACAGATGGGGACTGCAATCGTTCCGGCAGAGGAGGGAGAAACCCTGTCGGATGTGATCGCGGCCATGGGCGTGAATCCGGTTCTGGAAGAATATAAGCTTGCATTTCGAGAGGGTATCTCCTATTCAGGCTTTGTATTCTGCTCTCCATCCAGCGGACTGGCAGTGTATGATGATCTGTCCATTCTGATTTCCATTCAGGTACCGGAATGGAAGGAATATGCGACACTTCATATCGAGAAGATTCCCAATTACCAGGATCGTCTGGAGGATACCGGAGAGGTATTTGACGGGCATACCATATGGGCGGATTATACTGGAGAACTGAAGTATTTTATACTGGGAGAGGATAATACCTGTGTCTGGCTGGAGGGACTTCCCAGTACGACAGAATCGGATGCAAAGAGCTTTACTGCAAAGGATGCAGCGTATATATTTGAACTATTTTTGACAAAATAATGTAAAATTACTATAATGTAGATACAGTTTCATTTAAGGCGGTGCAGAATGAATAGAAAAAAGCTTCGTAGATTTGAAACCATATTATGGATGATCATAAAGGGATTATTATATCTGGGTATCATGGCGATTTATATCGCCCTGATGGGGACGGATAATATTGCACTGCGCCAGTTGTCCCGTACACTCGGAATCAGCTTAAGTACCTATGTGATTGTAGGGCTGTTGTTTTTGTCGATTTACGGAAAGTACGATGTCGGCAGGCGGAAGAGCAAGCCGATCATCTATTCTCTGGCTCTGGCCGTGCTGTTTACGGATATCATCTCTTATCTGCAGTTGATGATCATGAACACGGTCACACCAAGCATATATGCATTTCGATTAAAAAATATCGGACTTCTGGCGGCGGCTTTTATTCTGCAGCTGCTATTGATCATTGTAGCGGTCTATGCGGGAAATGCTTTGTTTTTTAAGCTGCACCCGCCCGAGAAATGCTGTGTGGTAACCTCTTCTCAGGAAAATCTGAATGAGATCGTACGGGGGATTTTAAAGTATAAAAAGCAGTATGAGATCGTTGAGGTGTTTGATTACCGGGATAAGATGCTGCTCCGGAAGCTGAAGGACATTGATACGGTGTTTATGTACAATATTCCAATCCATCTGCGCAGTGAGGTAACCAATTATTGCTACCGTACCCGGAAGAATGTATATTATAATCCGGAGATTGAGGATATCATTGAAATGAGTTCAGAATATTATATGCTGGATGATATTTCTCTGTTGAACTACAATACGAAAGGACTTACCATGGAACAGAGGATTGCCAAGCGTTGTATGGATATTGGGCTTTCTCTATTAATGGGACTCCTAACAGCTCCGATCTGGATCGTCAGTGCCATTGCCATTAAGACCTATGACGGGGGCAAGGTTCTGTTTAAGCAGGATCGGGCCACTATTAACGGCAATGTATTTCAGGTTTATAAGTTTCGGACAATGCGGGAGCATGTGGAGAATTACTCTTCCACGGATGATGACAACCGGATTACCAGACCGGGCAGGTTCCTGCGGAAGACCCGTATGGATGAACTGCCACAACTGTTGAATATCCTGAAGGGGGATATGAGCTTTGTGGGGCCGAGGCCGGAGATGATTGAAAATGTGAATACGTATACGGAGGAACTGCCGGAGTTTAAGTACCGTCTTCGGGTAAAGGCAGGTCTGACAGGGCTTGCGCAGGTGGCAGGGAAATATAATACTTCACCCAAGGACAAGCTGATGATGGACATGAATTATATAGAAAATTACAGTGTGTTTAAGGATATTCAGCTGTTGTTCCAGACAGCCATTGTATTATTAAAGACAGACAGTACAGAGGCCTTTCATGAGGAAGAGGGAAAAAAGGAGTATGTATTTCGTCAGGCGGAGGAAGAGGATTAGACAATGAAGCAGTATGACTATGTGATCGTCGGAGGCGGCTTATTCGGGGGGACATTTGCCTATGCAGCATCGAAAAGCGGGAAGAAATGTCTGGTGCTAGAGAAGCGTCCATATCTGGGCGGGAATATCTACTGTGAACAGATCGCAGATATTAATGTTCATAAGTATGGCGCCCACACCTTTCATACCAGTAATCGGAAGGTCTGGGAGTTTGTAAATTCTCTGGCGGGCTTTAATCGCTATACCCATTCGCCGGTTGCGAATTATCATGGAGAAATTTATAATCTTCCGTTCAATATGAATACTTTTCATGAGATGTGGGAGGATGTCCGGACGCCGGAGGAGGCAAAGGCCCGGATCGGTGAACAGCGGGCAAGGATTACCGGACAGCCGCAGAATCTGGAGGAGCAGGCCATAAGTCTGGTAGGAGAGGATATTTACCGGAAACTGGTCAAGGGATACACGGAAAAGCAGTGGGGACATGACTGCAGAGAACTTCCGGCATTTATCATCAACCGTCTTCCAGTCCGGTATTGTTATGATAACAATTATTTTGATGACCTGTATCAGGGAATTCCCATTGGTGGATATAATGTATTGATCGAGGCTATGTTTGCAGGCTGCGACATAGAATTAGAGGCAGATTATAATCTGGACCGGGAACGGTATAACGAACTGGGAGACCGGATTCTTTATACAGGTACCCTTGATTCTTTTTATGATTACCGGTTTGGAAAACTGGAGTACCGGAGTCTCCGGTTTGATACGGAGGTTCTGGATCAGGAGAATTATCAGGGAGTGGCAGTGGTGAATTTTACTGATCGCGAAACACCGTATACCCGGATCATTGAACATAAGCACTTTGAATTCGGTTCTCAGGAGCAGACCGTTATCACCAGAGAGTACCCGGTGGAGTGGCAGGAGGGTATGGAGCCGTATTATCCGGTGAACGACGAGAAAAATCAGGTGCTGTACCAGCGGTATCTGCAGTTGACAAAGATGGAGGAGAAGGTAATCTTTGGCGGACGACTGGCAGAGTATCGTTATTATGATATGGATCAGGTCATAGAATCTGCATTTTCGTTAATTGAGAAAGAATTGAACTGTGAGATGAACTACGGAAAAGAGTATAAGAGCCAGTATTATTATGCCAGTGTATAAGAGGAGCTGTTATGACAGAACAAGTAAGTGCATTGCTAAGTAAATACCATCAGGAGCATCTGCTGGATCATGTAGATGAATTATCTCAGTGTAAACGGAAACAGCTATTTTCCCAAATTTCCGGAATCGACTGGTCCTTTTTGGAGTCTTATAAAAAGAAACCGGAGTATCCGGGTGATATTCAGCCGTTGGGTGCATTAACGCTCGAAAAGATTATGAAAAGACAGGAGGAATATCGGAAGATCGGACTGGAGAATATCCGGGCAGGTAAGCTCTGCCTTCTTCTGTTGGCAGGAGGACAGGGAAGCCGGCTGGGATATGACAGACCCAAGGGCTGTTTCAATATGGGGATAAACCGCGAACTGTCTATTTTTCAACTTTTGATGGAGCATGTTATGGATGTGGTAAAGCAGGCGGATGCCTGGATGCATATGTATATCATGACCAGCGACAGCAATTATTCAGATACGGTAAGTTTTTTTAAGGAGCATGATTTTTTTGGTTATCAACCGGATTACCTCCATTTCTTTGTACAGGAGATGAATCCGGTAACGGATGAACAGGGAAAGATCCTGATGACCTCGAAGTCGGATCTTGCCATGTCGCCGAACGGGAATGGCGGCTGGTTCCGTTCCATGAACCGGGCGGGATTGTTAGACGGGATATTTGAGTCAGAGATAGAATGGATCAATGTATTTTCCGTAGACAATGTATTGCAGCGGATCGCAGATCCTGTGTTCCTGGGAGCTACCATTGACAGCGGGAAAATGTGCGGGGCCAAGGTGGTCCGCAAGGTAAGCCCGGACGAGAAGGTAGGCGCCATCTGTACGGAGAACGGAAAGCCATATATCATAGAGTATTATGAGTTATCCAAAGAAATGGAGAATCAGAAGAACCCGGACGGTTCATTAGCCTATGGGTTTGGCGTTATCCTGAATTATCTCTTTCCGATCAGCCGGTTACAGGAGACCTTACATGTCAGTATGCCGCTGCATGTGGTAAAGAAGAAGGTACCATATATGGATGATATGGGGATTCTGGTGAATCCCACAGAGCCAAATGCCCTGAAATACGAGACTCTTGCTTTGGATCTGATCCATGAGATGGAGGATTGTCTGGTATTTGAAATTGACCGGAAGCGGGAATTTGCTCCGGTCAAGAATAAGATGGGTGTGGATTCGATTGACACTGCCAGGGCCCTGCTGCTTGAGAATGGATATGACTTATAACATGTCACAGCCAGATGATATAAGCATGAAGCGATCCCGTAAGGGGATCACTTCATGGAAACTGCATAATCACTGGCATACATTTTCTGCAGGGCTTCCAGATTGTTATGTTCTTCCGTCAGACAGAATTCACCGGACCATGTCATGTAATAGGCCCATGGAAGCCGGGACTGTTCCAGCATATCAATATCCGGTATGACACCGACCTCTGCCAGTGCAGCGACCTTGTTCCTGCTGGTATTGGCAACCAGTTCCTCATACTCTTTCTGATAATCGGTAACTGTATGCGGTTCCAGATAAATATCTCTGGAGATAACGTCTATATAATCGTCTCCCGGATAGCCTTCCTTCACAGGCGAATTCCATACCCATAACAGATGATCTAACTGTTGTACATTTACAAAATAATCAAACATCAGCTTGTATAATTCCCTGCCGACTGCATGACCTTTTGATCCCCACCAGAACCAGTCTCCGTCCGCCTCATGGAAGGGCCTCCAAAGAATCGGAATATTTTCTTTCTGGAACCGGCGCAATTCTATCGCGATCACATCCAGATCACGATAGAAGGCAGTACGCTCCGGGGTACCGTCTATCAATACCCGGGACGGGTCAAAGTCCGTATGAATGGTATAGAAGCTTTTATCGCTGCCGCCGATGGGGGAGAACCAGTGGAAGCAGAAGCTTACGATTCCGCCTGTGCTCCTGGCCCATTGCAGGGCTGTCTCTACGGTATTCCGGTTATTCTGAACCTCTGTCAGACATTCTTCTGAAGCATCCTCGTAATTAATATTAGAGGAATAGGATAGCAGCTCAAAGCCCTGAAGCTTCGGGTATCTGCCGGTTATTTCATGGATATGGGACCGCTCCTCCATAGGAACGGTCTGGGTGTGCTGTCCGGTAATAATTTTATTGCCGGCAGTCTGATACAGATATGTAAGAAGTGCACAGGCTTCCTTTGTTGCATGTTTATTCACTGGCTGCATGATCGATAAAACTCCTTCTTAAGATTTGGTCCGGTGCATGATTTCCAGGCACATTCTGCCATTGTGATATGGACACTTCCATGGCTCCAGGATCGGAAGCCGGCTGGATGGCTTTCCATCCGCATCTACATCATAATACCACTCAGAATTCGGCCGGGGATCGATCAGATGCTCCTCCACGAATTGCCAGATATCCTCAGCGGCTTTCTGATACCAGACATTACCGCTCTTTTGAAATGCATTCCAGAAGCCGATGATCGCTTCACACTGTACCCACCAGATCCGGGTGGTCAGAACAACTCCGTTTTCTGCTTCTGCCATGACGGAATGATTCTCATACGCAACCTCGTAGATCTTTTCCGTTAAGTCCATGATCATCGGTGCCAGCTTTTCTGATAACTCTTTATCATTCAGAACTGTTAATGCCCGGTCGATCAGCCAGGTGGCTTCAATGTCGTGTCCATAGGAATGCAGGTCGATAATGGAATTCATATCTGCATCAAAGAATACTTCTAAACGGTGCAGTTCCGGATTGTATACGGTATTGTAGAATTCTGCCGTTGCCCAGCGCAGGCGCTTTTCCACCTCCGGATCATGACAGACACGGTACAGCTCTGTATAGGCTTCACATACATGGAGCAGGGTATTCATGGTCTTATCTGCGATCACATTGTTTTCAGATAATTTGTCATTGGTATTCGGAATAAAATTGATCGTATAGGATTCACCATAACCGTCACCCAGCCTGCATTTATCCTCGATCGTATGGAACAGCTCCATGGCATAGCCTAACGCCTCCTCTACGCCCGAGGCATCATAATAGGAAGCCAGAGCATAGATGGCAAAGGCCTGATTATAGGTATGCTTGGTCGCATCCTCCACCTTACCGTCATAGGTCATGGACCAGTAGATACCGCCATTGGTCCGGTCAAGGCAATAGGTCTTAAGAAATTCATAGGCATGCCGTGCATATGGAAGCACCGACGTATCCCCCGTTTCCAGATATACATTAGAAAAAAACCAAAGAATCCGGCTGTTCAGGATACAACCCTTGACCGCTTTTTTATCCAGCTTCAGATCAAAGTCCATATATCCATAGAAGCCCCCGAACTCCCGATCGATCATGCTCTTCCAGAAAGGAAGGATGCAGTTTTCCAAGTTTGCGATTACCTTTTCCCGTAACATGTGTTAACCCTCCGTTTATCAATGTATTAATATTACTATGCTCTTATTATATTAGATCTTATGCATTTTACTAGAATGGATACATTAAAAAATAGAACAAATCTCTATATAGAAGATGGAAAATAAGTAAGGATAGTGGTAAAATATTAAAGCAGAACAGATTTAAATAGAAGTGTAAAATATGATAAAAGTCTTAAGAAGGTGAATCGGGATGGAACTGTTTGAATACATTGACATTATGAATACCCCCTATCAGATCTATATGGAGGAAGTGAAGCAGCCTGGCTTCCGGGTACGGGGGCACTGGCACTATTTTATAGAACTGCTTTATGTGGTGCAGGGAGAAATCCGGGTGGACTGTGGTAATTACCGGTATACTCTAAAACCGGGGATGGTGATCGTGCTGCCGCCCCGGATGCTTCACCGCATTCAGATCGGAGAAGAACTGCCGGTTCGTTACGCAGTGGTAAAATTTGATATGAATGCGATCCGGATTCCGGGTGTTTATCTGCCGAAGCTGCGAAGCACCCTTTCTGCGATCCAGGAGCGTCGGCCCATGATATTTTCCAGAGAGGAGCAGGAGGAGAACCGATTCGGGTTCTATATTCAGAATTGTCTGGATGAGCTGGCAGGAAAAGCCTTTGGATATGAATTGAACGTCTATTCCAATCTGTCAGTTATGCTGATCCAGATGGTGCGGCAATGGAAGCAGCGGGAGACGATAGAGACAGAGACAGGGGAAGGAGAATGCAGTTCCACCTTTTTTGACAATATACTGGAATATATAGATATCCATTCTTTTGAACCGCTCCAGGTACAGGAACTGGCTGAGAGGTGCGGTATGAGCTATTCAAACTTTGCCAGAACCTTTAAATTACAGCATGGGCGCTCCTGCAAGGAATATATCGAATACATTCGAATCTCCAAGGCAGAGGAGCTGGTACTGTACAGTGATTTTGATATCAGTTATATCGCCCAGGAGACCGGCTTTGCCGATGCCAGTCATTTTATTCGAATCTATAAGAAATTCAAAGCAGAAACACCCAAACAGGCCAGACTGAAAGCTGCCGGCTTATAGGATTTCCAGCAGGGTATTAACAAGCAGGTCATCATCCTCTGGTCTTAAGAAACAGAAACGGATGTATTCCGATCCGAGACCCAGAAAGTTCGAACAGTCACGGATCATCAGACCCTTCCGGATACAGTGATCAAAGACCTTTGCTGATGTCATGCCCTCCTTTTGCAGCTTTAACAGTACGAAGTTAGCGGCAGGCGTGAATACCTTCAATGTCTTTCTGGCGCGCAGGGCAGAGCAGATCAGACTGTTTTCCTGGGAGATCAGATCCCGGGTTCGTTTTCTGTATTCAACATCAGTGAACATAACGGTTCCTGCATAAGCGGCAAGGGAGCTGATGGACCAGGGATGCGTATGTCTGCGGATATAAAGGACAAGCTTTTCATTGGAGGTACAGGCATACCCAAGCCGCAGTCCGGGTGCGGCAAAGAATTTGGATACGCCCCGCAGCACGATCAGGTTGTTATAGTGTTCCACCAGAGGAATGGCAGAGACCAGAGATACATCCTTTACGAATTCCACATACGTTTCATCCACCAGAAGAAAGGCAGAGCAGGCCTTGCATTTATCCGCAAGCTCCTGAAGCTGCTTTGTCGTAATGCAGGTGGAGGTAGGATTATTCGGATTACAGAGGATGATCATATCCACGGATTCATCGATCTGCAGACATAAATCCCTGACATCCAGCTGAAATTCTGTCTCTTCTGTCAGTACATAGTCAATGATCTCGCTTTTCACTGCTTTCAGATCTCGTTTATATTCAGAATAGGTTGGTTCTACAATGATTGTTTTCTTTGGTTTGATCGTGTTGATAAAGGTTACGATCAATTCTGTGGTTCCGCTTCCAGGCAGGATATGGGAAGTGGAAGCTCCGGTATAGGTGTGGATGGCTTCCTTTAATTCCTTGTATTCCCGGTCCGGATACTCCGTCAGGACATCAATATGCTCCTGTAATGCCCGCTTCATAACAGGAGACATGCCCAAGGGATTGACATTGGAACCAAACGGGCGGATGTTCTCCCGGCGTATGCCATACTGCTGTTCAACTTTCTCTAAATCGCTGCCGTGGAACTGATCTGTCGGCTGTAACATAAAAATATCCCCTCTCCTTCTTTCCTAAATGTATTTTATTTGATATAATGTATTCAGTATATCGCAAATGAGGAAGGATTGGCAAGGGTGTTGTAGATGAAAGAAAAAGTTGAGCAGTATGCCAAAAACGAATTTAACGTAAACCGGCCTTTGGTGGAGGTATCCTCCAGTCATTTACAACTGAATATAGAAGCAGGCTCTCTGTATCAGGGCTCCATTGAAGTGTATTCGGCAAATGACCGAAAGATGAAGGCGATGGTTTATGACAACCGGTATCTGTTTAAGATCGAGCCGCATAATTTTATTGGAAAATCCCAGACGGTGGAGCTGACGTTTGATGCGAGAAAATGGGAAAAGGGTGAAAAGCTTTCCGGTATCATCTATCTGGTGACGGATGGCGGTGAGTTCCGGATTCCGTATGAGATCGAGATCACTACGCCTACAGTTGCGTCTTCTATTGGTGAATTGAATGACATGTTTCAGTTTGCCAGTCTGGCGGAAAGCAACTGGAATGAGGCAGTCCGGATCTTTGCATCGCCCGAATTCAAGCGAACCTTCCTGGATCGGGAACCGATGTATGCCAAGGTCTATGAAAGTCTGACCCGGAGTCTGTCGGCAAGTCAGGCGATGGAAGAGTTTTTAACCTATACGCATAAGAAACGGTCTCTCTTTCTGGAGGTATCTGAGCGGAAGCAGCAGCTTCCGTTTCATGAGGAATCGGAAAAGCACAGTATTCTGGTGACACGGAACACCTGGGGCTATCTGAATGCAGAGATTCATTCCGACCGGCGTTTTATCCAGCCGCTAAAGCGGTACTTAAGCACGGAAGACTTTATCGGGAATAAGTTTCAGCTGGAATATATGATATTGCCGGAATTTATAGAAGAAGGCTCCAATACCGGACATATTACCATTGAGAATGTATATCAGAAGCTGACCGTTGATCTGGCAGTGCGGACTACGCCGGCGAATCGTACGGAACCGCCCCGGTTATTTACCAACCATCATATGATCAAGGTACATCAGCACAGCCTGATCACCAGTTATCTGGAATTCCGTACCGGTAAGCTGGACTTGAACAGTTATGTGGATAAATCCCTGTATGCCCTGCGGAACCTGATACAGTATTGCCGGGATGAGAAGCTTTACCGGCTGGGGATTCTGCACATGAATATTCTGGCAGGGAATCAGAGTATGGCGGAGGAGGAGTTTAAGCGGATCGATGCCGATGAGGATAAGCTGGTAGAAGGCAGTAAGGAGTCCTGTTATTATTCTTATTTAAAGGCACTGGCATATAAGGATACGACTACGATTGAACAGGCAAAGGCTCGGATCCGGGAGGTATTTGAATCCGAGGATGAGAAGCTGTTCTATTTCTGGCTGCTGATCTTTCTGGATAATGCAGAGGATACGGAAAAGGGGCCGATGTATGCAGAGATACAGCGTCTTTACGAGCAGGGTATTCACAGTCCGATTCTGTATTATGAGATCTGCGATATGTTTAATCATGAACCGCTTATGCTGCGGAAGCTGGGAGGTCTGGAGATTTCGGCCATCCGGTGGGGCATGCAGCATGAGTATCTGGCGGAGGATGTCATACAGATCTGCGTAGAGCTTGCAGGAAGGGAGCATGGGTTCCAGCCCGGTCTGTTCCGGCTGCTGCAGGCAGTGGATAAAAAGTTTCCATCTGAGGAGGCTCTGCGGACGATATGCAGTATGCTGATCCGTTCCAATAAGGCGGATCGGGAATACCATGACTATTTTGCCCGGGGGATCGAGAAGGGATTTAAGCTGATCGGTATCTATGAATGTTATGTAAGAAGCATGGATATGAAGGCGTATCCTCAGATGCCGGAACCGGTGCTCCGGTATCTGGCCTATAATAATTCCCTGACGGATTATGAGCAGGCCTATGTATATGCAAATCTGATCCGGAACAAGAATACCTATTCCCAGCTTTACGGGGAACTGGCGCCAACGATAGAGAATTATATGGAGTCCCAGATCGTAAAGGGGATCATACATGAATTTCTTTTGGTGATCTACAAGGAATTCCTGAAGCCGGAGCATGTAAATCCAAAATATGCCGCCAGACTGACCAATATTATCTTCAAGCGGCGGCTGACCTGTGCAAACCCGAATATGAAGGCTGTGATCGTCAGTCATAAAGAACTTCTGGAGGAGCAGCAGGTTCCTTTGTCTGAGGGTGTGGCATATGTAGACATCGTTACGGATTCTGCGGTGATCACCCTGGTGGATACGAAAGGAAACCGCTATACCAGTACCATACCGTACCGGCTGGAGCGCCTGGTGGATGCAGGAATCTATATGGATACCTGTCACCGGTACAACCCGTCGGATGCCCGCCTTCTCTCGTATATCTATAGCAGGATGGACCACAGACAGCTACAGGATGCCGCAGATGTAAACCAGGCCAGGGATGTTCTGGAAAGTACGGAGATCAGTCCGGGGGTCCGTCAGGAGGCATTGCTTCAGATCATAGAATACTATCTTGAGAATTATGATGGTGATATATTAGAAAAATATCTGTTACAGGTGGATCTGGAATATCTGGATAAGCTTCACAGCGCAGAGATCATCTCCGGATATATCATGCGGGGCATGAACCGGAAGGCCTATGAAGCGATCAAACGGTTTGGCTATGGAGATGTGGAGATATCCAGACTGCTGCGCCTGGCTTCCTATATTGTAACAGATACGGATATCCTTGGGGACGAGGCGTTAACCTCTCTGTGCATTTACCTGTATCAGAAGGGACAGTATAATGACAGGATCATTCAATATCTGGTCTTCCAGTATAAGGCGGATACCAGGGAGCTGTCCAGGCTCTGGGAGACTGCCATGGTAGTACTGGGGGAAGCCAGAGAATTAGAAGAGAATATTCTGGCACAGTTGATCTTTTCCGATACAGATCTGGATAATGCCATGGATGTATTCCAGTCGTATTACAGAGGACACCATAGAGGCATGGTGACCAAGGCATTTCTGAAGAAGATGGCGTATCAGTATTTTATCCGGGAGGAGTGGGTACCGGATTCCGTATTTGATTATCTAATGCTGGAGATGAAGAATGGAGAGATTCAGGATGATATCAGCCATGGTGCTGTTCTCTGGCATTTATCCAAGAGTGTCCGGTTAAATGATGAGCAGAGTGCATATGCGATCCGGACGGTAAAGCAGTTTTTAAACCGGGGAATCGTGCTTCCGTTTTTTAAATCGTTTCTTGAAATAGTGAATCTGCCGCAGGAACTGTTCCTGAAGACTTATCTGGTCTATAAGGGAGAGGAACGTCAGGAGGTAGTGGTGAATTACAGTGTGGGAACCAGCGAATTGCAGACCCTGGATTTCAGACCGTGTCGTATGGAAGAACGCATTCCGGGATATTATGTACAGGAATTCATCGTCTTTCATGGGGAGCAGTTGTTATATCATTTCAGTGAGGAATTCACCGGACGTGTTACCCTGGTGGAAAGCGACAGTATCCGAATGGATGCTTACGGACAGGGAGAACCGGAGAGCCGGTTTGAACGCCTGAACCAGATGCTGATCAGTCAGGAGATGCGGGATGGGCAGACGCTGACCACTGCGATGGAGGAATACATGAGAAACAGTCATGTATTTGAGGAGACCTTACGAATATTGTAGTTTTAGGAGATGAAATATATGCAGCAATTCTATTTGGGCATGGATGTCTGTGCAGATTATACACAGCTCAGTTTCTTTAATCAGCAGACAAAGGAACCGGAATCCATCTGTCAGTTGAATACGGTAGATACCTATCTCCTTCCGAACGTGGCATTTTTCGGAGAGGAGGCAAAGCGCTGGTATGTAGGCAGTGAAGCGTTAGAGCATCGCTTTCATCAGCAGGGTACGATGCTGGAACAGGTGGTGGAGAAGCTGGATTCCACGGAACGGATGATCTTTCAGGAGGAGGCCTATACCTATGAGGATGTGCTTCTGGTGATCCTGCGGGGACATATCATGGACTTTCTAAACCGGTATGAGGATGGAAAGATTGAGCGTATGGTGGTAACAGTATACCGGTATTCCAACGCTCTGTTCCGGGTACTGCATATGCTTCAGGATGAACTGGGCTTATACGGACAGCAGTTTTTCATCATTGGCCACACCAGTGCTTATCTTCACTTTATATTTCAGCAACCGGAAAGTCTGCGGAATAACAGTGTAGGATTATTTGATTATGGTCCGGAGGGGCTGGAGTTTTATCGGGTAGATATTGCCAGACGGACGACGCCCCAGGTTGTAACGGTTGTGCATAAGGATTTCCGGCAGCATCTGGGATTCTATCGGATCTATGATGATAAGCGGGAACTGGATCAGCGCTTCCTGGACATTGTACAGGAGGTACTAAAGGAAGCCTATATGTCAGCCGTATATCTGACTGGTGTAGGATTCTCCGAACCCTGGGCAAAGGCATCGCAGAATGCACTTTGTGAGGGCAGACGAGTGTTTGTAGGGCAGAATATTTATACGAAGGGGGCCTGTTATGCTGCTTATATCGGCTCTCATGTGATCAATCCGAATAAATATATCGTCAATGCAGAGGATATGGTACACAGCGATGTGGGCATCCTGAGCGGGGATTCTGCCAATTCCTTTATTCCGATCGCCAGAGGCGGACGGGAATGGTATAATATGCGCGGAAAGATTTATGTATGTCTGGATGATACGAACCGGGTGGAGATTCTGTATAAGAATCATTACAGTCAGGAAGCCATGCGGGAGATTATTGAGATTCACGGACTTCCTTCCCGCCCCAATAAGACGACCCGCCTTTCTTTGGAGGTGGAGATGTACAGTGGGAACAAGGGGGCAGTCATAATCCGGGATGAAGGCTTCGGCAAGCTGTATCCTACGACAAATAAGATTTATCGGAAGGAATTCCGGTTAGACAGGGAAGGATAGATTATGGGAAAGATTATTCTTTGTGAGGCAAGACAGGCGGTAATTCCGTATGTGTTTGTAAATACGAAGGTAGAGGTATACTCCTATGAGGAGCTTTGCTTCTACATCTATAATAATGTGGCGCTGCTGAATCGGGAACAGTTCCAGGGAAAGCTGGTACAATGGATCAAGTCTGAGCTGGGGTTAGAGGAGCTGGCCACCGCCATTATGGAAAAGTTGTCTGCAGAATCTGATCTGGTGGAGATTCTGGTTGTCATTTTATCTGCCGGCTCTTATTATGAACCTGCAGAGATCCGGCAGTTTATTGAGAAACAGGAACTGGTAGAACTGTTGCCGGAAAATGAAAAGATCAAGCTTCGGGCGGACAGTTTTTTAATGTATAAGCGTCTGTTAAAAGCCATTTCCTTATATGATGAAATTTTGCGCCAGGAGGAAACGATAGAGGATAAACGTCTGATCGGTGATGTCCTGCACAACAGGGGAGTCGCTCTTGCAAAAAACATGGAGCTTTCCAAGGCAAAACTCAGTTTTCTGGAAGCATATGAACATAATAAGAAAAAGCCATCCCTGGAAGCATATATTACGCTGCGTCTGTTAGAGGATGCGCCGGAGACCGTGATGCCGGAAGCAAAGACCTTCGGTATGGAGGAAGCGGATTTTAATCGCATTTCCATGCTTCTGGAGGATGCGATAGATGATTCCTCCAATACAGTTGCTTTTACCCGGTATCAGAAGGCATTGTATAATAAAGACCATGGGGATTATGAAGCCTTTAATCAGAGGGTGGATATGCTGTTGCATCAGTGGAAGGAAGAATTTCGTGAGCAGATCGTGTAAAAGGAGCAAAGAATGGGATTGTTAGCGCGACTCGGACGGTTATTCCGACGTTCCGAGATAGAAGAGGATACAGAATTAGAATCAATGGATCGTCAGGAGCAGGACTGGCGGGAGGAAGAGTCAGAGTTGACCCATCACCTGGGTCAGATTGTAGATTCTACTTATGAAATGGAGGATTTAAAGCGGGAATATGAGCTTGTGACCTCCTATTTTTCTGATATTCAGAAGATTGAACAGATGGAGCCGGAGCGTTTGCGGACGCTGGAGGATGATGCAAGAAAGATCATGCAACTGGAAGAGAGCCGGCAGGAACTGCAACATACGACGAAACGGATTTCTACGGAACAGTACAAATTTTATATGCATCTGGAGCGGGAGGTGCCGGATGCGATCAGGCGGCTGAAGGAATTGGAAGAGATGCGCGGCAAGATCAAGCGCGATCTGGAATACCTGGAGGGAGAAAAGGGGTCTCTGCGGTACGAGGATGAAGAACTTCAGCGCAGACAGGGAAAGCTGCGTACTGCAGCTATGGTGATCGGCGGACTGGTGGTACTGACGGTGATCGGTTTTCTGGTACTTACCCTGCAATATGATCTGGAGATGACTGTGGCTGCCAGTTGTATCGCGATCGGAGCGATCTTTATAGAGTTTTTGCTGTTTCTGGGGCATAACCGGGCCGGACAGGAGCGGAGGCTTTGTATTCAGAAGCAAAACCGGGCCATTCAACTGCAGAACAAGGTAAAGATCAAATGGCTGAATAACACCAACAGCCTTGACTTTTTATATTCCAGATTCGAGGTGAACAGTCGGAAGGAATTGGAATACAACTGGGAACAGTATCGCCTGACGGTAGAGGAAGAGGAACGGTATCAGAGAAATACCGGGGATCTGCGGGTCTATCAGGATGAAATGGTTACCAACCTGACCCAGGCAGGTCTGGCAGATCCGGAAATTTGGTTAAAGCAGGTGGTGGCTCTGGTGGATCGGCGGGAGATGGTAGAGGTAAAGCATTCCCTGAATGTACGCAGGCAACGACTGCGGGATCAGATGAAGCAGAATGAGGAAAACCGGCAGAACAGCATTGTATGCGTAAAGAGTATCCTCACAGAGAATCCGGAATTAAAGGATCAGGCCAGGGAAGTGCTGACCTCCTATCATATTGCAGTTTAGGAATGCTGTTCTATTGATTCTTCCCGAATATTTTTGTCAGTAAATAAAAGAATAGTAAAAATATCCCTTCCACGACTGCAAGAAGCAGAAAAGTGCCCAATAATCCGATCAGAAAGCCGACGACTGTGTGCAGGTGGCTCCAGGCTACAAAACCCATAATAATTCCGCATAGAATCGGTGTGCCGATAATAAGGATAAGGGATACCGGATTTTTTAGAGAACTTTTTAAATTCCGGGTCGTCCATGCAGTACCGGTCGCTTCCTTCAGGCCATGTCCGAATTCTTTTACTGCCATTTTACCGGTGACAGGTCCGTCATCATATGGAAAGCCATCCAAAGGATAGAACTGTTTTAGAAATTCAATGTTATATTTTGATTTTCCGATTCCGTACACAGGGATTTCGAAATGATAATTTACTTCGTTTTCGCGAAAAGCTATACCACGGGTGTTTTGACCGCGGATACGTCGAAAATTGTTATTCAGTTCATAAGCCCACTGAAGATGATGGCAGACAAGTCCCAGCAGACAAAGTACAGGCAGATCCTCATCCTCCTCAATATGGATCGTCATGGAATACATTTGCCGGTAAGACAGCTTATCCATGACCAGCATAGCGATTAACAGGTCATTTTTATAGAACATCACGCATGGAGCAGTACCAACGGCCCAGAGATAGCATTCATAGTGGTTCCCGCAGATATCTGCCACATAATATTTTTGGCTGCCAATTCCAGTAGAAGCGATACTGCCGCAGGCAATACGACTGGCATTTTCAAATGTTCCGGCAGATAATGAATCCGGATCCGGAATAAAGCTAAGCAGGTATTGCTGGCTGCCTGGAGAAAACAGGTATATGGGATGCGGGGAAACCGGCGCTCCGGTTGTAGATGAAACCTGGTAGGTTCTGTTTTCTCTCAGATCGGAAACAAAGACTACCCTTCCATTTTCTTCACAGGAGAAGAACACTCCCTTTTGGTCTTCTGTTGTGCGGTGCTGCATTTTAATAATATGCTTCATATTACCTCCATCATCTGGTCCCTGCAGGAATCATACAATCTGTTTTGGTAGAACGACAGTGTTTCATACATTTGTTATAAGTAGCATAACAAATATAAAATAGGAGTTTAATCAGTAATATAGCACATAAAACCAGAATTGCCGTCGATGATTATACAAGGGAATTAGAGCAGGAAGTCAACCGGGTCAGGAGAGATGAAAAAAGGAGGACAGACTATATGACATTATATCTGAAACAGCAGGAAATGTATATGGATGGAAAAGAGGACGGGATTGCTGAGGGTATGAAGAAGGGTATAGAAAAGGGTATGGATATGCTCGCAAAGGCGATTCTTCTTGCAAGGAAGGAGAACCTGGATGCAGATGGGCTGGTTGCAATGGGAATTTCGGAGGAGGCTGCCAGACAGGCAGTGATTTTGAAATAACAGGAGAATATGCAGGATGGATGAAATGAGGTATCAGCAATGAAGACAATGCTCGTAACAGGAGGAACTGTGTTCGTAAGCAGATATGTGGTGGAATACTATGTGGCTCAGGGATATGATGTATATGTATTGAATCGGAATACCAGATCTCAGGTAGCCGGGGTGCATTTGATCCAGTGCGACAGAAACGCTATCGGGAACCGATTGAAGCATTTACGGTTTGATGTGGTGGTTGATGTGACAGCCTATCATCCACAGGATATAATTAATTTAGTAGAGGCGTTGGATGGATGGGGCGATTATATCATGATAAGCTCCAGTGCTGTATATCCGGAATATGGAACACAGCCCTTTCTGGAAGAGGATAAGGTGGCAGAGAACAGCTTCTGGGGGAAATACGGGCTGGATAAGCTTTATGCAGAGAAGGCCCTTTTGGAGCGGGTTCCGGATGCTTATATACTACGTCCGCCATATTTGTATGGCCCCATGAATAATGTTTACCGGGAAGCCTTTGTATTCGAGTGTGCATTAAAGGAACGTCCTTTTTATCTGCCGGGAGACGGTTCCATGAAGCTTCAGTTTTTCCATGTAAAGGATTTATGCAGATTTATAGATTGTATATTAGAGCATAGACCGGATACTCATATTTTCAATGTTGGAAACCGGGAAACGTTCTCAGTGAAGGACTGGGTAGAGATCTGCTATAGCGTTGCAGGAAAAAGACCACAGTATGTCCATATATATGACGATGTGGAACAAAGAAATTACTTTAGCTTTTATAATTATGAATACTATCTGGATGTTGAAAAAATGTATAGACTTCTGCCGGCAACCATGCCATTGTACGAGGGGCTGCAGGAAGCATATGCATGGTATATCGGAAACAGTGACAAGGTACAGAGAAAACCATTGATTTCGTATATTGATGAATTTCTGGAGAGGACGTAGCGTAACAGAACCGTTGAAAACAGCAATGAATAGTCCAGCGGTGTAATGTCAAGTGAGAAATGAATAATAAATCAAATATC
>CAJULG010000002.1:229660-339131 GCA_910587045.1 uncultured Lachnospiraceae bacterium | reverse complement strand
GAAAGATATTTGATTTATTATTCATTTCTCACTTGACATTACACCGCTGGACTATCGTCTTAGACAGTAACATTTCCACCGGAACAGCGGTTTCAATGTTCCTTCTTTTTCTCAAGTGTTTCAACCAGATCTATATCGACCAGAATAATATCCGGCCCGATCCGCACGATATGACAGAATTTTATCACATATTCTGTCACCGGACAAAAACAGCCAAAGAACTTGCCCGGCCCCGGTACGATCAATGCTTCTACCTTCCCATTGCAGGAATCAAATACCAGATCGGATACAAATCCCAGTCGTTTACAATCCTTGCAGTTAATAACCTCCCGCTCTTTTAAATCTGAAAACCGCATATGTATCTCCGCAAACTTGCTTATAATCAGGATATGCAGATACAAAAAAAGGGTTCCATGCAGACTCTCTTTCTATGATAAATCGAAAGTTTATGAAAAATCAATCCTTTTTTTAGAATTATCCTCTTCCGAAACCGGAAATCTATGCTACAATGAAATACGAAAATACAGTTAGGAGAACAACATGGAATCGAACACAAACAATCTTGCATCAATTAAGAAAGAAGCCTTAACGGAGCATCCGGCAGAAGACGGAACAGATCACATCATTACTGAAGACTCCCTGGAATTACAGGATATGTCATTCAAAGAACGCCGCCGGCATCAATGGAAGCAGGAGCAGGAAAAGCTAAAAGAACTGACCTTCTGGCGGAAGGTACAGTATATCCTGACCTATTATACATGGAAATTCTTAGGGATAGCAGGTGCCTGTGTTCTGATCCTCTTCGTTCTCCAGCGGATTTACATTGCAACACGCCCGGTCGCACTGAATGCGATCCTGGTCAATGACATTGATAATATTTCTTTTGCTGACACTATGACGGAATTATATAAAGAATATTATGAGGTGCCGGAGGATGCACGCTTTCTGATCGATTCCAATTATCTCATTGTCCCGGCGGAACCGGACAGTGTGCCGAACAATGAACAGCTTTCCTACTATACAAAGATGATGTCTCATTTGATCAATGAATCCGCACATATCATAATATGTGATGCAGATGTCATAGACTATTATGCTGTAGACGGATATATTGCAGAGTTAAAGCATGCTCTGCCACCGGACTTATTCCAGGCCTTTGAGGGCCGATTCTATGAATTCGATGGTCCGGTAGCAGATTCAGACTATTATGCCATTGACATATCCGGTACGGAATTCGTCAAACGGACCGGCATTCAACTGGAGCAGCCTTATATCTGTATTCCTACCATATTATCCGAAGAAAACCGTAAAATCTCTTTTCAGGTACTGCAGCTCATACTGGATCTGGAGGAGAATACAGCGCCCCGGTCTTAGACACGGGAAAACCGGATTCTGTTCCGAATATCCTTACAGGATTATCTTAACCGGACACTTCTCCTTGCAGGCCCCGCAATCTGTACACTTATCATAATCAATCCGCGCCACATTGTCTTCTACTGTTATTGCATCCTCCGGACAGTTTCTGGCACATAATCCACAGCCGATACAGCCGGTCTGACATGCCTTCTTCACCTCTACTCCCTTTTCTTTGGAACTGCAGAGCACAACCCGTTCTGCATCATAGGGGATCAGTTCGATCAAATGTTTTGGACAGGCCGCAACACAACGCCCGCATGCCTTACACTTCTCCTTCCGGATCACTGCAATGCCATCCACGATCTCAATCGCATCAAAGGGACAGGCGGCCTTGCAATCACCAAAACCGGTACAGCCATAGCTGCATGCTTTCGCTCCATTATTGGGATTATTCTGTGCCAGACCGCAACTCTTCGGTCCCACGTATTCATATTGAGTTACTGCCTTATCACAGGTACCGGCACAATGGACCACCGCCCGCAACCGGGTTCCGGTTCCTGCCTCTGTTCCCATGATCCCTGCGATTACAGCGGCTACTGCTTCTCCTCCCACAGGACAGCCTGACACGGATGCCTCTCCTTTCACGATAGCAGCCGCCAGACCATCACAGCCCGGAAAACCACAACCGCCACAATTATTCCCCGGAAGTGCATCCCGGACTGCAGTCTCCCGTTCATCTGTCTCTACCTTGAATTTCTCTCCTGCTACGCTTAGAAGAACTGCAATGATAACACCCGTCAGTCCCACTACCAGAGTAGCGGCTAATATTCCTAATATCATTCCCTACACCTCCTACAACCGTACCAGACCGGAAAAGCCCATGAATGCAATCGCCATCAATCCTGCAGTCAGCAGAACGATCGGCATTCCTTGAAATGGCGCCGGAATATCATTATCCTCCATTTTCTCCCGCAGACCGGCCAGAATGACAATGGCGATCGTAAAACCGACTGCCGTTCCCACGCCATTGACAACACTTTCCAGAAAATTATAATGTGCAGTTACGTTATTCAACGCCACACCCAATACCGCACAGTTGGTCGTGATCAGAGGGAGATAGACACCAAGCGTCTTATATAGGGCCGGCAGCTTCTTCTTCAAGAACATTTCTACAAACTGCACCAGAGCTGCGATCACCAGGATAAATACAATGGTCTGCAGATATTCGATATGCAACGGAGTCAGAATGAACTGATAGATCAGACTGGCAACTGCAGAGGAAATGGCAATGACAAATATAACTGCGCCCCCCATGCCGGCCGCTGATTTCATATTCCTCGATACTCCCAGGAAGGGACAAAGACCCAGAAACTGGCTTAGCACAACATTGTTGACGAATGCAGCACTGATCGCGATTAATATGATCTTCGTAATCTCATTCATCTTTCTGTCCCTCCTGTTCCTGCTGTTCTTCCACTGTCTGTACCTGATCCGTCTTTGGTTCCGCCGGTTGTTCCGGCTTCTGTACCCGGTCCGTCTCCGGTGCTGCCGGCTTCTGTCCGACCCGGCCCACTACATCCGTCTCCCCGTCAAAATCAAAGAATCTGCCGCCACAGGAGGTATTTCCACAATGCCTGCAATCTTCCGTCCGACATACGGTATCGCTGAGTTCTGCCTTCTGTTTCTTCTTTTGCTTGCGATAGTTCAGAAACGCGATCAAAAATGCAAGCACCAGAAAGGCACCCGGTGACAAGACAAAGATTCCCACCGGCTGATAGCCCGGGATTGCAAACCCGAAGACAGCACCTGCCCCAAGCAGCTCCCGCACCAGTCCGATCGCAGTCAGACCAACGGTAAAGCCAAGCCCCATGCCCACTCCGTCAAACACGGATGGCACGACCGGATTTTTGGAAGCATAGGACTCCGCCCGTCCTAAAATAATACAGTTTACTACGATCAACTTGATATATCCGCCAAGACTTTCCGACAAATCCGGCAGAAATGCCTGTAACAGAAAATCAATGATGGTAACAAAAGCAGCAACGATCACGATATATGCCGGAATACGCACCCGGTTCGGTATCACGTTCCGCAATGCCGAGATCATCAGATTACTCATGATCAGGATCACTGTGGTACTTAATCCCATACCCAGACCGTTTACGGCAGATGTAGTTACTGCAAGCGTCGGACACATCCCCAGTATCTGTACAAAGGTAGGATTCTCGGTAACAATTCCGTTCCGGATCCGCTCTACATTCCTATTCATCACTGCCACCTCCCTCCTGCGTATCTGAAAGTCCCAGACTCCTTGCATAGCATATTCCTGCATTGACTGCATTGGTAACCGCATTGGTGGTAATGGTAGCACCGCTGATGGCATCAATTTCATTCTCCGCCACAGCTCCGGATTTGGAATAGGCAAAGGCATCTGCCCGCCGGCCGGAGAACTGCTCATAAAATGCAGGCTTCTTTGCCTCCATGCCAAGACCGATGGTTTCGGATAAGGAAAGGAAGGCAATCTGATTCACTGTACCGTCCATCCGGATTCCCAGAGCAATCTCAAATTCACCGCCATATCCCTCTGCTGACCGGATCGTCATGACATAGCCCAGTACAGTTCCGGCAGCATCCTCCGCCTGCTTAACCTCCTGAATGGTATTCTTCTCAAAGCCGCCCTCCTGTAATATTCCGGCAGCGGCTTCTGCATTCACCCCTTCAAGATCCGTAAATGTTACTGCATCTGAGAAGACGGACTGATAGGCAGACTGTTTCTTATCCTCCTGCGCCTGTGCGATAGGATGCTTGGTAATGGCGTACACACTGCCTAACAGCAGGCCTGCCGCCAATGTAATGATAAATAATACCAGGGATTCCCGGATCATCTGCTTATTCATGCTTCTCTGCCCCCTTTCCAAATGCCTTCGGAGCCGTAAACCGTTCAATGACCGGAACCAGCAGATTTCCACAAAGGATCGAATAGGAAACACCTTCTGCTGCGGTAGCAGGATTCCACGGACTTCGAAGTATAAAGGTCAACAGCCCTAACAACACGCCATAGATCAGACGTCCTTTTGCTGTGATCGGTGATGTCACATAATCCGTGGCCATAAATATCGCCCCCAGCATCAGACCGCCGCCACAAAGATGAGCCGTGATAAATGCAATATCCAGCCCTCTGCCTGATGCCATGGCATAAATGGCTATACAGATCGTAAACGTGCCAATATAGGCAGCCGGAATCCGTATATCGATCACACGCCGGAACAACAGATATGCACCGCCGATCAGCAATGCAGCCGCAGAGGTCTCTCCTATGGTGCCTGCCGTACTCCCCATGAACATCCGCAGGACATCCACCTGTCCGCCGGCCTTTAACACTGCCAGGGGGGTTGCTGTCGTAACTGCATCGTATACAAACGTTGTCATCGGCTTTGCAAAGGAAAGCAGTAGAAAGCACCGGGCGGCCAGAGCCGGATTCATAAAATTCTGCCCGATTCCACCAAATAACTGCTTTACAAGCACAATGGCAAATACACTTCCCAGGACCGCCATCCACCAGGGAAGGGAAGCCGGAAGATTCAGAGCCAGCAACAGGCCGGTCACAATGGCACTGCAGTCGCTGATCGTCACTCTGCGCTTCATAAAATACTGAAATGCCCACTCACTGGCAACACAGGAGGCAATGCATACCAGGATCAATATAAATGCCGAAATGCCAAAATTATAGATACCCATGATAGCTGCCGGAAGCAGGGCAATGATCACATCCAGCATGATCCCTGTGGTACTGTCCTCGTGTCTCACATGAGGGGAAGATGAAATCTTTTTTAATTCCGTCATGTTCTACCTCCTACTTTTTCCGGTTCGCTAAAATGCTTTTTCTGGTGGCTGCAATGGTCTGGGTTAAATGCCGCTTGGCAGGACAGACATAGGAACAGCATCCGCACTCACAGCACTCCATTCCATCCTCATTGACGAAATCCTCCAGCTTCCCGTGTTCTGCCAGCTTCGCCAGTCTGGAAGGATTCACCCGTCCCGGACAGACTGCCACGCAGCGGCCGCAGCGGATGCAGTTCGACGGCTCATACATGGCTGCCTCATCCTCCAGCATACAGAGGATGGCAGAAGAACCCTTTACGATCGGTACATCCGTTGAAAATAACGCCTTGCCCATCATAGGGCCGCCGGCAACAATCTTCTCCGGTTCCTTTCCCGGAAATCCCCCTGTTGCATCAATCAGCTCCTGCATATTTGTGCCTAACAGAACTTTATAGTTGACTGGATTTGCAACCGCATCTCCCGTTACGGTTACGATCCGGTCAATTAATGGAATGCCATAGCATACTGCCTCGCAGATTGCCACAACCGTATCAACATTATGTACAATGCATCCCGCGTCTGCCGGCAGCATACTGGAATTGATATACCTGCCGGTGTTGGCATAGATCAACTGACGCTCCGCTCCTTCCGGATACTTGGTCTTCATGGAGTGTACGGTGATCCGCTCCATTCCTTCCGTCTTCTCCTTCAACAGCTTCAATGCCTTTGGCTTGTTATCTTCGATGGCAATGATACCGGAAGCATTCGGGAACAGTTTTAACACGATCGTAAGCCCCTGGATCAGCTTCTCCGGTTCCTCCAGCATCCTGCGGTAATCGGAGGTCAGATACGGTTCACATTCGGAACCATTTACAATGATATAATCAATCTGATCTACATGCTTGGGAGAAAGCTTTACATGTGTAGGAAAGCCTGCACCGCCCATTCCTACTATGCCTGCATCCTGAATCAGGGCCAGGATTTCCTCCCGGCTTAATTCCTCCCAGGGCTTCACATTCGCTTCAAAATCTACAGTATCAAACTTCCCGTCATTTTCGATCACAATGGAATTCACCTTGTTTCCCCCTGCGGTCAGCCGTGGTTCAATGGCTTTTACCGTACCGGATACGGAAGCATGAATATGGGCAGAGACAAAACCGCCTGCCTCTGCGATCCGCTGACCAGCCAGAACGGAATCCCCTTTCTTTACCAATGGTTTCGCCGGTGCTCCAATATGCTGACTCAATGGATAGACCATATCGCCCTTGGGAAGATAGATCTCAATGGGCTTCTCCATGGTCAGTTCCTTCCCCTCGTAAGGATGAATGCCTCCCTGAAATGTAAGCAAACGCATACCTACTACCTCGTTTCATTAGAATACTATATATTTTAATACAATTTCCTCCGTTATTCAACTGATTTCCTTTGGCAGATGCTTATGCAGAAATGCCCCTGCCACGCCAACCAGTGCGCCCGCTATCACACCGGAAAGCATCAGGAGCGGAAATCCATACAGAATCGTATGATTCTCCATAAGAAAAGCGGCCAGGATGATCTGACCGGTATTGTGCAGGACACCGCCTGCCACACTGACACCCAGTATTGAAACATGATCTGACCTTTTTAATATGACCATGATCAGCAGACTCAGAGCGGCCCCTGCCAGACTGTAAAGCATCATAGTGACCGTTCCAAACAATAAGGAGGATAATCCTATGCGGAGCAGGCTTACGCCTGCTGCTTCCTTCCAGCCAAGCCGGTACAGCACCAGCAGTGTGACCAGATTGGCCAGTCCGATCTTCATTCCGGGTACCATAGGATAAATGGGAACTAAAGTCTCCAGCCAGCCGAATACCAGCCCCAGTGCAGTAAACATTCCCAGAAATGCAGCTCTTTTTGCCAAATATGATTCCTCCCTTTCCGGATTACGCTTCCGTGTTCCATCCCGCCGGCCGGTTCCGGTCAATCGGATTCCCGGTTGATATACGTCGGCTCAGATTTTGAATAGACGATCTTCTGGCTCTTATACAGTCCAAAATAGCCGGACAACATATAACAGATTGCGGTCACGATCAGATAATAAGGCATCCCCTGCATCCCAAACAGCTCAAAGCTGATAAAAAGAGAAGTCATCGGACTGTTGGTAACCCCGCAGAACACACCAGTCATACCTGCTGCTGCACAAAGACCGGGAGATATGCCCAGTAAGTGCCCCATAAGGCATCCAAAAGCAGCACCTACAAAGAAAGACGGTACGATCTCTCCACCCCGATAGCCGGAACCCAGCGTGATCGCCGTAAAGATAAGCTTTAATAAAAAGGCACCATAGAACACCTGCCCTTCTTCTACTGCCCTTCGGATCACATCCATGCCTGCACCATTGTATTCCGTTCCAAACAGCAGGGTCAGAAGAATTATGATCCCGCCTCCGATCACGATCCGAAGATAAGGATTCGTGATCCGCTTCCGCAGAAAGGCCTCTGTCTGATGCAGAAGGATACAGAATGCAATACTCAAAAAAGCACAGAGAATTGCCACGATCCCGATCTTTCCGGTATTCAGAACATTGAATGCCGGAACCTCCCGGATCAGAAACTGTTCTCCCTCCAGCCCGCATAATAACGCAATCTGATTTGCCGTCAGGGACGCTACCGTACAGGGAACCAGCGCTGCATAATACATGATCCCGATGCTGACCATCTCCATTGGAAAGATCACTGCCGCAAGGGGAGTACCAAACACTGCAGAAAATGCTGCGCTCATACCGCACATGATAATGATCGTCCGATCCTTTTCATCAAATTTGAATATTCGTCCAATAGATTCTCCGATACTGCCTCCCAACTGCAGAGCAGCACCCTCTCTGCCTGCAGAACCGCCGCATATATGGGTCAGGATCGTAGATATAAAGATCAAAGGTGCGGTTCTGGCATGGATCAGTTCATCCGTCCGTATAGCAGTAATAACAAGGTTGGTTCCCTTATGATGCTCCTGATGACACAGCTTGTAGAGCAGGACGATCAGAATCCCCGCTGCCGGAAGCAAAAAAACCAGCCAGGAATTCTCCTGTCTCAGATTCGTTACATATGTCATGGATATGGAGAAGGCGGCTCCGACTCCTCCTACAAATGCTCCGGTTATCAGGGAAAAGATCAGCCATTTTACAAAAGTAATAAGCTGATGACCTTCCTCCTTTGCGATCTCCTCTGCCGCTTTCATCTGATGCTCCCCCCTCCTGTTACTTTTGTATTTCTACCACAAGCTTATGCGGCAGACACACGATCGTTTCTCCCTTCCTCGAGATCCCAGCATGTTCCACGCAGATCTGATCCCTGCAGTCTGCTTCTGCAACAAGCGCAACACCATTCTCTACCAGAAAGAGATTATAGCCGTTCTCCGTCTGGATCGGAATCCTGCAATCCTCGTCCAACGGCTGCTCCAGGATAACGGAACCATTTAAAAATACGACTGCTGTGGTTCCCTCCTGAAAGAAAACCAGCCAGACCACCACCAGAAGGATCAATGCTGCAATGATCATCCCCCCGATCAGGATCAGATCATTCCGCCCCTTTTTCTTCTGCATTATTTTATCATTTCTTCTAGCGTTCTTTTTATCTTCCATAGCTGCAATACACGTTTCCCTTCCGGTTCTTCTCTTCCTTCCTCTGTCAGCAGAAGCTGCTGCAGGGCTTATTCCTGTAACTCATAATCGGTATCTGTTAATTCAAACATATCCCGCAATCCTTCGGTGATATAGACCTGACGCTCCGTCGTTACGAATATCCCTTCTGCACCATACTGCTCCAGCAGGGAACACCCGTCCTGATATCCCAATACAAAGCAGGCAGTGGAAAGCCCGTCGCTGATCAGTCCGCTGTCGCTGACAACCGTTACCGCCATCAATCCGCTGTCTGCCGGATAACCGGTAGCAGGATCAAAAATGTGATGATACCGCGTTCCCTGCTCTGTAAAATACTTTTCATAATCACCGGAAGTAGAGACAATTCCATTCTTTCGCATGGTCAGCGTACCAAGAACGGTTCCCTGTGGTCCTCTGGGATCCTGTATCCCCACTGTCCAGTCCTCTGTGCCCGGCTTATCTCCATATACAACAATGGTACCGCCAATCGAAATTACCGCTCCGGTCACCGGACTGTCTGCCAGATACTCCCGAACGACATCACCGGCAATTCCTTTTCCCACTGCGCCAAGATCAATGGAGCAGGCCACAGATTCCCCCGTCAGCATCCCGTCCTCCGACAGATGAATGCGCTCATAACCGGTATCTGCCAGAGCCGCCTGAAGGGCCTCCTCCGCCGGAACAGCAGGCTGCTCCTGCTCCATACCCCATAAGTCAATAACGGGATGTATCGTTATATCCAGCGCTCCATTGGAGTCCTCACACAGTGCAAGAGAATCCTGAAGCCATTTCTGCTCCTGCCCGGTCAATCTTACTGCTGTTCCCTGCTCTAAGCTTTGATTCCAGACCGCCACTGCAGAATCCTCTGCCCGCCAGGACAGCTCCTGTTGTTCCAGTTTCAGAATGCACTGGTAAACGCCTTCCGCCGTCCGGTCACTGTCCGGTCCATAGATCACCTCGGAAACCACGGTTCCCATGGCAAAATCCGTCCGCCTGGCCTCGGCCGGCATTGTCCGGCCCAGAAATACGACGCACAGAATGATCTGTATTACCAGTATGAGCGGCATGCCAAGTACAAAGGCTTTATGTCTGGTCTTATGGCGGAACAACTGCATACCAAGGATGCTGCCCAGACTTCCGCCGAATATGGCGATGAGAAACAGCGTCCGCTCCGGGATCCGCCATGCTCCCTCCTTTGCCCGCTTTTTATCCAGTCCCATGCTTATGAGCCCTGCCAGATTAAGAACACATCCATATAGAATTGCAATTATCAGTCCGGCTTCCATGATCGTCCTATGCCCGCTTTACAAAATACTCATCGTACCAGAGCAGGAACATGAATACCGTCCATATCTTCCGGCTGTTGTCGAACTTTTCTTCCTTATGCTGATCCAGAAGCTTCACCAGATAATCCGTCTGGAAAAACTGTTCTGCTTCCTTACTGGTAAACGCCTCCCGGATACGGCTGTAATATGGCTCCTCCCGCATCCAGACACGGATCGGAACCGGAAAGCCCAGTTTCTTCTTATCCGCTACCTTTTCCGGCAGCACCTCAAGGGCCGTCTTCCGGAACGCCCGCTTCGTTACTTCTCCTTCTACCTTGTATTGACGGGGAATCCGTGATGCCACCTGAAATACCTCCTTATCCAGAAACGGCACCCGCACCTCCAGGGAGTTTGCCATGCTCATCTTGTCCGCTTTTAACAGAATATCATGCACCATCCAGATGTTGATATCCAGATACTGCATCTGGGTTACCGTATCCCTGCCTGCGATCCGGTTCCAGTATGGTCTGGTAACTGCAAGTGGATCTACGCCATTGCGTTCCTTTAACAGCTTATCCTTTTCCTTCTCATCAAAGATAAATGCATTTCCCACATAACGCTCCTGCAGGGTCTTGGAGTGGCGCACCAGGAAATTAAAGCCCCGTTTCTTTGGAAACAAAGCAGCGATCTTTCCAATGAGCCTGCGGATCGGAAACGGAATGATATCATATGCTTTATTCTCCAGCGGCTCCCGGTAGATATTATAGCCGCCGAACAGTTCATCCGACCCCTCTCCCGACATGGCAACCTTCACATGCTTCGCTGTTTCATTCCCCAGAAAGTACAGGGCAATGGCAGAAGCATCCGCAAGCGGCTGATCCATATAATACTGGATCATAGACAGCTTATCCCAGTACTCCTCCGGCGTGATCACCTTACTGATATTCTGTACTTCAATGATATCCGATAGCTCCTTTGCATAAGAAATCTCATTATACTTCTTCTGTGCAAAACCAACGGTAAAGGTCTTGTCCACCTTGGCCATACACGCAATATAGCTGGAATCCACGCCACTGGAGAGAAAGGAACCCACTTCCACGTCCGAAATCTTATGCATTCTTACAGAATCCTCCATAACATCACGGATCGCATTCGCCCAGTCGTCCAAATCCCGGCTTTCATCCGGCTCCTGAAACTCCGGCTCCCAATAACGGGTGATCGTCACTGCTCCGTTTTCGTATACCAGATAATGGGCCGGAGGCAGACACATAACACCTTCAAAAAAAGTTTCTGCAGAAGGACTGTACTGATAGGTCAGATAATTCTCCAATACATCGTGATTCAGCTTCTTCTCAAAGGACGGATGACATAAGAAGGCTTTGATCTCCGAACCAAACAAAAAGCTTCCATTCATATTCGCATAATACATCGGCTTAATGCCAAAGAAATCCCTTGCAAGAAACATCCGTTTTTCCTTTTTATCCCAGATAACAAAGGCAAACATCCCCCGCAGCAGGTTCAGCATGTCATATCCATATTCCTCATAGGCATGAACCAGTACCTCTGTGTCAGACTGGGTCTGAAACACATGTCCCTTTGCAGTCAGTTCTTCCCGGATGCTCTGATAGTTATAGATTTCTCCATTGAACATCAGTACCAGAGAACCATCCTCATTATAAATAGGCTGGCTGCCGGCATCCAGATCGATAATGCTTAAACGCCGAAACCCTAATGCAATCTCTTCATCCAGATAGGTTCCATCACTATCCGGCCCCCGATGAACAATGGCATCCTTCATCTTCTCTATTATCTCTGCCTTTTCCGGCAGGTGATCTAAAAATCCTACAAATCCACACATATATCATACCTCTGTATCATTACATTTTCATTCCTGTTCATTATGGACTGAACCGCATAGGTTGTCAAGGGTTAGAAGCCCCAGCCGGCCAAGATGTCCTTCACCCACTGAATCAGGTTGCGAAATGCCTTCCGTATACCGTTTTCGTCCAGTTTCTCCCCCAGTTCCTCTACTGCACTGCTTCCCATTTCTTCCATGGAACTGCCGGCTTCCTCCAGAGCACTGCTGGCCTCCTCAAAGGCACTGCCGGCTTCTTCTGCTGCGCTGCTGACTGCCTCACTGTTCTGCTCCCAGACCTCAGATGCAGAAGAAGAAAATTCCTCCAGTTCTTTCCTGGATGTATCAATAAAATCCTCAATTCCACCCCAAAACCGATGGTCTTCCCCGGTTCCTTCGGTACGATTGCCGGAAGGCATTTCTGTACCGGGGATCTCTGTACCGGGCCCTTCTGCCATGGTTCCGCCTTCTGTAGTATCCGGGCCGCCTTCTGTATAAACCGGTTCGATATCACCTGTCGCAGTATTATTCTCCTGTCCGGCCTCTGTATCTCCAGAAGATGCCTGGACACTTGTATCCTCCATTGTCACAGTATCCGTTCCACTCTGATCCATATACTGATTACCGGGAACCGGATATATCAGATCGGTCTCTTTGACTGTATACGGAGTTCCGTACTGACTGAAATCATGAGCGCTGACGCTTACTGCATCGCCGCCCCCGTAATTCCTCGGAAAAAAATAAAGATACCGGATCGTATCCGCAATGCTTTCCCGCTTTACTCCATCCGTAACATAAGTGTTCACATAGAGACACACATCATATGCATACCGGGTATCATACCGGTCTTCCAGGGTGCCAAATGAAAGTCCGGCATTTTCGTAGGGCAGGATATCATAGGTACCGGAATAAAAATTATCTGTAAATACCCCTTCCTTCTCTACATCAATAAAAGTACCATCTGGATACAGATAAAGCACACTTCCGTCCGTAGTCCTCCGCCAGGCACTGTTGGTCAGATGATCCCGGTTCTGATCAAACAACTGGAATACCCCTCCGAACAACAGAATGATGATCAGATAGGATACCAGACCGATCCCTCCCATAATGATGCCGGAGGTTCCCATCCTTTTACCATTTTTCCTGGCAGCCGATACGATTCCCAGCACCACTGCAAATGCTGCCAGCACCAATCCCAGTACAGGAATGCAGAAGAACAGCAGAGACAGGATACCCAGGATCATGGCAGTCATTCCCAGACCATATTCGGAATGCTCCGTCTGCTCCGGATTGCGGTGCGTATCTTCGTCATCCTCCAGTGGAATCCGGTCTAACGCATCCTCATCTTCAAATTCCTCATCTATGATATTGTTATCATTATCCTGATTCTCACTCATTTTGCTTCCTCCTCAAATACCCTTCTACCAGCTCCAGTTCATCCTCATAAATACAGTACGCCGGATCACCTGCCCGTATTGCTAAAAGACATTCGGACAGCTCCATCCAGGTTACAGACTCGATTTCCTCCTGCTGCAGACAAAGGGACTCGATATCAACCGGCTCCTCATATAGATATACCGCACTGATTTCAAAATTATTCCAGGGTCTTCCGTAAAATTCGGTCTGCAGATGTGCCTTATGCATACCTATGTATTGTAACATGGAATCGGACGCCCGGATACCTAATTCTTCATAAAGTTCCCGTAGAGCAGATTCCAGATAATCCTCTCCTGCCGGAATATGCCCTGCTGAAGAAATATCATAGCAGCCGGGAAAGGAATCCTTATTCCGGCACCGTTTCTGTAACAACACTTCCCAGCTTCCGGCAGTCCTTCTTGCGATCCACACATGGGAAGTGCCATGAATCGTTCCATCCTCATGTGCCAGTGTCCGTTCTCTTGTCCGTCCGGTCAGACTTCCATCCTCCCGGCGGACATCAAACAACTCCATGTCCCTTCCATCCAGGACTGCACGATTCAGGCGTTCTCCCACATAATCCAGCTTCAGGGAAAAGAACGGATGTCCGGTCTCCAGCAGATAAAAGAAGATCCGGTCTCCTTCCCAGATCGGAAGGCTCTGGATTTCTGATTTTTTTACCCATTCCAGATTCCCCTCCGCACAGTCTGTCAGCGTTCCGGTAAATGCATCCGCAGTATAAAGACACATGTATTCCATATCCGCCTGCACGATGCCATCCTGTATGCTCCTGCCTCCTGCCTCCGTCAATCCGGTTTCCGCCTGAAAGGTAAAGGTCACAATTCCCCGAAACTGCCATCGGGTTAATGTCAACCCTGTTTCCTCCTTCACTTCCCGCAAAAGACATTCCTCCGGACTCTCCCCTACTTCAAAATGCCCGCCTACACCGATCCATTTATCCTGGTTTACATCCTGCTTCTTTTTGATCCGGTGCAGCATAAGATAACAGTCATCCTTCTCGATATAACATAGTGTTGTCAGATTATTCACATGTTCACTCATCGGTACTCCTCACTGTACTTTCTTCCATCCGTCTATACTAAAATGGGGATCTGCATACCTCCTGCAAAATCCCCATATCTTATATAAGATCAATTAAATAACACTACCTCTTCCTCTGGCCGGTCAGCCGGAACGACTCTTGTAGCATAGATCACCGGACCATCTCCCCTGAATTCCCGATAATATTCCTTCTGGATCGTACCGGTAATCTCTACCCATTGCCGATCCTTTAACATTGCAGCCATATCACTGACACACTTAAAGCCGACAAAGGCAATATCCTCCACACAACAGGTCATGGCATGTCTGCCCGGTACAAAGGCTGTCCTGCCATAATTCCTCGGCTTATATACCATACCTTTAAACTGTACGGTCTTTCCCACATATTTATCCGGATTATCGGATGCATCAATATAAAAGATGCCAAAATCATCATCTGCGATCTGAATGGTTTCCGCGTGAATGTCAAATGGCAGATCGTCATCCGGATTCTCGAATTCCGTACTGCCGTCCTCCTTCTCAAAGACTACGGTGGCCATACGGTTATTTGCCTTGATGATCCTCCGGTAGTCTCCCCGTCTGGTTTCCTCTGTACAGCGGTTGAAGATCACCAGATTCGCCATGGACACCTGTTCCATCATCATGGCACGCATATTATTCAGATAACTCTCAAAGGTTCCCGCATCCACATTGGCTACGATCTGCACCACCGTCCAGCCTTTCGGCACCTGCAGATCAAATAACTGCTGCAGCTTCCATGTGCCGTTATACTCAATCAGCACCAGCTCCGGCTTGTACCTGGTCTGAAGCTTCATCAGATGCTCCGTGGTCAGCTCCTCCGGTTCCTCTATGGTCTCCACCATAATATTATGGGTGGCCAGTGCCGGAACATCATACTCTTCCATTCCCTCCTCACAGACCAGAAGCAGGGCCCGGTCCCCTTCATTGAAATCCTGTCCGATCAATGTATTTTCTATAAATGTGGTCTTCCCACTTTCCAAAAAACCGGTAAATAAATAAACCGGTATTTCCTTTGCCATAGCTCGACCTCCAATTTCCGAATGCACATACTTTGCCGCTATACCTGACAAATGCTGTCTATAACTGGAAGAGCTCTGACAGCTTATCTTCCTTCAGTTCACTTCCAATGACACAGAGCTTCCCGGTATAATCCGGCTTCCCGCTCCGGATCTCATACTCGCCCGGTACCAGATCAAAATAGATCCATCCGCCATTTACATTCGGAACCATCCCCTTTGCCCGCAGGATCATTCCGTATTCTTCACTCTCGGATAACGCCTTCAGAATTGCCTCCATATCTGCATCGGTATATTTATGTGGCGTTTCCTTTCCCCAGCTTGTAAACACCTCATCCGCATGATGATGGTGATGGTCGTGTCCATGACCATGTCCATGGTCATGACAGCATTCCCCGTCTCCATGATGGTGATGTTCATGGTCATGCTCGTGATCATGGCAGCATTCCCCGTCTCCGTGATGATGATGTTCATGGTCATGCTCATGCTCGTGGCAGCATTCTCCTTCCGCATGATGATGACCGCACGACGGACAGATCTCTGCCGCCTCCAGCAGTTCATGAAGCAGGGAATTGCCCTCTGTCATGGCACCCTTTATAACACTGCCATCCAGCTCCTCCCATGGTGTGGTAATGATAACCGCCTTCTCATTATGCTCCTTTAACAGAGCAACTGCCGCCTCCAGCTTATCCTGTGTCATATTCTGGGTCCGGCTTAAGATAATGGTACTGGCGCTTTCAATCTGATTATTAAAGAATTCACCGAAATTCTTCATATACATTTTAGCCTTCGTTGCATCCGCAACCGTTACAAAACTGTCCAGCTCCAGCTCGGTTTCCGCTGCCACACCCTGAACTGCCTTGATCACATCTGACAGCTTTCCGACGCCGGATGGCTCGATGATGATCCGGTCCGGATGGTATTCAGTCAATACCTGCTTCAATGCAGTACCGAAATCCCCCACCAGGGAACAGCAGATACAGCCGGAATTCATTTCCGTGATCTCAATTCCGGCATCCTTCAAAAATCCGCCGTCAATTCCGATCTCACCAAATTCATTCTCGATCAGAACCAGCTTTTCTCCCGTAAATGCTTCTGCGATCAGCTTTTTGATCAATGTTGTTTTACCTGCTCCAAGAAATCCTGAAACAATATCTACCTTTGTCATTTCCATGCCTCCTGTTCGTATACCGCTCTTATATAAGAGATGTACTGAAATACCGTTCTACCCGGTCTGCCAGTACCGTTGCGATCACCTTGTCACTTCCATACTTTTCTGCCATCTTTTTAGCCGCCCATACATTGGCTCCCGAAGAGGTGCCTACCAGCAGTCCCTGAACTCTGGCCAGTTCTCTTGCAGTCTGAATGGCATCATCATCTGTAACCGTTACGATATCTGTGATCATATCCACATCCAGGATATCCGGAATAAACCCGTCACCAATTCCCTGAATCTGATGCAGGCCCGGTTCGTCTCCCAGCAGGGCGGACACATTCTTTGGCTCTACCGCCACTACCTTCAGATCCGGATTCTTTTCTTTTAAAAACCGGCTGATGCCCTGCAGCGTACCGCCGCTTCCAATGCCGCTTACAAAAATATCGACCTTACCGGATAACTGCTCATAGATTTCTACAGCAGTGGTACGGTAATGCATATCCGGATTCGCCGGATTCACAAATTGCTGTGGTACAAAATACTGATCGGACGATGCAGCAATCGCTTCTGCTTTCTCAACCGCCCCTCCGATGCTGAGTTCCGGGGGAGTCAGGATCAGTTCCGCTCCCAGAGCGCGGATGATCTTCTTCCGCTCCTCACTCATATTCTCCGGCATGACAATGATGACCGGATAACCCATACGGATACCACATAATGCCAGACCGATCCCGGTATTTCCCGAGGTTGGCTCTATGATCGTCATTCCCTTCTTCAGCTTTCCTTCCGCTTCTGCCGCCTCCAGCATATTCTTTGCGATCCGGTCCTTGATACTGCCGCCCGGATTCAGGAATTCCGCCTTGGCGAAAATCTGGAATCCGGTGGTCTTTTTCAGGCTGACCATAGGAGTATCCCCGATCAGCTCCAATACATTATCTGTTACGATATTCATCTGCCATACCTGCCCTTTTTCAAACATATCATATTATTATATTCTCAATTTCCATTATTGTCCAGTGATTTCAGGCATTCTCCTACGACAGTCTGCAATATCTCCAATGCTTCGTCACACTGTTCCTCCGTAGTGATCAATGGCGGAATGATCCTTATGGTATTTGCATTTACAGCCGTGATCAGCAGCTTATGGTCAAAGCAGCCATGCTTAATGTCAAAAGCAACCGGCTGTTCAAATTCCACTCCGACCAGCAATCCCCGCCCGCGGACCTCCTTCACCCCCGGAAGTCCGGATAACCTGTCCATAAAATAAGCTCCGACGGATTTCGCCCGTTCCGGCAGCTTCCGATCCAGGATCTCACGGATCGCTGCATAAGAAGCAGCACAGCAAACCGGATTTCCACCATAAGTGGATCCATGAGAACCGGGATTCAGCCCCTTTGCCGCCTCTTCCGTTGCACAGATCGCAGCAATCGGCATCCCGCCGCCCATTGCTTTTGCCATAGTTACAATATCCGGTCTTACCCCGTAGGATAAATATGCCATAACGTCGCCGCAGCGTCCCCAGCCGGTCTGCACCTCGTCAAACAGAAGAAGCATCCCTCTCTCATCACACAATTCCCGCAGTCCCTGAAGGAATTCCGTCGTTGCCGGATACACACCGCCTTCGCCCTGTACCGGTTCCACCATGATCCCGATGGTATTCTCTGTACAGGCCTGCCGGAAGGATTCCAGATTATTATATTCTGCATAGGTAAATCCCGGCAGGATCGGATGATATCCGATCTGACAGCCGTTATCCGGCTGTCCGGTGGCACTTAAGGCTCCATAGGTCCTGCCATGGAAGCTGTTCCTTGCAGTAACGATATGATAATGATCCTTACCATATTTCTCAACACCGTACTTCCGTGCCATCTTGATCATAGCCTCATTCGCTTCCGTGCCGGAATTCTGAAAAAAGATACGATCCATCCCTATCGTTTCACAGATCAGTCTGGCAAGCCTTGCCTGGGGAATCGAATACGGATATAAGGAAGCATGTATAAGTTCAGCCGCCTGCTCCTGGATCGCCTTCACGACTGCCTCATTACAGTTTCCAACGGAACTGACGGCAATGCCGGCATAAAAATCCAGATATCGCGTCCCGTCTGCATCATAGACATACATATCCTTTGCCCGTTCTGCAACCAGATCAAAGCGCTCCCCGATCGAAAGCATATAATGATCTATCGTATCCTTTGTTTCCTGTCTTGTCATTCCTGTATCTTCTAAACGCATTGTTCCTTCTCCATCCTTCCCTCTGCCAGCTTCCGGATTCCATGTTCACGGAATCCCTGCCTGCATGTTTCTCCTAAATCTGCATAAAATGTATCACTATGTCACAAAAATGTCAATCATTCTCCAAACGTGGCAGTCCGTCCGGACAATACCTGATTCAGGATATCCGCCAGGGGTTCCATTGCATTATTGGCCTCTTCCAGAGTATTCGTCTGTCCTCCTACTTCAATCAGGGTTGCTTTGGGCCGCCGGTCCAGATTGTACTGATATCCCTTGATATAATTTCGTCTCAGAAAATCATCATAGGATGCCGTACCGGTCAGATACATCTGAAGACTGAATGCCAGATTTGCCTGCCGGTTCGGATTTGTCAGATATTCCAGTTCACCGTTTCGAATGGTCCGGCTCACTCCGTTAAAAAACATGATCTTGGCAGTGGGTTTTCCATTGATTTCTGTTACCAGATGCGTATTCTCATTCACCCCGTCCCTATGTAAATCTATTACTACCTCAATGGAAGGATGCTCTGCCAGAATACGGTCGATCCCCTCTCCGGAAGCAGTATATGCATAATTCCGGTCAATTTTTCCGTTGATCTGGTCATAGACCGTCCGGTCGTGATAGACCTTATATCCATACTGCTCCAGCAAAACCGTCAGCGTATCGCCCAATCCGACAGGGGTATCCTCCAGCACACCGGGACGACTGTCTACGAAGGTTTCAGATGAACTGTGCGTATGATAGATCAGGATCTGATAATCTGAATTATCCTGATGCATGGTCATATCCATGGAGAGCAGGGCATCTGCATTCATCTCCTCCCGATCCACATAGGTCGTAGAATCTACAATATAACAGTGATCGATCATAAACTGAAAATCTGAAAGCTGCTCTCTGGTAAACCGCTGTCCCGGTATGACCGGATTACCCGACACCTGAGAAACCGGAGCCTGCTGTGCAGCCTCTGTACCGAACGCGCCGGCCTCCAGTACCGTTTCCTGCGCATCTGTCGTTTCCTCATCCTGATAAAAGGATATAGGGATCGGATTCCCTGCATAGGTATTCTCATGATCATAACCATAATAATGACCATACACTACCACCGGAAAGAACAGCTCCATGATCCGGCACTCCGCCTGCTCCCAGAATTGACTCTCCTTTGTATCAGGAGCTGTTGCAGGCACCAGCTCCCGCATAAGTGTATCACCGGCAAATAAAAGAAGATATACCATTACTGCAAGTACGCAGCCCAAAAGCAGCCAGTCCTTCCACTTTCCCTGCTTCTGTTTATCCGAATTAAATTGTCCAAATCCCTGTATCCATTTTTCCATATCTAATTATATGAATGCTGGAGCCGATTTATTGCTTCGGATATTGTAAAACTGATTCGTTTTATGGCTTCATCAATATTCTTCGGTGTAACAAACATATTTGCCAGATAGGGTTCTACCATTTCACAGGCAAGCTGATAGCGCTCTTCCTCCGTAAATTCTTCGATCGCCTGTCTGGTTCCGTTCCGGCCAAATGCTTCCAGCATGACATCCATCGCATCATCAACGATAGCAGGAACGGAAATGACAGTCGGTACGCCGATCGCGATTACCTTTACGCCCATGGTCTCCTCTGTGATCGCCTTTCGATGATTTCCCACACCGGAGCCGGGTGCGATCCCCGTGTCTGCAAGCTGGATCGTCTTATTCAGACGGTTGGAGTTTCCGGCTGCCAGTGCGTCGATCACGACCAGGACATCCGGCTTGACCTTCTGGATCACACCCTGAAGGATCTCCTGGCTTTCCATTCCGGTCTGGGCCATGACCCCCGGTGAGATTGCGCTGATCTCATAGGGACATTCTATAATATCTTCCTTTAACAAATGTCTGGTCACATAAAGATTATCTACCACCAGCGGACCTAATGCATCCGGTGTTACTCCCCGGTTTCCCAGTCCTGCGATCAATATCTTATGCTGATTGCCCAGCATGCTTTTCAGATGCCGGTACAGGGAATCACTCATAGGCTCATGGTAATCCTCATCACTGCACCGGAGTTCTTCACTTTCTATCGTAATATAGGTTCCCATCGGTTTGCCAAGCTTATCCGCTCCCTGTTTGGAATCAATGACGATCCGGGTCTCCTTCATGTCATTATCCCGATTGATCTTTGTAGAAACATGAACTCCGGGTACCATCTCTTTCGAATCCAGATCCTCCCGGAGTTCCACTGCCAGATCCGTTCTCTGCATTGAAATCATTTTTATCACCTCAAAAACAGTATTTGTATTAATCTCCAAAATATTCCCGATCTGGTCATGAATTCGCAGGATTGTCATAAAAAAGCATTGACAAACGAAATCTTCCTGTTTATTATGTAATAGTATGTTTGCATTAGATTGTCCGTGTCCGGTTTTGATGTAGACTGCACATGATAATAACAGATAGAAGAATAACAGGTATGGAGGTGTAGGATTTGGCTAATATCAAATCTGCGAAAAAGAGAATTAAGGTCATCGAGACCAAGACCTTAAGAAACAAAATGATTAAATCTAAGGTAAAGACCATCATCCGGAAGCTTGAGGCTGCCATAGCTGCGGGTGACAAGGATTCTGCAAAGAGTTTACTGGCAACAGCAACCTCAGAATTAAGCAAGGCTTGTTCCAAGGGGGTATATCACAAGAATACCGTTTCCAGAAAGGTATCCCGTATGGCTGCTGCTGTTAATAAAATGGCTTAACCTTAAGATCCGGATTATAATTATATTAACCCAAAGAAAGACCGTTTGCATGTTTGCGAACGGTCTTTCTTTATGCGCTTCCTGCTACTCTTTCCCGCTCCAGCAGTAGGTACACAGCTTACACGGTTCGATCCCCACCGCTTCGATCATATCATCCAGCCGGTGAAAGCGCAGAGAAGTAAAATTCAGTTTTTCACAGATACGTGCGATCATCTTCTCATATTTTTCAGAATTATAGTCCGCATACTCACGGAGCACTTCGTCCGTTACCTCACCATCCTCCAGTTCCTGGATCACGACCCGGGTAATCAATTCCATTTCTGATTTTGATCGGGAAAAATTCAGATACTTACAGCCGAAGATCAATGGCGGGCAGGCAGGCCGGATATGTACCTCCTTTGCACCGCTTTCATACAGAAACTCCGTGGTTTCCCGAAGCTGCGTCCCCCGGACAATGGAATCGTCGATCAACAACAGACTCTTACCCTGAATCAACTGCTCTACCGGGATCAGCTTCATCTTAGCGATCAGATCCCGCTTACTTTGCATGGTAGGCATAAAGGATCTCGGCCAGGTAGGTGTATACTTGATGAACGGTCTGGAAAACGGTACCCCTGATGCATTGGCATAACCAATCGCATGGGCAGTTCCGGAATCCGGTACGCCTGCCACAATATCCGGCTTCACATGATCCCGTTTTGCCAGTAACTGTCCACAGCGGTAACGCATCTCCTCCACATTGACCCCTTCATATACAGACGGTGGATAACCATAATATATCCACAAAAAGGTACAGATCTTCATATCCGTTCCCGGAGTAACCAGCGTCTTTACACCGGAAGCATCCATAACCACGACCTCTCCCGGGCCCAGCTCCCGCTCCATAGTATAACCCAGATTCAGATAAGCAAAGCTTTCAAAAGAAGCACAATATGCATCCGCCTTTTTTCCAATGGAGATCGGAGTCCGCCCGTATTTATCCCTGGCACAGTAGATTCCCTTCGGTGTCAGGATCAGCATAGACATGGACCCTTCGATGATCTCCTGCGCATAACGGATTCCATCAATAAAATTCTCCTTCTGATTAATGATCGCTGCCACTAATTCCGTTGCATTGATGTCACCATTGCTCATTTCAAAAAAATGCGTATTATTCTTCAGGATCATATCGATGATCGCATCTGCATTATTGATCTTGCCGATCGTAGTGATCGCAAAGGAACCATGATGAGACCGGACCAGGATCGGCTGCGCCTCAAAATCAGAGATACATCCGATTCCCATATATCCGTGCATGGTATTGGCTTCCTTCTCGAACTTCGTCCGAAACGGCGCATTTTCAATCTGGTGAATCGCCTTGTCAAAGCCATGTTCCCCGTATACTGCCATACCTGCCCGCCTGGTTCCTAAATGTGAATGATAATCCGTTCCAAAGAATAGATCAAATACACATTCTTCCTTTGCTGCTACGCCAAAAAATCCGCCCATTTGTTACCTCCAAATCATCTTACTTCGTTGATCGAGCAGAGAAGCCTGTAATTAACAGCTCTACTCCTATAATATCCTGATACCGGCCGCGCTTAATACCTGCTTCCACCTCCTGACACTCCTCCAGCATACCAAGGAGCCTCTCATAAGAAAAGTGTCGGATCTGACTCTTGTATTTCCCGACGGTAAAGGGAGGAATCCCTGCCCTGGATGCAATACCCGTTGAATCCGTATTCAGTCGTACCAGTTCACTGACCTGTAACAGAATATTGATCTGACGGGTCAGTAAAAACAAAATACGCATTGCCGGTTCCCGCAGTGCCAGCAGATCATGATAAAGCGTCAGCGCCTTCTCCCGATCCTGGTTACCGATCGCATCCAGCATATCAAACATCTGATTTTCCGCCTGTGTACTACAGATCTCCCGCACCGCCTCCAGTGTGATCTGATCCTGGCCGATAGTATAGGAAAATACCTTTTCCAGCTCCATCTGCAGCAGATACATACTGACCCCGTTCTGTTCTAACAGATATTGGGCCGCCGAAGCACTTATCTGCTTTCCTTCTCCCTTACACTGTAACGCAATCCAGGATAAAAGCTCCTTATCCTTCGGCAGCTTCATCTCCGCCGCATAGCCCGCATCCTTCACCAGCTTAAACAGTCTGTTCCGCTTGTCCACTTCACTTTCCACAAAGATCAGGTAAGTGGTATCCGGAAACTGTTTCATCCGTTCCTCGAATCCATCGGTTCCATGCTTGAACCAGCCGCTTTCTTCAATGATGATCAATCGTCTTTCTGAAAAAAAGGGAAGGGTATCTGCAAGATCTGACACTTCAACCGTAGAAATCCCTTTTCCTTCAAAACGGCTGATATTCATATCATCCGCTTCCGGGCAGATCGCATGTTGCAGCTTGTCCCGGTACTGATGACGCAGATACGCTTCCTCACCATACAGTAAATAGAAATGCTTCCACTCATTTTTCTTTATATGTTCATTGATCGTCTTCATAACGCACCTCAAACTGCGTTCTCATAATTCACTCCACAGGTCATTTTATCACAAACCTTCCTCCTGTGCATTAAAAAAGTGAACTTTCATCCATTTTCCATCTGTACGGATCTCAATCGCACCCTTTTCCGGCGTACCAAAAATGCGACAGCCTGCATGTCTCAGGCGTTCCAGAGTCTCGGTATGCGGATGTCCATAGAGATTTTGTCTGCCGCAGGAAATCAAAGCCAGATCCGGCTGAATCCTTTCCAGAAATTCCATGGAGGAAGAACCGGAGGAACCATGGTGCCCCGTCTTCAATATAGTATATTTCTCTTGTAACCATTCTTCATGCTCCTGTATCAGAACCTCCTCGCCCTTCTGTTCCAGATCACCGGTAAACAGCATATGGAATTCCAGATACGAGACGGAAAGAACCATGGAGCGATCATTTCTGGTGAGAGAAATATTTCCAGTCTCTGGAGCATCAGATGGTACATCCGGATACAGACAGGTCACCCGGAGCCGGTCAATCAGCAGATGATCTCCCGGCTGCAGGAACAAAATCGGTATCCCTGCCTGTTCCGCCTGCTCCAGTAACGGACGATATTCGGCTTCTGTTTCTGCAAGGGCCGGAACCACCAGATGACGGACCGGGATTCCCCCATCCTGTGATAAAGCAATGCATTCCGTAATTCCATTTATATGATCCTGATCCATATGGCTGACAAATATGTAATCCAGAGAGCTGCACCCATAATAGTTGAGTGCCGGTGTCAGTACATATTCTCCAATCGAAGACCGGGAACTGCTTCCCCCGTCAAAGAGCATAGCATATCCTCCTGGTGTTTTCATCAGAATACCATCTCCCTGTCCCACATCCAGCATGACGATCCGAAGCTCCTGGCCGCCACGAAATAAGATGCACAGAAACAGTATTATACAGAGCAGAACCGCCCGGATCTGTTTGCCATAACAAAAGAAGAGCAGAATCAACGCAAGCATTCCGTAATAGATCCCGATTTCCCAGAGAGAAACTGCGCCTATGCGCCATACTGCCCCCGGCAGGGCTTCCGCTCCCCTGCAAAGTGCCTGGAAGAGATTTAATATCCACTCACAGGGAAGCAGTAGCGCAGTTCCAAGCCATGGCAGGAACGGATATAACAACACACTGCAGCAGCCACAGATGACCACCGGTGTCATAAGCGGTACTACGATGAGATTTAAAAACACACCATAGACGGGATAATTATAATAAAAGTAAACGACAACAGGTGCAGTTACAGCCTGTAACACCAGACCCGACAAAAGACTTTTGATCAGATACCGTCGAATCTTCAGGAGCGTCTTTCCGCGCTCTCTTCGTGTCCCAGCCGGCTCCTGCCGCCCGTCAACCGCGTTCTGTACGATCGGTACCACAGCACCCAGGGCAAATACTGCGCTAAAGGATAACAAAAAACCGGCGTCCCACAGCCGATCAGGATTCTCAAGCAGCATAAGAAGACAGGCGATTGCCATTGCAGTCAACATATCATAAGTCCGGCCCAGAATATCTGCCCAGAGCATGAGAAGAAACATAAGAACTGCCCGAATCGTGGAAGCGCCAAAGCCAGTCATCCAGCCATAGAGCAATAAGATCAGCATGACCGGGATCCCGGCACTGGTATAGGAACAACCGGCCCTTCTCAGAAACCGGTAGCCTACACCTCCGATTATGGATATATGCAGGGCGGAAATCGCCAGAATATGTGCGATCCCATTGCGCTGAAACAACCTTCGGATTTCTGAATCCAGTTCCCAGCCTGTACCTAACAGCATCGCACTCATAAGTCCGGCATTTTTCCCGGACATCTCTTTATAAAACATCTGTCGGGCCCGATCCTGCAGTCTGAGCATCCATTGAAGAACGCCGGCCCGTCTGTCTGCAACAACTGTAATCCGTCTGGTATATCCCAAAAAATCAATTCCTCTTGCCTGATAATAGTGCTTTCCGTTAAATTCTCCGGGATTGGTCGGCTCTGCCGGTACCCTGATATCGAATTCACAGCGTATCCGGCTTCCGATGACAGGTTGAGAATCCTCCTCCTGTTCCGTCACATAGATTTGTATGATATACGTTCGAGCGGAAAAATCAGAGTTTCTTTCTGTCGTCTTTCCTTTTGAATTATAATTTCTGAATGCTATGTAATCGGTCTGTATTTGCAATACCTGCTGATCATCCCGGTTTTCAATCCTCTTTACCCTTCCCTCTGCTACGCAGGAGACTGTTCCCTCCTGCAATGCTTCCTGTATTTCCTCCCGGAATCGATCCGGAAGCCTGCAGCGATACCCGTTTAGAATTCCCAACAGAATACAACCGCAAAGAACCGGCACAAAAACAGGCATGGTTTCCGCGCCTCTTCTCCGATTCCAAATACTCCAAAGGAGAAGCAGAAGCGTTACCATGCCAAGCCCCATTGCCATGTACCTGTTTAATCCTGCCAGCTCACCGAATACAAATGCCATGACTCCAAACAGTAATGGCCGTTTCGTCATATAGTTTCCTTTCCAGACTGTTTATTTTTCTTCTACCTTATTCTCCTCCTGTACAAGAGTCGTTTCCCGTTCAAACATACCATCAAACGGAATCGCTGCCCGATACAGCTCCTGCTTCTCTCCATTGATCAGAAACTGCACCTTGCTCACGGTCGGAAGCTCACACAGGGAATTTACAACAGAATATATGGTGACGGAATCCATACAGGTATCTAATGTATTATTAAAATCACTGGATAGATCCACATAACAGACCCCATCCTTCACTGATATCTTCCTTAAGGTTGTCCCGTTTGGTATGGTCTGATAAAAGCCTTCCCTTAGCGGCCCTGTGATCAGGGATTCAATGACCAACTGTTCGATCGAGATATTATTTGTGATTTCCACGGACTTCGAATATTCCAGCAGTTTATCCCCTCGCTCCGTGGCAAAATACAAGGTAATATTACCACGTTGCAGAAAACCGCCTTCTTTCTCGGCATCTACAAAGGATACTGCATCATAATCCTCATACATAGCCCCGCCGCCGATCGTGGAGGAATCATAGATTTCAAACTGCACAGTTTCCACATACTCCAGTTGGCAAAGTGTCCTGGTAATTGCCGCCTTTGCCAGAACCTCAATATACTGATCATTCAGCTCATTTGCAACATTTACGACAACCCGGGCCAGTCCGGTATCCTTGTGGAACGCACTACGCAATAACCGCATGGAACTGGAAATCAGATTATTCTGACCATCCGGCAATTCACTGTACATCTCATTTAAAATGCTTTCTATAGCCTCTGCCTCCGTTTCTGTTTCCTTCATTTCATAAGGTATCTGCAAAAGCTCATAGGTTGTACTATCAATATAATACATGTATATCATATTATCCGGCATCTCTGCCACTTCCGTTGTCGTAACGCCTTCGTCAGTACAACCGGACAGGAACAGTAATAAAATACATGCCAGAAATATACTTATCCACCTTTTCATCATTACTTCCCTTCCTTTGTAATATGATTATAGCCAGATTGCCGGCTTATGTTCCACTCATTCCCGCTTTACTGCTATCCGCCTTCAGGGCTCTTTACGAGCTACAATTCCACTCTGGTGCCTTCCGACCTCAGGACTCCTCCCGGCTTGGCCGGGCCCCTCCTCAGGTCAAATCCAGCTTCCGCCGGGCCCCTCCTCAAGGCTTATCGCAGCGCACTCGAAACCCTCCGGGTTTCTCGTTGAGCGGGCATTCGCCCTATCAAAATCATAGCCTGCAATCCTGTCTGCCAGCAGCCAGTTTGCCGGCTTATGATTTTGGCGCTGCTCATTGCTTACGCGATATACATTAACGGGATGCGGACAGTAAAGGTGGTGCCTTCCCCTTCTTTACTATAGAGGTTGATCGCTCCTTTGTGCAGAAGAATCGCATTCCTCGTAATGGCCAGCCCCAGTCCTGTACCGCCGGTTTCTCTTGATCGTGCTTTGTCTACCCGGTAAAACCGTTCAAATACCCGCTCCTGACAATCCTCCGGAATACCAACACCGGAATCGGTCACTTTCACATAGAAAAACTTATGATCCGCATCCAGAACCACCCGGACCCAGCCATTGTCAATATTGTATTTAACTGCATTCTCAATCAGGTTGGCAAATGCCAGTGAAAGCTTTACCTCATCAATCTCAGCCAGAACCTCCCGCATACTCTCATATACGATCTCAATATTCCGTTTTGCTGCGATCGGCCGGATTCGCTTCAGCAGTAATTCTAGCAGCATATTAATACTGACTGTATCAATATTTATATCTACTGCCTGTTTATCCAGTCGTACCAGAGTCAGCAGATCATTAATGATCTTGTTCTCCCGTTCGATCTCCTCGGCAATATCCGTCATAAACTCCCGATACATCTCTGCAGGTACATCTTCCTGCACCAAAAGTGAATCTGCCAGAACCTTCATGGATGTGATCGGGGTCTTTAATTCATGGGACACATTAGAAACAAACTCCTGTCTGGAATTCTCCAGCAACTGGAGCTTAAATAAGATATGATTAAATGTTTCCGTCAAATCCATGATCTCTGTGCTGCTTTCCATATCAATGGTCTCATCCAGATGCCCTTCCGATACCTGTTTCAGTTTTTTGTTCAATATCCGAATTGGTTTTGGTATTACATATGCCAGAACAAGTGATACAACAAATGAAAGAAAAATAAACAAGGCATACCAGATTCTGCCCTGCTCCTGCATATAGGCATCCGTTTCGATCAGATCCTGAATCGATACCATACAGATGATCACTCCTTTTACCTGTCTGACATCTGAAGAACCGGTATTCGATGTCTTACTGCCGGACGTGTTATTCTCTATTGTTGTAGTCACCACAGAGGAATCCAGAATCGGCACCAGAATCTCTACATACCGGTTCTGATCCAGAATTTTGGATTTGCTCGGCAGCCTTCCGATCATCATCTCGTGAACATCATTCGACATCATATACTTGTTCTGCTCAATCGCATATGTATCCTTTACGATCTTATATTCCGAATCAATGATGATGATCCTGCCCTCCAGTATGCTGGCAAGCTGATCGATCTCAATACTTAAATTGTCCGTTGTACTGGATATCATGAAATCGTTTAACAGTACCTGACTTGCTAAAATATTACACTGACTTTGAACCTGTAGAATCTTATTCTGGATCGACCGGTTATGATACGATCTTTGAAAAATCTGGCCATATGCTATGATCATGATTAAAGTTACCAGTAATACAAAAATAAAGATCAGGAACTGACTGCTCTTTAATTGTCTTAAAATCGGTTTAGCCCTGGAAGTAATAGCCGACACCCCACTTCGTATGAATATACTTCGGTTCACCAGGATTTGACTCAATCTTTTCCCGCAGTCTTCGGATATGCACATCAACCGTCCGGACATCTCCCGGATAATCACTGCCCCAGATGGTCTTTAACAACACCTCCCTGGAATATACCTTACTGGGATTAAACACCAGCAGTTCCAGTACGTCGAATTCTTTCGCAGTCAGATTGATCTCTCTGCCGGCAATATATACCTGTCTGCTGTCACAATCCAGACTCAGATCTCCTGTCGTGATCCGACGTACCTGCTCCGGTTCCTCTTCCTTCTTTCCGTTTCTTCGTATGATCGCTTTAATACGGGCCTTTACTTCCAGAATATTAAACGGCTTTGTAATATAATCATCCGCTCCGTATTCCAGTCCCAATATCTTATCCATATCATCACCCTTCGCAGTCAGCATGATGATCGGCATATTTGAAAATTCCCGGATCTGCTGACAGACCTCCAGCCCTGTCAGTTTTGGCAGCATAATGTCAAGCAAAACAATATCATACTCCGTATTTCTGGCCAGATTAACTGCCTCCTCTCCATCGTAGGCACAGTCCACCTGCATATCATCCTGTTCCAGGCTAAACTTAATCCCCTTAACGATCAGTTTCTCATCATCCACTACCAATACCCGTTTCATATCACACCTCATTCCACTGTTATATAATCTTGTATCTTACGAAACACACCCTCTTTGATCCCCGGTATGTTCATGATTTCATCAACTGTGGCAAACCCGCCCCGGGTCTCCCTGTATTCCAGTATAAGTTCTGCCTTTGTTTCACCAATCCCCGGCAGTGTCATGAGTTCTTCTTTATCTGCCCGGTTCAAATGTACCAATCCGTCGGAAATGACTTCGGATGCTCCTGTTTCCGTTTCTCCGACTGTCGGAATATAGACCTGACTGCCATCCACAAGCTTCTCCGCCTGATTCACGGCACAGATATCCGCACCTTCCAGACAACCGCCTGCCAGCTCGATCAGATCCACGATCCGGCTGCCTGACGGAAGGCAGTAAACACCGGGCTTTTGAACCTGCCCACATATAAATACATACAATATATCTGCCGTGGATTCCGAAGAAACCGACTGATCTTCTGTCGTTACGGTTCCTTCCTCCTGGATCGGCAGTTCCGGTTCCGACAGCAAAACAATATCGTCCCGGACTCCGCATCCTGCCAGTCCGGATACCAGCAGACCAGCCAGAAGATACAGAACTGTTCTTTTATTTATCCTGTGCAATTTCTACCTCTTTCCATTACACAGACTCATAACATTACAAAGAATATTCTATCATAAATCATACAAATAACAATAGACTTTTCTTAATATTTTTTTACAATTTCTTATAATCTATTTCCACTTAAATATAATAAGACCAGCGATGGCTACCAGAATACCCACCAGTTTACTCCACTGAAACTCGGCTTTTTCTACAGCAAACCAGCCAAACAGCTCGATCAGATATGCGACAGCCACCTGGGAGATCACGATCAGGAGCACCGCCTGTGCCGGCCCCAGATTCTTCATGCTCAGCATGACCGTCAGTGTGATAAAGGCTCCGATCACACCACCCAGCAGCATATACTTATGGTCAATCTGAAATAACCCTGCAATACTGCTTTCCTGTCGTTCCCAGATCAGCCAGGCAACAATACAGACCATAAATCCGGTCAGTTGTACCCAACTGTTGGTCAGCCAGTTTCCTGCCTGTTTGGTCACCCCTGTATTGAATACTCCCTGGATGCTCATCAGAGCACCCGAAATTAAAGCTATAATAATACCCCACATAACATGGTCCTCCTTGTCATAATATGCTTAGCATATACAGACTTACCAATAATATGCAGGGTAATTCCTATTTTAACCGTTCTGTCATTTTTTCCTGAAGACTGTTCAGTTCCGAAGCAACATCCGCACCATTCCAGATATTTTTAAAACATATTTCCATATGAACCCAGAAATCTCCGTTTTCCAAAGCCTTCGGTACGGATTTTGAAGTACAATACTGCTGGAAGACCAACTGTTCATTCACTTCCGGCCGGTCAATATCTGCCCGGGCAGAAACGCATTTGGTCAGTCCGAACTGATTCTGTGCATATTCATACGACAGATAAGCACCAAACAGATTTGCATATTCCGGCTGGTTGGTATAACTGTTGACAAATGCACCATAGGTTACAGAAAGACTCTGTACCGGCAGTGTGTCGGAAAGCGGCGGTACGGGACATATTGCATAACTGCTTCCAAACGTATTCCAATCGCTGAGGACATCTGTTTTTACAATGCCATAGACCAGTGTACCATTGACCAGCTCCTCCTTCACCTGTTCATAGCTGCTGGTTTCCACATCAATCGAAAAGTATTCGTGCAGAGACTGATAATATGTCATATTCTGAACTACACTCTCGTTATTGATATTAAATTGGGCCGTATCCTCTCCGTTCTCGCCCAGGACCTCCGCTCCTGTTCCTAAGAACAGATAATCATAAAAGGGATCACCGATATCCCAGCGGAACAGAACCCTGGTGTTTGTTTCATCTACAAAGTTCACGGCAAAATCCGTAATACTGCCAAAACTCTGTGGCAGACTGGTAACCGCTGCATCGTATATCATCATACTGGTATCAAAATAAACCGGATAGCCATACATCTTTCCACCGGAGTTCATTGCCTGCTGTGCCACCAGCGGATAATGATCATTCCAGAAATCTTCTGTGTACAAAGCATTCTCCTTTGTCAGCTCTGCCATCCAGAGCTTTCGTACGGCATCATTGGATGCAATAAAAAGATCCGGACCGGAACCATTGATATTCGCCTGATTCACAGCCTCAAGATATTTTACATCATCTACATAAGTACATACGACCTCAACACCGTAACGTTCATGAAAATCCGCCGCTGCCGCCTCATAATACGGTGCTGCAGCAGTATCATTGTACCATAATGTCAACTGGATCGGAACCGATTCCCCATCCTCTGTCGTCCGGGTGGTTTCAACACCGGCAACCGTTTCTTCAAACGTCTCATATGTGGTTACCACCGGTTCCGGCTCCGGCTCTTCCCTTTGACACCCGCACAGCATAAAGAGCAGGCTACTGACCAGTATTCCCGCCTGACAGCAACGCAGATGTTTCTTTTTTCCTTTTGTTTTCATACCATACCTCTGATTTCGCATATTCATTCTTTCTGCAGGCTAGAATAATGGTTTCTTTAAAATTGCAGTACCAATACCTTTCGTGGTAAAGAATTCCAGTAACAGGCAATGCTCTACCCGTCCATCCAGAACGTGAACCCTGGCAACGCCATGTTCGATGGCATCAATGCAGTTTGTCAGTTTTGGCAGCATACCGCCACCGACGACGCCTTTTTCAATAAAGCGTTCTGCTTCCTCTACCGTCATCTCTGAGATCAGCGTATTCTTATCCATCGGATCAACAAATACGCCTTCGATGTCTGTTAAGAACACCAGCTTTTCTGCCTGGATCGCCCGGGCCACTGCACAGGCGGCATCATCTGCATTAATATTATACGTTTCGAAGTCCTCCCCCATGCCGATCGGTGCAATAACCGGAATAAAATCATTCTCCAGCAGGGTATCCAGGAGCTGGCGGTCTACCTCCGTCACCTCTCCCACAAATCCGATATCCTTGCCGCCCGGCAGCTTCTTCGTACAGGTCATTAATTTCCCGTCCTTACCACTGATACCAACGGCCTTTAGTCCCAGCTTCTGCATCATCTGTACCAGTCCTTTGTTTACCTTCGACAATACCATCTCGGCAATTTCCATCGTCTCTGCATCTGTAACCCGTAATCCATTGACGAACTGGGGTTCCTTTCCGGACAACTGCACCCATTTACTGATTTCCTTGCCACCGCCATGCACGATGATCGGCTGAAGTCCGACCAGCTTCAACAGAGCTACATCCTTGATCACATTATATTTTAATTCCTCATCCAGCATTGCGCTTCCGCCATATTTTACAACAATGGTCTTTCCCCGGAATTTCTGAATAAACGGCAACGCCTCGATCAGCGTCTGTGCCTTTATGATCACCTGATCCATACTGTTCTCATTATTAATCATCCTGATATCCTCATCTTTCTCAATTTCTCATTTCGGCAGTCGTTTCTTTCTAGGAGCGGTAATCCGCATTGATCTTAACATATTCATAGGTCAGATCACAACCCCAGGCTGTAGCCTCCGCTTCTCCCGCATTTATATCTGCGATTATCGTAACCTTTGAAGGAGAAAGAAGCTTTGTTGCAAATTCCTCATCAAAATCTGTTGCAACTCCATTCTTTACCAGAGTCAGTGTACCGTATTCACTGGCAATCTGAACCTCTACCCGATCCGGATCGAACTCTGCTCCGGAATAACCCATGGCACAAAGAATCCTGCCCCAGTTTGCATCCATGCCAAAGATCGCCGCCTTCGTCAGATTCGAAGTAATGATCGCCTTGGCCAGAAGCTTTGCCCGGGATTTATCTGTCCCATGGATGACCTTTGCCTCCAGCAGCCGGGTGGCTCCTTCACCATCCTCAGCAATCCGCTGTGCCAGAACGGTCATAACCTGCCTGAGCGCCATTCGGAATACAGCATAATCTTCATCGGATTCTGCCAGAATCTCATGCTCTGCCAGCCCGTTTGCCAGAATGACAACCGTATCATTGGTAGACGTATCACCATCCACAGATACCATATTAAACGTATCCTCAACCAGTTCTTTTAAACAGCTATCCAGCAGCGTCTTCGGAACCATGGCATCCGTAGTAATGATACCCAGCATGGTTCCCATATTCGGATGGATCATGCCGGAGCCCTTACAGATTCCTGCCATCCGTACCGTCTTTCCCTTGAGCGTGAATTCTACTGCAACCTCCTTCGGACGGGTATCCGTGGTCAGGATCGCTTCCGCCGCCGCATGGGCGGCTTCTTTGCCGGTACTTAAGGCTCCACGCAGCAACTCCACGCCGGGCAGCAGTGCATCCATCGGAAGCTGCTTTCCGATCACTCCGGTCGACATGACGATCACCTGCTCCGGCTGCAGGCCCAGCTCCGCAGCCGCCTTCTCTGCTGTTCTTTTCACATTTTCTTTTCCCTCTGCACCGGTACAGGCATTGGCAATGCCGGTATTCACAACAACTGCCTGAACGGAATGATTGTCTGCCAGCAGCTTTGCATCCCATTGTACCGGCGCTGCCTTTACCAGATTCCGGGTGAAGACGCCAGCCGCAGCACAGGGTACAGCACTGACGATCATTGCCATGTCCCTGTTCGTCTTTCCCGGCTTCATCCCTGCCCGGATACCGGCTGCCTGAAAGCCCTTCGGGGCCGTGATTCCCCCGGTAATTTCCGTAATTGTATTATTCATGCTGTTTCCTCCTGTAATCTGTCTGTTTTTGCACTATGGGAACATCGGTACCATCTCCAGCCCTTCCGTCTCCGGCAGGCCGAACATCAGATTCATATTCTGTACCGCCTGTCCGGCAGCTCCCTTGACAATATTATCCAGCGCTCCCATGACGATGATCCGGCCGGTGCGCTCATCTATTTTAAAGTTGATATCAACATAATTGCTTCCTTCTACCCAGCGGGTTTCCGGACACATATCCGGATCCAGAAGCCGGATAAACCGCTCTTCTCCATAATACCGATCGTAAATCTCCCGAACCGCTTCATATGTAACCGGCCTGGTCAATGCCCCGTAACCGGTTACCAGAATCCCCCGGTTCATCGGCACCAGATGCGGGGTAAAGATAACCTTCACGTCCGTACCGGCCGCATACCCCAACTGCTCCTCTATTTCCGGTGTATGCCGATGGGTCAGCACGCCATAAGCCTTCATATTCTCATTGACCTCACAGAATAGATTGTTGACCTTTGCTCCCCGCCCTGCACCGGAGGTACCGGATTTTGCATCAATAATGATAGAATCCGGTGTGATCAGCCCTTCCTTAACCAATGGATAAAAAGACAGGATCGAACAGGTGGTATAGCAGCCCGGATTGGCAACCAGTCTTGCCCCTCGTACCTGTTCCCGGTTGATCTCACACAATCCATACACGGCTTCTTCCAGGAACTGCGGACTCTTATGCCGGATCCCGTACCATTCCTCATAGACAGAAACATCCTTGATCCGGAAATCCGCACTCAGATCAATGATCTTTACTTTCTCTAATATTTCTTCATTTACCAGAGAACCGCACAGCCCCTGAGGAGTAGCCGTAAAGATCACATCTGCCGCCTCTGCCAGGACTTCCATATTATCATCCAGACACTGGGCATCCACGATCTGAAACAGATTGCCAAACACAGCGGAATACCTCTTATCAATGTAGCTTCTGGAGCCATACCATACGATTTCCGCATTTTTATGTCCCTGCAGGATCCGGACGATCTCCTGTCCTGCATAACCGGTTGCACCAATAATTCCAACTTTAATCATCTGTTCTTCCTCTTTTCCTGTCCAAACTTGAATAATAATTCATAATTTATGAATATTATTCTCTTTCTTTCAAAAAACAGCATAAAAATTCTTTGAAAAACTGCTTGCATAATATGCATTATAGTTGTATATTTGTATTTAGTCAATGACTAATTTGATAAGAGTGAAGATTTTCAAGGAGGAACGATTCATGAAAGAAAAAGTTGTATTAGCCTATTCCGGCGGTCTGGACACTACCGCCATTATTCCATGGCTAAAGGAAAATTATGATTACGAGGTCATCTGCGTCTGTATTGACGTAGGCCAGGAAAGCGAATTAGAGGGCCTGGAAGAGCGTGCCAAGCTGTCCGGTGCATCCAAATTATATATTGAAGATGTTGTAGATGAATTCTGTGAGGATTATGTGGTGCCAACCGTTATGGCAAACGGCATCTATGAATACAAGTATCTGTTAGGCACCTCCATGGCACGTCCGGTCATTGCCAAGCGTCTGGTTGAAATTGCCAGAAAGGAAGGCGCAGTTGCCATCTGCCATGGTGCAACAGGAAAGGGAAATGATCAGGTGCGTTTTGAACTGACCATTAAGGCCCTGGCACCGGATATCCGGATCATCGCTGCCTGGAGACAGCCGGAATGGACCATGGACTCCCGGGAGGCAGAGATCGAATATTGCAGACAGCACGGGATCGACCTGCCGTTTTCTGCCGACAGCAGTTACAGCCGGGATCGGAATCTCTGGCATATCAGCCATGAGGGTCTGGAGCTGGAGGATCCGGCAAATGCGCCGAATTATGACCACTTATTAGTTCTTGGTACCTATCCGGAGCAGGCACCGGAGGAAGGGGAATATGTCACCATGACCTTTGAACAGGGTGTACCTAAGAGTGTCAATGGCAAGGAAATGAAGGTGGCGGATATCATCCGTGAACTGAACCGTCTGGGCGGCAAACACGGAATCGGCATTGTTGATATTGTAGAGAACCGTGTGGTAGGCATGAAGTCCCGGGGCGTCTATGAAACACCGGGCGGCACGATTCTGATGGAAGCCCACATGCAGTTAGAAGAACTGATCCTGGACCGGGATACCCTTGCCTATAAGAAAATGATCGGTGCCAAGTTCGCCGATCTGGTATACGAGGGCAAATGGTTCTGTCCGCTTCGGGAGTCCTTACAGGCATTTATCGAGAAGACCCAGGAGCGCGTGACCGGTGAGGTGAAATTCAAGCTCTACAAAGGCAATATCATCAAGGCTGGTACCACCTCCCCATACTCTCTGTACAGTGAAGAGCTGGCCAGCTTTACGACCGGTGAATTATATGATCACAAGGATGCCGAGGGCTTTATCAATCTCTTTGGCTTATCCATGAAGGTTCGCGCCATGCTGGATGCAGAACGGAAATAAGGCAAAATCTGAATAAAGAATGCAGGAAAGGCACGGATCCCGGATCCGTGCCTTTCGTTTCATCTGCTTCCTTTATTTGTAATATCCGTTGATCTCCAATTCAACACCGCTCTTATTTGCAATAAACACCTTATAGTCTCCGGTCTGTGTCAGAGTAAAGGTATGCTTGATGCTTCCGTAGCTCTTGACATAACGGACACTGTTATCCGGCTGGATAATGCCGACCTCCACAGACTTGTCGCCAGGCAGAACATCTATGCTTACAAGTATGGTACCTCCGAACTGCTTGCTGATCGTATTACTCTGATACTGGTATCCGTTTGGCAGAAACAGGTTAATCGGAGTTCCCGTCGATGCCTTACGCATCATTACCGAACTCTCATCCAGGACAGGCATATCTGCCGTATCCGTCGTATTATCTGCATATTCCTCCGCCATCACAGCATCAGACACCGGCAGGGCAGTCTGGTCATTCTGAACCGGTTCCTCTGTCCTGACTACTGTCTTATCATATAACAGGGAATAGGCGCCATCCACGCCAAGCTCTGCCCCGTAGGTGGTGACTGTCATCATAACCAGCATTCCTGCAGTTACTGCTGTCGTGATCCATTTTCGATGCGTTCGATTTCTACTTTCTACCATTGTTTCAATCCTCCATTGTAATTCACTTTTATTTTTCTTCAGAGTCGGTGCAAAGATACCGATCTGCTCCAACGAGTTGCTCATGATCTGCATAATACCCAGAAAATAATCCTTTGCAAGAAACTGGTATTCGCAGCAGATACAGTCACAGTTCGCCTCCGCCCACTTCTGAAACCGCTTTGAAAGGAACCAGACCAGCGGGTTAAACCAGTAGATGCAGGTCAATACAAGAAAGACCGGTTTCCAGAATATATCCCGCTGCTTCAGATGTACCAGTTCATGGGTCAGTATCATCTCCAGCTCCTCCTCCGAATACGTTTGTACCGGAAGATAGATACACGGATGCAAAACACCGTAGATAAATGGAACCGCAATCCGGTATCCCTGACGTACCCGCACTCTGATCCTGATATTCCGTTCCGTACATATTTCCTGCACCTTTTCCTTTACGGTCAGCGGTACCGGCATACACAGCCTGCATATGCCCCGAAAACGCACAAACTTCGGAACATAGGTCAGGCTGCAGACCAGAACTCCGGCTGCCCATACAATAAATACCACCAGCAACAGCTTCTGAATCGCAGGCGTCATCTGGAAAAAGTTTCCTCTTACATATTTCGCATATTGGTAATATATAAATATGGAGAGAAACATAAGCGGTACGCAGTAGCCGGCTGCCGCGATCTTGATCAGCCGGTATATCTGTTTGACCGTTCCATTCCTCCTGAGTAATTTAGAAGCCAGATACCATATTCCTGTCCATATGCTTCCAGTCAGACAGGTCAGTCCTATTGTAAGTGTTACATAAGTTATCCCATTCATAGTCTCTCCTCTTCTGTTCTCCTTTTTATTTATTGCTTTGTAACACTGCTTTCCTCCTTTCCGTTTAATGTTCATACGAAAACGTATGGATGCATTATGCATGCATCTTTATGTTGTAATGCAGGCGGTAACGATCTGCAATCTGCGCAATGAATTCTGAATTGGTCGGTTTTCCCCGTTCCATGGCAACCGTATAACCAAAGATATCATTCAATATCTTTTTATCCCCCCGTGTCCAGGCAATCCCGATGGCGTGCCGTATCGCACGTTCCACACTGCTTGGTGTCGTATCGTATTGTGCCGCTATCGATGGATAGAGCAGCTTGGTAATGTAGTTTAGGATCGCAATATCATGCACTGCCATAATGATTCCGGTCCGAATGTACTGATACCCCTTAATATGGGCAGGAATCCCGATCTTCCGCATCACATTGGTGACCTCTGTTTCCAGATAACCATCATTTACCTCTTCACTGTTGTCAAGCTTTTGCACACTCCCATAATCGCGTAACAACATTCTGCCCTTCCGTTCATTCTGAAAAGTAATCTGCAGCTGCATAATTCGATTATACAGAGTTTCCAGCTGATATGGCTTCATAATGTAATAATCTGCTCCTGCCTGGCAGGCACAATCCATAATAGAAGGATTGTCCACCGAAGAAATCACAATGATCCTTGGCAGCCTGGGCATATCCAGGTTTGACATCAGACGTTCCATGATTCCCAGTCCGTCAAGCTCCGGCAGGATCATATTCATCAGGACAACATCCGGTTTTAAGGATATTATTCTCTCATACGCCCTCTTTCCATTATATTCGACTCCAACAATCGTAATGTCCTCCTTTTTTTCCAGATAATCGAATAATTCGTTTCCCTCTTGTTTGCTGTTTACAGCAATCATCAATTTAATCATTCATTCTACTCCCTTCAACAAATTCATATATTATTATACAGCACCAAATGGAATTTCTATAGAAATAAAGTGGAATTCAAATGGAATTCAGAGAAAAAATTAGAAAAAAATGCAAAAAAAATGACCTGAACAAAGATTTTCTTCATTCAGGCCATTTTCTAACCTATAAGAATTTCGATAAAGAATAATTACGATATTCCGCCCAATCGTAATCCGTCATATACTCTCCACAGTACAGACGTCTTGCTTCTTCCTTTCCATCCAGTAAATCATATAGATCACATTCAAGCACATCCAGGTTTACACTCCGGCCGCTCCTGGAAAAAAACACCAGGTCTTCAATTCCATAAGACTCCAGCTCCAGAAACAAGGTCTTACATAATTTACTGCATAATGATTGCGTTGCCTCATCTTTGGGCCGCCCTTCCCACAGCGTGGCAATGATCTGTTCGGAATCTACAATTCCGCCCCGTCGATCAATCAATAACGCCAGTAACTCCTTTGCCTTTGCACTCTTAAAAACAACCGGTCTGCCATCTAAAAACAGATCAAAACCGCCAAAGGTTCTGGCATATATATGCTTGGTCTTGTTTCCCCACAGTAAACCGGCAGTATTCAATGCATACCGGACATCCTCCTTTTCATATGGCTTTAATACATATGCGGCTGCACGCAGCGGCAATGTATCAATTACGCTGTCCTCCTGACCGGCAATATACACGAATAGCATATCAGGATTTGCCTCTCGCAGGCTCTTTCCCAATTCAATTCCATCCAGGCCCGGCACACTGATATTCAAAACTGCCAGATCCACCCGGTTATTCTGTGTATACTGCAAAGCTTCCTGTGCAGAGTCAAACTTACCAACGATGGATACAGAAGGTAAACGGTTTGCCTCATACTCAAAAAGATGCATAGCCTCCAGCTCCTTGTCTACTAAAATGGTCTTCATACTTCTTCACCTACAATTATTAATTTTTTTCAGCACTTTCTTCCGGATCGGAACCATGTATGTTTGACAGAACCAGGGGTATTCTGCCATATGATCACCAGATACGAAATAAAATACTCTTCCTTCCCATTTATAAAACATTCTTATGGGTTATCTTTTGCATAAAGATCCGTCTCAACCTCCCTTTCATCCAAGATCTCATTATCAATCATAATATTTTCCAGTCCCATTTCTCTTACTGTAACACCTCCTAACATTTTTCTTTCATGGGCATCCAACTCCTCTCGTATTTTTTGTACCTGCTGAAGTGGTACTTCAGAAATCATTGCGACCTCTTCTACTTCTATCTGACCTTTTAACATCTTACGCGCCATATCAAGTCTGGCCTGCTCTGTCTTGTTCATGCACTACGCTTCCCTTCTCCTTTAAGTATGCATCATTTCTTGCGATTACCTCCTGCATAGCCTTCCGGCCCGGCCCACCAATGGTGTTACGCCGGCTGACACAGGTCTCCAGACTGATTGCTTCATATATATCCGTCTCAAAGACCGGACTAAAAGCTTTCAGTTCCTCCAGGCTCATATCATCCAAAGAAATATTCCTTTCAATACAATATAGAACCAGTTGTCCGATAATACTATGTGCATCCCGGAACGGAACCCCGTGCTTCACCAGATAATCTGCTGCATCTGTAGCGTTGGTAAAGCCCGCTTTTGCACTGGCCTCCATCCGCTCTGTCCGCAGGGTCATCGTATCCAGCATTCCGGTAAACAGTGCAAGACACCCCTTTACCGTATCCATGGCATCGAATGTCAGTTCCTTATCCTCCTGCATATCCTTGTTGTATGCCAATGGGATCCCTTTCATCGTCGTTAGGATCGAAAATAAAGCAGCATACACTCTTCCGGTCTTTCCCCGTACCAGCTCTGCAATATCCGGATTCTTCTTCTGCGGCATAATAGAACTGCCGGTGCTGTATCCGTCATCTAATTCAATAAACTGATACTCATTGGAATTCCATAAGATGATCTCCTCTGAAAACCGGCTTAAATGCATCATGATCGTAGAAAATGCAGAAAGCATCTCAATTATATAATCCCGATCTGCAACAGAATCCATGCTGTTTAAGGTTGGCCCGTAAAAGCCCAATAACTCTGCCGTCTGTTCCCGATCCAGGGGATAGGTTGTCCCGGCTAATGCACCGGAACCAAGAGGACAATAATTCATGCGTTCACGAAGATCCGTAATACGGGATGCATCCCGTTTGAACATCTCCATATATGCACCCAGATGATGCGCGAACGTAATCGGCTGTGCCTTCTGTAAATGTGTAAAGCCCGGCATGTAGGTATCTACATTCTCCTTCATCCGGCGATGTAACACCTGCATTAACTGATACAATAATTCCTGTACCTCCGCCAGCTCATCTCTGACATACAGCTTCATATCCAAAGCAACCTGATCATTCCTGCTTCTTCCGGTATGCAGCTTCTTCCCTGCATCTCCGATCCGCCGGATCAGATTCGCCTCTACAAAACTATGAATATCTTCATATTCGCTCGTAATCTCCAGTCTCCCGGCATCCACGTCTGCCACGATCCCATTTAATCCCTGAACGATCACATCCCGCTCCTCGTCTGTCAGAACACCGACATCTGCCAGCATCTTAACATGGGCAATACTTCCTTTCACATCCTGATGAAAAAACTTTTGATCAAACAGAATTGAAGCATTAAAATTATATACCAACTGATCCGTTTCTTTCGTGAAACGTCCACCCCATAACTGTGCCATACTGATACCTCGTTTCTTATGCTCTAGGAATTATTTTACACTAATATTCAGGATTTCACAACCCCTATTCCATTCCCACTTGCATAACGGATTTCCGCCTCAAATCGCTTCTCTCCACAGGCTGCTCTCTGCTTTTCCTGTAAATTACCCGAAAAATCGTACATCGCTGCTTTACAATGACTGTTTATTCCCTCCTCTCAAATAAACCACTCTATTTTCACCGAAAGTATTGTATTCATTTTCTATATCCGGTATTCCTTTGTCTGGCACAAACTCTATTTTAGTAAAACTGGATTCTATTTCAAGTTACTCTCGGTATGAAATGTAGAAAACTCCACGGAAAATTTCCAGCATTATCCTAAGAGTATACATATTTTAAACCCTCAGGGTATTTGTACAATATGAGTGATGACGCTAAAATATAAGAGGGAGGTAACATATGATGGATCAAAAGAAAATCGGTGTCCGGGTCCAGGAACACCGCAAAAAACAGCATATGACAGTAGAACAACTGGCGGAACGGGCGAATATCTCGCCAGAATTTTTGCGTGCAATCGAATCCGGTCAAAAGGGTATGTCCCTGACTACGCTTTCCAGTCTGGCAGTAACACTTCAGACCTCTACCGATTATCTCTTATTCGGTTCATCTTCCGAAGAAAAATATACGGTTATCATACAGGTGCTTCAATCCTGCTCAAATGAACGGATTCAGGACATTGCGCTTCTTGTCAAGAATATTTTAGAACTCCGTAAATAACCCTACTCCCGAATCATATGAATATCCAACTGATTATATGGGATCACGATTCCATTTGCATCAAACGCATTCTTGATGGCTTCTAACAGTCCCCATTTCGCCTGCCAGTAATTCTCCGTTCTGACCCAGACATGAAGCAGCAGCGTCATAGAGCTGTCTTCAAATGCGTCTAATACGATATCGACCGGCTCCTCCTGCAGCACCAGCGGCTCCTGGCACAACACCTCAGCCAGCACAGACTTTGCCTTACCCAGATCAACGGTATATTCCACAGGAACGGACAGATCCAGCCGCCGCTTCTCCTGTCTGGTCAGATTCGTCAGGCTGGTATTGGATAAGGTGCCGTTGGGAATCACCACCATCTTACCATCATAGGTTCTCAGCCGGGTATAAAATATGTCAATGCCTGTTACCGTTCCTTCATTCCCATGCGTATCCTCCCGGATGTAATCCCCGATGACAAAAGGCTTCAGGATCAGGATCAGAACACCTCCGGCAAAGTTCGAGAGACTTCCCTGCAACGCTAACCCGATCGTAACGCCTGCAGTTCCGAGCAGGGTCACAAAAGAAGTCACCTGAATTCCCATGATGGAAACTACAGTAATAAATACCAGAATATATAATACAATATGAATGATAGAGGCTAAAAAAGAGCTGACTGTGGGATCCATCTTCGACCGTTCAAAAGAACGCCGGATCAGTTTCATGACCCATTTTGCCAGACGCAGACCGATCCACAGACAGACCAGGGCAAGAAGAACACTTCCTGCCTTGGCGATCAGCCAGTCCCAGGCCCGGCTTAACTGCTTCTCATAGAAACCGGCAGTCTCACCTCCCGATGCAGATAATACACGAACGTAATTGATTTCTGTCATTGGCAAATCCTTTCTCCGTCAGCACGATCATAGAATATTCGTTTACTTATGAAACTTGAACACAGAGATTGATAATGGCGGTATATACACAGAGATTGCATTCTCCCGTTCATCACAGGATTCCTTTCTGGAATGCCGCAGGGTCTTATTCCGCTTCCCCTCTCCGCCAAACCGTTCCTCTTCACTGGTAAAGATCTCTTTATATTTACCGGCAAACGGAACACCGATCAGATAGTCTGCATGCTCCACTGGCGTAAAATTACATACAATGACCAGAGTATCCTCTTTTCTTGCAGTCTTCCGTGCAAATACCAGCAGGCTTTCATTGGAATTGGTACTGTTGATCCACTCAAAGCCGGACGGATCATCATCCAGTTCATACAGTGCCGGTTCACTCAGATATAAGCGGTTTAACGCCCTGCAATAGTCCCGGATGCATACATGAGCATCAAATTCAAAAATTCCCCAGTCCAGTTCATCCGATTCACTGAATTCCTTAAACTGTGCAAATTCCTGTCCCATAAACAGCAACTTCTTTCCAGGATGGGTCATCATATATCCATAGGCTAACCGAAGATTTGAAAATTTATCCTCATAGCCGCCCGGCATCTTCCCGATCATGGAGCCCTTCTCATGTACAACCTCATCATGGGACAATACCAGAACAAAATGCTCACTGTATGCATATACCATGCTAAAGGTCAGTTCATTATGATGATACTTCCGGTACAGCGGATCCAGCTTCATATATTCCAGAAAGTCATTCATCCATCCCATATTCCATTTAAAATCAAAGCCCAGGCCCCCATCCGCTACCGGACGGGAGATCATCGGCCAGGCAGTGGATTCCTCCGCGATCATGATACAGCCCGGAAACCGCTGCTTCATAACCGTATTCAACTGTTTCAGCATATCGATCGCATCCAGGTTCTCATTTCCGCCATATGGATTCGGCAGCCAGTTTCCGAATTCCCGTCCATAATCCAGATAAAGCATGGAAGCAACCGCATCCATGCGGATACCATCCACATGATATTTATCTGCCCAGAATAATGCGTTTGCGATCAGAAAATTCTTTACCTCCGGTTTACCGTAATCAAAGATATAGGTTCCCCAGTGAGGATGCTCTCCCCGTCGCGGATCCTCATGCTCGTAGACACAGGTTCCGTCAAACCGTCCCAGACCATTTTCATCCTTTGGAAAGTGAGCAGGCACCCAGTCGATAATGACAGCCAGCCCCTGCTCATGCATATAATTCACAAAATACATAAAATCTTCCGGTGTTCCGTATCGTGCAGTCGGTGCATAATATCCGGTCACCTGATAGCCCCAGGACGGATCATAGGGATGCTCCATAACCGGCATCAGTTCAATATGGGTGTATCCCATATCCTTCATGTAATCCGCCAGTTGTCCTGCCAGTTCCCGGTAATTAAAATACTCTCTTCCATCGGATGGTCGTTTCCAGGCCCCCAGATATACCTCATAGATTGACATCGGCCGGCTGGACATATCTGCTTCCGTCTTTTCCTTCTGCCACTTCGCATCCGTCCACGCAAATCCCCGCAGATCCGTAACAATGGATGCATTACATGGTCGAAGCTCCATTGCATTTCCATAGGGATCTGACTTCATCTTTATTTCACCGCCCTTGGCCCGGACCTCATACTTATAGATCTCACTCGCCTTTACTCCCGGAACAAATAATTCAAAGATACCGGAATAAGGCAGTCTTCGCATTGGATGAATCCTGCCGTCCCAGTGATTAAAATCTGCCACAACACTGACCCGTTCTGCATTCGGCGCCCAGACAGCAAATAAAACCCCGGCCACCCCGTCTACCACCAGCGGATGTGCACCCAGCTTTTCATAAATCTCGTAGTGCTGTCCTTCATTAAACAGACTGATATCAATCGGATCGATCACTGATTCAAACATATAAGGGTCAATGATATCCACTTCTTCGTCAGACTCACTGGTCAGACGAAGACGGTAATCAAAACGCTTACACTTTGTAATCTTAACCGAATAGAAGCCAGGAACCCGATCCGATTCCATCGGATAAACCTTACCATTTCGCACGTTCACTACTGAAACAGCCTTTACCTCCGGCTGAAATGCATTTATATACAGATCATCAATACTTTCATGCATTCCAAGTATATGATGAGGATTATCATGCCTTGCCTTTACAAGGGCATCCACCTCCATCCAGTTGATCGCAAATACGTCTTTCCTTGTTCTCATTCCTTTTCCCCCTTATAACTGGTGAATAAATATTCCGCTTCGAAGCTTCGGTTCAAACCATGTAGACTTTGGGGGCATCAACTGTCCGGCATCCGCCACACAGAACAGCTCCAAAATGGAGGTTGGATACATGGAGAAGGCAAGGCACATATCTTCATCTGCCCGCCGCTCCAATTCCTTTAAGCCACGAATCCCGCCGACAAAATCAATCCGCTTGTCTGTACGGGGGTCAGATATATGTAATAGCTTTTCAAATATTTCATGCTGCAAAATAGAAACATCCAGTCCTTCTACCGGATCATCCGGACAGATATCCGGATGGGCTTTCAGATGATACCATCTATGATTCAGATACATACCGAATTCCGACTTGAATGCCGGAGAAAACGGCGCATCCACTTCCTGTATTTCAAAGCTTTCCCGCAGACGTTCTATGAATGCTTCTTCTGTCATGCCCGCCAGATCCCGGATCACACGGTTATAGGGCATGATCATAAGCTGATCATGCGGAAACAGCACTGATAAAAAATAATTGAATTCCTCTGTCCCGTCATAATCCGGATGCTCTGCCCGCCGCTTTAATCCCACTTTGACAGCAGAGGCGGCACGGTGGTGTCCGTCTGCAATATAGATCCGTTCCACCTGCCGGAAGCCTTCCCGGATCTGCTCAATATCAAAATCTGTATCAATGACCCAGACAGCATGTCCGATCCCGTCCTCCGAGTTAAACTGATACACTGGAGAAGACAGCTTTACCCGGGCAACCACATCATCTATCATCTTCTTCGCCCGATAAGCCAGAAAAATCGGTCCGGTCTGTGCATTACAGGCATCCACATGACGGATCCGGTCCAATTCCTTCTCTTCTCTGGTATTCTCATGCTTCCGTATGACATTCTCCTGATAATCATCAATAGATGCGCAGGCTACGATCCCGGTCTGGGAACGTCCCTCCATCGTCAATTCATATATATAATACACTGCTTTCTCTTCCTGTATATAAATACCATCCCGGATCATGGTATCCAATAATTCCTTCGCCTTTGCATAAACAGCCGGCGAATACAGATCCACGGTATCTGCAAACTGTGTCTCCGCACGGTCAACCCTTAAGAATGACAGGGGTTCCCGTTCTACCTCTGCCTTCGCTTCACTCCGGTTATATACATCATAAGGCAGGGCTGCAACCCTTGCGGCAAGCTCCGCTCTCGGGCGAAATCCCTGGAATGCCTTTATTTCTGCCATATCTTCCTGTCTCCTTTGCATATTACTCCATTATGTATATTTCAGATATAGATATTTTACATCATATAGAGAAAAAATCCAAGTAAAATAAAATTTAGTAATAATTTTGTTAAACCGTGCAAAACGCGCTTTGCGGGTTTTGCGAAAAAAAGACCATTCTCTCACGAATCTGCTCCTGCATTTCATGAAACAATGGTCTTACATTCATACAGATTTCAAAATGATATCCTGTCACAAATCATCCTTACAGTAATTCTGCCACTTCCAGGATCAGCTCTCTGGACTTCTCCCAGCCCAGGCATGGATCGGTAATAGACTTTCCATAACATCCCCCATCAATCGGCTGATTGCCATCCTCAATATAGCTTTCTACCATAACACCCTTTACCAGTTTCCGAATGTCAGCCGAATGACGCATACTGTGCAGAACCTCTTTAACAATACGCGGCTGTTCTGCCCACTGCTTACCGGAATTGTTATGATTGGCATCTACAATGCAGGCAGGATTCTTTAATTCAAACTTCTGATATAAATCCACCAGCAGCATCAGATCCTCATAATGATAATTGGAAATGGACTGTCCATGCTTATTCACCGCACCCCGCAGGATACAATGCACCAGATCATTCCCGTCCGACTTGGTTTCCCAGCCGGTATACAAAAAAGTATGCTTCATCTGTCCTGCCAGACAGGAGTTCATCATTACAGTCAGATCTCCACTGGTCGGATTCTTCATGCCCGCCGGAATATTCATGCCGGAGGTCACGATCCTGTGCTGCTGATCCTCCACACTTCTTGCTCCGATGGCGACATAGGAAAGGATGTCCTCCAGATACTGCCAGTTCTCGGAATATAACATCTCATCTGCGGCAGTCAGTCCGGTAGCCCGGATCGCGTCAATATGCATCTTCCGGATGGCCTTGACACCCTCAAACAGATCCGGGGCCTTTTCCGGATCCGGCTGATGCAGCATACCCTTATAACCGGCTCCTGTGGTCCTTGGTTTGTTGGTATAGATCCGGGGAATGATCAGAATCTTGTCCTTCACTTCCTCCTGTACCTCAGCTAAACGGGTCACATAGTCCAACACTGCAGTCTCGTTATCTGCCGAGCAGGGACCAATGATCATTAAAAACTGATCAGACTCTCCGGTAAATACCTCCCGGATCCTGGCATCCCGTTCCGACTTTATCTGCTTCAGTTCCTCTGTCATCGGAAGCATATCCTGTAATTCCTGCGCAGTGGGTACTTTTTTTATTAAATGTAAACTCATGGTCTTCTCCTATCCTTTACAGGTTTTCTTATGCCTGTGCAGATTTCTTTGCCTGCTTTGCCGCCAGCGCTTTATCGGTCGGCCGCACCATAACCAGACAGACGATCAGTGCCAGAATATAAAGCACAACGGTAGCATACAACACATATTGATATCCTGTCGGATTCACGGTCAGCAGTTCTACGGAACCGTCTGCAAGGGCATGTTCGATCTGTACCGGCGTTCCGAAGCGATTCACGATCCAGGTTGCCAGCTGATTACCGGTCAATCCGGCAAATGCCCATGCGGATAATGTAATTCCGTGAATGGCACTGATATTGCTCATGCCATAATGGTCGGATAGCAGCGTCGGTACATTGGAGAATCCGCCGCCGTAACCGGCATTGACAACAAAGATCAGGCCAAGTACCAGAATCGTCAGGAGCAGATTGCCCTCTCCGTTCTTAATACCGCCGGTTAAGATAACAATTCCCGTAAATGCAATGGATAAAATAAAGATCAGCTTATAGATCGTATTCCGGTCCTTCATCTTATCCGCCCATGCAGAAAAACCAAGCCGGCCGCCTGCATTAAATACCGCGGATATGGTAGAAATAATACCTGCCGCACCTGCCAGACCAATACACTTTACGATCATTTTTTCCTGCGAGATCAATGCCAGGCCACAGGTGATATTAATGTAGAACATAAGCCAGATACCGATATAATTGGCAATCGGCTTCGATTTGATCACCGCAAAGATTCCCTGTCCCTTTTCCTGCTTCTGTGGTTCATGCCAGCCCTCCGGCTTCTTTAACAGAAGATGTCCGACGAACATCATAACGAAATATACCACTGCCAGAATCAGAAACATCTTGTAGATACCGCCCTCGCCTAAGTTCTTCAACATGGACTGCATGATCGGGCTGGCGATTGCCTTTGCAGCACCGAAGCCGGCTACTGCCAGTCCGGTTGCAAGCCCTTTCCGATCCTCAAACCAGAGCATCAGGGTCTTCACCGGAGATAAATATCCGGTACCAAGACCGATTCCCATGATCAGACCATAGCAGAGATAGATTCCGATCAGCGCCAGCATACTGCCCTGATGCAGGCCGCCATAGTAAATAAAGAATCCGGTACCCGCCATACCTGCAGCAAAACAGATTGCAGCGATCAATGAGGACTTATGTATATCCTTCTCCACTACATTGCCTAAAAATGCTGCGGACATACCCAGGAAGAATATCGCAAAGCTGAATGCCCACTCGGTAGCACCCTTGGAAAAACCAATGTAATCCGCGATTTCCTGGCTAAAGATCGACCAGCAGTAAACAGTACCGATACTGCAATGAAGCAACAATGCAGGAATTGCTGCACGCACCCATTTATTGGTCCGCCAGCCTCCAGTCTTTTTCACACTCTCACCCATAATTCATACTTCCTTTGTGTTTTATTTTGTTGGTTCGTTCCTGTCCTTTCTTATTAAAAGACAGAAATCAAACAGGGTTATTATACACCTTTAATCTCTGGATTACAACCAAATAATGCAATTAAAAAATGCAGGCTGTTCACAACAGCCGCCTGCCGGATCTGCATCCGGGTACCGCTAAAATGACATTCCTGCCAATATACCCTGTCCAGATAATATATGCCGATATAAACCAGGCCCACCGGCTGTTCCGGTGTTCCGCCCTCCGGTCCTGCCAGTCCGGTCACGGCTATGGCAACATCCGCCTTTGCATGTGCCGCCGCTCCTCTTGCCATCTGCTTTACCGTCTGCTTTGAGACTGCCCCATGCCTGGCCAGCGTAGACTTCTTTACGCCCAGCTCCTCCTCCTTTGCTTCATTTGCATAGGTTACAAAGCCTCTGCCAAAGACCCCGGAGGCGCCTGCCACATTTACAAGACGCCCGGCAAGCAGGCCTCCGGTACAGGATTCTGCTGTGGTAATGGTAAGTCCTCGTTTTGCAAGCAGTTCCACTGCCCTGACTTCAATATCAGCCCCTTCTTCCACTGATATGATCGGAACATTCATTTTCATATCTGATCTCCGTCCTTTTTCTGTTCTGATAATACTCCGCGATTCTTAACCAGATAATCCACCAGGGAAATCACGGTCAGGAGCAGTGAACTGTAAATAAGTATCTGTTCCGTCAGAATAATGATCCCGGAAGCGGACGGAATATCCGCACTTAAGTCTGTGATCAGCAGGATCACCATCAGCATCTGAAACGTGGTTTTTACTTTTCCCCAATAACTGGCTGCGATCACGGTTCCCTGATCGGATGCCACCAGCCGGAAGCCGCTGATAATGAATTCCCGGGCAATGATGACAATGACCACCCAGGCCGGGATCCGGTTCATTTCGATCAGAGCGATCATGGCAGAGCAAACCAGAAGCTTGTCTGCCAGAGGATCCATAAATTTACCGAAATCGGTGACCATATTATATTTTCTGGCCAGCCTGCCGTCGAATAAATCAGTCAGGCTGGCCAGTATAAAGATTCCGACTGCGATCCATTTTCCCGCAGGTATCATGGGAAGCATGAGTGCCACCAGAAAAAAGGGTATCAGGATCACCCTGAAAATCGTAAGCTTATTCGGTAAATTCATATACTACCTCCCCAATCAGATCATATTCATTCGCATCTGTAATCCGGACCTTCACCATATCACCGGAAAGGATCTCCTCTGCAGAAGATACAAAAATATAGCCGTCTACACCGGGTGCCTCCCGGTAGGAACGTCCGATATATACCGATTCCTCATACAGATATCCCTCTATCAGAACCTCCAGGATTCTGCCGATCATACGCTGATTATTATCATAGGATACCTCCTGCTGGAGCAGCATGATCTCCCGCTGCCGCTGCTCCTTCACTGCCTCATCCACCGGATCCGGAAACTCTGCCGCTCTGGTCCCTTCCTCCGGCGAATACGGAAATACTCCTAAACGTTCAAACTCTGTCTCATCCACGAATTGAAGCAATGCCTCATGCTGTTCCCTCGTCTCTCCCGGAAATCCGGTAATCAAAGTCGTCCGCAGCACAAGATCCGGCATGGCAGTCCGCAGGCGCCGGATCACATCCAGGATCTGCTTCCGGTTGGTACGCCTGCCCATAGCTTTCAGGATCTCATCCTCAGAATGCTGGATCGGCATATCAATATAGTGACAGATCTTCGGATTCTCTGCCATGGTCTGAATCAGTTCATCCGTAATCTCCTCCGGATAACAGTACAACAGACGAAGCCACCGGATTCCGTCTATCCGGCTTAATGCCTCCAGTAACTGAGGGAGACGTTTCTCTCCATACAGATCCTGCCCGTACAGTGTCGTCTCCTGTGCAACCAGCACCAGCTCTTTATAGCCTGCCGCGGCCAGCTTACCGGCAGCTTCCAGTATCTCTTCCATTGGAATACTTCTATAGTGTCCACGAAGATACGGAATAATACAATACGTACAATATTTACTGCAGCCTTCAGCAATTTTCAAATACGCCATGGCAGTTCCTGTCGTGACCAGGCGATCCGTCAGCCCCTTCGGTAAATACTGTATGTCCCTGCTGCAGATCATCTTCTTCCCCCCAAGCGCTTCTCCCACCACTGCTGCGATATCATCAATATTCGCAGCGCCAAGAATGGCATCCACTTCCGGGATCTCCTCCTGAATTTCCTTCTGGTATCGCTGTGCCAGACAGCCGGTCACGATCAATGCCTTCAGCCTTGCCGTCCGCTTCAGATCCGCCAGTTCCAGTATAGTGTTTATACTTTCCTCCTTGGCATCGTGAATGAAGCAGCACGTGTTCACAACTGCTGCATCTGCCTCCTGTTCCTCATTGGTTATATCATAGCCCTGTTCCTTTAACAGATGAAGCATGACCTCACTATCCACCAGATTCTTATCACACCCCAGGGAAACAAACAAAATATTCATCCTTGGTTCCTCTTTCTAACCCTTTCGAAGCTCTACCGCCTCAACGCAGTTATGCATCAGCATGGCAATGGTCATAGGTCCCACGCCGCCCGGAACCGGAGTAATGGCACCTGCAACCGGTGCAACTGAATCGAAGTCCACATCACCGCAAAGCTTATTATCTGCATCCCGATGGATTCCCACATCAATGACTACTGCCCCCTCCTTCACATAGGAAGCATCGATCATCTTTGGTCTCCCTACCGCAGCCACCAGAATATCCGCCCGCCGGGTGATCTCTTTTATATTCTGCGTTTTCGAATGACAGATCGTTACGGTTCCATTCTCCCGCAGCAATAACAGGGCCATCGGTTTTCCTACAATATTGCTTCTGCCAATGACTACACATTCCTTTCCCTCAATAGGAATATCACTCCGCTTTAACAGCTGAATGATCCCGGCCGGCGTACAGGATACGAAACCTGGCTGTCCGATACTCAGCCGGCCCACGCTCTGGGGATGGAACCCGTCTACATCCTTCTCCGGAGCGATCGCCTGAATAATGTGATCCTCGTTTATTTGCTTTGGAAGCGGCAGCTGTACCAGAATCCCGTAGATGGAAGCATCCCGATTCAGTTTTCCGATCAGTTCCAACAGTTCCTCCTCTGTTGTCTCCTCCGGCAGTTCATAAGCCGCAGAACGGATCCCTATATATTCACATGCCTTTTTCTTATTCCCTACATATACGGTAGATGCCGGATCCTGTCCCACCTGGATCACGGCAAGGGCGATCTCCGTTCCCTGTTCCCTGTATGCTGCTACCTGCTTCTTTAATTCATCCTTGATCTCCCGGGAAATCCGCTTCCCGTCAATTACCTGTGCCATAGGCCTCCTCCTGTATCTTCTCTATCTGTTTTATTTACTCCTGATCGCTGCTCCACTTCTTTCCGGCTGCCGACTGTTAGAACAGTCCTTTGATCCTGCCGGTTTCATCTACTGCGATCCCCTCTGCCGCCGGGTGCTTCGGAAGCCCCGGCATCGTCATAACAGTTCCGGTTATGGCAACTACAAAGCCCGCACCGGCGCTGACGTATACCTCCCGGACTGTAAGTTCAAAGCCGGATGGACGACCAAGTCGTTTCGGATCGTCTGATAAGGAATATTGATTCTTTGCCATACAGACGGGCAGATTCCCATAGCCAAGAGCAGTGATACGCTCGATGGCCTTTTTTGCCGCCGGTGTATAGACAACACTGCCGGCACCATAGATCCCGCTGGCAACAGTTTCTATCTTTTCTTCGATACTTAATTCATCCGCATATAACGGTGCATAATGGCTTTCTGTTGTCTCTAACGTATGAAGTACAGTCTCAGCCAACGCTATTCCTCCCTCACCGCCATGCTCCCATACTTCCGCCAGTGAAAATGCACAATCCCGCTCCTCACAGAAGTTCTTTACAAAGACCAACTCCGCCTCACTATCCGTTACAAACCGGTTCAGTGTTACAACAATCGGTACGCCAAACTTCTTCAGATTCTCAATATGCTTCTCCAGATTGACAATTCCCCGGCTTAAAGCATCAATATTCTCTGTATTCAGTTCACTCTTATCCAATCCGCCATTATACTTCAATGCCCGTACAGTTGCTACCAGCACAACCGCATCCGGCTGCAGTCCTGCCTGACGACACTTGATATCCAGGAACTTTTCCGCTCCCAGATCAGCACCAAAGCCGGCCTCCGTTATCACATAATCCGCCAGCCGCAATGCCGCCTTGGTCGCCCGCACACTGTTACAGCCATGGGCAATATTGGCAAACGGGCCACCATGGATAATGGCCGGTGTGTGTTCCAGAGTCTGGATCAGGTTTGGCTTCATGGCATCCTTTAATAAAGCAGTCATGGCTCCTACTGCATGCAGATCCTCAGCAGTAACCGGATCTCCGCTATAATTATATGCAACAATTATCCGGCCCAGGCGTCGGGATAAGTCCTGTATATCTTCCGCCAGACATAGAATTGCCATGATCTCGGAAGCGACGGTTATATCAAAGCCATCCTGCCGGACCACACCATCCATCTTCCCGCCCATTCCTACAATAATATTACGAAGGGCGCGATCATTCATGTCAAGACAGCGCTTCCAGACAATCTGCTTCGGATCGATTCCCAGTTCATTTCCCTGCTGCAGATGATTATCCAGCATAGCAGCCAGCAGATTATTGGCAGATGTTACTGCATGAAAATCACCGGTAAAATGAAGATTCAGATCCTCCATGGGAACCACCTGGGAATGGCCGCCGCCTGCTGCACCACCCTTAATGCCAAAGCAGGGGCCAAGGGAGGGCTCCCGCAGCGCAATGACGGCTTTCTTGTTCAGACGTCCGAATGCCTGTCCCAGTCCCACGGTAACTGTTGTCTTTCCCTCACCTGCCGGAGTAGGGTTAATGGCCGTTACCAGGATCAGCTTTCCATTCGGTTCCTCCTGCACCCGTTCCAGCAGTTCATCACTGAGTTTTGCCTTATACTTTCCGTATAGCTCCAGTTCATCTGCACGGATGTCCAGCTTTGCTGCAATCTCCTCAATGGGCCTTAATTCCGCCTCCTGTGCGATCTCTATGTCCGTTTTCATTCTTTTCTATATCCTTTCTTCACTGCATTTCCAGTTTCCCGTATCAGGAATAATCCTAACGAATTCCTCTTATAATGTCAACCGCATTCCTCTATATACTGTTCAAACTGTTCCGGCGACATCAATATGGTTCTCGGCTTGGTTCCTTCATCCGGCCCTACGATCCCTGCCTCCGCCAGCTGATCCATAATACGCGCCGCCCGGTTAAATCCGATCTTGAATTTCCGCTGCAGCATTCCAATGGATGCTTTCTCACTTTCTATGATCAGCCTTGCCGCATCCTGAAAATATTCATCCTGATCGGAACCGCCACTGTTGCTCTGGGAAGCTCCGCCGGAAGCGGCACTGCTTTCAATCTGGCTGGTGATCTCTGCATCATATGCAGTTTCCTGGCTCTGGTCTTTCAGGAAATCAACCACAGCTCCCACTTCCTCATCCGAAACAAAGGCTCCCTGCACCCGGACCGGCTTCGGAAAACCAGTCGGGTAAAACAGCATATCACCCTTTCCTAACAGCTTTTCTGCTCCTGACATATCCAGGATCGTTCTGGAATCCACCAGGGAGGATACTGCAAATGCAATCCTGGATGGTACATTGGCCTTGATCAGTCCGGTTATGACATCCACAGACGGCCGCTGCGTCGCAATGACCAGATGGATTCCTGCAGCTCTCGCCAACTGGGACAAGCGCACGATCGCATCCTCCACTTCACCATGGGCAACCATCATCAGATCCGCCAGCTCATCTACGATCACCACGATCTGCGGAAGCTTCTTAATCTCACTCTCCTCCTCGCCCTTACCAGTCTGCGCCAGCACTTCTTCTACCTTTTTATTATACCCCTTCAGATTGCGGACATTGTATTCTGCAAACATCTGATACCGCTTCGTCATTTCGATCACTGCCCAGTTCAGGGCGCCGGCCGCCTTCTTCGGATCCGTCACCACCGGGATCATTAAGTGGGGAATCCCGTTATAAGCAGTCAGCTCGACCACCTTGGGATCGATCATGATCATCTTCACATCATCCGGATGTGCCTTATACAGAATACTCATAATGATCGTATTGATACACACGGATTTACCGGAGCCGGTCGCACCGGCGATCAACAGATGGGGCATCTTGGCAATATCCGCTACCATTACCTGTCCGCTGATATCCTTACCGACTGCAAATGCGATATCCGAAGGAAACTTCTGAAAGCTGTCATTCTCGATCAGATCCCGAAACATGACCGCTGTGTTTTCTTTGTTCGGAATCTCAATACCAACTGCCGCTTTTCCCGGAATCGGAGCCTCAATACGGATATCCGCCGCTGCCAGATTCAGCTTAATGTCATCCGCCAGACCGACGATCTTGCTCACCTTTACCCCCTGCTCCGGCTGCAATTCAAACCGGGTCACTGCCGGTCCGCAACTGTAGTCCGTAATTGTCGCCCGGACACCAAAGCTGTCCAGCGTACTTTGCAGCTTCTGCATGGTCTCCTGTATGTATGCATCGTTATTTTTCCTGGATCCCTTTCCCTTCTTTAACAGATCAAGAGGCGGAAACTGATAATCGCCTGTGTTCGTACTGCTTTCCCTGTTGTTTCCGGAACGTGAGGAAAGAACACGCTCTTCGGCCGGCTTGCTGATTTCCTGCTCTACCGCCTGCACAGCCTCCTCCGTTTCCTGTGCGGACTGCTTTGTCCGCTGTACCCGTCGCTTCCGTACCGGCTTCTCTACCGGCGGTTCCGGCGGTATCGCCTCTTCTTCTTCCTCTTCCAGTGCCATAGAAATTTCCGTTACCGGTGAGACCGGAGCAGACATTCTTCCGCCTGCCGTCGTTCCCGATGACACAGACGGCCGGTAACCTCCTGTTCCCTGCTCCTCTGCTTCCTCTTCTTCAATGGTCATGGTGATCTCATGAACCTCTTCCTGCTTTAGCGGACTTTCCTGACGAAAGGTCTCATTCTTTATGATCCCCTGCTCTCCGTCACTTGGCAGTACCGTGAGATTACGAAACAGTCCCTTTTTGATCTTATGCTGAAACCGGTCATATTCCGGCTCCTGTTGATGGCTGGCGGCTTCCTTTTCCAATTCCGCCTTTGCCTTTGCCCGTTCTGCGGCTTCACGCTTTAAATCCAGCTCATTCTTCGCCTTTTCCTTCCGCTCCTGTCTCGCAGCTTCCCGCTCTGCCTGTCTGGCAGCACGGATTTCCTCCAGGCTCATACGCTCCTCTTCCCAACGTTCCTGATATTCCTGTCCCCGCTCCTTCGCATCCCGGAATCCGTCCATCAGCCGGACCCCGCTGCTTCGCAGCAGATGGATCAGTGACTTTTCTGTCATTAAGATCAGCATGATGACTGCAATAACGATCACTACCAGATAAGCGCCGGCAATCCCCACACCGTTCCTTAAGAGCAGAGCCAGTCCGCCGCCGATAAAACCACCGCCGGATTTTCCGGAGTAGGCGTCCATATATAATTCACCTGCTTTCATTCCTTCTGAGAATCCGGTGATCAGCTGTGCGAGCATGGAGATATCCAGACACAGAATTCCGGTATAAACGGTCTTTCTGACTGCCTGTCCGGAAAATCCGTTGGCAAACAGAAACGCCATGCCGACAAAGACAAGAATCGGCAGTCCATACTGTATAAAACCAAATACACCGAACAGAAAACCACTGATCATATCGCCTACGGTTCCGCAAAGGCCGAAATTACTGATTTCCAAAAAGACCGCCACGGCAAATGCAAGGATCAGCACGATCTCAAATCGAAATCCGGCTGCCTGCTGCGGCTTTGCAGCCGGAGTCTGCTTCGTCCGGCTGCTTCCTTTCTTATTGGTTTGTGTTCTTCCGCTCTGCTTTTTCTGAGCCATATTATGTATTCACTCCTATTCTTTCCGTTCCCCTGGCCATTGCTCTTTTCACATAAGCAGCTCTGACCTCAATGCTTCGCTTTCTCGGTCTTCGTTGCCTATGCGATGAAGTAGAAAGCTACCGATACAAGACCTGCAATGAGACAATATATCGAAAATATTGTAAACCGGTTCTTCTTTACGACTATCAGCATGGTCTTAATGCATATATAACCCACAATTCCGGCTGCTAACATACCGGCAATATAATTCCAGATCAATCCGCCGGACAGATCAACTGTCGTAAAATCCTTTATCTGCAGGATCATGGCCCCCAATATAGCCGGAATCGACATGATAAAGGAATACTTTACTGCGAATTCCTTCTGAAATCCGCTGAGCAGACAGGCCGTGATCGTCGTACCGGAGCGGGATATTCCCGGCAGGGTCGCAACCCCCTGGGCCAGACCGATCAGAAATGAATTCCGATAGGTTGCTGTTCCTGCATCCTTCGTTCCCGGCTTTGCCCGATCTGCAATAAACAGGATGATCGAGGTCAGGATCAGACAGATTCCGGGCAGGATCAACAGCTCTGAAGCAGAACCGATCACCTTTTCCAGGAGAATGCCCAGGATACCTGTAGGGATGGTACTGATGATGACCATCAGTACAAACCGCCGGTACGGACTTGTCAGTACCGGCTTAAACGGCCGTCGTTCCTCCTGCTTCCGAAAGCAGTTGCTGATCCAGATCACCCCGTTGGATATCCATAACCCTACCATACAGCATCCGTTCACAAATAATTCCTTTACATCCTTCCAGTATACTACACAGATTGCTCCAAGCGTTGCCATATGTAACATAACATCATATAAGAGACCGGTTTCCGTCTGAATATGAAAAATATTTTTAAATATCGCCAGATGTCCGGAGCTGCTGACCGGGAGAAATTCTGTCAATCCCTGAATCAGTCCCATAATAATTGCTTCCCAAAAACTCATAAAAACTCCTCCCTTTATCCATGCAGAGTCTGTTCTTCCACATATATACGGTTTCTGTTCTTCGAAATATACTATTTCATTCCTTTATTTCTGCTTTTTTTGCTTTTCGATCATTTGATGAAGATATTCCATTGCCTCATGGATTCCGCCTACCGCATCGATCAGCTTCTCCTCTACTGCCTCCCGGCCAACCAGCATGGAACCAATATCCTTGACCAGCTGCTCATTATTCATCATGATACTCCGAAGCCGCTTCTCCTCAATGCCGGAATGACTTACGGTAAATGCAATGATACGATCCTGCATCCGTTCAATATATTCATAATTCTGCTTTACTCCGATCACCATCCCATTCATTCGGATAGGATGTACCACCATAGTCGCAGTAGGTACAATAAAGGAATAATCACCGGATACTGCAAGCGGAACTCCAATAGAATGACCGCCGCCCAGCACCAGTGTGACTACCGGCTTGTGAATGGAACCGATCATCTCCGCCATGGCAAGTCCGGCCTCCACGTCTCCGCCTACTGTATTTAACAGGATCAGCATACCGTCAATCTGATCATTATCTTCAATCTCCGCCAGTACCGGCAGGACATGCTCGTACTTCGTCGTTTTTGAATTCGATGGAAGACACTCATGTCCCTCAATCTCTCCGATAATATTCAACAGATGGATCCGATGATGAAACGGGTTGCCGGACAACGTAAGCTGTCCGTTTTCCTTGATCAGATTCCCTGTCACTTCTTCTTTTTGCCGCTCCTTGTATGCGCGCTCTTCTTTGGATTGTTCTTTCTGTTCCATATACTCCTCCGATTGACAAAGTTTAAGAAGAATCAGGTATGATTCTTCTTAAAATAGTATATGGCTTTTCCAGTAAAATATACGCCTGCTACAGATTCTGACAAGCAACGACAGCAATTATGATTCCCAGGATCAATCCTACCAGTACCTGAATCGGCGTATGTCCCACATACTCCTTCAGGACAGTCTCTGTCCATTTATCCTTGCTCGTTTCACCCAGACGTGCCTTGATCTCTTCATTTTTTATCAAAATATTCAATATTGCTCCCTGCTTGCCGGTTTCTAACCGTACATTCATCGCATCGTACATTACAATGATAGCAAATACCGTTGCCATGGCAAACTCAAAAGAGCCTGCACCCTTGATCAGAAGAGTGGCGGTCGCGAGCGCTCCTACGGTTGCAGAATGGGAGCTTGGCATACCGCCGCCCCCGACCACACGTTCCCAGTTCCACTGTCTCGTGATACACAGATGAATCAGTACCTTTAAAACTTGTGCAATACACCAGCCTGCCACCGGAGCCACTAATATCGGATTATGCAATGCTATCTGAAATTCATTCATATTCCTGTCTCCCCTGTATTGCTCCGGCTACATCCGTACCTCGATTTCATTCACCTCTGCCAGATCAGCCGCTGCAATATAATTATCATTTTTCTTCTTACCGTTTACTATGAGCTCCTTCACACCGCTCTCTCTTCCCTCCGGGTTTTTCACGGTCATATGAAGCTTCTTTCCGCGGAATACCTTATCAATCTGAAATTCCTTCCAGTCAGATGGAATAGAAGGGGCAATCCGTAATCCGTCAAAATCCGGACGCATACCCAGGATTCCCTCCACACAGCCTACCATTACGGTAGAAGCCGTACCGGTCAGCCAGTGAACATGAGCCCTTCCTTCAAACGGACTTTCCACACTTTCCGTAAACTGCCCGTGACAGTAAGGCTCCAGCTTCCGGATCTCCGCCTTGTCATTCATGGAGGCCGGGGAGCTTTCCTCAAAATATTCAAATGCTCGGTTTCCATGTCCCATTAATGCTTCCGCCAGTATGATCCATCCTTGCGGCTGAGAGAAAATACCGCCATTTTCCTTGGTCGACGGATTAAAGAGCAGCATCAGGGCTCCGTCAAAAGCATGATCCACATAGGATGGCGCCATCACCCGTACTCCATAAGGGGTATTCAATTCCCGATGTACGGATTCCAGGGCAAGCTCCGCCTGTTCCCTGGATGCCAGACCACTGATAACAGACCAGGACTGCGGATTCAGCCACATGCTTGCTTCCGGATCCTTTCTGGAACCAATGACCTGTCCATCCTCTTTGAATCCACGAATATAACGATCCTCCTCCCAGCACAGCTTCTGGAGGGTATCTCCAAGCTCGGTCTGGATCTTCGTCAGATAGTCCGCATATTCTATATCCTTCCGCTCCATTGCGATCGTCTTTAACATGGACATCGCATAATATAACTGCATGGCAACAAATGTAGATTCTCCTAACTTTCCTAAACGCAGGCAGTCGTTCCAGTCGGCATGAAGTCCTGCCGGCATCCTGTGATTGCCCAGATGATTCATGGAGAAATCAATGGCACGCTTTAAATGCTCATATACAGTATCTTCCCCGCCATTGGCATAAACAATTACTTCATCTAAAAATTCCTTATTTCCAGATTCTGCAATATACTTATATACCGTCGGGAACAGCCATAATGCATCATCTGCGCGGTAAGCCGGATGGCCCGTTGCCCGTACATAGGATTCGTCATCCGGTGTATCCTCATGACCTGCATTATGATCGAACTTCACCAGCGGCAGTCCGGCACCATTATCCACCTGCGCCGACAGCATAAACCGGATCTTCTCCAGCGCCATTTCCGGTGCCAGATGGATCACACCCTGAATATCCTGTACCGTATCCCGATAGCCATACCCGTTCCGCAGGCCGCAATAGGTAAAGGATGCCGCCCGTGACCAGATAAAGGTCATAAAGCACTGATAAGCATTCCAGGTATTGATCATATTATTAAAGGAATCGCTTGGGGTCTGTACCTGAAGCTGATTCAGCTTGCTGTGCCAGTAGTTGATCAGCTCATCCAGCTCTGCTGCACAGGCTTTTGCCACATCTGAATATCCATCCATGATCGCATCTGCTTCCGACTCCTGCTTTTCCCCTAAGATAAATGCCAGCTCCTTCGTTTCACCCGGTGCCAGCTCCAGGATCGTCTGCAAAGCACCGCAGGCATTGGAATTATAATTCAGAGCACCGCCACAGTCTCCCTGCTCCACCGCCTCCGGATTGCCATATCCATGATACCGTCCCAGAAAGCTTTCTTTATCGCCACAGTAGGAGGCAACCGGCTGTCCGGCCAGTCCAAAGAACCGGGATGCACGATTGCTTCCATTAATTGCATTACGGTTCACATTTTCATTCAATAATTGAAGAATCTTATTATTTTTGAAATAAGTTCTGGTAATAAATAGCGTATATTGCAGATTTACCTGATCCTGCTCATAATTTCCCTCGTTCGTAAATTCGCAATAACCAAATACGGATATCTTACGGGGCCTGTCTGACTGATTCGTCACTTTTAAATTCCAGACCTCATAGGTCTTGTCCAATGGTACATAATACAGGGCTTCTGAATGAATGCCCGCATAATCTGCATGAAGATTCGTATAAGCTGTACCATGATGGCATTCACACTGATAGGAATTCAGATCCTTCCCTACCGGCTGCCAGGATGCCGACCAGTAATCCTTTGATTCCTCATCCCGCAGATAAATATATCGTCCCGGCTGGTCAAAGCTGTTAAAAATATACCGGATCACACGTCCGTTAGCACCGCTTTTTACAAAGCTGTAGCCTCCTGCATTATTGGAAATAATCGCGCCATACTCCGGGGAACCCAGATAATTCGCCCAGGGTGCCGGTGTATCCGGTTTCGTGATCACATACTCCTTGTTTGCTCCGTCAAAATACCCGTATTTCATATTACATCTCCTTTATATTTATTTTATAGTCTCTTGCATCTTTCATGTGAATACATACGTTATTTATTATAGCAAAAAAGCCTATCATCCGCAAGGGACAATAGACTTTTCAATCACAGTACTCTTCCACTGTCAAAAACTCTGTATAGGTCTCTAACTCCAACGCCTCCTCATTTTCCATGGAACATCCGGTCAGCCAGTATATTGTTCCTTCTTCCAAATCGAGAGCAGCATGAAAATAATAATACTGCTCCCGTTTTTCCTGCCAAATCCATTCATGGAATTCTGAAAAATAATAAACGGTTTTTCCATTCATTTCCGCCTGTTTCCCATTTGTCTGCAATACATGAGCGGATTCCATATACTGCTCCAGATATTCCTCTGAACTGCCTTCACCACTTATTATGCGCAGAGTGACCTCGATTGCAGCATCTCTGCTTCTATAATTTTGTATTTTTTCGTCTGAAGCGGACTCGGCATAGAAGCCTTCCGGAATTCCAAAAGTAAGAATATCTCTTCCCTCTGCATCCCGAAAAGTGCCATTCGGGTAAAACACTCGATTCTCCTGTTCAACGGGGTCTGCCTGTTTCAAAAGCAGATCATAGATATTGGTGTCCTCCTGGTCCGTCTCCCACGCGGAATCAATCAGGACATGTATTCGCTCCAGCACTTCATCCGGCTCTTCTTCACCTGCATCTACAAGAACTCCAAAATAACTGTCATTTCCTGCCCCGGAATAAATCATATAACGAATACCATCATCCGTATCTATCGTAAAGAACAGATAAGAACGGACATCAATCACCCGTTCCTCCAGCGTTGATATGCAGGTATATCCCTTGCTTTCAACTTCCGGAATCAGGGTATCCTTACGAAGCAGCAATTCCTCAAAGGAATCTTCCCGCACACCAAGCCGCATGGCAAAACCATTGTTATCATATAAAATCAAATCCGAATCATCCGGATAACAATGATAATCCCTTGGCACCAAAAGCTCCATTCCATTCAAAACCACAGATATTCGATCTTCTGATACCGTATTGTCCTCCGGTTCCTCTCTTGTAAAGAACAGCAAACCAATCCAGAAGCAAAGTAAGACAAGAGCCGCTGTAAATATGATAATTGCAATTACTTTATTCCGCCTCTGAAGCATGTTCTCTCCTTAATTCCATATATAACAATATCAGCAGAATAAGAAACACAAAAACCATGATTCCCGGAAGCATTAAGGTTTTCCCTGTGTATTTGACCCGGAATCCATCTGAATCGGAATCCGTCGTATAGCAGAATACTCTGTCATTTTCCTTAACTCCATCTACATCCAGCCAAAGTATCTGATTTTCCAGCTTCCATCCTCCGGTATCAACGGTTACCTTTGCTTTTGTGTATTGTTCATATATGGTATCCACATACATCAGGGTCTGCTCCCGGTTACTGGTATTCCAGATATGATTCATCCATAAATTTCCAAACAGCCAGCAGGAAATCATAAGCAAAATCCCCACTAATATCATACAAAGTATAAGATAGATGGATGCCGGTTTCTTCTTATGTACTTTGGGCTCACATTCTGAATGGGGAGGAAGCGGATGCTCCCATTGTACCTCCATACCGCTTCCCGTCCCACCAATATCCCGGAGCAGATAGTCCAGGCTTACCTGAAAGATATCACAGATTTCAAGAAGTTTATTTATATTAGGAAAAGTGCCATTGGATTCCCATTTTGAAACGGACTGCCGGGTGACTCCTAACCTCTCTGCCAGTTCTTCCTGTGTCATATTCTTTTGCGTCCGGAGTTCCAGAATCTTTTCTCCTATGAGTATCTGCATGTTTTTCCATTCACATCCTTTTCCTTTTGTTATCAGTCATTCTGCATTGAAAGTATTGTGACATAATTATCACAATAAATCAATCAGATTGCAGATGTTATTTTATGCCATTCCCCTTTCTGGCTGCGAAATAACATATGGTACTGAATAAACCAAGGACAGACAGCCATACCGGCAGCATAGTGTCTCCGGTCTTCGGAGTGTTCTGGGAGGTATTTTCTGCCTGTGTACTCTGGGTCGTAATCTGCTCTGCTGGCACAGTCCCCTGATTTTCTGTGGTTCCTTCTGTAGTTGATTTTTCTGTAGTTGGTTCTTCTGTAGTTCCTTCTGTAGTCGGTTGTTCTGTGGTTCCCTCTGTACCTGGCTTTTCTGTAGTTCCCTCTGTATCTGGTTCTTCCGCCCCTCCTACTTTAATTGGATCTCCGGATATATTCACGGTAACTTCCATAATCCGATTCTGCAAACCAACATTGTACTGATAGGTCAGACTGCTGCCGTTTATATTCAAAGTCAATCCCTCAATATGTCCATTTTCCGCATTATAGCTGCCAACAGACGGATGACTGACTCTTCCGGTATCTAAGGGAAGGGAGGATAAATCAATGTAATATTCACTACCTGCCTGATAGAGAGACAATGATATTTTGTTACCATTACAGCTTAAATGATCCAGGTTTGTATTCTGACTTACATCCAGGCTGCTTAATTTATTAGATCCACACCTTAATTCCTCCAGTTCTGTGTTCTGACTCACATCCAGACTGTTTAGTTTGTTATTATCACACCATAAATCAACCAGGTTTGTATTCTGACTCACATTCAGACTGCTTAAATTATTAAATTCACAACTTAAATATTCCAGTTCTGTATTCTGACTCACATCCAGACTGCTTAACTGATTACTGTCGCAACTCAAACGATTCAGTGCTATGTTCTGACTTACATTCAGACGATTTAGTTCATTACCATCACATTGTAAAGTTCCCAGCTTTGTATTCTGACTTACATTCAGACTGCTTAAATTATTATAACTACAACTTAAATATTTCAGTTCTGTATTCTTACTTACATCCAAACTACTTAACTGATTGCCGTCGCAACCCAAAGAAACCAAAGCTGTATTCTTACTTACATCCAGACTACTTAACTGATTACCGTTGCAGTTCAAAGAATGCAAAGCTGTATTCTTACTTACATCCAGACTACTTAACTGATTACCGTCGCACTGCAAAGAAACCAAAGCTGTATTCTTACTTACATCCAAACTGTTTAATAAACCTTGAGAACCTCCATCAACTGAATATTGCATACGACAATCTAATTCTTCCAGATGGGTAAAGTTCTCTATGCCAGTCAAATCAGCCACATCCTTTTCCGCAACATTTACCCTTATAACATTTTCCATCTCACTTACGGATAATTCTCCATTGCCATCCGTATCAAAATTATCCTTTACATACTCCCGAAACACAGCATCCGGAAAATTCGTCTCGTTAATTGTAACCGGAGTCGCTGCTCCATATACCAAATTCAATTTTGTATAGGAACCAAAGAACAGACCCAGACCCAGCATAGTACCAAGTGTTGCTCCTAATATTCTTTTTCCTTTTTGCATCCTGCAATTCCTCCTGTTTTTTATTGATATAACACTACCAAAATCTCGTTCTTTTTCATATAAAGTTTCAGTTGCACTTACGCAAATTTTAGTTGCTCAGCAGGAAAAGCATAGCTTTTTCTATTAATTGAAAACAGTGAATTGCACACAATAGACAGACAACAGGCAGGTGCAATTCTTACACCCGCCTGTTGTCCATTATTTAATATACTTATCTTCGCCTTCTATATCCTTTGCTTTTATTCAGCATCCTTCAGGCTCAGACTGATCTTACCCATCTCTACACCGATGCATTTTACCCGGACCGGATCGCCGATGTTCACCACATCCTCCACCTTGGCAACCCGCTCCTTTGCCAGCTTGGAAATGTGGATCATACCATCCTTGTTCGGTGATAATTCTACAAAAGCACCATACGGCATGATCCGTACCACGGTTCCTTCGTAGGTCTTGCCGACCTCGATCGGATCCACGATGGAATGTATGATCTGGATCGCCCGGTCAATCCCTTCCCGTTCAACACCACAGATATATACCGTGCCATCGTCATCAATATCAATCTTCACGCCGGTTTCATCTATGATCGCATTAATCGTCTTGCCCTTCTGTCCGATGATCTCACCGATCTTCTCCGGATCCACCTTCATCTGTTCAATCTTCGGTGCATACTCGCCGACTGTCGGACGCGGCGCTGCGATCGCCGGTGTCAGTACATTGTTGATAATATATTCTCTTGCTTCTTTCGTTCTTGCAATGGCCTCTTCCACGATCGGACGGGTCAGACCATGAATCTTGATATCCATCTGGATGGCAGTAATACCATCATGGGTACCGGCTACCTTAAAGTCCATATCGCCGAAGAAATCCTCCAGCCCCTGAATATCCGTTAATACGATATAATCCTCATCCGTATCGCCGGTTACCAGGCCACAGGAAATACCGGCTACCTGCTTCTTGATCGGTACACCGGCTGCCATCAGGGACAGGGTGGATGCACAGACAGAAGCCTGGGAGGTAGAACCGTTGGACTCAAAGGTCTCGGATACAGTACGAATCGCATATGGAAACTCCTCTTCGCTCGGAAGCACTGGAACCAGTGCCTTTTCTGCCAGAGCGCCATGACCGATCTCCCGGCGTCCCGGGCCTCTGGATGGCTTGGTCTCACCAACCGAGTAGGACGGGAAATTATAATGATGCATATAACGCTTGCTTGTCTCATTCGGATCCAGACCGTCTACCTTCTGAATCTCCGATAACGGAGCCAGGGTACATACATTACAGATCTGCGTCTGGCCTCTGGTGAACATACCGGAGCCATGTACTCTTGGAATGATATCTACCTCTGCCGCCAGCGGACGGATCTGATTGATGGCACGTCCATCCGGACGCTTGTGATCCTTCAGGATCATCTTACGAACCGTCTTCTTCTGATACTGGTAAATAGCCTCACCAAGCACAGCCAGCCATTCTTCCTTTTCTGCAAAGGCTTCTTCCAGCTTTGCGGTGATCTGGCGGATATTCTCCTCCCGTACCTGCTTCTCATCGGTGAATACAGCCTCTTCCATCTCCTCCGGTGTTACAATGGCCTTCATTGCCTCAAATAACTCTGCCGGTACTGCACAGCTGACATATTCATGCTTCGGCTTTCCAACCTCTGCTACGATCTGATTGATAAAGGCAATGATCGACTGGTTGATCCCGTGTGCCTTATAAATGGCATCGATCATCGTTGCCTCCGGCACCTCGTTTGCGCCGGCTTCGATCATAATGACCTTTTCACTGGTTGAAGCGACCGTCAGCTGCAGATCGCCCTCCTTCCACTGCTTCTGGGACGGGTTGATGATGAATTCCCCGTCTACCAGTCCGACCTGCGTCGTGGCACATGGCCCGTCAAACGGAATATCGGAAATGCTGGTTGCAATGGCAGAGCCAAGCATGGCCACTAATTCCGGCCTGCACTCCGGATCTACGGACATGACCATATTATTCAGTGTAACATCATTCCGGTAATCCTTCGGGAATAACGGACGCATCGGACGGTCAATGACACGGGAGGTCAGCACTGCATTCTCGGATGCCTTGCCTTCCCGCTTGTTAAAGCCGCCCGGGATCTTGCCGACTGAATACATCTTTTCTTCAAACTCTACACTTAACGGGAAGAAATCAATTCCCTCCCTCGGCTTCTCTGACGCAGTTGCCGTACATAATACAACTGTATCGCCATAATGCATGAACGCACAACCGTTTGCCTGGGCACCCACTCTGCCGATATCTACCCGCAGGGTTCTTCCTGCCAGCTCCATAGTAAATTGCTTATACATGATCGTATCTCCTTTTTTGTTTTTTGTATAAGAAACCGAAACAACTAAAAAAATCACTGCACCAATGACCTTTTTAGCAGTCTCGGTTTGCATCCTACACAATCTGTAATATTTTAACATACGATGCAGGAAAATACAAGCATTTCCTCCTGCATTGTGCCTTTTGTACAACGAAAGAATCCCGCTTTTATAAACAAGTCATTCATAAAAGCAGGATTCTCTCTGTCCGGACTACCGGTAAACCCGGTTATTCCGTCCCTTCACTCACTTCTGCCAGAAAGAACTGCAGCAGCGGATTCTCTGCCGCATCCCATTCAAACCGGCTCCCGTCTGCAAAGACAAGGCAGAACCACCGGTTCTCCTCTGATACAAAATATCCCCGGAGAATGATCGCATCCTCCATATCAGCAAAGGTTACGGCAAGATCATTCCAGTCCTGCCGGCGGACCTTAATCGTTCTCCAGTCAAAGCCTTCCCCGAAGTACAGTACATTCACGCCCTGACTGTCGTTCAGGATATCGGTTCCGCTGCCCGGATCAAACAGATAGGTGTCATTTCCTTCTCCGCCTTCCAACACGTCATTTCCACTGCCGCCATTTATTACATCATCCCCGGCGCCGCCTGAGATCCTGTCATTCCCATTTCCACCAGAAAGATGGTCACAGGCCCGGGTACCGCTCAGCGTATCGTCTCCTTCGCCTCCATACAGCGTAATGCCTCCGTCATCAAAGCCCGTCATAAAATCACTGCCCGTCGTACCGTACAGCGTCCGGAGCGGACTTCCGGCAGCGGCTGCAGAAATAACGGCTCCCTCAAAGGATAAATAGAAATTCCGGTATGCTTCTGATAAAAAGAATCCTTCCAGCACGATCTTATCTGCGGAATCATCCTGTAAACCGGCTTCCCCGCTGCCATCCATGACAAGCGTCATATCGTTCCAGTCCGTCCGGAAGGCCTGCACCGCTGAAGCGGTATATCCATATATCTCAATGGTGTTCATTCCCTCTGAATCCAGGATGGTATCCGTACCGTATCCCTGCCGGTAGATGTATGTATCATGGCCGGGACCGCCGCTTAAGTAATCCCTTCCCGTTCCGCCGTCCAGACTGTCGTCGCCGCCATTTCCAAGGATCCGGTTATTCCCGTCGCCACCAATCAGGGTATCGGAAGCCTCGCTACCCGTAAGTTCATCATCCCCCCGGGAAGAGATCAGCGTGACCCCGTCCGTATAAACCGTCGGCATATATTCCGTTGCTGTCGTATCATAGATGCTCCGAAGAACACTGTCGCTGTCAGCCGCTGCGCAGAACATGCCATCCGGGAATACAAGCCGGAAGTTCCTTGCTGCTTCATCGATACAGTAATCCTTAAGGATGAGACTGTCCGGAAGGCCTGTAAAGGTGATCCGCAGATCATTCCAGTTACTCCGGTATGCCTTTACCGCATCGGAAGAAAGTCCGTCTCCAAATATAATCACATTCTGTCCCTCCTTGTCCAGAATACTGTCCCTGCCATCTCCGGCATGGAAATAATAGACATCATCCCCGGCACCGCCGTCCAGGATATCATCCCCTTCTCCACCATAGAGATGGTCGTTTCCTTCATTCCCGCAGAGGATATCATTTCCGGTTCCGCCATAGAGGAAATCCATGCCGCCGCCTCCGCTTAAGACATCATTGCCTGCCTCTCCGAATATAAAGTCATTCCGGCCCGTACCGGCATAGGAATCATCTCCCTCTGTCCCGATATATATGCTCCCCGATCTGGAAAGCGCTACAAGCTCCGCATAACGGGCAGAACGGGGCCCATAATAGTCACTGCATTCCCGGAATGCATCCGTTCCGTGTGCTGCATCATAGGACTGCAGGTATACCAGCAGATCATACAGCATGGTGTCGATGTTCTCTCCCTCTGCAATCCTCACATCCATCGAATAATACAGCAGAGACAGATTCAGATCCTCATTCCCATCCCCGTCCTCATATACAAAGCCTGCATAAAGACAGCCGCCAAGACCAGCATCCAGGTTCAGGATGCTGTAATACCGGTTCTCGATATCCATGCAGATATCCTTTAAGATTGCCGCCGCATTCACATTCGGACTGGTACCGCCTACGCCATTGAATTCCCGTCCCATAAATGCCTCGATCACTGCCAGATCCCTTGCATCTATATTACCGCCCCGGCTGTTCGGTGCAATCTCTGAAGCTCCGGTCAGCAGATACAGAATCTGCTTCACATCATACCGCTTTTCTATAATATCATCCGATGCACGAAAATGCGCTACGAGTTCCCGCAGCCTCCCACTCTCGTCTGCCTCTATTGCCTGATCGATACCCGGAACATTACCGGCAGTCACAGTGCTTCCATGTGTGGTATCCGAAGCGTTCACCGGGAACCAGAATTCACTGATTTCTACCGTAACCGTACTGCCGTCCCTGCTGATCTCCACATCTGCGGTCTCTGCGATCCGGGTTCCCGTCTCATCATCTATAAAGCTGATCTCCCTGTGATCCAGGCTGATGGAGCAGATTCCCAGCTCCGACAATGTCTTTAATTCATTAGATTCTGATACTCCATTATGGTTCCTGTCCACCCATACCTGTAACCGACCATAACCAGCATCTGCACTGTCGATCACCTTGTCCTCATTCTCATCCAGCTCTGCCAGCGCTTCAAAGCCGGAAGAAGACTTCTCTCCATTTTCCAGGATAACCTGATCACCAAACAGTTCTCCTCCATTGTCAATCATTCCATTTCCATCCCGATCCAGAGCCAGAAAGCCATCTTCTGTGCCGATCCATGCTGTCCGTTCAGAAAAGCCGTTATTGTCCAGATCGAAATACACTCCGTTCTCCAGAGAATGCAGTTCAATTCCTGCGGCACCCAGATCGATGACTAACGGATCTCTCGGCGGCTGTGCCTCGCCCGCCTTATCAAAGTCCTCTGATTCTTCCTGGATAAGCTTAAGAAGCTCATTAATCCTTGCTATATCCCCCTGTTCCATAGCAGCAAAAAGTTCATTTGCAAAATCCTCACCAATAAATACCTCAATCACATCCAGATAATCCATGGTCGCATTATATAATTCCTTTGCATCATCTTCTGAAAGCCCCATCTGGGCAACCAGAACATTTATACCGGCAACATTAACACCCCCGGCACCGGGAGCCGGAAACGGAATAACCTTGTCCCCCATATATTTCCCTACAGTTTCCATGTATTCAGCAGTTTCCGCAGCTATAGCATCATCCACCGATGTATGCGCTGCCGTACTCTTACTCTTATAAATGTGATAAGCTCCCCAGGTACCCGCAACTGCCACAACAGCCCCGATCGCTACTATGATACTATAATCCGGGTTCTCATTCGGCTTGATCACCTGAACAAATCCACCCCCCGTCTCCGGCGTCACATTATGTATCGGTGTCGATGCTGCAGCCGAAGCTGAGGATGCCTCCTCATCCTTTTCCTTTCTCCGCTCCTGCCCGCGCACAAAGTGATAGAAGATCAGGCCATCGGAGGCTACCTCATAATAAATCGTATAAGTCACCTCATATACTCCATCCTTATCCTTGCCTGTCACTAACTGGGTAAACTCCCCATCCGTAATCTGACTGCCCCCAGCCTGGGCATTCGGAACCGATTGAATATACTTATTTAACTGATTCAGGGCAGTATTCCGCTTTGACCCAGAAATATAGGAAGATGGTTTTACTTCCCAGATGTAGGTTTTCTTGCTATTCCCTTTACCCTCCTCTAAATATAGGTCTGCCCGGCCATTTTTTCCTATTTCTTCATATTTACCAGTTTCTACGTTATAATCCATTAATGCTATTTGTACTTCTCTTTTTACACCTCCAACCTTGGATATAATATTTTCTTGTACCCGATTGTGAAAGTAATTCCAAGCTAATTTATCTTTATAACGTGCATTTCTCCAGTCATTTGCTTTGGTTTTACTATTGGGCGATTCTGCATCTGCCCGACCCTCTGCTTCTTTTTCCATTTCATGTTCAATGGATGATTGAATCGACGAGGTAACATCATTGTCGTTTTCTCCCGCCGCATACACCGGTGTCGGCATCACAGTAGTCAATAATACCGCCACTGCCAGTAAAATGGACAGCCATCGCTTAAAGCTTCTCTTTAATTTCATCTTAATACTCCTTTCAATCTTATCCCTTTGTTCTTATAACAACCCATATCCCCGTAAGGTTTCCGTATTCTGCTGTCTTCTCAGTTCCAGTTCTGCAAGGGCTTCTGTATGAATTTCCGGATCGTTCAATAGTTTTTCAAACAATGCTGTCTGCTTTTGATTTGCTTCGTTCGCCTCTGACCACATTGTCTCCTCACTATCTATTTCTAAATAACTCGGCCATTTATTCTTGTTTCTATGTTGAACCACCTGGATATTTAATTTCCTATCCTTACTCCTTGCCTTTGAGAATTCATCTGCACTGTCATACACTTTAAGATTGAACAATTGTTCTCTATAATTTAGTACCCAGTCAAACGGAAATCTTTCATCCATATGTATACATAGTGAATCATATTTCTGATAATATTCCGCGCAACTTTTCAAATCAGTTACTGTATTAAATACTGGGATTATCTCTTGTCTTGTTAGATCAAGGCTCCGCTCAATAGCCTCCTGCATGGTTGGCAGTGGATACGGACTGACGACCTTTATCACACCACCGTATTTTGTAGCATTTTCTAATCTCCGCAAGGACATTTCCTCTGGCATTTCATATTCAAACGAATACTCTGGTACATCCTCCCAAGAACAGAATGGATGAGAATCCATATATATATTCCGATAAGGAAGCAACCATAAAGTATTATCCCTGGGACTACATTCTAAATTTATTTTTTTTCTGTATACCGTTGCGATACCGCAAAACATACAGAATACCTGTGACGGCTCCAGTCCTTTGTCCTTATAATAGGTGATCACCTGCAGGATTTCCTCTCCCACCATTCTTACGAAGTAAGGATACCTTCCCTTGAGTTTCTTAAATCCATAGGGGGCTAGCGCCTCACTGTACGCCCGTTTCATCTCGGTTTCAAATGTTGCCACTCTTCTTTCCTCCTTTTTCTGTTGATTGTTGCTTTGATTTACTGGCTTCTTAATCTATGTAATTTTAAACAGGGGTGAAAAATATACTGCTTCTGTTACAGGATTCTGCATCTGCCCGGCCTTCCGCCGTTTTTTCTATTTCATGCTCAATAGATGATGCCATTGATGAAGTAAAATCATTGCTTTCATCTCCCGCCGCATACACTGGCGTCGGCATCACACTTGATAACGAGACTGCCACTGCCACTAATATGGACAGCCAACGTTTAAAGTTTTTCTTTAATTTCATCTTAGACTCCTTTCAATCTTATACTTTAGTTTCTATAACAGTCCGTATCCCCGTAAGGTTTCCGTATTTCGCTGTCTCCTCCGTTCCAGCTCTGCAAGAGCTTTTGCATGAATGTCCGGATCATTCAATAGTCTTTCAAACAATGCTGTCTGCTTCTGAAGTCCCTCTGATGGCATTGTCTCCTCACCATATATTTCCAGCCTTGTTGCCGAAAATTCATCTGCATTGTTATACACCTTAAGATTGAACAGTTGTTCTCTATAATTTAGTACCCAGTCAAACGGCGATCTTTCATCCATATGCATACATAGCGAATCATATTTATGGAAATATTTCGCACAGGTCTTTAGATCCGTTACGGTATCAAAAACCGGGATTATCTCCTGTTTTGTCAGATCAAGGGTATGCTCGATCGCCTCCTGCATGGATGGCAACGGATAAGGGATGACCTCTCTTGGAAATTTCTGTGCAGACGGTTCATCCGGCATTTCATATTCAAAGGAATACTTTGGCACATCTTCCCTGGAACAGAATGGATGCGAATCCATATATATCTCCCGATAAGGCTGTCTCCATGAAGTATTATCTCTGGGACTGGATTCTAAATCTATTTCCCCTCGATATACTGTTGCCATACCACACACCATACAGAATGTCCTCCTCGGGTTCATTGCCCACTCGTTATAATAGGTGATCACCTGCAGGATCTCCTCTCCCACCATCCTTACGAAGTAAGGATACCTGCCCTTGAGTTTCTTAAACCCGTAGGGGGCTAGTGCCTCGCTATACGCTCGCTTCATTTCCGTTTCAAATGTTGCCATTCGTTTTCCTCCTTTTTCCCTAATTTCCAGCACATTTTTTTCATCATAACATGGATTTTATCCTCATTTAAACAATTATTTTTTTACCTTTTCGAATTATGTCGTATTGTGTCGAATGTATTTGTATATTTTATTCAGTTACTGCCCATTCTAATAACTCACGGCATTCGTCAAAGATCCATGCGAGCATGGCTATTTTCCTATTTGCTCGCGGCAATAAAAAAAGGACTTGTAAAAGTCCCTTCAAAATTTCACTATTCTTCCAATCCAGCAGGCACGCCTTGCGAATTTTTATGTCTCTGCGCAAAGAAAAACAGACCGTTCAGATGTCATTGCATACAAATGAACGGTCTGTATTCCGTCTTCCTACTTTCTCAAGCCCAAACGCTCGATCAGGCTTCTGTAACGGTTAATATCCTTCTTCTTTAAGTAAGCCAGCATATTTCTTCTCTGACCTACCATCTTCAGAAGACCTCTTCTGGAATGATGGTCATGCGGGTTTGCCTTAAAATGCTCCGTCAGATCGTTGATCCGTGCGGTCAGTAATGCGATCTGAACTTCCGGTGAACCGGTGTCGCCCTCTGAACGTCCATACTCCTTAATGATTTCTGCCTTCTTCTCTGTTGTAATCATAGATACATCCTCCTTTTGCTTTACAATTTATACAGCCTGCACTCAGATACGGTCGGAGTGTCCGGCATCCGGGTACTGGCTAAATCACAACGCTGTTATCATAGCATAAACCCCTAAAAATGTAAACCCCCGAAGCGGAAGTATTGACTTCAAACAACAGGAGATTTAAAATAATCCTGTCAAACAGAATAAATACCGAAAAAGGAGGCAGATCTATGTTATTAAGCGAAGGCATTAAGAAAATCATGCTTGCCGGTATCGGAGCCGTTGCGGTTACCGCAGAACGATCCCGGGAATTGATCGATGAACTGGTGGCAAAGGGAGAACTGACCGTAGAGCAGGGAAGAATACTCAATGAGGAGCTTACCCATAAGAAAAAGGCGGATCAGCTCCTTTCCCGTATGGAACACTGTACACCGGAAGAACTGGATGCCATCCAAAAGAAGCTGGATGAGCTTCAGCAAAAGAAACGGGGTTCTACCACCATTCCCATTGATTAACACGAAATGACAGGAGTCTGAATTATGAGCCATACTATTCCAAATGAAAATAAAAAACGCCTGCAGGAAATTGCACAGATATTAAAAAAATACGAGCTTGTGAAAAACGGGCTGTCACCGGAGACCCTTCGGCTGATTCTGGAAGACCTTGGGCCGACCTTCGTCAAATTAGGCCAGATCATGTCCAAGCGTACGGACATTCTGCCGGACGCTTACTGCCGGGAACTGGAAAAGCTCTGTGCGGATTCCAATCCCCTTCCCCTGCAGGCCGTTACCGATGTAATTGAATTCGAACTGGGACAGCCGGTGGAGGATATCTTTTCCAGCTTTGAAGCAACACCATTAGGCTCCGCCTCCATTGCCCAGGTACATGCCGCAACCCTGGCGGATGGCAGAAAGGTGGTCGTAAAGGTACAGCGTCCCCATGTAGCAGAGACCATGCGGGAGGACATCTCCCTGATGCGGAAGATCACCCGTCCGTTAAAGTTCGCTCCCAGCGCAGGCGGCTTCGTCGATTTCCATATGCTGCTGGAGGAGCTGTGGAATGTTTCAAAGCAGGAGCTGGATTTCCTGACAGAAGCCCGACATACCAGGCAGTTTCAGGAGAATAATCAGGGCATCTCCTATATTTCCTGTCCGGTTATCGAAGACAGTCTGACCACCTCCAGGGTACTTACAATGGAATATATCGACGGCTTCTCCATCGGGAATCTGCAGCAGATTCAGGCGAATGAATATGATACTGCCGAAATCGGAGCCAAGCTGACTGAAAATTATATCAAGCAGGTCATTGACGACGGATTCTTCCATGCCGATCCCCATCAGGGCAATATCATGCTGCGGGACGGTAAGATCGTATGGATTGATATGGGAATGATCGGAACCCTCTCCTCTCATGACCGTACCCTGATCCGGGATGCAGTGAAGGCTGTGGTCCGAAAAGACAATAATGAGATCATCCGCGTGATCCTGGCTCTGGGTGCTGTAAAAGGAGAATTCGACTACACCCACCTGTACTCGGATATTGATATGCTGCTTGGCCGGTATTACTCCATGGATCTGAAGGACATTAACCTGGGCCAGCTTCTGCAGGATGCCGTCCGCGTTATCTCCGAAAACCACATTACCCTGCCGCCCGGTATTTCCATGCTGGCAAGAGGAATGCTTACCATTGAAGGGGTGCTTGCAAATATCTCTCCCGATACCAACGTGATTCAGATTGCCAGACAGCACGTCCTGAATGACTTGAAACGAAATCTGGATATAAAAAAGAATCTGGAAAAAAGCGCCCAATCTATCTATGTATCAGCAGAAAAGGCTCTGGATATCCCCGGACTGACTACGGATCTGCTGAATATGACCCTGCGGGGCCAGACCCGGTTCAATCTGGATCTGGCCGGCTCCCGATCCCTGATGGAGCAGTTTAACCAGATCATCAATAAACTGATCGTCTGTATTATCGTTGCCGCTCTATTAGTTGCCTCCAGCCTGATCTGTACCACAGATATGCAGCCACAGACCCTGGGCATTCCAACCCTGGGCTTTATCGGCTATGTAGCGGCGCTGATTCTGGGACTCCTGCTGATCATTACGTCCCACCACAGAAAGAAATAGAAAAAGAAATAAAAGAAACACGGTCGAACCAGCTACTTTGTAAAGATTTAAAACCGGCGGTAAAACTCTTTCATCCAGTCCAGGCGTGCGCACATATGCTCCATCATCCCGTCAATCAGAGTCAGAGCAACCATGGACTCCACTACCACTACCGCCCTTGGTACGATGACCGGGTCATGCCGCCCCTTTATGGATATCTGGATATCCTCTCCATTCTTATTCACCGTCTCCTGCTCATGCAGGATAGACGGCGTCGGCTTAAAAGCAGCACGGATCACAATAGAGGAACCATCACTCATGCCCCCCAAGGTTCCTCCCGCATGATTGCTTCTCTTCCTGACACTTCCGTCCTCCATGACGAATCCGTCATTATTCTCAGATCCCACAGCCTGCGCCACCGCCATACCATCACCGATCTCAAAGCCCTTTACCGCTCCGATGGATACAACCGCCTTTGCCAGATTCGCATCCAGCTTATCAAATACGGTCTCACCGATCCCCACCGGCATTCCAGTCACGATACATTCTGCCATGCCGCCCACAGAATCATGGGCCTTCATCATTTCCTCAATATACTGTGCCGCCTGCTCCGCAGCAGCTGCATCCGGCATGAACAGGCTGTTTTCCAGAATCACCTTCCGGTCAAAGCGGTCATAATCGATCGCTATCGGTCCGATCGACTTCGTATAGGTTAACAGCTCCACACCCAGGGTCTGCAGCAGCCTGGCAGCGATAGCTCCCGCCGCTACCCTGGCAATGGTCTCCCGGCCGGAGGAACGTCCGCCCCCCCGGTAATCCCGGAATCCGTACTTCCCATCAAAGGTAAAGTCTGCATGTCCGGGCCGGTAATAACCGGCAATCTCACTATAATCAGAAGATCGCTGGGTCTCATTCCGTACCAGCATGGAGATTGGAGTTCCGGTGGTTCTTCCCTCAAATATACCGGACAGGATCTCAACCGTATCCGTCTCCTTCCGGGGTGTGGCATACCTGGACTGTCCCGGTTTCCGGCGGTTCAGATACTGCTGGATATCCGCCTCGGACAGCTCCAGTCCTGCCGGACAGCCATCTACCACAACTCCTACTCCTGCCCCGTGAGACTCTCCCCAGGTTGAAACCCGGAATAACTTACCATATATTGAACCAGCCATATCTGCTTCCTCCTGCTCCTTCTAGTGAAAAACTACTCTCCTGTACCCGTTCCTGATCTATTTTCCTTCATATGTGATCACAGAGGCAACGTCATACCCTGCCAATACATCTCTTCCATTTAAGCCGGCAAGCTCCATCAGAAAGATGATCTTCACCACTTCCCCGCCTAATTCCTCTACCATCTCTGCCGCTGCCTTCATGGTACCGCCGGTCGCGATCAGATCGTCCACCAGCACCACCTTCTGTCCCGGCTTAACCGCATCCCTGTGCATCTCGATCACTGCAGTACCATACTCCAGGGCATACTCCTTGGAAACAGTTTCCCGGGGCAGCTTTCCCTGCTTGCGCACCAGGATAAACGGCTTATGTAAATTATAGGCAAGAGGCATGCCAAAGATAAAGCCTCTGGATTCCGCTCCCGCCAGTACATCGAACTCCAGCCCGTCCAACAGCCCCTGCAGACTGTTAATGGCCAGCTGTAAGCCCTCTGCATCCTGAATCACGCTGGTCACATCGCGGAACAGAATACCCGGCTCCGGGAAATCCGGTATGCTGACTACATAATCCTCTAAACGTTTCATCTCTTCTCTCCTCCTTTGCTAAATCCAATCATACGGTGTATTCTGATATACGTAGTAATTCAGCCAGTTCGTGTATAAAGTATTGGCATGACACCGCCAGGATTTGATCGGTGTCTGCTCCGGATCATCATCCGGGTAATAATTCTCCGGCACATTCGGCTTAAGTCCCCGCCCAAGATCCCGCTTATACTCCTGATCCAGTGTAAAGGTATCATATTCCGGATGTCCGGTTACAAAAATATTCTTTCCCCCGTCTCCGATGATCAGATAAGGGCCGGTCTGCTCAGAATCTGCCACGATCTCCAGGTGGGGATTCGCTGTAATATCCTCCCGCCGCACTCCGGTATATCTGGACTGTGGTACCAGAAAGGAATCATCAAAGCCCCGGACCAACGGGGTCTTCTTATGAAAGGTATGATGCTGATAGACACCGGATATCTTCTCCGGCAGATGGATCTTCGGAATCCCGTACCGGTAATACAGCCCTGCCTGAGCGCCCCAGCAGATGTGCAGGGTAGAGGTCACATTTTTCTCGGACCAGTCCATGATCATTGCCAGTTCCTTCCAGTATTCCACTTCTTCAAACTCCAGCTTCTCCACCGGTGCACCGGTAATGATCAGACCATCATACTTTTTATCCTTTATTTCCTCAAAGGTCGTATAAAACCTTTCCATATGGTTTTTCTCCACATGCTTCGACTCATAGGAATCCGTCCGGATCAGTGTAATATTCACCTGCAGCGGTGTATTGGACAGACTGCGCATTAACTGCAGCTCCGTATCCTCCTTTAACGGCATCAGGTTCAGGATCAGTATGGATAACGGACGGATATCCTGGGTCATGGCACGATCCTCATCCATGACGAATATATTTTCTCTTTCTAAGATTTTCTTCACCGGCAGATCATTCGCAATACGAATCGGCATAACAATCCCTTCTTTCTCTATTCTTTCCTCATCTGCATTCGTAACCTATCCTGTCACTGCAGAATATATCATACTTCCGGCTCCTGATTCAACAAGTGGATGAATTCTTCTTCCGAAATGATCGGCACACCAAGTTCCTTTGCCTTCTTATTCTTGGAGGAACTGGAGGTAACATCATTGTTGATCAGATAATGGGTTTTCGAGGTAACAGAGCCGGTTACCTTCCCGCCCCTGGCCTCGATCAATGCCTTCACCTCATCCCGGTTGGCGTAATGGTTCACACTTCCCGTGATCACAAAATTTACTCCCTGAAAGATCAGACTGTCTCCGCCTGTCTCTTCCTGCTCAAACTGGATTTCCTTCAGCAATTCCTGTATCCGCTTCCGGTTATCTGCATTCTGAAAATATGCCACAAAGGATTCCGCGATCACCTCACCAATCCCTTCCATCTCAACTAATTCTTCTACACCTGCATTCTCAATGGCGACCAGATCATTCTGGAAATGCCGGCAGATCAGCTTGGCAGTGGCCACACCGATATTCATGATCCCCAATCCATATAAGAATCTGGACGGGGTCGTTTTGCGGGATATCTGAATGGAAGCCTGCAGATTCTCATAAGAGCGTTCCCCAAAGCCCTCCAGTGCAACGATCTGCATCCGGTATGGCTCCAGACGGTAGATATCATACAGTTCCTCCAAAAAGCCCTCCTCCAGAAACTTCTCGATCGTTGCTTCTGATAATCCCTCAATATTCATGGCATTCCGGGACACGAAATGACTGAACAGCTTCAGCTTCCTGGCGCTGCAGAATTCATTGGTACAGTACAGGGAACGGACATCATTCACCTGGCGGATCTCCGTGGCGGCACCACAGGCAGGACAATGCTCCGGAATGGGAACCGTTCCGCTCCGGGTCCGGTTCTCTGCTACCTGCGGAATGATCATATTTGCCTTAAAGACACTGATCTCATCCCCCTCGCCCAATGCAAAGCTCTCCAGGATACTGATATTATGGAGACTGGCCCGGCTGACCGAGGTTCCCTCCAGCTCCACCGGTTCAAATACTGCTACCGGATTGATCAGCCCGGTTCTGGACGGACTCCACTCCACATATTTCAAATGCGTAACTGCCAGCTCGTCTGCCCACTTAAACGCAATAGAATCCCGCGGAAATTTAGCTGTTACTCCGAGGCTCTTTCCATAAGCAAGATCATCATAGGACAGAACCAGCCCGTCGGAAGGGAAATCATTATCCTTGATCCGATCGGAAAAGCCCTGCACTGCCGCACGGATCGTATCCTGCTCCACCACCTCGTACTCCACGACGTCAAAGCCCAGTTGTGTCAGCCAGCGGAAGCGTTCTTCCAGAGAATTATGAAAGTCTACCTCCTTCGCCTCAACCAAATTAAATGCAAAGAAATGAACATTCCGTTCCGCCGTGATCTGATTATTCAACTGACGTACCGTACCGCTGCAAAGATTTCTGGGATTCTTATACTTGGCCTCTCCCTCTTCTATATCCGCATTGATCTTCTCAAAATCTGAATATTTAATGACCGCCTCTCCCCGGACGATCAGTTCTCCGGTATAGGGAATCCGGCCTGGAATATTCCGAAAGGTTCTGGCATTGTTGGTAATGACCTCGCCGACTTCACCGTTTCCCCTGGTCACTGCCTTGTCCAGCACACCATCCCGATAGGTCAGTACCACGGTAAGCCCGTCCATCTTCCAGGATAAGACCCCCCGTTTATCCCCCAGCCAGGCTGCCAGGGCCTCCACATCCTTGGTTTTATCCAGCGACAGCATGGGAAAGCTATGCTCCTCCTTCTCCAGCTCACTTAATACCTCATAGCCTACATGGAGCGTAGGACTGTTGGCAAGCGTAATACCGGTCTCCTGCTCCAGCCGGACCAGCTCGTCATAAAGCCCGTCATACTCCCGGTTGCTCATGATCTCCCGATCCTCCTGGTAGTAAGCCTGACCTGCCTGATTTAAAAGTACAACTAATTCCTTGATACGATCGATCGCTTCCATTCTTCTCTCTCTTTCATTGCATTAATTAGGCTCCTGCTGTCCTGCCAGTCTGCGCAGCTCCTGCAATTCCTTCCCCGTCAATTCCCTGTATGCCCCCGGTTCCAGCCCCTCCAGCGTGACATTCATTACCCGGATCCGCTTTAAGAAACGTACCCGGTATCCACAGTATTCACACATGCGCCGGATCTGCCGGTTCAGGCCCTGGGTCAGTATGATGCGAAAGGTTTTGCTTCCGGTCTTCGTGACTGTGCATTTTCTCGTTACCGTATCCAGGATCGGAACTCCCGCCCCCATCTGTCGGATAAACTCCGGCGTGATCGGCCGGTCCACCCGAACCTCATACTCCTTCTCATGCCGGTTTGCCCCCTTACTGATGGCATTTGCCAGGCCGCCGTCATTGGTCAACAGCAGCAGTCCCTCCGAATCCTTATCTAATCGTCCCACATAGTGTAACGATACTGACGCATTCAGATACTCCAGGACGGTCTCTGCTCCCTGCCCTCTGGTAGAGCACACCAGGCCCTGCGGCTTATAAAAGGCAATCACCTTCTTCTGTTCCGGAAGCTGAATCCGGGTATCCTTCACATATACCGCATCCCCCGGAAACACGCGGCTCCCCTTTTCTGCAACGGTATCATTGATCCGGACCATGCCCGCTTCAATATACGAGTCCGCCTTCCGCCGGGAACAGACCCCTGCTTCACTTAAATACTTATTGATCCGTATTCCCTTCTCTTCCATGGCGGCTCCTCTCTGTCCTGCGTTATCCTGCTGCGCTTCCGGTTTATCGAAATACCCCGCAGCAACCTGCGGGGTATTTCTGCCCGTTCCTTCTCTCAGAGTCTTTCCGACTGTCTGAACGATCGTTTATTCCACCGTGGCACCGATCTTTTCATAGAATGCCCGTAATGCTTCATCATTCTTCGCTGACTCACGATTATTCTGCTCTACACGGGTATACAGCTCTGCCACATCCGGATCCTGATCGATCTGACTGATATAATCGGCAAGCTCTGTATTGGTTCCTGTGGTATTATCCTGTACATATCCGCCATATTCATTCGGGATCAGATAAAACCGATGCATACTGAGTGGCTGTACCTGCACCTCTGCGATCTGTGTATTCACCACCGCATAGACAATATAAGATCCTTCCGTCAGACCGGGTTTGGTATAACATTCAGCGTTCGAATAGCTTAAGGTCTGCTCTCTGCGCCTCTCCAGGGTCGCAGCATCAAACTGATTCGGATCCACTACCATAGTGCTTAGCATATTAATATCTGCATTGGTCAACGCATTCAGATAATTCTCCACAAAGGAATTGACCTCCGGATATGCATTCCGTTCAAAGGGCGTATATCCCAGATCACTTATCTTCGTATCCCCTCCATCCGGGGCCGGTACATTCTCCTTTTTTGCAAATGGCTTTCCGATCAACAGAAATAATATTAATAAAAGGATAAATACGCCCCAGCCCGCCAACAGCTTCATGGCCGGATTAATATAAATCGTATCTCCGCTGGTCTTTATCTCCGTATCCTTAAAATGCAGCTTGTCAAATTGTCGATTCCATTTTCTCCAAATGTTATTCTGCATCTCTTTGCTCCTTTAGGTAATTCAAGGTTTTTTCCTGTTGCAACACAAATATTTTAACAAACCGGAAAATAAAAATCAATAAGTGTTTGCACTTTCCGAAGTTTTGCGTTATAATACCAACTGATGCACCAGTAGCTCAGTGGATAGAGCACTGGCCTCCGGAGCCAGGTGCGTAGGTTCGATTCCTATCTGGTGCATTTTTTATGATTTATTATCCTGTTTTCTATACTTCAAGGAGTGCAGATGAATTACTCCATTTACCTCAATATTAAAAAACTGAACCCGAACGATGCTGCCGCCATGAAGGAATATCAGAAACGGTTATCCGCATACTGTAAGATCGAACATTTCTGTAAACCGGCAGATGACCTCTCTGCTCTCCTGTCTGCACAAAAAGACTCCACACACCGGATCAATATCCTGATCCAGCCCGGCAAAAAGACTTTCTCCTCGGAGGAACTAGCAGTACACATAAACGAGATCGGGATTCATGGGATTTCCACTGTATGCTTTTGGATCGGCTATCCGCTTCCCGACAATAGCAGTGATACTATCTATGTGCCGATTCTATCGCTTTCCTCCATGGATATTTCCACTGGTCTGACCGGCGTCGTCTTACAGGAACAGCTCTACCGCTCTTATCGAATACTGAATCATCAGCCTTACCACAAATAATAATTGTCCGGATGTTCCATCGGAGCTGATATCTGCTACAGCTTTCCTGCAAGTGCTGCAAGCTGCTCTGTCAGCATAACGCGCATCAACTGATGGGGAAAGGTCAGGTTCGAAAAACTCAGCTTCCGGTCCGCCCGACGGATCACCGCCTCTGCGAGTCCCAGAGAACCGCCAATGATAAAGGTGAACTGCCGGATATCCTTCTGCTTCATCTGACTCTCCAGGCCCTTTATCCATTCTCCGGTCGTATGAGTCTCACCATCAATACAAAGAGCTGTTACCAGTTCTTCCCCGTCCGGCTTCAGATAATTTAAGAGACGTTCTCCCTCCGTTTTCAGAACATTTCGTACCTCAGTCTCACTCATATGCTCTGCAGTCCGTTCGTCTGCTACCTCTATTATCTCAAACGGACATCTTTTTTGGATCAACGCACTGTATTCCCGGATACGATTCCGGTAAAACGCCTCCTTCACTTTTCCAACACATATAATTCTGATCTTCATAAGGCAAAATTAGGTAAATTTTCACTCATCTTTCACATAATGTTTTTTTCGCATTCATAATTTGTTCATATTTTACTTATATAATTCAGTTATAGGAAATTGATAGTAACATTTTCATGTTTTCTCTCTTCTCATAGTATAAGCATTCAGGGTCGGCTGAATGCTTATTTTTAATCTCTGCTTTCTATTACGAGCAAAGCCCCTGACCGGATCTGTATCGTTGCAGTTTCTGCTGCGATCTCATTACTGACGCCCCGGCTGAGACCAAGAGAAAGCTCTGCATCCTGCAACGGATATTGAAAGCCCGTCAGGGTAATCCCTGTCACCCGTTCCGTATAAGGCAGCAAGGATACATAGGTTCCAAACTGGGTATCCTTCCGCAGTGTAACAGTATCCCGGATCAGACGGATCCGGTTGGTTGCATTGACCAGCTCTGCAGGTATGCCGGCCTGCAGACACAGGTACAGCAGTCCCAGATTCGCCAGCATATGATCCATACGACTTCCGGTTGCTCCCAGGATACAGATCTCCGTTGCCTCCTGCTCCATTGCAGTGATCACTGCAAGATGGGAATCGGTATAATCCTTCTCCGCAGGATACTGCATATTGATGATCTGTCTGTCACCCTGGTACTTCTCCAGTCTTTCCGGTGGTACGGAATCATAATCCCCCAATATGATATCCGGTCTCAGATTCATCTCTTCCGCCCACTGCAGACCACGATCCGCCACGATCATCAGTTCCGGTCTGCCATCCGGATAATGCTCCCGGATATAACAGGAGGCAAATTCCTGATTTAATTCGCCTCCTGCTATGATCAAACAACGCTTTATTCTGTTATATTTATGATTTTCCTTCCTCATTCTCATCTACTTCCACTGTCTTAACTGATCCGCTTGCGGAATTCCTTGATATTTGCCTCGGCATCTCCCTGGAAGATCGCAGAGCCTGCCACAATAACATTCGCACCGGCATCCACAACTGCCGCTACATTATTCAGAGTAACCCCTCCGTCCACTTCAATATCCAGATTCTTCAATCCTTTATCGTCCGCAATCTTACGGATCCGCTTTACCTTATCCAGCATGGCCGGTATAAATGCCTGTCCGGCAAATCCAGGGTCTACACTCATGATCAGTGCCAGATCAATATCATCAAAAATATAATTCAGCACATTGACCGAAGAAGTGGGATTCAAAGCAACCCCCGCCTTCATATCCATTTCCCGGATCCGGCTGATGGTACGATGCAGATGAGTACAGGCCTCTACATGAACAGTGAGGATATCTGCACCTGCATCCTTGAATTCCTGCAGATAGCGGATCGGCTCCTCGATCATCAGATGCACATCCAGCGGAATATCCGTAACCTTACGGATCGCCTCAATAACAGGTATACCAAAAGAAATATTCGGCACAAACTGTCCGTCCATGATATCCAGATGAATATAATCCACTCCTGCCGTCTCCAGCAACTGGATCTGTTCTCCTAGCTTTGTAAAATCCGCTGATAATACGGATGGTGATAATTTCATGCTACCAACTCCTTGTATTCTTTATTTCTTCATAAAATTCTACATAGTGTCTGTAACGGACCGGACTGATCTTACCAGCCTCTACCGCCTGCTTTACCCTGCAGTCCGGCTCATGCGTATGGGAGCACCCCAGGAATCTGCAGTTTCCCATATAAGGCTGGAACTCAGCAAAATGATACTGTAACTCCTCCTTTTCAAAGGAATCCAGATATAAGGTACTGAATCCCGGCGTATCGATCAGATACGTACCCTCTTCGGTCTTTAACAGCTCTGAATGTCTTGTAGTGTGTCTGCCCCGCTCGATCTTTTCACTGATATCGCCGGTCTTCGCATTTGCCTCCGGCAGCAGTGCATTCAGCAGGGAAGATTTTCCCACTCCGGAAGGGCCTGCAAATACTGTCGTCTTTCCCGCGATCAATGCCCGGATCTGCTCCATGCCGGCACCGGTATAGGTACTGATGAATACCAGCGGTATCCCGCTTTTTTCATATACCCCGGTCAGATATTCCAGTGTCGATGATCCTGCAAGATCTACCTTGTTAAAGCACAGAACAGTATTAACCTGCTGACGGCTCATCAGTAATAAGAACCGGTCCAGCAGGTTAAGGTTCGGATCCGGCTTTGCAGCGGCAAATTCGATCAGCACCTGATCCACATTTGCCACTGCCGGCCGGATCAATTCATTGATCCGCTCTGCGATCTGTGTAATATTGCCCAGCCTCTTATCTTCATCCAGTATATCAATGGTGACCCTGTCCCCGGGCAGGGGCTTTTGCTTCCGGTTCCGGAATATCCCCTTTGCCTTACATTCATAGATTCCCTGTTCTGGTATATCTACATAATAGAAACCGCCGATTCCTTTTATGATCGTTCCCTGTACCATCGGCTATTCTTCCGCTACTTCCACATTAATAGACTGATTGACATCCTCCGGCTTCACAGTAGAACCGTTGTACAATACCTGTAACGCTCCCTGAGCAGACAGGCCGGATACATTACTGCCCGCAGGAATATTAATCGGACTGGAGGCAGACAGTGTACCGCTTGTGATCAGCTTAATCGTGTCACCTACCACATAATTTACCTGGACATTATAACTGTTGGTTGAATCAGCGGTAACTGTAATGCTTCCACTGAAGTTGGCAGAATAGGTCTTCGGCGTTTCGGAGGTCGGCTCCGGTCCCTTACTGATCGTAATATCAACGGAGGAACCCTCTGTCACCTTCGTTCCATAGCTGGTACTCTGGGTAATTACCTGACCAGCCGGCACAGTAGCACTGTATTCTTCTGACGTTCCTCCCAGCTTCAGCTTCGCATTCGTCAGCATGGCCTCCGCCTCCTGCTGGGTCTTTCCTCTTAGATCCGGCACCTCTGTTTCCTTGATCTCCGGACCGTTACTGACAATGATTTTGATTGTAGATCCCTTTGCCACCTTCTGAGTGGACACCGGATCCTGACTGATCACCCGGTCCTTTTCCACTTCATCACTGTATTCATAACCGTGGGTAACATGGAATCCGTAATCATCCTCTAATATCGTTTCCGCCTGAGTGACCTCGTAACCGACCACATTCGGTACATCAATCTCTTCCTTACCGGAGCTGACTGTGATTTTTACCTTGGTTCCAGCCGGGATCATAGCACCCTTTTCATAACTCTGGGAGATTACGATATCTGTGGCAATGGCATCATCGTTCACATGCTCAACCTCATACGGGATATCTGCACTCATTAAAGCCTTCTCTGCTTCCTCGATCTTCAGGCCGACTACACTTACTGTCATCTCTATAGACTGATTCTCTTCCTCTGTATCCTTGGTGGTTCCATTTCCAAACTTAAACCATCCGGCTGCTTTTCCTACAAAGAGCATGATAAACATCGCAATAATGACCGCCGCGATAATACCACCGATCATTACGATCTTCTGAAGCTTCGGATCTACATCGTCATCAATGTCATCCGAAATCTCTTCCTCCTCTTCTTCCTCATCATCATAGTCATAATTATAATCATCATCGTCCGGATCAAAATCATCATCCATAGTTGAAGCCGGTTCCGGCCGGAAGGAAGCTTTTCTTCCGGCTGCGGCAGATGCCGCTGCTCTGCGTTCCCGTTCTGTGGTTCCTGCAGAAGCAGCAGATCGCTCCGGTGCCGGTTCCTCCTCATAATCATCCATATAAGGATCCTCCGGCTCCTCCTCATAGCTGCGCTGGGCAGCCGATTCCTTGATCGTATTCAGTTCTGCTTCTGACATCATGACAGTCGGAGCATTGACTGCTGTATTTCCTCCCAATACCACAAAATCACCATTCGGATTGGTTGCCACCCTCCGCAGATCTGCGATCAATGCGCTGGCAGTCAGATACCTCCGCTCCGGTTTCTTCTGGGTACACTTCAGGATCACCTTCTCAAAGCTGGCCGGAATATCTGGATAATACTCCCTCGGCGGGATCATCTCACCCTGAATATGCATCAGGGCAACCGTAACATTATTATCTCCCTCGAATGGTACACGTCCGGTTACCATCTCATACATGGTAATACCCAGAGAATAAATATCACTTTTTTCATCGCTATAACCGCCTCTGGCCTGCTCTGGAGAGACATAATGAACACTTCCCATGGCATTGGAGGCCACTGTATTGGAGGTTGCTGCGCGTGCGATTCCAAAATCCGTCACCTTTAACGTACCGTTTCTTGACACGATAATGTTCTGTGGCTTAATATCCCGGTGAATCGTATGATTCTGATGTGCCACCTCAATACCGGAAGCGATCTGCAGAGAAAAATCCAGTGCCTGCTCTGCCGACAGCCTGCCATTGTTCATAATATATTCCTTCAGGGTAATTCCCTCTACAAATTCCATAACGATATAATAGATACCGTCATCCTCCCCGACATCATATACATTCACGATATTCGGATGGGCAAGTCCTGCAGCAGATTGTGCTTCTACCCGGAACTTGGATACAAAATTCCGGTCATCACTAAACTCATTCTTCAAGATTTTAACGGCTACATAGCGATTCAGCTTATGATCCTTTGCTTTATGGACATCCGACATACCGCCGGAGCCAACAAGCTCAATAATCTCATATCTATCGCCTAACATCATTCCTGGTTTTAACATCTTTACACCTCTCAATTTACTGTGCCACCACAAGGGCCGCTATATTATCTTTACCGCCATAATAATTCGCCCGTTCGATCAGACATTCTACTGCAGCGTTTGGTTTTTCATTCTTCATAACGATATTCAGGAGCTCATCATCCTCTACCATATTAGATAATCCATCTGAACACATTAGAATCCGTTCATCCATGCGTAATTCTACTTCAAAGAAATCAGGAACTGCTTCATCATTGACGCCTAACGCCCTGGTAATAATATTCTTTTCCGGATGGTTACGAACCTTCAGCGGATCCAGCTGACCGGTCCGGATCAATTCTTCTACTAAAGAGTGATCCAGGGTGATTTGCCGGATACTGTCCTTATCCAGCAGATACAGCCGGCTGTCACCAATATTGGCCACATACAGACGATTATCTGAAACCACTGCACAGACAAATGTGGTTCCCATCCCGCTCAGTTCCTCCCGTTCCTTTGAAGCTGTCAGAATGCCTTCATTTACAGCATGGATTCCTTTCTTCATGACCGTAATAGGATTTGCATCCTCGCTTCGCTTCACAAACTCAATAAACCGATACACTGCATAAGAGGAGGCATAATCACCGGCCTTATGGCCGCCCATACCATCGGCAACGATGTAGAGATTCGGCAGACAACCCACCGCCTCATCGCTAAAGAACAGATTATCCTGATTCATACTCCGCTTTTTCCCAATATCTGTTTTTCCAAATGATAACAAAATCAGCTTCCTCCTATTTGTATTTCTGGATATAATTTCTCCTTAACTGGCCACAGGCAGCATCAATATCGCTACCCATACCTCTTCTTATAGTAACATTTATCAGATTATTTTCAAGTATATATTTGAAATTTTGTACGGATTTATCATCTGCACGTTTAAAATCCCGCTCTTTGATCGGATTGACCGGGATCAGATTGACATGACAGGTTCCCCTGTTTTTCAACAGATGACACAGACGCTCCGCCTGCTCCTTAGAATCATTGACTCCCTTTACCAGACTGTATTCATACGTCACTCTCCGTCCGGTCCGCTCAAAATAATACTGACAGGCCTCCATGACCTCCTGTAAGGAATAGCGTTTTGCAATAGGCATCAATTCCTGTCGTTCCGAATCCGTTACCGCATGAAGGGAAAGGGCAAAGGTAATCTGCAGCCCCTCTTCTGCCAGCCGGCGGATTTCCGGTACCAGTCCGCAACTGGATACTGTAATATTCCGCTGACTGATATGCAGACCCTTTTCTGCTGTGATCAGATGAAGAAAACGGAGCAGATTGTCATAATTATCCAATGGCTCCCCGGAACCCATTACCACAATATTGGATATCCGTTCTCTCATCAGATACTGCATGGCATATACCTGATCCAGCATTTCGGACGCTGTCAGGTTCCGGACCATCCCATCCATCGTTGATGCACAGAAACGGCAGCCCATACGACAGCCTACCTGAGAGGAAATGCATACGGAATTTCCATGTCTGTAAGGCATCCAGACACTTTCGATCAGATTCCCGTCCCATAAGCGGAACAGGAATTTATTCGTTCCATCCTTGCGGGAGGTCAGACGTGCCTCCTCCTCTACCCCGATCCAGTCCTTCCTGAGCAGTTCCCGCAATTCCTTTGGAAGATTCCGCATCTCCTCCGGTGTCCGAACCAGCTTCTGATGCATCCATTGATAGATCTGTCCGGCACGAAACCGCGGAAACCCCTGATTGACCATATAAGACTCTAATTCTTCATAGGTTAATGACCGAATATCCATACCTTATCCCTCCGACGGCTTGTATAGTGCCGCCAAAAAGAAACCGTCACAATGCTGACGCCCGGGCAGCAGAGTGGCATAACCACCCTCCAGATCCGTTCCCGGCTGATCTGACAGTTCCTGAACCAGTGATGCCGGAAGCATATCTCTTATATTGACCGGTTCCAGTCCAAACTGTTTCCTCATCCACCATACCTGTTCCTCATTTTCCTCGGGATTCACTGTACAGGTACTGTACAAAAGACGTCCTCCATATCGAATGTACGGAATCACAGTTGTCAGGATTTCCCGCTGCAAGCATACCAGTTCCTTTATCTGTCCGGAATCCAGCCTGTATTTAATATCCGCCTTCCTGCCAAGTACGCCAAGGCCCGAGCAGGGCAGATCCGCAATGACAATATCTGCCTGATCCTCACAGTCCGGATCTGATTGCAGGGCGTTCCAAACCTCTGTCCTTAGATTTGAAATCTTCATCCGCTCTGCATTTTCTATGATCTGCTCTACCTTTTTTTCACTGATATCCCGCGCCATGACCGAACCCGGAACAAGCTTTTTTAATCCTGCACTCATTTCTAAACTCTGTGAACTGCAGCCGGCAGATGCTGCCGCATGTCCCGTCAGATACAACTGCTCTGCCGCGTACAGACTCTTTCCTCCCGGTGCTGCACAGACATCCAGGATCCGGCTGTCAGCCTGAGGCTTTAACAGACATCCCTGTAAGACAGAACTCTCATCCTGTACCGTGATCAGCCCCTGACGAAATGACCGGATCCGGTTCATATAATTTATGCCGGAGAGCCGCAGGGTATTCTCCGTATAATACCCGTCTTCTGCCTGAATTCCTTCCTGCTCCAATGCCTTTTTTACTGCCTCTCTGGTACCCTGTATCTGATTCACCCGGACAGTAAGAGGTGCCTCCGCTAAAAAAGTACCCAGCATATCTTCTACAATATCCTCCGGATACCAGCAGAGCAGACGCTCCACCAGCCATTCCGGCATAGAATAGGTGACCGAATAATAAGAGCATGGATCCTCTTTCTTTTGTGGAAGGGAAAGAACTGCCTGCTGCCGGATCAGGTTCCGCAGGACACCATTTACAAAACTGCTCAGATGCTGAAATCCCTTCTTTTTTGCCAGCTTTACCGCTTCATTACAGGCCGCCTCCGGCGGAATTCTGTCCATATAGCGGATCTGGTACAGGCTCATACGAAGAAGGTTCCGGATATAAGGCCTGCACTTTTCTACCGGTGTCCTGGATACCTGGTTGATCAGATAGTCCAACTGCAGCCGGTATTCTATTGTTCCTTCACATAACCGGGTATAAAAGCTCCGCTCCTGTTTACTCAGATACTGATAATTCCGCAGAACAGCATGCATGGCTTCACTGGCATTCTTTCGCCCCCGGTCAAGCTCCGTCAGGGTCTCTACTGCCAGTCCGCGGATATTTATTTCACTCGACATACTGTTCTCCTAACTAAGAAATTCCTTCAGAACCGAAATAAATATTTCCATATTGATCGGTTTTGCAATATGCGCATTCATTCCATTCTTTAATGCTGCTTCCTTATCCTCCTCTAATGCATTGGCTGTCATGGCAATGATCGGCATACTCCCGACATCCTTTCTTGCCATATTCCGGATCGTCCGGGTTGCTTCATACCCGTTCATGATCGGCATCTGGACATCCATCAATATCGCATCATAATAATATTCCTCTGATTTCTCTACCATGGCAACTGCATCCGTTCCATCCGGTGCAGTTTCAACCTGAAATCCGGCTTCCGTCAGGATCACTTCGGCGATCTCACGGTTCAGTTCAATATCCTCCACCAGCAGAATACGTTTTCCCCTGAAATCCGTCAGGGTCCAGACAGGCGCCTGTTCCTCTTCCTTATCCACCAGACTGTTTGCAGCAAGCAGTACCGACTTCAGATCAGACATAAAGAGCGGTTTTGCACAGAACGCAGTAACCCCTGCCGCTTTTGCCTCCTCCTCAATATCAGTCCAGTCATATGCTGTCAGGATAATGATCGGTGCCTCTTCTCCAACCACACTGCGAATTCTTCTCGCAGTCTCCACACCGCTGGTCTCCGGCATCTGCCAGTCAATGATATAGGTGTGGTAAGAATCACCTTCCTCGTGGGCAATCTTTGCACGATAAACCGCCTCTCTGCCGGAGGTCGTCCATTCCGAACGCAGACCGATCTGCTTTAGCATCTTGCTTACGCTGTCACAGGTATTGAAATCATCATCTACCACCAGCGCCCGCATTCCCTCTAATTCTTTGATCTGTTCCGCATTCTTTTCCACGTCCTGAAGCTTTAAGCCCAGTTCCACTGTGAAGGTGCTTCCCTTTCCGACCTCACTCTCTACCGTGATCGTACCATTCATCATTTCAACAATATTCTTTGTGATCGCCATTCCAAGTCCGGTACCCTGAATACCGCTCTGGGTAACAGTAACCTCCCGCTCAAATGGTTCAAAGATATGCTGGACAAATTCCGGCGACATTCCCATTCCATTATCCTTAATGATAAACACATAATCTCCATATCCATGACGGAACGTGGTCTTCTGCATGATCCGGAAGGTAATGGTTCCTCCGGCCGGGGTATATTTTACCGCATTGCTTAACAGATTAATAAAGATCTGATTCAGCTTTAATGCATCTGCAATAACATCCTCATTCACAACCTCAAAGGTATCAATAAACAGATCCAGTTGTTTTGCTTTTACCTGAGACTGGATGATATTCACCAGATTATGCATCAACTCTGAAATATTACATTCCTGTTCCTTGATCTGCACCTTGCCGCTCTCGATCCGGCTCATATCCAGAATATCATTGATCAGACTTAACAAATGATTGCTGGAGGCCAGAACCTTTTGCAGGCAGTCACGTACCTGATCCTTGTTATCAATATGACTGGCAGCGATCGTAGAAAATCCGATAATGGCATTCATTGGTGTACGGATATCATGGGACATATTAGAGAGGAAGGTGGTCTTTGCCTGATTCGCATGCTGTGCCTGCATCAGAGCATCCTGTAATGCCTGCGTCTGCTCTCTCTGCTTCTGAACCTGCTCTGTAATATCATTTGTTACTACCATGACCATTATGTCATCCGTATCGTAATCCTGCGTCATAATAAAGGACTGGCGCACACACATCTGCTCTTCCGAAGAAACCCGGCCCCAGTAAATCACAACGACCTCGGATTCCCCCTGCTCAAATCGTTCCAGCAGATATTCCGTGTTTACTTTTTCAGTATATTCCTCCAGGGATTCTTCCAGGATAAACGCTTTCCAGCGTTCAAAGCATTCAGAAGCTTTACATGGCACCTGCAATCCAAAATATTCCAGCAGAGATACCTGGCTTCCGTCCCTCGACCGGACAATATCCTGTTCGATCCGGTCCTGTGTCAGGTTGAATTCAAACGTTAAGAAAGCATTGGAGGTTATCGCGATCCGGTACTGCCGTTCCTTCCGATCAGCAAGCGCCATCTCCGCATGAATACGCAGTTCCTTTTCTTTTATTTCCGTGATATTCTGACGAATGAATAATACTTTATCTGCCCTTCCATCCTTTCGTTCCAGACAGATAACATTGGCATGCTCCCATTCTGCATGTCCATGCCGCATAACATGACACTCATAACGAATGTCATTCTGTTCCGCCAATGCTGCAATAACAGTTTCTTTATCCAGAAATGCACAAAATTTCTGGCGTTCGTCCTCATTGATCATGATAGAAGCAAGATAATCTGCCAGATCCTCGTATTTCCCATGCGTCGGAACCCGCTCATCCTCCGGCCTTGTTCCTGCCAGATACTGATAGGTATCAGCCTCAAAATCAACCATGGAAAAGCGGGAGAACAACTTGTTCACACCATCCGTAATATACCCCATCTCCTGATTTTCCCGCTTTAATTGTTTGCGTTCCCTGCCGGCCCGGACGATAAGAGTTATAATATAGATTACAAACAGCAGGATCAGCATTATTTCCAGACGTACTCCCACAAGATTCTCATCCCGGATCATGCTTTGTGTTATCTTCTTTGGAAACGTCTGTACCAGAACAAACCCGTTGTTCGGAAGCTGCATCACACAGATATTATCTGTTTTACTGTTCGCATCACAAAGAAAAGTGTCTGCACCACCATTCTGAAATACCTCCTCTGCCTTCTCTGCAGTACCTGCATCTATCACACCATCCTCTAGCAGAATCTCCAACAGCTTTCCATTATGACTCTCTTCATCGGAGCTTGCGATCACCATACCATCTGTCGTACAGAGAAAAACGTCTGCCGGTTCATTAAAATAGGTCGTTGCAAGCATATTTTTTAAGTATTCCTCTGCCAGATATGCCCCCCGCAGTACACCGATAATTTTTCCCTCATAGCGGACCGGGGCATAAAAGCACGCCATTACCTCATCAAAAATGTACGGTTCAAATACGATATCAATTCCTTTTCCTCCATTGATACCATCTTTATAAAAATCACGATCCGTTACATCCGCCGTCTGTCCCTCCGATGCAAGATCCATACCATTAATGTCTGTAAAAATAACAACATCAAACTGGGAATTTGCTTCTATTTCCTTTAGCATTTGTGCAGTCACTTCCGGCTCTGTCAGTCCTTCTCCCAAAAAGTAGGCATAGGTACTGATCCGGCTCAAAGCATTACTTAACTCAACATCGATCTGCTCCACCTTCAGTCTGGCAGAATCCGCGGCATAATTCTTATTCCGTTCCTCCATCCGGTTCCGGTTCTGATTCGTATACCAGCCAAACAAAACTACGATAGCAGCCAGCAAAAGTACCACATAACTGATTTCCTGTAGTGTTTTTTTCCTTTTCATAAAAGTTCCTCCCAAATGCAACCAAATCAATTATCCCTGGTATTCTCCAGCCCGCTGCCAAGCCGCATACCCGCAGAAAGCTTATATCCCAACAAAAATGCTGCTGTTTTCATCCGTTTCTTGCCCTCTAGTTGCAGAGAATCAATCCGTAAAGCTCCCGGATTGCATTGTACAGTGAAACTGGTCTTATCTACCGCTATGACCGTTCCCGGCATATCATTCATCCCGTGACTGTCTGTCTCGCTTTTTACCACTTCCGCCTCATAGATCTTCAGACTCTTTCCCTGCAGCCAGGTATAAGCGCTGGGCCACGGATTCAATCCCCGGATCAGTCGTTCTAATTCCTCTGCCGGCTTTTGAAAATCCAGCTCTCCCATCGCCTTATTCAGCATATGGGCATAACAGCTTTTCCGGTCATCCTGTGGAATCCGCGGTGCTGTCCCTTCTGCCAGCTTCTGCAGGGTCGACAGACAAAGCTCTGCCCCTGCTGCCGCCAGCTTGTCATGATAGCTGCCACCGGTCTCCTTCCGATCAATGGGAACCACCCTCTGCTCGATCATATCTCCGGTATCCAGTCCCTTTGCCATATACATGGTAGTTACACCGCTTTCCGTTTCACCATCAATGATCACGCGCTGGATTGGCGCCGCTCCCCGATATCTGGGCAGCAGGGAGGCATGTACATTAATGCACCCCAGTGGAGGCAGATTCAGGATTGTCTCCGGAAGAATCTGTCCAAAGGCTACCACCACGATCACCTCTGGTGCCAGCGTCCTCAGTTCCGCAACCACCTCCGGATCCCGCACCCGTTCCGGCTGAAAGACCGGAATATTATATTCCATGGCCAGTTCCTTTACCGGTGTATACTGTACACTCTTTCCCCTTCCCCTGGGTTTATCCGGCTGTGTATAAACACCTGCCACCTCATGTCCTTCCTGAATGATCGCTTCCAGAACCTGTACTGCAAATTCCGGGGTCCCCATGAAAATGATCCGCATACTGTCACCTGCCTCTTTCCTGTTCCATCCTGTCTCTGTCCTGCTTCCGAAACGCTTCTCTATTCTATATCCCGAACCCCGCCATCTGCGCGGTCCCGATATAATACGCCATCCAGATGATCCAATTCATGGCAGATGGCTCTAGCCAGCAGTTCCGTTCCTTCCACCGTGATCGGTTCCATATTCTCATCAAATGCCCTGCACTTCACATAATTCGGACGGGTTACCGTACCGACTTTTCCAGGCAGGCTTAAGCAGCCCTCATCACCGGTCTGTTCGCCGGAGGTTTCCAGGATCTCAGGGTTGATCAATACCAGTGGATGCTCATCCCCTACATCGATCACGACGACACGTTTCAGGATCCCGACCTGAGGGCCGGCCAGTCCCACACCGTTCGCTTCATACATGGTGTCAAACATATCATCGATCAACTGTAACAATCTCGGTGTGACCTTATCCACCGGCTTACATTGTTTCCTAAGAATCGGATCGCCTTCAATCCGGATTTTACGAGTTCCCATTTTTACTTCCTGCCTTTCATTTTCCTGCTGATCTCATCTGCATTTCTGCCATATTAATCTCATAACAATCTGTTTTGTAATTTTACCATCTTTTTATAATAATTGCAATTTTGAAACAATATCAGTATCCCTTCATTGGATCGCGGTCAAAATACACCTTGCATTCCCCGGATGCTTCCAGTGCCGCTGCATATTCCTCTAACTGTTGTCTGGCCAGTAACAGACACGGTTCCTCCAGAGACTTAACATAGATCACCCTTCGGTAAATATCTTTCACTTTAGCAATAACGGGCGCAGCCGGACCTACCACCCGAAGGACCGCCCTGCTCCCTGTATTCTCCGGCTGATTCCGCAGAAGATCAGCCAGCTTCCGTGCAGCAGCTTCTGCCTGCTCCTCCCGGGAGGCTGTCACCAGTACTGCAAGCATGGAATACACCGGCGGATACTTCAGTAGCCTGCGGTATGCAATGGCATTCTCATAAAAGGCGGCATAATCCTGCCCGGCTGCTGCCTGAATCACCGGATGCTCCGGTTCATAGGTCTGGATCACCACTGTTCCCGGCTCGGCTCCACGTCCGGCGCGTCCGGCTGCCTGTGTCAGCAGATCAAAGGTACGTTCTCCCGCCATATAATCCTGATTGTGAAGGGATAAATCTGCCGCCAGGATTCCTACCAGCGTTACATTTGGAAAATCATGTCCCTTTACGATCATCTGCGTTCCCACCAGAATATCTGCTTTCCCCTCACCGAACGCAGCCAGAATAGCCTCATGTCCATCCTTTCCCTTCGTCGTATCCGCATCCATTCGAAGGATCCGGGCAGCCGGAAAGAGTTCCTTCAGTTCTGCCTCTACCAGCTGGGTGCCGGAGCCAAACCGTCCGATCAACTTTGAACCGCAGTTCCTGCACTGCTGTACATAATCCTCCGTATAGCCACAATAGTGACAGATTAGCTTTGGCCGGTCGGAATGGTGATCGTGATAGGTTAAAGACACCTGACAGTGTGGACAGTTCACCACCTCTCCACAGCTCCTGCAGGATACGAAGCTGGCATATCCCCGGCGATTCATGAAGATGATCGACTGCTGTTCCCGCTCTAACCGTTCTGCGATCAGCTCCTGCAGTCGATAGCTGAACCGGCTCCGGTTACCCGTTCTCAGTTCTTCGCGCAGATCAATGATCTCCACCCGGGCCAATGCCTGCTGTGCTGCCCGGTTCTCCAACTGCCACAGCCTGTATTCCCCCTGCTCTGCCCTGTAGTATGACACGACCGAGGGCGTGGCTGAACCGAGGATCACGCTGGCATGACAAATCCTTGCCCGTTCCTGTGCCGTTTCTCTGGCATGATACTTTGGCAGATTATCACTCTTGTAGCTGCTCTCATGCTCCTCATCTATGACGATCAGCCCCAGATCCGTAAATGGTGCAAATAAAGCAGATCTCGGCCCGATGACAATCTTCACCTCTCCCGTTCGGATCCGCTGAAACTGGTCATAGCGTTCTCCCTTGCTCATGCGGGAATTTAAGATGGTAATCTGCTCGCCGAAATGCCGGCGAAACCGCATCACGGTCTGAAATGTCAGGGAAATCTCCGGTATCAGGACGATCGCCTGTCTGCCCCGGGCCAGTACCACATCAATGGCATGCATATAGACCTCTGTCTTGCCGCTGCCTGTCACTCCGTGCAACAGGTAGGTATGATACTCTTCTCTATGATAATCCTGCCGGAATTCCTCTACCAGAGCCTGCTGTGCCATATTTAACTCTGGCTCCGGCTCTGACATCCGTCTGGCAGTCCCTGCCTGACGATACTGGGTCCGGGTCAGGATTTCCAGGGTTCCCTCCTCCTGCAGGCGGTCAAACGTGCCTTTACTGATATTCAACTTACTCTGTGCCAGTTCATAGGGAATATCTCCGTTTTCCAGCAGGGCTTCCAGCAGCCGTGCCTTTGCCACACTATGCTTCCGTCTGTATTCCAGGAGCCGGAGCCTTCCCTCCTCCGGAGAAACCGAAAGCCGCAGGGTCTTATGCTCGATCGGACGCACCCGCTCCTTCACCGGCATGACGGTTTTTAATGCCTGATACATGGTAGAGCCGTAGGTCTCCTTCATCCAGGCGGCAAGCCGGATCAGCTGCCCCTCCACCGGCACCTGATTTTCCACTATGCTGTGTACGGACTTTATTTTCTCCGGGTCATACTCCGGCTCATCACTCAGACCAATGATATAGCCGGTACGCAGGTGATTTCCTCTGCCAAAGGGAACCTGTACCTGCATTCCTACGGAAAGCGTTTCACGCAAAGAAAGGGGCACTTCATACTGAAATGCCCGGTCGATCGCCTCATGCGAAATATCGATTATTATATCCACATATTTTGCTGACATCGGCTTCCTCCAATACCTCCCGGATCAGCTCCCGCTCATCCATGTGGTATTTTACACCCTTTATTTCCTGATAATCCTCATGTCCTTTTCCGGCCAGCACGATCACATCTCCCGGCCGGGCATTCAGGATCGCATAACGGAACGCTTCCTTCCGATCCATGATCTCTATGTATTCTCCCTGCGTTCTGGACATTCCGGTAACAATATCATTGATAATATCCTGCGGCTCTTCAAATCTCGGATTATCTGAGGTAATGATCGTAAAATCCGCCAGCCGCCCGGCGACCTCGCCCATCTCATACCGTCTGGTCTTGGAGCGGTTCCCGCCGCAGCCAAAGACAGCTACCAGACGCCCGGGCTGATAATCCCGAAGTGTTTCCAGTATACTTTCCAGACTGACTGCATTATGGGCATAATCGATCAGTATGGTAAAGGCATCCGAGATCGGGATCAGTTCCACCCGTCCCCGGACTCTGACGGTTGTCAATACCTGCTGGATCACGTCAAAAGGCACCTGCATCTCATTTGCCACTGCAACTGCAGACAGGGAATTATAGATACTGAATTTCCCCGGTATATTTACCATCAGTCTGCCTTCCGCCTTACCGGATAACCGGTACTCGATACCCAGGTGTCCATCCTCACTGTGCAGCTTCCAGTCATTCGCACAATAATCCAGCCCCGGTTTCCTGCCATAGGTGACCACCTGACAGGTATGTCCGGCCAACATCTCTTCATAGTACGGGTCATCTGCATTCAGTATTCCGATCCTGCAAAGCCGGAAGAGCTTTGCCTTCCATCCCCGGTATTCTTCAAAGCTGGCATGCTCATTCGGACCGATATGATCCTCTGAAAGATTGGTAAATATCCCATAATCAAAGTCTACGCCTGCCACCCGGTCCAGCATTAATCCCTGCGAGGATACCTCCATTACCACACTGTCCAGCCCGTTCTTTACCATATCCCGGAGCGTACGCTGCAGCAAAACGGATTCCGGCGTAGTATTGGCAGCCGGAACCGTCCGGACTCCATCCATGATCTCTATGGTTCCGATCAGGCCGGTCCGATGTCCGGTCTTCTCTAACATGGACTGGATCATATAGGCCGTCGTGGTCTTTCCCTTTGTCCCCGTAATACCGATCACCGTCAGCCTTTTCGACGGTTCCCCATAGAAGACAGAGGACATCATCCCCATGGCATACCGGGCATTCGGTACCTGAAGTACTGTGATCTGTTCCGGTACAGAAACCGGATGCTCAACGATCAAAACTCCGGCCCCCCGTTCCACTACCTCTGGTGCGAATTCATGTCCGTCCCGCACGCTTCCGGGAATACAAAAAAACAGGCTTCCTTCCGTTACCTGTCGGGAATCGTACTCTATTTCCGTCACTTCCACCTCCAGGCTCCCCTGCAATTTTATATATTCCAGTCCCTGCATCAATTCTGATACCCGCATTATTCTCTCTCCTCTTTACGAATGCTGTTTCTTTATTGTATGTATACGAACCCTGAAACAATACACCGCATATCACAGCAAAGGAAAGGAGCTTTTTCGAAAAGCTCCTTGTCATTCCTTATTCTTCTTCATCACCAACAATCTTAACCTTACCGCTGTATAATTCCTCTACAGCAAGTGACAGAGGCTTCTGATTGGATGCCTCTACCAGTGCTTCGGAACCTGCAATGATCTGTCTTGCCCGTTTTGCAGTTGCAAGTACGATCGAATAACGGCTCTGAACGACCGGCTGTTCACCCGGTTCTACCTCACTGTTTACCACCTGCATTAAATCCGTATACGATGGATGTATCATACTATTACTCCTTTCTACAGAGCTTGCAGCTCTGCTTTCATCTGATTCATAAATTCCATATTTTTCTCAATCATGCAGCCCTTTGCCACAATGACAGAATTCACATCTTTGACACACTGATCCAGATCATCATTTACAACAATATATTCATACTGATCCATATCTGCCGATTCCTCTGCGGCACGCTTCATCCGCTTATCCACTACCGCAGGATCCTCCGTTCCCCGTCCGACCAGTCGTTCCTTCAATTCTGAAGCACTCGGAGCTGTCAGGAAGATGAGTACTGCATCCGGATATTGATTTTTGATATTCAATGCTCCCTGTACTTCAATTTCCAGGATCACGTTGTGTCCGGCTGCCAGTTCCCGCTCTACGAAAGCCCTTGGCGTACCATAATAATTCTCAACGTAGATCGCCCATTCAATAAAACCATTATAATCAATCAGATTCATGAAATCCGCTTTGGATTTGAAATAATAGTCCCTTCCGTCAATCTCGCCTTCTCTTGGAGCTCTGGTCGTTGCCGAAACGGAAAGACTGTATCCGTAATCCTGAACCAGTCGTTTGACAACAGTTCCCTTGCCTACACCGGAAAAACCGGAGATCACGATCAATAATCCCTTTTTATCCATACCATCACCTGACCTTATTCAATATTCTGAATCTGCTCCCGCACCTTTTCGATCTCCGTCTTCAGATCGATCGCCTTATTAGAAATATCCAGTGAATTCGCCTTCGACAATATAGTATTGGCTTCCCGGTTCATTTCCTGTGCAATAAAGTCCAGCTTCCGTCCTACGCTTCCGCCCTTTTCCAGAATCTCTCTGGTACTGTTGATATGACTTCGTAACCGGACGGTTTCCTCGTCCACACAGATCTTGTCCGCATAGATCACAACCTCTGCTGCGATCCGGTTCTCATCTATGGCAGTGCTTTCTAATAATTCCTTTACCTTGGCTTCTAATTTGTCACGGTAATCCTGAATCAGACCGGGAGCCTCCTGCTCAATATAGTCCAGCAGTTCAAGCATTCCGGCCAGCTTCTCCATCAGGTTCTGCTTCAGGTTCTCACCTTCCCGCCTTCTGGCCTCCACAAACTGCTCTGCTGCCTGACGGATTCCGGCTTCCAGTATGCTCCATAACTGATCCTCGTCAATGCTCTGCTCTTCCCGGGTAAACACATCCGGAAACTGGGCAAGCCTGGTAACGGAAATATCATCCCGGATATGGAAATCCTGCTCCAACTGCCGCATATGATTCATATACTCTCTGGCAATCTCCGGGTTGTATTTCACACAGGCATTGGTTTCCCGATAATCCTCATAGGTAATATATACATCCACCTTTCCCCGGTCAATATATTCTTTTAAAAGCGCCCGGATCCCGGTTTCAAAAAAATTCAGTTTTCTAGGCAGCTTTATACTGTATTCACCATACCGGTGATTGACTGCCTTCATCTCAACGATCAGTTTATAATCTGTCGTTATCGTTTCGCTTCTTCCAAAGCCTGTCATACTACGAATCATAGGACACCTGCATTTCTTTCTCTTTGAATTCCTGTGAAATTCCGGTTCTTTCTTACAATCTTATCCATTATACGGTAACTTACCTGCAAAAGTCAATGGTTAACCTTCGGCTTCCTGAATTCCACGGATATCCGGTTCAATCGTCATGGAGTAATTGGTATGATAGACCACAAAGCCCGGTGCTCCGCCCGGTGTCTTTTTCAGATTGGAACGTCTTGTATAATCAATATCTACCTTTGTACTGGTGCGGGCAGCGGAATAATACGCTGCCAGGCGTGCCGCCTCTTCATAGGTACGATCCGGTATCTCCTGATTTCCTTCCGTCTTTACGATCACATGGGAACCGGGTATCTGCTTGGCATGAAACCACAGATCTCCTCCATTTGCCGTCTTGAAGGTCAATTCCTCATTCTGATAGTTATTCTTACCTACATACATATGAAACCCGTCGGAAGAGATATAATGAAGCGGACTGCTTTTCGGCAGCTTTCCCTTCTTCTTACTCTGGCCTTTGAATCGGATATAACCATACTCCATCAGTTCCCGCTTGATATCCGCCAGATCAGTTTCTTCCAGAGTGATATCCAAAGCAGTCTGAATGGATTGTAGATGCTCCAATTCCTGTCTGGTCTGTGCTACCTGTTCTGTCAATGCTTCAAAGGTTCGTTTTAATTTATTATACCTGGCAAAATACTTCCTGGAATTTTCCATCGGTGTCAAAGTCGGATCTAAGGGTATGGTAATCTCCTCATTTGTATAGTAATTCAACGCCTGGAATGACTTTGCCTCCGGTTCAATTCCATAACCATATGTATGGATCAATTCACCATAAACCTTGTACTTATCCCGTTTCTCCGTATCCTTTAGCTGGCTGCACTGCAGATCATACTTTTTGGCAGTCCGCTCGATTGCCGTACTGACCACCCGGCGCAGATCCGAGGATTTCTGGCGAATCCGGGTCACATTGTTCTTTGCCGCATAATACTCCTGCAATACCGCTGAAATGGACGGATTCTGCCTCCATTCCATATCGGAATACATGGTAAGGCAGATTGAAGAAAATTCTATCGGAGTATCCTCTTCGTCATAGTAAATCCCCGGCTGGAACTCCTCCTGCCGGATCTGCTCGACTACTTCTGATAATTTCTCCCATAACTGTTCTGCTCCATTAGCAATATGCCATGCCTCCGTATCCGCATCCTGCCTCAGCATACCGGTACTTATATCACCGTCCAGCCCTGCCCGGTCACAGATTTCATTTGCAGCTACAGGACTAAAGCCCGTCAGTGAGGTATATATCATTTTACATAAATTCAGCGGTTTCGTCAGCATATTCTGTTCAAAGTAATCCTTTGTTACATCCAGAGGACTGATCTTATCCTGGGATGGCGGCAGCTCATAGTGCCTGCCCGGAAGCACCTCCCGCACCGAACTGGTCTGGGCACCGATCCGCTTGATACTGTCAATGATCGAATCCTGTTCATCACAGAATATGATGTTGCTATGCTTCCCCATGATCTCAATGATCAGCTTCTTCCTGCATAGATCCCCCATCTCATTCAGATGCTCTATATGGAATACGACAATCCGTTCAAATCCCGGCTGTTCTATACGAATGATCCTTCCGTTTCCAATATGCTTACGCAGCAGCATACAGAACGCCGGAGCAGTCATCGGATTATTCTTATTCTCGGAAGACAGATAGAGTAAAGGCAGCGTTGCACTGGCTGACAGCAGCAGCCGGTAATTCCCGCCCGGTACCTTTATGATCAGATTCAGTTCATCCGGCTCCGGCTGATAAATCTTGTAGATTCGTCCATTCAGGATCGTTGTATTTAATTCATGAATAATATTTGCAATTACAATTCCATCAAATGCCATTGTTTTGTCCCTTCACTCTACGCCATGCCAATCTCGCCTGCGCTTCGCTTCGGCTCCTTTGGGCTGGCGCCCTTCTCTCTACGCCATGCCAATCTCGCCTGCGCTTCGCTTCGGCTCCTTTAGGCTGGCGCCCTTCTCTCTACGCCATGCCAATCTCGCCTGCGCTTCGCTTCGGCTCGATTTACGGGCTGGCGCCCTATAAGTCTAAAACATCACATAGCCAGCTAAGAGCATAAATGTTCTCGCCGGCTATGTGATGTTTTATCCTTGCATGGCTTGTAGCTTTTAAATGTAGTTATATAATTCCTGGTATTTTTCTGCGGATTTCTGCCATGAGTAATCTGCACGCATAGCACGTTCCATAATGCCATACCAGCTCTGCTTGTCGTTATAATAGACTTCCTTTGCATAATTAATGGTATTCAGCATTTCATATGCATTATAATTACGGAAGCTAAAGCCATTTCCGGTCTTTTCGAATTCATTGTATGCCTCTACGGTATCCTTCAGACCTCCGGTCTCCCGTACAACCGGAACGGTACCGTAACGAAGTGCCATCAACTGGGTCAGACCACACGGCTCAAACCGGGATGGAACCAGCATGACATCACAGCCGGCATACATTTTGTGAGAACGTTCATCGGAGTAATAAATATTTGCTGATACCTTTGCCGGATGGATTCCCTGGTAATACCGGAACATATCCTCATACCGCTGCTCTCCGGTTCCCAGCACAATAAACTGTACGCCATCCTGACAGATCTCATTCATAACACGATCAACCAGATCCAGTCCTTTCTGATCGGTCAGTCTGGAAATAATCCCGATCACAAACTGCTTTTCATCTACCGGAAGACCGAATTCTTCCTGCATCCTTTTCTTATTCTCTGCTTTTGCCCGCTTGTAGCTCTTTACGGAATAATTCTTATAGATCATCGGATCCCGCTCCGGATTATAGATATCATAATCAATTCCGTTGACGATACCCCACAGATCATGATGTCTGGCAGATAAAAGTCCTTCTAATCCTTCTCCATATTCCTGAGTCTGAATTTCCCCGGCATAGGTATTACTTACGGTCGTAATCTTATCTGCATATACCAGTCCGCCCTTCAGCATACTGGCATCCTTCTTGAATTCCAGTTTATCCGGCGTAAACACATAGGATGGCAGTCCGGAATATGCCTGTATTGTCTTAATATCCCAATTTCCCTGGAATTTCAGATTATGGATGGTCACAATGGACTTAATCCCCTGGAAAAACGGATTGCTTGAAAACAGCGTCTTTAAATATACCGGTACCAGACCTGACTGCCAGTCATGGCAATGGATGATATCCGGCCGGAAGTTGATCACCGGCAGAATCGATAACGCCGCCTTCGAAAAGAAGGAGAACTTTTCAATATCCCATTTTACATCCCCATACGGAGTAAAGCCATTAAAATAGTACTCGTTATCAATAAAATATACCGGAACACCTTCGTATTCCATATACATGACACCCACATACTGCTGTCTCCAGCCGATATCCAATTGAAAATGCGTTAAATATTTCATTTTCTCCCGATATTTGTGCGGAATACATAAATAATTCGGAATAATGATTCGAACATCATACTCATTCTTATTGAACATCTTTGGCAATGTTCCTACCACATCGGCAAGCCCGCCTGTTTTTATAAATGGTACACACTCTGACGCAATATAAGCCACTTTCTTCATGCTTGATAACCCTCCCAGTATTCCTTTGTTCCAGCAATCTTATCTTGAAACATGAACAAAGTATAGCACAATCCGGCACTAAATGGAACAATTAATTTACTTTTGCAGGTCATATTCCAGCCTTAGTTTGTCTGCGATCAATGCAATAAATTCGGAATTGGTCGGTTTCCCTTTCCCGGCATGGATCGTATATCCGAACAGCTCCTGAATCACATCCATCTTTCCTCTGCTCCATGCCACCTCGATCGCATGACGTATGGCACGTTCCACACTGGAGGAGGTTGTCTTGTATTTTTTCGCGATCGTCGGATACAACAGCTTCGTAATATAATTCAGCATATTCGGATCATCCACTGACATCATGATACCCTCCCGGATATACTGATAGCCCTTAATGTGTGCCGGAATCCCAATCTCCCGAATGATTTCCGTTACCTCACCCTCTAAATTCCGTTCCTTTACATAAGGAGCAAGATCCTCTCCCAATTCCAGGATCCGTTCCTCTACCTCCCGTTCCTCATTCATCAATACCTGCTTCATTCTCCGCTTCAGGATCTGATTGTCAAACGGCTTCAGCATATAATAGGAGGCGCCCATCATAAATGCTGTCTCAATTACACTCTCCGTTCCGATCGTAGTCAGAAGAATAAAGCGGGTATGAATTTCCGGATGTTCCTCCTTCATTCGGCGCATCAGCTCTATCCCGTCTGTAGATTTCAATAAAGCATCCATTACTACCAGATCCGGCTGATTGCTAACTATCGCATTATAAAGTTCTTCTCCATCCATATATTTTCCAATGATCTCCATACTCCCGTCCCGTGAGATGAAATCATATCTGCTCAATTCCTGTATTAAATCCTGGTCAGCTGCCATTACCCTCATTTTTGTTAACTTTTCCATAATATTCCCCATCTTTCTGTTTCCCTTGATTTACTCCCTTATGCACTCTTGATCTTCTGATCCAGACGGATCTTATCTGCGATCAGAGCAATAAATTCTGAATTCGTCGGCTTTCCCTTTCCGGCATGGATCGTATATCCAAACAATTCATCAATCGTATCCATATGCCCTCTGCCCCACGCTACCTCAATCGCATGTCTGATGGCACGCTCCACCCGGCTTGGAGTAGTACCATACAACTTTGCGATTTCAGGATATAGCTGTTTCGTAACGGAATTCAGGATATCCATATCCGCTACCGACATCAGGATTGCACTTCTTAAATACTGATACCCCTTTATATGTGCAGGTACGCCGATTTCATGAATAATATCAGTCACTACCAGTTCTAACTTGTCCTCCGGAGGAGCAACTGTAATGGCTGCACTCTGTATACCGCCCCAGCGGGCCGCCTTCCGTGAACCGTTTAGCATTTGAAGTGCATTTTTCACATCCGGCTGGGAATAGCTCTGACTGACTCCCACTACAGTCTGATTTTCCGCTGCCATCTGAAACATGAATTCCTGTCCCTTCATCATACCGATGATATACTTCGGCCTTCCCTCCTTGCCTGTCTGACTCTCTACCTGCTCCATAATCCCTACTCCATCCACATGGGGCATGATAAGATCCAATATGACCACTTCCGGTTTCCGCTCCCGAATCATTGTAATGGCTTCCTGTCCATCCTGTGCTGTTCCAACCACACGAACTCTGTCTTCCTCTGATAAGTAATGGTGAATCTTCTGTAATGCATGTTTATCATGATTCACGATTGCAATTTTTATGTCGTTCATGGCTCGCCTCCTGTATTTTTTAATCTCTATTTGTTGTTCCTTTGCAATTATAGTAGAATTAAAAATCAGTGAAAAGGGGGTATCCTTCGCAATTATTGACAGGATATCGGCAAACTATTGTCCATTCGCATTATTCATAATAATTTCGATTCTTTTCCCGTTGACTTTTGTTGAACTATAGAATGTTTTCGTCGATTTTTTGTCATTTTGTGGCACCGTCCAGCCATGCAGAAATAATGCTACAAACTCTCGGCGGGAGCTTGCTCACGAAGAGAGTTTGTAGCATTATTTCTATAGGGCGTTCGCCCGACATGAATCAGCTGTCGCTTCCTGCCTGCACTTTCGTCTGCTTCCTGAAAGCCGACAGATGATGAATGCATGGCTGGACAAAACCCGGCGGGAGCTTGCTCACGAAGAGAGTTTGTAGCATTATTTCTATAGGGCGTTCG
>CAJULG010000002.1:203776-229560 GCA_910587045.1 uncultured Lachnospiraceae bacterium | reverse complement strand
CTGTCGCTTCCTGCCTGCACTTTCGTCTGCTTCCTGAAAGCCGACAGATGATGAAAGATATGGGGCAGAATTGCTTAGTTGATACAATTTGTTTGAACGTGTATGATGGGTATACAATAAAACGAAGATTCTTGAACAGGTAGATTAGAAAAAAGGAAATGCAACTGTATATGCACGTTATGGTTGCCACCTTTGTATAGAGTTCTTTATGGTATGCAATCTTATTTTTTTGTATAGTGTGTATAGTGAATAATTGAAAGCGAGGGCAAAATATTTATGACATTAGCAGAAAAAATATATGAACTAAGAAAGACTAATAAATTATCACAGGAACAGTTAGCAGAAAAGATTGGAGTATCAAGACAATCCATATCAAAGTGGGAATCAGGAGAAACATCGCCAGAATTGGAACGTGTGGTTGCATTAAGTGAGGTTTTTGATGTTACTACAGATTACCTGCTGAAATCAAAAGATGTTGATGAGCTAACTATTCGGACAGATCGTTTAGAAAAAGAACAGAATGAATTTAGAGAGAAAATGATTTTAATTCAAATAAAAAATATCCGCATATGGAGCAGCATTCTTGTTTATGTTATTGCATTTGCTGTGTTTATTTATTTGCAATTTCCTTTTCCATATCTTTTTCCAGATGCGGATATCGTAATGCGTTTAATGGAGCTTATTGCTATTTTACTTATAGCAACTGCTATCGTAATTCAAATAAATTTAAGACTATCAAAGAAATATTTAAATCAATTAATTTCTATGATAGGGGAGGAAGAAAAGAGTGGTAATGAAAATGAATAAAAAGCGAGCGTGTGTGGTCACTGCTCTGTGCATAGTATTTGCATTGCTTTTAATACTGGTGACTTATTTGCGATACATGTCAAAGCATAATATATATGATAATGAGAAACTGATTGCCAATAGAGAAGATTATTATTCTGCTACTGAATTTCAGATGTTTCCACTTGGAGAAAACCGCTGGAATGTTAGTGTGGAGAAGTTATCTGGCGCCATAACACTACAATCCTTTTCAATTTCTGAAAGTGGCAAATTCATCAGTTTTTCAACAAATATGGAAATTATTAAGGGAGAATTTAAAATAGTTCTGGTTGATACCGATAATGAAATTGTATTAGAAACCATTTTTAATGATATAACCAATATCTCTCTTGATAAGCATAAATTGAACCATGGTAATTATGCTATTAAGGCAGTTGGAACAAACGCAAAAATGGAGGGGGATTTTACACTTATTTTAAGCGGGGATGAATAAAATAATGAATGCATGGCTAGTCAAACCTCACCGCAGGCTGCTCCAACTGATGTTCTCCTATCATTTTTTCCATCCAGATCATATTATACCAGCGTCCGAATTTATAGCCGCATTTATGAAACTCTCCAACCGTTACAAACCCTAAATGCACATGAAAATCTGCAGAATTTTGTTCAGGTATTCAGCTTCCGTCCAAAACCGCATTTTAATACCCGGTGATCCAGATACACAGTCAGCTCACAGCACCAGTCATATGCGGCCCGCCCGATAAAGGCACCGGCATAAGCATATCCCTGTATGTCCCCGTTTTGTTCGATCACAAGATACGGATACCGTCTGCTATGCTTCCGGATACGATCCTGAAACTCAGACAATACAGGGACGTCATATTCAAACGTGATTATATTATTCTACACATAATAGCCATAGATTTCCAGCAGGCGTTCTGCATCCTCTGCTTTTACATTCCGGATTGTAATATTAATCATGTCCTTTCCTCCTCCTTGTGGCTCTGTGCAAAAAACAAGGGCAGGTTCATCCCTGCCCTCTGATCTGCTGCTTCCAGTCAGGAAGAAAGCGTCTGTCCAATGGCTCCTTCCCGCTACATCTGGTAAAACAACAGGTTTTCCTTAAGATCCGGTGTGATCTCTCCACCTGCTTTTACATACTTCGTATATACTCCATTATACCGCTGCAGCTTCCTTGCAGTCTCCGTCTCAAACTTCGTAATCGACGCCTGATATAACGGATTTGACCGCAGTTCGTTCCGTACTGCTTTACAGAACGGGCAATAGCGTACCAGAATATCTCTGGATATCTTATTTAACCGGAAACTGCCCTTGGATTCGAACTTGATCCAGCTGATATAATCCTTTACAAAAACCTCCCGGTAATTATTCTTGGACCGGGCCAGCGTAAGCTTGATCTTCTCCTTCACCTCCGGTGACAGCTCATGATTCTTACGGTAGAACTGAATGTAAGCACAATACTCTGCTGTCAAAGACTTATCCCGGATATCATTCCAGTGAACACCCTGAAGCTTCCGGCACATCTCCCACCGGAACCGTCCAATGGCCTCCAGCATGAGATCATCCAGATCCACAGCGGTAAAGATCGGGAACATAAACCGCCCCGGTGTATCACTTTTCACGCCGGCAACCTCCTGCCACATCATAACCTTGGTACCTGCATTCGGCATCAGGATAATATCCGGCAGTACCTCCTTCATGATGGCTTCATTATTAATTCCATTCTTCGGATCCGAGAAGACAACCTCCCGGTAAAATACAGAGTAATCCAGCTTCCGCACCTCATTCAGGGCATCCTCCAGCTTTTCTGATGTAACCAGCATCTTATCGATGGCATTCAACAGATCATTCTCACAGAGGATCGGACAGAAGGTGGTCACCTTGCCATAGGTCACCTTATTTACTGAGGTAAACATATTTCTGATCTCAAATTCTACCCGCTTCTCCGGATTATTCAGTAATCCTTCTATCTGCTCCTGCTTTATACTTCCGCTCCGGCACTGATCTGCCAGATAAGCAGCATAATTCATATCAAATTCATTCTTGGACGGTTCCTTTTCACCCCGGTAAATACATTTCAACCATTCGTAAATGGTATAGATATGATCCGAACTGCAGATGTCCAGATGTGCGCACAGATCATATAAAGTCTGCGCCCGCTCCTCTCCCACAAACGATACATCCATGAATCCAAAGTTCAGGAACATTTCCAGAATCGGCGTCAGGGTATTTTCATTCTTCACAGCCCGTAGAAATACGTTCTGATAAATATCATAAAACTTCGCTGTAATCTTTCGTCGTAAGGAATAAGCTTCGTTATCCGTAGAGAACATATCCGGCAGATTCCGGTAAGTCTCCACCTGGGTTGTGAAGGTCTCTGCTTCCTCATCGGAACAGCCTGCATATTCCAGAATATGCTCCAGACAGTTGACAGACGTAATATCGATCTCGGTTCTGACACGCTCCCCCTGATCTCCGTTTTCGGCATTCTGTTTCCCGCTGAAATCATAATTATTGAACTCGTTCAGCCTGCGGTTCAGCATCCGCGGATTATATATATTCATCTTCTCAGCAAACTTTACGATCAGAGTAACCTTCTCTTTTATCACGTCAATCTCATATTTCTTTGCATACATCTTGATCGCCAGATCAAAAAACAATGCCAGAAGATCACTTTGTGACTCTCCGATCAGAATATCCTTGTTATAGGATATGTACGCTTCCATTTCTCCGATACCCAGGGTAAATCTCCGCATCTGCGCTGCCGCCTCCATAATGGCACCGACCGTAAGCGCATCATCCCTTCCGATCAACTGCAAATACTCCTGCATATAATTCTTAACAAGACTGACACTGTTATTCACTTCCCAGGCTTCCGCCTTATGCTGCATTTCCAGTGGATTAAAATGCTCCTTTTTGGAAAAAATCAGTTCCTCTACCTTATACTTGGCACAAAAAGTCTTATAATCATTATAAACCGTCTCCACAAACATATGGAACTGACGGGCCTTATTATACAGATCTGTATACAGGACGAGCAGATTGTGTCGCTGCTCTATGGCTGATTTCAGAAAAATACTGCGGATCCGCTCATGCTTGGTCAGAAGCTTCTGCAGATCATCCGAATTCTCACAGGCAAATGATGCCAGCACCGTATCTTCTCCGGCAATATAATCACAACGATAGATATCCTTCTCCAAAATACCGATAATTGCATTCTTTTCCAATCGGACTTCCGAAAAATCAAATTTCTGTATCACGGTTCCTTCCTGAACCAGATACCAATACTTTACTTTGTCATTTTTTCTTGCAATGACCTCGTCACGCTGAAGTGTTAATGTTTCCATTCGGTCTCCTCCATAAATCTATCCGCTATTCAGTATCTTAACATTAATTCCAGCCCACTTCAATCACCATTTTGCATTCCTGACACAAATATAAAAATAACACACCCGGGAATGAGGAACGCAAAACCACCTGCCTTCCTCATTACTCATCAGACTGTCATCATATTTTCGATAAATACGCCATACCCTTTGGTGCTGTCATTGACAAATACATGTGTCACTGCCCCAATGATCTTTCCGTCCTGCAAGATCGGGCTTCCACTCATTCCCTGAATGATCCCCCCGGTCAGCTCCAATAATTCCGGATCGGTAATCTGAAGCTCCAGACCTTTGGTGGTATGAGAATCCCCTATATGGATCTCCGTAATCTGAATCTCATAATCCTTCATCTGACCAGAGATATCGGAACGAAGATAAGCTGCACCCAAATGCACCTCCTGCTTTAACCCTATGGGTACCAGCGTCTGATTCACATGCTCCGGCAGCCGATCCGCAGAAGACAGAGTACCGATAATACCACAGTCCGTGTTCGCATCAATCGTTCCCAGATACCCATCCTCCGAATAATCGACCGTTCCTGTTACAGAGCCCGGCGATCCGCTGCTTCCGGCAGTAATGCCAAGCACCGATGCTTTGCGCAGTTCCCCTTCCGAATGCTGTACCAGTTTTCCGGTATCCACATCATTCACACCATGCCCTAAAGCACCAAAACTATCCTCCGTTACATAAGTCAGGGTGCCGATTCCCTGCATATCATCCCGGACCCAAATGCCCGCCTTATAAACTCCATCCATGGCCAGTACCGGTGTCACCTTAACTTCAATGGACAAACCATTCCGATGAATGGTCAGGATCATATCCTTTCCTCCCGATTCCTGAATCCTTCGGATCAGATCTTCCTTATCCTTCAGGTACTCTCCATCCACTGCCTGAATATAATCCCCGGACTGAACCACATTCCCTGCCGGACTGATCTCCATCCCATTCCCGTCCATGATCGTTCCCGTATCGATCACCATGATTCCATCTGTCTCTAAATAAATTCCCACAGGACAGCCACAGGGAATCACATATGCTTCCTCAATGGCTTCCACCTGTATGGTTTTTAATGGAATGATACCGAAAAGACGGACTTCCATTTCATAGGAACCTGTTCCCCATGCTGTCATGGAAAATGGCTGCTGCAGGGTCCACTGCTGATCCGAATCTGCCACCCTTGCACTGGCCGGAATCGAAAAATTAAAATCCTCCCGATTACCGGCTATTACCTGAATCTCATTGGGGATACAGGTTTTATAATATTCCAGCCAGCCCCATCCGGCAACAGGTATCAGGCTGCACATGGCTATATGATAAAAATACTTCCCTTTCATGCTCGTTCTCCTTCCTTCGGTATGCTTTCCTCTTACCTTTCACTACCCGGTGAAACACGCTTTGCGAGTATCACCGGGTCGCGTGCGGCGGCAAGAGGAACTGCAAGCCTTCCTCTTACCTTGTGCTTTCGCGCAAAAAAATGCAGACACAAAAGCATTTTTCCCTGCCCTTAGTGTCTACATTTCTATTGAAAATCCCCTAGTATTTTTTTGTACGCTTTGCCATATCTTTCATTTCTGCGGCGCTGGACAACACGGTTTCCGTTATTTCCACGCCGCCGAGCATTCTGGCAATTTCTTCAATCGAAGCTTCCTCACTCAGTCGTTCCATCCGGGTGATCGTTTTCCCGTCTGTCACATGCTTTTCAATTTTATAATGTACATCTGCCATCGCTGCGATCTGTGGTAAATGACTGATACATAGTACCTGATGCTGCTTACCAAGCAAAGAAAGCTGTTCTGACACCTTCTGTGCTGTTCTTCCACTGATCCCCACATCAATTTCGTCAAAAATCAAAGTGTCAATGGCATCCACTTCTGCCAGACAGGATTTTACCGCCAGCATCACTCTGGACAATTCACCGCCGGATGCTACCTCCCACAATGGCTTTACCGGTTCTCCCACATTTGTGGAGATCATAAAATATGCATCGTCCATTCCCAGCTTTGCAGGCTGTTCCAGAGTACGGAATTCCATCTGAAACTGTACATCCAGAAAATTCAGATCCCTTAGTGCCTGTTCGATCATCTCTGTTAATCGTTTTGCTGCCTTCTTTCTGGCCCGGCTCAATTCTTCCGCATGAAGCCGGTATTGATCCAGAGCTTTCTGGCACGCCTGCTCCAGGTTCTGACGGCAGGCTTCATAGTCCTCATATCTGGCATATTCCGCCTGCTGCTTCTCCAGATGTTCCAGTACCAGGGGAATGGTATTCCCGTACTTGGCCTCCAGTCTGTGAATCTGATCTAGTCTCTGCTCCACTTCCTGAAATGCTTCACTGTCAAATGTCATTTCTGACATATATGCAGCTAATTCCCGATTAAAATCATTCAACAGGCTGTCAATCGTAGATAACTGCTCCTGCAGACTGTCCAGATTCTTATCATATTCCGAGGTCTTTGATATCAGCGAAAGGGACTGTGCCAGTTGATTTCCGGCGCTGTCAGTCTGCTCATAACCGGTAGACTGATAAACTCTGGAGAGTGTTTCCATAATCTCCCGGCTGTTCGTCATCTTACGATAACGTTCCTCCAGCATCTCCTCTTCTCCCGGTAGCAAAGCGCCATCCAGAATTTCCTGAATTTCAAATCCGGCAAAATCCATCTGCCTTCTTCTGGTCTCCTCATCTAACTGCTGGCGGTCATATTCCTCTCTGCACGCTGCATAATTCTGGTAATCCGCCTCCACGATCTGCTTTAATCCCTCAATGCTATCATGGCCAAACCGGTCTAAAATATGTAGATGATTTGATTTTTTTAATAAAGACTGATGTTCATGCTGGGAATGAATATCCAGAAGAATCCCGGCCGTTTCCTTCAATTTAGAAACCGTTACCATTTCACCGTTTATCTTATTTACCACCCGGTTCGGATAGATCCTGCGACTGATGATCAGGCTGTCGTCGTCTAAAAGAGGCAGATCCATCTTCATCAATGCATCACGGGTCTGGGGCTTCCGAATATCAAATAACAATTCTACCAGACCATACTCCGCATCCTCCCGGAGCAGTTCCTTTCCGGTCGCTCCGCCCAGCGCAATATTTACCGCTCCCAGCAATATGGATTTACCGGCTCCGGTCTCACCGGTCAGTATATTCAGTCCGTCCTCAAAATTCACTTCGATCTCATCGATCAAAGCCATATTCTTAATGTGTAGATTCTGTAACATATCAGTTCCTCCCTGTATTATAAGTCACTGTATGCTGTCTTTTCAATATTGGCAATCACCCTGTCGGACATATCCTTTGACCTTGCAACTGCGATGATCGTATCATCACCGGCAATGCATCCCATTAGGCCGTTAATATCCAGATGATCCAGCGCTGCTGCCACAGCCATGGCCACACCGGACACTGTCTTTATCACGATCAGATTTTCCGAAGCCTCCATCGTAAGAATTCCCGCCGCCAATACCTGACGGTATTTTTTCCAGATATCCATATCCTGCGGCTGCTGCAGAGCATATCTGGGCTTGCCGGATGCCGTGGTAACCTTTGTCAGCTTCAGCTCCCGGATATCTCTTGATATTGTGGCCTGCGTATTCTGAAAGCCTGCCTTGCTCAGCAGCTCGGAAAGCTCCTCCTGGGTCATGATATCATATTCTTCAATTAATTCAATTATCTTTGATTGTCGTGCAGATTTCATCACCGTGTCACTCCCATCTTCGTTCTCAGCACCTCATAAAAGCTGGCGGAATAAATCTTAACCAGCTTCGTCATCTTTGGAGAACGCCGGATGCGGATCCGGTCGCCCGGCTGAAGCTTCGCATAGCCCTGTCCGTCAAAGGTGGCAAACGCCTCCTCCTTCTGGCTCTTCCGCTTTGGAACAATCTCTACCTCGATTTCATCATCTGCAGACAATACCACGCTCTTACTGGTCAGGGAATGCGGAGATACCGGAGTAACCAGGATCAGGCTGGTCCGGGGACTGACGATCGGACCGCCTGCTGACAGATTATAAGCAGTAGAGCCGGTTGGCGTTGCCACGATCACTCCATCCGCCTCATATACATCCAGCAGTTCACCATTCACATAGATCCGCAGACAGATGATCCGAGAATATCCGGAACGTGCCACTACAATATCATTCAATGCAGTCGCCGCCTCAGTCTCCTGTCCATTATGATATATCGTTCCGGCCAGATTCATACGTTCCTCGATCCGATACCGGTCATGCAGCAGAGAATCCAGAGCATCCTCCAGATTCGAAGGATCAACATCCGCCATAAATCCTACCGTCCCGAGATTAATTCCGATCATCGGAATTCCCTTTCCGGCCAGTCTTCCGGACGCCATCAGCATCGTACCGTCACCGCCCAGGATGATCACACAGTCAACATTACAATCCTCCGGTATATTCTCCGCATCCACACAGATCTCCCCGGTACCGCCATGAAGCTCAATGTAATTCTGTACCTGCTTCGCCATTATCAAATTCTTATCCTTATTTGCATTTGCTGCAATCAGAAATTTCTTCATCTGTCATCCCTTTCCGGTATGTCAGGACAACTCCCGGTGAGAAGCCTCGACTACCGCCTCATAATCCGGTATCTCTATGCCCCGCTCCCTGCTCATCGCCATGTCTGTCCTGTTATCTCCAGCATTACTGGTGTCTGAATCCGGATCTGCAGGTTCGCCTTTCTTCATATGGAGAAGATACTCGATATTTCCCTCCGGTCCTTTAATCGGGGAATACTCCAGATGCTGCAGCAGAAATCCTATGGAAACAGCAAAGTCCATCACCTCCCGGATCACCTCTTTATGTACAGTCTTATCCCGGACCACACCTTTTTTTCCAACCTTTTCCCGTCCGGCTTCAAACTGCGGCTTGATCAGACATACGACTTCTCCCTGTTCCGCCAGCAGATTCCGAACCGGCCCCAATACCTTCGTCAAAGAAATAAATGATACATCAATGGATACAAAATCAGGAGCCTCTTCCAGATCCTCCGGAGTCACATAGCGGATATTCGTCTTTTCCATACATACGACTCTTTCATCATTCCGAAGCCTCCAGTCCAGCTGTCCATGTCCCACGTCTACTGCATATACCCTGGCTGCTCCGTTTTGCAGCATACAATCCGTAAATCCGCCAGTAGAGGCTCCCACATCCATACAGACCCTGTCCTGCAATTCCAGTCCGAAGCAATGCATCGCCTTTTCCAGCTTTAATCCGCCCCGGCTCACATACTGCAGACTATGTCCTCTTATTTCAATCTTTGACTTCTCCGTATCAAAGGTAGTTCCTGCCTTGTCCTCCCGCTGTCCGTTCACATATACGATACCGGACATGATAATTGCCTTTGCTTTTTCTCTGGAGGCTGCAAGGCCCTGTTCCACCAGTATAACATCCAACCGCTGCTTCATTTCTGCCACCGGGCTATTCGCCCTGCTGCTCCTTTTTCCATTGTTTCAACAGCTTCTCCGCTGCACTCTTACCATCAATTCCCAGCAGTTCCCGCAGCTGGGCAATGCTTCCATGCTCTACAAATCGATCCTGCACTGCGATCGGCAGAAATTCTGCCGGAGCCTGAATCTCCTTCAGATATGCGCCTGCTGCCTGACCAAATCCGCCACAGGCAACATTATCCTCCATGGTACAGATGATCCTGTGCGTGCTGCCAAGCTCCGCTAACAGATCCCGGTCAAAAGGCTTTATAAAACGAACATTGACCAGCGTCGGCTGAATGCCTTCGGCATTCAGAATGTCACAGGCCTTCTGTGCCTCCGCCACCATGTTTCCTACTGCAAATATCGCAATACCGCTCCCGCTTCGCAGTATCTCGCTCTTCCCATGCTGGATTGGTGTCTGCTGTTCCTTCCATTGCTCACAGGCAGTTCCCCTTGGATAACGGATGGCAATCGGCCCCTCCCATGCATATGCAAAATCCATAACCGCCTCTAACTCATAGCGGTTCTTCGGAGACAGAATCGTCATATTCGGGATCTCTGACAGATAGCTGATATCAAAGATTCCCTGATGAGTAGAGCCATCCGCACCCACCAGACCGGCACGGTCAATGGCAAAGATCACATGCAGATTCTGATTACAGACATCATGAAGGATCTGATCATATGCCCGCTGAAGAAAGGAGGAATATACCGCGACTACTGGCAGCATACCAGCCGCTGCCAGACCTGCTGCAAAGGTAACCGCATGCTGTTCTGCAATTCCCACATCAAAGAAGCGTTCTGGATACCGTTCCCGGAATTGCTTTAATCCTGTCCCCTCTGCCATGGCAGCAGTAATGGCCACCAGCTTCTGATTCCGTTCCGCCAGTGACAGAAGCTTTCTTGAAAATATATCCGTATAATCCGGCTTCTCTTTCTTTTCCTTTACCTTTCCCGTCTTCAGGTCAAACGGAGCCACACCATGAAAATAGCATGGATGCTTCTCTGCATAAGGATATCCTTTTCCCTTTACTGTCTTAATGTGTACCACCACCGGACGCTGCAGTTCAATAGCAGCAACCAGTTGCTCCACCATCTGTTGAATATTATGTCCATCGATCGGCCCGATATAAGTAATCCCCATGTTTTCAAAAAACATACTGTCTACCAGCAGATGCTTGATACTGTCCTTCGAACGCTTTATGGAAACTGCAAGATCATGTCCTGCAACCGGAATGCTCAGGATCTTCTTTTCTACCCCGGCCTTGAATTCATTGTATGCCTGAGACGAGCGAATCTTATTTAACTGCTTGGATATACCGCCGACACTTTCTGAAATGCTCATTTCATTATCGTTGAGAACCACCACCATACCGGCCTTCAGCCTTGCCATATTATTCAATGCTTCATATGCAAGACCGCCGGATAAGGCACCATCTCCGATCACAGCCACAATGGACTCATCCGTTCCCATCAACTCCTTCGCTTCTGCAAATCCAAGAGCAGCAGAAATGGAAGTAGAGCTGTGGCCGGTATCAAAAGAATCACAGGCACTTTCACACTGCTTTGGAAATCCGCTCATACCGCCAAACTGACGTAAATGCTCAAACTCCTTTCTGCGTCCGGTCAGAAGCTTATGGGTATAGGACTGGTGACCCACATCCCAGATCAGCTTGTCCACCGGGAAATCCAGAACCAGGTGTAAGGCAATGGTCAGCTCTACAACGCCCAGATTGGATGCCAGATGCCCCCCCGTCTGACTTACATGCTCCAGCAGAAAGTTACGGATCTCCTTTGCCAGTATCGGATATTCACTTTTTTCCAAACGCTTTATGTCATTTGGTTGATTTATCTTTTCTAATACAGCCATGCCAATGTTCAGCCTCTCCTAATTTCTGCGATGTACTAATGACAGGATCAATTCCTGTAAAAACGGATTCTTACGGGATAGCCCTTCTAATATGCGTACAGCCGCTCCGGTTAAATCTTCTACTTCTTTCTTAGCCCCTGCCAGTCCATGGATCGTAACATAAGTCACTTTTCCATTCTCCTCGTCACTATGTAGCGCTTTCCCCAATTCCTCCTGGGTTCCCTCTATATCCAATATGTCATCCTGAATCTGAAACGCCCGTCCCACGATACCAGCCAGCCGCTCCATCTGATATACTTCTTCGTCAGAAGCACCAGCAAGACAGGCGCCGATCATCATGGCGGCCTCCATCAGTGCACCCGTTTTATTTTCATATATATAATTCAGGGCCTCTTCCGTTAACGGTGTCCCCGTCAGTTCTACATCTGCAGTCTGTCCGCCGACCATACCATAGATTCCCGGCTTCCGGGTCAGTATGGTATAAGCGGATACCACCGGAGACAGATCACCGGTCATGGTAAACGCCTTAGCCGCAGTTTCATAGGCATAGTTTAATAATGCGTCACCGGCCAGGATCGCCATTGCCTCTCCATATACGATATGAGCGGTCTTCCGCCCCCGGCGGTAATCATCATTATCCATTGCCGGCAGATCATCATGGATCAGAGAGTATGTGTGGATCATCTCGATCGCCGCCATAAACGGCTCGATCACAGACTCATTTCCACCGAACATTCGGTAAGTCTCCTGCATCAGCATGGGACGCAGGCGCTTTCCGCCGGCATCCATGGTATAATTCATAGCCTCCAGCACTGTCTTTGCATATCCCTTCGGCTCCGGCATATACTTATGGATCACAGCATCAATCTGTGCTGTCCGTTCCTTCATTTTCTCCATCTGAGATTTCTCCTTCCTCTGTCAGGATGATCAGCTCCTTTTCAATCTGATCTAATGTTTCACCGCATTGGTTCAACAGTTCAATTCCTTCCCGGTACATCTGCATGGATGCTTCCAGCGTCACCTCCGGTTCATCCATCTTTTCTACGATATCGGAAAGCTTTGCAAACGCCTCCTCTACGGAAAAGGCTTCCCGGTTATCCGATTCTTTCCTGCTTCGCTCACTGCTGCTCATTTCTATTCTTCCTTCCCTATACCTTTCCAAACCAGTTCAGTGTCCGGCATCCAGTTCCGGACCCTTCATCGGTTCCAGCTGCTCCACTGTTGTCTGTATCACACCATCATGAATGGTAATCTGCAGCATATCTCCCGCCTCCAGCTGTTCCACTGTTGTCACCGGCTTCCCCTTTTGTTCCAGATACCCATAACCATGAAGCAGCTTTGCTGTCGGAGCACTCCTGTGAAGCTGCTCGGTCAGGATTGCCAGACGGTGCCGGTGTTGTTCCATGCGTCCGATCATACTGCGGGATAACCGATCCCGAAGCTCGTCCAGATACTGCTGCTGTTGTTCCAGTCTGGTACGGGGATTCCGGTATTGCAGCTTTAATTGATACTGCTGATATTCCAGCCTGGCCCGTTCCAGTCTGCTCTGCTGCTTTTGATGCATCTGCCGGCTCAACTGCTCCAGCTTCTGTAACACTCCTATATAATCCGGAATCGCCATTTCACAGGCTGCAGAAGGAGTCGGTGCTCGCAGATCCGCAGCATAATCTGCTATGGTCGTATCCACCTCATGACCCGTACCGGAAATGATCGGTGTCTTTGCCTTATAAATGGCTCTGGCTACTGATTCCTCATTAAATGCCCAGAGATCCTCTATGGAACCTCCTCCCCGGCCAATAATAATAGTGTCCAGATTCATCCGGTCCAATACCTGAATTCCCTTCACAATCGTAGCAGCAGCGCCCTCTCCCTGAACCTTCGCCGGATACAGATAAAGCTGTACATACGGATTCCTGCGTCTGGCTATGATCCGGATATCCTGAATTGCAGCACCGGTCGGTGCTGTCACGATCCCGATCCGCTTTGGAAATTTGGAAATCGGCTTCTTAACCTCGAAGTCAAAAAGCCCCTCTTCATATAATTTTGCCTTTAGACGTTCATATTCCTCATATAAGGCTCCGGTCCCGTCTAAGGTGATCTCCTTCACATACAGTTGATACCTTCCGTCACGCTCATAGACGGAAATGGAACCTCCTGCGATCACACACTGTCCGTCCTGCAGTTGAAAGGCAAGTCCGGAGCGATTTCCCCGGAACATAACACAATTCAGGGCGCTTGTCTCATCCTTCAGGCTGAAATAAATATGACCTGAGGAATGATACTTGCAATTTGAAACTTCTCCTTTCATATACAGGCCGGATAAGAGATAATCTCCCTGAAACATATTTTTAATATACGTATTGATCTGCCCTACAGAATAAATCCGCTTCTGCATGCTCTTCCTCCCTGCAAGTGGTACTAATCCTGCTGCTTTGCCAGTTTGCCCAATACGGCATTTACAAAGCCTCTGGCATCCTCATCACAATACTGCTTTGTCAGTTCCACTGCCTCATTAATCGCCACACTCTGAGGAACCTCCGGATCAAACCGCATTTCATACACTGCCAGCCGCAGGATTGCCAGTTCTGCCTTTCCGATACGGCTCAGCTTCCATCCCTCCGTATTCATTTCGATCATAGCATCCAGTTCCTCCAAATGCTCCTGCACATCCGCTGTCTTCTGCCTTACATATTCTACATCCTGTTCCTTTGCAAAGACGATGGTTCCATCCTCCTGCTCCTGTTCGGCAAGCTCCTGTAAATGATATTCCACCTGCTCTTTTCGCTCCTGTCCCTCACTGAATTCAATGCGGAATAACGCCTTAAAGATGCTTTCCCGTAACTGTCGTCTTGTCATCCTATCCTCCATCCGTCTTACCGTATGCTCATGGAATGAGGACAAATCTGCAATCTGCAGATCTGTCCCCATTCTCCACATCTTCCTTCGGTATTCTTATTTCTTAACTACATGTACCGTCCGCTGTGACCGCTGCGACTTCTGGCTCTTTTGTGGTTTATCCACTGCAACACCTACGATCCGCACATTGATCCGCTCAACGCAAAGTCCGGTCATGCTCTCAATCGCACTCTTCACCCGTTCCTGTACCTGTTCCGATACCTTTGGAATACTGTAACCATATTTCATTTCCAATGCCAGATCGATCACAACACTCTCCGGCGTTACTTCTACCTTTACACCCTTGGAAAGATTATTCATTCCAAGTCTGCTGACAAGCTCATTCGGAATATTGCCGCTCATCCTTGCCACACCCTCAACCTCTAATGCAGCAAGCCCCGAAATGATTGCAACCACCTCATCTGCAATCTGTACCTCTCCAAAAATGCCCGAATCGTGCAGGCTATATCCATTCTGACGTTCCATATCCATTGCCATACTCTATCCTCCTAGCGTACTTTACCTATAACATTTCCTATATTATATCAAATTTATACACATTTGCAACAAACTTTTAATCTATAAGCCATGCAACATCATGAAACAGAAAGAGAACTATGCTTGCATAAAGCTTCGATTTCTGTTTCATGATGGTATAGGGCGTTAGCCCAAATCGAGATGGAGCGCAGCGCAATCGAGATTGCATGGCGGTACAGGTAACAGATAACAAATAACTACTCTGCTGTTACCGTGGTTATTACGATCTCTGACACATCGCACTCGGCCTTTCTTGTTACAATATCCTCAATCTGTGCCTTTTCTGTCTCACTCAGTTCTGTCCGGTTCACCGTTACATCCACACAGCCCTCACTGATCAAAACCACACAATTATCAAATCCCTTTGCCATCAGTTGTTGTTCACAAACAGACTCCTTCTCTATAACTGCAGTCATGGCAACCAGTTTATCAACTGCCTCCTGCTTCGCTGCCTGATCCAGTCCCTCATTATTAACGATCTGCATTAACAGTTCCTGTGATTTCGAACGGCTCTGCTCCCGGTTTACCTTGGCGTTGATAATGGCATTCGAGGCTGCATTCACTGCATCTGCATTGGTCAGTACAGCCTCACCGATGGAATCATTTACCTGTGCGCTCACTTCAGCATCATCAGAATTTCCGTTGGCTCCCTCCACTGCATCATTGACACCAGCCTCCGTTCCCTCCTCTGTATTCAATACTTCCCCTTCACTGGTATTGCCGTCCGTCTGTAAGGTCTCCTTCACATTATCCGAGTCTGCCACGACCGGGTTGCCGTTCTCATCAATGATGCTGACCTCTTTACTTGTAAAGCTTAAGTACCCTGCCACTGCTATCATTAATGCCAATGCAGTAATGATAATCTGATTTTTTTTCACCATTTTTTTCATTTCATACCTCCAGATTCTTCAACCATTTTACATACCTTGATCTTATGAGCTGCAATCGGGAACAGGGCTTGGGCGGTCTCAATAATATCCTGCCGGACCTGTGGCAAATCTGCCCCTTCAGCCACCACTACAACTCCTTCTATCTGATTATATTCACCTGTCACGGTAATCATGACTTCTACCCGTCCGACACCCTGTACCTTTTGAAGCATGGCGGCCAGCCTTTCCTCCAGCACCTCTACCTCTGTCTGTATTTCCTCACTGCCTGCCTCTGCCTTTTTCTCTTCCTCTCCTTCCTTCCTCGCTCTGGTCGGTATGCAGATAACCAGTAAAAAGATTCCCACCAGCAGACAGATTATCAGCTTATCCATCCCAAGCGATTTCAGCTTCCCCAACGAAAACCATTCCTTCATGTCCCCACCTGCCTTATTTATGTATATTAACCTGAAACAACAACTAGAATACTAAAATGAAATCACAGGCACTGTCCCGCCAAATAATGTACAAACGACATCCATGATCATACATACATAGACCAGACCCATAGCAAACCGTGCATACTTTTGATAGCGCTGATCCGGCAGCAGATGAATACAGAATGCCGATAATACGGAAAAGATCACAATGTTTTGTACAAATCCCTTTAAAATTTCATAGACATCCATCCGGTCCTCCTTCCGCTATCCCGCATAATACGTCACATTCGTAGATACTGCCACAATAGCAATGGATAATAAAAACAATACAATAACGGTCAATACCGCAGTGATCAGCATCTGCCCGCCTTCACTCACACACTGGATTCCCTGTATCATCCGTTTATCAGAAATAGGCTGAAGCAAGGCTGCCATAAACTTGTAGGAAAATATAAACACACTCATTTTCAGGACCGGTACACTGACCACCAGTAACAGCAACAGCATCCCTCCCGCACCAATTCCATTTTTGATCAACACGCCGGAACCGATCACCACACCGGAAACAGCCGTAACCGCCTGTCCGCCCGGAATAGCAGAAAGTCCTCTCTGCAATGCAGTTGCTGTTACAGAATCTGCTGCAGGTGCCAGCATACTCTTTATAGCATTCAATCCAACGACAAATGCAAGAACACTTTTCATCAGCCATCCTGTTCCGCTCTGTATCAGATCTCCAAGCTTGGAAAACCGGTCCTCCTCCATAAGATTATTGATCAGGCCCAGCAAAACATATACCTGGGCGCAGGGAAGCACGATTTTCTGAATTCCCCAGGAAACTACTGTGATCCCCATGACCATCCCCTCCTGAAGCACAACCGATGAGGTGGCACCGGAGCTAAGCCCGACTGCCATCATATAGGCAGGGATCAACGCCTCCATAATATCCAGTATCTCAACAATGGTCGCCTCTGCCACCTGATAGATCAGAGCAAAGGAGGACATCAGAAGTGCAGTCATGATCAGGTAAGTAATATAAAAACCATTTTCACTGATCAATCCCTTTCCCATGGAACCGCTTAGATTCGTAAAGATCGCCGTGATCATGGCAAGAAGGATCAGCTTCACCATGATCTCCCGATTCGCATCCAGCTCCCTTAAGAATATCTGATAAAAGTATCCCTTCCAGTCAATGCCCTGTCCATCCACATCTCCCTGTATCAGAGAACGCACCAGATCTCCAAAATTGAATTCCTTCTCCTCCAGATTACGGGAAAGAATACGATCCAGCTCATTAAAATCATACTCCTGAAGCAGTGTATTCTGTACCTCCTCTGCAGACGGTTCCTCTGTGGATCCCTCCTGCTCCCAGGGTAATTCTGCTTCTGTCCTCCATTCCCGGAGCGGAGCCTTGTCCATAAATGCAATGCACGCTCCATTTATTCTTCCACCATTGATACAGACCATTACCATACAGATCAAAACAATATTACATCCTCCCAGCATCCTGCATCCTTCCCGTCACGATAAAAATTTCTGAATTGTATCCACAATGGCCATCATTACCGGTAATGTGATCACCATCATTGCCACCCTGCCCGCAATTTCGATCTGCCCGGATATTGCCTGATAACCTGCATCCTTACATAAACCGGAGGCAAACTCACAGACATAGGCAATACCGATGAGTTTCAGCAGAACGCCCACATATTCCAGGTTCACGAAGCCGGCAAGCTGATTAATAAATGCCAGTAATTCGTCAAAAGCCTGTACCATAAAAAACATTAATAGCAGACCGATCCCTATACTGATCAGGGTACTGTAATCCGCATGGTACTTCCTGCATACCAGCGCGGCCAGCATACCGATCACTGCCAGGATCACTAATTGCACAATCGACAGATTCAATTTTCTCCCCCATTTCCGTAAATTTGATCTTTATATCTGAAATAATGCCTGTATGGTAGAAAACAGTTCATAGATATACGGAATGATCCAGGTCAGCACGAGAATCAGTCCGGCCAGGCTGACCAGATATGCATGCTCCTCCCGCCCGGTATGCTTTAATACCTGATTTAACAAGGCAACCAGAATTCCCACTGCTGCAATTTTAAATATTAATCCGATCGTCATAGCCTGTCTCTCCTATCTAAATCAGTAATATCACCAGAAACATTCCGGCAAGCACCCCAAGCATTGCACCTAATTTCATCTTGGCCGGCAATTCCCGGCTCAACTGCTCCTCCTGCTCCCGTAACCGCTGACTATATAGCGTCAGTGCGCCAAGCTGGGTATCCCGGTCCGGAAAGGACATCTGATTTCCGAGTCTTCTCAGATCATCCACACACGCTTTATTCAGAACAGTCCGGCTTTGCAGATCCAGAAGCTGTTCCTCCCAGATTTCCCGGAATCCCATCCCCTCCATAGCATTTAGCCGCCTTCCTGTCTCTGTCATCCACATTCCACAGACACTCTCTACCTGTCCTCCACACGCTTCAAACGCCTCCGGAAGCGTCGTACACTGATACTGAATCTCCCCGTGAAGAAGCATCATCAGCTGCTGCAGCTCCCTTACCTGCTCTAACCGAAGCCGAAGCCTCCGGCTATAAGTAAGACCGCAGCCTCCGGCTGCCAGAAGGATCATGCATATGCCCAGCAGCTTAAAGACCATTTCCCTGTGCATCAAAAATTCGTTCAATATGTCCGATTCCCCCTTTGTTATTCAGAACCACATATCGCTCAAAGATCCGCTCCTCTACCAGCCGCCGGAGCACCGGTTTGTTCCGGATATCCTCAATCGAATTTCCGTGAACAGTTGCCAGGATCGTACAACCCGCATTGATCACATACTCGATCGCTTCTATATCCTCCCGGCTTCCGATCTCATCCACTGCCACTACTACAGGGGACATAGAACGGATCAGCATCAGCATTCCATATGCTTTCGGACAGCAGTCCAGAATATCCGTCCGCCTGCCCAGGTCATTCTGAGGCACCCCCTGATAGCAGGCCCCGATCTCAGACCGTTCATCTACAACTCCCACTGTCACCCCTGCCCGTTCTTCTGTTCCATCTGATAACAATCGGATGAGATCCCGCAGCAGGGTTGTCTTTCCGCAGCGTGGCGGAGAAATGATCAGCGTATGCCTGACTCCCTGCTCATCCCCGATCAGATGAAGCAGCTCCCGTCCGCAGTCACGGATCTGATGGGAAAGCCTTATATTCAGAAATGAAATGTGACGAATTGTTTTAATGCCATTATTCTCCATAACGACCTTTCCTGCGATCCCCACCCGGTGCCCCCCCTGTATGGTTATAAATCCCTGCCGGATCTCATCCTCATAGGCATAAAGGGAATACCGGCTGATAAAATCCAATGTATTCCGGATATCCTCCGGTGTTACCGTATAGATATCATTCATACAGGTATTCAGCCTTCCATTCTCTCCTACAAAAAATTCCCGGTTATCATATATGATCAGCAGCGGTTCCCGTACCCGCAGCCGAATCTCCTGCAACCGTTCAAATTCAATATTCATGGAAGACAGAACCCTTCGCAGATTCAGGGGGAACACCTTCCACAATTCCTGTTCCTTGTCCATGCTTCCTCCTCCTTTCTTCTAAATATATGAAAGGGTATGCGAAATAGAACACAAATCCCGCTCCTGATAAATTTCCTCCTGTCGTATGCCTTTGCACAAAAAAATGCCTGTCCCTGCATGAACGCTGTAACGTTTCATGCAAAGACAGGCACCCGTCTTTCATTTCATTCTTCTTAAACTTCCTGCCCGGAAGCAGTTTTCTTCTGTCCTTCTTATACTCTGGACAGATACTCCCCGGTTCTGGTATCAATCTTGATCACATCACCCTGATTTACAAATAACGGAACCATTAAGGTTGCTCCGGTCTCAACAGTACAAGGTTTGGTCGCACCGGTTGCAGTATCTCCCTTCACACCCGGCTCACATTCTGTAATCTCAAGCTCTACGAACATTGGCGGCTCCACTGCAAAGATTTCGCCCTTGTGGGACTTCATCTTTACCATCTCATTTTCCTTTACAAACTTCAAGGCATCCCCGATCTGATCTGCATTCAAAGCAACCTGATCATATGTCTCCATATCCATGAAATTAAACAAATCACCATCACTGTACAGATACTGCATATCCTTGGTATCAATCTGTGCATTCTCAAACTTCTCTGTCGGACGGAAGGTTTTCTCAACCACACTGCCAGTCTTGATATTCTTGATCTTGGTACGGACAAATGCTGCACCCTTTCCCGGCTTTACATGCTGAAATTCAATAATCTGATAAATATTATTTTCAAACTCAATCGTAAGACCATTCTTAAAATCACCTGCTGTAACCATTCTAATATATCCTCCTAACCTTGTGAAAATCTTTCAGTTTATTATTGTATAATAAACAGTCAACATTTTCAACTCTTTTCTTCAAACTGTTCAATCATCCAGTTTCTCTACCACAAGGTCATCCAGATTTATCCCCTTATAGGAATCCTCCTCCAAAGAATAGGAAATAAACGGATCCGGCTCTTTATGTCTCAATGGGATCACAGGCTCCGGTTCCTCTGATATCTCTACCTCCTCATTTATATTCACGTTCCCTGGCGCCGATGCCTGCATATTCACCATTTCCATCAGCCTGTCATTCCGCGTCGCCGCACGATATAAATCCTCCTCTTCCAGCCCCTGCCAGCCGGACAGCAGACTGTCCTTTTGCGAAACAGTCCCAAAAGACACAGCTTCTCCTGCTGCAGAATTACGGGTCTTGCTGCCTGCCCCCATTACAATACCGACGATCAGAAAAATGATCAGAACCGAGAAAGAAGATGCATAATATTGTGGTCTCTCAAGCTGAATATATAAAGGTGTCAGCCTGCCATCCGATAATCTGGCAAGTTCTACCTCATCACCGACCCCCTTGGATAACGGCTTTATGAAATAGGCAGTTCTGACCTCTCCATCCTCTATCCACTCGACGATAACATTTTGGCTTCTCTTTTTATTAGAGTATTCATGCAGCTTCCTTACTTCTGTAATCTGCGCAGTCAAGATCTGACTGTCCCCGGGATTCAGCTTATACTGAAACAGATTCCAGTTTGGCGGAACGAATTCGATCAGAAAAAAAAGCAGATCTATTGCAAACAGAACCAGAAGACTTTTGAAAATATTTCCTCTTCTCCTCATTTTTCCCTCCTCAAGGCAAAGGGCCTTACGGTCTATATCTATACTTTGGATCTATCCGACATCAGGACTCCTCCCAGCTGCGCCGGGCCCCTCCTCATGTCAAATCCCAGCTGCGCCGGGCCCTTCCTCATGGCAAAGCATATCAAACTTTTCCTTTTTTATATAGTATGAATTCAGCACGATAGGTTTTCTATCGTGCTGAATTTCATACATTACATTTCATCCTTCATTTTCGTATTCCGGCAGAAGGTCTGAATCGCCTCCAGCGCCAGTTCATATCCCAGCAGACCCAGGCCTACGATCTGTCCATCACATACCGGTGCGGTCACAGAGGTATGCCGAAATTCCTCTCTCTGATGCACATTGGAGATATGTACCTCAATCTTCGGTATGGAAACAGAAGCCAGGGCATCCCGCAGAGCATAGCTGTAATGGGTATAGGCGCCCGGATTGATAATAATTCCCTCCGTGCCATCCGAATAAGCCGCCTGAATCCGATCGATCAGCGTTCCCTCGGAATTACTCTGTACGATTTCCACGCTCATGTCCAGTTCCAATGCCTTTGTCCGAATCCGCTCACACAGCGTCTCATAATTATCCGTTCCATATACTCCCGGCTCCCGTATCCCAAGAAAATTGAGATTCGGTCCGTTCATCACTAATATCTTCATCTTATTCCCATCCTGTTCTATATGCATATATTTCTGCCGCAATTTCAGCAACAGTGCGTTCATTCACTGAAATCTGCTTATGGGCTGCTTTCCGGTAAACCGGATGTCTGGCAGTCAGCAATTCATGGATCCTTGCCTTCGGATCCGCACATTCGAGCAAAGGCCGGTCATGACTGTTCTTTACCCGTTCCCAGACCTCTTCCTCTGATACCTCCAGATAAAATACCTGTCCTAATTCCCGCAGCAGTCTGGCATTCTCCTGCTGTAAAGGCATTCCGCCTCCCGTAGATATGACAGCATGACTGGTATCCGCTGCCAGCCTTCGCAGGGTACGCTGTTCCAGATGCCGGAAATAAGCTTCCCCTTCCTCATCAAATATACGGGCAATGCTTCTTCCCTCCTGCTCCTCAATCCAGGCATCCGTATCCAGAAAGGTATATCCGTACTGCTGTTCCAGCAGGTGTCCGACTGTAGTCTTTCCAGAACCCATAAAGCCGATCAGGACAATATTGTCTCCGGGCGGATGAACCGCCTCATACAAGCGGTCATAGACCAGCTCCGCCTCTTCCTCTGTCACCTGTATCCCGTTCCATAATTCGTAAGCAATGATCCCTTGATATAACAGCATCTTAAGACCATTGTATGCCCGGCCTCCGGCCTCCTTTACCAGATGCATGAAGCGGGTTTCCGCCGGATTGTAGATCAGGTCAACACCTGCCTCTACCTTCCGGTAAAAATCCGGATCCTCCACTGCTACAGCCTCCGTGTCAGGGCTTAACCCTAAGGAAGTGCATTGAAATACAAGAAACGGGCCATCCGGCAAACCGGCTATATCCTTCATAGCCATAGCCCGCATGTCAGAGGTATGAAACATCCGGTTCATACTTTCTGCGATCTCCTGTGCCTTTTCCACAGAACGGTTCAGAATATAGACGGTATCTGCCTGTTCCCGCATGCACATATAAGCCACAGCCCTGGCAGCACCTCCGGCCCCCAGAATGACCACTGTCTGCCCCTGTATCCGGATTCCCTCTGACTGAACCGCCCGCAATAATCCCGGCATATCCGTATTATAACCCTGATATCCCTCTGGTGTCCGCACCAGGGTATTCACCGCTCCAATGGCTGCTGCTGCCGGATCAAGACCGACTACATAGTTCAGAATCTGATTCTTATGTGGTACCGTTACATTCAGTCCCAGAATATTCAGTGCATATGCTCCCTGAACCGCCCGTTCCAGCTCCTCTGCACTAACCTGAAACGGTACATAGAGCTGATTCAGCCCCCGCAATTCACTTAATGTATTATGTATCACCGGTGAAAGGGTATGAGAAACCGGATTCCCTATTAAGCCCAGTAATCTGGTATTTCCATTTGTCTGCTGTCTCATAGTTCCTAAATGCTTATACTCCTTTTTATTGTGCCATTACCGGTAATTCTCCGGGATATTCCTTTCATATCCGCTCCGGTCGGGGCGGTTTCCCTTGTAATGCCGGCTCCTGCGGTAAAAAAAGATACTGGCACGTTCCAGCAAACGCTTCGCAACGATCAAAAAACCTTCCATCCGGCTCACCGGCCCTACCAGAATACTATAATATCCCATCCGGTTCGCCCCGATAATATCTGTCAGAACCTGATCTCCGATAAATAAGATCTTCTCCCGGTCTACCTGTAGAATATCACCAGCTCTCTCATATCCCCTTCGGAATGGCTTTCCCGCATTACAAATAAATTTTGCATCCAACGCCTCTGCAAAGGGAGCTACCCGTTTCGTATTATTATTGGACAGGAAACAGATCTGAAATCCCATTTCCTTCAGATTTTTACACAGCTTTCTCGCCCGCTCATCAGCCGGTGCACCATGGGGTACCAGTGTATTATCAATATCAAATATTATGGCTCGATATCCTTTGTCATAAAATACTTCATACGGTATCTGATACGCAGAACCGAATTCTTCCTTTGGATAAATCACAACGTAACCTCCAGTTATAGTCACATATCAAAATAACAGAAATCTGCAACTGCAGAAATCCAGACACCGTGTTATCGGAATAACCCGCTGTTCTCATTCATTCTATCACAAAACCATATCCTGCACAATGAAAAACACCTCAAAACCAGTTGTTAATCTGTCCCAGTTTGAGGTGTTTCTTTCATATATTTATAATTTTCTGTTATGGATTCCCTTCCATCGTGCTGGCAGAGCCGGTTTCTTCCGTTGTCCGATCAAAGGAAGTATTCGGTTCCTCCGTTGCTGTATTCGTGGAAGCCTGTGAATTCTCGGTATTCTCTGTAGCACTTGAAGTATCTGCCTCTGTTACCGGCTCCATTCCGGAACCAGACTCCGTTGTAGTCGTGGTTTCAATATCCGGTGTCTGTGACATCGTTTCCACGACAACAGAGGATGCATTCTCACTGGTTCCTACATAGCGGTATACTTTTACATAACGCTTGCCATAATTTAAAGCCTCCTGGTGGCTTGCAAAGTAGATGTCAATCCGATTTCCCCGGATTGCACCGCCCCGATCTTCTACTGTATATACTTTTCCATTGATCACCACCTGTGTACCAAATGGCAGCACACTGGTATCTGCGGCGATGGTATGGTTTGCCGTTGCAATGACACCACAGGCGGTCACACCATTGGTCTTGCCACAGCATTTTATACATGCACAATAACCGGTTGTCAGGAACGTTCCCAGACATTCATAACCATTCATGGACGGATCCGCATAGACTGGTGATACAGTCACTCCGTTTATCTGATTGCTCTGAGCTACAACATCTGTTGTCTTCTCCTCTACGCCTGCAACCTCCGGCTCAACCGATGCTGCTGCAAGCAGTGCTTCCTCAACCAGCAGATGATTCTGGATCATATGATAATCATCATGCTTAATATCTCCAAATACATAATTCTGATCTTCCTGTGTACATTCACTTAATGCCACCTGTTTGAAAGGCAGAACATTCTTAGCAGCTTCCCCATTCGCAGTGATTAACGCAGCACAAGCAAAGGAAGCAGAAACGACTAACATCAAAATCCGCTTACAATATGCTTTTACGTTATCCATTAATTGTTCCAGTTGCTTTTCCATTTCAGATTTCCTTTCAAGTATTACTGACTTGTTTCGAAATGTTACATAATTGTTACATCCGTGTTGCCATTATATTCTGAAATCAAGAAAAGGTCAAGCAAAATAAAGTTTTTTCGCCTTTTTAAACATAGGATTGGGAAATTTTTGTTTAAAACGCCAGTCATTCTGCACAAGGGAACCACAATATCTTGTAGTTTTCTTGTATAATATGTCGACAGGCAAAAAACTCCTGCCATTTGTAATCATAATATTTTAACAGCCCGCTCCTGTCTTTACAAACCAGGTCAGGAATGTTACAATTTCGGATGAGTCGGACAGGTGATCGCGGCTGCAGGTGCCGAAAGGCCGCAGGTGAGGAAAGTCCGGGCTTCACAGGGCAGGGTGCCGGATAACATCCGGTGGAGGCGACTCCCAGACCAGTGCAACAGAAATAAACCGCCGATTGTGGTAAGGAGGGACCCACGAAGTGGGAGGATCCCTTATCACTTACCCCTGGTAAGGAGGGACCCACGGAGTGGGAGGATCCCTTATCACTTACCCCTGGTAAGGAGGGACCCACGGAGTGGGA
>CAJULG010000002.1:0-203676 GCA_910587045.1 uncultured Lachnospiraceae bacterium | reverse complement strand
GGATCCCTTATCACTTACCAGTTATCCATCGGTAAGGGTGGAACGGCGAGGTAAGAGCTCACCGCTTGTCTGGTAACAGGCAAGGCTCTGTAAACTCCACTCGAAGCAAGACCGAACAGAAAGCGATACAGTTGCCCGCTGTGCTTTCGGGTAGGTCGCTGGAGCCGGCTGGCAACAGCCGGCCTAGATAGATGATCACCCAACGACATAACCCGGCTTATCGTCCGACTCAATGATTAATGAACATTTAAAACAGATCGACACCTCTGTATTCTGCAGGGGTGCCGATCTGTTTATCACTATATCAGAATTCAACTACTAATATTTTTAATCTCTGATTCTCATGCCATTGGACAGCATTCATGATCAAGTGACGGGAAAGTGCCGGAAATGCCTGCAACAATCCTTCCTGTGTTACATCTGTCGTCTCGAGTGAGATCAGCAGCTTCTGCAATTCCTCCACGACCTCACACTGCATCTGCCGATCCATAAAATTAATAATACGCCTTGTTTTCCCCGGGAGCAATGACTGAACTGTGTCCAGGATCGCATCCGGCTTAAAGGGCAGATACTGACTTGCCAGTTCCAATACGATCATCTGCTCATCATACGGGATCCCTGCATGCCTGGCAGAAAGCAGCTCGCAGTCCTTTACTACACTGCCACTCGCAATCTGATAGCTGTTCAGGCCAAAATCATGAAAGCACTCCAGAAACATATTTAAATAATGCCGCTGCGTATATTGTGACATTTCCTGGAAGGAATGAATCAGTTCACTGTTCAGCTTCCTGTTTCGTTCATCCCGGTAAATATGATTATAGGTCCAGTATATTACCAGACAGAGCATAAAATCATCTGCGAAATTACTGTTATTGGCGAATGCAAACAGGGATTTAAGCTTAATGCCAAGGCGTCTATATTCATCCTCACTGAGTTCCAAATCACTGATTATCCGTACATGACGTATTTCCCGCTCAAAATACTGCTGTATTTCATGTAGTTCGAATTCCGGTTCCTGAATTCCCATATGCATTCCTCCTTTTACAGTCTCACTTCATATTTTATTCTGTTCCTTTCTCAATAATGACTGATATCTATAAACACATTATACATCTTTTTCTAAAAAAGGTCTATGTAATTTAATGTTTTTTATGTTGATTTTCTGACAATTATTGCGTTCTTTTTTCCTTTCTTTCGAAATTATCTGACCGTTTTTTCGTATTATATCCGTTCCGCTTTCTTATCTTCCTCCATTATTATTTTCACTTGCTCTTTTCCTTTCTATGCAATACAATGCTATTAATCATATATGATCCCTGGGGCACCGCCCAAAGTCAGGAAGCAGGAGCAAAACTATGGCAGAAAAAACAGGAATCACAAAAGCATACCGAAAGGATGGCAGCCTTTACTATCGTGCCTCCATTACCTATAACGGAAAGCACATCAGTCTTGGCAGCTACACGATACCGGAGGAAGGCACGCGCGCTTATATGGAAGCCTATCATATTTTAAATGGCTCCCGCTGTTCCATTCCGGATTACCCGGATCATTCTGCACTTTCATTTACAAAATTTGTTATCCTGGTAAATCTTCGAAATAATGGCATCTATATTAAAACCCCTATTTATCTGTATTCCGACTATTTTCTATACTATTTAAGACCGGATCACGCATTAAAATTTGATAAAGATGACCTGTTCTTCTACTCCTCCCACACCATTCAGCAAAAAGGCGGTTACCTGTTCGTCTGCCACTATGGAAGCCAGTACGGAATCCTGTCCAGATATGGAATACATCAGTTTTCAGTAGCCGGCAGAGATTACATTTTTGCAAATGGCGACAACCGGGACTACCGTTATGAAAATATCAAAATACTAAATCATTATATGGGCGTAACGGAAGAACAACACCAGGGTAAAACCGTCTATACCGCTTCCATTCATGTAAAAGGAAAACATATTATAGGAAGATACTCTACAGAAGAGGACGCGGCCATTGCCTACAATAAAGCTGCTGATATTTTAAAAAAGAAAGGATATAAAAAGAATTTTATCCAGAACTATATCAGTAATCTGTCTGCGAAGGAATATGCGGAACGTTATCAGTCTATTCGAATTTCAGAGGGACTGAACGGGGAATAAAATAATCCCTCTCTTCATAAACTAACATCAATAAATGTCGGATGTCCGCTCATGAATTTATTTAAAAAATTAAAATCTCCCCTTATTACTCTCAGCCAGGAGATCAATACCACATATATGCGTACCCTGTCTGTGGTTCTGCTGGCAGCAGTCTGTCTGTATACTTCCGTTTATGCCAAAAATCAGATTTCCGGAACGTCAGCCGCACCAAACGCTGCGCCTGCGCTTTCCACCCCTCTTCGCAATGAACTGCCGATTTACAGTGTAGAAACGGATCAGCCGATGATCGCCCTGACCTTTGACGCCGCCTGGGGAGATGAGGATCTGGCGGATATTCTTGCCATCCTCTCCGCCCATCAGGCTAAGGCTACCTTCTTCGTATCCGGAGACTGGGTAGATAAATACCCGGATGCGATCCAGTCTATCCATGCCGCCGGGCATGAGCTTGCCAACCACGGAACCAATCACAAGCATATGCCTCAGTTAAGCGAGGAGGCGATGATGACCGAGATCATGGAATGTCACCAGCGGGTGAACGCACTTACCGGCGTAAATATGACTGCATTCCGCGCCCCTTACAGTGACTGGAGTGATTCCGTCGTCGCCGTGGCAAAACGCTGCGGTTATTCCAGCATTAATCAGAATGTGGATTCCGTAGACTGGAAGGATTATGGGGTAGACAGTATCATTCAGACGGTTATGCAGGATCCGGATCTGGGAAACGGTGCGATCATTCTGCTCCATAATGGCGCTACATATACCAGAGATGCATTAGACGAATTACTGACTCAGCTCGAGCAGGCAGGTTATCAGTTTGAAACCATTTCCAATCTGGTATATACCACAGATTACACGATAGACCATACGGGACGGCAATTTCCTTCTACCTAATTTTTCCCCCATAATTTTAAATATTCTGGCAATACTAAAGATACTGACATGGATATACTGCTTGGTATTCCTCCTTGTCATATGGAAAGAAATTTCCAGAAATGAAAATTCGCAAAGGAGTCAGATTATGAAACGAATTAAAAAAATCATGATTTTGTGCGGGTGTGCTACATTACTAACATTTGCCTTTACTGGTTGTGGCCGCAAGAATGCCAATAACAATACAAGCCAGAACAACGTATCAGACGATGTTGGCAATGCAGTGGATAATGTTGGTAATGATGTTGGCAATATCGTTGATGATGCTGGTAATGCAGTCAATGATGCTGCTCATGGTGCAGGAGATGTCATCCGGGATGTAACGGATGATGCCGGCAGCATGGTCAATGACGTCACCAATGGCACCAATGGCAATTCCTCTTCCTCTACGGAAGAGAATACGTCTGGAAGCACAGAGAACAGCAACTCCAGTCGTTCCTCAAATAACCATACTGGCAGAACCAGCATGAGCCGGTAACGATCAGTAATGATCCGGTACAGGAAAGGGAAACGGGACATGATTATTTCCAAAAATCCTATTTCCCTTTTTCTGTTTCTGCTCTCTGCTTTCTAATCTCCATCTCATCATACTGTCCATACATATATTGTACTCCGTTCTCTAATACAAAATAATGCAAAATATATGGAACCAGAAGTACCAGCAAAGCTGCCAGCAGGATCATAAAGATCGGCTGCTCCGTCATTACAGCGGCAAGAAACACAATGACTGTGACCAGTGCAAAAAGTACCATAATGATCTCATGGACGAGTCGTTCATGCATAAAGAACTGTATCTGGATCAAATGCTTCCTCTGCTCCTCTTCATAATCAATTCCTTCCGGCGGATTCGCCAATCGCTCATCGATCTGTTTCCTGTATTGTATGATCCGCTTTCTCATCCGCTGTTCCTCCTGCCTTTTCTCTGTCTTCCGTTACACCCGGTCAAAACAGTATAAATCGTTATGAAAATCATCCTGCTGCAATCACTGCTGCTGCAATTTTTCAAAGGTTCCATACAGATTCAATGTACCAAATCCCCACAATGGATTGGGATAATTCAGCTCCGGATTTCGATCTGCACCCCGTATCAGATACCGCTTTGCCTGTATACCGTTCATTCGGTTTATATTGATCCGGGATTCCGCCCATTCCAGCAGAAGTGCTGCTGCACCTGCCGTATGTGCCGCTGCAATACTGGTTCCGCTCCTTCTGGTATAACCATAGGGCTGCCCCGGTGCAGTGGCAATCGCCGGTCCGTATACATTCACCCCCGGTGCTGCCAGATCCGGCTTAATCCCTCCTTCACTAGTATAGCCCCGTCCGGCTTCAAAGTACAGACTATTTGTTAAATGATTATAGGCAGTGGCGCAAATGGGACTTCCAGCTGTAGCAGGCTCTGTCAGAGTTGTCCCCGGGTCCGGACTTAGAAAATATGTGTTATCCGATACAAACCCCCGGATCGGCAGCCAGATATTAAAAGCATTCTGTATCGTTCCGGTACCATAAATCCGAAACCGCCAGATTCCCTCAGTAGGATCCTGAATCCGCAAAAAGATCATCTGCTTGCCTGACAGATTCTCCACCAGTACATAAGCAACCTCTATGATCGTCTTCTCCAGAAAGAAATTCAGCCTCTGTGTGGTCTGAAACCGGGGCGGAACCTGTTCCACCACTTCTCCATAAGGAGTTTCCAGTCCGATGGCATAAAGATTCGGTGCCTCTCCCCAGAGTTCCATAATAAACCCCGGCTCATTGGCTCCTACATTCACTTCTACCGTCTGATACTCCTGGATATCATCTACCACACCAGAATAATGATGCCGGGCATTTCCTTCATTTCCCACCGGGACGGATATTACCGCACCCACAGAATCATTGATCCGATCCATATATTGATTCAAGGCCCCATAGCCCCCGTGGTCACCGCTGTTGGTGCCCAGACCCATATAAATTGAAATCGGCTGATTCCGCCTCAACGCCTGCCGTTTCAAATAATAGAGCGCCATCATCACATCCGTTTCCTGAAACACTTCGTCAGAATCAATAAAATAGAAATCCTTCAGATACTGCTTTGCCTGTTTCAGTTTAACCACAATGATATCCGCCATTGGAGCTGCACCGGTGAAGCTTTGCTGTTCGTCGAGTCCTCCTGCGATAATACCCGCTGCAAAGGTTCCATGTCCATTTGTATCCGTAGATGGCACAAGAGTCAGAGGATCCTCCAGCTTTAATGCCTGGTTGATGACTTCTTCTGTATATTCCGTCCCATAACTGATATTCTCCGGCGGCATTCCGGTCTGAATACTCTGATCCCAGATCGCCTTGATCCGCGTAGTACCATCTGCATTGCGAAACAGCGGATTTTGATAATCAATCCCCTCTCCTGTCCGGTAAATGCAAAACATCCGGTTCAGAAATCCATTCTATCCGGAAATCCCTTTCATTCAATACGTAAACATGCCGGATATAACGGTGAAACGCCTTTGCTAACAGAAGGTGCCGCAATTCCCCCGTTAATTCCCTCCCGCCCTGCTCTTCCTCCCCTTCTTGCAAGCCGGCAAGCATATTCAGTTCAGCCAACCGTTGATCCAGACAATACACCGCTTCCTCCGCTTTTGTAAAATCTGCTTCCAATGAGCGTATCTGTTCTGTCTGAGATAGAAATGTCTCTGTCCTTCCTTCTTTATACCTTTGGTAGTTCCGAATATGCTCCTGTCGCCGCCTGAACCACTCCTTTTCCAGTCGATTCCGTTCTGTCTGCTTCTCCCGTCGCTGTTCCTCGATTTCCTCTTTATACTCCTGGATGCAGGAATTCCACTTATCCCTTTCTCTCAGATGTTTTTCCAGACAAAGCAGCACGCCCGCCTTCATTTCGTCAGACCCGACCCGTTGCACACAGTCCCCGGTTCCCCCCTGACGGCTCTGACAGCAATAGAAATATGGTCTGAAACCGGAATGATATCTTAGATTCCTTTTACATCCGTCACATACCAGCACGCCCGTCAGCAGATGACGATGCACTCCGCCTGTGTGTCTTCCGTTAGAAAAATCTGCCCTGCCATTACAGACTTCTTCAAACAACCGCCGATCCACCAATGCTGCATGGTGATCGGGCATTACCTTCCATTCTCCATGGGGCTTCAGGCGATTCCTGCCTCCTACAGCCTCCCGCTCATACTTGCCATACTGAATGTCACCGATATAAACAGGATTCCTGAGAATCTGACAGATAAAGGAGGCATTCCATAAGAATATCCCTCCTTTGGGCTTCCTTGTCGTTTCACCCCGTTCCAGTCGAATTGCAAGAGGAGTTCTGACCATTTCCGCATTTAACCTTTTTGCGATCTGAACAGATGTCATTCCTTCTCCGGCAAGCGCAAAGATATATCTCACGATCTCCGCCTCCTCCGGTTCGATCAGGAGCATATGCCGATCTTCCGGTGCCTTTCTGTAACCAAAAGGAGCATTGGCACTAACATACCCTTCCTCTGCCTTTCTTACCGAAAGCGAAGTCCTGACCTTTTGAGACAGATCCTTACTGTACAGATCATATAACAGGTTTCTGAAATTAATATCCAGCCCGTCTGTCTGCTCCATAGTACGCACACTGTCATAATGATCATTTACAGAGATAAAACGAATCCCCATAAACGGGAATATCTGCTCAATATAAGATCCCAGTTCAATATAGTCCCGTGCAAATCTGGAAAAATCCTTTACGATTATGCAGTTCAGCCTGGCGTCCTTCACTGCTTCCAGCAACTGCCGGATACCGGGACGATCAAAATTTGTTCCTGTGTAACCATCATCTATATAAACACCGTCTTTGATACAATTTCTGATCTCTTCCCGCAGCATTACCGGAGCGTATCGCTGTGATTTAATACAAGGGTACTATATAAAAACAGCACATCACTGCCTTCAAAATCAATAAATGCTCCTAAATGATCCGGATGGATATAACGGATATCGACCAGGATAATCTGCGAATATCCACTGGCCAGCAGGGGCGCAATACTGGAACCAAAGGAATCCCGGAAAATGATCAGCGATCGATCCGTCAGTGCCCGGGGATTCGTTATGGTAAGGAGCGGCAGGGAACCGGAAAGAAATATTTCATATGGATCCCGTCCTGCTGCTTTTTCCATATCATATACCGGCATTTCTCTTTCATTCTGCCAGTCATATACAGTGCAACTGTCAATGGCAGTTCCAGTCAGGTATTGCAGTTGATCCGGCGGAAGCGGTAATGCCGCCTGACCATGATATACACCATAGAATTCCCGCTCCAGCGTATGAATCTCATAGTCCTGTAAAAGTTCTGTCTCCATTGCCCGCGCCAGTCGTTCTGCTACATCCATAATCCTTTCCTGTCGCCAATGTGTATCTGTCTTATAATAATCCTCCCGATCCAGTAAATCGGATATCGGAACATATACAGCAAAATCGGCTTCCTCTGCAATCAGTTGCTCAATAACTGCATAGTCCATGGACAGATGGCCGCTCTCGGATGCTATAAAGCAGTTTTTATCCGGGATCACAGAAAGATATACTTTATTTTCATCCGTCAGATATTTCTCACAAACAGATCGAAACCGTTCCACACTCCGATGAATGGAAGCTTCATTCATCGGATATTCCAGGGCAGAAATATACCCATCTGTTACATATATCCCGTTATTATCCTGCCTTGCGAACACATTTCGGGCCGTCAGGGATTTTACCGTTCGAAAGGTATCCCGGAAGGGAAATGCATCCACTGCATATGTTTCAAAATCAGTCATAAACCGGCCGCTTTTTACGTTTTCTTTAGAAAACTCCGGCATTGGAGCAAGCAACCGTCGTTCACTGTCGGAGTACTCCGGTCCCTGTATAAGCACACAGGAAAAAAAGCCTCCTGCAAACAACAATATGAAGGTAATGCAAAGCACCAGCTCTCTTCTCTTTATATTCATCCGGCATATCCCTCCTAAAATCGAAAATATAAAAATGCCTGAAAGGAGCCGTCTACCAGATATGCAGTCATGACCAGCATCAGCACCGCCAGTCCGACTGGCTCCACGAATTCTAATATCCTGTCTCCCGCCGGATGTTCCGATACTTTCCCGGCTAAATTGCGAACCACAGGTGTAGCACCGATCCCACCAGCCAGAAGAACGATTCCAAAGCTTCGCAGATTATACAGTGTCTCATCTGAGATCAGGGGAAGCCCGCCAACACCGATCATTCCTCCCAGATCTGAAACTGCCTGTCCAACATTCTCTGCATTAAATATCACAAAACCGAATAGCACGAAAAGTAACGTATAGATACGGGACACGATCCTGCTCTTTTCCAGTTTCCGCAGCAGCCAGAGTTTCTCTACCGTCAGCAATACTGCAAAAAGCAGCCCCCATAGGATAAAGTTCCACGCTGCCCCATGCCAGAATCCGGTAAGCAGCCAGACCACCAGAATATTAAAGAGCTGGCGCCACCGTCCTTTCCGATTCCCTCCCAATGGAATATAAACATAATCCCGAAACCATGTCCCCAGTGAGATGTGCCATCGCCGCCAGAATTCCGTTATAGTTTTCGAAATATAAGGATAATTAAAATTCTCCGGAATACGAAATCCAAACACTCCGCCAATTCCAATCGCCATATCACTATAACCGGAAAAATCAAAATAAATCTGCAGAGTAAAGGCACATGCATACATCCAGTAAAACAACACCGATTTCTCATCGGACGCACGGAATACACTGCATAGCTCTCCCAACTGATCAGCCAGCAATATCTTCTTGGCCAGACCGATTACAAAGCGACGTATCCCCTCCGCTGCTCCATGCCAGGAATGCTGTCTGGCGCTGAGCTGATCTGCAATATCTGAATATCGTACGATCGGTCCTGCGATCAACTGTGGAAACATGGTCACATATGCCGCCAGGTCGATCAGACTTCTCTGTGCAGTCTCTCCCCGATATACATCAATGGTATAACTTATGATCTGAAATGTATAAAAGCTGATACCGATCGGCAGAGTAAGGCGCAAAAGAGCAATATTCCATCCTGTTACAGCATGAATATTCGACAGAAAAAAATCTGCATATTTAAAATACACCAAAAAAGAAAGCGTAACCACAACCGAAGTAATGCAAAGTATTCTTCCGGCCCGCTTATTTCTGTACCTTTCCACTAACAGACCAAATCCATATCCCAGCACCACAGTAAGACCTAACAGACGGGTATACTTTGGTTCTCCCCATCCATAAAAAACCAGACTGGCAAAAAGCAGAACTACATTCTTTAATCGCCGGGGAACCAGAAAATAAAATGCAACCGTCAATGGCAAAAAGTAATATAAAAATGTGATACTTGAAAACAGCATTATGCGATCGGGGCTTCCGTAACTACCTTTGCACCATTCAAAGAGGACAATACATTATTTTTAAAAATTTCTATGATTCCGGCCTCCCCGTAAGCAGTGATCACATATCGGTCGTCCGCCTGAAGAATGATAAGCGTATCCGGCTGACCACAGATCCACTGCTTATCCTGAATGCAGGCTTTCACAGAATCCGCAAAGGCATTCACATCCACATTGTCCTTCAGACGATATGCAGCACCGGTAAAGGTATTTCCATTCATCATATGCACCATGGAAGCAGCATCCTCAATATTAGTGCTCTGATCCTGCGGAAGTCCCAGAACCATTTCTAATTCCTCTGCTTTACTGATATCAAACATACCAGGCGCATCCATAACCGCATTTTCCTGGTTTCCTCCATAGACAGCAAACCGGTCACCCTCTTCATAAGAATCGAATACCTGATTCAGCACCTCCAGGGAATCCTTATACTGAGATTCCTCACTTCCCGGATTTTCCTCCGACGCATCAGGAGTACTGCCACACCCATACATTGTAACCATCATCATAACTGCGAATAATATCATCATAACTTTCTTCATGCTTTTCTCTCCTTTACGATCAGATCAGTATTTTCTGGCTATTTTATCAATTCCATACCCATTTATTGACCTATTATACACAAAATAATTTTAATTATCAATTCAAACCGGACAACGACGGTTTGAATCCTCTATTTCAACATCCCTGCATCCGATCTCTGTTCCATCCTTAAACACAAACCGGATACTTTTCCTGCCCAAAACAGTAGCACTTGCTACAAGACTATACCAGTCTTCTTCATGGAAAACAGAATATATCTGTTTCTGATCCTCCATAACGCAATCAATTCCTGCATTGCTGAGAATTTCATATATCTTCTGTTCCCATCCCTTTTCTTTGATCAGGACATTGACTGCATTGACAAAGGAAGACTTAATCCTTGTTTCCTCCAGGTGAGACGTACTGCACCTTCTTTCACCATCATATCGATGATTACACTGCCAGACCGTCTTGCGGTAAGCATCTGTAGAATGCCACACCTTTGGGCCATACCAGCTTCCACAGCTTCCACATTTTATCCTTCCGGAAAATATCCCTGCACAGCTATTCCGGTTTTTCCCGGAACTTCGTGTCATTATCATATCCTGCACCCGGTCAAACACGGAAGGCGGGATTATTGGAACGTGATTTCCCTCTACATAATACTGTGGAATCTCTCCGTGATTCTTTTTCTTCTTTTTTGACAAAAAATCCACGGTATATACCTTTTGCAGCAATGCATCCCCCTTGTACTTTTCATTCGTCAGAATACTTCTGACTGTACTCTGGGACCATACTGCTTTTCCTCCCGGTGTCGGAACGCCTTCTCCCGTCAGCCATCCAGCGATCGCATACGGTGACTTCCCCTGTAAAAATGCTCCGAATATCCGGCGGACAATCCCGGCCTGCGCTTCATTCAGTACCAGATTTCCGTCTGCGCCACGATCATAACCCAGAAAACGGCTGAATGGAACCGTAACCTTGCCATCTGCAAACCGCTTTCGTTGTCCCCATGTACAATTTTCCGAAATGGAACGACTTTCCTCCTGTGCCAGAGATGACATGATCGTAAGCAAAAGTTCTCCCTTCCCATCAAAGGTCCATATATTCTCTTTTTCAAAATAACACTCTACCCCTGCTTCCTTTAATCTCCGGATAGCAGTCAGAGAGTCTACGGTATTTCTGGCAAATCGGGAAACACTTTTCGTAATGATCAGATCAATACTTCCCTCAAGGGCATCTTCCATCATATGTCGGAATCCCTTCCGGTTCTTCGTGTTACAGCCAGTAATTCCCTCATCCGCATAAACTGCTACAAATTCCCAATCATCCCGTCCCCGGATATAATCTGTATAATAATTCACCTGTGCTTCATAGCTGTTTCGCTGCTCCTCATGATTGGTGGATACCCGTGCATAGGCAGCAACCCTGCGCCTTACCAGTTCCTCTGCCAACCAGCCGGTATCCTTTATCCTGGTTGCCGGTATTGTAATTACCCGTTTTTCCAATCCCGCCGTCTCCCTCCATAAAAATAAAATTCCAGACTGCCATCCCCGGATACAATGATCTGCCGAACCCGTTTTTTAAATTCCTCTTTGTCAATTTCCTGCATATTTGCAGAAGGAACCGTCGTTTTCCATTTATCCGCTTCCTTTCCAGCCATATCCCGGTCTGCCAGCATCTCTGAAGAAATCCGGATCAATATGTCTTCCTTAAGATTAACACTCTTACAGGTCTTTCCAGCCTCCTTTTTTGAATGACAGATCCAATATACATAGCACTTATCCGCAGTCACGCACTTTTTTCGCGTATAGCGATCTCCGCAGATGCCACACAGGAGTCTTCCTGTAAAACAACTGCAACAACCGTGTTGTCCTGCCCTTCGTTCTGCTTCCTGCTGTGCCATCAAAAAGACCGACCGGTCAATGATAGCCTCATGGCAGTTTCTGAGATAATATTGAGGCAGTTGTCCCTCATTCCGTACTTTTTTCTGCTGAACGGGATCCTCTACAAAAACCTTCTGAAATCTCCGATCTCCACAATATATTTCATTTCGCACCATATACCGGATCCGGCTGTATGAAATATTACAATGTCCGGCAATACTCCGCAGGGGGATACCAGCAATATATTCATCAAATATCTGTCGTACAAGCATTGCCTCCTCCGGCACTACAACATAACCGCTTCCATCGTACTGATATCCAAATACATGAGAATTCCGTACTCCTTCCCTTCCCTGTCCATAAGCCTTACGGATACCCCATTGAATATTTTCAGATATGGAACGGATCTCTTCCTGTGCAAACGATCCAAGGATCGATAGCATCAGTTCTCCCTCTCCACTCATAGAAGAAATCCCTTCCTTTTCAAAATATACCTCTGTCCCGAGCTCCTTCAGGTACCGGACCACCCGTAACAGGTCAACTGTATTTCTGGCAAACCGGGAAATGGACTTTGTCAAAATGATATCGATTCTTCCACTCTCACAGTCTGCAAGAAGCTGTTGCAGACCCTCACGCTTCCGGATCTTCGTTCCGCTGATCCCCCGATCTGCATAAATTCCGGCATATTCCCATCCGGGATTGTCTGCGATCCGTTTACGGTAATGATCGATCTGCGCAGAAAAGGAGTGTACCAGCCGCTCCGTATTCCTGGATACTCGTACATAGGCAGCTACCCGCTTTTTTCCTGATCCTGTTGTAACAACGGTCCCTTCCGGTTCCATTCGTCTGATTTCTCCCATTCTTCCCATCCTGCCTGAATAAAATTTATCACTGAGAACACATGCTATTCCAATGGTTTCCCTGCAAGCAGCGTTCCAATTACCGGATGACATTGTTTCAGCAGGAGGGTATCCAACTGATGATATTCCGTTTCCGTCAAAAGCCCCTGCTCCCGCATCCCCCTCACAACCGACAGGGATACCCGATATAGAAGCTCTGCTTCGAATTCTTCACTGTCCATATCCATGCACCGCTCTGCTGTTTCAATAAAATCTTATGTGCTTCCGGCTTGTCATTATTCATTTTTGTATCCATTTCATAAATTACATATCAATATACTCTATCACCGCAACCCGTTCTGATTCCTCACCAAAGTTCTCATTTACATATCTTCTTAACAGCATCCGCTGGGTAACGATGCTGTCACTCTCCTTCTTCTCCTGAGCCTCCTCCTTTGACAAACGCATATAAAGCGCGATCCGGTATTGTGTTACCATATTAATTCTCTTCTCCTTTCCGAAACCGAACGCTTACCTTCAGATATTGACCGGAATAAACCTCTATTCTCCCGATCATACTGCCGACTGTCTCCCGTAACAGCAGCTTCTGCTTTTCCGTCATTGTTCTCCAGCCCTCTTCACCTCCACAGAAAATGTCAGTATCACAAATCTGCAAAAATGCCATCCAATCCTCCATTGCCATAGCCATTTTCCCCAATCGTCGCTTTATACCTTCCTGTCTGTTTTGCAATTCCCTGATCCGGGAATCCTCTTCCTGCCACCGTTTCATATAACATTCCCGACTCATTTTACCCAGACGGTACCCTGCGTACCACTGACTGCTCTTTATCCGGATTCCATCCAGACTCCGTTCAATCCCGCATAACTGTTCCTCCGCCTCCCTTCTTCTATCCAGCATCTCCCCCTGCATCAATGCTGCCAGACTACAGGCTGAAAAACCGGATGAGAAAAGCACCTGTTGAATCACTGAAAGCAAAACAAAGATAAGCGTATTTCCGGATATACTTTTTTTTTCACATCGGAATGCATCAATCCGATAGGATGCGGGACAGGAATAATAGTAACGCCTCTCCGGTTTTTCCCGGACAGTCTCCCGCACGGTGGAGGTCCTGCTTAATTTTCTTCCGCAATCCCCACAGAACAGGATTGGTCCGAAAAACTCCTGAATCTCTGCCACCTGTCTGTCTGAGTCCTTAGGATTCTCTCTTGCACACGCACGATCCGCTTTCCCCTTTCCAAAACGGGAAATCGTTTCGTCAAATACCCCTTGATCCAGTATGGGTATGTAAACCGGATTCTTCAGTAATGACCGGATGGTTGCAGCGGGCCATTCCCGCAGATCCCCTTTCCGCTGGCTGTAAACCTGACCATAAATCCTGTAGTCCCTGGGACTATGGATTCTCTCCTCATATAGCCAGCGTCTGATCTCCTTCACACTTCTGCCTTTCCGAAACTGTTCATATATACTTTTCACAACATCGGCCGTCATTGCCTCCGGAATCAGATACCGTTTTCCCGCTTTTCTTTCCGCACTGTATCCGTAAGGCGGAACCCCGCCGGTATAGCTCCCCTCCTTCCGTCTTACCTGCTTGCTGGAGTGTACTTTCAGCCCGATATCCCGTGCATACATTTCATTCATCAGATTCTTAAGATGAATCCCCATGGATACATCTCCTGTACTGCTATACCAGGTATCAAGACGATCTGCCACTGCAACAAAGCGCACCCCGAGAAAGGGAAATATCTTTTCAAGAAAATTCCCGGTTTCAATATGATTTCTTCCAAACCGGGACAGATCCTTTACAATAATACAATTCACCCGCCGCAGACGTACATCCTGCATCAGCCGCTGGAAGCCCGGTCTATCAAAATCCGTTCCGCTTCTCCCTATATCCGTATAGCAGTCATACAAAACAATATTCTCCTGCTGTTCCAGGTAAGCGCTGGCGATTTCGATCTGTGTTTCAATGGATTCATTCTTACGGCCCTGTCCGTCAACCGATAACCGGGCATAAATTCCTGCTGAAAACATTTCTTTACTTACCACCTGCCTTCCTGCACCTTAACTCCACACAGATCCTTCGATCCTCATATATCCGGATCCGTTTTATAAACGTCAGGAGTGTCACACGATCCAATGTCCATATTCCCGGTTCCCGCTTCATATGCTCTAACCGTTCCTCTGCCTGCGCTGCCGACTGGATCAGCAACGGAAGCATTGCCTTCTGTCGTTCAAGTGTCATTCCCAGACCATTATACTGCTTTTCATATATGTCATAAAAAAAGTGATACTCCTCTTCCGATATCACATGATTCGTTACATCCTCCTGTAAAAATGAATGCAGGCCGGAATACTGTTCCCGCTCTCTCCCCAGTCGTTCCGTTTCCCGTTTCCATATTTCTATTAAACTGCCGGGCCCGTAATGCTCCCTCAGTCCCCCGCTCCATAACTCTTCGCCGGATTCTACTGCTTTTTTCAGACGGGCAATTACCCGATCCTGCTCCATTCCTGCAGCGATCTGAGACTGAAGCCCTGTCATGATCGCTTCATCCAGATCCGTTTCCTGTATATCATGTCTGCCACAGTCTCCACCACGATTATGAGTAGAACAGATATAATGTACCATTTCTGTATCCTTATACCGGTTTATCCGTCGCACCATCGGTTTTAAACAATCCCCGCAAACCAGAATACCAGCATACCGATGTACCCTTTTCGTTCCCTTTACTGTACGGGAATCCGTCTGTAACAGCGTCTGTACCAGTTTATAGTCCTCCTCCGGTATTACCGCCTCATGCGTATGTTCTACCCGGATCCACTCCTCCTTTGGCTTTCTTCTGCTTTCCCTTATCTTGTAATTAATCTTTTCCGCTCTTCCCTGCACCATAGTTCCAATGTATATTTCATTTTCCAGAATCCGCTTGACTGCCGCTGGCGACCACTCCGGCTGTATCCCGGTCATGAATCCGGTCTGAAAATGTTCCCCGTTCCACCGCTTATGCTCCATAGGGGATAATACACCCAGCTTCTGCAGTCTGATCGCAATCCCGCTACAGCTATACCCCTCCAGCTTCCATGCAAATATCAATCTTACAATACTGGCGGCATAGGCATCCGGCACCAGTACATGCCGGTCTGATCTGCTTTTCTGATAACCATATGCACAAAATGCTCCGATAAATTCTCCCTGTTCCCGCTTCACCCGCTGATGGCTCCGTACTTTAACAGAAATATCCCTGCTGTATGAATCATTTACGAAATTCTTTACCGGCAGTACCATCGAGACCGCATTGTAATCTGCCGTCAGGGAATCAAAATCATCCGTAAGCGCAATAAACCGCACAGAAAAAGCCGGAAAGGTTCTCTGGATCAACCTTCCGGCTTCAATATAATCTCGTCCGAATCTGGACAGATCCTTCACGATCACACAATTTACCCGTCCCTCTCTGATATCCCTCATCATCCGTTCAAATCCGGGCCTTTGAAAATTAACTCCACTCCATCCGTCATCCACATAAATATCATACAGCTTCATATCCTTCTGATTCCGGATATAAGAAAGAAGCATTTCTCTTTGCGATCGAATACTGTTGCTTTCTGTCCGGCATCCCTCCGCCTCCCCGTCCTCCCGGCTCAGCCGGAGATAGGCAGCAACATGATACATACCCATTCCTTTCACCAACCTTCCCTTATATATTCTCCTCGATCAGAATCTGTGACAGTCGCCTGGCCAGTACCAGTATCCTGTCTTCTATGGTTTCCTCCGTATCCTCCTGAAAGCTAAGCTGTACCGTATAATCCCCAACCTGCAGGATCTCAGCACCGTCATTCCGCTGAACGTCACGGAACCCCTGCTCTTCTTTTCCTCTTTCCTCCTCCGGTTTTCCCATATTCAGTCCTCTTTCCCCATTCTTCCTTATATCCTATTCCCGAACGGCTCATCCTATGACACTACGCAAACACATGCCCCGGTATCAATAATACCGACCAGTATATTACTTCCCTTCAGATTCAATACCGGCTGATTCTGTGCCCGCAGAATACCGCTCTCCTCCATACTGGTGGTATCCATCAGGCCATAGCACTTCGGCACCATATAATATAACTGTGAGATCACGGTCATCAGATTAATATTATTCCGGTCTACCGTAAGGATCGCAAGCTGATTATCCAGAATACTCAGACATTCTCCCTGAAAAAAGAAGCGCAGTCCCTCTTCATTTCCATTATAAGAGATAACATAGTCCGCATAATCATTACTTACAAGCTCCTCTCTGCATCCAAATGGCACTCCATTCATTCCATTTCCGTTCATTCCATTTCCATCCATACCACTGTTCCAATCCGCCGAATTCTTCACTTATTACTATATGTAAAAAAAGTCCGATTGCCATTCACAATTTTAAACATAGAAAAAACAGCATACCTTCCTATGCTGTTTCTTCCATAACAATCTAACAAACCGGATCATTCGAATATTTTATAAGAATGTAAAACCTTCGTCATCATCATCGTCATTGCCGATCAACATGCTTTCATCAACCTTTACTTCCACCTCACCTGCATATACCTCTTCTCCATCTGCATTCAGAGTTCCATCTGCAGAAGCCTCTGTTGCAGTCTGTACCGTTGATGCTTCTTTCTTCACACTATCCACGGTCTCTTTCGCACTGCTGGCCTTTTGACGAAGCTCTGCAAAGATATCCTTGATACCACCCGTTCCAGATGCCCCGGATTTTTTATCCTCTTCAAAAACCGGCTTCGGAGTAAAGCCCTTATTGTCCTCTGCAGGCTTCACTTCCGGCTCAGCCTCCGGCAGTATATCTGCCGATCCATCCCCTGCCTTGATCAAAGCATCTGTGAGCTGGCCAATCCGCCTCTCCGCTGCCTGGAGCTCCCTTCTCAGCTCAGAGCACTCCTTCTTCGCTGCCTCGCATTCTGCATTGGCGCGATCCGTCTTCTTCTGTGCCTCAGTAATATCATTCTGCAGATTATAAAGCTTTAATGCATTCTCCCGGTTCGAATCAGCCAACGTATTATTCTGTTCTTTTAAAACTTGAATCTGTAACTGCAGCTCCTCATATGCACTGCTAATCTGATTCAAATATGCATAGACTTCTGCCTTATTCAGACCTAAAATTGCACGACTAAATCTTTTTTCACTGGATACAACTATCTCATTCATCGCAATTTCTTCCTTTCTATGTTAAAATCCACAAAAAAATACCCTGGTTTTAGTTATTCTGATTATAACAAATCCCATTCCAAACTTCAATACAAAGCTAACTACTTTCCCGTACTTCTTTTCTTCTTCCTGGATGATACCTTTTCCGGATAAAACTCCATAATATAAGAATTCAGCTCTCCGCCCCAAAGCACCAGATTCATCATCATATATACCCAGACCATGGCAATGGCAATTCCCGCCAGACTGCCATAAATGCGGGAATAATTACTGTAATGATTCACATAAATGGAAAATCCAAAAGAGGCAATGATCCAGGAAACTGCTGAAAATAACGCTCCCGGTGCTGCCTGGCGCATAGATATCTTATGATTCGGCAATCCCCGGTACATGATGATGAACATCAGAAACAGCAGGACAAATCCCACAGCCACCCGTACACTAAGGATCAGGGTCGCAATATCATTCATGAAGGGCAGCTTATTCAGTATAATCTCGTACAACGAATTACCAAATACGAATACGATCAACAACACTACCAGGGCAACCGCCACGATCAGGGTATGAATGGTGGCAATGCTCCGCAGCAGGAAATAATTTCTGGACTCTTCTGTATGAAACACTGAATTCAAACCGTTGCTAATGGATAATATTCCCCTTGCCGCCGACCAAAGTGCAGCAATGATAGAAAAAGATACCAGTGTACTGCCGGAATTCCGGATCATCTCTTCTAAGATCCCCAGCATCCACGTCTCTATCTCATTCGGCAGGATATCCTTAAGGACTATGATAAACTCCTCCTGACTGAATGGAAGAAACCGGGCAAACGTCAGAATCAGAATTGCAAATGGGAACGCAGACAGTATTAAAAAGAACGCCGCCTGTGCTGCATATGCGGATACATGATCCTCCTTTATTTGAATAATAAATGCCTGAATAAATCGTATCATTTGATTCACATTCCTGTCACCTGAAAATGTCATGGGACCGCTCCCTAACCTTTTTGTCTCACATCCTGTCCGGTGCTGCCCTGTTCCAGCCTATTCCCTGCTTACTGATAAATATTCAGGATCTCAGCACCGGTGTAATAATGCTGGATAATTTCTTCTGCAGAGTATCCCAGTTCAGTCATTGCTTTTGTTCCATTCTGGCTCATGCCGACACCATGGCCAAAACCACCACCCGCGATCTGGAAATTTCCTGCCTCGTTTTTTATCACATAATAAAATGGACTGGGCAGCAACGACCATTCTACTGAGGAGGAACCATCCTGCCGGTAAATCGTAACCTGTACCGGTGTCATCAGAGCTCTCGCATTGGTCTGACCGCTCACCTTGATCGTTGCCGCAGAACCGGTTACTGTAATCTCTTTCACAATACCACTCTTTCCTCTGGCAGTAACCGAAATATCCTGCACCTCACCAACTGTAGTGATCGGCTGACTGATATAAGAACCATCTGCCTGTAAAGTAAGAATCCGTTCCGGACTGGTCTCATACCGCTGTGCCAGTGTAGAATCAATCGCTGCATTCATTTCCTCGGGTGTAAATTCAATATTCCAACGATACAGGGAACAATCCTTCTCATAGGTATTATATGCACTACTGTCATTTATAAAAGCCTGAAACGTCATTTCATCTGTAAAATCTACAGCCGGATCCCCATCATGCTCCAGCTTATCTGTCAGATATGGCAAAGGTTCTCCATCCCATACATCACTATTGGTACAGGTCGTACCGCAGGAGGTAGAGAAGAAGAATGCTTCTATCACCCTGCCCTCATAAAACGGCACCATACCATACGTATCTTTAACTGCCAGAATAGAATCATCACTTTCCGCCACTGCATTATAAACCTGGGTCATTGTACTGTCATCCAGATGCGCTCCATATTTTGCATAAGATCCATCCTGCATTTTTGCATATGCATAACCTCTGGCACAAATTGCCTGTACCTGCAGCGCCTCCTGTCCATAGGATGTTGGCATTTCACTTGGAACTACTGTATAAAGATATTCTTCCAGACTTAATTCATTCACGATCGTCAGCCCTTCCTCACCATAAGGAGCCACTTCAATACTGCCACGATAGGATGGGTTTACCCCATTCCTTGTAACAGACAGCACCTGTACTCTTCCATTCTCCTCATTTGGAGAGACAATGATACGTCCTCCTGCCATATAACCACAGGTAGCAGTCAATTCCAATGCTTCTCCCGCTTCGAATACCCGGGTCTGATCATGAAACTGAACTGTATACGGGCAATCTGCCGTCAGGGTAACCACCGGATGGATCAGGGAAGTATACTCGCTGTTTCCCAGCACCACCCGGATCTTATCCGCCCGGATCGGTTCCGTGATCAAAGCTGCCTCAATCACACCATTTGCCACGACAAAATTCGTTGTGGAATAGCCCACCAGAATCTGAGAGGTCGGCTCTACCGCCAGCTCCCCGTATATTTTATAAATCCGGTAATGCTCAGAAAGTCCCAGATTGCCGTAACCCTCCACTTCAACATGATCCTCCTGAACTGCAAGTACCTTTGCAGTAATAATATCTGATTTTAATACAATATCCGTCACACCATTCACATCCAGCCGGATATCCGCCAGGGATGCCTCTACTTTGGTATTCCCTTGTTCCGCCGAACGGGTATCTCCGGATTCATCAGCAGACGAATCCTGCAGATGACAAGGATATACCTTATGATATCCATTCATAAATACCCGCAATTCCGATTCAGTGGAACTTTCAATCCACACATTGGATAATGTAACGCCTTCTCTTCCCTCTCCGGTATGATCAAATATCCGGTCACCGGATACATAAACCCGGACTATCGTATCCTCGGCAGCATTTAACTGCTCCCGTAACAGTTCCTGCCTGCTCTCATCAAATGCCTGTACCACATACCGCTGTTCCTGGGTAACGATTGAAAAGAGAAGAGAACCATCCTCCGCCTGCTCCTCGATCGTATCCAATACCAGTAACGTTGCCACCTGTACCGCATCGGTACCGGTCCTGTCGATCAGATATTCATAAAATGTCTGAAACTCCTCGCCTGAGAGAATCTTCTTATCCTTTGCCTCTTCCAGAAACGGAAGGCCTGTCTCTGTCCCGGACTGTACTGCATCCATGGCAAATAAAATCTGCAGGACCTGTCTTGCATCGCCTGCAGTAAAACCGCTTTTATCATCCAAAGCAACCTCCAGCACCGGATTACCATCATTCAACTGCTCCAGTAAAGCTTCCGCTTCCTGCCTTCCGTAATATACATCCGGCTGCACTACCCGAAAAAACAAATAATGCACCAATACGCCGCCGATGATCCCGGCGATTGCTAATATTGCGATGATCATGATTTCTATAACACGTTTCTTTTTCAATTATGTAACCCTCATTTCAACCAGACAAATGGACCTGTTTTGTTACCATAAAGATAAAAAGCAGCATTCCTGCTGCTTTTTATCTTAAGTAACACCCAAAATGCCGGTTCTCTCTTTTGACTCCTAGCATAGCTAGGTGGGTGACCGCATCCGGCTTCCTGTCTTCCACTGCAAACGGAGGCTTGACATTCCACCGCGAAATATAGGACTCCCGTATCAATGAATGTAGGTTCAAAATTGAGAGAATTATCGCACATTTCAGGCTTTCTACTTTAGCATTGCTTTTTGCTTATTCATATTATAACTTATTCATATGTAAAAGACAAGATAATTATTCGTTCTGTCTTTGTCCTTAATTTACCATTCCTTCAATTCCGGACTATGGATCAGGATCGCCACATCACTATGCCCATAACTCATAATCTTACTTCTGATATGTGCTTTCATTTCTTCATTACAATTCACGCTCACCATATCATAAAGCTGCATCACATATTCTGTCCAGCGATCATAGATCTCCGCACGAAGCTCAGCATCATCAGCCTCTTCCGCTGTAGCCGCGATCTCCTCCTCATCCTGATCCATCAGCTCCTCCACTGCTTTATCAAAATCATAATCAAACTCATCATACTCATCATCAATCTCATACGGATTCATAATCACCGGCACAGGCTTTACCTCACCATATGCCAGACGTTCCAGCTCCTCCGTCCGGACAATGGCACAATCATACATTTCAATGATCAGTGCCTTAATACACTGCTGTTCGGTTTCAAAGTAATGATAGTACCGCTCCACCGGCACATCATCCGGACAATCCTCCACTTCCCGGATATTGTACCAGTAATTCTTGGCACAGGCAATGGTCCGCTGGCGAATCGTCTTTTGCTTCTCCCGTATGGCGATACTGTTCTTTGACCGTTGCCTGTCCAGACAATAACCTGCGAATTTAAGGGTCCATATGATCAAATAAACAAATACAACTGCCAGTATGATCGTACATATTGTATTCCCCGCTGAATCAAACATATTGCTATACCTTCCTCAATCTGTAACTACATCTTATTATATAACAGAAGTCCTCTGCATTTCAACTGTTTCATTTTCCGCTTCTATCCGGATTCCGGGCCGATCCGAAGCATTATGACCGGAAAAAGAGCTGCTATACTGTACATCGGCAGCAATAGCAGCTCTTCTATATTATGATTTCCCGTTACATCCGCAGATTCCCTTCCGGTCTCCTGCCAGATGCATCTCAATTAATTACATATAGCCGATCGCTTCTGATCATGTCAGATCCAGCAGATCGTTCGTCAACATGATCTTGATCCGTTTTGTTAATACGGTTCCGTCACTTAAGGTAACTGATACAACCAGGTAGGTATACTTACCTCCATACTTATCAAAGTATTCCCGTTTCGTTACCAGTCCCGGATAATTCAGCTTCGTAAATACGCGAACTGCATTCTCGTTCAGATCCTTCAGAATATCTTCCGTATCCGGTAATGGCACCAGAACATGGTTGTCATTATCAACATATGCATCCGGATTCTCCATACCTGCTTTATAATCCAGATCAAAGAACAGCTTGACATCTGTTGCACTCTGTCCGGATAACAGGTCAACCTTAAAGCCGAATTCCGGATATGTGATCGCAGAGGTTACATCAATGTGATAACCATTCTCAGCATCCCGCTTTACAACGTTACCCGGTGCCTTGGTCGTTCCATCCGGATCGTATAAGATGATATCCGCTTCCTTCTGCTGCTTTCTCGTTTTCTTCGCCATATTGATCAACACATTCAGGAATAACCGTCTCTCATCATTATTATCCCGCTGGTCACCGGTGATCAGTGCATGACCGGCACCACAGTAGGTGATATTACCAACGGAATAGATGTAGTAACTGTCTCCACCATCTCTTGGAGATGCCGCATACATAGAGGAATTTTCCTTCATTGTTGAATAATTCGTTCCGCCTGCAGTTCCCGCTGCCGAAGTGCTGTCCGCTGCTAGTGTATACCATACCGTAACTGCCGAATCCTCCATATCCAGTGCATAGGCCTGGCTGTGCGTATTCGAGATTCGAAGATCCGATGCAATATAGAACGGATAGGTCGTAACCACACCACGGTTAACCTGAGTTGCCTTGGCTGTACCGGTGTTCTTTAATGGCCCGCTAATCTGCATATTATATTCGATCGCCCGCTCGGTCTCGAACTCTGCAAAGGTATATCGCTGGGTATAACCATGTCCGGTTCTGTACACATTAAATACATCCGTATATCCGATCAGGTTAACATTATGATCCTTTGTTACCCCTCGGTTCGCTCCGGATACCCATCCACTAAATGCAGTATCCCATGCAGTTCCCTGCAACGGACTCTCCATGGCAAAGTTCATATCTGAATTGGAAGACAGGTTTGACAGGAAATATTTTTTTGTATTTGTACTGGTATGCTTCTGGTAACCCGTCGTTCCTGTGCTTTCTACCGCCTTCAGGTTGGCAAACGGTTCCATACCCATCACACTACGCATCTTTGCTGTCAGATTCACCGCGTGCCCGTCACCAGGTGCATAGGTCATATTATCATGGGTCATCAGCAGACTTCCACCATCCTCATAGGTCTTACCGTTCACTACCTCCTTATAATCCGTAAATGCCAGCAGATCCTCTGTCTCCACTTCACTGAAATCCTGGAATCCGCCCTGGTAATCATCGAAGAAACCAACAACGATCACATCATAATTCTTTCTCAGGTACTCCTTTGGTCCATAAGCCATCATGTTATAATGACGATATTTACGGTATGCATCTACCATCTTGTCATGTTCATCAATATATGGCTTATATACACTTGCATAAACAACGTATGCTGAATGTGCCCAACCGCTGTCATGATATACATCTGTATTCAGATAGAAGAAGCGGAAATAGTCCCGTGACTGTAACATCTGATCAATACCATATTTCTTAAATTCACTATTTGGAACTGTATAAGTTGCATCAACCTCTTTCTCTACCGGACCGTTCGGTCCCCATTCTCTCCTTATCTCACGAAAAGTACCGGTATAATTATTCCCGTCACGAATACTGATCAGGGCCTCACGTAATGCATCCTCAACCAGCTTTAATCTCTCATATTCCGGTGTTCCTTCCGTCTTATATGCATCATACAGCTCTTTCGCTTTTTCTGCTTCTTCCGCATAACCCTTTCTCTGATCGTCGGTAATACTGGAATCATGAGCCACCTTTGAGTAATAAATAATATCATCCATATACATGATATCCAGAGAGAAATCATATTCATCTGACACCAGATCCATATAATTATAATCCCTGTCCTCATGTCCCTCTCCACTGTCATATCGGTTTACACTCAGGTTCGTCATGTATTTACCCATATTCACATCCGAGAGTCCCTGATAATTACCATCAACCGTTGCTCTGGCTATCTGATTATTATTAAATGCCTGTGCATCACTAAGTCCATTTCCCGGACTGTGCAGAATCGGACAATACCCATATTCCTTTCCCTTATTCGTTCCATAAGTTGAATACAAATATGGATTACCACTGCTCTGCTGATAATTCTTATCCAGATAAAACGTATGACCGTCCGGTCCTGTCGGATTAGACGAATTACAATGGGATGCCAGCATCGGCATGATCTCCAGGATACTGGCCTGCTTCTTCGGCTGATCCTCCAGCTTTGCAAAGCAGGTAATTGCAGAATAACCGGTAGAAGCCTTCGTTGTCGTATCCTGTACTACCACCTTCCAGCTAAACGCGCCAAAATCATCATCCGGATACGTATAAGTCAATTCTGCTGTATTATCCGCAGAAAACTCCTGTGGTTTCCCGATCAGTTCTTCCGAATCGTTCAGATCAAATACTGCATTATCGTCGACATCCTGTAACAGGACTGCCTGATAGGTACGCCCTTCGATCGGATTCAGCAATTCAATCTTCCAGGACACATCACGGCCTGTCAGTTCTGTCTTGCTGTCACCCTCCACATAGGTCAGGGCGGTTGTGTCAATCTTGAACTTCGGACGCACACTGGCTGCATTCACGCAATCATATAATCTGTTACTTAAATACTCGCTGTATACCGTTACCTTTGCCGCTGCTCCATAAACGCCATCCGCATTCGGAATCGTCATTTCATCCTTTGCCACATAATAATCCGTAAAGAAGGAATCCTGCACCTCGTAAGGCTGACGATTCTCCCAGTTAACCAGTACAGACTCTTTGGTCTTTGCCGCCTCCTCTGCATACGCACACAGCTTGAACATATTACAGTCCGGATCCATATACCGGTTCTTATAACCAAACTTCTTTGCCAGATCATATGCATTCCAGATCTCATTACTGAACACGACCGGCATTCCCGCATCAATGTATGCCTTTAACTGGGTCAATCTGTCATAGGTAATATCATTACCATTCATCAGTACATAATCGCCTACTGCATTCAGTCTCTGTCCCAGAACCTGCGTCAGCTCTCCGGTATGACAGTACATACTGAACACTGCCTCATAATCCCGGTAAGAGTCTCGGATCGTGTGATCAATTACATCATAACCATAAGCAAGATTATTCTTAAATGCCGACATATTACCGCCGATATAGATCAGGTCATAGCTGTCAGACGCATCCGCCTTTGCTGTAATATATTCATCGGTTGACATCTGAACCAGCTCGATCTGATCAGATTTCATTCCCAATGCATAAGCCAGCTTTGCCTTTGAAAGATCCCACTGATAATACTCCTGGGTCATCCGCAGATTCCCCTGCTCATCCTCTGACATGTAATCATCAATCTCGGAGGAATTCAATACATCAGCCGGTATCGTATAATAGTTACCAACCGCATTCGTATACTTACTAAGTGTTCGATCACCAGAGCCATACTTATCTGTTATCGTAGAAGCAAGCACCTTATCAATCGGATAACATGGCTGCAGCTCCAGCACACGATATGCAGTCGTGGAAACGGAACCGCTGGTACCGCCACTGCTGCTGCCTGCATGGGTACGGAAGGTACTCTTATTGATCAATGCTACGATCTTGGCAACCTTCTTCGGATTCATAGACGGATTTGTCGCCATAGTATCCATGAACTGTGTACCAACCACCAGTACATTTCCCTTCTTCGCATATCCGGTCGTCGTAACTGATAAGTCAAGCAGCTTGCCAAAGTTTGTATTCGTATCAAATGTCAGATTCTCCGTTACAGAAGAACTGCCGCCCGTATTTCCGGTCGATGTCTGTGTTCTTCCCTCCAATGCACCAAAGAGGATATAGGTCAGACCTTCCTGCTTGGTACTCTCTGACAATGTATTTAATGTTGCTCTTACCTCCGGACTGATATCACTGCCGGTACTAGGATCTGCCGGATCATCCAGCGGCTTATAATCACTCGGTGCAATAAAAATGTAATCATACTTCTTGACATCGGATGCATCTCCGCTTTCCGTCGCAACATAAAAGTCCTCCGGCTTTAGCTCACTACCCTTTTTAGAGGTAACTGCTACATTCTGAGGCAGGTCACTGGACAATCCACTAAAGGCCCAGCCTTTCCCCTCATCACTCAGCATCCAGTTTGCCGCATTAACAATCCCGGTATCATCCTCCATGGATTCACCATAGATATACAGAATATTCAACGTCGAGGTACCGTCATTTCTTGACCAGTAATCCTGCCATGTAGCATAACCGTCCGGTTTTGTCAACCGGTTTACCTCATAGACAGAATACAGGGTACGTCTGGTACCGATATAACTCTTAATGACTGCTTCTGCATCCGCATCCGGCGTATTCTTCCAGTTTTCCATCATGGTCGTCCGGGTCCGTCTCCAACTGTTCTTGAAATCCACACTGGTCATGAAGAAGGCCTGCGAATCATATCCGCTTCCTGTGTCGCCACCGCCCTGAGTATCATCACCTTCACCGGTATTTGCCAGTCCATAACTCATAATTAACGGCTTATTGGAACCAAAAGCATAATTGTGAAGATATTCATACAGATTCTCTGATATTGCCGTATCTCCTGCATATGCGGTACTCGTTGACGCATACAGATAGATCAGGTCTACATTGCCCATTGCTGCTGCAATACCATCCTTATCCAGGCCATTCAACTCACCTACTGTCTTCACATTCATACGCATCTTGCCATTCGGCATGGTAGCTGATATGGTACGGTTATCATTCACAACTACATCTGAAAAGCCCACACCAACCGTATCATCCAGAAAGAAATTCTTAACCACCTCCGATGCATCGGTCACGCCATTCGTAATGATCACAACATTATAATTCGGGTCACTTCCCTCTTCCACTGTATTGGAATTCTCAATAATATGATCAATCTGTGTCATGGTCGTGGAAGATGAACCGTTTGGTGCTAATTGAGAATAGCCAAACTCATCAACTGAATTCTTCTTCATTGATGAAAATACCCAGATAGAAGATGCTGCCAGAACACACAATACAATGATTGCCCCAATTATGATTTTTGCTGTTTTACTCTTTAACATAATTTCTGCTCCTTTCTCACTTTCTATCTTCTAACTTGCCGGTCCCGGCGAAGCTTCCTCTTCGCTGTCATCCGGCCTCTGCTCAAGTACATAGCTGTTTCTTATCGTAACCATTCCCTGGGATAAGTTCTCCATGCCGCCCTTTTCCATCTCAACCTGTAAAAAGATCGCATTCTCCTCCGGGATCGAATATCCATGTATCGTACTCACATTCTCACATACGATATGGTCATCCAGATCGGATAATGAGGAAAATGCATTGATATTAGCATTGATCATGTTATCTCTATCCGTGCGATCATTCACAGAAGGAGTACTTACTTTTGGTGAACCGTCCTCGTTCGAATTCATTGAAGAGCCCCGGACACCACCGTTATTCCGGTACAAATAAACTGCTCCGCTTTCCGGATCAAAATAGTAGGTATCAACGATTGCTCCGTAGCCTGTCACTCCTGCATACTCATTATAGCCCTCATAATAAACTGCAACGTATTCAACAATCCTCTCTGAATCTTCCTTTAATTCATCAAAACTGTACATGGTATAACCTGCATTTGATTTGTTTGCAGGAGAACCATTCTCTTTTAAAAGCTGCCCTGTGGTTGCATCCACTTTTGCCGATTGATTCGTTCCCAGGATTGCAAACTCCTTTGGATCTGATTTCACAATACTGCCATCAGCATTCACTGTCGCTTTCACCGTCCCGACCCGGATCTCATTGGCCTGCATGATCTTATCCGACATCATATCGAACAATTCCTGTCCGGTCCGCTGCATCTCCGTGTCATTCTTCGTCCGCCTGTAGGTTCTGGTAGTCGTTGACATGAAACTCGCGATCGCAACCATAATGATGGCCAGTATGGCAACTGCCAGAATTAATTCCACTAATGAAAAGCCCTGATTCCGTTTCTTTTTCATCCTTCACCCTTCCTTTCATTAGCTGCCCGAAGGCGTATACGTTAATGGATCATACACTTCCACATATAACCCGGTGTCCTTTTTCAGGCGGATCGTTGTGACGGACTGGCCTGCTCTGTTATATATCGTATATTCTCCTGCACCCTTAGCTCCACTTGCAATGGAGCCATCACTCTTATTAAACTGTAGGACTACACCCGTTGCACCAACATAGGTTCTTGTACTTTCTCCATCCTTCTGGAATGTAATATATCCCCGATCCAATACCTTTACCGGACTGGAAACCCCTTCATAATCATAATAAGCCAAATCAAGCTTATCGGACGGAAGGGCTTCTCCTGACTGATCCGAAACTGCATGAAATGTTCCACTATTGTCACAATATCCCCGTTTCACCAGATAAGGACCATCAGTTTCACTTTCCCGATATAACAAAAATGCTATGGTGGAATCCTGTGCCATGGTCGTTGTCCGCAGGTTTGTCATCTCTGATTCCAATATCGTAACAGCCTTCTGGTACTTTGCCTGTTCCACAGCACGAAATGTCACCAGGGAAAGAACAGACAGGATGGCAATGATTGCAATAACAATGATCATTTCAACAAGTGAATATCCTTTATTCAAATGCATTCTGTTTTTATGCGTTCTCATCATCCATCACCACCTACTCTATATTCTTCTTCCAGTTCTCATACTGGAGAATATCACCAACCTCAATATTACCTGCTGAAGCACTTCCTGAGGTACTACTTGAGGAGCTGGATGAGTAATCCTTGAATATCTCACAGATTTTCGAATAATCACCGTCAACTGTTCCTTTGGTAGAATCTGCTGTACGCAGGATAGTCTTTACAATCTCCGGATTTGCAACAAAGTTCATCTGATGATTCACTTTAATCTTACTTCCCGATATTACCAGGCCTTCAAAACGAATCAGAGCATCATCTGAGAAATTCACATCCCCCTTTGCAATGATCAGACCCATAATCTTTCCGTCCGCACCATCCGGCTTGTTGATCGTAACATCTCCGTCGGAAACCCAGACATAATAGTTACCGATCTTCGTACCATCTGCCATCGTTCCTTCAATCTTAGAAAAATCCAGGAAGAAATTCAACGGAGTCAGATCCTTGCTGTCTAAAGCCGCCAGAGCATCCTTTGCAGCCTGTGCATTATCCTTCTCTTCTCCTGTAAACTTACTGGTATCAATAATCTGCAAGGTATATTTTAATTCCTTATAATCATTATTAAACTGCTTCGCCATGGTCGTAAAATTAACCGTAGTCGAATTCCCCTCTGCATTGATCAGGGAACCGGATTCTGTTGGGGATGTAACCGTCAATGTCTTTCCTGCAGCTACATTCAAAGCACCGGAGGTATAAGAACCGGAGGTTGCGATTACTGCATTGGATGCAGTATTCAGATTGATTTCGTCCACCTGAAAATCAGAATAGGCTCTTATATTCACCAGATCCGTCGCATCATCATAACCCGGTAAGGTCGGAAGCGTATTCGCATACCAGTCAAAGAACTTCGTTGCCGAAGCAGCATCCTTAAAGTTCAGGAAATAATAAATCCTTCTGTTATCCTCGTCTCCCTGCTCCCGTGTTACAACCGGATTCGCATCGTCCAACAGCTCTTTGTTTGCTTCGTAAATACTCTCGTTCAGAACCGGATTGATCTCTGTAAACTTCGGGATTACTTTGCCGTCTGTCAAAGTAGTCGTTCCCAGTGGCATATAAGCAATCTGATTACTCTTGATCGAAATTGACTCTCCGGTCTGCACATCCAGATACTTATTACCTTCCACCTCAACATAATTTGTCGTTGCAGAGGTACCATCTGCCGCTACTGTTACATTCTTTTCCCGGGATACCTCAATATAGGCCCGGCCTGCAACATGCAGATTCGTAACACCGGAAAAATCAATATTTGCATTATTACCATTCACAATAATCGCACTACTGTTGTAATGTGACTTAAACCGGCCGCTTCCATCCGGTCTTACATACTGTGACAGTGCTCTGCCGGATTCGTCCGTCTGGGAGTAATTATATCCATAATAATTTCCCGTCATTCTGATCTTTGCATCATCCTGATTGATCTCCAGATCATCTGAGATGTAAGCATTGGCATGCAGGATCAGTTCTCCCTCATCCGAAGGAATCCCTCGGTTGATCGTATAAGATGGAGACATCACAATATTGTCCGCCCATAACTCCGCCTGCCCGCTGCCTGCTACAACATTACCCATAATGCTAAGCTTGCTGTTATTAATAACAGAAACCGATCCCGGCACGATTACCTTTTCCGCCATGATACTGACATTCGTGGCATTCGTATATAAACCGGAAAAGACACTGTTTTCATATAATCCGTTGCAGGCTGACAGCTTAGAAGTATCCGTACCGCCATAATAGCTGGATACCCGGGTATCCTCAGCATTATTATACTCTTTATTATAATAATCGGATCCGGCAAATACATTACCGGTAATGGAAATAGATTCATTGTCCTGTGTTGCACGATTGAATTCCACACCCATATCCGCGATCATAGAAAACTCATAGATCGCATTCGTAATACTGTTAACGTTACTGAAAGATACCTCAAACTCCGGCTCTGATATCTCAATATCCGTAGTTATAGACTGTACATAGCCTTCCGTTGTTGTACGTTTCAGCGTCACATTGTGGATGATCAGCTTATCATATACCGTTCTTGCTTCTGCTCCGGCTCCGGTCGTAGTAGCAATTACTTCTAAGTATAATCTCGGATCGCTGGCTGTCAGATTCTTTGGATTAACCAGTTCAATCGTATAATCGATTCCCGCTGCCGTATTATAAAAGCGAATAGCTGCCGGGTCTCCGTCATCATCCACCTTATCTTCCCGTGTCGTGCCTTCCACACCACTGATAAAGGAACGAAGATGCTTATACAGCTTCTGCTGGGATATGTAATTATCATCCACTGCCATACGCTGTAAGAATTTCTGCTTCATAACCACATTCGCAGACTTCTCATCAATCGTAACATACCGCCCTGTGGTCACATCATAATATACCATGACTTCCACTGTATCGGTATAAGCACTCATCAATGCATTAATGGAATCATTACCGACACCGGAATAAATATCATCCATTGCCTTTTCTACATAATAGAAATTCCGCTTATTCTCCAGATCAACTGCACGGGAACGATAATAATACCCGATCGTTGCCAGGATCGCTGCGATCAGAATCGACATACAGGTAATGGATACCAATACAACAATGAAGGTGTTACCGAGATTATTTAATTTATCTTTTACTCTCTTTAACATTAGTAATCCCCCTTTGAAGTATCAATCGTAGTCGTGTTTCCAGAATCCTGATTGGTTACTGAAATCACAATATTATATACACGTCCTGTTTCCGAATACCGCTCATCCTCTTTCATTTCCTTCACAACTGCAGCAGGATTTGACACATTCACTGACATTTTATAATTCTGAACATCAGCCGCTGATGAATTGGTAAGATTGCTTCCATAAACCGGCTGGCCACCCGCATCCGTTCCGATCTGCTGCTTTAATGGAATGTTGGTAAAAATACTGACCGGATGATCGTTCGGATCCTGATTTAATTGAAAATTCGTCTTATACAGATATTCTGAACCATCCTTTTCATCACGGGCCTGTTGCGTTTCTGTCGGCACCAGATCCTTAAGTCCACTGTTCAATGCTTCCCGAACCCCCTCATTGGTCTCAGCGGTTCGTACCACATATACCTTTGCTTCCTGATCCATGTCGTTTTCAATGATAATATCATCATTACCAAATTTCTTATTATACATAAACTGGTTATACATCAGATAAACATCCGGCGGTTCACTTCCCGTAAACTGCTGATGATATGCAACATAATCAATCTGTGCATCAGCCGGGTTAACAGAATAGTCACCTATAATCGAAGTATTTACATAATGTATGGAACAGACTACCTCATAATCATTTGCTGCCGAATCCGGCAACTCTGTGATGGTAATCTTAATCTGCTTGGTTGCTGAATCAATAAATGTAGTCTCTCCATTCTTTAATTTCTCTGCAATCTGTGCATCCGTACTGCTTCCGGTGTTCTCCAGGGCAGTGATCACCGCATTGAAGAAGGCGCTGCCGGCCACTGCATCATAATTGGACGTACTTGTAATAACTGCAGTCTTCGTCGCATCCAGATCTGACAGGTTTCCCAGATTCGCTGCGTTCGGGTCTGCATAATCCGGTGTATTCAGCGACTCCAGTGCATATGGCTTCGTATCCATCGTTATATCAATATCGTAATCACGATAATCAATCGTTGACTTACCAATAAACCGATATTCGCGTACCAGAGCTTCCGGTTCCTGAGGAGCACTGGGATCCGTCGGATCCACTGCTTTGTTATGGCGGTTCAACTCCTGATAAACCGCATCCACCGAAGTAAAAGCAGTTCCTAAGGTTTCTCCCTCCCCAAGGGTAGGAACCTGAGCCGACAGGTATGAATTCTTCGGAATTGCCAGGCCATCAGTACCATCCGCTTTAATGGAATAAAATGTAGCAACACATCTTAAATTATAAGTCGTATTTGTAGTTACCGATCCATCACCATTGGTGGTTGTAGTTACTGACTTAGCGGCCAAAACATCTGCCAGATCTTCCAATTCCGTAGTCGAATATACAGAATTCAACTGCATCTGCTTCATCGTTTCCGCCACTGACTTTGCATAGTCAGTGGCTGCCTGCTGGTCATCCGCTTTCTGGCTGATACGCATACCCACCATAAGCTGATTCACAATCGGAGTAATGCACAATGTAAAAATAACAACAGCAATCAAGATTTCTATTAAACTGACACCTTTGTTATTCGTTCTCTTCATCAAACCACTCCATTCTACCTATACACAATTACACTACCTGATTTGTTCGTAATCTTAACTCTGGAAGCAGTCTCATCACCTGCCACCTTCACATACAGGGTCTTATCAGAAGAATTCTCCACAGATACCGCAACTGCATTCGCATCATCTGCATCCTTGATCTCTGAGGACTGAATTAAGACAGTCAGATCCTCACCCGGATCAAATTCCTGAATTTCCTTATTGGCCCCGATACCATACTGAACCGTATAAGTGGAACCTTCCTGAGATACTACAATGGAAACCGGTTCCGATTCATTCTTACTGCTCGTTACGGTATTACCGCCCGTCCGTAATCCGACTACCTTACCGGAAGTATCACTGGATGTCGGATTTACTGTTACGTAAACATCATAATCATTCTTAATTGCTTCACCATTATCGGATGCAAATTTTGAAACCGCATCCTGGGAACTGCCACTCATGAAGAGATTATCTACACCAGTATTAATATCATCCAGATCGATGTCCGGTGCTTCCTCCCGTCCCTTACCGGAAATAGAATAAATATTTACAGTCATACTACCGGTATATGCATCTATTGCCTCACCGATCCGGGAAACGCTGACTGTGTCAATCGTCATCCGGTACTGATAGGCTGCTACATAATTCACAAACGCTTTTATACCTTCATAATTGCCTTCATATGTAAGCGTCATAGTTGAAGTATAGCAGGAATACTTATCTTCTGTAGCAGTATCCCCCGCCTCTTCTGTAGCTTCCGGCGCAACCTCACCTTCCAGCGTAGTACCGCCCAGCACATAAAAAGCTGATGGCTTTACCATTGCCTGTGCAGTAACATTATAGTCAATATCTTCATTGTCCCGTACACCCTGTACAAATTCAATCTGATACTCCTGATTCAGATTGGAAGGAAATTCATTTAATTTCTCCTCAAACAAAGCATGATTCGTCTCAATATCAGCCTCATACTGCGCCTGGTTGGCCTTTAACTGCATCAGGGTATTATACCGCTGGGTCAGTGAACTCACTTCCCGCATAATGGATTCTGTCTCTTCATTAATCGGCTTGCAGATGAACCAGGCACCAACGATTGCTCCCACTGCTATTACTGCAAGTATTACCTTCTTATATGTATCATTCATGTCTCAACCCTCCTACTCTGCTGCATTCTCTGCTTCTGTTGCATCTACGGCAGCCTCTGCATTCGTTGCCTCTGTTGCCTCAAATACCGGAAGCACATAATTACAGGTTACGGTATACTGATAATTCACTCCGCCACTCTCTTCCTTTACTTCTGTAATGCTGGCAATAAAAGCATCCTCGATACAGTCAATATTCCGTAATTCTACTACCAGTCGTGCAATAGAGTCATAATCATCGCTTACCATAGACAATGATACCGTCGTTGAAGATGAATTGATATTCTTTACATTAATATTACTCGGCATACACTCCTCTAAACGGTTCCAGAATTCCATCATATATTCATTGGAAATCTTTGTAGAATCATATAGTATCAACATATCCTGCAGTTCTGCCTGACTGTTGATATATTCATTGTATACCGCCTCTGCGTCTGCAATGGAATTAATCTGATTCTGTAAAGCCGCCTTAGCTGCATTGGCACCGGCCCGCTTCACAACAGCCATTCCAATAGCGCCGCCGGAACCCAGAAGCGCCAGCACCAACAGCACGATAAAGATAGCAAGTGTACTCTTACCCGCCTGCTTTGCTGCCTGCTCCCGCAACATGAAGCCCATTGGTGCAAACGAAGCGCCGATAGAGCTGACCAGATATACCGGATTGTAGATCTGAGTATTAATCTTATCATCAAACTTAATATTATAAAGACTATCCATGACCTTGGTAGCCACATTTAACTGAATCTTGAACAAGCCGTCAATACCACGGATCAGCGCACCGTCACCGGTCAGATATACATCTTCGATCGGCTTATCCGGATTCCTGGAAGAATAGTAATCCATAACACGGCCAATATTATTGATCAGATAACGGAATGCACCGGTTACCGGATCATCATCAAAATCCACCGTGATCAGACGCTCACTCTGTAATAAAGACAGGGCGGTAGACGCATCTACCTCTTTGGCATCCATCACCTCTGCAACAACTGCATTAATTCCATATGGAACTGTTCTCTGTAACAACAGGGTATCACCCTTTACAATATTTAACACGGTAGAATCCATACCGATCTGAACCACCATAGTAGTCGTATTGGCGGCAGTCTGTGTCTTGATCAACTGCAGCATGGCATTACCCAGATAATCAATGGATTGAACTGTTAAGCCTGCTACCAATGCCAGTTCATAATATGTACGTATCATCTGCTGTGGTACAGCCACAACCAGAACACGGAGATTCTTCTCGCCTTCCTCGTTCAGGACTGACTCCAGTACAGAATGCGATACGACATAGTCCTCTATATTAACAGGAAAATATTCTGATGCATTCGCACTAATGATTCCAGGTATCTTTTTCTCCGGCACAACCGGAATCAATACCTCTCTGCTTACAATCTTGGATGATGATAATACAAAGATTGCGTTCTTATTTGCAATTCCGGCTGTATTCAACTGTTCCCGGATTGCCGCTCCTAACACATCCTTATCCTTAATGTATCCATCTTCAAATCCACCCTCCGGTGTCTCAAAGATTGCAACATTATGAATATTGGTCTGTTTTTTCTGTGAAGGGGTAACCTCCACGATTGTAACGTTTTCGTTCGTAATGTCTATCGTTAAGACTTTGTTGTTTGCCATTTTCGTAGCCTCCCTCGCTAATCAGTGTATATATTTTAGGGCTACAAGCCCATTATACCTAGGTACCAGCTCACAAGCTGTTCACCACATATCATGGCGATATAGATGCCCAATGCTAGATATGGGCCAAAAGCGAGCTTATGCTCTCCTTTGCCTATCTTCATGATAATCAGATGTATGATGCTTCCGCAGACACATCCCATCATAAATGCTACAATATTCAGTTTCCAGCCTAACAGTAAGCCAGCCGCTGCCATGAGCTTAATGTCGCCGCCGCCTACTACATGGTTTCCTTGCCAGATTCTCGTTCCTATCCAGTCAACCAATAGCAGGAAAACGCTGACTGCAAATAGGCCAATCACATGTAATACCCAATCCGAAGGATTCAGACACAATCGGATCAGCCCAAGTAAAAAAATAATGATATTAAATTCTGCCGGAATATACTGGGTATTCCAGTCAACAATCCCGATATACAGCAAAACAGTAGTCGCCAGACAATACAATACCATATCTGTACCAAAGCCATATATCAGGAAAATCCCTTCGTATAATATGCTATTTAAAATAGCAAAAATAAGCACTTGCTTCCAGGGGTTACCAATCGTCGCTCCATACATGCACTTCTTCCGGACCAGCCAATAGGTAGTATAGGTGAACTCTGTCACCCAGTTGGAATTACCAATCGGGCGGACTGCTATACAGGTTTTTCTATTACTGCAGGTATCACATACCAGTTCCTCTTCATCCATCTTCCTGATATAAGCGATCAGAGAAGCGGCGTGACAATATATTATACCTGTTATCATCCCCGAAACCAGGACGATCATAAATAACAACCATTGATTCATTGTATTCACCTATATATATAACACACGCCCGGTTCCATCCGGGCATGTGTTATATGACTGCATTGATTATTCGCTCAAACGTGAACCTGCATTAGGAACAACGATATGATCATTATCTGTCACACCATACCATACAGTTACGTTGTTAGAACCTGGATTGAAAGAAATCCAGAAGCTGTTGCTCAGGGAAGTACCAACCAAATCCTTCTTGGATTTACCCTTAACACTGTTAACGCCTAATACACTTGCAAACTCTGAAGCATAGCTGTTGGAAGCGCGTTGAGCCAAAATCAGATTAACATCTGATGTACCATTTTCATATGCACCAATAGCATCATTTGCAGCCTCAACTGCCATAGCAGCAGATGCAGCATCTGCAATAGAAGTACCCGTTGTAATATCAGTACTCAATCTTGACTTGTTGATGTACTTGATCAACGATGGTGCCAATGCAGCAGCTAAGATAGCCATGATAGCGATTACGATAATCAGCTCGACCATTGAGAAACCCTTGTTACTTGTTTTTTTCATAATAATCTCTCCTTTATTATATAATATTTATTATTAATCTGCTGACGGTTTCGGATTCAGCAGATAATAACCATAAATTACAGATCGTCCATACCTTCATACATCTGGAGGATCGGTCCATATACACCGGCTACGATAATGCCGACGATACCTGCCATGACAACCATGGTCAATGGCTCCATTGCGGTAGTTACATTCTCAGTCGTAATATCTACCTGTTCTTCATAATAATCCGCTACCTTATCCATCATATCCTCAATATTACCGGTCTCTTCACCGATCTTGATCATCTGCGGCAGCATAGTCGGGAAAATACCACAATCCCGAATCGGCTTCGACAGCGGAACACCTTTCATAATCTGATCTCTGGCATCCAGCAACGCTTCCCGATACCAGACATTATTCATCATCTTTGACACAGCTTCCACCGAATCCACCAGAGAAATACCGGAAGCCATCAGGGTACTCAAAGTACGTGCTACATTAGCTGCAGCAGACATGACTGTCAGCTTACCAAAGATCGGAACCTTCATAGTGAACTTACCGATCACATGCTTGCCGACATCCGATGCTGAGAAAAGCTTGTAGGCTCCTACTATTACACCTACGATGATCAGAACCAGCCACCATTGATACCGGAACAGATCTGACAGCCACAAAAGCATCTTCGTTGCTCCCGGCAGATCCATACCCATATCGGCAAACATATCCGAGAACTGTGGAATTACTGCCACTACCATAACAATAACAACAATAACTGCAACGATCAATACAATGATCGGATAAGTCAATGCGGATTTAATCTTTGCATTCAGACTGCCCTGCTTTGCAAACTGAATGGATAACCGCTCAAAACAGGTTTCCAGATTACCGGACATTTCACCGGCAGCGATCATGCTGACCATCAGTTCCGGAATGACCTTCGAATGCTGACGGAAACCATCTGCCAGAGTACCGCCCTTTTCAACATAGGCCTTCGTTTCCCGAAGCACCTGTTGTAATGTTTTGTTATCCATCTGTTCGCTCATCATATCCAATGCAGAGATAATTGTAACACCTGCATTCAGAATACTACCGAACTGCTTACAGAAGATACTCAGATCTCTTGGTTTGATCTTCTTCTGAATATTCAAATTAATGTCTTTGTCCATCGCACCGGCTTCGTTACAGGATACTACCGTGAATCCGTCAGCCTTCAGCTTACTTACCGCCTGTTCCTGACTCTGCGCTTCGATTTCACCCTTCTTATTCTTACCGCCTGCGTCTACGACCTTATACTTATATACCGCCATCGTCATTCCTCCGCACATTTTCTCGTCCAATACAAAGTAACACGTTCTCCCCAAAGCATGAATGTGAACAAAGTATTAACATCATCTTTTCTCATAATACCTTATCTTTTGGCATTTTGCAATATATTTTTACTTTTCCTTGAATTTTTTGTGCATTTTTTACAATCAGCCAATCTTCTTTCGCAGGGCGTCTAATTCCTGTGCATACGTCAGTGCAATATCTCTGGTGATCACACCATTCTGATACAGCTCATACAGAGCATCATCCATGGTAATCATTCCCTGCTGTTTACTGGTCTGCACCGTCGCCTGAATCTGATGTGTTTTGGCATCCCGGATCAGACTCCGGATCGCCGGATTCGCGATCATAACCTCAAAAGCCGCTACCCGCCCTTTACCATCTGACGTCGGAAGAAGCTGCTGGGAAATAACACCTACCAGTACCATAGACAACTGTGTCCGGATCTGTTGCTGCTGATGCGGCGGGAATACGTCAATGATACGGTCAATCGTACTGGCAGCACCGATCGTATGCAGGGTCGAGAATACCAGGTGGCCGGTCTCAGCCGCAGTTACTGCAATGGAAATCGTCTCATAGTCACGCATCTCTCCTACCAGAATAATATCCGGATCTTCACGAAGTGCTGCACGAAGCGCGTTGTTATAACTCAGGGTATCCATCCCCACTTCACGCTGATTAACGATAGACTTCTTATGCTTATGTACATACTCGATCGGATCTTCCAGTGTAATGATATGGTCAGTCCGGTTTTCATTTGCCTTATTAATAATGGAAGCGAGTGTGGTCGATTTACCGGAACCGGTCGGCCCCGTTACCAGCACCAGGCCTCTTCTCCTCTTATACAGTTCTACGACGGAATTCGGGATACCCAGCTGATCCGGTCTCGGAATCTCTGTATCAACCCGTCGGAAAGCACCTGCCATGTTACCACGATCCATATAGATATTTACACGGAATCGTCCACAGGTAGCATGTGCATAGGAAAAGTCTACCTCACCTTTCTCACGCAATACCTTTTTCTGCTTATCATTCATTGAGCTTCCCAGCACCTCTGCCACCTCTGCCGGCATCAGCGGATCCATCTCCAATCCCACCAGCTTGCCGTTAATCCGAAGCTTCGGCGGAATCCCGGCCCCAAAGTGAATATCAGATGCTTTGTTCTCTACTGCAAATGCCAGCAGTTCATTCATATCGATCATGCTTTTCTCTCCTTCATCTCGTCTTTTCTTCTAAAATATCATTATGTAATGATTTTATTTTCAATCATATATCATTTGCAAACCTTTCGCCTTTGCAAGCAAGCTTGCCGGCTCAGCCCTCGCTCTGAACCATTCAGCCATGCAAACTCAAGTCCGGCAGCTTCACTGCCCCGCTGCTTCACAGCTCGGACTTTCGTTTATGGCGGAGCGCCATATAGAAATTTGCAAACCTTTCGCCTTTGCAAGCAAGCTTGCCGGCTCAGCTTTGCAAATTTCTGCATGGCTGAACCGTTGCCTAATATTCATCACCGGCCTCATATACGATCTTCTTCATTTCGCTGATAGAAGTGATCCCCTGCTTTACCAGATTGCCGGCCGCAAGCTTCAAGGTCAGCATTCCTTCTTTCAATGCCTGTTCTTCAATCTTATCTGCCGTTGCTCCCCGGGCAATGACCGCCTGCAGACTTCTGGATACCGGCATGATCTCATAAACACCGATACGTCCGGTAAATCCGGTATCGTTACATAACGGACACCCTACCGGTTCGTAAACACCACATTCCTGATCCAAAGGAACCCCCAGCAGTCCCTTCTCATTATCTTCAGCATAACGTCCCTGCCGGCACTTGGTACACAGCCGGCGCACCAGACGTTGGGCAATAACTCCTACCAGAGCATCACCAACAACATAAGGTTCGATTCCCATATCGATCAGACGGGTAACCGTACTGGCAGCACTGTTCGTATGCAGGGTTGATACTACCAAGTGACCGGTAATTGCGGCCTGAACTGCGATCTGTGCAGTCTCACCGTCTCGAATCTCACCGATCATGATAATGTCCGGATCCTGACGCAGGATAGAACGAAGAGCGGCCGCAAAGGTCATTTCCGCCTTAACATTTACCTGTACCTGGTTAATACCATCTATATTTGCCTCCACCGGATCCTCAACAGTAATAATATTAACATCCTCTGTATTCAGCTCGCTGAGCGACGTATACAGGGTCGTTGATTTACCGGAACCAGTCGGCCCCGTAACCAGAATGATCCCATGCGGATTACTCAGGATACCGTCAAATACCTTCATCTCTGCCGGGCCCAGACCCAGAGCACTCTTCGGTTTTGTCAGACCTTCCTTGGAGGTCAGACGCATTACGACCTTCTCTCCATATACAGTTGGAAGAACAGAAACACGGATATCAAACTCCTTCCGGTCTACAAAGATGGAAATACGTCCATCCTGTGGCTTCCGCTTTTCTGAAATATCCATGCCGCCGATAATCTTAATACGTGCAACAATGGCCGACATCAGAGAATAATCATAAGTCATTACCTTTTTCAGGGCACCGTCAATACGATACCGTACCCGGACACTGGTCTCGAGGGCTTCAATATGTATATCGGAAGCTCTCTGCCGGACACCGCCCTCCAGGATCTGCTTAACCAGCAATACGATCGGAGAATTATCGATCTCATCATTCAGCATATCCTCCTCTGCCTGGGATAAGCCTTCCTGTTCCCGCTCCCTGCGGTACTGTTCAGCCACCTCCATGGCCTGCTGATTACCATAATACTTACCAATCGCTTCCGTAATCTCATCATCACTGGTCAGCATTGGTTCAATCTGCATATTCGTCAGGATTCCCAGGTCATCGATGGCAAGAATATCCATCGGATCAGACATGGCAACCTTCAATACGTTCGGATTATACTCGTCAATCTCTACCGGCACTGCCCGATAACGCATAACCTCTTTCTCGGGAATCAGGCGGAGCACATCCTCCTCAAGCTTGCAGGAGCGTAATTCTATGTAATCAATACCCAACTGCTGGGATATCGTAAGATTTAACAGTTCCTGACTGATCAGCTCCATTTCCACCAACGCCTGACCAAGCTTAATCCCCTTTTCCTTCTGATATGCGATCGCTTCCTGCAGTTCCTCATCTGTAATAGCACCGGCTGCAACAAGCAAATCACCAATTCGGATTCTTTTTCTTCCTGCTGAAATACGCATATGCCATCTACCTCTCATTCACCATTATTAGTATATTCTAACATACAACCTTAGGAATTACTACTGTTTGTTTTCGTCATTTTTGCCAATTATCCCCTGTGATATTTATATATTTTTCTTATATTCTTTTCTCTTTCATCCCTTTTCCGCTTGGAAAAGCACATTTGTTTTATGCAAAACATAAAATATAGCAATGATACTCCTTCCGAGGCGCGTCTTGCAAACTTTTCAAAAACCACTCACTGCGGAAGAAGAGTTATATTATCTGACACGAAGCCAGAACGGAGATCTGGAAGCCCGCAACCTGCTTGTGGAACACAACCTCCGTCTGGTTGCCCATATTGTCAAAAAATACAACAGCCACGAACGGGATATGGAGGATCTGATCTCCACAGGCACCATCGGACTGATCAAGGCGATCAATACCTATGATACATCAAAAGGCAATAAGCTTGGTACCTATGCCTCCCGCTGTATCGAGAATGAACTCCTGATGCTGCTCCGCCAGGAACGAAAATCCTCCAGGGAGGTCTCACTCTATGAACCTATTGGTTCAGATAAAGAGGGAAATGAAATCAATCTGATGGATATCATGGAATGCAGCAATGAGGACATTCTGGAGCAAATGATCACGGAAACTCATATTCATTCCATTTATGCATTATTAGCCACCTCACTGTCGCCAAGAGAACAGAAGATCATTATCCTGCGATACGGCCTTCATAACCATGAACCGGTGACACAACGGGATGTAGCACGTCAGATGGGCATTTCCCGTTCTTATGTAAGCCGGATTGAAAAACGGGCCCTGGAGAAACTCCGCGCCCGTCTGGAGGAAGGCTAAGCTTCCTTCCGTCTTAAGATACAGCCGACTGGCAGTTCTGTTCCTACATTCACATGAAGCATCTGCTTCGGATGAGGAGCAGCCTCCATCGGCCTGCCTTCCTCATCCTGGATCCCCTGAACATCCAATACCTGATTTTCACCGTCAAACAACATCGCTTCGATTTCTTCTCCCACCGAAAACTTATTTCTCTGTTCCAATACCAGCCAGCCGGATTCATCTATCGCCTCGACCGTGCCAAGATAGGTATACTCCCGGAGGTAGGTATTATTATCATAAATCTGTGCATGTGCATCCGTTTTACCAAAATAAAATCCCGTTGTAAACTGCCGGTATGTGCATTTTGCAATTTCTGAACGGTAATAATCCATATTCTGCTGATAAAGCGCCGGAGACTTGCGATAATCCTCCAGAGCTCTTCGATAGGTTCTGGCAACTGTAGCAACATACAGGGCAGTCTTCATACGTCCTTCAATCTTAAAGCTGTCAATACCGGCCTCTAACAGTTCCGGAATATGTTCGATCATGCAAAGATCCTTTGAATTAAAAATATAGGTTCCCCGTTCATCCTCTTCGACCGGAAGGTATTCTCCCGGACGCTGCTCCTCCACCACAGCATACTTCCACCGGCATGGATGGGTGCAGGCTCCCTGATTCGCATCCCTGCCTGTAAAATAATGACTTAACAGACAACGTCCAGAATAAGATATGCACATCGCTCCATGTACAAAGGCTTCCAGTTCCATTTCCTCCGGCATATTCTGACGCAGCTCCTGAAGCTCTGTCAGAGACAGTTCCCGTGCCGCCACGATCCGCTTCGCCCCGAGCTGATGCCAGAACCGGCATGTTTCATAATTGGTCGTGTTTGCCTGGGTACTGATGTGAATCTCAACCTCCGGTAATTGCTCCCTGGCCAGCAGAAATACACCCGGGTCCGATATGATCAAGGCATCCGGTCCTATCTGGCGCAGTTGTCCAAAATAATCACGGATGCCTCCTAAATCTGCATTATGCGCAAATATATTTGCAGTAATATATACCTTACAGCCATGGGAATGTGCAAAACGAATCCCTTCCCGCATTTCCTCCAGGGTAAAATTATGTGCTTTTGCCCGCAGTCCAAAGTCCTCTCCGCCGATATAGACCGCATCCGCTCCATAACACACGGCAGTCCTCAATACCGGAAGACTTCCTGCAGGAATCAGTAACTCTGTTTCTTGCATACTGTTCTCCTTTTATCTAACACTCGAACCAGCTACAGCCGTATACTAAGAGCAACGCCATCTCCGACCGGAAGGATCGCTGTTTCCAGTTCCTCATGATGCTTCAATGTATACAGGTATTCCCGCATCCGGCTATGAATCGTACGATTCCGCCTCGGCACTGCATAATGAGATTCCAGTACATCCCCGTCCTGTAATACATTATCGGATACCAGCATACCGCCGGGAACCAGCAGACGCAATACCTCCGGCAGAAAATGAATGTACTGTCCCTTTGCCGCATCCATGAATATCATGTCAAAGGGTTCCTGAAGCCCTTTCAGAATATCGGCAGCATCTCCTTCTAATAATGTGATCCGATTCTCTACACCGGCAAGGGCGAAGTTCTTCTTCGCTTTTGCAATTCTGGGTTCGTATTTCTCTATTGTAACAATTATGCCATCTTCCGGAAGATACCGGCTCATATAGATGGCAGAATAACCAATGGCAGTTCCCACCTCTAAAAGTCTTTTCGGCTTATGAAGCAGCGTCAGAACCTTTAACAGTTCCCGGGTTTCTGTCCGGACAATAGGAACATCCTCTGTCCTTGCTTCCTGCTCCAACTGTCTGATCAGTGCATCCTCTTCCCGGTTCAGGGAACGGATAAAAGATACGACTCTTTCCTCTGTATCCATCACTCTTCCTCTCCGCCGGTTCTGCTGATTTCTTTTAAGATTTCATCCTCTGACATAGATGGACTCAGGACATAAATACCCGGCATCATTTTCCCATGATAACTGGATAAATATATTTTCGCGATCATTACATACTTGTCAGCCACCAATCCCTGCTCTACCAGATCGTCTACGATTTCAATGGTAGACGAATCCGGCTGTATGACGAATTCCACCTCTTTGGTGCTGTTTGGATTCAAGGCATTGTCTGTAAAGACTTTATAGGAAAAGTTATACGCCCATGTGAACACCTGCAGCAGCAACAGCAGGATCACAATATTGATCAATAACTGCAACACCATCCGTAATGCATTTTTCATATTTTTATCCGTCATAGCTGCACCTACTTTTCCAAATAATCATAGTCGAATTCCAGTCCCTCTGACAAAGCGCCATACAGTTCCCGCATCAGGGAACATAACCGCTGCTCTGCCAGAACAAAATCATTGACAATGGAATCCTGAAGAATTGTATCATATTCCTTCACCAGATTAAAGACCTCATCGTAGAGATTACTGTCACCCTCACTAAACTGCAATTCATAATTCCGCCTTCGGAATTCATCAAAGCGCTCATGCAGCTCATGATTGTCCCGTAACCGCCGGTCTGTCTCAACATAACGCTGATATTCCCTGCTGTTTTTTATCTGCATATTCAGCTTTGCCGCCAGTTCGATCGCCTGCCGCATCCGCGCACCTCCTTATACTTCTGTAATAATCGGCAGAATCATCGGATTCCGCTTTGTTCTTCTCCATAAAAATTCACTCAGATCATCCCGTATGGTGGTCTTTAGCTTGCCCCAGTCTGTCACATTATGATTCAGACATCGATTCAGGGCATCCTCTGCCACATCCCGACACTCCTCCATCAGATTCTCGGATTCCCGCACATACACAAAACCTCTCGATACGATATCCGGACCAGCCAGCACCTGATCACTTCCACTCTCTAATGCTATTACCACGATTATCAAACCATTCTGTGATAACAACTGACGATCACGCAAAACAATGTTTCCAACATCACCAACTCCCAACCCATCAACTAATATTCCTTGAGTTGGAACGGTCCCTGTCACTTCTGCATAATCATCACACAATTCCAGAACATCACCGCTTGACAAAATACAAATATGCTGACGGTCAATTCCCAGGCTTTCTGCAAGCTCTGCATGACGCTTCAGATGCCGGTATTCTCCATGTACCGGAACTGCATACTTTGGCTTTGTCAGTGTGTAGATCAACTTGATTTCCTCCTGACATGCATGGCCGGATACATGCGTATCCTGAAAGATCACCTTCGCCCCTTTCATTTCCAGTTCGTTAATGATCTTGGAAACTGCTTTCTCATTTCCCGGTATCGGGGTTGAACTTAGAATTACCGTATCGCCAGGTTTAATCGAAACCTTCCGATGAATGTTAGCAGCAATTCTTGACAATGCGGCCATATTCTCTCCCTGGCTTCCGGTCGTGATCAGAACGGTTTTCTCATCCGGATAATTCTTTAATTCCTCAATATCAATTAGTGTATGTTCCGGTATGCGGATATATCCTAACTCCTGAGCCACGGAAATGATATTCACCATACTGCGTCCTTCTACGACTACTTTCCTTCCGAACTTATATGCCGAATTCATAATCTGTTGTACCCGATCCACATTTGATGCAAAGGTTGCTACAATGATCCTGTGATCCTGATTATCTGCGAATATGGTATCAAAGGTTCGTCCGACTGTCCGCTCTGACATGGTAAAGCCTGGACGTTCCACATTGGTACTATCACATAACAGTGCCAGCACACCCTTCTTGCCGATTTCTGCAAAACGCTGCAGATCGATCGCTTCACCAAATACCGGAGTATAATCCACCTTGAAGTCGCCTGTATGAACAATAATGCCTGCCGGCGTATAAATTGCCAGAGCCGACGCATCTGCTATGCTGTGATTGGTCTTAATAAATTCCACACGCAGACACCCCAGGTTAATGATCTGTCCATGTCGCACGATCTTTCGCTTTATATTTGCCATCAGATTATGCTCCTTCAGCTTGCCCTCAATGATTCCCATTGTAAGCTTTGTAGCATAGATTGGCATATTGATTTCTTTTTCCACATAAGGGATCGCGCCAATATGATCCTCATGACCATGCGTGATCACCAGGCCCTTTACCTTATCCGCATTCTCTTTCAGATAAGTCACATCCGGTATGACCAGATCAATACCAAGCATCTCATCATCCGGAAACGAAAGACCGCAGTCAACTACAACAATCGTATCCTCATACTCGATTGCCGTGATATTCATGCCGATCTGTTCCAATCCTCCTAATGGAATGATCTTCACCGGCGTATTATTTTCATTTTTTTTCATTTTTTCATAAAACCTCCATATTTCTATCCAGTTATTAAACACATACCTTCTACAGCCGCCCCGCAGAATCCCGTACATTTATGAATACATCCGTCCCCGATCATAGTTCGAAATCCACGTCTTCCATCAGCTCAGCAAATACTCCTGCCACTGCCTGAAGCTCGTCTTCATTCTCAACTATCTCGTAAACAGCAAATTCATCCTTGTCATCCTTGCTTGCCTCTTTCTCACGCTTTTCTTCACGCATGATCATGACAACAGCATCTTCACTCTCATCCTCCAGCTCTTCTGTAACAATTATATAGTGAATGCCCTGGAGTGTCGTTTCTTCCAGCACATACATATCAACAATTCCGCCATTCTCCTCCGTAAATGGTACTGTTCTCAATTTATCCTTATCTTCCATCCGCTCTCCAATCCGTGTTCTGATCCGAACACTATCTGACCTGATTATCTAAATATCCCTGCAGGATCAATACAGCCGCCATCTGATCGATCACTGCTTTTCGATTCTCCCGACGAACTCCGCCTGCCATTAATACACGTTCGGATTCCACTGTTGTCAGTCTTTCATCCCATAGAACGACCTCCAGTCCGGTTCTCCGTTCCAGATCCTCCTGAAATGCTTCACAGGCTGCGGCCCGCTCTCCAACTGTGTTATTCATATTTTTCGGGTAACCCAACACAATCCGTTCTACCCCATATTCAACGATCAGTGCCTCAATCCGTGCCAGCGTCTGCCGAAGCTTACCCGCAGACTTTCTGGTAATCGTCTCTACCGGCTGTGCCGTGATCATCAATCCATCACTTATGGCTACGCCTACTGTCTTGGTGCCATAATCCAGTCCCATTATTCGCATAAATCTGTATTCCTTTTCCCTACCGTAATCTGGTATTAATATAATTCTCTAACAGCACTTCGATGATCTCGTCCCGTTCTGCCTTCATGATCAGACTGCGGGCTCCTTTATAACTGGTGATATAAGTCGGATCACCGCTCATAATATAACCAACGATCTGACTCACCGGATTATATCCTTTTTCCGATAATGCTTCGTATACCTGTGCAAGAATATCCGTTACCTCTAATCCGTTTTCCTTCATGATACTTATATGCTGTGTATGATCCATATTCTCACGTCCTTTGCTTTCTTTTGGTATTCTTATCCCCTGTTCTGATTCCGTCCCTGATATTACTATGCCTAATTATACTATGGTTTTCCACAAATAGCAAGCCGGCCTGTCTATTCTTCCGGTTCCTCTGCCTTGCTTTTTACCTCTAATAGTTCTGAGTTGTTGCATTTCTTCCGTTCCAGGAAAAACAGGAGCTTTCCTTTTCGTTCTAAGACCATAAGCAGGATCATTCCTCCCAGGGTTATAATAGAGATCAGTATTCCCATACCCAGTCCCCATTGCCTGTATTCCAGATGAATCGTATGCTCGCCTGCTTCCAGATCAGCAGCAACAAAAGAACCGGACCATAATGGCAATATCTCCCGCTCCACACCATCTACATACAGATGCCAGTTTGAATCATACGGTATGCTGGTGAAAAACAGTCCATCCTCCTTCACATTGATCGTTCCCTCCACAGTTGTATCTGTATAAGAAGTAACCTCCATCTGCTGTTGAGAAAGGATATCATATGCCTTTTGCCACTGCTCCGGATTGATTCGATACACCCAGATTTCTCCCGTTAAGCCTCCGATATCCTCTAACTGTTCTGGTTCAATTTCATAAAATACATGTATCTCTTCTCCTTCATGCAGGTACCCGGTAGTCACTGTAAGATCGTCCAACTGAACAATATATTCGCCCTCTCCCTGTGCTGTAAAATCCAGCCGCATTACCGTATTCTCAGAATTATCATATTCTGCTTCATCCTTAGCTTCCATAATATCCGAGCCATCAAAACCAATCTGAGTCAGATTCCTTCTATCCTCCTCCTTAATACTGCTGGAAACAAAATAATTCTCATCCTTTACCAGCAGTTGTCCGTTCAGCACTGCCACAGAATCAAGCTCCAGACCACCCTTCTCCATAGCATCCGCCACACCGCAAATCCGTTTTAACCAGATATTCATACCGGTCCCGATCGTATACGCATCCACACTATCAATCTGTTCTGTCTCCTCAGACAAAGCTTCATCTGCAGATGCGTTAATCATATAGCCAAGAGATAGGGTCTGCGGATATTCATATATCTTAATCGCTCCGCTCTCAGCAGCAACTGCAGTATTATATTGCAGATCAGAGGCAGTTGAATACAATTCTGTCTGCATGGAATAATCCCCAAGTTCCTCGTTCACATAAATATATTGTATATTTAAAAGAGACGCCTGTACATAATTTATATACTGTGAATAGAATACATTTCCGCCAACCCGAAATCCTACACTTTTTAAAAATATTCCGGTATTGCCGATCGCACTGGTAAAAATCGTATTCCCCTTGTACCCCAAAAGCATTCCTTGATTGGTACTCAGAAGGTCACCATAATCCATCATTCTGGAAAAACCATGAGCTTCCTCCAGGTTTAACTGTTGTACAAACATATCTGCCTTAACCGTTTCTTCTGCAAGTTTTTCTGTATTCAAAGCCACCGGCCGGTATATCATAGCATAGATGAAGCAAAGCAGTATTTCTACAACGCCGATCATCGACAAAACCCGCGCCAGCTTCTGCCTGCCATATGGCAGAAACAGAATACCTACCATATAAAGCAAAAAGATCATGATGCTATAATAATAGGTAAACTGATACTCGATCTTTACAGCAAAGGCAAAACAAGCAATCGTCATTCCGACCCAGCCAATCCCTGTCAACACAGTATGAACGAGGGAAGGAGTCTTATAATCGGTTTCTTTCATGGATACCCATACATCATAGCCCAGTATCAGACAGAATATCGTAAAAAACAATGAAAACCGGTTCGGAAACCAACTCGGATAATGAAACAGATGCATAACATAATTCAACCCATTCAAATTGAACGCCAGCATATATACAATAAGCACTACAAGCTTTCTGATCCGCAGATTCCATTTGAATCTGGAATTCAAAAAGTAAAGCGTTGCCAGAAACAGAGGAAGGAGTCCGAAATAAAGATTTACCTCCCCATAACTGTCAAATGCGCTTCCCCGGTCGATCGCACGGTTAAAGGCAAAAAACTGCTTGATCACATCAAAATAGGACTCAAACCAGGTCTTTTCTACATAATTACTGATCGTATAATTCTGCGTTAACAACTGGGAAAATGCCGGCAGGAGCAGCCAGGCACTTGTCAGTATGGATGCAAGTGAAAGCAGTAGTATCTTTCCTGATTTGATACAGAAGCTTTTAAAACTGTCAAACTCCAGCGTCAGATAATACAGGATTATGAACAGGCAGAACAGACTTGCCAGATAATATCCGACTACAAAGGTCAGGATGAGGGAAATATAATATAATTTCCAGTCCTGATTCACTACAAATCGTTCCAGTCCCAGCAAAACCAGCGGAAACAGGACGGCACTCATGATCAGATGCCAGTTATTTACATTCGAAACCATGTACATACATAAGGCATATGAAAGAGAAAAAAGCATATTGCCAATTTCATTCTGCTCCCTGTGTGCCAGAGGGCGATGGGTCAGATAATAAAGCATGGAAATATTCACTGCAATTTCCAATACGATAAATGCGATCGAACTGGCCGGCAGGATCGCATCGATTGGCAGCAACAGGTAAAACAGAGTCAACGGATTCAATATACCGGTAACAATACCGAAATAGCTGGTGCCAAAGCCGGAACCCCAGCTATACAGCATGGATTCTCCGGAAGCCAGCTTACGCTTGAGTTCCATCAGATAAGGCCAGCTTTCCAATGCAAAATCTCCGTTCAGTAACGCAGCATCACCAAAGGGCCAGAAGTTCTTGATCTTTAACAGTACCAGAATAACAATGGCAACGATCACACTGGAAACCACATATACATAATACCGCTTCCACCATTGTGGAAACGTCCTTATCCGCTCTTCCTTTCTTTTATCTGCTGTCTGATTCATATCAATCCTCCATTATAGCACTGTCTCTGTCATGCAGTTCACCAGATTCTGTTCTGACTGCACCTCCACCCGGATATACCGTTCCGTATGTCCACTATACCAGTCTTTTCCATCCTTTTCAACTTTTTCATTCCGCCATCCGGTTTCATCCTTCTTCTCATATTGTTCTTCAACCAGTATCTGAACCCGCTCCCCCCGGAAGCTGTCCTCATATGCCTGCTTCTGTTTCGCAGTCATGGCAAGCAGCCGGTCACTTCGCCGGTTCTTCTCTGCCTCTGACACCTGATCCGGCATCCGGTCAGCCATGGTTCCTTTCCGTCTGGAATACTTAAATACATGCATCTCATACAGGTTCAATTCTTCCAGGTTCCGACAGGTCGTATCGAATTCTTCCTGTGTCTCTCCCGGAAATCCGACGATAATGTCTGTCGTCAATGCCGGACGGTCATACGCCTCACGCAGAATCCGACAGCTCTCGCGGTATTCTTCTATGGTGTATTTCCGGTTCATACGCTTCAGGGTTTCATTACAGCCGCTCTGCAGAGACAGATGGAAATGCGGACAAACCTTTGGATACTGCTTTAATGCAGATACAAAATCCGTTGTAATGATCCTTGGTTCTAACGAACCAAGACGGATTCTTGCAATGTGTTCTATCTGGCTGATCCTGCGGATCAGCTCCAAAAGAGCGCTGCCATCCATCTCTGTTCCCCAGTCTCTTCCATAAGAGCTTAGATGAATGCCCGTCAGTACCACTTCCTTACAGCCTGCTTCCGCAAGACGCTGTATCTCTGCCAGAACATCCTCCGGCTCCCGGCTGCAGATCCTTCCACGGACATAGGGAATGATACAATAGGAACAAAACTGATTACAGCCATCCTGGATCTTAATATACGCTCTGGTGTGTTCTGACATACGGGTCAGCTTCAGATCGATCCAGCTGCTGCACTCTTTCCGGTTTTCCAGCATATCGGTCTCGTCTGCTTCTTTTTTTGTGATCGTATCACCCGTACTTTGCGTTTGATTCCTTTGCTCTTCCTTATTGATTCGGTTTTTGAGATATTCTGTCAGGATATTAACAATATCCTGCTTCTCATGATTTCCAATGATCAGATCAACGGATAAGTCCTCTAATACTTCCCGGGGTGCTGCCTGGACATAGCAGCCTGCTGCAGCCACAACTGCCCGGGGATTCTGCCGTTTTACCCGGTGAAGCATTTGCCGGGATTTTCGTTCTGCCATATTGGTTACCGAACAGGTATTTACCAGACAGATATCCGCCTGCTGATCATTTTCCACGAAAACACAACCATTATCTTCCAATAACTCCCGCATTCCGTCTGTTTCATATTGATTCACCTTACAGCCTAATGTCAGGGTTATGATCCGCTTTCCCTTCAGGATGGATTCCTCTTCTAAATCATTCATAACGGAACCCCTCTCTACCATACTGTTATAATTTCCTCTGTCGCCAGGGCCTGCTTCATCAGGTCATCAATGTCCTCTGCCAGCAGAGCTTCCGATGCTTCAATATCCTTAAGCTTCGGCTTGGTCACCGGATGCCTGGCAACAAATGTGGTACAACAGTCTTCATAAGGCAGGATAGACGTCTCATAGGTATGAATCTTCTCTGCAATATCCACGATTTCCTGTTTATCCATACCAATGCAGGGCCGAAAGACAGGATCCGTGCAGACTGCATTGGTCACCTGCAGACTGAATATGGTCTGACTTGCCACCTGACCGATGCTCTCCCCGGTGATCAGGGCCTGACAATCATTCTTCTCCGCCAGAATCTGGGCAATTCGCATCATATACCGCCGCATAATGATCGTAATCTCATCCTCCGGACATTTGTGATAAATCGCCTCCTGAATATCCGTAAAGTGAATAATATGAAGGGTTACCGCCCCGGCATACTTTGACACCAGTCTGGCCAGATCCACTACCTTCTGCTTTGCCTGCGGACTGGTGTGCGGCGGTGCGTCAAAATAAACAGCCTCCAGGTTCACTCCCCGCTTCGATACCAGATAACCGGCCACCGGACTGTCAATACCACCGGACAGCAGAAGCATTCCTTTTCCATTCGTTCCTACCGGCAGTCCACCCGGCCCCGGCAGCCTTACCGAATAAATATAAATCTGATCCCGTAATTCAATGTTTATCATAACTTCCGGCTTATGCACATCTACCTTCAGCTCCGGAAACGCATCCAGCAGTACTGCACCGGCCTCAATATTCACATCCATGGAATGCATCGGATATTCCTTATTGATCCGCCGGCAATTCACCTTAAACGTTACATCCTTCCGCTCATAGCTCTCATCCATAAAGCGAATGATCTCGTTTGCAAGAGCATCCCATGGCATATTCGGCACTACCAATACCGGGCAGATCCCCACAATGCCAAAGACATGCTGCAATGCATTGACTGCTTCATCAAAATCATACTCCTCTGTACAGTCTACAAAGATTCTTCCATACTCTTTCCGAACCAGAAACCGCCCGTCGATCCGTTTCATGGCCGACCGGATATTCTTACACAGAATATCCTCAAAAACATACCGGTTCTTTCCCTTTGTTCCGATTTCTGCATACTTAATTAAAAATGACTTGAATTCCATGTGTTCTTCCCCTGTTTTTCAATCTGGTATATTTTCTGTTCACTCCTGCGTCAATTATCTTCTATCGCTTCACAAATGCCCGTCGCTTTGGAAGCTCCTCGGATATCACCTGTACCGCATATTCCGCCTCTGCAATGGTGGAATATACGGAAAAACTGAACCGCAGGGTTGCATGTAATTCCTCTTCTTCCAAACCGATCGCCTTTAAGGTACCGCTGATCGCCGGATGATTGGAGGAACAGGCAGAACCGGAGGAGCAATAGACTCCTTTCGCCTCTAATGCATGCAATAGAACCTCTCCTTTTTCAATGCCGTGAAAGCTGATGCTCGCAATATGCGGTGCATCTCCCGAATGACTGACAACGCCCTCCAATTCAGTTACCTTTTGTACAAACAATTTTTTAACTGCCCGCATACGCTCCATCTTCTCCTCATGGTCCGTATACATCAGCCTGGCAGCTACGCCAAGCCCTGCAATACCGGGCACATTCTCTGTTCCGGCGCGCATATCCCGCTGCTGTCCGCCTCCATGAATGATGGGTACCAGCTTCACCTTATCCCGGATATATAAGAAGCCGGTTCCCTTCGGGCCATGAATCTTATGTCCGCTGACCGACAGCATATCAATGTGACACCGCTTCGGCGACAGCTTCCATTTTCCATATGCCTGTATTGCATCTACATGGAACAGTATATCCGGATCGATACTCTTAATGAGCTTCCCGATCTCCTCAACGGGTTCTACTGCCCCGATCTCATTATTGACCATCATGATCGACACCAGTACCGTATCCGGACGAATGGCCTGCTTTAATTCCTCCAGGTCTATCATACCCCGGGCATCTACATCCAGAAAGGTGACTTCCCAGCCCTGTTCCCGAAGGAACAATAATGGTTTGAATACGGAGGCATGTTCAAACCGGGTTGATATGATATGCCTGCCCCGTCGCTGATTCGCAAATGCACTCCCAAGCAACGCCATATTATTGGATTCCGTTCCTCCGGAAGTAAAGATGATCTCCTTTGGCTCTACCTTTAAGGTTTTCGCAATGATCTCCTGTGCCTCCTTCACATACTGACCGGCCTCCAGGCCTTTCCGGTGCAGAGACGAGGGATTCCCATACGCCTGTTCCATGACGCGGTTTACCATCTCCTGTACTTCCTTTGCTGTCTTTGTGGTAGCAGCATTATCAAAATATGCTTCCATTCTGCTTTCCTACTCCTCACGTTCAGAGTCTTGCTCTGTTATCCTTATTTTTCCACCTTATTCTTCTATCTATACTAAACTCACGCATTTCATTCAATCTTTCTGGCCACTGCTTCTCTTTTCCGGATTCCTGTCATCCTGCTCTAATGAAAACATCAGAATGGAAAGCAATGCGATTCCGGCTGTCTCTGTCCGAAGAATCCGATGCCCAAGCGTGATACACTCCGCACCCATTGCTTTTGCAGCCTCAACCTCCTGTTGTTCAAAGCCGCCTTCCGGCCCTATAAATATTCCCAAAGATTTTTTCCCCGACACCTGACGCAGTACCATCCGAGAATATTCTATTCCCTCTGCCTCCTCATAGGGAATCAGATTCATATCCAGGCCTTTTGCATCCTCCAGTGCTTCCGTAAAGCTCATGATCCGGTCAACCACCGGTATCCTGCTCCGCTTCGACTGCTTGGCCGCACTTCGGGCAATGGTATTATATCGTTCCACTCTCTTTGCCGCCTTCTTTTCATCCAGTTTCACAACAGAACGTTTTGTCATGACCGGGACAATACGAACAGCTCCCAGTTCCACTGCCTTCTGGATGATCAGTTCTAATTTCTCTGCTTTGGGAAGTCCCTGATACAGAGTGATCTCCGTAGGAAGCTCTGCACTGCAGCCCAGGATATCTACAATCTTCATAATGGCCTCGGAGCTATCGTATTCCTGAATTTCACAGATGTATTCCCGATCCGTTCCATCACTGACGGTTACCTGCTCTCCGATCCTCAGGCGGAGTACATTCTTCATATGATTCCGATCAGAACCGGATATTCGGATGGTTTCTCCCTTACAGGCCTCCGGTTCCACAAAAAAACGATACATGTCCTGTTATTTCCTCCTTAGAAGCTGTGCAGTCATGCAGACCCAGTCTTTCATATAAGTGGTCTCTATTATTTGAAATCCCTGAGCCGTCAATGCCTCCCGAACTGCTCCTTCCTTTGTATTGATGATACCGGAAGCAATGAAGATTCCCTCCGGTTTCAGATATTGTCCTACCTTTGCTGATAACGGAATGATCACATCCGCCAGTATGTTTGCAACTACAATGTCATACTGCTTTTCCAGCCTGCCTGCTGATATCAGTGCAGACGGATCACTCTCCTCCAGCAGATTTCCCTGTACAAAAACTGCCTGCTCTCTGCTGATATGATTCACTGCGATATTCTCATAACTGGCTTCCACTGCCAGCGGATCGATATCCATGCCAAATACCTGCCTTGCTCCCAGCTTCACTGCGATTATGGAAAGGATTCCGCTTCCGCAGCCCACGTCGAATACTTCCTGCCGGCCATTCAGATATTTTCTGAGCTGGGCAATACAGAGCTTTGTTGTTTCATGCGCTCCGGTTCCAAATGCAGTCCCCGGATCGATCTCTACCATAATATCTCCGGGCTGCTTCTCCACCTCTGCAGCATCGATCCAGGTTGGTTTTATCAGGATATTCTCCAGCCGGAAGGGATGGAAGTATTCCTTCCAGTTGTTGATCCAGTCCTTATCCTCTGTCTCTCCAACCGTTATCGTTCCTATGCCGATATCCATAAACTGTCGTATCTGCTCCAGTTCTTCCTGTAACTGTTTTACAAATGCTCCAACATCCCTATCCGGGTCGTCAATATAACAGGAAATGAGAGCAACCCCGTCATCCTCCGGCAGCTCCGGCAGAATATCAATAAACATTGCTTTCCGGTCCTCCTCTGATAATGGAATCTTGTCCTCAACCTCAATACCCTCGACGCCTAATTCGCCGAGGGTATAGCTGATCATATCGACTGCTTCCGTAGTCGTTTCTATGGTTAATTTCTTCCAGATCATTTTTTCTTGCCGCCAAATCCTTTTTTCTTATGTTCGCCAAAGCTAAAGCCGCCAGAGTCCGTAGAACGCCGGGTTGTAGATCCGGTAGCTGCATCATACTGCTTCAGGATCTCTGTCTGCTCTGCATTCAGCTTATCCGGCACCTGAACTACAAGCGTTACATAATGATTGCCACGGACATTCTTATTCCGGAGGGTTGGAACTCCCTTCCCCTTTAACGTAATCCGGGTATCCGTCTGCGTTCCCGGACTGATCGTATAATCTGTAAGTCCGTCTATGGTATTAATCTGAATCGTACCGCCAAGGGCTGCCTGTGTAAACGTGATCGGTTCCGAGGAATACAGATCATAATCCTGACGCTGGAACTTTGGATGTTTATCTACTAATACAGATACAAGCAGATCTCCACGCTCTCCTCCGTTCAGGCCCGGCTCACCCTTACTGCGGATCCGGATACTCTGTCCGTTATCAATTCCGGCAGGCACCACAACCTGAATCTTCTTCTTGCTCTTAACATAACCGGTACCTGCACAGTGGCTGCACTTGAACCGGATAACTTTACCGCTTCCGGAGCATTCCGGGCAGATCGTTGCACTTCGCACTACGCCAAACAAAGACTGAGAGGTGGTAACCACCTGTCCTTTACCATTACATTTCGGACAGGTCTCCGGACTATGCCCCGGCTGCGCGCCGGAACCGTGACATACTTCACACTCATCCTTTAATGGAAGCTCTAACTCCTTCTGTGTACCAAATACCGCCTCTTCAAACTTCACCCGAACGGTCGTCTTAATGTTCTGCCCCTTGATCGGCCCGTTAGACTGCCTGCTGCTCCGTCCGCCGCCAAACATATCGCCAAAGATATCTCCGAAGATATCTCCCATATCATTCATGTCAAAACCAAAACCGCCCTCGAAGCCGCCAGGTCCGCCGCCCTGTTCAAATGCCGCATGGCCAAACTGGTCGTACCTTGCCCGCTTCTCCGGATCGCTTAATACCTCATAAGCCTCTGATGCTTCCTTGAATTTCGCTTCTGCCTCTGCATCACCGGGATTCATATCCGGATGATACTTTTTTGCCAATACACGATAAGCCTTTTTTAAATCTGCGTCCGTGGCACCCTTCTGAACACCAAGGACTTCATAATAATCTCTTTTATCTGCCATTGCTTTCACCTGTACTTATACTTTAATTAGGAATGAAACGCCATCCCACTGCGAGGCGCGCATTCTGCAATACATCATATCACATCCTTGCGCGCCTCTGCAACGGGTATCTTTCTTTCTATCTGTTATTACACTTCTGTGTAATCGCCATCCACCACATCACCGTCAGCGGAATAATCCGGACTGCCGGTTCCGGTTCCGGCATTCGCTCCAGGACCATTCTGCTCATACAGCTTGGAGAACAGGGTCTGGGCACTGTTCATCAGCTTCTCTCTGCCGGCCTTTATATCCTCGACCTGGGAATCTGTCAGGTTCTCAACATCTGCTGTGGCCAGCAGATCTTTTAATGCCTGCAGATCCGCCTGTACCTGAGACTTATCGGAATCAGACAGCTTATCACCCACATCCTCAAGTGCCTTTTCGGTCTGGAATACCATAGAGTCTGCATCATTCCTTGCCTCAATCCCTTCCTTACGCTTCTTATCCTGTGCCTCGTATTCTGCTGCTTCCTTTACTGCCTTTTCAATATCATCATCTGACATGGAAGTACCGGAGGTAATGGTAATATGCTGCTCGCTTCCGGTTCCTAAATCCTTGGCAGATACATTTACGATACCGTTTGCATCAATATCAAAGGTAACCTCGATCTGCGGCACACCACGTCTTGCGGGAGCGATACCATCTAAGCGGAACCGTCCTAAACTCTTATTATCTCTGGCAAACTGACGCTCGCCCTGTACCACATTGATATCCACCGCATCCTGATTATCCTGTGCAGTAGAGAAGATCTGGCTCTTCTTCGTCGGAATGGTTGTATTCCGTTCGATCAGATGGGTTGCAATACCGCCCATGGTCTCAATCGAAAGTGTTAACGGGGTGACATCCAGCAGAAGGATTTCACCGGCACCGGCATCACCTGCCAGCTTACCACCCTGAATGGAAGCACCGATCGCAACACACTCATCCGGATTGATTCCCTTAAATGGCTCCTTGCCGGTTAATTTCTTAACCATATCCTGTACTGCAATGATACGGGTGGAACCACCAACCAGCAACACCTTATCCAGCTCTGCCGCACTTAATCCTGCATCCTTCAATGCAGTCTGTACCGGCCCGGAGGTTCTGTCTACCAGATGAGCAGTCAGTTCATCGAACTTTGCTCTTGTCAGATCCATATCAAAGTGCTTCGGCCCCTCTGCTGTTGCAGTAATGAACGGAAGGTTGATGTTTGTGGTCGTAGAAGCAGATAACTCCTTCTTTGCCTTCTCTGCCGCTTCCTTCAGACGCTGCATAGCCATCTTGTCACCGGACAGGTCCACGCCTTCCTTATTCTTAAATTCACTTAACATATAATCCGTGATCACATTATCAAAGTCATCACCACCCAGCTTATTGTCACCGGCAGTTGCCAGTACTTCAATAACACCGTCGCCGATCTCAATGATGGATACATCAAAGGTACCGCCACCTAAATCGTATACCATGATCTTCTGTTCCCGCTCATTGTCCAGACCATAAGAAAGTGCTGCAGCAGTCGGCTCGTTGATGATACGCTTTACATCCATACCTGCGATCTTACCTGCATCCTTGGTTGCCTGCCGCTGAGAATCTGAAAAATATGCCGGTACTGTGATAACTGCCTCTGTTACCTTTTCCCCTAAGTAACTCTCCGCATCCGCCTTCAATTTCTGCAATACCATAGCAGAAATTTCCTGCGGAGAATACTTCTTATCATCAATTCCTACCTTATAATCGCTACCCATATGCCGCTTGATCGAAGAAATCGTCTTATCCGCATTGGTAACCGCCTGACGCTTTGCCGGTTCACCGACCACACGCTCTCCGTTCTTTGTGAATGCTACTACGGAAGGCGTCGTTCTTGCACCCTCTGCATTCGTGATGACCACCGGCTTACCACCTTCCATAACTGCCACACATGAATTCGTTGTTCCTAAGTCAATACCAATAATCTTTCCCATTTTCATTACCTCCAACTTTTAATTTGCAACTTTTACCATACTGTACCGCAGTACAGATTCCTTATACATATAACCCTTCTGCATTTCCTCGGCTACAATGTTTTCGCCAAATGCTTCATCCTCCACATGCATGACTGCATTATGCATATCCGGGTTAAATTCAGTACCCTCTGCGTTCATTGGCTGAACGCCGATCTCTTCCAGAACGGTCATCATCTGCTTATAAATCTTATCCACACCCTGCTCAAAGGCACGTTCCCGATCCTCTTCCGGTATGGTCTGAATCGCCCGTTCAAAATTATCTACGACCGGCAGTAATTTTTCTAACACTGCCTTTGCTCCCACATCATACATACGGGATGCTTCCTTTGCTTCTCTGGCTCTGGCATTTTCAAATTCTGCCAGCAGACGCTTATATTTATCCTGATATTCCTCTGCCAGTTCCTGAAGCTTCGCCTCCCGGTCAGAGGCTGCCTTGCTCTCTGGTGTCGTCTTCTTGGTTGTCTCCTCTGCATCTGCCTCAGCATCCTGGCTGATATCCGTCTGCTTCGCTTCCGGATCTGTCTGAGTATCCTTCTTTCCGGCTTTCTCTTCCTTATCATTCGTAGCCGCCGCCTCCTGCGGTTTTGATTGTACTCTTCCGCTTCCGCTTTTCCGGCTACCCTTTTTAAACTTCGGTCCTTTCTTCGGCATAGATGCCTCACCTGCCGGTTCCCGCTCGTATATGTTACGTTCCTCTTCCTCCTCCGGCGGTCCGGTTCTGGCCTCCTCCGTTGGTTCTATATCCTTAGGTGAATTGGTTTTCGGCTTTTCCCTGCCTTCCTTCGACATTGCCTTCTTCTTATCGGCTGTCCCTTCGGCTTTTCCGGATGACTGGTCACCTTCTGTCTCTGATTCGTTCGGACCGGCCTCTTCTGAATCTGCCTTTGCTTCTGCCGCCTGCTTCGCCTTATTGCTTGCCATTTCTGCTTTCACCCGGTTAATGATCTCAACCGCCTCTGCTTCTGCTTTCCGTTCTGCTTCTGCTTTCGCCTTTTTTTCTATTTCCTGCTTGATCGCATCCTTTTTGCGCTCAGACTCCATGACTGCCAACAGCCTTGCTTCCTCAGCCGCTTCTGCTTCTGCCTGTTCCTTCGCCATCTTCTCAAAATAATCCTTTTGAAGTTCATTCATCCGATTCTCATCTCCTTTACCTGCCTATTCCTTTTTATTGAATATTTCATCCAATTCTACTGTCAATTCCTTCAGCGTCTTAACCACCTTTTTATAATCCATACGCTTCGGTCCGATAATGCCTATGGTACCCTTTGCGCCCTCCTGTAATTCATAGGTTGCTGTTACAACACTCAAGTCCTTCATATTCTGAACCGGAGCCTCATCACCAATATATACCTGTATTCCCTTATCCTCATGATTCAGGGTTTCATCTGCCAGCTGGTTCAGTATCTTCTTCTCTTCAAAGGCTTCTAACAAGCCAGTGGTCTTTTCAATATCTCCAATTTCAGGGTATTTCAGAATATTGGTGGTTCCGCTGGTATAGATCTGTCGTTCATCCGCAGACCGGACCGCCTCCACCACACTGTTCAGAATCCGGTCCAAAACCTCTGCATAGATACCGGCCTGCTGCTTCATGGTCTGTATCATTTCAAGATTAATATCCCGCAGTGCGGCTCCCTGCAAAAAGGAATTCATAAGAATACTGAGTTTCAGTACCTCATCATTGGCAAGGGGTTCCTCTACCGGAATCAACTGATTCCGGATCACATTTCCCTCTACCACGATCACTGCCAGGATATGACTCTCATCCACCATGGTTAATTGCAGGAACTTTACCCGGATCTCCTGATATTGAGGTGCAGTTATCATGGTAGCATAATTCGTATTATAGGCTAACACCTTTGCCACCTGCTTCAGCATAACCTCCATACGATCCACTCGTTCTAACAGTCCTTCCCGCTCCTGCCGCATTTCTTCAACTTCATTGTCCCGCTCCAGCATTAACTGATCAACATAGACCCGATAGCCGGCATCCGTCGGAATCCGGCCGGCAGAAGTATGAGGCTGCTCAATGTAACCGCTTTCTTCCAGATCTGCCATCTCATTTCGAATCGTAGCAGAACTCAGATTCAAATCCGTATATTTTGAAATTGTACGAGAACCTACTGGTTCACCTGTTTCCAGGTAGTTAGCGACAATAGCCTGAAGAATCTTCATCTTTCGTTCGCTTAACTGCCCCATGCAATCACCCTTTCTTCGAAAATGCTGTTTCAGATCCTCTTTTCGGGGATTATTAGCACTCGTTTATTCTGAGTGCTAACATCTAGGTATAACTTAACACTCCCCATAACCTTTGTCAAGGGAATTTTTATCGAAAGATAAATTTTTTCTGCAAGAAATAATTTAAGAGAAACAGCAGTGTATCCACTACTATCTTACAAAGCAGAACATGCTCCGGAACAAGCATTTTCAGACCGGCAACACAGGCGGCAGACAGCCCGGCAATGACGACCACCTGTATATAATACAGAACGATCTGCCTTACTAGATGCTTCTTCTCTGCCCGGAATACAAAGCTTCGGTTCAGAACAAAATTGACAACGGATGAACAAAGCCTGGCTCCATAAGTTGCGATCCATACGCCATGTACCATATACATCAGGAGCATAAACAGTCCGTAATCGATCAGAACAGAGAATATAGATACAAGAAGATATTTTATGATGGTATAATAGATCCGGATGGAATCCCGGATCGGATGAAAATGGGAGGATTTATTGCCATCCTCATAGATCGTCTCGATCGGTACTTCCATAAGACGGATACCTGCCTTCTTCATATCAAAGAGCATATTCATCTCATACTCATACCGCTCTCCTTCTACTTTTAAAAGCATAGGAAGCAGATCAGCAGAGCATACCCGTAATCCGGTCTGGGTATCTGATATATGAAACCCGCACAACACCTGTGTTACCAGCCTGGTCACTGCGTTTCCAAAGCGGCTCCGGAGCGGTATCTTCTGCCCCTCCGTCTCCCGGATCTCCCTGCTCCCGAGCAGCAGAAAAGATTCCTTATCATCTGCCGGCACTGCTTCCAGGCACTTCATGATGGATGGAATATCATGCTGACCATCCGCATCAACCGTGATACAGTATTGAATCGCTTCACAATCCTCCAGTATATAACGAAACGCTGTCTTCAGAGCATGTCCTTTCCCGTAATTCCTGTCATGCTCCAGAACGGTACAACGATCTGAAATTTCCCTGAATATGCCGGAACTGCTGCTCCCGTCATTCACACATATTATATTTTCAAATCCCTTTTTATTCAAGTCACTGACTAAGGTTACCAGTTTTTCATCCGGATTATAAGCCGGTATGATTATCATCACCTGATCTATCTTCATCGTCATACCTCGTATTCTTCCCTATTCGCCTTCCTGCTGCAGTTCAAAGATTCGAATGGCAGTAGGAATGTCTGTCTGTATCCAGCGCTCATAGATTATGGTGCCGGTTCCATAATAGCCGGTCCGCCTGCGGTTATTGAAGTCCTCTTCCCGCAATACAAACCCGTCAAAATCATAAAAATCCTGAAAATTGTCATAGGCGATCATACGATAACCTACATATATCATACGTTCTTCTCCTAACAGATAAAGCTGATTACGCAATTCTTCAATTAAATCCAAATGGTTGGAGCATAGCTTTTCGATCTTAAAATGCTCTTCCAGAAACACATAAATCCGTTTGATCAGATCAAAATCCAGGACAAGATTGCCGGCTTCCATACTTGCGATCACTGCTTCCGATGTACCCACACACCGGGCAAACAATGCCTGGGAAAAGCCCAGTGATTCCCGCTTCTGTCTCAACCAGCTTCCACTAAAGATCAGCATATTACCAGCTCCATTCCATTCTATAGATTATTATATTCCAAAATCTGCTTATACATTCCAGGAGTCATCCAACAGAAAATCCGCCATGATATAATTACTGACATCAATCCCTTTTTCTGTCAGCCGAAGATAGTCTTTCTGCCACATCAGGTATCCCTGTTCCACATAGGAAGCGATCACCGGGCCGTAAACCATTTCCATAGAAACCTCAAAGCGGCGCATGAATTCCTCTCTGGAAACCCCCCGGGTCAGACGCAGACCCAAGAACATAAACTCTTCCATACGGCTTTGTTTCGTATCGGCAACCACATTTCTTCTTATTTCATTTATATCACTATTTTCCCATTCAGACAAATATTCCTGCATATCCCTGGTATTCTCAAACCGGGCGGCATTCCAATAGGACGCAGCGCCCAGTCCCAGCCCCAGATACTCTCCTCCTGTCCAGTACACCTGATTATGCCGGCAGGCAAAACCGGGTCTTGCATAATTCGATATCTCATATCGCTCATATCCCACGCTGTTCAGAACCTTTCCGGTATAAGTATACATCCTTCGCTCTTCTACTTCGGAAGGCAGCTCCGCCAACAGCTCCGGCAGACAGGAAAGCGGCGTATCTTCTTCTATGATCAGACTGTATACAGACAGGTGTTCCGGATTCAATTCAATCACCTTCGCCAGAGTTCTGCCAAGGGAACGCAATGTCTGCCCTGGAAGAGCCGCCATGACATCTATGTTGATATTTCGAAAGCCTGCCTCCCGTGCCAGCTTGTAATTGGCGACAAACTGCTCATAATTATGAATCCGGCCCAACTGCTTCAGCTCCCGGTTATCCGCACTTTGCAGTCCCAGACTCAGCCGGTTGATGCCACAGGTACGGTATTCCGCCAGTTTCCGGACATCCAGAGTACCCGGATTACATTCTATCGTGATCTCTGCTCCATCCTCAAGCTGCCATACGGAATAAAGCTTGTGAAATAACTGTTCCACAAGCCCTTCCTTCAGGATCGAAGGCGTTCCCCCGCCAATAAACACAGAGCCTACCCGATAATCCTTCGCAATTTCCCGATAACATTCGATTTCCTTACCCAACTGATTGATATAAGCCTCCTGCTGTGCAGGCGGGTACTCTGAAAAGGAAAGGAAATCACAATACTGACACTTCCTCACACAAAAAGGGATGTGAATATATAAGCTGATATTCTTCATATGATATGCTTCCGTTCCTCTCCTGTTTTATCCCGGGCATTTCAAGTCACTCATTATCCAACTTTAATACACTCATAAATGCCTTCTGTGGTATCTCTACATTTCCGATCTGACGCATCCGTTTCTTTCCTTCCTTCTGTTTCTCTAACAGCTTCCGCTTTCTGGTAATATCACCGCCATAACATTTGGCAAGCACGTCCTTGCGCATTGCCTTTACGGTTTCTCTGGCAATTACCTTTCCGCCAATGGCTGCCTGGATCGGTATCTCAAACAAATGTCTTGGGATCTCTCCCTTGAGCTTCTCACACATCTTTCGTCCCCGTTCATAAGCCCCGTCTGCATGTACAATAAAGGATAATGCATCTACTTCTTCCCGGTTGATCAATATATCCAGCTTTACCAGCTTTGACTGCTTATACTCCTTCATCTCATAGTCGAAGGAGGCATATCCTCTGGAACGGGATTTTAGAACATCAAAAAAGTCGTATATGATCTCATTTAGCGGAAGCTCATATTTCAGCAGGGCTCTGGATTCCTCCATATACTCCATGCTGATATAGATCCCGCGTCGTTCCTGGCATAATTGCATGATCGGCCCCACAAAATCCTTCGTCACCATGATCTCGGCAGCTACAAACGGTTCTTCCATATAGGCAATCTCCGAAGGATCCGGCAGATTTGACGGATTGGTAAGCTCCAGCATATCTCCGTTCGTCTTATATACCCGATAAACAACACCGGGTGCAGTCGTGACCAGATCCAGATTATATTCCCGCTCTAACCGTTCCTGGATGATCTCCAGATGCAAAAGCCCCAGAAAGCCACAACGGAATCCGAAGCCCAAAGCAATAGAAGTCTCCGGTTCAAACTGCAGAGCTGCATCATTTAACTGCAATTTCTCCAATGCATCCCTCAGATCCGGATACTTTGCGCCATCTGCCGGATAAAGACCGCAAAAGACCATTGGATTCACCTTTTTATAACCCGGTAACGGTTCCGTACAGGGACGGGAAGAATCCGTTACCGTATCGCCTACCTGCGTATCCTTCACATTTTTAAGACTGGCGGTAATATAACCAACCATGCCGGCAGATAACTCGTCACACGGCAGAAACTGTCCGGCTCCGAAAATGCCGACCTCTACGACCTCCTCCTCTGCCCCGGTCGCCATCATCCGGATCCTGGTGCCCTTCTTTACGCAGCCGTTTTTCACCCGGCAAAATATGATAACTCCCTTATAAGAATCATAAATACTGTCGAATATCAGTGCCTGCAATGGCGCCTCAGGATCTCCCTTGGGTGCCGGGATCTTTGTTACGATCTGCTCTAACACCTCTTCAATATTCACACCGGTTTTTGCCGAGATCAACGGAGCATCCTGCGCTTCCAGTCCAATCACATCTTCAATCTCATTCTTGACCCGTTCCGGTTCCGCGCTTGGCAGATCGATCTTATTGATCACCGGCATTACCTCTAAGTCATGATCTAACGCCAGATATACATTGGCCAGCGTCTGTGCTTCAATCCCCTGTGCTGCATCAACGACCAGAACCGCCCCTTCGCAGGCAGCCAGACTTCGGGATACCTCATAATTAAAATCCACATGTCCGGGAGTATCGATCAGGTTAAAAATATACTCCTCCCCGTCCTTTGCCCGGTACACGATCCGGACCGCCTGTGCTTTGATCGTAATGCCACGTTCCCGTTCCAGATCCATATTATCCAATACCTGGGCCTGCATTTCCCGATCGGTCAGCAAACCCGTTTTCTCGATAATACGATCCGCCAGCGTGGATTTTCCGTGGTCAATATGGGCAATGATACAAAAATTTCTAATTCTATTCTGCTCTATATGAGACATGCTGTTTCCTCCAAGTCATTCAATATGGGTAGTATAGCACAACATCTGATTTTACGACAAGTATCAATTCAGAAAGGGGAGATGCCTATGGTTACATATGAAAGCTTAATATCCTTCCCTATCATTCATATTTTTCCAGTTTTTCCATCGTATAAATGACGCTGTTTTCGTAAATCCTTATGTTACAAGTCATTTTACAGGAGGAAAAGCTATGGCGCTGAATAAAGTGGATTTATGCGGAGTGAATACGTCCAAGCTTCCATTGTTAAACAACGAGGAAAAGAACCAGTTATTTCAGCAGATTGAAGACGGAGATACCCATGCCAGAGAAGTATTGATCGAGGGAAATCTCCGATTAGTATTAAGTGTGATCCAACGATTTGCCAATAATGCAGAAAATGCAGATGATCTGTTTCAGATCGGATGCATCGGACTTATGAAAGCCATTGATAACTTTGACCGATCCCTGAATGTTAAATTTTCCACCTATGCAGTACCAATGATCGTAGGCGAATGTCGCCGCTATCTGCGGGACAACAACTCCATACGGGTATCCCGTTCTCTGCGGGATATTGCCTACAAAGCAATTTATGCCAAGGAATTATTGCTGCGAACCCATGATAAGGAACCGACTGTGGAGGAGATCGCCGCAGAGATCGGTATTGATAAGGAAGCGGTTGTGATGGCACTGGATGCCATCGCAAGTCCTATGTCACTCTATGAACCGGTATATCAGGAAGGGGGCGACAACCTGTACCTAATGGATCAGGTACGGGATAAAAAAAGTACAGAGGAAGCCTGGGTAGAGGATCTCTCCCTGAAAGAAGCCATGCACCGGCTGTCCGAACGGGAAAACCGGATCATAACCCTGCGCTTTTTTGAAGGCAAGACACAGACCGAGGTTGCAGAAGAAATTGCAATCTCTCAGGCACAGGTCAGTCGTCTGGAAAAAGGCGCTTTGAAGAACATGCAGAAATACCTGTCTGATTCGTAACGGATTCAAGCAAACAGAGAAAGAGGCCTGCTGTCCTCTTTCTCTGTTTTTATCAGGATGCCATCTCCCGTTTCAACCGCTTGATTATCTTTTTTTCCAGTCTGGAAATGTATGACTGGGAAATCCCCAGCATATCCGCTACTTCCTTTTGGGTTAATTCATCACCGCTTTCTGAATTCAGACCGAACCGAAGCTCAATGATCATCTTCTCTCTCGGTGTCAGCACTGACAATGCCTTTCGCAGCATCTTCCGGTCAACCTCATCCTCAATATCACGGTAGATCACATCCTCATCCGTTCCTAAAATATCAGATAGCAACAGCTCATTCCCATCCCAGTCGACATTTAACGGTTCGTCAATGGATACCTCCATCTTCGTTTTATTGGTACGCCGCAGATACATAAGTATTTCATTTTCAATGCATCGGGAGGCATAGGTTGCCAGTTTGATCTTTTTGTCCGGTACAAAGGTATTGATCGCCTTGATCAGACCAATGGTACCGATGGATATCAGATCCTCCACCCCCACGCCCGTATTATCGAATTTTTTTGCTATGTATACTACCAGCCGGAGATTCCGCTCAATCAGGATGCTTTTTGCTTCCGTCTCTTCACCGGTTCCCATCTTTCGCAGCAATTCTCCCTCCTGCTTTGCTTCTAATGGAGGTGGCAGGATCTCCGACCCCCCAATATAATGAATCTCCCCCCTGGGAATAAAAAGAAAACTGGCAAAACGCCCTACCATGGATAATTTGAACTGGTCATTACTTATTACCTGCAACATACTTATTCCTCCTTGTACACAATATCGGTATGTAATAGCATTTGATATCGTTGATTCCCTGTAATAGCAGTCTGACTGATCCCTACTATCACCTCTTCTCTGATCATGCAGGTATCCTGATGCCGCATAACCAGTTTCTTGCATTGAAGTCCTAATAATTCTCCCCGGGTTTCTCCCACCGCCTGATACGGAATCCATTTTGCTCTTGTCAGTCTCTGTTCCGCAATCTGATCATAATCAATCCTTCCCTGATCCAGATAAACTGCTACCAGTCTCTGATAGGCCTCCGGAAGGATCGGAAACAGCCAGTCTGCCTCTGCGATCACAACCGGGCGCCGGGAAAGCGGTTCGATCAGAAAATTCCCTGTATCCAGAAATCCCGTCCCGTATACAGGCGTCTCATCAAAGTATAAAGATACCTGATATCGTTCCTGCTGCTGTCCCATTCGATACCGCTGATAACCAGAGGTCAGAACAATAAATATCACTCCGCTTACGATTACCAGCAGGAGAAGCTCCTGTAACCGCAATCCCCTTCCATCCGTCCGGCTGACTAACCAGGAAGCTGCCGGCGTTGAAAAATACAGCCAGTTCATGATGCCTCCCAACAGAAAGGTTACCATTAACTGACAAGCATAACACTTGAGGATATATTTAATTCCTTTTGGCTGAAATGCAAGAAAGCACATCAGGATTCCGATCATCCCGTAACTACATATGTAATAAATCCATTTCGCCGGTATCGGAACCCAAATCAGAAGAACAAAAAGAAGGCTGCCGGCAAAAGCACTTACCAGGTAACGCCACCAGGTAATCTCTGCCCTGCACAGACGCCCGGTGAGCCAGATAATAAAAATATCCATTCCGAAGTTAATCAGGAACAGAACATCCAGATAAATGGTATAGTTCACCGTTCTCCCCCTTTTCTTTTCTACAGTGTAATCCTTTTCTCCTGCATTTTTTGTCCCATTCTGGTATACAATTTCGACACTTGCCATGAGGAGGGGCCCGTCGTAAGACGGGAGGAGTCCTGATGGCGGATTGCACATAAAAAACCCCTCTGTGATCATTCACAGAGGGGACATTCTCATTCCTGTACTATTTTCTTCTTAAGAATTCCGGTATCTTGATCCCGCCATCTACGTTTGGCTTTGCCGGTGCCCTGCGTTCCACTGCCTGCGGTTCCACCGTTGTTGCCGGTCTGGAGGATGCTGTAGCTGCTGCGCCACTCAGGAAAGATGGCTTAGCCGCTGTCTGCTGTACCGGTGTTGCCTGTTGTACCGGTACTGCCTGCTGTACCGGACGGGACTGTGCGATCGGCTGTCCGGAATAGGTTGGAACCGTACCTGCCATACCTGCCCTGCCGGTTGCTGCAAATCCGCCTGCCGGCTGCTGCTTCGGCGTATCAATACCGGTCGCGATTATAGTAATGCTTAATTCATCCGTGGTAATATCCGCATCAACCGTACCAAAGATAATATTTACCTCCTCGCCGGCAATCTCGGATGCATAAGATACTGCTTCACTGGTATCCATAATTCCAACATCTCCGGAGAAATTGATGATGATATCCGTTGCACCGGATACGGTTGTTTCTAATAACGGACTCTCCATTGCAAGCTTAATTGCCTCTACTGCCTTATTCTCACCGGATGCCTTGCCAATACCGATATGTGCGATACCCTTATCCCGCATTACTGTCTGAATATCTGCAAAGTCCAGATTGATCAGACCCGGCTTATTGATCAGGTCTGTAACACCCTGTACACCCTGCTGCAATACCTCGTCTGCCTTCTTCAAGGCTTCCGGGATAGATGTATTCTTACTGCAGATCTGAAGCAGCTTGTCATTCGGGATCACGATCAATGTATCTACATTGTCCCGTAATGCTTCAATACCGGACAAGGCATTATTCATCCTCGGTCTGCCTTCAAACTTAAATGGTTTCGTCACAACACCGACTGTCAGTATCCCAAGATTCTTTGCCATCTCTGCAATCTTTGGGGCAGCCCCGGTACCGGTACCGCCGCCCATTCCACAGGTAACGAATACCATATTGGCTTCCTTCATTAAATCCACCAGTTCTTCCCGGTTCTCTTCTACTGCCTGTGCACCAATCTCAGGCTTTGCACCGGCTCCCAATCCCTTCGTCAGCTTTTCACCGATCTGAATCTTTGTAGTTGCCTTGTTTAAAGCCAGCGCCTGCTTGTCCGTATTGACTGCAACAAGCTCCACACCCTCTACATTTTCATCTATCATTCTGTTGACCGCATTATTACCTGCGCCTCCCACACCAATTACAAGAATCTTAGCAGGTGTTTTCTCTTCTTTGGATTCGATTTCGATCACAGCTCTATCCTCCTTAAAATTAATCCCTATCTATTATATCTGTCAAAAGACATATATACCTACTTTCTATAATATATTTTTTTTACGAAAAATTCAACTGAAATTTATTGATTTTCACGAAAAACTACATCTCCTCTCTCTATTGTATAATCTTTCATATACAAAGTACCGCTTTTCCCTTCAATACTTTTTAAAATATTTCCCAGTTCACTGATCTGTTCTTCCACATTGCTGCCATCCCCCAGTAAAATCTGAATATCCTGATAATACAGGATAATCTCCTGCTGAGAGGTAAACCGGATATCGTCGATCGGGAGCTCATATTTCTGCAATAACTGGGTCAGGGTCAATACCGTATGAAAGAACGTCTTGTCCTCGATCGGAAGCGGTTCATACATAACCATGGTATCAAATTGAATTCCTGTAATGCATGGGATATCTGACACCTTTTCCCGGGAACTTTCCAATACTACACCATCCTTATCAAAATACATGTATTCATTCATGAATTTAACACAGCCGGCCAGAGCCTTTTCATATACAGTAATCGTGACCACGTGGTTGGAAATATACTCTACATCTACCTTTTCCACAAACGGAATAGGTTCCATCGGCTGTAATTTATTCTTCAGATACAGAACCAGAGTATTCTGATTATAACCATCTCCGATCACCAGATCTATGATCTCCTGTTCTGTATAATGAATATTACCGGTTACCTGTATGGTTTCGATTTTAAATTGGGTAAATATTACGATTCCGCCGACCAGCAGCAATGCCAGGATCATACCGGTAATTACCCGGCCTTTTCTTCCTTTGCGGGAAGAATTCTGTTCTTCTTGTTCTACTCTGTCCACGATACCACCTTATCCAATCTTCTACTTTCGAATCTTTATCTGCCTTGCTACCGATAGCACGATTCCCATTTCTACCAGCAGAAAGACCAGCGACGTACCTCCATAACTGATAAAAGGAAGGGGAATACCGGTATTCGGCATTGTATTCGTAACAACTGCAATATTGATCAATACCTGTACCGCCACATGAGTCAGTACACCGACCACCAGCAGCGCTCCATATAGATCACTGGCATTCATAACGATTACCATCAGCCGCCAGATCAGTATGATAAACAGCAGGATCAGGGAAACACCGCCAACGATTCCCAGTTCCTCACAGATCACGGAAAAGATCATGTCATTATGTGCTTCCGGGATAAAATCCATCTTCTGAATGCTCTGTCCCAACCCTTTGCCCCATAGTCCGCCGGAGCCGATCGCATATAATGCCTGTAAGGTCTGATAACCTTTCGGATGGGTCTCCAGATTCAGCCAGGCGTCAATCCGGTCACTCCGGTAACCGGCAGTCAGGATAAACAATGCACCGCCAATGCAGCCGATCACTCCAACAATAATAAAATGGGAATACTTCGGACTTGCAACAAACAAAATCGCTACAATAATGACACCACATATGATAGCAGTGCTTAGGTTCTCGATCGCAATAAAACCGGTCAGGATCACCGGAGGGATCATGATCTTTACCAGAACCTTCCAGTCATTCAGCTTCCAGACCTGAGAGGTGGTAGCATATGCCACATACATAATGATCGCCATCTTTGCCAGTTCCGAAGGCTGAAACCGCAATGGTCCGATTTCCAGCCAACGAGTTGAACCGCCGCCGGCACTGCCGACGATCAGCACTGCAAGCGTCATAATACCAATACCGATAAATGCCAGTACTGTCAGCCGCTTCAGAAAATGATAATCAACTTTGGATACCAACAGCATCGTAACAATTCCCAATACTGCAAATGCAGCCTGCCGCTTAAAGAAAAATGCAGCATCCCCATAATCCAGTGAGGAGGTATAGGAGCTGGTACTATATACCATGATCAGGCCAAATCCCACCAAAAAGAGTATGATAAATAGCAGTGAATAATCAAAGTACTCACCCGGATTCCAAAACCGTATCCGTTTCCGTCTTGGCTGATTCTGATTGTCCTGACGATCTTCTCTCATTCTGATATACCTCAACCTTTACTTATTCCGGCAATGCCTGAACCAGTTCCTTGAAGCAGTTGCCTCTCTGTTCATAATTATCAAACTGTCCCCAGCTTGCACAGGCCGGAGATAGCAGAACTGCATCTCCCTCCACCGCCAGTTCATGACATTTCTGAACCGCCTTCTCCAGATTTTCCTCCAGAATAACTGCTTCAAATCCATGCCTTTTCGCAGTCTCTGCAATAATCTCTGCAGTCTGCCCGATCAGAACCAGATACCGCACCTTTCCATCAAAACTTGTGATCCATTCATCAAAAGAAGCTTTCTTATCATAACCGCCTCCGATCAGAAGCGTCGGACGGTTCATTGCCTGAATCCCCTTGATCGCAGCATCCGGGTTGGTTCCCTTTGAATCATTGTAATACCGGACACCGTTTACCTCTTTTACAAATTCAATCCGGTGCTCCACTCCCTGGAATTCCAGACACCCCTTACGGATCACTTCCAGTGGCACACCCATATAATAAGTAATTGCAATAGCTGCCATATAATTTTCTACGTTATGATTTCCCAGCAGTTTCATTTCCTCCACCGACAGCACCGGAAACTCGGCTCCATGCTCCCGCAGAACGATCTGACTGCCCTTTAAGCAGACACCTTCCTCTAAATCTTTCAGTCGGCTGAAATAAACCGGAACGGCTGGTATCCGTTTTCCCATTTCTCTCGTTTCCACATCATCATAATTCAGAACACAGAACTGTTCCCGGGTCTGATTCATGGTAATCTTCTGTTTCGTATCCCGATAGCATTCAAAGGTGTGATGCCGATCTAAATGATCCGGAGTTACATTTAATATGGCGCTGACCTCCGGCCGAAATTCTGCCACTGTTTCTAACTGGAAACTGCTGATCTCTGCAATGACCATGCTGTCGTCTGTCGTCCTTCCGGCAACCTCCGTAAATGGTATGCCTATATTTCCTACTGTAAAAGAATTGTCACAATAAAGATGACAGATCATGCCGGCCAGCGCAGTAGTCGTGGTCTTGCCATTGGTTCCGGTGATAGCCGCCAGTTTGCCTCTGGCACACTGATATGCCAGTTCAATCTCACCCCAGATCGGGATACCACGGCTTCGAAACGCCTCTGTAAAGGGAGCTTCCACTGATATTCCCGGACTGATCACCATCAGATCTACCGTATCCAGCAATGCATCATCCAGTGTTCCGATCACAACTCCTGCCTTTTCATAATCTCCCAGCTTATGTAAAATCTCTAATTTATCAGCCTGATCATTCTGGTCAAATACGATCACCTCTGCCCCCTGCTCTAATAGCAGCCGGGCTGCGGCAATACCGCTTTTTCCAGCTCCTGCAACCACCACTCTTTTGTTAAATTCCATCTTTTACCTCCACACAGACCCAATTTTGTCTGTTCCATTCCATCTATATTGCTAATAATCCGATCATACAAAGTATTGTAGTTATAATTGAAAAAATAGCTACTACCTTGGTTTCCGGCCAGCCGGATAATTCAAAATGATGATGGATCGGTGCCATTTTGAATGGACGCTTTCCTGTCGTCTTGTAGGAAGTAACCTGAATGATAACTGATAATACCTCCACCAGATATACCAATGCCACGATCGGAATAAACAACGGCATTTCCATAATATATGCAGTAGCTGCTACAAAACCGCCTAATGCAAGAGATCCCGTATCACCCATAAATACTCTTGCCGGATATACATTATATACCAGAAACCCTAAAAGAGCCCCTAAAACTGCACAGGTGATCGGCTCGATCCCTGCCTTTATCCCTACTGCAACCACCGTAAAATAGGTTGCGATCAAAACTGTGACAGAAGATGCCAGACCATCCAGGCCATCTGTAAAGTTCGCACCGTTTACGGTTCCAAGCACTACAATAAAAAGCAGGGGAATATACCAGAAGCCTACCTCCAGATAATGACCCTCCCAGAACGGGATCCGCATCCTGGTTCCCAGATCCGTCTGTGTCATAATATAGTAACAAAAGACACCAGTCACCACGATCTGAAGCGCCATCTTCTGCCAGGCCCGAAGTCCCATGGAACGCTTCATTACCACCTTGATATAATCATCAAAAAACCCGATCAGACCAAATCCCAGGGATACAAATAGAATCGGGAGAATCTTCGGATAATCCTTCACATAGATCAGGGAAGTACCAACTATACTGCACAAAATGATCAGACCGCCCATAGTTGGAGTGCCTGACTTCTTCAAATGGGATTCCGGCCCGTCATCCCGTACAAACTGTCCAAACTTCAATTTCTTCAAAAATGGTATAATTAACGGGCTTAACACTACACTGATTCCAAAAGAGATCAGAACAGGCAATACTACGTCATAATTAATATTCATGATTCACACCTCACACTTTTGTACTTTAACTATCCTAGTATAATGCTTTTCCCTATGATAATCAAGCCTATTTCCTCCACCTGCCGCCACGTCAGACCTCTTTAATCCTGTGGCTCCTCTGCTTCATATTCTGCCTCTATTCCAAGATATGGAAGAATGTTCTCATAAATCCGTTGAGCCACCGGTGCCGCTATCGTACCACCATAATAAATGCCGGTCGGTTCATTGATCAGTACCAGTGTAATGATCTGTGGATCATCTGCAGGTGCAATTCCTATAAACGAAGAAATATATTTTCCGTTTCCTCTTGGAAGCTTCTCACTGGTTGCTGTCTTTCCTGCAATCCGGTATCCTGCCACCTGTCCTCTCCTCCCGCTTCCCTCAGCAACAACTGCTTCTAGCAGATCCCGCATCGTTGCTGAGGTTTCCGCCGATATTACACCGGATTCTACCGGATATTCAAAGGTCTTGATCCGGTTTCCATCCGGATCCGTTGCATACATCCCAAAATGAGGCGTTACCAGATTTCCCCCGTTTTCAATGGCACTTACTGCTGTGATCAGCTGCATGGGGGTAATCTGAAAGGACTGTCCAAAGGACATGATCGCCAGATCAACCTCTTTTACATCTTCCTTCTTGTGCATAATGGATGTGGCTTCACCCGGGAGATCAATTCCGGTCCGGCGCATCAGCCCCAGCTGTTCATAAGTATGGTACATGTCCTCCACGCCAACCCTGGCTCCCACATCCATAAATACCGGATTGCAGGAATTCATGATTCCCTCCCGGAAGGTCTCTAACCCGTGACCGACGGTCTTATGGCACTTGATGATCCGGTCACCTACCATCCGATATCCCGGACAGACAAACGTATCTTCTACGGATAAAACTCCTTTTTCAAAAGCCGCAGTCGCTGTAACCGTTTTGAAGATCGATCCCGGTTCATACGTATCATTAATGCAGAAATTTCTCCACATCTGATTCAGCGCATCCTGCTTTTCCTGCTCCGTTGCAAATTCACCTTCCGTATTCAAAGTATACGGATCATTCAGATTATACTCCGGCGCATTTACCATAGCATAGATTTCACCATTCTTCGGATTCATAACAATAATGGAAACCCCGATCGCTTCTTTGGCGATCAGCGTCTTTTCAGCCTCCTGCTGTACATAAGACTGAATATTTGCATCAATCGATAAATACAGGTCATTTCCCGCAACCGGCTCCTGTCTGGATTCTGCTGTATTGACCAGTTCAATCCCGTTTGCATCTGTAACTGTCAGAATATATCCATCCTTTCCCTGCAGCACAGAATCATATTCCACTTCAAGTCCAACGATTCCCTGATTATCAGAACCGGTAAATCCCAGCACCCTTGATGCCATCTCATCAAACGGATAATACCTCTTATAATCTTCATCCACCATGACTCCATCCAGATGATAGGAGCGGATCACATCTGCAACGTCCTTTGCAACGTTACTCTTGATCTTTTCTCTGGAGGAAACCTTTTCTACCCTTGCCCGCACTGTCTCTTCAGAAATACCAAGTTCCCGGCTCAACACCTCGATCACCTGTTCCGGGTCTGTGATCTGACTGTGAATAACGGATATTGTACATACCGGACGATTGCCGGCCAGAACCACACCATTCCGGTCAAGAATTCTGCCTCTAGGTGCCTTGATCGCCCGTTCCCGTTCATGAAGCGCCTGTGCCTTATTCGAATAATATTCACCACGACCGATCATGATATAACCAAGTCGTCCAATCAGAAACATTGCCACAGCAAAGATCATACAGAACATGATGAGCATTTTCTTCCGATTATAAGTTTTTACTCCAGTCATAGATCAATCATCCTGCAATTATCTGTATAGTATACGCCGATGCAGGTATTGATATGAATCATTTCCATACATTTTATTCCCCGGAACCGGCCTCTGTAGTTTCTCCGGCAGCGCCGGCTTCTGTTCCCGGTTCCTGAGTTCCCGACTCTGTGCCGCCTTCCGGATCCTCACTGGACTGAACCGGCGTGGCATTCTCGTCCACCACCGGACTTCCGTCATCTACACTGGTATTACTCTGGAACACATTCATATAAGGAAGCACCTCTGCAAATATATCATGCGCCAGCAGGGAGGATGCTCCACTATGAGACTGATCTGCTTCTTTCGGTTCATCTACAACTACATACAGGACAATCTTTGGCTTTTCTACCGGTGCAAAACCGATAAAGGAAATCACATACTTCTCATTTCCTCTCGGGAGCTTTTCCGCAGTCCCTGTCTTTCCGCCAATGGTATAACCGTCAATCCGTACCCGCTTTCCGGTTCCGCTTTCTACGGTATGGTACATATAATCCTTTAATAAACTTGAGGTCTGCTCTGAGATGGTCCGCCGGACAATGGTCGGTTCATGATTGGTGATCACATCCCCGTTCTCATTGACAAGCTGCTTCATAACGTGAGGTGCATAATAGTTTCCTCCATTGATCAAAGAACAAAATGCGGAGCTTAATTGTATCATGGTTATATTCTGACCCTGTCCAAAGGATGAGGTCGCCAGTTCCATCGGATTCAGCTTATCCTCCGTAAAGAACAGACCTGCGGCAGTGGTATTTACCTCTCCCGGAAGATCCACATAGGTCTTTCCTCCAAATCCAAACATGGTCTCATACTTATAAAATACCGAAGCACCCTCCTTTTGCACGATCTGCATCAGCGCACAGTTACAGGACTGCATGATCGCCCCTTCCACCGTCACTTCTCCATGTCCGCTTAACAAATGGCAGTTTACCGGCTTTAGCCCCTCTACCACGGTATAATGCCCGTCACATTGATAACGTTCTCCATCATGAATGATATCTTCCTCCAGTCCCGCGGCAACAGTAAATGGTTTAAATGTCGAACCTGGTTCAAAGCTGTCGCTGACTATATAGTTTCTCCAGACCTTATTCAGAGCATCCAGACGTTCTTCCTCTGTTAACTGTGCAACCAGTTCCGCACCGGTCGGAGCCGAAAGCACCGTGGTTACCGGCTCCGGCGGTGCAGCTCCCTCCTCGGTCGGTACATCGGACGGCGCAGCCACAATCCGTTCATAAGAATAGCCGCCTGCTCCATTTTCAAACTGATAATATATATGTTCCTCATTATACGGTTGATTACAGTCGAAGGTATAGGAATTCGCCATGGCAAGAATCTCTCCGTTATTTGGATCCATGGCAAGAACCGAAACATTCTTTGCTCCCGTTGTTGTCATAAATTCCGCTATTTTCTTTTCTATGATCAACTGTATATTTGTATCCAGGGTTGTTACAACAGAATATCCGTTAATCGGTTCCTTGGTTGTACGCTGCAGAGTCTGATCACTGGTCAGGTAACCATACTGGCGGCCCTCTACACCATTCAGATCCTCATTATAGAATTGCTCCAGACCGGAGATTCCTGCATTACCGCTTGCCGTAAATCCTAATGTCTGACACGCCAGTGTACTATACGGATAATATCTCTGATATTCGTCCTCCAGCCAGATCCCTACGATCTGAGCTCCTTCTTTTGTTTTCAGATATTCATTAAAGGGCTGTACGGTCTCATACGGCAGTTTCTTTGCCATTACCTTGTATAACGATTTTTCATCTGCCAGTGCTGCATTGATCTCCTCATCTGTCAGGCCGAAATAATTTTTCAAAGCTGCAATGATCAGAGCTTTCTTAGTCGTTTCATCTCCTGCCTCTGTCTTTGCCTTTTTATCTCCTTCACTTATAATGATCTTCGGCTCAATGATCAGATTATATACCTTGGTGCTGGTTGCCAGTTCCAGACCGTTCCGATCCAGGATGTCACCCCGTCTGTACGGGATCGTAAGGCTGTCATAACGCTGTTGGGACAGAACCCGTTTTTCATAATCAGCTCCCTTTACCTGTTCAATATAGACCAGTCTGGATAAAACAACAATAAAGCCGACAAGTACGACTGCACACATTACTGTCAGCTTTATCTTCATCCTGTGTAGAAATTTCTTTTTTACCTTGCGTTTCTTTCCTTGTCCAGCCATATTCTGTAACTCCTCTTTTCAGTGATCATTCCTGCCGCAAACCTCTGTCTATCTGGCTTCCGGTATATCCTGATACTGCCTTACATAATCCGACTCTGTCAGATTGTAATAAACGACCTGGCCTTCCGTTGGATAGATCATTCCCAGCTGATTGATCGCAAAATCACGAATGTATTCCAGATCCACACTGCTGTTGATCCTGGCCTCATATGCATTATTATCATCCCGTAAGACCTCTACTTCCGCCTGCAGCCTGGTAATCATATTACTCTGACTTGTAACCTTTGCCTGCATCGAAAGAAGTAATGTACAGACTGCCAGCGTAGCAATTACAGATAATGCAAGGAACACTGCAAATGCAGGGTTCATCGCAACCTGCAGACCCTTTCGCTTATCCGCTTTCCGGACTCTTGCATAATCCGGCAGCTCCGTTTCCTGCGTACGTTCCGGTCTGATATACTCCGGCTGTGCCAGCTTTCGGGCAGCCGTACCAGACGTATAATACTGTGTGTAATTTTGCCTGTACTCTCTCATTTACTTCTACTCTCCAAATTATTTTATGCTTTTTCAAACACCCGAAGCTTGGAACTCTTCGAACGCGGGTTCTCTTCCTGTTCTTCCTTTTGCGGCAGGATCGGCCTTCTGGTGATCACCTTCCCTCTGGGCACCTTTCCACAGGTGCAGACCGGAAAATCCGGCGGACAGGTACATGGATTCTCATTTCGCCTGAATATGGTCTTTACGATTCGGTCCTCTAAGGAGTGAAACGTAATAACACATAATCTCCCCCCTGGATTTAATAAGTCAATCATATCGTCTAAGGAATCATTCAAAACCTCCAGCTCATGATTCAACTCAATTCGTATCGCCTGATATGTTCTCTTGGAGGGATGTCCGCCATTCATACGAACCTTTGCCGGAATCGCTCCCCGGATCACCGCATTTAACTCTTCTGTTGTCTGAATCGGTTTTACTGCTCTTGCCTGCACAATATGGCGGGCAATGTTCTTTGCGAATTTGTCCTCACCATAATCACGGATGATATGAAACAATTCTGTCTCACTGTATCCGTTCACTATATCCTTTGCTGTTTTTCCCTGTCTCTGGTCCATCCTCATATCCAACGGAGCACATTCCCGGTAGGTAAAACCTCTATCTGCCGTATCCAGTTGGTATGAGGAGACTCCCAGATCAAGAACGATCCCATCAACACCGCTGATGCCGAGTTCCTGTATTCTGTATTTCATATTACTGTAGTTATCGTGAATGATCGTTACACGTCTGCCGTAGGGTGCAAGACGTTCTGTACTGATCGCAATCGCTGCTTCATCCTGATCGATTCCGATCAATCTGCCCTGATCAGATAGCCTGCTGCAGATCACGCCTGCATGCCCTGCGCCGCCCAACGTACCATCTGCGTATATGCCATCCGGTTTAATATTCAGATTATCAATGGTTTCCTTCAATAATACGGATGTATGTACAAATTCCATACCAGCCTCCTAGAATATGATTCCAAGCTCTCCCAAATCCTCTACAATATCATCCATATTCTCAGCGATTTCATCATTTCGCTCATTCCACTTTGTAATATCCCAGATTTCGATTCGCTCAATATTACCCACAATGGCTACTTCTTTTGTAATGCCTGCAAACTCCCGTAATGTCTGGGGAAGAAGTATTCTTCCCTGAGAATCCAGTTCACAGTCAACTGCGCTCGAGATAAAAAAACTCTTTGTAGCTCTCGCCTTCTTGTTCTGCATCGGCAACTGTTTGATCTTTTCTTCAAACGCTTCCCATTCTGCATCCGGATAGCCATATAAGCATCCATCCAGACCTTTCGTCACAACAAAGGTATCTCCAAGCTTGTCCCGAAGCTTTGTAGGGATGATCAGTCTGCCCTTGGCGTCAACACTGTGATTAAATTGTCCCTTTAATCCGCCGGACATACTCCACTTTCCCTCCATCCAAGTGGTCATTGCTCCACTTTGTACCACAAACTACCACTTTTCTCCACTTCATTGTCTATTTTATATGATTTGTATTTAGATTTCAAGTGCTGAAACACGCATTTTGGGAATTTCTTCGTGTTAAACTGCCTAAAGATTTTGTCGAAAATTTGTGCAAAAACACTAAAAAAAGAACCGATAAAATCGGTTCTTTCGTTAAAATAACTATATTTAGTTATCAGATGATTCCTGTTCCACTACATCTTGTGTTTCTCCACCTGTCTCCACGGACTGCCTGCGATACTGACGCAGTCGTAACAGGTAAAATACTACGGATGCTGCTACAAGACAGATAGCCAGCAACTGGGAAACCCGAAGATTCGTCTGTCCGATCAGTAATGGATCTGTCCGCAGACCTTCGATCCAGAACCGACCCAGTCCGTAACCGCCCAGGTAAAGTGCCAGAATTTCTCCATCGAACTTCTTCCGTTTCCGCCAGAACATCAGAAACGCAAACAACGCAATATTCCAAAGTGCCTCATACAAAAAGGTAGGATGTACCCGAATGCAGCCATCTACTACATTCGTCATCATCTCGGCCGTAATGATTCCCTCGAACCGAAATGCAAACAGCGTCCCCTTTTTCTCATAATATTCCAGTGGAATTGCCATGGCCAGCAGGGAGTTCGTATAGTCACCAAAGGCCTCGCGGTTAAAGAAGTTCCCCAGACGTCCAATGGCCTGGGCCAGTGGCACTCCGAGCAGGATCGTATCCGTCATCGTCAGCACCGACACCTTTCGTTTCCGGGCAAACAGCACACAGACAATGGCACCGCCAATGATTCCGCCATAGATCGCCAGACCGCCTTCCCGAATATTGATCAACCGGAGAATGGTCTCTCCAACCCCTGCACCCGGGACAAAATAGTAATCCCAGCTAAACACGATGTAATAAATCCTGGCGCAAAGTATCGCCGGAACGATCATGCACAACAGATAATCCAGATAAAGCTCCGGATCCTGTCCTGTCCGCTTCGCATCTCTTGTTGCGATCCAGTATGCCAGCAGGAATCCGAATGCAATTACAATGCCATACAGCTTTACTTCCATACCGAAGATGGTAAAGCCATCCGGTATATTCTTCAGATACAGTCCTAAATTCGGAAAACTGATATCGTACATATCTTACCTCACCATTTCTCAATCTGATGTCTATACATTGAATTTAAACAAAATAACGTCGCCATCCTGTACGACATATTCCTTCCCCTCCGAACGGAGCAGTCCCTTTTCCTTGGCTGCATTCAGACTTCCTAACGAAATCAGATCCTCATACCGTACGATCTCCGCCCGGATAAAGCCCCGTTCAAAATCGGAATGAATCTTTCCGGCCGCCTGAGGTGCCTTGGTGCCCCTGGTAATCGTCCAGGCTCTCGTTTCCGTCTCTCCCGCTGTCAGATAACTGATCAGTCCCAGCAAAGAATAGCTTGCACGGATCAGCTTTTCCAGACCGGATTCCGAAAGTCCGAGATCATCCAGAAATTCTTTTCGTTCCTCTTCTTCTAATTCTGAAATCTCTGCCTCAATTTCTGCACAGACCACAAACACCTCACAATCTGACGTTCCGGCATAATCCCGGACTGCTGCTACATATGCATTCCCGGCACCATCCTCCGCCAGATCATCTTCGCTGACATTTGCTGCAAATATAACCGGCTTGTCTGTCAGCAGATTATATTCTTTTCTCCACACCTGCTCATCCTCGTCTGCAGTTTCAAAGGTCTTCGCCAGATTCCCTGCTTCCAGGTGGGCTTTCATCCGGTTTTGTAAATCCAGTTCCTTTGCCAGTGCCTTATCATTCTTTGCTCCTCGTGTCGTCTTGGCAATCCGGCGTTCCAACACCTCGATATCAGAAAAGATCAGTTCAAAATTAATAGTCTCGATATCCCGCAGAGGATCTACACTTCCATCTACATGGATCACATTGGCATCCTCAAAGCAGCGCACTACATGAACGATAGCATCTACCTCACGAATATTTGCAAGAAACTGGTTTCCCAGACCTTCCCCCTTTGATGCTCCCTTTACCAGTCCTGCAATATCTACAAATTCAATCACTGCAGGGGTTGTCTTTGCTGAATGATATAACTCTGTCAGCTTCGTCAGACGCTCATCCGGGACTGCTACAATACCCACGTTTGGATCAATGGTACAAAACGGATAATTCGCACTCTCTGCGCCCGCTTTGGTCAATGAGTTAAACAATGTACTCTTCCCTACATTCGGAAGTCCCACAATTCCCAATTTCATAATTTAACGAATCTCCTTTGTTCTCCTGGTTCTACAAGTCCATATAGATCACGACTTCATCCCCGTCCTTCTCGATTAACCCAACTCTCACATACTCATAAAAGCTCTGGATCGGGTCGCTGTTATCTGTATAAAAGCCCATCCAATCCTCTTCACCCGTAATTTTTTTTAATTTACGTTGAATTGCTGGATAGGTAAAACGACACTCAAACCGCATAACTTCTCTCAGCATCTGTTCTTCACTTCTTCCATTACTCGTCCCAGTTGTGATAAACAGCCTGGACATCATCATCCTCGTCCAATAAATCCAGAATCCGGTTCATCTTCTTAATATCCTCTTCACTGCTTAATTCCACCCAGTTCTGAGGGATCATGGTGACTTCTGCAGAAGCCATTGCTATATTCGCTGTTTCTAACGCCTCTCTCACACTACTGAAATCTTCCGGAGCGGTTATGATCTCATAGCTGTCCTCCTCTTCGGAAAAGTCTTCTGCACCCGCATCTAATGCTGTCATCATCAGATCATCCGCATCCAGACTGCATTCTTCCTTATCAATGATGATCTGTCCCTTCTGGTCGAACATGAAGGATACACAGCCGGTGGTTCCTACATTGCCTCCACCCTTGGTAAATGCATTCCTGACATTGGAAGCGGTACGGTTCTTGTTATCTGTTAACGTATCCACGATGATCGCAGTACCGTTCGGCCCATATCCTTCGTATGTAATCGGTACATAATTCACAGCTTCTGTACTGCCCGCCGCCTTCTTAATCCCGCGCTCAATGGTATCGTTCGGTACATTGTTTGCCTTGGCCTTTGCGATCACATCCCGCAGTTTACTGTTATTGTCCGGATTCGGTCCGCCTTCCTTTACTGCCACTGCAATCTCCTTACCGATAATTGTAAAAATCTTACCCTTTGCAGCATCATTTTTTTCCTTCTTATGTTTAATATTGGCAAATTTCGAATGTCCTGACATGCCGTTCTCTCCTCTTCTTTTCCCTATTTGTTTTATTTTCTTTCTTTTGTTATCAATAATGGCCTGATAAATCTATAATAGTGTATCACTCTTTTTTTCATCTGTAAAGCCGGGATGCTACAGCTTCATCAGTCTCTCATACAGGAATGCAACCAAAGGTATCGTAATCACAGAGCATACCGTGGAAATGAATACGCCAATGGACGCCAGCCTGGTATTGCCACGATACTGATTACTCAGCATGACGGATACCGAAGCTACCGGCATGGCGGCTGTCATGACTGCAATCCCGATCAGCATGGCCTGATCTGTGACCAGACGCATGAAAAGAAATGTAAGGATCGGAAGCAGCACCAGACGAAATCCTGTCATCAGGTATATCCGTCCTTCACGGAAGACTTCTTTCAATGGCACTGCTGCCAGGGCCGCCCCTAACACCAGCATGGAGAGTGGCGTCGTCAGATTTCCCACAGAAGCCAGAGTCTGGCTCAGCACCCGGGGAAGCGGTATCGACAGGCCAAAGATCAATAGTGCAAGTATAGCAGCCACAATTCCCGGATTCAGCAGTTTCTTTGCCTCAAATCCTGCTTTCTGTTCCCCGTCCCTGGAAATCAACAGAATGCCGTAGGAAAATGCGATCAGATTAAATGGCAGATTAAATATAGAATTCAAAAAGATCGCTTCAGTACCAAAGATTGCTTCCATGACCGGATATCCCATAAAGGTGCAATTACTGAAGATCAACATAAACTGATAGGTTCCTCTCTGTCCCACAGGAGTTCCCATGGCTCTGGTGATCAGCCAGGCAAGCCCGATCATTGCTCCGTAAAACAGAAATCCCCAAAGCAGAAAACCAAGAACCTCCGTAAGACTGCCTTTGCCGATCTTATCTGCCACGGAAGCAACGATCAGTGCCGGCATGGATACCTTCACCACCAAAGCGGACAGCTTCTGGTTCATCTCTTCATCTATCATGCCAAGCCTGGCAAGTCCATATCCAAGCACCAGCTGCAGGAACAGCTCTATCATCGTGTTAATTACTACCCTTATATCCATTTGTACTGCCTCTGTCTACGATCCGTATTAATTATGTTCCTCGTCCTCTATGGAATCCGGTGCTTCTCTTACCTGTTCCACCTTTACCTGGGCGATCATTTTATCATGAATATCAATGGAACGGAAGGAATATCCCTGATATACAATATTGACTTCCTCATCCTCCAGTGGAAGACGTCCCATTTCATACAGCAAAAATCCGTTCAGCGTATCAATATCCTCATCCGGAAATTCAATATCCAGCAATGCCGCAATCTCTTCCAATCGTGCCATACCACGCATCAGATAACTGTTTTCCTGTCCGAGGCGGATAATATCATGCTCCTCTTCATCATATTCATCCAGGATATTTCCTACGATCTCTTCTAATATATCCTCCATAGCAACAATGCCTTCCGTCTGCCCGTACTCGTCCACCACGATTGCCATATGTATCTTCTTTTGCTGCATGTCATTGAGCAGCTTCTGTATATTCTGGGTCGGATGTACAAAAAAGGGTTCTCTTGCAATATCCGCAAGCGGTACTTCCTTATTCCGCATGTAATACCGCATGGCATCCTTTAAATGCAGTACACCGATGATATTATCCAGATCCTCCTGGTACAACGGATACCGGGAAAAACCCTGCTCCAGCATAATGTTCATTGCCTCCTCCAGACTTAAGGATGCATCGATCCCTTCGATCTTCTGGCGGGGACTCATAACATCCCGGGCCTCCTTATCCCCGAACTCGAAGATGTTGTTGATCATCTCCGCTTCATCCTCCAGAATCACACCCTGTTCGTGTCCTTCTGTTACCATGGATTTTATTTCTTCTTCTACCTGTTCTTCATAGCTTGCCTTGTTCCGTGAAAATATACGGAACAAGCGACTGGGACCAGCTTTGGTCATCTCTTGTTCTCCTTTCATCAATAAACAATATTCTATTTTATCGTTATAGCACGAAAGTGATACATTCGTCAATTCCTTATGTAAGCTCCAGACTGATCCTTAAGGCATAATTGACCTGTTCCATAATATCTCCTTCCAGGTGGCACACCTTTTCCCGCAGGCGCTTTTTATCAATGGTACGGATCTGTTCCAGCAGAATGATGGAATCCTTAATGATCTCACAGCGGCGGCAATCCAGTTCGATATGGGTTGGCAGCTTTGCCTTGGTCATCTTGCTGGTGATCGCCGCTACGATCACAGTAGAACTGTGACGGTTCCCCGCTTCATTCTGAATGACCAGAACCGGACGGACACCGCCCTGCTCAGAACCGACTACCGGTCTTAAATCTGCATAATAGATATCACCACGTTTAATTATCATATTTCACACTCCAGACTTCTCATATTGGTTAGAGTATTTCCAATCTTATCCGGAGTATTCAAAATAACTTATGATTGCCTTTTGTTTTTATAGTACATCCCGTCTGCAAGGTAATCCAGCACGCCTGCCTCCTGTCCATTCCGGATATAGACCCGCGGGATCCGTCTGGTCAGACCGCAGACAAACTCATAATTGAAGCTGGCACCGGCATCTGCAAGCGCTTCTACCGGCAGCCATGCATCTCCGTCCCTTCCGAACAGCGTTACTGTATCCCCGAGTTTTACATCCGGTATCTGAGTGACATCTACCATAAACTGATCCATACAGATTCTGCCGACCACCGGTGCCGGTCTGCCATGGATCAATACCTTTGCATGACCGGACAGCGCCCGCTTATAACCGTCCGCATAACCCACCGGTATCGTTGCGATCCTTGTCTCCCGTTCTGTCACATAGGTCCATCCGTAACTGATCCCCTCTCCTTCCGGCACTGTTTTCAAATGAACGATCCGGCTCCGAAGCGACATTGCAGGAATCAGATCCGTACGGGATGGATCCACTTCCCTGGAAGGATAAAGACCATAGGTACTGATACCGGAACGTACCATATTCAGTCCCAGATCACCGGCTTCCATGATCGCCGCACTGTTGGCGGCATGGCAGAGGGGGATCGTAATCCCGTTCTCCTGCAGTGCATTCAGCAGGCACTGAAATCGCTGAAGCTGCTGTTCCATAGCGGTCTTATCCGCTTCATCCGCCCTGGCAAAATGAGTAAAGATTCCCTCTGTTTCCACGCCCGGCAGTGCCAGAAGCGCCTGAATCACCGGAACAGTCTGCAAACTGCAGGGAAAACCGATGCGGTTCATTCCCGTATCTATCTTAATGTGTATTCTCGCATGCTGACCCAGCCTTTCTGCAATCTGAGACAGCTTCTTTCCATCCTCCAGTCGAAACACGGTAAGTGTAATCTGATTTTCCAGCAGGGCAGGATACTCCTCCGGATCACTATAGCCCAGGATCAGAATCGGTTTATCCACGCCACAGCGACGCAGCTCCAATGCTTCTGCGCCATGGGCCACAGCAAAATAATCGACCATATCCTCTAACGCCTCTGAAACTGCTGCTGCTCCATGTCCATAGGCATCTGCTTTAACGACTGCCATCATCTTAACAGCAGGACGGGTATGCTGTTTCATTTCTATTATATTATGCCGGATGGCATCTAAGTCCACCTCCGCATAGGCACTGTAATTTTTCATCTCTGTCCTCCTGAATTACTGCACTTCCCTGCTGTGCTTATCATATTCCTTTAAAATATATACGACTCCTTCTATAATATCACCTGCCAGCATCCCGTAATGTCCGTTTTGCTCTGCTGCCCGGTCTCCTGCCAGTCCATGCAGATACACACCCAGTCTTGCCGTTTCACCCAGAGGCAGTCCCTGGGCTGCCAGGGCCGCCAGGATGCCTGCCAGCACATCTCCCGAACCGCCGACCGCCATTCCATCATTTCCGGAACGATTCATATAACAGGCCTGCTCTCCCGGCAGGGCTACTACGGTTCTTGCATCCTTCAATACACAGACTGCGCCGGTCTGAGCAAGGCTCCTGGCGCTCCCCCAGGGATCCTGCTTTAATTGTTTCATAGGAATCCGACTGATCCGTTCCATTTCCTTCATATGAGGTGTTATGATCAGGTGCAGATCCTCCTTCCCTGTCGCTTCTGTGCCTGCCGGTATTGTCGTATGTCTTTGCTTCCACCAGGCCTCCTGCCGGGAAAGAATGGTAATGGCATCCGCATCCACGATCAGAGGACAGGCGGCGGCAAGTGCCTTTGCAGTTAAGGCCTGTCCGATCTCATCTGTTCCGATCCCCGGTCCGACTACCATAATGTCTGCCCGGTCTGCCGACTGCTGTACTGCCTGCTCTGCTTCCTCTCTCGTGGAATACACATGGAGCAGTGCTTCCGGCAGCAGCTGGTTCACTGCCTCTCTGTTATTCTCATGCGTTATCACCTCTACCAGACCGCAGCCGGTCCGGTAAGCAGCTCCGGCACATAATACTGCCGCACCACAGACCTCTGCACTCCCTGCAATTACTGTCACCCGTCCAAAGGTTCCCTTGTTCCCTGTTATATTTCTGACCGGAAGTCGTTTCAGATCCTTACGCTCATAGCAATAGCAGCCGGGCGTTACCTGTGCCAGCGCCTGCTTCGGGAAACCGATATCCGCAATGATCACTCTTCCGCAATATTCCGGTCCTGCTCCGATGAGCTGACCGGTCTTTTCACAGCCAAAGGTCACGGTAAGATCTGCACGAAATCCGATCCCCAGCAGCCGGCCATCCGTACTGTCAATGCCCGATGGCATATCGATGGCACATTTATAGCCTGTGAGCTGATTCAGGTATTCGATCACCTTACGCTGCGGCTCCTGAATGTCCCGGTGGAGACCTACACCAAAGATACCGTCCAGAATAATATCATAATGTGCCTGCTCCCAGCTCCCCATCGCTTCGTCCGGGATTTCCGTGTGAACCGGAATGCCCAGTCGCTCTAATATCTTCTTTTGCTGCCGGTACTGTTCCGATTCCTTCTGAATACCGCCAATCTGAAAAATATCTGTCTGCCAGCCCGCTTCCTGCAGTATCCGGGCCACTGCCAGGGCATCTCCTCCATTATTCCCACATTCCGTTACGACCAGAACACGGACGGGATCCGTTGCCACCCGGTCCGCCATATAGTGAAACAGCCGGTCGGCAACCGCCATTGCCGCCCGTTCCATTAGTACCATGGAGGGAATTCCCAGCTCCTCTATCGTATAGGCATCCACCGTCTGCATTTCCTCCCGATTTAAGATATACCGCAATGCTCTGACCTCCTTTTTCATCCTTTCCTGATCTTTCCCCCATGATAATCGCAATAAAGATGGTTGTCAAATAGTTCCATTCCCTTCCGGATAGTTCTTGTAACCCGGGAATTGAATGTGTTAAAATAGTAAAAGTCTGAGTAAACGAACACGGAGGATAGGACAAATGATACTGGCATGTCAGAACATATCCAAGGCATTTGGCATAGATGAGGTATTAAAGGATATTCAATTTCATATAGAGGAGCATGAAAAGGCCGCGATCGTCGGCATTAACGGTGCAGGAAAATCAACTCTGCTGAAGATAATCATGGGAGAAGAAGCTGCGGATTCCGGCCAGGTCATTCTCGGCAAGGATAAGACGATCGGATATCTGGCGCAGGAACAGGGACATTCCTATGAGAACACCATATATGAAGAAATGCTTTCCGTGAAGCAGCATATCATCGACTTAGATCAGCAGATCCGACAGGCAGAACAGGAAATGAAGCATGCCGAAGGAGCTGTTTTGGAAACGCTCCTGAATTCCTATACCCGGCTGACCCATGAATTTGAAACAGCCAACGGATATGCATACAAAAGTGAGATCAACGGTGTCCTGAAGGGCTTAGGCTTCACCGAAGCAGATTATAATACAAAGATATCTACCCTCTCCGGAGGACAAAAGACCAGAGTTGCCCTGGGACGGCTTCTTCTCAGCCAGCCGGACGTCATTCTGCTGGATGAACCGACCAACCATCTGGATATGAATTCCATTGCATGGCTGGAAGGGTATCTGGGAAGCTATGCCGGTGCAGTTCTGATCGTCTCCCATGACCGGTACTTCCTGGACCGGATCGTAACAAAGATCGTGGAACTGGAACATGGAAAAAGCCGGGTCTACAACGGAAACTATAGCTGGTACGCGGCCCGGCGGGAGGAGATACGGGCCAGCGAATTAAAAGCCTATCTGAACCAGCAGGCGGAAATCCAACATCAGGAGGAGGTTATTACCAAACTCCGTTCCTTTAACCGGGAAAAATCCATTCGTCGGGCAGAAAGCCGGGAAAAGCTGCTGGATAAGATGGAGGTCATTGAAAAACCACAGGAGGTTCGGGATGCCATGCAGATCCGGCTGGAGCCGGAGGTAGAAAGCGGAATGGATGTTCTCCTGGCAGAACACCTGTCAAAGACCTACGGAGCAAACTGTCTGTTCCAGGATATTACCTTTGATATCAAGCGGGGAGAGCGGGTTGCCCTGATCGGAGATAACGGAACCGGTAAGACTACCATATTAAAGATCATCAATAAGTATATACCCAAGGATGCAGGGCGGATCATTCTCGGTTCCCGGGTAAAGATCGGCTACTATGATCAGGAGCATCAGGTACTGTCACCGGAAAAGACTATTTTTCAGGAAATATCTGACGCCTACCCTGCCCTGACCAATACCCGGATCCGGAATGTTCTGGCTGCCTTCCTTTTTACCGGTGATGACGTATTCAAACAGATAAAAGACTTAAGCGGCGGAGAACGGGGACGGGTTTCCCTGGCCAAGCTGATGCTCTCCTCTGCCAACCTGCTGATCCTGGATGAGCCGACCAATCATCTGGATATTACCTCTAAGGAAATTCTGGAGAATGCGTTATGTCGTTATACCGGAACCGTACTTTATGTATCCCATGACCGGTACTTTATCAACCGGACTGCCACACGCATTCTGGATCTGACCGGACAGCATCTGAATGAATACAAAGGAAACTACGACTACTATCTGGAAAAAAAGGATGTGGTTGAGGAAACCTATGCCAAAAGTCAGTCCGCTTCCGGCACATCGGGAACCCTCTCTTCTCCTCAGCCGGCTCCTGCCGATAACAGCAAAGCAGACTGGCAGGCAAAAAAGGAAGAGCAGTCCAGAATCCGTAAAAAGGCAAATGATCTGAAACGACTGGAAGAAGCGATTGCCGGACTGGAGGAAAGAAGCAGGGAAATTGACGACGAACTGTGCAGACCGGAGATTGCTACAGATGCTCCACGCTGCATGGCACTTGCAAGGGAACAGGAAAAAATTGCAGCAGAATTAGAGGAGCAGTATGCCCGTTGGGAATCACTGGCGGAATAATCCTCCCTGCTTCGCATATACAGAACGGGTATCCGCCGATTTGACTTCTATGAAAGAATCAAACCGGCGAATACCCGTTCTTCTATCTGGAGAAAGCTTCTCTCTCTGTTTCATCAGAACTGAACTACACGATCAGTTCAGCTTCCCCTCCAGCGTTTCCCGAATTGCCTGAATAAATCCCTCGCTGGATAAGGCAGTCGGATTCGGTATGGATGTGATCAGTGCCAGATCCTTGGTCATCTTTCCAGCCTCGATCGTTTCCAGCGTTGCTGTTTCCAATGCATCTGCAAACTTCATCAACTCCGGAATCTGATCCAGCTCTCCCCGTTTCCGTAATGCACCTGTCCAGGCAAAAATCGTAGCCACGGAATTGGTAGATGTCTCTTCCCCTTTCAAGTGCTTATAATAATGGCGCTGTACGGTGCCATGGGCAGCTTCATACTCATAGTATCCCTCCGGAGAGACCAATACAGAGGTCATCATCGCCAGAGAACCAAATGCACTGGATACCATATCGCTCATAACATCACCGTCATAGTTCTTGCATGCCCAGATAAAACCGCCCTTTGCCTTCATAACACGGGCAACTGCATCATCGATCAGCGTATAGAAGTATTCAATGCCGGCTTCCTGAAACCGGGCATCATATTCTGCATCATAGATTTCCTGAAAGATATCCTTGAATCTGTGATCGTATTTCTTTGATATCGTATCCTTGGTTGCAAACCACAGATCCTGCTTCGTATCCAGTGCATAATTAAAACAGCATCTTGCAAAGCTTTCGATTGACATATCCGTATTATGCATTCCCTGAATAATACCGGCTCCGTCAAAGGTATGGATGGTTTCCCGGATCTCTGTCCCATCTGCGCCGGTAAATACCAGCTCTGCCGTTCCAGCTCCCGGAACCCGGATTTCTGTATTCTTATAGACATCACCATATGCATGTCTGGCTAAGGTGATCGGCTTCTCCCAGTTCTTTACACAAGGCTCAATCCCTTTTACTACAATCGGCGTCCGGAATACGGTTCCATCCAGAGCTGCCCGGATCGTACCATTCGGACTCTTCCACATTTCCTTCAGATTATATTCCGTCATACGTGCCGCATTCGGGGTGATCGTTGCACATTTTACCGCAACGCCATACTTTTTCGTTGCCTCCGCAGATTCTAATGTAACCTTGTCATCGGTTTCATTTCTGTATTCCAGTCCCAGATCATAATATTCCGTCTTCAGATCAATGTATGGCAGCAAAAGCTCGTCCTTGATCATCTTCCAGAGAATCCGGGTCATCTCATCTCCATCCATCTCCACTAAAGGGGTTGTCATCTTAATCTTTTCCATATTGTTCCTCCTGCCTATATCCTTTCAACTCTTATCATTGTACGCATCCGCACCTGTTTTGTCAAACATCCTTCTATTGATCATCTTCATCCTGATAAGGATCCTGGCTGTCATCACTACGCTTTCTTACCAGAAACAGTACGATCAGAACCACAACAGACAAAATTAAAATGATCGCTGCAATCCAGGGACGAAACTCATCTCCGGTTGCAGGAGACTGCAATCCTGACAGCATCCATAGCTTTATTAACTGATCCATTTCTTCTACCTCTTTTCTTAATGTTTTCCTATTTTATTATCGGCTTCTATTCTTCCTTCGCTTCCTGAGCCTCTTTCCCTTTTGAAGACGTTTTCCCTGCCGGACTGCCTCTGTACTCTGAAGCTGCCCCCGATATTGCAGATAATATGTAATATACTCCTGTGTGATCAACTGACTGCGATATAGTTGTTGCAGAGTATCCTCATATTCCTGTTCAGCCGCTCCGGAACCGGCAAGCTGCTGCAGAATATCATTTACTCTTCCCTGATATTCCTTTGTTGGAATCACCTGCTCCCGGAATAGAATACTGTTCTTATATATTTCCCGATAAAAGTCATTATACTCCCGATTCCGGGTTACCGAGTCTTCTACCTGAAATTCCGGGTGAAGCAGTTCCATAACAGTTCTTGCAGAAGTATTTGTGACCAGAAGTCCATGGCCAAGCTCAAATAAGTTCTTGTATACCACGGGTCGTCCATTCTTGTTCCCGCTGTGATAAGTCGGAAGAAACGGTTCAAAGACAGCAGATAGCAAAGAATTCTTCCGCATCTGTATATATTCCTCCTTTGCCTTGCAGACAACACCCTTCCGGTATTTCAGGGTTGCCGCCTCTGCAAGAGGCAGAGAAATCTCCCTTGTCTCCCCTTCTATCATAAGGAAATGAACCCGTCCCCGATGCACCCATATATACACAGGGCATTGATGTACGTCCTTTTCCTTCCATTCATCGATCATGATCATTTTATGATCTTTTCGAACCTTATATTTATATAAAACCTGTTTTATCTTCTTCTCGTCATAAGAAACCAGTTCTTCCGCCTTTTCCGCCCGGTTTAATTCCGGTTTCTTTCCTTCCGGTTTCTCCGGCCTGGATTTCTCTTTTTGAGGCTTTGTTTCTCTGGTCTTTGGTTTCTTTGACTCCACATTCTTTCGTTCCTGTGGTTCCTTTTCTTTCACCTCAGCAGCTTCCGGCTTTTGCGGGAGCCTCTCCGGTTTTTCTTCTGGCCTTTCTTCCAGCTTCTCCGGCTCCTGCAGTTCTGGTTCTGCCGGCCTTTTTAACGTAACCGCTCTTTTTTCAGTCGGCTTCTGTCCTTCCTCCGTCCTCTCTGTCATCACTTCCTCAATGGCATAATTTTGCAACAATGCTATGGCAGAAATTCCCAATGCCACGCCAATGAGAAACATTATCATAGAATTCACAAAAAAAGAGGCAATGATCAGTCCTGCGCCCAGCAGTACACAGACCGGTATTGAAATTACATATAATCTTGTCTTCCAATCACCGTACCGCAGACCGGTTACAAACTTTTTCATTGTCTCTTCCTCTTTTCAACTGTCACTTCCGGTATGCCTGAATCCTTACTGTCTAAGCTCCTCTTCCAATTCTCCGGTATCAGGCTTCCGGTTTCTGTATCTCAATTCCCAGGTCTTTATCTTCCAGGATCGCGATATCCGGAATTGCCTGTTTGGTTGCACCCTTAAAGTTCCGAACCGCAACCGTTGCCTGATTCAATGGAATATTGGTTCCGGCGCCGGCAATACATCCCCCTGGACAGCCCATACCTTCTATCAGACAACCATTCTTCCTTCCGGCCTTTGCCAGGGTCAGAACCTTCCGACACTCACTTAAGCCCTCTGCATGTTCAATATTTACTTCGACCTCCGGATGATATTCCTTGATGCATGCCCTGACAGCATCCGCTACGCCCCCGGCAACTGCATAACCGCGTCCGGCTCCTGTAGCGTCCTCCATTGGGATTCCCTGTCGAAAGTCGTCGAATTCAATGTCCTGTACAATAAACATGGCATCCAATTCTTCAAAAGTAATGACAAAATCCACATCACTTCGTACTGTTCTTCTGGATGCCTCCAGCTTCTTTGCGGCACATGGGCCGATAAATACGACGGAGGCATTAGGATGTTCTTTTTTTATGATCCTTGCCGTAGCTACCATTGGTGTCAATTCATTCGAGATCATGCTGATCGTTTCCGGGAAATACTTCTTTGCCAGCATCGCCCAGGATGGACAGCAGGAGGTTAACAGGAAGGGCTGCTTTCCACTTGCCACTGCCTCAACATAATGCTCCGCTTCTGCCATTGCACCTATATCTGCACCTATCGCTACTTCATAAACATCCTGAAAGCCTAATTTTATTAAAGCGGCTTTTATCCGCTCCGGTGTCGCATATTCCCCAAACTGTCCCACGAAGGCGGGTGCAATCTCTGCAATGATCTCTCTGCCGGATTTCATGGCACGGATCAACTGGAACAACTGAGATTTATCTGCGATCGCACCAAACGGACAGCTTACCATACACATGCCACAGGAAACGCATTTCTCTTCGTTGATCTTTGCCCTTCCGTGTTCATCGCTCTCAATAGCGCCTACTCCGCAGGCATCCGCGCATGGACGCCGCTTATTTGCAATGGCATCATAAGGACAATTCGCCTTGCATTTTCCACATTTAATACATTTATTCTGATCAATATAAGATTTTCCATTTACAAAGGATATGGCATTCATAGGGCAGACTTCCATGCAGGGATGTGCAACACAGCCCTTACACTGATTGCTGACCTCATAGATATTGTTTTCACAGGCATTACAGGCAGACGGAATTACCTGCATCAGAGGTGGCTCATAATACTTTTCGTCGATCGCACTTTCTTCAATACCCTGGGTAACATGAACCGGCCTGTCTTCCGGGCGCAGAGACATTCCCATGGCCAGACGGACCCGCTCACTGGTGATTGCCCGCTCCCGATAGATATTATCACAATACTGCGGTGTATCACCTGGCGTGATCGTATAAGGAATTGCCTCTATATCATCATTAATGGAGTCTGAGTTATAGGCAACCCTTGCAATTTCAACAAATACCTGTTTGCGTAATCTTCTAACGTTTGTTTCCAGTCCTCGCATGAAATACCTCCATTTTTTACTTTACTGCTATCCGACATCTGGACTCCTCCCAACTTCGTTGGGCCCTTCCTCATGTCATATCCCACCTGCGTTGGGCCTCTCTTCAAGGCATAGTATATCATAATCCTTCCCTGCTTTCCACTTAAATAAATCTCTGCCTGACAGGATCTGTTGATTTTATAACTTTTCATTTGCATATTTGATGAAAACATATTATACTATTTAGTATTGACAAACAGTGGATCTGGTTTTGAGTTTTAAAAATGGATCCTGTAAAGGAGATACTGCTATGGCATACGTCAGTTCCATGACTTATACGAACGAAGCACAATTTTTAGAAGCAGTTCAGCAGGCAAGGTCTGCACAAATTGTCCGGGAAAATGCCCGGGCCGCTGCTCTTGCAAAAAAGGCGGCTTCTTTTCAGAATATATTTCAAAACAGCATGAATCAATATAAAGCTTCAGGACCCGTGCAGTCCCCGGTAACCAGCGAAGCACTGGACGGTTTTTTCCAGAAGGCGGCTGAGACCTATGGCATCTCCATTGATCTCTTACGGGCAGTTGCCAAACAGGAATCCGGCTTCCAGACAGATGTGGTATCCTCTGCAGGAGCCATCGGAGTTATGCAGTTGATGCCATCTACCGCTTCCTATCTTGGCGTTTCTGATCCTTATAATGCCGAAGAGAATATTATGGGCGGTGCCAGGCTCCTTTCAGAATTGCTGAACCGTTACAACGGAGATATCTCCCTCACCCTGGCAGCTTATAATGCAGGCTCCGGTGCAGTTGATAAATACGGAACGATTCCCCCATATGAAGAAACCCAGAATTTTGTTTCAAAGATAAAAGCCAGTCTCGGGATGTAATACAATACATCCTAAGAGACTGGCTTTTCATACTTCTTAATGATGATAATTCTGCATACGCATCGCATACGTATCGGTAAGCTGTCTGTACTTTCGATAATCCTTCTCCTTTAATTCACCGGACTCCTTATATTCTTCTAAGGCTCCTTGCAATTCCTTCAAGGCATCATGAGCCAGATCCTTATAATTATTCTCCAGATTAATCTTCAATTCATTTAGCTTATTATCCAAATCCAGCTTAATCTTTCGCCTGATCATACACTTCCTCCCCCGTGTGTTTTACTTATCGTTTATTCCGTTCATACTTTGCCAGTGTATGAAGGGCATACTGCACACTGGCATATTGCTCCTCTAATGTTCCCGTTCCGGTTGAGATATCCAGCGATGCCGCTACATCTGTTAGCATGATTTCATTGATACTTTCCCGCATTTCCAGGAAAATCTTTAATTTTTTGGTATAGGAATCTGCATCCAGAAACTGAATCAGCAACGGAGAAACATCTCCCGCCTTTTCCGACACTGATTCCGGTCTTTTGGTTAGCGGCACATCATTCTGCAGTGCGGTAACCAGTTGAAAGCGGAATTCCTGTCCTGCCTCCGGGTATTTTTCTTTATCGACCTCCGCTAAAAACATGTCCAGCGGACGAATGTACACCTGATAATCTCCATATAAGGCCTGATATACTACCATCTCCTCCTCTGTCTCGGAATGAAGACCGATCGTAATGATCTGATAGAGATTTCCTTTAAAATGCCGGTATTTCTGTCCCGGAAGGGGACGTGCTGTCTGACTCATTGATACACTTCCTATTCATTTAATAATTTTATGCAAGACTGCGTTCGTGCTTATGCCTATCATAATACCAGATTTTACATCCTGCAATAGGTATTTTGTCCAAAAATTTGACAAAAATCCGTTTACATTGCAAAAATTTCCATGGCATATTATAATGGGAACAGAAAGAAAATTTTGTAATGCTATATGATCAGGGGGTATTCTTATGAAACTTACGTTTATCGGGGCGGATCACGAGGTTACAGGCAGCTGTCATTTTCTGGAGATTGCCGGCAGGAAGCTGGCGGTGGACTGTGGTATGGAGCAGGGAGCAGATATCTACGAGAATGAAGAGTTTCCCTACCCGGCTGCTGACCTGGATTACATTCTGCTGACCCATGCCCATATTGACCATAGCGGTTATCTGCCGCTTCTGTATTCGCAGGGATTCCGCGGAACCATCTTTGCTACCAAGGCAACGACTGACCTCTGTCAGATCATGCTGCGTGACAGCGCACATATTCAGGAGATGGAGGCAGAATGGAAGAACCGGAAAGCCCGGCGTTCCGGCCAGCCGGAGATTCCTCCCCTTTATACGCTTCAGGATGCAGAAAGCGTCGTGCAGCATTTTCATTCCCTGGATTATGATGCTCTCGTCACCATCTGTGACGGTATTCAGGTTCGTTTTTCTGACGTTGGACATTTACTCGGCTCTGCCAGTATTGAAATCTGGGCAACGGAGGATGAGAAGACAGTAAAGCTTGCATTTTCCGGTGATATCGGCAATATTAATCAGCCTTTGATCCGGGATCCGCAGTATCTGTCGGAAGCGGATTACGTTATCATGGAATCTACCTACGGAGACCGCAGCCACGATTCTACGCCGGATTATGTAGCAGAACTGGCACGCATTATCCGAAACACGTTTCAGAAGAACGGGAATGTAGTGATTCCTTCCTTTGCAGTAGGCAGAACTCAGGAGTTGCTTTACTTTATCCGGGAGATCAAAATGAAGAACCTTCTGCCGGAATACCCGGACTTTGATGTATATGTAGACAGTCCGCTTGCCGTGGAAGCAACCAATGTATTTAACCGGAATGTGGAAAGCTGCTTTGATGAAGAGGCGATGGAATTAGTCCGTCAGGGAATCAATCCGATCGCATTTCCGGGCTTAAAAACCTCGGTTACCAGTGAGGAATCCAAAGCAATCAACTTTGACAGCCGGCCAAAGGTAATCCTCTCCGCCTCCGGCATGTGTGAAGCAGGCCGGATCCGTCACCACCTGAAGCACAACCTGTGGAGACCGGAATGTACCATCCTCTTTGTCGGCTATCAGGCCAACGGAACCCTGGGACGTGCGCTCTTAGAGGGTGTTCCTGTCGTTACTCTGTTCGGTGAAACCATTGAAGTAAAGGCTAATATCGAAAAGCTGGCGGGAATCAGCGGTCATGCAGATAAGGAGCATCTGATCCAGTGGCTGCAGGCCATCACGCCAAAACCAAAGGAAGTATTTGTCGTACACGGAGAAGATACCGTCTGTGATACCTTTGTTACCTGTCTGCGGGAAGAATACGGCTACTGCGCTTCTGCTCCGTACACCGGTGCCGCCTATGATCTGTTAGAAGGCACCTGGCTTGCAGAAGGAAACCGGGTACATAAAAAGACAACCTCCTCTGCAAAATCTGGCAGGGCAACAACGATTTATCTTAAGCTGCTTGCTGCAGGCCAGCGTCTGCTTGCTGTTATCCGGCATAACGAAGGCGGCAGCAATAAGGATCTGATCAAATTCACCGATCAGATCAATTCGCTCTGTAATAAGTGGGAACGCTAATTCATTTCTCCGGAAGCAGTGACCCTTCCCCGGATCCTGCATACCATATTACTAATCCTGTTGGTAAATGGTGCAGACAAAATGACAGTCCTGAATCCGGATACGATTTTAAAACCAAACCATGCCATTCGAGCAGAATATGCCCACCATCGTCATATATTTGGCGATGGCGTGGGTGTTGCAGTTCTGGATACCGGCATTCAGCCCCGGACCGACTTTCTTTCTCTGCCAAATTATGCATCTCCCATAAACCGGATCCAGTACTTTTATGATTTTGTCAATCAGAGAACGGATCCCTATGATGATTCCGGCCACGGTACACATATCTGTGGCAAGATCGCTTCTGCTGCACGGATCACCGGAGATGAATACCTGGGCATTGCTCCCGGCTGTAACCTGATCGTCCTGAAAACCCTGGATCAGAACGGAAATGCTCCGATCAGTACCTTTTTGCATGCTCTGCGGTGGCTGCATCGAAATCACCGTTCCTATAATATACGCATTGTCAATATTTCCATCGGAACCAACTTAGAATCCAACCATTTAGATACCAATCTTCTAGTACAGGAGGTAGAAAACCTCTGGCGGGACGGATTGATCGTCATCGCCTCCGCCGGAAATAACGGCCCTATGCCCGGCTCTATCAGTTCGCCGGGCAATAGCTGCCTTGTTATTACCGTAGGTGCATCGGATGACGATCTGCCCGGCCTGGGGAGAGGCTCCCGTCGTCTGTATTCCGGCAGAGGGCCTGCGGATTGCAGTTCCGTGAAACCGGAGATCGTAGCACCCGGCAGTCAGATCATCAGTTGCAGTAACCATACATCCGGATATGCAGTCAAAACCGGTACCTCCATGTCTACTGCCCTGGTAAGCGGTGCCATTGCACTGCTGTTGGGAGAGGAACCGTATCTGACCAACCAGGACGTAAAAAACCGCCTGCACGACTGTGCAAGGCGGTTAGATTTACCTCATTTTCAACAGGGCTGGGGGCTGTTAGACATTCCCCGCCTTCTGAATCATCCGTTATAATACGTTGCGGTTATTCTCCTCTGTTATAATTGATCAGACAGCCCTTCAGGATAATATCACGTTCATTATCCGTTAACTGGCCTAAGGTAAGAGAAAACTCCTTCATATCCTTATTCACAACGTAGGCTTTGATATCATCCGTCCGGTTTTTTACTGCATCCGCGATACCCGGAATAAAGATATAATCTCCATTTTCAAATGGCAGTGCCTCCTGAATAACGAACGGAAGCATTCCCCAGTTGATCAGGTTGGAACGATAACGCTTGGTCGCATATTCATTGGCAATATTTGCCCAGCCGCCTAATACCTTCTGACAGGAGGCAGCCTGCTCTCTGGCAGAACCGTCACCCGGTTTTACTGCAAATATCGTACTTCCCACACCAACATTGGCTCTGGATATCGAATACTTCTCTTTAATCTTGTCCATAATCGGCTTCAGTTCCGGAACAGCCGCACTCGGACAACTGTCTGCCTCGATTGCTTTTTGCGCCTTTTGGATCTCCTTTGCTCTTGGTACATAATCCGGATCCTTTCTGGAAAGGGTAAATTCTGCCAGCCCTAATGGATTGGAACGATAGGAAGAGGTTTCGCCGGACGGAATCAATTCGTCTGTCGTCGTTACCGGATCATGGATCTCGGAAACCACCTTTAATACCAGATTCTCCGGTAATGGTGACATCGCCGGCCAGTCCTTGATATTCGGACCGAATTTGATCTCAACAGATGGATCAGCCTTTCCCACACCGTTATATACCCGATTGTCATAGATGCTCTTGTCAAAGAAATACTTTCTCCTGGTAAAATCAACATCCACATCCGTTGCCGGTGTTAAATATCCCTTATTTGCTGCAGTCGCTGCAATGGAACGGGCATCCATCAGGGCAACAGAGGAAATCTGTCCATTCTGAATCTTGGATCCCTCCCGGTTCGGGAAATTTCTGGTGGAATGACGGATACTGAAGGCATTATTGGCCGGTGTATCCCCTGCCCCAAAGCATGGGCCGCAGAAGGCGGTCTTTACAATAGAACCGGTCGCAATTAAATCTGCCAATACCCCGTTCTTCGCTAATTCCATATAAATCGGCGTACTTGCCGGATAGACACTTAAGGTAAATTCGTCCGCACCGATACTGGTTCCCCTTAAGATGTCTGCAGCCTCACAGATATTCTCAAAACCGCCGCCGGCACAGCCTGCAATGATTCCCTGCTCTACATAAAGTTTTCCATTCCGAACCTTATCCTTCAGGGTAAAATCTACCTTGCCATCTAAGCTCACTCTGGCGCGCTTCTCACAATCCTCCAGGATATCCATCAGATTCGCATTTAATTCTTCAATGGTATAGGCATTGCTTGGATGGAATGGCATGGCGATCATCGGTTTCACAGACGATAAGTCCAGATAAACCACACCGTCATAATATGCCACCGTTCCCGGCTTCAATTCTGCATATGCATCTTTTCTGCCATGAATCTCATAGAATTCCTGAATCGTATCATCTGTCTGCCAGATGGAAGACAAACAGGTGGTTTCCGTGGTCATGACATCAATGCCGATCCGATAATCCGCACTTAAATTCGCTACACCCGGGCCTACGAATTCCATAACCTTATTCTTCACATAACCGCACTCAAAGGTAGCCTGGATGATTGCAAGTGCTACATCCTGCGGTCCTACCCCCTTCTGTGGTTTACCGTCCAGATAGACTGCCACAACCTCCGGCATGTCCACATCATAGGTCTTGGACAGAAGCTGTTTTACCAGTTCACCGCCACCCTCACCGATCGCCATGGTGCCAAGGGCGCCATAACGGGTGTGGCTGTCCGAACCCAGGATCATCTTTCCACCCTCTGCAAGCATCTCCCTTGCAAACTGATGGATCACCGCCTGATGTGGCGGAACATACATACCACCGTATTTTTTGGCACAGGATAAGCCAAACATATGGTCATCCTCATTGATCGTACCGCCTACTGCACATAAGGAATTATGACAGTTCGTCAATACATACGGAATCGGAAATTCCTGTAATCCGGATGCTCTTGCTGTCTGAATAATACCGACAAAGGTAATGTCATGAGAGGTCAGCTTATCGAATTTAATCTGAAGCTTTCTCTCATTATCGGAGGTATTATGTGCCTGAAGAATCCGATAGGCAATCGTATTCTTCTTGGCTGTCTCCTTTGAGACCACATCCGCACCCAGTCTTGCACTTAAGAGTGCTTCACGGTCTCCTCCGTCCTGAACCAGCTCTCTGCCATCTATGAGCCAGGCACCTCCGTTATATAATGTAACCATTCTTATTTCCTCCTGCTTTCCTGACTTGCATGTAATAACAAATCATTCTCTTTTCTAATCTAATATATCACCGAATTTCAACACCATGACCAGAATGATCAACAGGATTGACCCTACCAGTGAAACAATATTCATGACCAGTCCGGCAGTTGCCATTCCCTTCTTTTCCATGGACTTTCTTCCCTGCACAGAATTCTGAATACCTGCAATTTCCAATATGATAAACAGATACCCGGGTGAGAATACCCAGTCTGTAAGAAACGGAATACAACAGAAGATCAGATTTAACACAAGAGAAACAATACCCATGATCATACCTGATTTTGCCTTCTTTGCATATACATCCATACCGGATCCGCCCGCAGCAGGGCCGGTGGAATTTGCTGTATAGGTGTTAGCTCCCATGCCGGTATCCTGCGGATAATAAGTACCGGACATATTGGTCGTACCATTCCCGGCCGCATCATATGTACCAGGATTCGGATATGTACCCGCTTGTTCTGTTTGATTTACACCTGTCCGTGTTGTATCGAACGAATACGGATTCTCTCCTGGATTCGAAGCAGTTCCGGGATTCGGCGTTGTCAGCCGCTCGGTATTTCCCATATTATTATTTGATGAATTATTATTGTTATCCAATGTAACTTCCCTCCTAATATATTAGTTTTCCTTACTTTCCTGTGCATATCTGTTTTATCTTATCATATTTATGAACAAAATAAAATACCAAACATTCCCCCTGTCCATTATGGGCAGAGTAACAAAATGCCCCTAAAGCAGAATTTATTTGTTCCTGTCTGCTTTAGAGGCAGCTTGTTATTATAATGCTATTTCTTTGTAATATATCCTTTGGCCTTTAACAGCTCTGCACAAAGCACAGCGCCACCTGCCGCACCGCGAACTGTATTATGAGACAATCCGACGAACTTGTAATCAAAGATGGAATCCTCCCGTAATCGTCCGACTGAGATTCCCATTCCGTTCTCATAATCCACATCCAGGGTTACCTGCGGACGGTTATCCTCCTCACAATACTGAATAAACTGCTTCGGCGCACTTGGCAGTCCCAGTTCCTGCGGTTCACCGCTGAACTTCACCATACGGTCGATCAGTTCTTCCTTTGCTGGTTTCTTCTTAAAATTCACAAATACAGCCGCTGTATGTCCGTTTAATACCGGTACCCGGATACACTGACTGGTAATCTTCGGCCCGTTGGTACATGCCTCAATCTTACCGTCTACAATATTCCCCCACAGACGTAATGGCTCCTGCTCAGACTTCTCTTCCTCACCACCGATAAACGGAATTACATTTCCTACCATCTCCGGCCAGTCCTTAAAGGTCTTTCCTGCACCGGAAATTGCCTGATACGTCGTTACTACCACTTCCTGCGGCTCAAACTCCTTCCATGCAGTCAATACCGGTGCATAGCTCTGAATCGAACAGTTCGGCTTTACTGCAATAAACCCTCTGGCAGTACCCAGACGCTTCTTCTGATATTCAATGACCTCTGCATGCTGTGGATTGATCTCCGGCACCATCATCGGTACATCCGGTGTCCAGCGATGCGCACTGTTATTCGAAACAACCGGGGTTTCCGTCTTTGCATATGCCTCTTCGATCGCCTTGATCTCATCCTTGGACATATCCACTGCACTGAATACGAAATCAACCGTAGAAGCAACTGTCTCTACTTCATTCACATTATGAACGATCAGCTTCTTAACAGCCTCCGGCATCGGAGTATCCATCTTCCAGCGGTCACCGACAGCCTCTTCATAGGTCTTTCCCGCACTCCGGGGACTGGCTGCAATGGTAACCACCTCAAACCATGGATGATTTTCTAACAATGCGATAAACCGCTGTCCTACCATACCGGTACCGCCAAGGATACCGACGCGTAACTTTTCACTCATTTTCTATCTCCTCATTTCACTGTGTTCTCATCCAAAGTAAAGCCTACTTAATGATCCGTACTCTTACCACTCCGTCAATGGCCTCAAGCTGTGCAACCAGCTCAGCAGAAACCGCCTCTGACACATCCAGCATGGAGTATGCCCAGTCACCCTTTGACTTACTGATCATATCTGAGATGTTGATTCCCTTTGCCGAGAATACACCGGTAAACCGGGTCAGCATATCCGGAATGTTCTTATGATTGATCGCAACTCTGGCTGTATTCGAACAGACACCCATGTCACAGGACGGATAATTCACAGAATTCTTGATATTACCATTCTCAATATAGTTAACAAGCTGCTTAACCGCCATAATCGCACAGTTATCCTCGGATTCTTCCGTGGAAGCACCCAGATGCGGCAGCGTGATCACCCCGTCCACACCTGCAATGGTGGTATTCGGGAAGTCTGTTACATAACGGCTGACCTTACCGGAAGCCAGTGCAGCCTTCATATCCTCTTCATTTACCAGAATGTCTCTTGCAAAGTTTAAGATCTTAACGCCATCCTTCATCATATCGAAAGCGGCTGCATTGATCATGCCCCTGGTGCTGTCCAGGGCAGGCACATGAATGGTGATATAATCACAATCCTTATAGATATCCTCTACATTGGAAATATGCTTTACATGACGGGACAGGTTCCAGGCAGCATCAACCGAAACATATGGATCATAACCATATACCTCCATACCCAGATTGACTGCTACATTGGCAACCTTGGCGCCGATGGCACCAAGACCGATGACACCAAGCTTCTTTCCCTCGATCTCACAACCGGCAAACCTGGACTTATTCTTCTCCACTGCCTTGGCAATATCCGGATCGGCACTGTTTTCCTTTACCCAGTTATAGCCGCCGATCAGATCTCTGGATGCCAGCAGCAGACCGGCAATGACGATCTCCTTGACACCGTTCGCATTGGCACCCGGTGTATTAAATACTACGATTCCCTGTTCGGCACACTGATCCAGCGGAATATTGTTCACGCCGGCACCGGCTCTGGCGATTGCCTTCAGACCGTCCGGTAATTCCAGATCATGCATGGCAGCGCTGCGGACTAATACCACATCTGCATCTGCCAGTTCCTCTACCACCTGATATCCCTCTGGTAACAAATCCATACCGCAGGCAGCGATCGGATTCAAGCACTTTACATTTGACATTTCAATTCTCCTTTATGATTCCTCTAAATTATGCGTTCTCTTCCTCGAATTTCTTCATGAACTCGACTAATTTCTCGACACCCTCGATCGGCATTGCATTATAAATACTTGCACGCATACCACCTACGCTCCGGTGTCCCTTCAGGTTCACAAAGCCGGCAGCAGTTGCCTCCTTGACAAACTTTGAGTCCAGTTCTTCATTACCGGTCACAAATGGAACATTCATTAACGAACGATCCTTCTTCTCAACGGTTCCCTTGAACAGCTTGCTGCTGTCTAAGAAATCATATAAGATAGCCGCCTTTTTCTCATTATGGATCTTCATGGCCTCCAGACCGCCCATTTCCTTTACCCACTTGAATACCTTACCGCAGATATAGATTCCATAGCAAGGCGGTGTATTGTACAGAGAATCTGCATCTGCCTGGGTCTTATACTTGAGCATGGTCGGTGTTCCTTCCATAACGTCATCCCGGATCAGATCCTCCCGGATGATCACGACTACGACACCTGCCGGGCCCACATTCTTCTGCACACCGAAATAGATCATGCCATAATCCGATACATTCACCGGCTGTGACAGAATATCCGAAGACATATCTGCAACCAGCAGCTTTCCCTTGGTGTTTGGAAGTGTCTTGTAAGCAGTTCCATAAATCGTATTGTTATGGCAGATATATACATAATCAGCATCCTCCGATATCGGCAGATCGGAACAATCCGGTATGTAGGAGAAGGTCTTGTCTGCGGAAGAAGCAACTGCATTGGCAGTTCCGTATTTCTTTGCTTCCTCATATGCTTTCTTTGCCCACTGTCCGGTAATGATGTAATCTGCTACGCCATTCTTCATCAGGTTCATCGGGATTGCAGCAAACTGCTGGGATGCACCGCCCTGTAAGAACAGAACCTTATAATTATCCGGTATCTGTAACAGATCCCGCAGATCCTGTTCCGCAGTCTGAATGATCTCCTCAAAGGCTTTGGAACGATGACTCATTTCCATTACACTCATTCCGGTACCATTATAGTCTAACATCTCTTCTGCTGCCGCCTTTAGCACGACCTCCGGTAATACGGATGGTCCTGCTGAAAAATTGTACACTCTTGCCATTTTATATTTTCCTCCTTGCATTATGCACTTATTACAATCTCTTATTTCTCCAGATCTTCTGCAGAGAAACAGGTTTCAATCGGTTTACCCGGTGCAACCATCGGCCATACCTTATCATCCTCATTGATGATACAGTCGATAACGACCGGTCTTCCCGCCTGCTGTGCTTTCCGGAATGCTGTTTCAAACTCCTCAATCGTCGTTGCCCGGTATGCTTCTGCTCCCATTGCCTCTGAAAGCTTCACAAAGTCTACCGAATCATTTAATATCGTATTCGAATACCGTTTGTCGTAGAACAGGGTCTGCCACTGACGTACCATACCAAGTACATGATTGTTGATCACCACCTGAATGATCGGTATATTATATCTGGCAGCGGTTGCGATCTCATTCATATTCATACGGAAACAACCGTCACCGGCAATATTGACTACTGTTTCATCCGGTCTTGCAAGCTTGGCACCCAAAGATGCGCCCAGACCATAGCCCATAGTACCCAGACCGCCAGAAGTCAGGAGCTGGTGTGGTTTCTTATACTGATAAAACTGTGCCGCCCACATCTGATGCTGTCCAACCTCGGTTACTACCGTAGCATCTCCGTTGGTTAACTCATATATTTTTTCGATTACCTGTGGTCCGGTCAGTATACCCTTATCATAGGTCATTGGATACTTCGACTTTAAGCTTTGAATCTCTGCCATCCATTCCGGCTTTTTTGATTCCTCCACCCGGTCAAGCAGATCCTTCAGGATCACTCTGGCATCCCCGATAATATATTCATCTACTTCCACATTCTTGTTGATTTCTGCCTGATCCACATCAATATGAATGATTTTAGCCTCATGAGCAAACTGGCTGGCGTTTCCAACTACCCGGTCTGAGAATCTGGCGCCCGCCACGATCAGCAGATCCGCCTCTGCCAGTCCGAAGTTAGATGCCTTCGTACCATGCATACCGATCATACCGGTATAACGTTCTGCGGTTCCCTCAATCGCGCCCTTGCCCATTAAGGTATCGCAGACAGCCGCATCAATCTTTTCTGCCAGTGCCCTTAATTCCTGTTCTGCATCGGCAATGACAACACCGCCTCCGGCAAGGATAAATGGACGCTTTGCCTTGTTAATAAGCTTGACAACCCGCTCTACCGTCTCTTCCTCAATCGTCTTCGTGATCCGCGGGATCTCCGGCGGAGTCATTGACTCAAAATCAGCTACGTTAGCAGTAACATCCTTTGTAATATCTACTAATACAGGACCTGGTCTCCCGGTCTTTGCAATGATAAATGCCCGGCGGATGGTATCTGCCAGTTCATGCACATTCTTGACAATAAAACTGTGCTTGGTGATCGGCATTACCACACCGGCAATATCCACCTCCTGAAAGCTGTCCTTGCCTAATAAGGTAACACCCACATTGGCGGTGATCGCCACCACTGGAACAGAATCCATATAAGCGGTCGCGATACCGGTTACCAGATTCGTTGCACCCGGCCCGCTGGTTGCCATGCAGACACCAACCTTTCCGGTCGCTCTGGCATACCCGTCTGCTGCATGGGCAGCGCCCTGCTCATGAGAGGTTAAAATATGCTTGATCTCTCCCTGATGCTTATATAATTCATCATAAATATTCAGGATACAGCCGCCCGGATATCCAAATACGGTATCAACGCCCTGTTCCTTCAGACATTCGATTACAATTTCAGAACCTGTTAATTGTTTCATATGCTTCCTCTCCTTATTTATTTCCTGGTATCTCGAGAATAGCTCCCCGATTGCCGGAGGTAACCATCGCTGCATATCGCGCAAGATAACCAGTTGTCACCTTCGGCTCTCTTGGCCTCCAGTTTTCTTTTCTCTTCTTCATTTCCTCATCGGATATTCTCAGATTCAGAGACAACTGATTAATATCTATATCTATGATATCGCCTTCTTCTACCAGTGCGATCGGCCCGCCTACAGCAGCTTCCGGCGACACATGTCCGATTGAAGCACCACGGCTGGCACCGGAGAAGCGTCCGTCCGTGATCAACGCTACGGAGGAACCAAGTCCCATACCTGCAATGGCAGAGGTCGGATTCAGCATCTCCCGCATACCCGGTCCGCCCTTCGGTCCCTCATACCGGATGACCACAACATCACCCTCTACGATCTTACCTCCCTTGATCGCTTCGATCGCATCCTCTTCACACTCAAAGACTCTTGCCGGCCCGGAATGCTTCATCATCTCCGGAACCACTGCCGAACGCTTGACAACGCTTCCGTCCGGTGCCAGATTCCCCTTTAATACGGCCAGACCGCCGGTTTTACTGTATGGATGTTCCACCGGGCGGATGACCTCCGGATTCCGGTTCACGCAATTCGCAATATTTTCGCCTACTGTCTTACCCGTTACTGTCATACAATCCGTATGTAATAAGCCCAGCTTATTCACTTCATTCATGACTGCATAGACACCGCCTGCTTCATTCAGATCCTCCATATAGGTAGGGCCGGCAGGTGCCAGATGACAGAGATTCGGGGTCTTTGCACTGATCTCATTCGCAAATGCTATATCGAAATCAAATCCGATCTCATGTGCAATAGCCGGCAGATGCAGCATACTGTTGGTGGAACAGCCAAGTGCCATATCAATGGTCAATGCATTCAGGATCGCATCCTTTGTCATAATATCTCTTGGCCGGATATTCTTCCGGTACATCTCCATGACCGCCATGCCTGCATGCTTTGCCAGCTTTAACCGTTCTGAATAAACTGCCGGGATCGTTCCGTTCCCCGGAAGTCCCATACCAAGAACCTCTGTTAAGCAGTTCATGGAATTGGCAGTATACATACCGGAGCAGGAACCACAGGTCGGACACACCTTATTCTCGAATTCTTCTACATCCGCTTCTGTCATGGTACCGGCAGCATAGGAACCGACTGCCTCGAACATAGAGGAAAGACTCCGCTTCTGCCCGTGTACATGACCGGCCAGCATCGGGCCGCCGCTGACAAATACCGTCGGTACATTCAGTCTGGCCGCCGCCATTAACAGACCCGGTACATTCTTATCACAGTTCGGGATCATGACCAGGGCATCAAACTGATGCGCAGTTGCCATACATTCCGTGGAATCTGCGATCAGATCTCTGGTCACCAGGGAATATTTCATCCCTACATGACCCATGGCAATTCCATCACAGACTGCAATAGCCGGAAACATGATCGGAGTTCCCCCCGCCATGGCGACCCCCATCTTTACCGCCTGGACGATCTTATCAATATTCATATGGCCCGGAACGATTTCGTTATAGGAGCTGACGATACCAACCAATGGTCGTTCTAATTCTTCCTTTGTCATACCCAATGCATTGAACAGGGAACGATGCGGTGCCTGCTGCATTCCGGTTTTTACTGCATCACTTTTCATGTTGCAAAACCCCTTCCATTTATTTTTCCATTCTTATTACATACAATTAGATTCAGGATATCCGTTTCTTCTCCTGCTTATGATAATCGCTGACAGATCAGGTCGCCCATTTCAGAACAGCTTACCAGTGTCATGCCCTCGTCCATAATATCACAGGTACGATAGTTTTCCTGTAATACCTGCTTTATGGCTGCTTCAATGCTGTCCGCTTCTTTATCCATGTCAAAGGAGAAACGGAGCATCATAGCTGCGGACAGGATGGTTGCGATCGGATTCGCCTTATTCTGGCCTGCGATATCCGGTGCCGAACCGCCGCTTGGCTCATACATTCCGAACCTGGTTTCATTCAGACTGGCAGATGCCAGCATTCCAATGGAACCGGTTACCATTGAGGCCTCATCGGAAAGAATATCACCAAACATATTCTCGGTCAGGATCACATCAAACTGTGCCGGATCCTTTACTAACTGCATTGCACAGTTATCCACCAGCATATGCTCCAATGTCACCTCCGGATAGTCCTTTGCGACTTCTTCAACGACCTTGCGCCACAGACGGGAGGAATCTAACACATTCGCCTTATCCACACTGGTTACCTTCTTCCGGCGTTTCATCGCAATGTCAAATCCGCGGATGGCAATCCGCCGGATCTCGTTCTCGTCATAGGTAAGCTGGTCATACGCCTTTAACACACCATTTTCTTCTACGGTCTTTCGTTCGCCGAAGTATAACCCCCCGGTCAGTTCCCGCATGATCATCATATCAAAGCCTTTGTCCGAGATTTCCTCTTTTAACGGACAGGCCCCTTTCAATTCCGGATATAAAACAGCCGGTCTTAAGTTGGCAAACAGATTCAGTTCCTTGCGGATCCTTAACAGTCCCGCCTCCGGCCTTAATTCCGGCGGAAGCTGATACCATGGAGAAGTTGTGGTATTCCCGCCAATGGATCCAAGCAATACCGCATCCGCCGCCTTCGCCGCTGCAATCGCTTCCTCTGTCAACGGAACTCCATGGGCATCTATGGAACAGCCGCCCATTAAAAGCTGCTCATAATGAAATGTATGTCCATATTTATCGCCAATGGTATCCAATACCCGCATCGCCTGGGTGACGACCTCCGGCCCGATCCCATCGCCCTTGATCACTGCTATATTTACATTCATACTGCTACTTCCTTTCCATCTGAATAAAAGGCATAAAAACTTTATCCTATATCATAAAACATTTATGTCGATTTTTCAATGTCAAATTTTGTGACTTCAAAAGAGCTTTTACAGGTTTCGCCCTTCCCTGAAAAGCTCTTTTCTCGCATGACTGCTTATTTATGATTAATATAATTTACCAGTCCCTCTGCCTTGATGATCTCCTGCATAAAAGGCGGGAATGCCTGACCCTTGTATTCCGTCCCCTTTGTCCGGTTATAGATCATACCGCTGTCAAAGTCAATCTCTACCTCATCCCCTGCTTCGATCTCTTCTGCCGCCTCCTTACATTCTATGATCGGCAGTCCGATATTAATGGCATTCCGATAAAAGATCCTGGCAAAGGTCTCTGCGATCACACAACTGATTCCGGATGCTTTAATAGCGATGGGAGCATGCTCTCTGGATGAACCGCAGCCAAAGTTCTTATTTGCCACCATGATATCCCCCGGTTTTACCCGCTTTACAAAATCCGGGTCAATATCCTCCATGCAATTCTTTGCCAGTTCTGCCGGGTCGGAAGAATTCAGATACCGTGCCGGAATGATCACATCCGTATCTACATTGTCTCCATATTTATGAACCGTTCCATGTGCTTTCATGTGTTGTCCTCCTTATCAAATCAATTTCTGATTTTACATCCTTATTTCATTATCTTAATTCAGGCTTTCTGTTTGTCAGTGTATTACGAAATCTATTCCAATTCACAGGGACAGGAAATCTTTCCGGTAATAGCGGATGCAGCAGCTACAGCCGGGGAAGCCAGATAGATCTCAGAATCCACATGCCCCATCCGTCCTACAAAGTTCCGGTTGGTGGTCGCTACTGCCCGTTCGCCTGCTGCCAGAATTCCCATATGACCGCCAAGGCAAGGGCCACAGGTCGGCGTACTGACAATGGCGCCTGCTTCTATAAATATTTTCAGCAATCCTTCCTCCATTGCCTGCAGATAAATGGTCTGGGTCGCCGGTATAATAATTGCCCGCAGGCCTCTGGCAATTTTTCTTCCCTTCATGATCTCCGCCGCGATCCGCAAATCCGTAATATGTCCGTTGGTACAGGAGCCGATCACCACCTGATCGATCTTAATCTCACCGACCTGATCAATCGTCTTCGTATTCTCCGGCAGATGCGGGAATGCTACGGTCGGCTTTAATGCAGACAGATCAATAGTATAGGTCTCATCGTATACTGCATCTGCATCTGCCTCATATATGGTATATTCCCTGGTCGAATGCTCCTTCATATATGCAGTGGTCACATCATCCACCGGGAAGATCCCGTTCTTACCGCCGGCTTCGATTGCCATGTTCGCCATGGTAAACCGGTCATCCATAGACAGATACTGGATACCGTCACCCACAAATTCCATTGATTTATATAAGGCGCCATCTACACCGATCATACCGATGATATGTAGAATGATGTCCTTGCCGCTGATCCACTTTGCCGGCTTTCCGGTCAGTACAAACCGGATGGCAGAAGGAACCTTGAACCAGGCCTTTCCCGTTGCCATGCCTGCTGCCATATCCGTACTGCCTACCCCGGTGGAAAATGCGCCTAATGCGCCATAGGTACAGGTATGGGAATCTGCACCGATCACTGCATTTCCGGCAACGACCAGACCCTTTTCCGGAAGAAGGGCATGCTCAATCCCCATTTCTCCCACATCAAAGAAGTTGGTAATATCGTGTGCATTGGCATATTCTCTTACGCATTTACAATGCTCCGCGCTCTTGATATCCTTGTTCGGTGTGAAGTGATCAAGCACCATTGCGATCTTATCCTTGTCAAATACCTCCTGCTGGTTGAACTTCTCCATCTCATGGATGGCAACCGGAGTGGTTACGTCATTTCCCAATACCATATCCAGATCTGCTTCGATTAATTGTCCTGCTTCTACTGATTCTAACCCGGCGTGTGCGGCAAGAATCTTCTGTGTCATTGTCATTCCCATGTTATTTCCTCCTTCAATTCTTCTTTTTACTGCCAATTTCATCCGACATTCGCAAAATCGTTACCCGTTCCTTCTGCTATGTCGTTTATTCTCTAACATCTGCTTTATGACCCTTGTAGCGTATCACAGAATTTGTTATAATTCAAATATATAATATTAATACTTATCATTACTTATAGTTATATCATATGAGGGATGCAATTATGGATCAGAATCTGAATTATTATAAGGTATTTTATACGGCTGCAAAATACAAAAATATTTCCAAAGCCGCCGATGCCCTGTATATCAGTCAACCGGCGATCAGCAAGACCCTGTCAAAGCTGGAAGAAAATCTAAACTGTACCTTGTTCTATCGTACCTCCAGAGGGATCACCCTGACCGCAGAGGGTCAGCTTCTGTATGAACGGATCCAGGAGGCATTTCAGATTCTGGAATCCGGTGAAGAGGAACTGCACCGGATGAATGAACTGGAACTGGGGCAGATCCGGATCGGAGTCAGCACTACTCTGTGTAAATATATTCTGCTGCCCTATCTTCAGAACTTTATGCAGAAATATCCTGATATCAAGATTACCATTGAATGTCAGTCTACGATCCATACTATTGAGCTTCTGAAAAATGGCAGTATCGATATCGGACTGATCGGCTCCACCAGACACAGCAATGATATTGCCTTTCTGAAGCTCCGGCAGATTCAGGATACCTTTGTCGCCGCACCTTCCTATCTGCAGCATAGCTCTATCTTAAAATCAAAGCCGGAGGAACTGTTCGTCTCTGCCAATCTTATGCTGTTAAATGAAGAAAATATCAGCCGTCAGTATATAAATGATTATTTATATCAGAACCAGATAAAGACCAATCAGATTCTGGAGGTGGGTACCATGGATCTCCTGATCGAATTTGCCAAAATCGGTCTTGGAGCCGCCTGTGTCATCCGGGAATTCGTGGAGAAGGAACTGGAAAACGATTCTCTGGTGGAAATCGCCATGCCGGAGCCGGTTCCAAAACGGAGCGTGGGATTTGCCTATTCCAAATCCCACGCTCCTTCCAAAGCTACGATGCAGTTCTTAGACTATGCCCTTCCCGCGACATAACCGGCTTCCGGCGGAACCTGACTTCTGCGATCCCGCTTTATTTTAAAAGCCAGTCTAATACAAAAACCTGCCGGATCCCGTCGTGGGATACCGGCGGATCATTATCCATGGTTAATAAAAGACCGCAGGTTTTTCCTGCGGCCTGTTATGTTATCACATGGTCTGTATGGGAAAGTCTCCCTGTTCCGGCTCCTGCCCGATGGCAAGGTATTCGTCTAGTCTCGCTTCCTCCAGCGCGGCAACCATCTCTGCGAACGGAACAAGATCGCCACCCACAGCGTATGCTTCGAGCGCATCAAAATATTCCAGCCGGTTTTCCTTGGCAATGGATACGGGAAGGAATCCTCCGGTCATAAGCTGGTAGTTCATAAGCATCCGGGAGGTACGACCATTGCCGTCCACGAAGGGATGGATCTTTACGAACTCAGCATGCGTCCATGCTGCCAACTCTATGATATTTAAATCTGTCCGGTACGGCAGGTCCGCAAAAAAGTTTTTGACCTGCCGAAACATTTCATTCGGTGCAGGCGGCTTGAAACCTGCGCCGGAGATACGAACCTCCACGTTCCGATAGATGCCCCCGGTCAATATATTTTCCATGAGCAGCGCATGGATATCCTTCAACACCGCCTCATCCAAAGGCTTTCCCTCTGCGATGCGCTTCTTCACATAGACGAAGGCCTTCGCATGATTGGTCACCTCATAGATTTCCCGAAGTGTCTTGCCTCCAACGGAGAGTCCATCCTCCAGAATTGCCTTCGTCTGAATCAGTGTCAGCGTATTGCCTTCAATGGCTGTGGAGTTGTGAGCATACTCAATGTCAAAGTTCTTGTCAAAGCTCTCCAGCGCTTCTTTGGGAAGGCTGCTCTGTATCCGGTCGAGCTGTTCTTTCTTTTGCAGTAAGCGTTCCCATGTCATGCTTGTTCTCCTCGTTTCTGTTACACTCTTAAAAGTTAATTATACCACCGGGACTGCCGGGTAGCAAGATTTTCGTCCGGCATTTTGTCGGCAGGTATTATTTCCTATTCCCTGTTTTTCAATACTTCCGTCGGAAGGATCTGATTCACCCGCAGCATCAGGAGCCGGTTTATGATAAAATACAGGATCAGAACGCTCAGGAAAATGCCTGCATACATCCACCAGGAAAAGCTGATATTGATCCCGCAGGCAATATTGGATACCATGTAAGGAAACAGGCGATCCATTACCACTTTTGACAACGGAATGCCCAGAAGTGCGCTTAACACGATAACAAACAGATTCCCGTTGAGATACAGCTTTCCGATCTCATTCCTTCGATAACCGAACACCTGAAACAGCGAGATCGGCATTGCCGAACGATCGATCATAACCTTCATCATCAGGTACATTACTACAGCAAAGATCAAAGCGGAGATCACAAGCAGTGTAATGACCATATCCTTCATCTGTGCCACAAATACCGACGCACTCTTTTCCACATCATCCTTCGAAAGGGTGGCATACAGTCTGCCGCTGTCAATATCCAGGGCATGATCTGCAAACACGATATTATAATAATCATCACTTTGCCCCATCAGCTCCCGCATACTGTCAATATCCATAAACGCAAAAAAGCCTGCAGAATAAGGAATGATATCCTCGACGAAAAAGGCGTAATTCCTGTCGTTCTCCTCATCGGAAAGCGTCAGGATATCTCCTGCATGGATCCCATATTTCTGTGCCATGGCTGAGGAGATCAGCACCCTGTTTTCCCCCTTTTCCACCTCTGCCCCAAAGTAAGGATTATCCTTATGTATCCCCAGCAGTGTCACATCAAAATTGTAGCCGAGGTTTTCCTTTTTCATGGTAACACCGTAGGCCTCTTCTCCGTCCTGTGGCAGATGATCCTCCGGATATTTATAGGTATACATATATTCAAATTTTGTATCTTCAATATTTTCCGTCATAACATGAGCGCAGATTGAATAACAATCCAGGGAAAGCATAACGATCAGCAGGGAAATGAACATTCCCAGAAATACAGTGAGCGCTGTCCGCTTCTCCCTTAAAAACTGTCTTATCCGGAAAATGTGTACAAATCCGCCCTTCAACTGTATATCTTCTACCTTTATATGCTTCTGTTCTCCACGGATCAGGGAAAGGGCAGGCCGGTTCAGTTTCTTTCGGATCACAAGATAATTCGTAATGATGGCAGCAAGCGGAGGCATGAAAAGTCCGTACACCAGCAGATAAGGCTCATAACGAATGCCGATATCCGGCATGGAAAAGTATCCGTATGGCTCACGGAGCTGCACGTCGATACCCAGAGGACTGTAACCAAGAAGCGTGCCGATGACGCCCGCGATCAGGGTAACTGCCACAGGCAGAGTCAGATAGTGCAGCAGCAGCTCGTTTTGCTTCACCCCCATGGCATAGAGCGTACCGATGACACCGGATTCCTGTTCAATACTGTGTACAGTAAAAACGGATATAACATAGGCAAACAAGATCAGAACGATCACGCCCGCCACAAGCCCCGCCGCTTTATCCACAAGCTTATCAGCCGCTGCAGAACCGATCCTTGGATTATCCGCCGCAGAGACAAACCGTGTCATTTTCGAAAGGGAATTATCAAAATTCTCATCCAGAAATTCCCTTGTCTCATCCTGCATTTCTACCATTCCATCCTGGAGTTCCTCTGCTCCCTCCGCCGCCGCAGACACTCCATCCGCATATTCCTTTACGCCGCTTACAAGAGCATCCAGCACCTTCAGCCGCTCACTGTTCTGATCCAGTTCGGCAAGTCCGTCCGACAGTTCCTTAGAACCGTCCGTCAGTTCGTCGAGGGCATCCTGAAATGCATCCAGCTTTCCTCCCGTCTGTTCCCAGTATTCCTTAAAGAGCGCGTCATCAATATCATCTGCTGCGATTTCAAGCTCCTGCAGTCGTTCCCTCAGTTGTTTATCCGTCATCCGGTCATTCAGGAGATAGGCATAGGAATACTCCTCAGAGGAAATACTTTCACCGCTGCTTTTCATCTGCTTATAATCTTCCTCCGTAACAAATCCGATGCCGAACTGCCGGCTGTCTACAGCACTGTCTGAAAAATTCCGGAGTACGGATTCATAATCCGGTGCTGTACCGATTCCCGTGATCGTAAGATTGAATCCACCAACGCTGATCGTATCGCCGACTGCAAGGTTATGCTCTTCACAGTACCGCTTTTCCAGAACGATCCCTCCGTTCCTTCCAGAAAGCGCTCCCTGATCCGTCTGAATCAGGTCGATCTCTTTCCTCTGGGAATAGATACGGAGGCTTGAATGATCAGCAAGCATATAGTCCAGATAGAAATGCTCCTCCAGCGTAATACCTTCCTCCTCAAGCATCGACTGTTCTTTCTGTGTCAACGGAACAAACACGCCGAACTGTCCATCCTCTACCCGGTTTTCCTTTGCTGTTTCCGCCGTGCCCTTTATGATCGTCTCCGCCGTTCCTACAAGACTGATCACCTCATACATGCCGAGGATGATCAGAAATCCCAGGGCCAGATAGCGGAACGTATTCTCTTTCAAATCCCGTAATATTCTTTTTCTTAATAGTTTTTGCATTACAGATCCTCCAGTTCCGCCGCCGGCACCTTTTTCTCATTTCGATAGTTCTTTCTAACCAGACCATCCTTTATGTAAACCACCCGATCCACCATGTTTTTAATCGAATTATTATGCGTGACGATCAGCATCGTCGTACCGTATTTCCGGTTGACCTCCTCAAGCAACGCCAGAATGTCACGGGAGGTACTGGAATCCAGGGCTCCGGTGGGTTCATCACACAGAAGCAGCTTCGGATTCTTGATCAGTGCCCTGGCGATCGCACAGCGCTGCTGCTGCCCGCCGGAAAGCTGAGACGGGAATTTGTTCTGATGCTCCGTGAGCCCGAGAACCTCCAACAGCTCGTTCAGATCCAGCGGGGCATCGGCAAGGTACTCACAGACCTGAATATTCTCTCTTACCGTAAGATTCGGCACCAGATTGTAGAACTGGAAAATAAACCCCAGATTTGCCCTGCGGTAATCGGACAGCTTATCCGGTGACAATCCACAGATTTCCATACCGTCTACCGATATGGAGCCGGAATTTGTATCCTCCAATCCGCCAATACAGTTCAACAGCGTGGATTTCCCCGAACCGCTTGTTCCCTGTATGACACACATCACACCTTTCTCTACGGACAGATCAACGCCTTTTAAGACCTCCGTAAAGCTCCCGCCTTCCCCATAGCTTTTTTTCAGTTTACTTATTTCCAGATACATAATAGTTTCCTCCTGACTTTATATCTACATAACATCGTTATGTTTTGGATAAAACAACAGCGTAACATTGTTATGTCCTTGTTTCTTTTTTAGCCGGTACTGCAGAATCTCTTCTACAATATCGGCTCCCTGGCAGATGCAGTCCTGCATACTGTCCGTCATATTTTTCTCCCAAACATTCCGTTCCAGCCGGACACAAGAAAAACCACAATCTCCTCAATCAGATCCAGGGCCTTCTCCACATCCGGCTCATGGGTGAGCAAATGGGTAAACGCATTGATCTGCAAATGGGACATCCAGTGAATAATATACCGGTCCAGCTTTTCAACACCACATTTTTCAGCCGCCATTGCCGCAAGCGTTTCGTAATGCTCTTCACCCAGGTCAGCAAAGCGGCTTACAATATCCTCATACCTGCTTCCCTGACTCTTTGTTACAAGAATCAGAAAGATATCATAATACCGATACATACAGCATACAATCTCCTTTGCCGCCTCAATATCCCTTGTGTCTGTAGAAAGATTAACAACTGTCACACCCTCCTCCATTTCCTCGGAAAGATGGTGCTGAATCACGTCCATTAACTCCTTCAATGGTTCTTCCACAAGTTCCCTCAACAGATCCTCCTTATCCTCAAAAAAGAAATATAATGCTCCCGTCGTCACCCCTGCATTTTTACAGATTGTCCGCAGGGAAGCTTTCATATAGCCCTTTTCTAAGAATTCCTGCTTCGCACTCGCAAGAAGCTTTTCCTTTGTTGCTTTGTCCTCTGCCATCTGCTTTCCTTCCACATAACACCGTTATCCAGTTCTTATTATAATTATTTCCACTTTCTCTGTCAAGAAGATTTCCCTGTGACCAGCTCCAACAGCTCCAGTATCGTCATAGCAGTCATTCCCAACTGCTCTCCTGCTGATTCAAATAAGGTATCACTGTCAAAGTGGTAGACACAAACATACGGAGAACCGGCTTCATAGCCGTGTAGATCCAGGCAAAGGATACTGACAACTGCCAAAATACATCCAAGACAAACTACAGGCAGTCGTTTAAACCAGATACTGCGTTCAAACCGAATCCATTCCCGTCCTACAAATGTCCATAGAAGAACCGGCAGAAACATAAATGCCAGAAATGGTACTACTTCTGCAAAGCCCTGTAACAGAGCATCTCCACTCTGCGCCAGGAGCCGGATTCCCGCCGGAAATCCGGTCAGCTTTAAGAACGTCCCTGAAACTGCATGGTACAGTAACTGCAGATCACAATACAAACTGCCCAGGATCAGAACTGCATAAACCATCATTGTATTCCACCGTTCCGGAAGAAATGATGCAATAACAGTAACCATACAGCCCAGACCTGCAGCAAACAGAACCGGATACACAACTGTTGTACCCATGTTCTGATAAATGCCAAAATGTGTTAACAGCTCCAGGTAAATCATACTGATCACAACAAATAAAGTATTCACCCACATCCTGCCGGGTTGTTTTATCCGGGCGAAATCAGAACTGCTTTCCGGCTCCTGTCTCTTTTCCGGCCATAGTCCAGCTTTCTCCGACTGTTGATATGCGGGGGCTTCCTGGTCTGCCTCATCTGACTCCCGGTATGCAGGTACCTGCTGTTGTGTCTCTTCTGACTGCTGAGATACAGGTTCCTCCTGTTCTGACTCTTGGTATCCAGATATCTCCTGTGCCTCCTCCCTGGAGCGGGTATATTCCTCCCACAACTGCCCCATTCGTGTCCGACTGTCTTCCTCTGTCTGTTCTGGCACCGGAATTTCTTCCTGCTCCTGAATTTCTTCCTGCGATTCCACAGGTAGCGGTTCATCCATTGTCTCCTGCTGACCGTTCAGTTCCCGCCAGCGCATCCGTTTCAGCCGACGGGCTTCCTCCTGCATACGAATTGCTTCCTGCCGCTGGATCTCTTCCAGTCGCCGGAGTGCCTCCTCCTCTCCAAGCGCCTCGATCTGATGAATGTCGATCGGCAGTTCCATTTCTTCCAGCGGCTGTATCGTTTCTTCTGCATCCGCTGTAGTCTGCTCTGCCGGCTCCGGCTGGATATCGGTCGATGAATCATCTTCTTTCTGCACCTGGAATTCTTCTGTCTGCCGGGCTTCCTCCTGCTTCTGAAGTTCTTCCTGCTTTCGGATTTCCTCTTCCTTTTGCTTCCGCCTCTGCTCTTCTTCAGGTGTTTCATATAATTGAATATCTGCCAGCAGATCATCTGCTGCCGCCAACAGGCGGTTTACTTCTTTATCACTATAATTTTTCATCCGCACCGCTTCCTAAATTCAATATCATCCCATCTTAATCAATCAGAATCTCTTATCTGAAATACTCTACACCGGCTTCAAAGATATGCTGATCCTGGTCTCCATAAATATTCACTGCCACAGAATCCCCCCGGCGCTCGGAATGTGCCATCTTACCAAGCACGCGTCCATCCGGAGATGTAATACCCTCAATCGCACAGTAGGAACCGTTAATATTATAATCCTCCACCATCGTCGGATTCCCTTCCACATCTACATACTGGGTAGCGACCTGTCCATTGGCAAACAGCCGGTCGATCCACTCCGGATCTGCTACAAACCGCCCTTCTCCGTGTGATGCAGGAACGACATAGACACCACCCAGCTCTGCCTTTTGCAGCCATGGAGACTTATTTGTTACTATTTTTGTATAAACCATCTTGGACTGATGACGTCCAATACTGTTCATCGTAAGTGTCGGAGAATCCTCCTGCTGCGGCCGGATTTCACCATATGGAACCAGACCGAGCTTGATCAGCGCCTGAAATCCGTTACAGATTCCCAATGCCAGACCGTCCCTCTCCTGTAAAAGCTTCATAACCTCCTCCCGGATCTTTTCATTTCGGAACGCAGTTGCAATAAATTTTCCGGAACCATCCGGTTCGTCGCCGGCCGAAAAACCACCCGGGAACATGATGATCTGTGCCTTACGGATGCCTCTGGTAAACAACTCCACAGAGTCACGGATGCCCTGGGCATTCAGATTCTTAAATACTGCAGTTTCCACCTCTGCACCTGCCCGCTCAAATGCTTTTGCAGAATCATATTCACAGTTCGTACCTGGAAATACCGGGATAAATACCTTCGGCTTTGCAATCTTATGCCTGCAGATATAGATTTCCTTTGCGTGAAATAATTCGTCGCGTACCGGCTTCTGCTCTACATCCGACTGCGTCGGGAATACCTGCTCCAGAGTGCCTGTCCATGCCTCCACTGCATCTGCAAGCGATATTGTCGTATCTCCATACGTAAGAACAGCCTCCTCCGTAACATGTCCGATCACCGTTCCTGCTACTCCAAGTCCTGCTATATCCTCTGGAGATATTTCAATAATGATGGAGCCATAATCCTTCTTCAAAAGCGCTTCCTTCGGGATTCCCTCCAGCTTTACACCCAGTTTATTACCAAAGGCCATCTTACTGACTGCCTCTACGATACCGCCATATCCGACTGCATAAGCAGAAAGCACGACGCCTGTCTGAACAGCCCTGTACAGATCCTGATACATCTGCATTACATGATCATAAAGCGGCAGATCATACGCATCCTTCTGAATATCAAGCTTCACTAAAGCATTACCTGCCTTCTTTAATTCCGGTGTCACAACATATCTTGCACTGGCAACATCTACTGCAAAAGATACCAGGGTCGGCGGTACGTCAATTTCATTAAAGGAACCGGACATACTGTCCTTTCCGCCAATGGATGGCAGTCCCAGGCCAACCTGAGCAGCATAGGCACCTAATAGAGCAGCCATTGGTTTTCCCCACCGCTCCGGCTTCTCGCCTAACCGTTCAAAATATTCCTGGAAGGTAAAACGGATTCTTGACACATCTCCGCCGGAGGCCGCAATCTTTGCCACCGAATGGATCACTGCATAGACCGCCCCATGATACGGACTCCAGCTGGACAGATACGGATCAAATCCATAGCTCATCATGGTAACGGTATCCGTCTTACCACTTAAGACCGGAAGCTTTGCGATCATTGTCTGAATCGGGGTCATCTGATAAATGCCACCATAAGGCATCGTCACCGTTCCCGCTCCGATAGAACTGTCAAACATTTCTACCAGTCCCTTCTGGGAACATACATTTAAATCTGACAGCGTATGCAGCCAGGTTTCTTTTATATCCGTAATTTCCGGTATCTGCTCAAAATAATTATTCTCCTGCTTTGGCATCTCAACCGCTACATCAGTTTCCTGATGCGCACCATTGGTATCCAGAAATGCGCGGGACAGATTTACGATTTCCTTCCCCCGCCAGCAAAGCACCAGTCTCGGTTCCTCTGTCACCTCTGCAACTACTACTGCTTCCAGATTCTCTTCTTCCGCATAAGCCAGCATCTGTGTCACATTCTTAGGATCCACTACCACTGCCATACGCTCCTGAGATTCCGAGATTGCCAGTTCCGTTCCGTCCAGCCCGGCATACTTCTTCGGAACCAGATCCAGATTCACCCGCAGACCGTCAGCCAGTTCTCCGATCGCAACGGATACACCGCCCGCGCCAAAATCATTGCACTTCTTGATCAGATGTGCGACCTCCTCCCGGCGGAACAACCGCTGAATCTTCCGCTCTGTCGGAGCATTTCCTTTCTGAACCTCAGCGCCGCAGGTATCAATGGATTCTACCGTATGTGCTTTGGAAGAACCCGTAGCACCGCCGCAGCCATCCCGTCCGGTCCGGCCGCCCAGCAGAATGATCTGATCCCCCGGATCAGAATTCTCACGAATCACACAACGCCTTGGTGCTGCACCCATCACCGCACCGATTTCCATACGCTTAGCAACATAATCCGGATGATAGATCTCATTAACCAGCCCTGTAGCAAGTCCGATCTGATTGCCATAAGAACTATAGCCCTGAGCGGCACCGGTCACGATCTTACGCTGTGGAAGCTTACCTGTCATAGTTTCTGACAGTGATTTTGTCGGGTCGGCGGCGCCGGTCACACGCATAGCCTGATAGACATAAGAACGTCCGGAAAGCGGATCCCGGATCGCACCGCCTAAGCAGGTAGCCGCACCACCAAATGGCTCTATCTCAGTTGGATGATTATGCGTTTCATTCTTAAAGCTGACCAGCCATTCCTCGGTTTCTCCATCGATTTCAACCGGAACCACGATACTGCAGGCATTGATCTCATCGGATTCCTCCTGATCCTCCAGCTTCCCCTCTGATTTTAATTTCTTCATTCCCATCAGGGCAATATCCATCAGACAGATAAACTTATCATCTCTTCCCTTATACAGGAGGGTTCTGGCAGCATCATAATCCTGAAAGCTCTTCTCAATCGGCGCTTTATAATATCCATCCTGAAACGCTATATTCTTAAGCTCCGTGGAAAAAGTAGTATGGCGGCAATGATCAGACCAATACGTATCCAGGACACGGATTTCCGTCATAGAAGGATTCCGTTTCTCCTCCTGCTTAAAATAATTCTGAATGTGAAGAAAATCCTTGAAGGTCATTGCCAGTCCAAGAGAATCATAAAGCTGCCGGAGCGTTGGTTCTTCCATATCCTGAAAGTTTTCCAGTATAATAACATCCGCAGGATCCTCAAATACGCTTACCAGCGTATCCGGCTTCTCCTTCGCCGCCTCTCTGGAATCGACCGGATTGATACAATGATTCTTGATCCGCTCCAGTTCTTCCTGCGAAAGCCTGCCATCGATCACATAAGTAGTAGCGGAACGAATTACCGGCTCCTCTTCTTCATTTAACAGCTTAACACACTGCTCTGCCGAATCTGCCCGTTGATCAAACTGCCCCGGCAGATATTCAACACTGAATGCCTGCTCGGTATCCGTTATGGCAAAATCCTCCTCATACAGGATATCCACCGGTGGTTCTGAGAATACGGTTCCCAACGCCTTTTCATAGGTCTGGTCTGACAACTTCTCTATATCATAACGAACCAATACCCGAACACCGGTTACCGGTATGCCCAGATATTTTCTGATCTCCTCCTGCAGCTCTGCTGCCTTGACTGCATATTCTCTTTTCTTTTCCACATAGATTCGCTTTACTTTCATAATGACCTCCATTTTATAAACAGAAACATGACCTATTCATGAATCTTTTTTATCATCCTAAATGCAACCGAATTCTGAAACACCATCGGTTGAATCTGCTGATAGAAGATTATTCCGTCCGTCGGCGCCACCAGACGGGAAATCACATCTCCCCGGAAGGAATCAATAATCTCCCCCAGCAGTTGTCCCCGTACTACCTCCGTATCCGTAGATACCTTTTTACGAAAAAAGCCCGGCATGTCCGCCCGGATCGTCAATAACTCTTCTTCCTCCAGCACAGTAGAGATATAACCACCATGACAATTATAACGTATGATACCCATACGGGTCAAAAATCGTAATACGGATGCCACACCTTGTCTGGCCCGCTCTTCATCGATGCGCTGCGTCGCTCCGGTATAAACAGAAAATGCACTGGTTCCACACCTCTGCCAGTTATAATTCAGGGTGGTAGAATCAAATGCCCGTTCGGAAGAAGTCAGGACATAGGGCATACCAAAGAGATTGGCCAGACTGGTATTCTTATTACTCTCTTCCATCAGACGGATATGAGGAATAAACTCTCCTCCCAGATAAAAGCTGGCAAACTGTATTCCGTAAGGATAACCTTTTACCCGTTCCAGTACCGCATGTGCGATCCGGCTGGTTGCCGGACCCTCCGGATTGCCCGGAAAGGAGCGGTTAATATCCGTACTGTCGGATACCCAGAACTTTTTTCCCACGTTCATGGAATTATAATTCAGGGATGGTATCACCAGAATCTCTTTATTTGCCACGATAGCACCCTTTGCCTCCAACTGCTCCAGCTTTGCAATAAGCTGAGAGCACATATAAAGCTGCTGAAATTCATTCCCTCGCATGGCGCCAATGATACAGGCAGCTTTTTCTCCATGTCCGAATCGATAACCGATAATGGTATACTCGCCCCGAAACGCTGTATTCATATTAAACACTATTTCTTTATTCATAGAGACCGCCTCCGTATATCCTGGCAATCAGCGCCCCTTCTTCTACTGCCGGATATTCCCGGAATGTAAAGACCAGGCCATCACAGGGTGCATAGATCCGTTCCTCTACGGAACCGGTGATCACATCGACGATGGTGCCGATCTTTTCCCCTTTCTTCACCCGCATAGAGTGCTTGATATTCGGCACAAAGAGTCCACTGCTTTCCGCATTTACAAACCACACATCTCCGTCTGTTGTAACAATAGGCTGACGAATCTCTCCTACTGTTCCCTGCCAGATACCCATCTGTTTCATAAGGAAAAAAATTCCTTCCACGATCTGTTCACAATATTCATAGTCGATCCGCAGGGCACCCCCGGCCTCGATCACCATTGTCTTTACCCCGATCGCATTTAGTGCATATGCCAGACTCCCCGGCCTTACACTGGTAGATGGATGAATCCAGACCAGCTCCGTGTTCAGTAACTTTGCATATGGCATTACCGTTTCTATGACATCATCATTCAGACGTATCTGCGGAATTTCCCGGATCAAAGAATTACTGGAATGAATATCCAGACAGATATCGGCTCCTGCCATATCCCGGATGATCCTGGAGGCTGCATGTTCTAAGATCGCTCCATCATCATCTCCCGGAAAAATGGTATTCATATCAATGTCCATCAATGGAAAATCTCTGGTCTGTGCATCCAGCCCTAAGGGATTCATGGCAGGATAAATATCTACAATTCCCGTAAGATTATGAAACTCCTCTTTGATTTTCCGTACCACCTGATAGCAGATATACTGCCCGCACAATTCATCTCCATGGCTGCCGGAGGCAATACAGAGACGCTTTTCCGTTCCGGTACATACATCCGGTGCCAGACGGTTTTTCTTAATCCGCATGACCTCTTCTACTAACATTTCTACGGATACAACTGTATCAATCATTTTATCACTTCCTTAAAAAGAGGCTGTCCCGAAACCAGACATCACATCTGTTATTCCGGTCAGCCTCATTTCCACTTCTACGAAATTATCACCAGCCCCAAGAAAGCAATCAACCAATCACCTTAGCTAAGGTTGCAACTAACTGCTCTGCATCAAAAGGCTTCGGAATAAATTCATCTGCGCCGACTTGCACTGCTTCTACCATCTTACTCTTCTGTCCGGCCGCTGTTACCATTACGACCTTTGAATCCGGGTATGCTTCCTTAATCTTTTTCAGTCCGCCGATCCCGTCTAATACCGGCATGGTAATATCCATCGTCACGATATCCGGCTGCAGTTCTACATAACGGTCATAACCTTCCTGACCATTCGTTGCTTCCCCGATCACTGTATGTCCGGCACTCTCCAATATACCCTTTAATATCCTGCGGGAAGTTCTGGAATCATCTACGATCAAAAACTTTGCCATGTTTTACACCTCTCCTACTATTATATTCATTCTATTCTTCATTCCGGTTAATCAATCTGCCATTTTGATTCCAGACAGATTACCAGTTCCAGTTTCTTTCCTGAAATGTATAATGGCAGACAATACATAGGGCCGTCTGTCTGAATCCTGGTCTTCTTCGTATACATGACCGGTGGCATCAGTTCCAGTTCAATATCTTCTTCCGACAGCTTACTTGCATACAACCCATTATTACAATTAATAAATTCACAAACGGCATCCAATGCATCTTCATCGATCTGATCGAAGGTTTCTTTGCCATAAATCGACGCTGCTGAGAGCAACGCATCCTCTTCTCCGGAAATTCCAACAAAGAAATTGAATTCTCCTTCCATCTCCTGGCTTGCCATAAAAGGTACAGAACAACTGTTAACCCGTTCTGCCTGCTCCAGTCTGACATCTGTATCGATAAACCGGACAAAATTCCTTGCGATCAAAGCAAGGTAATCCTTCATAACCGGTGGAATGGAAGTTTCCTTTGTAAACACCGGTACGATCTTATCCAGATCGCTGCTTTTGATCGCATCCAGATCCAATGCACTGAAGCGTTCTTCCTTCTTATATGCTTTCAACTCCTGCTGAATTCCTTCCAGACTAAGATAATTATGATCGATCAATGCCTGTACAAACAACAGATATTGATCTCCCTGCATCTTTAACAGAGAACTGACCTGCTCTTCTGTCAGATAGCCCTTATCTACTGCGATATCTCCAAACCTGCGATCCTGCATTTGCTGAAGCTGATTCACTTCCTCCGCCTGTGCTTCCGTCATCAGCCCGTTCACAATGGCAAGCAGTCCCATCTTCAGCCGGGATGTCTTAATCTCTTCCAGTAATTCAAAGTATTGCTCCTTTGAGATCACACCCTTATTTTGAAGATAATTTCCAAAGTAAATCCCAAACATATTCCTTCCTCCAACCTGTTATTATAAATCTTATTGAAACCCCTAAGTAATCCTTATTATACATAACCTGCCTGTCAAAGTCAACAGCCCCATCATAAGCTCCATATCAATCATACCGTTTGAATTGATCATAATATTCATGATAATGCATTGAATAATTTTGTCAGATTTCGTATAATCAGAATATACATTTACATATTATAGAAGGAGTTCTTTATGTCAATCAAAAAATCGCTGCAGTCATCCATGGTCATGGCCGCCGGCATTCCAATTATAATCTTCGCGATCCTTACTATCCTGTTTACGATTCAGAATTCCCGAACCGTTGCAAAGGAAGCCATCCGTGCAACTGCCGAAAATTATCAGAAGGGGTTTGAAGCGCAGTTAAATACACAGATCATTGAATTAGAAGGACTTGCAAATAACAGTGACATCCTGAAAGCTTTAACCCAAAAAATGAATGATCCGGATCTGGATCTTACAAATGATCTTACTTCTCAACCGTTCATTTGTAATTACTTAAAGCAGACCTCCGGCAGCTTTGCTGATCATGTTATATACAGTGTATTTGATACAAACGGAATCTTAGTATACAGCTCTGCTCCGGAGCTGATCGGCAGCTATTCCCATTATGTCGAAGATATGTCTGCAACTTTGGAGCAGACCCTGGTCAACTCTACGATAACTTTAAATGCAAGATCGGATTCTATTCATATTCTAACTCCTGTAAAAAAGGATTCTTACACCGTTGGTGTACTGACTGCCAGCGTCGTTCCCGAATACTTTGGCAGTTTTATTTCCAGTGAGAATAATGCCTATCTGCTCGATAACGCTTCGAACGGGCTGTTAAATTCATCGTTTACAAATGAGGAGATACGAAGGAAGGCCATCTGGCTGCTCGTAAACTACGACGGTAATCCGGAATACAAAAGCGGAACCATTGATCTTCAGACCGGTCTTTCCTACCAGGCATACGGCTACAGCATTATGCCGGAATACCACTGGATCTATCTGGTAGAACAGGATATGAGTATGTATCAGTCTCTTGTTGGTGCCATCCTTCTGCTCTCCATCATTGTAACTGCTATTTTCCTGCTGATCACAACTGCCATCAGCTCCAGACTTGCCAGAAACTACTGCAATCCGATCTATAACCTGAAAGAAAAAATGCTTCAGGCCTCCCAGGGGAATTTAAATGTGCGTTCTGAGATAGAATCCAAAGATGAATTCGGAGAATTATCCACCCACTTTAATGATATGATGCAGATCATATCCGGCAACTATAAAGAACTAAAGGATGCCCGGATTCAATTAGAAAACAGCCAGGCGGAACTGAAAGCCAACTATGATCAGATTGAGAAACTGGCCTATACGGATACTCTGACCGGTCTTGCCAACCGTGCCGCATTTATGATGCGGGCACACGATATTTTTCATCAGTCCGGAGGCTTTGTGAAACGGGCAGTTTTCTTTATTGATCTTGATAACTTTAAAAATGTAAATGATACCCTGGGTCATGACTATGGAGACCTGCTGTTGCAACAGATCGCCGGCCAGTTATCCAGCTACATAATGGAGGAGGATATTCTTGCAAGAACCGGCGGAGATGAATTCCTGGTTCTACGCAGCCAGGTAGCCACCACAGAAGAATTAGATAACTTTGCAGCAGAACTGATCTCCATTGCCAATCATCCTTTTGATTTAGATGGCGAGACGGTTCATGTATCCATGAGTGTGGGCGTTTCCATCTTTCCGCAAAACGGACTGACCGTAAACGAACTGATCAAAAATGCGGACATTGCGATGTACTCTGCTAAAGCAGCCGGTAAAAGCGGGTACCGCTTTTTTAACAGTTCCATGGAGGATGAATTGAACCACAAGAATGAGATTGAAGATATCCTGCGCAATGCCATTCAGAATCGGGAAATCTATCTGGTTTACCAGCCACAGTGTGATATGAAGACCGGAAGGATTACCGGTTGTGAGGCGTTAATGCGACTACGCAATGGATATCTGGGACAGATCCCTCCTACCGAATTCATCCCTATCGCTGAAGAATCCGGAATTATTCATCAACTGGGTGCCTGGGCACTGGAACATGCCTGTGACTTTAATAAACAGCTGATTGATGCAGGCTATGGGCCGATCACCATGTCGGTCAATGTCTCGATCGAACAGCTAAAGAATCCGTCCTTTATCCCGGAATTAAAGGAAATCCTGGCCCGCACGAAGCTGGCACCGGAATATCTGGAAATCGAAGTAACGGAAAGTGTATTAATGCAATCCCTGGATTATGAGGTTTCCCTGCTTCAGGAACTCCGGGATATGGGTATCCGTATCGCTCTGGATGATTTTGGTACCGGTTATTCCTCCTTTAACTACCTGACAAAGATTCCGATCACCACCTTAAAGATGGACAAGTCCTTTGTTGATAATATCGGTACGAACTCTAAGGACTGTTTCGTTGCGGAAACCATTATTTCACTGGCACATAAGCTGGACATCTCGGTTGTGGCGGAAGGTGTCGAGACCTCCGATCAGCTCCGGATTCTGCAGGAGAATTCCTGTGATATCCTGCAGGGCTTTCTATTCAGCAAGCCAATTCCGGATGAACATTACCGGAACCTGTTGGAAATCAATAATTCCTGATGACCGGCAGATAGAGCACCGCCTGGAATCCTCCATACTGGCTGTGGTCTATGGTTAACCAGCCATGATGCGCTTCCATGATCTGTTTCACGATCAGAAGTCCTAATCCATGACGCTGCTCCAATGTATTTTCATCACAAACCATATAGTGCGGAGAATTATTAAGGCATTCTATCTGCACATCCGTAGCTCCTGTACCATCATCTGAAACAATAATTGCACATCGCTCCTCTTCTTTCATAATACGGATATAGATATGACATCCGCCTTCATTATGGTTGATACTGTTTTGGATCAGATTCGTTACTGCCCGTTTGAGCAGATCCTTATCAACCTCTGCAAAACAGACGCTTTGTGCTTCGTCTGTTTCCCAGTTTATCGGATACTTATCTTCAATGTCCATATTTATGAAATCAACCACGATCTGCCGGACAATAGCGATCACATTCTGTTTCTCCATTCTGACCGGCTGCATATTATATTCTAATTTAGAAGCTAGATTCAGATTATTGATCAAATTCCGCATTCGTTTGCTTTGCTTTACAATAACCGTTGCTTTCTGTCGATCCTCCTCTGGTAAACGCTTATCGTTTTCTAACTGGCCTGCATACCCCATTACCATAGAAAGCGGGGTCCGTATATCGTGTGACACTCCTGCGATCCAGTTCGCTCTTGCATTCTCCTTTTTTTGTAACTGTCTGCTTTGCGATTGTAAAATCTCCGAGGTCTTGTTTATGCTTGCTGCAAGTTCAGACAGCAGCCCTCTTTCCCTTACCGTAACTGCCTCCTTGGTCGGCAGACGCTGTATTCCACTTACAATCGGTTTTACAGATTTCAACAACCCGAAATTAGCAAAACAGTAGATGATAAATATGAATACAATGTTGATGACAAAAACGGACAGTACGGTTTTGGGCAGGTTTGCGATCAGATCATAATCCCAGCTCGGCCACATATGTTTCCAGAAGCTGTCCTTCGGATAGCCCAATACTACCAGTCCATTCTCCGCTTCTCCTGTAAATGTGGGATAACCATCTATATATCCCCGGGTCAGGTTTGCAATATCTGAGATCGAGTATGACAGTGGTACCGTCTGAGGCAGGTTATCTGTCTGCCACACCACCTGCATGGTTTCGTTGTCAATCAGGATTGCCCAGGCATGAGACTCTTCCAGCTCAGATGCAATTGCATCCGGGAGTTCATAACTGCCGCTTTCTGTCTGTCGTAATGCCTGGGAAGTTTCCCCGGCTGTGATCCAGGGATATCCATTGGGTGCCTGACTTGCGGTAACAACAACCAGCAATATGAAATTCAGAATAAGAAGCAGAACCGTAGACAGCAGCATAATACCCAGAAAGCGTCGTATCAGTTTTGGTACACTTTTCATGATCCATTCTCCTCCACTATAAGCTTATATCCCAATCCTTTTATCGTTATCAAAGAAACCGGCCTTGACGGATTGACTTCTACCTTTTCTCTGATGCGGCGAATATGTGCCATCAGCGAATTTTCATAGCCGAACGGATTATCCCCCCAGGCTGCTTCACACAGGGCATCAATCGTAACAATTCTCCCTGCATTCCGATATAAGGCGGTAAGAATATCATATTCCTTTGCTGTAAGTGAAATATGCTCTCCGTTCCTTATGACCTCCGCACGATCAAAGTCAATCTCACTATCTGCCAACTTAACAAACGGATTCTCAGCTTTATAGCTTCTGCGAAGGATTGCGTGAATACGAAATAAAAGCTCCTTCGGTAAAAACGGCTTTACCATATAGTCGTCAGCGCCAAGACCAAATCCGCGAAATTTATCGTCATCCTCTCCCCGGGCTGTTAAAAACAGCACCGGATAGTCTGCCTTGCTTTTTAACACTTCCATAAGTGCAAACCCACTCCCATCCGGAAGCATTACATCAAGAATGGCAAGCTCCGGCCGATAAGCTTCTGAAAGCTCAACTGCCTCCTTCACGCTCTTTGCGGTTGCAATATTCTGAAATCCATCCTCGTGCAAAATTGATAATACCATATCCAGGATCGCCTGCTCATCATCCACCAGCAGAATGCGCTTTCGCTTCAAATAATCAAATTTCATAGGCTTTCTCCTCCTCAAGTCATAGTCTACCATATCACCACCCGATAGGGTGATGATAAGTGATACGTTTCCTTATTATTCCATGATTCCCGCCTGCATTGATAGGTTCTTGCAATCCGACCTCAGGGCTCCTCCCGGCTTACGCCGGGTCCCTCCTCAGGTCATAGTATACCATGATTTTTCTCCTTTTTCTTATTATGCGGCGAAATGTAAAGTAAATGTAAGGCAGGGAGAAGGTTGGCACAAGGTTTAAGAAGTACAATGAATTTACAAAACGAGAAAGGAGAATACGATGTATATCATTGAAACTAAAAAATTAACCAAATCCTATGCAGACTTTACAGCAGTTTCGGATATTAATCTGCACATTCCAAAGGGCGCTGTTTACGGTTTTCTCGGCCCGAATGGTGCCGGAAAATCAACGACAATGAAAATGTTTCTGGGACTTACAAAGCCCACAGGCGGTTCCTTCACGATCAATGGTAAAAAATACCCGGAAAATCGGATGGATATCCTGAAGGAAGTCGGTTCATTTATTGAAGCGCCTGCATTTTACGGTAATTTAAGCGGGGAAGAAAATCTCGAGATCATCCGTAAAATATTAGGACTTCCAAAATCCTCTGTATCCGAGGCGCTTGAAATTGTAGGCCTGACCCAGTTTAAGCGGCGGCTTGCCAAACAATACTCACTGGGAATGAAACAAAGACTGGGGCTTGCAGGTGCATTGATCGGAACCCCGCCAATTTTGATATTAGATGAGCCAACGAACGGACTTGACCCGGTTGGCATCCATGAAATCAGAACTCTGATCCGCTCTCTGCCGGAGAAATATGATTGTACCGTACTGGTATCGTCACACCTGCTGTCTGAGATTGAACTGATGGCTGACAGGATCGGCATCCTGAACCACGGACATCTTTTATACGAAGGAACGCTTGACCAGTTGAAAACAGACGCTGCTTCTAACGGTTACCCTACTGATAATCTCGAAGATACGTTCCTTGCTCTGATTGATGCAGACAATCAGGAAAGAGGTGTTTTAAAATGAATGTTATCATGGAATTCAAAAAAGCAAAACGAACCGGACTTTTGCCTGCATTTTTATGCGGCGGTATTCTGGCGGCAGCGGTTCCTGCCGTTAATATGGCAGCCCGTGCCGAACTGTATCTTACACAACAGGGGACTCCCGTCCAGATTCTTTTGAATGCCAACTGGCAGGTGATGGCAATGCTGAATGTACTGCTTGTTGTCGCAGGCACCTGTCTGCTGTACCATACGGAATACGCTGATAATGCCATGCAGAAAATGAAATCCCTCCCGGTACGGGAAAGTTCCATCTTCTTTAGCAAGGCTGCTTTGCTCATTCTGTTAAGTCTTTTCGTGCTTATCATAGAGGCGGGAGCAACTGTATTCTGCTCCTTCCACTGGTTTGAAGCGGGAACGGATATTTATACTGAGCTGTGTAACAGTTACGGGTATGCATTCCTGCTGATGCTGCCCTGCATTATCCTGTCCCTCCTTATTTCAGCAGCTTCTAAAAATATGTGGGTATCACTGGGAATCGGTGTTGTCTGTGTCTTTACGGCAACCTTGCTGCCGACAGACTCTTTTCTTCTTTCCCTCTTTCCCTTTGCCACACCGTTTCAGATCTTTACAGGAACGGATACCGTGCGGGTGATGCATTATATCTGTGCAGTCGCTGCAGAGCTTGTGATCTTCAGCCTCGCGGAACTGATCATGATAAAGATAAGGAGGTATTTCGCATGAATTTACTATCTCTGCTTGATGTTGAATTCAGAAAAATAAAGCGTTCAAAAATCCTTTTCATCCTGTTTGCCTCTACGGTCATCCTGTGGCTGCCATCCATTATCAACTCGGATCTGAATTTTACAATGCAGGCCCAGGGGATTTCCCCGGAGCATAACTTCTTTATTCAGGGCTTTATGGGGATGTCCTGGTTTATGTTTCCTGCAAGTATGGTTGTCAGTACGGTTCTTTTAACTCAAACGGAACGAATCAATAAGGGACTCTTAAAAATGCTTGCACTGCCGATCCACAGATCAAGTCTTTGTATCGCAAAATTTATTGTGCTGCTTGGATTAGCCGCAGTACAGATGCTAATGATGACAGGAATGTATTATATCAGTGCCGTGATTTCTTCTGGTATACAGGATTATAATTTTATTCTGTCACCGCTTTTCATTGCCAAAGAAACCGGTCTCCTGTTTCTGTCCGCCATACCGATGCTTGCATGCTTCTGGATGCTGTCCGTCTGCATTCAGACACCCATCTTTGCGATCGGTATCGGTCTGGCATCCATTGTTCCCTCCGTATTGATCATTAATACAAAGATATGGTTTGCTTATCCGATGTCCTATCCGTTTTTCGTGATCACATCAGAATATGGAACACTTGCAGCCAATCTTGATACCAGTCAGGTGGAACTCATACCGTGGATACCGGTTGCCATCGCTGTCACTATAGTAGCTTTAAGCATTTCCTGCCTCCGTTTCGGGCAGGCTGAAAGGAGATAATGAATATGAAAAACAAAATACTAACCACTATCAGCACTCTTATGCTTTTTATCCCGTGGACCATTCTTCCGCTCAGATCCTTTGCCTGGGCGCTGGAGTCACCGGTTGCTGAGATTATGATTTCCTGCTATGCGGTATTTATGATCTTCAGCGGTGTATTTACCGTGTTCTCTTATGTCAAAGGGAAAGTGCAGAACAATCTTATGAAAATCTGCCTGATCATAAACATTCTGTATGCAGTCGGCGGCATTGCTGCATTAGGCATGATGCTGTTGCCAAAGCTTTCTTAAAGGGGGGAAACCTATGAAGCGAAACGTAATAATCGTCACCTTATTATTTGCACTCGTTTTTTTCCTTACCGGGTGTGGAAGCAGCTACGAGGAGGGTGGAAAGGAATGGAAGGATAACTTTATCGAGGGCTACAACAGCTGGCTGCAGTCATTCAGCCGATTCTCCCTCACAGGGGACGGAACACTAAAGGGCAAGAAGGACAAAGGTGTTGATGAATATACCGGAACCTATTCTGCCGAATATGAAAGCTTTAATGGTAAGGAATTCCTGTTCGGCGGTACCTCGTTGGAACGAAAAGACGGAAGCGATCTGGAAGTTGTTTATTCCATAAAGATCACCTCTGGCTCAGCCACTCTTTATTGGCTGACCTCCGGAGAGGAATACACGATCTCTGATAAGGACGGGGATGGCACATATAATCTGACACTCAGCTCCGGTGATAACTATATTATACTGAAGGGCGAAAACTATAGCGGAAGTCTCTCCTTGACCGTCAAAGATACAGAAGATTAGATAATTGAATCTGTCTTGTGCCTTTGCATAAAAAGCGGGTAGCAGCAATATCATTACAGAGATATCGCTGCTACCCGCTACCGTACTTATATAACTTAATGAAAACAATGATTTCCAATGATCGTGTAACTGCCATAGCTGGCATAATTCGCATATTTTACATTGATAAAACAGGTGTAGCCGCCAATATTATTCACACCGGCAAGCGCTTCGTTCGCTGCCTGCTGTGCCAACGGTAACGGCCCGTTATTCAGATAATTTTGCATAACACTGCCATTTACAGACGGGAACTGTCCCTTTGCATAAATTACATCACTAATGGTACTTCCATAGTATCCGCTTCTCAGACGATTCAACACAACATTCGCAACTGCCAGCTGTCCTTCATAAGGCTCCGCTCCGGCTTCCATACTGACCAGACAGGCCAACAGATATGCATCATCATAATTAGCAGCTACCGGTGCACCCTGTGTCGTATCTACCGTAGTTGCATTGGCGGCAATCGCATTCTGCGCTGCCTCGGCTTCCTGCTGTGCCTTTTTTGCCGCAGCAATTCGTGCCATTTCCTCTTCTATCGTAATAGCTGTATCAAGCTTGTACTCTACTGTCAAATATTCTGCAGCTACATAGCCCTCCCAGTTCTCATTGACCAGTACCCCGTACCAGCCTTCTAAGGTCTCGGTTACAAATACCTCATCATCCTTGACCAGCATGGCGATCGCTTCCGACTCTGTATTCGTTTCCCGGCGTACCCTTATGACATCCGCTGTCACGGTTCCGATATTCCTGCCATACTCCTCCGCCAGAGGTTCTGCATCCTTACCGGTCAGAATATATTCCGTCTTTACAAAACCGCTGACATCTCCTGACGTGATCTGAGTCCACTCGCCTGCAGTGGCAACAATATCACCCACGCATCCCGGATACATCTTTCCAACCAGTTCTGATTCTGCGGTAGCCTCTGCCCTGACATTTAAAGTATCTGTAATATTGGCAATAAATCTGCCATCATACGGGGATGGTTCCACTACCGGTTCCGACTCTGCCGATGCAACTACCGGTATATCCGCCGCCTCGGTCGAACTCTGAACCATTTCATCATACAGATTGCTTGTTTCCAGACCAGACATTGTACTATGCCCGGCAACAAAGGCTTCCGTCTCTTTCCGCTGATTCATGTGTAGCTGAATCCCGAATACGGCAAGCAACACACCCGCTGCCGCTGCACACAAAAGCATTCTGCCAGTTACATGATTATTTCCATATCCTCTGCGTTTCATAATAACTTCTCCATTTCGATTCCTATTAATAATCTATTATGAATTGTTACGTTTTTATTACAAAGACACTATAGCAGATTGAAGCTTGCGTGTCAAGCCGACCTATGTCATAATATTTTTTAAAGTTCAGCCATGCAGAAATCGCACAAAAGGTTTGCGGGCAAGCTTGCTTGCCAGAGCGAACATTTTGTGTGATTTGTATATGGCGCACGCCATAAGCGATGGGAACGAAGAGAGGTATTATCATGTCACAACTTCGACTGGATAAATTTCTGGCAGATGCGGGAATCGGAAGCCGCAGTCAGGTAAAACAATATTTGAAAACGGGACAGATTACCGTAAACGGAACTGTGATAAAAACCGGAAACATCAAAATCCTTCCGGATACCGACCTTATCTTATATCAGGGAAATCCGGTAGTGCGGGAACCTCATGTCTACTATATGCTGAACAAACCCGCAGGCTATGTCAGTGCTGTAAAAGATGACCGGTTTCCTACGGTAATCTCTTTGATCAATGACCCTTCCCACCCTGACTTATTTCCTGTCGGACGGTTGGATAAGGATACAGAGGGCTTACTATTGATCACGAATGACGGTGCCCTGGCCCATCGGCTTCTTTCGCCCAAAAAGCATGTAGATAAGACCTATTATACAGAGTTCAGGGGAAATCTGCCGGAGGATGCCGCAACGCAGTTTCAGCAGGGAATCGATATCGGAGATAAGAAGCCAACCATGCCGGCCCTGCTTCAGACACTTTCGGAATCCAGCGCTCTGCTCACGATCCAGGAAGGAAGATTTCATCAGGTCAAGCGGATGTTTCAGGCTTTTAACTGCGAAGTGACCTATCTGAAACGGATCCGCATGGGAATACTTCAGTTGGATGACACCCTGCCTCCGGGTGCCAGCCGTCTCCTGACACCGGAAGAGCTGGCTGCACTTTAACGCAGTAGTGCATTGACATAACATTGTATACAGAATAAAATACATACAACAAACATAAAAAGGACAGGTACTGTTATATGAATATTTCCAAACCATTTTCGATCGGATTCATCGGATTAGGACTGATCGGCGGTTCCATCGCCAAATCCATCCGGAGAATATTTCCGCATTATACAATTACAGCCTTTGATGTTGATACCAGAGCCCTGAACTCTGCTGTCAGCGAGGGAATCATAGATGTTCCTGTTACACAGATCAACGATCATTTTTCCCAATGTGATTATATCTTTCTGTGTGCGCCGGTTCATTATAATATTCAGTATCTCTCTACATTAAAAACACTGATAAAACCGGATTGCATTTTAACGGATGTCGGAAGCGTTAAAACAGATATCTACCAGGCTGTCCTGGATATGGGACTCAGTGATGCGTTTATCGGCGGCCATCCTATGGTCGGTTCCGAGCGTTCCGGTTATGCTGCTGCTCATGATCATTTAATTGAAAACGCATATTACTTTATAACCCCTTCCTCCTCTGTCCGGCAGGAACGGGTAGAGGAATTCTGTACCTTTATTGAAGATCTGGGTGCTATTGCTATTGTCTATTCCCCTGCCCGGCACGATCAGACCACTGCCTATATCAGTCATATCCCTCATATTATTGCTTCCGGACTGGTCAATCTGGTACGGGAACATGATGATGCAAAGGGTATGTATCGTCAACTGGCCGCCGGCGGATTTAAGGATATTACCCGGATTGCCTCCTCCAATCCGCTGATCTGGGAACATATTCTTTTAAGCAATCCTGCAAATATCATTGCAGGATTAGAGGAATATATCGAAGAATTACAACAGGTCATACAGGCAATCCACAAAAGAGATCAGCATCATATCCATCAATTCTTTCAGAATGCGCAATCCTACCGGGATTCCATTCCAAATAATGCCACCGGTGTTATCCGGATGAATTACGAGATCTTTGTTGATATTCCGGATGAGCCTGGCTCCATTGAAGGTGTAATACACAATATCAGCAGTGAGGGAATTAATCTGAAAAATCTTGGCATTTCCCATAACCGGGAGGATGAGGAAGGGGTCCTGCGAATATCCTTCTATACAAATCAGGATGCCATCAATGCTGCAGATCTGCTGCGGGAACAAAACTATACCGTATACGAACGCTGATGCAGATCACGAAACAGACAGCAGTGCGTAACAGCCCGAAATACACAGGAAAGGAATAAGCATACAATGAAATTTAAACGCAGAGCCTCTCTACGGGGTGAGATCACGGTACCGGGAGATAAATCAATCTCCCATAGAAGTATTATGCTGGGGGCATTAGCAGATGGCACCACGGAAGTAAGCAACTTTCTACAGGGAGCTGACTGTCGCTCCTCTATCTCCTGTTTTCAGAAAATGGGAGTAACCATTGAGAATACAGGAGATATTGTCCGTATTCAGGGAAAAGGCTTACGCGGTCTGCAGGCTCCCTGTGAAACACTGGATGTAGGAAACAGCGGCACTACCACCCGCCTGATGGCCGGTATTCTGGCAGCACAGCCCTTCACCAGTACGATCAACGGGGATGCATCCATTCAAAAGCGTCCCATGGGGCGAATTATGGAACCGCTTTCTCTTATGGGGGCGGATATTACCAGTCTGAATGGCAATGACTGTGCACCGCTTTGCATTCAAGGGACTTCTCTCCATGGTATCCATTATGATTCTCCGGTGGCTTCCGCACAGGTCAAATCTGCGATTCTGTTAGCCGGTTTGTTTGCGGAGGGAGAAACCAGCGTAACAGAACCGTATTTATCCCGGAACCATACGGAGCTGATGTTTGAAGCCTTTGGCGTCTCCATTCGCAGAGAAGGAACCACTGCTACTGTCCAGCCGGCAGCCCGGCTGGATGCCCAGAAAATTATTGTTCCCGGTGATATTTCCTCTGCCGCCTACTTCATTGTTGCCGGACTTATTACTCCGAATTCCTGCATTACCATCCGGAATGTAGGAATCAATCCTACAAGGGATGGCATATTAGAGGTCTGCCGGGCAATGGGAGCAGATATAACCGTAGAACAGACCAATGTCCGTACCGGAGAACCATCTGCCGATATTACAGTCCGAACCAGCATCCTGCATGGTACCACCATAGAAGGCGCCATAATTCCAAAGCTGATCGATGAACTGCCGATCCTTGCAGTGCTCGCCTGCTTTGCAGATGGAACGACAGTAATCCGGGATGCTCAGGAACTAAAGGTAAAAGAATCCAATCGTATTGATATCATGGTACGCTATTTATCTGCCATGGGCGCCGATATAGAAGGTACGGAAGATGGCATGATCATCCGTGGAGGCAGACCGTTGCACGGTGCGAGCATTGACAGCAGTCTTGACCACCGGATTGCCATGAGCTTTGCTATCGCTGCCCTGAATGCAGAAGGGGATACGGAAATCACCGGAGCCGAAGTGGTAAACATCTCTTATCCTGAATTCTATCAGGATTTAGAACGTTTATGATTCCCCCGGCAATCAAGTTGTACGTTATTTTTTACAATGAAGGAGAGCTTACCACTCTTTGGTAAGCTCTCCTTCTTCAATACCATATAATTTCAGGAAATGTTTCAGATCCTTTTCATTTTTGATCAGCATTCTATCTTCAAACCGTCCGGTTTCAATATCCTTAAAGCCTGCCACCTGCTCCCCTGTACAGATACTGACATGGATCACAGGCTTTTTCCTGGTTCTGTCATATTCTAATGGTTCCTTCTTCTTACCAAATCTTAGAAACATGATCGAATTCTCCTTTGTTGTTTCCCCACGTACTCTGCTGCCCGGACAAATCAATAAAACTGATCCCGCTGCACACGAATCTGATTAAAATGATCGATCAGGTAAGCTACATCCTCTTCCCTGGTACTGATATTCGGAATGGATAATAACTCCTCTCCTTTTTCATTCATTGCCCGAAGTCCATAACTGGTGGATTGATTCTCTTTATCCTCGGTACTGTTCGAAACGGTCATGGCATAACGAATCATACTTTTTCAGCTCCTTCACAATTACCTTCTATGCAATTATTGTACCTTGAACAGGGTGTGAATCCCATGGTTACCCTTCGTAATTTTTCGACCATTTTATTAAATTTTCAAACGGTTCTTTTTACACGATCAGCATGGCATCTCCAAAACTGAAGAAACGATACCGTTCCTCTACAGCCACCCGGTAGGCATGCAGCACCTGTTCCCGGTCTGCCAGAGCGGATACCAGCATGATCAGCGTGGATTCCGGCAGATGAAAGTTCGTGATCAGGCAATCCACAGCCTTAAAGGAATAACCCGGATAAATAAAGATATCCGTCCAGCCACTGGACTCTGGTATATGCCCGTCTGCCTCTGCCACGGATTCTATCGTTCTGGTACTGGTGGTTCCCACAGAAATCACCCGTCCTCCGGCTGCCTTTGTTTCATTTATGATCTGAGCAGCCTCCCCATCCACCATATAGAATTCCGAATGCATATGATGATCTAACACATTCTCCTCCTTTACCGGACGAAAGGTGCCAAGTCCAACATGCAGGGTTACCGTGGCAATCCGGACGCCTTTCTCCCGGATTCTCTGCAACAGATCCTGCGTAAAATGCAGGCCTGCTGTCGGTGCTGCTGCAGATCCCTCCTGTCTGGCATATACAGTCTGATAACGGTTCCTGTCCCGAAGCTGATGCGTAATATAAGGCGGAAGGGGCATCTGCCCCAGCCGGTCCAGAATCTCCTCAAATATCCCTTCATATTCAAAACGGATCAAACGGTTTCCTTCCTCGACCACATCGATAACTTCTCCGGTCAGCAGTCCATCTCCAAAACAGATCCTGGTGCCGGCTCTGGCTTTCTTTCCCGGCTTTACCAGAGTTTCCCAGACCCTTTCTTCCCTTCGCTTCAACAGAAGGACTTCGATGGAGGCGCCGGTTCCTTCCTTTGCCCCCATCAGTCTGGCAGGAATGACCTTCGTATCATTGATGACCAGACAGTCTCCCGGATTCAGATAATCTATTACATCATAAAAATGCTTATGCTCCAGCTCCCCGGTTGCCCGATGCAATACCATCAATCTGGAATTATCCCGCTTTTCCAAAGGATCCTGCGCGATCAGTTCCTCCGGAAGCTCATAATTAAAATCACTGAGTCTCATACCTCTTCCATCCTTAACTGCGAAGCTCGATTCCCAGCTTCTTCAAGCCTTCGATCATCTTCTCCATAATGGCATTTACTTCGTTTGCCTCCAGATTCCGGTCCTTTGCGCGGAAAGTCATGGTATAGGCAACGGATTTCTTATCTTTGCCAATCTGTTCTCCCTCATAAACATCGAAGAGCTGGCAGCTCTCCAGGAGTTTACCGCCATGCTTGCGGATCACTGCTTCAACCTGCCCGACAAAGATATTCTTATCCATCACCATACTTAAATCTCTGGTGCTTGCCGGGAATCGGGCTATCCCTTCATATCTCCGATCAAAGGTTGCCAGTTCTGCAAGCTTTGGCAGATCGATCACCGCAACATAGGCCTCGCCCTTCATATCATAATTATCCACAACTTCCGGATGAAGCTGTCCCAGATACCCGATCACCATATCACCCTGCCGGATCGCTGCCTGTCTGCCCGGATGGAGGAAGGAATAACCACCCTGCGGATCATAGGTAAATGCACCGGCTAATCCAAGCCGCTGGAACAACTCCTCTAACACACCTTTCATGGTAAAGAAATCGCTATCCCCGTACATACCAAGCGTTAACATTTTCCGCTCTTCCGGAAGTTCTGTCAACGGCAGTGCCTTTGGAAGATAGATATTACCGATTTCGTATAATCTGGCTTCCTTATTCCTGCGATTATAATTCGTCGCCAGTGAGGTAACCATTCCGTTCAGGGAAATAGTACGCATAATGGAAAAGTCCTCTCCTAATGGATTCGCGATCACAATGGCATTCCGAAGTTCAGAATCCTCCGGGATCAGCAGCTTATCATATACCTTCGGACTTTCAAAGGAATAATTCATGCTGCCGGAAAATCCGTTATTTTCACAGACCTCCCGTACCACATCCTCTACCAGCATTTCGAAGGATTTCTTTCCAACCGTCGCCTCTCCACAAGGCAGCGTAGACGGCAGCTTATCATAACCATACAGACGTGCCACCTCCTCTGCCAGATCCGCCATGCAATGCAGATCCTGCCGGTAGGTTGGTATGATAAGCTGATTGGTTTCTTTCTGATAGGTCAGTCCCAGACGGTCAAAATATTCCAGCATCTGTGCTTCCGGTATATTCATTCCTAACAGGCGGTTCATCTTCTCCGGCTCAAATGGCAGCTCCCATGGCATCACCGGATTCGGATAAATGTCGATCACACCATCAACTACCTCCCCACAGCCAAGCTCTTCTACAAGCTGGCAGGCGCGGTTCACTGCTTCTAATGCCAGATTCGGATCCAATCCCTTTTCAAATTTGGAAGAGGCATCCGTACGAAGCCCGATCCGCTTGGAAGACAGACGGATATTGGTTCCATCAAAGCAGGCAGCCTCAAACAGCAGATTTGTGATCTTATCCGTTACCATGGAATTCTCACCGCCCATAATACCGGCAATGCCGATTTCCTTTTCACCGTCACAGATCATCAGAACATCGGAATCCAGATTCCGCTCCTGTCCATCCAGGGTAATAAATGTATCCCCGTCCTTGGCCCGCTTCACTACGATTTTATGATCTGCAACCGTATCCAGATCAAAAGCATGCATCGGCTGTCCATACTCCTCCATTACATAATTGGTAATATCGACCAGATTGTTAATGGAACGGATCCCCTGCGCTGCTAAGCGCTCCCGCATCCATTTCGGAGATGGTCCGATCTTCAGATTCTTAACAACCCTTGCACAATATCTTGGACACAGATCTGCAGCTTCCACTTCTACGGATGCATACTGTTCCACTTCGCCTCCTTTTGAAGTATCCGGCACCACAGGCGGATGGAATGGCAGACCAAAGGTTGCCGCTGCTTCTCTTGCCATTCCGATCATACTGAAGCAGTCCACACGGTTGGAGGTTATCTCATATTCTACAACTGCATCATGCAGCCCTAATGCTCCAACTGCATCTTCGCCTGGTTTTACACCCGAATCCTCCGGAAATACATAAACACCGTTTTCCGGTGCCTCCGGATACAGTTCCCGGGAGGATCCCAGTTCTTCAATCGCACACATCATTCCCGCAGATTCTACTCCCCGGAGCTTTCCTTTCTTAATTTTGATACCACTCTCCGGTAACGGACCGCCATCATGTCCTCCGGCAACCCTGCCGCCATCCAGGACTGTCGGCACAAGATCACCTTCCTTTAGATTCGGGGCTCCGGTCACGATCTGAATCGGTGTCTCTGCGCCAATATCAACCTGGCAGATGATCAACTTATCTGCGTCGGGATGGCGTTCAATTTTCTCAATTTTACCAACCACAATCTTCTCTAAGTTCTTATCCTTTCTCTCCCAGCTTTCCACATGGGATCCGGATAAGGTGATCGCATCTACATAATCCTGAAGCTCCACATCCAAATCCGGCACATATACCTTTAACCATGAAATCGGTGTATTCATTTTATATCAACCTCCTGATCTTCTATTCCTTTCTCTCCTGTTCCCTGCTTAAAACTGCTTCAGAAACCGCATATCATTTTCATAAAGCAGGCGCATATCATCTATCTCATATTTCAGCAGCGCAACCCGCTCCAGTCCGATTCCGAAGGCAAAGCCGGAATACTCTTCCGGATCGATCCCGCAATCCCGCAGCACGTTCGGATGTACCATACCACAGCCCAGGATCTCGATCCAGCCGCTTCCCTTGCACATCCGGCAGCCTTTCCCACCGCACTTGAAACAACTGACATCTACTTCGGCACTTGGTTCCGTAAACGGAAAATGATGCGGACGCAGCTTCACCTTTGTATCCGGGCCAAAGAATTCTCTTGCAAACTGCTCCAGGGTTCCTTTCAGGTCTGCAAATGTAATATTCTTATCTACAACCAGGCCCTCTACCTGATGGAAGGATGGTGAATGGGTAGCATCCACCTCGTCGGAGCGGAACACCCGTCCCGGCGCCAGTATCCGGATCGGCATCCTTCCGGTCTCCATCACCCGGGCCTGTACCGGTGAGGTCTGGGTACGAAGAAGGATATCCTTGGTAATATAAAACGTATCCTGCTCATCCTTGGCCGGATGATTAGCCGGAATATTTAACAATTCAAAATTGTAATGATCGTACTCAATCTCCGGTCCTTCTACGATTTCGTAACCCATACCAATAAATACCCGTTCCAGTTCCTCCAGGGCGATCTGGTTCGGATGGCGGTGTCCTTTCATCTGCATTCTGCCCGGCAGGGTAACATCGATGACTTCATTCTTCATCTTTTCTTCCCGCAGCTTTCTCGCAATATCCCGCTTAACGTTTTCCAGACGTTCCTCAATAGCAGAACGGGTATCATTTACCAACTGTCCCACCTTCGGACGATCCTCCGGCGATACATCCTTCATGCCCTTTAGAACCTGAGTCAGATCTCCCTTCTTGCCAAGGATACTGACCTTGATCTCATTTAGAGCCTCCAGATCCTTCGCTGCTTCAATTTTAGCAATGGCATCCTCCCGGATCGCCTGTAGCTTTTCCTTCATCATTTCTTTCCTCCTGCTTTTATTTTACATCTAATTACTATGGGTATCACAATGCGCATCCTCTCGCATCCCATCTCGCAATTCCATTGCTCGGTGATGCGACATTCGCCATTTTCTTTTGCGCGCAATGCGCATCCTCTCGCATCCCACCTCGCAATTTCATTGCTCGGTGATGCGACATTCGCCATTTTCTTTTGCGCGCAATGCGCATCCTCTCGCATCCCACCTCGCAATTTCATTGCTCGGTGATGCGACATTCGCCAAATGAAAACGTTTCCGTTTTCATTTCTACAAGGCTACTCCCATTTGGGCAAGCCAGCTTGCCCCATGTGAGACAGCCTTGTAATGCGAGAACGTATCCCGTTCTCGCATGGCTCATTGTTTCACACAAAAAGCCCGCCCCAAAAGGGACGAGCTGATATCGCGGTACCACCCTGATTCCTGCATGATTCATACAGACACTTTCATGATGTGTAACGTCATCACACGTTCTGCCCTACTATTACTTCAAACAGAAAGCTCCGGTGTGAAACTAAGAATCTGCTCCTTCTTAAGAGGCTTCCAGCCGCTGACCTCTATTCTCTGGCAGGGAAATAGATTCCTTCCTGCACCTTCTACGCTGCTTGTTTTATTCCTACGCAGAATCACACAATTCTGCACTGCTTCTATCATAGCGTTGAAGTCCAGAGCTGTCAAGCACTCTTTTACGGGGAATACGGATCACAAACCGAAAGACTTGATTTTCATAATCGATCAAATAAGTTCCCTGATACTTTTTTACTGCCTCTTTAATATTCTCAATACCAATTCCATGCAGAGCAGTTTCGTCGGTCTTGCTTGTCTGAAATTTATTTCCGATCCGTTTAGGTTCCACAGCGCAGGAATTAGCAGCAGCAATGGTAATCCATTCCTCATCACTAAAGAACTTGAACCGGATCACTTTCTCACTACACATTTCACAGGCCTCGATCGCATTGTTCAGAAGATTTGACAGAATGACGACAAGATCCTCATCCTCCATATCCACGTCGGATAAATTGTTAAACTTCAATACGAATGCAATATCTCTTTCCCTGATTTCCTGATATTTTGTATTTAGAACCGCATTCACGATCACATGATCCGTATCAATATAATCCATTTGCGCCAGCATACCTGTGTTCAGGTTATGGATGTACGACTGCAGCTCCCGGTAATTCTCATTTTTGATCAGGGCAGCCATACAGGTAATCTGATTTTTATACTCATGCTCCCGTCTTTTCTGTATTACATACTGCTCCGAAATAGAATGATACCGTTCTGTTTCACTTTTTACCCGCTCCCGAAAGATCCGTTCCTCCTGCAGCTGAGTATCACGGACAGATATCCCCTGAATCAGGCTGAAAAATAAAACATTCATACATAACAGGCCAATGGCCAGAAAGAGAAATACCCTTCCCTGCATCCCATTCTGCACAACGCCAAACTGTACAAACATCTCAACTAAAGAAACAATAGAAAATACAGTAAATGCAATTACTTTTAACCATTCCTGCCTGGTGAGATTCAGAGATGTTCTCTTTGCAAATACCCATTTTACAAGAATCAGGAACAGAAATATCAACAACTGGGTTAATACGACCCACAACAGGCCAAATGCCGGCAGCTGCAGCAGGGCCTCCTCTAATTGACGGCTTGCCTGTAAAACGATCTGATAGGAAATAAAATCCAATCCGCCGCTCATGCTGTGAAACAGCAATACAAATAGCGTTACCTTTCCGGGTGTCTCATGAAAGCAAGCATACATTGTAAAAAAGGTTATTATAATGACAATGATCTGTTTAAACAATAACCACCTGCTTAAACCAATACAGGCGATGCTCATCAGGATAACTGCACTTATCAGCAGAAGATATTGCTGCCAGCGCCTTCCATTCCTCCTCCCTGTAAAGGTATCAATAAACATGCTGCAAAACAAAATATAGCAGATACTTGTAACAAGGGAATTTATCCAGCCATACATATCAAAGGTCCCCCTGATAAACAAGGAACCTTCGGTTGCTTTCCAGATATTTTCCCTTTGCAATGTTTAGAATAGTACCATCATGCAATTCCAGACGATATCGCTCCAGGTTTCTGACATATTTCAGATTCACAAGATAGCTTTTATGTATCCTGCAAAATTCACTGCCCTGTAACAGAGTTTCAATGGTATCTAATTTATCATACATCGTAAACTGAGAGCGTTTTCTGTCATTCATATAGAAAATAAGCTTATGCAGGCTACTTTCCACATATATAATATTTTTCCATACCACTTCAAGTGTTCCCTCTACAAAATCAAAACAATATTTTTGTTCAGAACGTTTCTTTTCCTTCATTATGGTATCCAGACATTCTCGCATGGCAGGGCCTAAATTCCCCTCATCCTTGATCAGAAAGCGAATAGCATTCACCTTGTAGCCCTCTATAGCATAGGTCAGATATGCCGTTACAAATACCAGGTAGGTCGTCTCGGAATATCTTCGCACTTCCTTCGCTGTTTCCAGCCCGTCCAGCTCTTCCATATTGATATCAAGAAATATAATATCATATTGCTTTACTTCGTCTCTTAATGCCAACAACCCTCTGCCGGAAGAAAAAGCATCAATTCTGCAATCATATCCGTTACGTTTCATATAGCTTATGATCAAAGCCTTTTCCTGCAGTAAAAAACAGCTCTCGTCATCACATATCGCAATCCTGAACATTATTTTCCCCCACCCCATAAAACTAGTATCTTTACCACATTATTAGACATTCTATGATATTTTTCAATCTTATTATATGAAATACGGAAAATATCCGCAACAGGCTGAATGGATCAATACGATCCATTCAGCCCTTCCTAATCAGAACCTGTATCCTATTCGTTTGCGGCCTTTCCAGACTCCGGTCTCTTCGGCTGGTGTGAGAATAATGGACACGGTGGCGGCCAGCTAAACCGCTCCCTCTTAACATCATTGCGTACCAAATGCTCTATGGCACTCAATACCTGCTTCTCCACCCGTTTTTTCATTCATTTTACCTCCTGCTTTATTATTTTTCCAAGCACCAGAAATACAGCGCTTAAAATCACGCCAAAACTCATGAATAAACAATAACTCTCAGGAATTCTAATCAGCCTCATTCCTGCAAAGATCAATAGATCCAGTAGCAATGCAATTCTGGCATACCATTTGCTCCTGTGATATTCTCTTTCATTCCATGCCATATTTGGATGATTGACCGCTCCGACCACCAGAATCACGATGGCTGAACACAGCAATATTCCATCATTCATGACAGGATGACGCAATAAGAATGGATATAGTGCCATTACATAGCAAAGATATACCCCGGCGGATATGATCATACAGCCGGCAAAACTATTTGCATGAAAACCGCCTGCATGTCTCCGGATCATAAAAAAAGATAGGAGAAACAACACGGTTTCCGGTAATACATGAAAAAATGCTGCACACAGACCAATCAAAAGACAGGCAAGCATCCGCTCCAGACGCACCTGGATACAATACTGATACCATTCCTGTTCCTCCTTTTGGATCAACTGATATAACAATAATCGTTGACTTACCATAATCGCAATACGTTCTGTCATAACCTTCCCTCCAATTCTATACATATAGCGATTTGCTCCAAAAAATCAATAGATTTTGCAGAATTCGCCAAAATATTGCAGAATTGGGAATTAAATTACATTTTTACGACACCTGAATATTACTGGTACCCGGATATCCAAGCTGGATCACGCCACCCCAGCCACAGATCAGTTTACTGCTTTGATTCAATGCAGGCTTACCGCCTATTAACACACCGGAACTGCCGGGTGTCCAGGGCGTTGTTGTAAATGGAATACAGGGCATGGGGGTCAATACTCCAAGTGCCGCTGTCGTAGCTGCTGCTACCTGTGGATTCCCTAGCGAAGAACACATTCCAAAAGGCATAATATTCTTCATAGGAATATGATCCATGATCGTAGCAAGCGGCATAACAGAAACGGTCTGATTCTCGGGTGTTACTATAAGACACGAAGGAGCCATTCCAAAGCTGCAGGTACACACCGCCCCTCCACATACTGCAAATCCCATAATCCTTTCCCCTTCCCTTTTCTAGTTTATCTTTGCAATAGATCCTTTCAGCTCCAGGATCCCGCTGCTCTTTACCTTTAGGGAACCCTGGCCGCTTACTTCCGTCTGATTCCCTGCAATCTTTGTATTCTGTGACTTTAACTGTAACATCTGTTTTCCTTCCGCCTCCAGTTTACCTGTTGATAACGTCAGCTTCCTGGCTGTGCCGTCGATCACCAGTGCATCTTCTCCCCCTACAGAAAGTATCAGCTTCTTATCTGCCATAAGTCTTAATTCTCCATTTCGGATATCAACCTGTATCATGGTACTTCCATCACTATCCCTTAAGGAGATTGTCTGATCCTCATCCTGTAACTGCAGTGAGATTCCGCCACTGGTATATATGCCGATCTTCTCCTTCCCTTCACTCTCATCTATTTCAATCCGGTTTCCGCCCTTTGTCTGTATTTTCTTTAAAGAGTTATCTTCTCTTGCTGTTTCCTCAGGCAGAACATCCACTTCATTCCATAGACAGCCCATTACAATGGGACTGTTGACATCTCCCTCCTGAAATCCAAGCACTACCTGAGTCCCTACCTCGGGCAGAAAATACTGTCCAAATCCGTTACCGCAATAAGGCTGCATGACCGGTATCCATTCCGTATTCGTCCTTCCTTCCTCTCCAATACTCATTTCTACCAGCACCATACCCTTGTTCTCTTCACTCCAGTTTTCAATCACCACCCCGGTCGTAATAGAAAACGCAGTCCCCGCATATTGAACTCCTTTGGTTGCAGGATCAGAGTCCGGTATCCATTCTTCGACGCCCATACATATTCCCCCTTTCCGTTCCTTATTCCATCCGTCCAAAGCCTTCATTGATATAAAATGGAAAGACCATATTATATGGATTATTGGTGGATCTTACAATATAATCTACGGTGATCACTACCTTATTCCCTTCACCGGAAACTGCTGCCATCACCCGGATGTCACGGATCCTTGGTTCCCAGCGGATAAGTGCCTCCCGCACTGCCTGTTCCATCTGCACCCGGACCGGATGATCCGGACGCTGAAACATAAAGTCATGAATACGGCAGCCAAACTCCGGCTGCATGACCCGCTCTCCCGGTCTTGTCAATAATATGATCATTATGGATTCCCGAATATTCTCCTCATGGCCGGATAACACGACCCGTCCGGTCACCTCATCCACTGTGATCGGAAACCGCCATCCGGCTCCTAAAAACTCCTTTCCCTGCTCCCGCATGGCTTTCACTCCTTTCTGATCCTGTAACCACAGGGCTGATCTGATTCCCCATAACTATAGAAAGATCGGAATATCCTCCGTCCCCTCCTCCTGATAATAAGCATTACAATACTGCAGATACCGCCTTGCTCCGGTGTCTGACTGAAACCGTTTCAATACACTGATAAATGCCTGCCGGCTCTCTCGAAACCGCCGCATACAGAACAGCTCTACTCCGTGTTCAAACTGCTCTCTGGTCCGTTCCTTTCCCTCCCGCTGCTCCTCCGGATCACCATCATATACATCATAGACTTTTTCAATATTACCTGTATATTTATTCTCTGTCATCCCCAGGAACCGGCAATGATAAGAGTATGGAAAATCCGGAATCTGCTCTGCCGCCCCGGAAGTGATCAGCAGCCGGGAACCATACAAGGGCGCCAGCTTTTGCAGATACCAGGCCATGGAGGTATGGGGAGAAATTGCAATAGCCGCCATCCGTTTCTCATGTCCTACTGTTCCAAACAGAACTCCGCCATATGTGATTCCCATGCTGATCCCGGATTGTTTTCCCTCCTTCCGGCGGTGTTTCATCCGCTGACAGATGGAGATGGCAGAAAGGAGTGCATCCTCTGCGTTTCCCGTATATACTGCCAGCATTCCGGCATCCTGAAACCGTTCCACAAAACCATTTCCTTCCAGAATCACCGGAATGATCGTTTGAAACAGAAGATTCATATTTTCCAGCACCTGCCGACTGTCCGGGTTCATGATCTTATTTCCGGCATCCGTTAACTGAAATGTTAGAATCGTTACAAACCGGCTTTCCGTATCGCCTAATTTCAATCGGGTTATCCCGTCCCGGTTCAGAATATTCAGCAGTTCCAATGGAACATATCGTTGATATGCCCGGTTGATCGTCTCTATCTCTTCCATATGACCCTGGATACTGCGTGACATCCGGTTGAATACTTCCATGATCTCACTCAGTTCATCCTGCCCCCGAACCGGTAAGGTCTCTCCGAATTGTCCGGCCGAAATCTGCTCTGCATACTGTTTCAGCTTCTGTATCGGCTTTAATAATGCATACTGAATCAGGAGCAGCAGAATCAGAAAGCATACGGTCATAAGCAATGTCAATGCTGCCATCATACGATCTCTTGCCGCATCCACACTGTTCTGAATAGTGGTAATATCCATATCTACGCCAACAAATGCAATGGGCCTTTTTCCTTCCTCCCGGATCGGTACATATACAGATACCAGCATTTCATATTCGCCGGCTTCGTCCTGTCCGTTGCTTTCTCTTATTCCGTCAAATACAAGGGAATCACTGGGCAGTCCACTGTCCATGACCGCTCCTGCTCCTCCAAAGCCTTCCTCAGATAAATTCACCCTTTTCCCCAGCGGATTGCCCGGTACCTTCACCCGGCCATTCTCCATCCGATCCACATCGAAAATGTAGACCCCTTCCTGCTCCGAGACCGGATAAATGATATACAGATACTGGATCGTCATCTCCTCCTGAATCTGCTGCAGTTCTTCCAGGATTTCCATATATCGTTCATCTATCTTTTGTGAATCCATATAGGATTGAATTTCTTCTGCTGTGACTTTATTGGCTGCCAGTTTTCCTATATCAACTGCAAACTGTTGATAAATCTCATCAATGGCTTCCTCATTATTATGATCTGTAAGCAGTAGAACCGCCAGGGTAATCAACAGAATAAAGCCTAAAAAAAGAACTGTGGTCTTTATCCGCAAGCCGAACCTACGCTTCATGCGCGCCTCCTTTCATCCGGATCTGAATCTCTTCTACCCGCTTTATCCTGCGGATCCGTGTAGATTCCAGTTCCACTGCTGCCGCCCTGCAATAAACTGCATTTCGCCGGTTTTCATTCAAACTGTTCCATATCCTTGTCTGCTCCTCCAGTCCGAGGCAGAGCAGCTCAAGCTGTATGGTATGGGAATCAACACAATTCTCTGTCTCATAAGTAACTGGATCTAACAACGGAAAATCCCGCAGAACCTGCAGGGTTTTTCCCAACAAGCGTTGTTCCTCGGCGGAACGGTATCTCCAGTCACTGTTCATAAATGGAAGGATGATATAGTATAGATCCAGGTACATGGAAGCGTTTATCTGCTGATCCTCTCCCCGCATACGCCTGCCCTCATACGGAAGCTGACTGCATTCCTGTATATCATAGAGACAGATTCCCAGGCGATAATCACCGGATTCCCGGAGAGAACATAGTCCGATCTGTTCTTTCCGCAGGATTCCCTCCGTCGTTATATGTTGTCGTAACAGATTTACGATCCCCTGTCCGACATCTGCGATCACTGTATAATTTCCCATGCTTCCTCCTTCGGGGTCACCAGGCTTCCATTCCGGAATTCCCCTTCGAGAATTATTTCTCCGGTTTCCTCCCTGTATAATGTCCCCTGTCCATGATACCTGCCCAGCAGGAACTGCCCCTGATAAAGCATCCCGCCGCTTTCTCCATATAAGATGCCGGCCCCGTCGTAAAGGCCCATACGGAATGCTCCTTCATACAGCAGCACCTGGGAATCTGCCGCATACAGTCTTCCACTCCCCTGGTATCTGCCGGCATAGAACTCCCCGTCATACACCATGGCACCTGTTTCCGGATCAAACAGCTTTCCGCTCCCGTTATACACTCCGGCGGCAAAGGTTCCATCATAGATCAGGATTCCGCTTTCAATGTCGTACAGCCTGCCGGCTCCCTCATACATTCCCTTTATAAAGCTTCCTTCATACAGAACCTTTCCATTCTCGTATAAGATACCGCTCCCTTCCATCTGATCCTCTGCAAAGGCGCCCTCATAACGTATTTCCCCCTCTTCATCGTACAGAATACCATCTCCCTGTTTCTTTCCATTGACGACCTCTCCTACATAGACCATAGTTCCGCCCTTTTCATATAGTACTGTTGTGCCTCCAACAAACACGCCTGCCCGGAATTCCCCCTGTGCGATAACAGTGTCTCCCTGATACAGGGTTCCCATCCCTTCATAATTGCCCTCGACAAAACTTCCCTTATATAGGATCCCGCCGGTCTGCCCATACAGGGTACCAAGCCCGTGAAAGACACCTGCCGCCAGCTCCCCCTGATACTTCATGGTTCCATTTTCATAATAGAGCTTTCCGCTTCCCTCATAGCTTCCCTCTTTGAATTCTCCATGATATCTCAGACCTCCGCTCTCATAATACTCCCGACCGGTTCCAGTCAGCTTTCCTGCAGAGAAGCTGCCTGTATACTGTTTTTTTCCATTGGCAAAATAAACAGTCCCCACCCCCTGGTATTGATTGTTCTGAAATTCACCGCAGTAGCACAGATGGCCGTCCGGATCATAAAGCGTTCCGTTACCGGAATACTGCTCCTGCTCAAAGCCCCCCTGGTAGATCAGATTTCCCTCATGATCATATAAGATACCCTCCCCCTGAATCCGGCCCTCCTCCAATCTGCCGACAAATAATACCTGTCCTGTCTGTTGATCAGTCAGGCGTACCCTTCCGGTATAGCCAAACTGCTCCGGACTGTTTACCGCCATGGTCTTTGTAAAGAACCGTCTCACTATGACCGGCTGTATCCGATAAATATATAAAAACGGGAGCAGGATCAAAACACAAAGTATCAGTACCAGGGCCCGGACTGCAATATAATAATCCCGGATCCGCAGATAATAGCGTCCAGCTTCCGATGCATTACTTTTCCATAACTTCATATCCATCATCCTTATTTAATTCTACTGTTCCGATCCGTTCAAACCGATAGCTTTCTGTCTCCTCCTGTAATGGATGACAGATGAAATAGATCATTACCGCCATACCGATCACGATCATGACAGGCCCCGCCAGCCGCCTTCCGATGTCCATCAATCCTGTTCCGATCCGTATCATGCGGTTTATGAAGGTATCCGGCCTTAAGCAGTCAATATCCTTATGTCCCCGTAGCTGCTCCAGCATATGATCATAAGACTGATACACCTGAAAAACATCCCGATAAGGTTCCTGTCGCAATCGTTCCAGGAACGTATGTATTTCCATACTGACCCCCTCCTGCTCCTCCTTCTGAAACAGCAGGAAAAATATCCGATAAAAATATTCTGAAAACCGCATTGCATCTTCTATTCCGGCAATGGTAAACTGCTCCGGCTCATAACGGATCACAACCTCCTCCTCCTTCGTCACCAGAATACAGTCAGGATTCAAAATAATAGCCAGCAGGTACTCCGGCATATTCAAAAGCAACAGTCGTTCCAATATCCGTTTTCCCAGCTCTAACCGCCGGGATAAGAGAATGGATCTCTCTGCCAGAAACTGATGCAGAGGAGAGCCCTCCTGCCGCAGAAATACCAGAATCAGGGTATCCTTCCAGAGAAACCCTTCCTTATAATCTACAAAACTGCTGCTTATTTCCTTCCGGAGCAGATTCCGCTCCAGCAACAGACAGATCTCTTTCTTTGAATGAATCCGAAGCAGGGTATAGACTGCATCTGTCTCCTCTCTTTTACAGATAAAGCGTTCTACACCCGCTTCCTCCCCGCTGCGATATATAACTGTATAGCTATGCTCCAGACTGGAAATGATCATCTCTTTTCCTCCTGTTGTTATTCTTCCCCTACAATAATATAAACTGACGCTTCCAGGGCAGACTCCATGCTATGTGCCCGTACCTCATAGATGCCGGCACGGTTTGGAGCGGTATACAGACCATTATCATCCATACTGCCTCCCTCCGGATCTATGATCCTCCATTGAAGACTGTTCTGTCGCTCCTCTCCAATGTATGCTTCCAGACGGACGGATTGACGGACGCTGATCCGAGGCATATTCGGGCGGATCGTCATAACAATGGATTCCGGTATGTCTGCCTGCACATCCTTCTGATCGCGTATTGCAAGCCAGTGGACCGTGAGCCTGTCCTCCTGTATCTCCTCCAGGCAGTGAAGTCCGATTATAAAGCTGCCCCGATCCATATACAGCTTCACTGCAATTTCAACATGTACAACTCCCTGCTCCCGTGAAAAGACCTCCGGACTTCCATAGACAATCTCCCTTTCCTTCTTTTTCTGCCTTACCACTCCTGCAGACAGAAATACTGCACCAGGCCCCAGGCCATGTACCACTTCCTCCGAATAAAAGGTCTGTCCTGCAGCGCCTCCAATCCCCAGGGATATATCCAGATTGCCGGAGACACAACTTACATCCCCTGCATTCCGTGCATGCTCAAAGGATTCTCCCCTGTATCTTTCTACCGGATGAGGCTGGTAAGAAAGGCCTTCTGCCAGCTCCATGCCTTTCAGCATTCCTAACAGCCGGTTATTCCATACATATTGATGATATGGCAGACTTTGTACCTTCTCTATCACATAGGTATCTCCGGCCGGAATCACATTAATCTCTGCCAGATATAAAGGGGGCTGCGACAACGGATTCCATAATTCCTCCATAGCGGACTGACGCCATGCATCGCATAGGGCCTGTTCCTTCTTTTCTTTCATCACCTGAAAAGAAAACCGGCCTTCGATCGGGTAATTCTTTGCATAGCCGCCTCGTTCCAATACAAAGCTGTCCGGTAAAAAACGCAGGTGTCCCTCCAGCTCCACTGCTGCCGCCCGGATCCGGTATTCAATCTCATAATGTCCGGATGGTTCCATTTCCTCCTCCCGAAAGGAAACATTCAGTCGATCTGCGCCGCTCCAGTCTGCCCCCGTCAACTCCGCCTCGCATTGAAAGGAAACGGTCTCTGTACCTTCCCTCCTGTCCACCAGAAGTCGCAGGATCCCCTCCTGATTTTGTTGCAGATACTTTGGGACTGCCAGACGGATCCGGATTCCCTGTCCGCAAAAGATTGTCTTTACCGTTTCATAACCGTCATCCGGCAGTCCGGTATTATCTGCCGGCTCTTCACTGGTCAGAAATAAGTGATAACCCTCCCGCCAGATATTGAATTCCTGCTGCTTTCCCTCTTCATTGTATGCTCCTCCGATACTATAGACCGGTTCTGCCGCCTCCTCCTGATAAGAGAGACACAGGAACAACGGCTTATGCTCCCCCTCCATACAATACTCTGCAAATCCATCAATTACCGACAGTCTTTTTATCATTGGCTGCTCTATTATGATCTCTCTTCCCAGCTCATCCAATGCCGCTCCCGTTTCAATGGAGATACTTTCCTCATCTACCTGGAGCACCTGCATACCGCACAGAATCCCGTCTCCGTATAAAAGACGATTTAAGAGCCTGCGCTTATGATTCATATAAGCCTGTTCGCGCTGAAAGTCTTCCACACTTAATAATTTCCCATAATAATACCGATTTCGTTCAAAAGGAAAATAATTTCTATCCTTCATCCTGGCTCTCCTTTTCCTTCAGTACAAGAAAGGGCAGAAAGTTCTGTCCGTTCAAAACAACCGCACCCATTACCCCTAACCGGCTGTTTATCCCCAGATAAGAATTCCGGCTCAGAAAAATATAGGGCTGTAATATCTCCATTCTGGTATCCAGATGTGCCGGGCTGCAAAGCCGGATCAGCCGCTCTAATATCCGAAGCTTTCTCCGGTCTTCTACCGCCCCCTCTTCCAGAATGACAGTAATACAATAATCATTATTACCATACAGCTTTTCTAAAGTCCTGCGCCTGCTGCCTTCCATTTCCTCATATGCCCAGTGACAATATTCGATCACATACGGAATCGTACCCGTATACAGCCAGAGCATCCGCTTCAGATACGCTGCGGTTCCCCTTATACCTGCCAGTTCCATGCCATGCCGGATCAGATAACGAAGCTGCTCCTCCTGCCATAGATATGGATTCTCCACGGATATCCACTGCGATAACCAGACCAGCCATTCTGCGGGAGACTCTTCCGGTGAATACAGCTCCGGTAATGCCCCGATCCGCTGATCCATTTCCTGATACATCGTCTGGAATATCTCCAGATACCGTTCCAAAAAGGAACTGTCTCCGGTCTGGTAAATCTCAGGCAGATACATCTTCCAGCTCATACGTGGAAAAAACACCTGGATTCTGTGAAGCAGAACCGGCTGCAGGCCATTCGGACACAGACAGATCCTCAGCCAAAGATACCGGCCGGTAACATCATGCAACAACTGACACCTTCCGTAAGGCAGTTCCTTTCGTCTGTATTCCTGACAGATCCGATCCTTTTCTTTTATGGAAAATGCACTGCTTTTTATGATTTCCTGTATGGAAACCTGCTTTCCCTGATAAAAAATCCAGGAGCTTTCACAGGTATAAACGCTTATCCGGATATCACCCGGATCGGAAACCACGCCCTCGAGCAACAGTCTGTCCCAACCGGTTCCTTCCTTCTGGCTGTCACATAATCTGGTATAATATATTCCTGTTTCCGCTTGCCTGATGGCTGCTGATACAGAATCGTTCCCGGATACTGTCAGCCCCTGTTCCGTGATCTGAATGTTTTCTCCTGCTCCCTGTTGAAAGGAACGGGGATGATTCCATATAAAATACTGCTGCTCCCGCTTCATATCTTTCTCACCTGCCTCCACCTGCAATATGTATCTGAATATCCTCTACGAATACCAGTGCCCGCTCCGGGAGCTGAAAACTCCCGTCATCCATGAAGTGAATCCCTTTTCCAACAGCCTGAACACTTAACGTGCTTATTTCTCTTACGCAGCCAAGACTATCCAGTGTTCCATATAAGTGGCTATAATTCAGGCCGGCTCCAAATCCGCCCATGAATTCACTTATGTAATCTTCCAGAGCCTCACGGATCCATTGCTCTGCCCTCTGGTAGCGTTCATAGACCCGAAGCTCAATGCGGATCCGAATCGGAATATAGTCCGGTGCATCCAGTCTGAGACGGGTACCCATGAGTCGTTTTTCTTCCAGCCACCTGCATATTTCTCTCCTGTATACCGGATGCAGCTTCCTTCCCCTTTTCATGCCCCCGCCTTCCACGATCAGCGTTACACAATTCTCCTGATCTCTGGTGCTGACTGCTCTGACCCTTTTTATCAGGAGTCCCGGTGTCTGCATGACCAGACGTTCATAATCCTCTAAGGTTACTGCACGTCCTGAGTCCCGCTTCTGCTTCCAGAAGAATCCCCCCGTTCTTTCTGTACCTGTTATACTGTGTCCTCCCTGTGCCGCATGGGGATTATATGCCGTTCCATGTTTCCAGAACAGTTCTTTTCCTTCCTTGATCCTGCCTTCTGCTCCAGAGGTTCTGATACAGTCTGTGATCAGAATCCTCCCCTCCGGAATCCTGCCGTGGATACCATTCCCGAACTGAAGTATTCCCGTTGTCTCCTGATAGCAATAACATGCCTTATCTGCACCACATCCGTAGAAATGCAGAACCGGTTCCCAGAACCGATATATCCCGGAATCCTTTTCCTCCTCTACCAGTACCTGAAGTCGTCTGCTCATTACATGGTCATCCTCCAGACAGATATTCTGGTTCGGAAAACCAGTCGCTTCCCATTCCAGCGGGATTTTCTGATCCTCCCTGTGTACGACCAGCAAAACGGTAAGAAACGGCTGTGTCCTTTCTTCATAAGTAAACTCTGCCAGATGGTTGGTCCGGCGCCATTGCCGGATTCGCCGGTAACCATCCTTCCGCTTTATGAACAGATCCAGATCGGCCGGTGTTTCAAAATATTCATCAATATGAATGCAATACGTTCCTGCACTGCTGACCGGCAGCAAAATCTCTATAGAGGCGGCGATGGTTTCCTTTTGCAGCAGTCTTACCCGCCGGGGATCCACCACTGCCAGTCTGGGTGGAAGGTCATACTGACTGCTTAGCAGCTGCAGACGCAGCCAGTACAGTTCCTCTACCTTCTCCTGATCCTGTTCCGGCATCCATTCCACAAAACCGCTTTGTATGAAACCAACCGTCTCATCCTTTAAGACTTTACACCGGCACCACTGAATTCCATTCCAGCATTCCATACGATAACGGGAAAAAAGCTCCCGTGTCTCCTGCCCGGGCGGATTGCGCCTGCCTTCTTTGGATGGCAGGATTTCAAAATATAAGGAATAGCGGCGCCCTGCATGAAAGGAAGCCTGGAAACCCATGTAGAAGCAATCTCCTGCTGCCGGATCCTCTCCGAACATCCATACTCCCCTTTGCAGCTCCCGGCTTCCCGTACAATGCCACAGCAGATCTCCTTTCGCAGTCTGGGCATAGCATTTATGAAGCTTCCCGGCTCCAACGATTTCTGTCTGTATGGGTTCATAACAGATCATATCCCGATAGAAGCCTGTATTGGAATGCAGCATTTCTTCGTGCTCATTCTCCAATGAGACAGTTACGGATGCCGGTTCCAGCAACTCCGGCTCCATTCCCAGCAGTTCCTGAAAAAGATGGATATTTTCCATATAGCCCTGTTCTAAATAGAACATCTGCATTTCCTGCATCCAGGCTAACAGTTCCAACAGGGCGATTCCGGTATCTGCAGTATTGTAATTGGTCCATTCCTTCTGATAATCGGCAATACGCAGAACTGCTTTTTCTCTTATGGTATTAAAATCCTCATCCTCCGGAAATTCTATCGGCAGCATACGAAATCCTCCTGTTTCCTTATCCATCCTGTCAATACTGCTCCAGTTCGATTCTGTGCTTTCCGCTTGTGATCATCACATAGCCGGGAATGCTTCCTGTCAGATCAAGTTCCTGCAGGCGGGTCTCTGTCCGACAGTATGCTTTCACTACCAGCTTCTTTATCATACGGATTCCGTTGGTATTGTACAGTGCATTCCGAATCTGTTCGACTCCCGGAACATCTCCGATCTGCCAGCCCCCTCCGTCAAAATTACCGGTAAGGGGATCCAGAAACCGAAGAAGCAGTTCCTCTGCCTCTATCCGGCAGGCATGAGCAGACGTATGCGGTTCTACTATACAAAGTGCAGTCACCTGTATCTCTGTAAACCATGGCTGGATTATGGAGAGACGATCCTGTAGCTGCGAGATTCCCGGCATCCTGCTATGGAGATATTCATATATTCGTTCCTGAAACTCCTGAAAATCAAACCCTTCCTTATCAAACGCTTCCGACAGTACAACGATGGTAACCGCACCGTTTTCCCGGCCTGCATCTGTACGTCTGCCGGAAAACGCCTTTACCCGGACAACCTCACGGGATGCTTCCTGCGCCAGCGCTTCATAATCAGAAAGCATAACTGCACGATCCTGATGCAGAAGCCGGCGGCTGAGCCTTTCTGTCGCCTCCTTCTGTGATTCCATTTCCCGTCCGCCTGTAAGCGCATAACGATTCGTAACATGATTTAAAAACCGGATCGAACGCTCCATCTGACAGACCTGTCCGGCTTTCAGGTTATCCTGCCCCTCCCTGCCCGGTTCTCCTCCTGTTGCGATCACGGATACCGAATTCCACCAGATTTCCCGGAGTGTCATGCCATTCGTCCTCCGGACGGTTCCGCTTTCCTCCACAGCCACCAGCCGAATCCAGTACCGTTCGCTTCCGAACAGACATCCGGGTTCCGTTCTGCCATTGATATACAGAAGTAACAGACCGCTTTTTTGCAGGGAACCGGTACCATCCTCGACTGTCATACCCTTCCATTTGCTTCCGTTATAATATTCATAGTTCCAGCGCTTTCCTCCATCAGCGCCTCCCTTTTTTACGTTACAGAATAATCCGAAGGGCCCGCCCTGCAATTTCCGGTCGAAGCCGATATAGTATGACCGCCCCTTATCTGCCAGCTTCTGAAATGGAACAAAGCTCTGATGTCTGTGAATCTGCTTTTCCTCTAAATTATTCCTGCTGAAACAAAGCTCCGGTTCCTGCATGGAATCGCGGTAATCATACTCCAGCTCTGCCAGTGTCATGTAAGGAGATAGATAATACCCCTTCCTGGGAAACGCATTGCGCATGCGCAGGATTCTGACACGTATGCAATAGACAGTCCCGGCATGTACAAGAAAGGGCTGAATATCCAGGGGACAATAAAAAGATATATCCATTTGCTTTTCCACCGCCTTCTCGTCCGCTGGTGTAAAGCAGTCGGTATACAGGGGCTCCCTGAATAATCTGGTAAATTCAATACCGTTGTAATATTCCCAAACCACTTCACCAATGGTTACCGGTACCTCCGGTTCCTCCTGAAGCTCAGACTCCCGCATGATCATCTTCCAATGAACCGGCAGGGAAACCGGTTCCGTTAACAGTGCCACTCTCCGAAATTCCAGGCGGAGCTTCATCCGGATCCTGGCTCCCTTCCTGCCCAGAACTTCATTTGAACAGAGATAGAATTCCCCATACGAATAAGGCCGCTCCCCAAACGGATAATAATGGCCGGTTCCTTCTTCGCCATCTGCAGTATAGACGCTCTCCGGCGGCTGTTTCCTGCCGGCTGTTCCAAGAAACAGGTGATGGATCTCCAGACCGGCATATGCATGAATATCTTTTGCACGCCATTGAAGATAACAGCATTCCTTTCCCTGCCGGTTCACCGGTAAAAAGTCCGGCATATCTTTCGTTTTCTTCAATCGGATCCTGTGATCCACACATTCCCAGTCTGTGAATTCCCGTTCTCCCTGAACCGAACAATAGGAGAAGCGGGTAGAATCCGGATCAGAAATGATCCTGTCCCAATCCGTCTTACTCCCTGCCAGCTCCAGAGCAACCAGCAGTTCGGTCTCTCCGGAAGCCGGAAATACGAAAGAATGCCCAAATCTGCATATATGCTCCTGAAGATCCGGGCAATCCCCGTTTCGTAAATGGCCCTCCTGCTCTGCCAGACAATGGATCCGATCCTCCGTTCCATCATATAAATACACACCTTTGATCTGACTGGTACTGGCATAGATCTCCGTTCCGGTCTTCAACGAAACACGGTTGCCCTGCTCTCCTCTGCCGATCAGACCGGTTCCGGCCGGGATCACCATTCCTTCTCCCGCCTCCTTTTGTACACCCAGGGATACATATCCCCGGGACGGTTCCGCCGGAGCCGGCTGAAGACCCAGCCATTGAAAGAAAAACTGTTTATCCCGTTCCGGTGTCAGATGATACCGGTGCAACATCTCCATATACATAGTGGCATATAATTCCACCAATACAGAACCCGGATCCGGATGTTCGGAATGAAACCGCCATTCCGGCGTATAATGATCTGCCAGTTCCTCCATCTGCTGTATGATCTCCTCTCTGGCCGGGTGATAAAGTAACGGTTGTTCATGATCTGTTTTCATCCTCTTCATTCTATGTCTTAATCCCTTCAACATCAAACTGTGTAATATAACCGCTGCTTCCGATACTGTGTCTGACACTCTTAATGTAATAGTCCTTTCCTTCCCCGGAACCCAGATTGCCCAGTCGGATATAAGTCCCCGGCACCAGTTCCGGAAGTCCGATACAGCTCCCGCTTCCTCCGCAGCTCCTGTCCCGCTGATGGTCTGCCAGCTTATTGGCATACTGACGGATTGCCGCCTCTCCGATCAGGGCAGGATTCTGATATTCTCTGACAATGGTCAGTTGAGAGGAAGAATCTGCATTCGTTACAGTAACCTCCACCATCTGCCGGTCCTTTTTATTATCCGCCTTCCCGTATACCCGTACTGTCTGACTGCATTGCTGTTTCCGCTCCTGAAAGGAGATCAGCCCTTCTCCCCATTCTAAAAAAACTGCTGCCTCTGCTCCATCCGCCGGTGTACGAAAATAAACCGTACCGCCAATGACCAGAAACTCCTTCCCGGCCTTTGTACACAACTGCTCCTGTACGAACTTATAATCGCTTCCTTTTTGCGTGATCTGCGTGATCTCTTTCCCGGTCTCCTCTACCTCCAGCGTGTCATACAAGACAGAATATCGCTTCATAACCTCCTGAAACGCCTCGGAATAACTGCTAACAGTGTAACAGTAATTCAGATAAACCGTATCCATCATCATGCGGACGACATCCAGCGCAGTTACGTGTACCACCGGCTGCTCTCCAAATTCAAATGCCACCTCCGAAATATACCCCTGAAACAGTTTCGTCGTATCTGATCCATACCCCGTCTCAACGGTCAGTATACTGCCCGGTTGAAAGGTATCTGTTACCGTATTGGCAAAGCGTCTGCTCTCTAATAAAAACCCATTGAGAATCTGAAACTGTACGCTGCCGGCCCGGGACATGGAAAGAGAAACTTCCAGTCCGTCAACCGCAAGCTGCAATTCCGATACGACATCCGTTCCATTTACATATATTTTCATGGCTGGTGCCAGAAAATTATTATATTTTCCTGCCAGTGCCTTATAATCTTCACTCATGCCTTTCCTGCCTGTATTCCTTCGCTGTCCGGGCGGGGATACGCAGTAGCTGCCCGGCCTGTATCTCCAGCGGATGTCGTAACCCGTTCTCGATGGCAATGCTCTTCCAGGCTGCCGGGTCACCGTATTCCTCATAAGCATAATTCCAGAGCTGCTCCCCCTGTCTGACTCTGCGATACTTGGTCCGGTCCGGAGATTCAAAGGGATGCTGCCGCTTACCTTCCTTAGCATCAAACACGGACTTTATTGTAAGATCCAGCTTTGCCCGAACCGGTTTCCCGTCAGACAGAAACATGGTATAGCTTTCCTTTACCTCCGTTACGATCCCCTTAAACTGAATGGAACCCCAGGAAAAGGTTACCTGCGGCGGGCGATGCAGACTGCCTTCAATATCAAGCAGGCTTATGATCCTGCCGGTCGTAAGGGTAACATCCGTTCCCCCTTCCCCTGGCCCGTTTAAGCCTGGCGGTTCATAAGTATCAAAGTACAGGGTCAGATTCAGGATCGCATTACTGCCTGCTACAAACTGGCTTACGGCTCCGTCCAGACCGGGAGCTGTCTTTTCTGCATACTGAGCGCTGTTGGATATCTGATATTCTGACGGATTAAACTGCACAGGGATTTCCTCTCCCAGCTCTGTGATCAGTTTTGCTTTTGTCAGGCTCTGCTGTTCTTCTCCTGCCATACCATCCTCTGCTCCTTCTATAATCCTGCCCGCAACCGTTCCAGCCACATCTGCTGCTCCAGTCGTCTCCGGAATTCTGCAAATAGCTGATTCTTGTCAAATACAGGCTCCTCTATCCGTTTCCTTACCGTCTCTATCACCTTTTTCTGCTTCCGGATCTCTTCCTGCAAATAGCGGACCTGTTCCTCCTGTATCCGGGTCACCCGTTTCCATTCTGCTTCCTTCCGTCGGAAGATCAACTGTTCCAGCAGCTTCCGTTCTCCATCCTGATGCGTAATCTCTTCCACAACAGAGAGCAGACGTCCCCGTTCCTGCCGCTGGATCACAGGAGCGGGACGCTCCATGATCCCCGGCATATACTTCTGTATGATCTGCTCGATCAGTCTTTGATTAACCGATACCGTTATATTTTTTTCAGACTTCTGTTTCCGGTACAGCATGGATACCGGTGGAAATCCCTGCCAGCCCGGTTTCCATGCATATCGGCTTTGGATTCGCCTGGCAAAGTCCAGATTCGCATATTGTCTGTTCTCCGGAATACACCGGATCTGAAATCGGTTCTGCTGCTGCCGTATCATACTGCTTCCTTCTTTATTCCTTTATAGGTAACCTCAAAGACCTCGAATAAAACCTGGCTGCTTTGCGCATCCATGGCACCGATCTCCCACTTTACAACTGTAACACCCTCTACGGTATATCTGGCAATGACCGCTCCGCCGGGATCCAGTATGGAGATTGCGATTCCTCCATTTACCACTGCGCCCGGACGCAGGCCGTCCAGCACCTTATTGCCTTCCTGTATCCCGCGTTCCAGACGAAGTGTTTTCAACTGCTTCTGCGGAAGAGGAAGAAGCCTTGGAGCCAGATTGTTTCCTCCCTCCTGCAAAACCTCATATTCCATACTGCTTTCTAAATTGGACAGCTTTGCAAAGGAGATCACGGTCGTTCCGATCGTCACCTGAAAATGATGCTGACCTGCAATGGTCATATTGCTTTCTCACCTGCCTAAATTAAAAACGGATTTTCCTGTACATCCTCCATCCGGTTGTGAATGGCAGAAATCTCTCTGCACCAGCGTATCCGTTCCAGATTGGAAAGAGCCATGATATCATCATGACTCCAATGAAAGTAATACGCAATAAAGGAGGCCTCCTCATATATGCGCTCTGCCGGATACAGTTCTATGCCCCGGCATTCAGAAAATTTACAGGAACCTCCACCCGCTGTCCGCATTGAGGGCAGACACAGATATATCCCGGTGCATCCATGGAGTTGATCCTCTCATACATATCCTGCAGATATGTTAAATCCATCGTATACAAGCCTTCTATCACATTCGTATCTACAGCCGGAAGCGATCCCAGCCGCTCGATCACCCGGGATAACAGGATCACAGACAAATATCCGGGGTTCTGCTGTACTCTTGAATCCTTCAGGGGAAGAATCTCATCTGCCGCTGTTGCCAGCCGCATAACCCCTTCCCGATGCAGGATCCCCTGGCGGTCCATATATCCTCTTGGCAATGTAAATTCATATTCCACCTGCCATGCCATCTATCCGTCCCCCCTCTCTTATTTTGTCCTGGTCATGCCTTCATGTGCAAGCTCCAGCGTCTCCACTGCAATCTCGGAAGCAGTCGCATTAAAATCCGGTGCAGTGTATTTGGTAGGCCATGCATTGATCACCTGCCAGGAGGCCGCCGGTTCTCCATTAATATCCAGCAGAGTGATCGTTACCGTCTGCCGGTTTACATCCTTCTCAAAACCGGTTGCCATCCATTTATACAACGCATCCTTATCCGCCACGCCCTGCTTTAATGTAATATTTCCATATTTCTTAAGGCCCGGGATCTTCATCGGTGTCTGAACCTTGTCTCCCTCCCGGTATTCGATCACGTCAATGGAGGCGTCAAAGCCGGATACCTCCGAGAATCCCCCAAGCTCCATTCCTTTTATTTCTAGCTTATATCTAAATTTTCCATGTGGATATGGCATTCGTCTCTACCTCCTTCTTCCCTATTGGGCATCGCCTGTCTTCTGTGAGATCCGGAATATGACAAACTCTGCCGGTTTTACCGGTGCCACTCCGATCACGCAGATCAGCCTTCCATTATCGATATCATCCTGCGTCATGGTATCCCGGCCTACGTTTACAAAGAATGCCTCATCCGTAGAGGTTCCTGCCAGAGAACCGTTTCTCCAGAGACCGGTTAAGAATACGTCAATGGTACGTTTCACACTGACCCACAGAGTCTCATCATTTGGTTCAAAGACGGCCCAGTTGGTATTCGCCTTAATGGACTCCTCAATAAAAATAAATAAACGTCTTACATTAATATATTTCCAGCTTCCGTCACTGCTGGCGGTTCTGGCTCCCCAGACACGGATGCCCATGCCCGGAAAGCTGCGGATCAGGTTCACACCCTTTGGATTCAGGATATCCTGTTCGCCCTTGTTGAATTCACATTCCAGTCCCACACAGGCTCTTACCACCTCATTGGCAGGTGCCTTGTGTACACCCCTGGTATTGTCACTTCTGGCATAAATCCCTAATATTGAACCGGATGGCGGGATCGACAGATTCTTCTTGTCCAGCGGATCAAAGACGGTAAGCCAGGGATGATACAGGGCGGCATAATTGGTATCAAACAGCTCCCTGTGTGCAATAATATCATCCAGCCTGTTTGCATCCTTCGGCATATCCAGAACCGCAAACCGGCTGCACAGGTTCTCACAATGCGCAACCAGCGTAAGTTGTACATTGGGATCCACAATTCCCGGAATCGCCATAATTGAGACAACATCGTTATCCAAAAACGACTGGATTCCTGTCCGCTTCCCGGCCCCGTTATCCGTTCCGATGAAATCAGCAGCAGAAAGCTGATCCACCGAACCATTCGAACCATTCAGCATGGAAACCAGCAGTTGCTCTGTCTCTTCACCGGCCAATGCTGCAAAGGGCGGCTGGATCTCTCCGGGCAGGTCTCCCGTCTCTACCAGGATCAGCTCCGATTTTGCTGTTTTCTTGGTAATAAAGCTTGGTGCGGCCGGATTTAAGGATGCATTCTCATACAGCTCCATCTGATCCTCATAGGATACTTCCATCGTAAACTCACAGCTTTGCAGAAAACGTACCGGTAAAAGCGCAGTATCGACAATCTCATCACTGAATTCCTCTGAAAACTCTACTATGTTATCCTGACTTTTCGTTACCCGGTTATAGACGATCGTATCCTTCTCGGAATCCCGATAGGCAACGATGTCCCCGGGCTGAAAACCGGAGGCATTCTTACAGCGGTACTTCTTTCCCTCCGGCGCAGGAATGATCTCCAGCACCGGCGTCTTGTTTTTGCTGGCCGGCATCAGCCTTACCCGGAGGCTGTTTCCCCACATACCCGGATTCTTCGCCGTGACCGTAAGTACCGGGGCCTCTTCTTTCGGTGCAAACCCCTTTGCGGGAACTGCATCAGCCGGAGCCACCCGGGTAATAAAGCAGCGGGAACCTCCGTTCAGAAAAAAATGCTCTACTCCGTAAGCCAGAAAACGGTATTCGCCAAACTCATTTTCTGACAGGTAGCCTCCATACTTTCTTCTGAAATCCGCAAAATTCGTAACCAACTGCGGGGTTCCTTCCACCGGCCCCCGTTCTGCCAAGCCAATAAATCCTGCCGTACTGGTTCCTACACCCTCCATCGGCTTTGCACCGGAATCGAATTCTTCCACATATACTCCTGGTGATAAATATTCTGCCATGCCTTCCTGACTGATCATTCCTGACAGTAATGGGAACAATCAGCTTCCCCCTTCCTTTTAACGTTCTTTACATCCAAAATCTGATCCATTTCTCTGTTTTCCAACAGGATACAACATAAGGATTAACAAACAATCAACAGAACTCTTCTGTTTTATCGGGACCCGGAATATGACATTCCGGAAGCTCAGCGCCGCTTTTACGATATTCCGCCCGCAGTGCCCGGATGATATGGCACATACACACCACTTCCCCCTTTGACGCTGCCAGAAATGCAGCATTTAAAATAACATTCTTGATATTACTTCCTGACAATTCAAACTGCTCTGCCAGCCATTTGATATCAATATCTTCTCCTGTGGGAAGTTCCTCCGGAATGCTTTTTTCCCAGAGCAGACAGCGTTGTCTGCTGTCCGGCATATAGAATTCAATGGTAAATGTAATCCTCCGCTTAAATGCCGGATCGATATTCTGCGGAAAATTCGTCGCCAGGATCACCACACCCGAATATTCCTCCAAGCGTTGCAGCATGTAGGCGGCTTCCATATTGCTGTACTTATCATGACTGTCCTTTACCTCTGTCCGTTTGCTGAACAACACATCCGCTTCATCAAAGAACAGGACTGCCTGGCTTTTCTCTCCTTCCCGGAATACAGTTCTCAGGTTCTTTTCTGTTTCACCGATATACTTACTTACAAGTGCAGGTAACTGCAGCTTGTACAGATCCATGCCAAGGGCCCCTGACAGCACCTGAGCCGCCATGGTCTTTCCGGTACCGGGCGGACCCGTGAACAGAATGGATAAACCGGTTCCATACGGACGCTGCCGGGAAAAGCCCCAGGTATGATATACCTGATTCCGGTATCTGATCTGAGCGGCCGCCTCCTCCAGCATCTTTCTCTGCTCTTCACTCAGAACCAGATCCTCCCAGCAAAAACCGGTCTCCACCCGAACCGCCCAGTCACTTAAGCTGTGCTTCACCTGCTGCCGGCATGACCTGAACAGGATGTCCTCCGTGATCACAGATCCCTGCTCACCTCCAGCCATACGTATGGCTCGTTCAAAGATCTCTTCCAGTTCCTCCGGTAAAAACGTATACTGACCTGCCGCCCGCTCCAGGATAGATGTATCTATGAAATTGCCTTCTGTCTCCGGATTCCTCAGCGTATACCCCTCCTGCTGATAACGAAGCGCCGTCTTTCTCCAATACGCAAGACGTTCTGTCTCATCCGGCAGTGGAAGCACAAGACAGATCATCCGTCCTGGCACAGGAAGCGCCAGCGCTGGGGCGTCTTCCTCAGACAGAATAAAAACCACTGGAAAATACGCCATTGCTTTCTCTAAAAAGGCGATCCATCGCTTTCGCCCCTGCTCCTCCTCCACAGCCTGCTCCCGGTGAATAATGCAGGGAATGCCGTTATACACTGCGATCTCCAGAAACACGGCTGTATCATCCTCCGGTTCCGGCCATCCGGTTGCCGGGTAACGGATCACACCGACCTTCTGCTGTCTCCGGGCGGCGTACCAGACAGCATAAGAAAGCTTTCGCATAAATCCTCTGCCCTTTATCTGGATACAAAGCGGATGCCCCTGCTTCTCCTGCTTCCATAGAAGCGTCTGCAATTCCTGCTTCCTTTCATCCTCTGGAATGAAAGGACCTCCTTGTGTTTCAGACTGACTGCCATCCGGATACCATGAAAGGATCTCATTGTTTCTGAATGCTCCGGAAGTAATGATATATCTTAGAATAACCGGTCGCAGCTTTAATCCTTTCCGCAGCCTGCTTCCGCTTTCTCCTGCCAGTTCAAACAGATATCTGCACAGTCTCCCCTCCGGAAAAAAGTATTGCAGATACCGGGGATCCGCATCCAGACGCTCCAGAAATAACCGGATCGCCCATTCTATATTCAGATATGGTTCACTCCAGTTATTATTCAGATAGATGAACAAGCGTTCAAAACGGGAATCCAGTTCTGCCAGCATAGCAAATATCAGACAGAAGATCTCGAAATCCTCCAGTCTCAGCGTTCTGCAAAGGATTGCCAGACTTCCGTCAATCTTCCCAGCCCCCTCTGCTTCCATTCCTGTATCCTCATGTTCATAAAGGCCAAAATACTGATGTACCTCCACATACAACAAATCTGCCTCACGGCTTTCTCCTGAATCCAGCGGAGTTATACCGTCACCTTCCATCAGCCTCAACATCCGTGCGGCCCGTCTTCTTGCCCAGTCCGCCAGATCTTCCCAGACCCGCCAGTCCACCGCCTGACGCTGATCTTCACCAGTCGCTGCCCCCCATTCCTTTTCCTCTGTGTTCATCCGGCCTTCATCCCCTTTCTTCCCTTTATCCGCTTCTGCGCAGAATATTATTCTGATAGCTTTCCCTTACCTGTCTGCTGATCGTAATATTCAGATCTTCCTTTAACAGTCTCGTATAATTTTCATAACATTGCTTTGCAAGCTGAAACTCTCCTAATGCTCCCAGCCCCTCGATCAGCATTTCGTTTAATTCCTCCGAATAAGGATCCAGTTCAATGGCATGCTTCAGTATGTGGACATTCAGATCATGCAGTCTCAGCGCCCTTCCCTGCTGCACCAGAAGCTTACAGCATTTCAGATACAGCTTCTGATAATATTCCCGCCTGGAAATCACCCAGAAACCATCAATCTCCTTCATATATTCTCCTGCATAAATCTGATTCAGATACTGATAATCTCCTTCCAGTCCCCGCGAAAAAATTCCCTTCTTCCACTTCTCATACAATCCCTGTAACGCTTCCGTATCCGAACGAAACCGGCTGGAATCCATAATGTATTTTTTATTATCCGTCCGGATCAGATTCGAAATTCCGACTTCACTAAACGAGCGCTTCAGATAGGATAAGGTGGTATGGAATAATGACTCGATCTTCTGTCCGTCCGCCTCCTGCCATAATGCCTCAATGACTTCATCCTTTGACAACGGACGATCTGCATGCTCCCAGAAATATCCGAACATCTCCTTTGTCTTTCGGGTCCGCCAGTGAAGCGTTATGCCCTTTTCTTCCTCGCAGACACAAATGCCGCCAAAGCAGGACAGGGAACAGGAAGGCTTTTCCATTTCAGCAAAGGAAATCACTCGTTTAAAATTACTCCTTTTCCGGTAAAGCATATCCTCTCTTCTGCTGATCTCCAACCGTTCTTCTTTCTCTGTCCGGGTATATAAAAAGGCCTTAAGCAACGGATGATACTGATATACAAGGTCGTCTCCACGCTCCGTTAATAACTGCTCCTCTACAAAATGCTCCAGCATCTCCTCTGCATCCTCTATTCCCAAAACCCGGTTGCATATCTCCGGCGTCAACACACTTAATGCCGCACTTTCCTGCATGAAGATCTGTTCTCTTCTGCATAAGCCATTCCATATTTCATACTGAATATAATTCAATATGTTCACAGAGTGGAGCAGATCCGTATCCCACGTCCGCATCTGCAGGCAGTCAGCCACTGCCGTCATCCACCCCTGGGAATAATACATTATTCGTTCCAGTGGGGCATACGCCTCCGACTGCTCCTCCTGCAAGTCCTGATACTCCAGGTGCTTCTCCAGCTCTTCCTTCGTTACCTTCAGATCCTCCTTATCCAGTATACTGATTCTTCCCTGCAATAAAAGCTTCGTTAAAAATCCTGGAAACCGTCCTTTTGTCAGAAGGAAAATCCGGATGTTCCGGCTTAAAAACCGGATAAAACAGTTTAGAAAATCATATAAATGCTCATTTTGAATATACTGAAAATCATCCAGTATGATCGTCAGCTTTCCCTTCCATCTTTCTAATTCTCCCAGTACCTGTTTTGCCATACCCTCAATCCGCTCCGGCGTCCACTCTGATCCGTCCTGACGAAAGCGAAAATCTTTCAGATGCTGTTGCAGGGCTGCTTCAAAATAACAAAGAAAGATTTCCATACTGTCATCTGTCCGATCTAACTGATACCAGATATATGGTTCCTGAAATCTCTGTATATACTCCGCCATTACGAATGACTTACCATAACCGCTCCCGGCATGCAGCATCACTGCCGGGCCTGCCATTGCATGCATGCGTTCTGTCAATTTCTCCCGTCGGATGACAGCCCGGGGAAATTCCGGCATACAAAGCTTTGCATTCAATATTTGCTCCTTCAATTCCTATCCTCCCTCTTTCCAATATGAAATACCAATAATCTATAACATTCGACTAAACATTTTCTTAACAATCATCTAACAAGCAATTATGTATATTTATCAAACTCTTTTAAAAAAATAATGATTTTCTCTCCTTATTTCAAAATTACTGCTGTTCGAAATAAGGGAGAAAATCATTACTTATGCAGATCAATGCTATATTTACTTTTATTCCTGACCAGGAAAATATCCCTAACTTTCTAATGCCAATACGCCGCGCATGTCAATCAGCGGAGCTCCGGTTCCCCGGATATAATCACCGGTGATCGTTACCCTGCCGATGCTGTCATCTCTTGGGATCTGATACATGATATCCAGCATGAATTCTTCAATGATCGCCCGAAGAGCTCTTGCTCCTGTCTTCTTTTCCATCGCCTTTTCCGCGATTGCTTCATAGGCGGAGTCATCAAACTGCAGGTCTACCTCATCCAGGCTCAACAGCTTCTGATATTGCTTCAGGATCGCATTCTTTGGTTCCTTTAAAATCTGAACCATCATGGACTGATCCAGGGCATCTAAGGTATAAATCACAGGAAGTCGTCCCAGAAACTCCGGTATCATGCCAAATTCCCGCAGATCCTCAATCGTAACCTTTCGTAACAGATTCTCATCCTTGTCATATTTATCCTTCAGATCCGCCCGAAAACCAATGGAAGCCTGTTTATTCAGTCTGGCTTTAATAATATCTTCTATATCCGGAAATGCACCGCCGCAGATAAACAATATATTCTTCGTATTGATCGTAGTCAGCGGTACCATGGCATTCTTACTGCCGGCACCGACCGGTACCTCGACCTCTGCACCCTCCAGCAGCTTCAGAAGTCCCTGCTGAACAGATTCTCCGCTTACATCCCGGCTGTTGGTATTCCTCTTCTTGGCGATCTTATCAATCTCATCAATGAATACGATCCCCCGTTCTGCCCGCTCGACATCATTATCTGCTGCTGCCAGCAGCTTGGATAACACGCTTTCCACGTCATCACCAATATAGCCAGCCTCCGTCAAGGTAGTGGCATCCGTGATCGCCAGCGGCACATTTAATAACCGGGCGATTGTTTTAACCAGATAGGTCTTTCCGCTTCCCGTTGGTCCGATCATCAGCATATTGGACTTCTCGATCTCAATATCATCCATCGTATCCGTCAATACCCGCTTGTAATGATTATATACGGCTACGGAAATAACCTTTTTTGCATAATCCTGTCCTATTACGTACTCGTCCAGTTGGGCCTTCATAATATGTGGTGCCGGTATCGTCTTAATATCTAATTCCGGCTGCTTCTTTTCCTCTTTTTTCTTTTTCTTTATCTTCTGCGATTTCGGAATACTCTGCGCTCCTTTCATGTTCAACTGGGACATGTCAAAATTCGTCAGATCCATAAACTGCATCCCACTGCTGTTATGAAAAGTATCAAAGGTATTCTGCATACAATCCGCACAAATATAAATATCATTCGGTAAATGTATGAGCTTACCTGCCGTATGCTCCGGTCTCCGGCAGAGATAACAGTAATTTTCGTATTCTTCATCCTTGGTTTCGTTGTTTTCAATGATATCCTTTGACATATCTTCCTCCATTAACGGTACGTCGAATCCGTCCTTTTCCTAAGCATAGATCCTGTTTCAGTATATTACTAACAGAAATTATAGCAAAAAGCAAAATCAAATTCTATCCATATTTATAGGAAAGTAATGAAATTTATGTAAATTCCGATCACGAGCCATAAATCACACCCATCAACTGCCGGAATCCACACTGTGTCCCTTTCTCTTCAGCAGATCGACTACCTGATCCACATATTTCCGGCAGAGCTCATCCGTTTTTGCTTCTACCATAACACGGATCAGCGGTTCTGTACCACTTTCACGCAAGAGTATTCTTCCATCCTCTCCCAGTTCCTTCTCAATCTCTGCTACCAGGGCACAGACATCCTCATCTGCCTTTGCCTCCGGCTTACTCTTCACCCTGACATTCTCAAGCAGCTGCGGATAAATGGTCAGATCATGAAACAGCTCAGATACCTTCTGTTTGCTTTCTAACATAACCTCCATAATCTTCAGGGAAGTCAGGACACCATCACCGGTAGTGGCAAATTTACTGAAAATAATATGACCGGACTGCTCACCACCCAGAGAGTGCCCGTTCTCCAGCATATTTTCATATACATACTTATCTCCTACTGCAGTCTTTTCATATTTAATCTTGCAGCGGTCAAATGCCTTATACAGACCAAGATTCGACATTACCGTAGTTACGACCGTATCATTGGCAAGCTCGCCTCTGGACTTCAGATACCTGCCGCACATATATAGAATCTTATCTCCATCAATGACTTCCCCCTTATCATCCACAGCCAGACACCGGTCTGCATCTCCGTCATAAGCAAATCCGATATCCAGATTCTTCCGCTTTACAAATTCCTGCAATACCTCAATATGGGTAGAGCCGCATCCGTCATTGATATTCGTACCGTCCGGCTCTGCATTGATGACATAGGTCTTTGCACCTAATGCTTCAAATACATACTTTGCTACCGTAGAAGAAGCACCATTGGCACAATCCAGGCCAACCCGGACATTCTTGAAGGAACGGGTAGCCAGGGTCATCAGGTAGCCGATATAACGATTCCTTCCGCTGGCATAGTCCGTGGTCCGTCCGATATTCTCTCTGGTGGCAAGGGGAATTTCTCCAAGCTTTCCGTCAATATAGGCTTCAATCTGCTCCTCTACCTCCGCTTCCATCTTAGAACCATTGCCGTTAATGATCTTAATCCCGTTATCATAAAAAGGATTGTGGCTGGCAGAGATCATAATCCCACAGTCAAACTCGTCAATCCGTGTAATATAGGAAACGCCGGGGGTCGGAACCACATGCATGAGACATACATCTGCGCCACTGGCAGTCAAGCCGGAAACCAGAGCATATTCAAACATGTAACTGGAGCGCCTGGTATCCTTGCCGATCACGACTCTTGCCCGCTCGCCATCCTTTTGTTTCCCGTAATAATATCCCAGAAACCGGCCAACCTGATAGGCATGCTCAACCGTTAAATTTATATTTGCTTCTCCACGAAATCCGTCTGTACCAAAATATTTTCCCATAATCATACTTCCCTTTCCATGTGATAACACATTGATTTATTATAATTTATTTTATCCGCATTGGCAAGTATTCCCGTTGCACGCACTTCTCTATCCTTTGTGCATGGTTCAACTGTTATTTTAATATTGTCATTTTTTTCCGGTTATAATATACTAAACTATATGATTTTTTAGAACTAATCTGATAGGAGGAAGCTTCCATGAAGCATGAAATGTTATTTATTCTGAATCCGACTGCGGGAAAGACACATATTAAGGATCGCCTCTTTGATGTTATAAATGCATTTTCCGAGGCCGGATACCGGGTTACGGTCTACCCGACCAGACAACCCTTTGATGGAAGGAATATCGTTATCTCGGAAGGCAGTGATTATGATCTGATCGTGTGTGCCGGCGGAGACGGTACCCTGGATGATGTGGTAACCGGATTTATGATCAGCAAATGCAGTATCCCTCTGGGCTATATACCAGCCGGCTCTACCAATGACTTTGCCAGAAGTCTGGGGATTCCTTTAGAACCTCTGGCTGCCGTTACGAACATTACCAGCGGACATCCATTCCCGATAGATATCGGCTCCTTCAACCAGAAGGATTACTTCGTCTATATTGCTGCGTTTGGCGCATTTACAGAAATCTCCTATTCCACAGATCAGCAGGTAAAGAATGTATTCGGACATGCTGCCTATATTATGAAAGGAATCCGGAGTCTGAATACGATCACCTCCTATCGCGCAACCATACGCTATGAGGATCAGGAGATTACAGACAGCTTTATCTATGCCATGATCACGAATTCTCTTTCTGTCGGCGGCATGCGGAATGTGGTACTGGCGGAAGATGTGAAATTCGATGACGGAATATTTGAATGTCTGTTGATCAAAACTCCCTCCAATGCGATCGAGCTTCAGGCAATCATCAATTCTCTCCTGATCAGTGAGGTAAATGAAAAATACATGTATTGCTTTAAAGCCTCTGCCATTGAAATTACATCGGAGGAAGAGATTCCATGGGTCATGGATGGTGAATTCGGTGGCAATCATAAGAATGTCATCATAGAAAACCACCAGAAAGCGTTACAGATCATCCGCTGATGCTACTTTTTCTTCTGCTGCATATACCGGTCGTATCCCTTTTGTCGCAGCTTACAGGCCGGACAGTTTCCACAGCCCTGACCAATGATCCCGTTATAGCAGGTCAGGGTTTTTCTGTATATGACATCCAGAATCCCCAGGTCATCTGCCATGGCCCAGGTTGCCTCTTTATCAATCCACATTAAGGGCGTCCGGATATCGAATTCATAATCCATTGCCAGATTGAGCGTTGTATTCAGTGATTTGATAAATACATCCCTGCAATCCGGATATCCGCTAAAATCACTCTGGGAAACTCCCGTGATCAGATCTGTAATTCCCCGCTGCTTTGCAAAGATGGCAGCATAGGTTAAGAATACCATATTTCTTCCATCCACAAAGCTGTTGGGCGTACCGGTTTCCGGGGCATCCGGATCTACTGTGATCTCACTCCGGGTCAGGGAATTGGGTGCCAGTTCATTCAGGAGATGCAGGTCTAATATATGATGCTCAACCCCGTATTCTTCTGCCAGCGCTGCCGCACATTCCAGCTCCTTCCTGTGCCGCTGCCCGTAGTCAAAGGAAATGGCGATCACCTCCTCGTACTGCTTGCGCGCCCAGAAGAGACATGTGGTACTGTCCTGTCCGCCGCTGAATATGACAACCGCCTGTCGTTTATTCTTCATTTTGATCTCCTCCTTCTTCCATTTACTGCTGATTCAGCATCCTAAAGAAACGATCCTGCAAGAAAGCCTCCGTTTCAAAGCGTCCGCGAAACGTAGTTGTGACTGTCTTAGCGGAGGGCTTCCTGATTCCCCTTGCTGTCATGCAGCTATGATTCGCTGTGATCAGAACTGCAACATCCGGTGTATCCGCTGCCATCTGAATGATCTCTGCGATATCCGAACCGATCCGCTCCTGTAACTGCAGCCGCTTTGCCGCCATATCTGCGATCCGGGCAAGCTTGCTTAATCCAAGAACCCGTTCTCCCGGCAGATATGCCACACTGACCTTCATATCATACATTAATGCCATATGATGCTCACAATAACTGAATACCTCGATGTCCTTCACTACCACCATGTCATCCTGACCGGCCGGCGCCTGGAAACTCTTCCCGTACATCCGGGCAATCTCTGCATTGGAATAATTCATTCCCTCAAATATCTCTTCGTACATTCTTGCGACCCGCTCCGGGGTCTCCCGCAAGCCTTCCCGGTCCGGATCCTCTCCTAATGCCAGCAGGATTCCCCGGATATGCTCTTCTATTGCTTTTGTATCAATCGCCATCTTTATTTCCTCCTATACCCCGCGCTGCTCCGGCGACCAGATAAACTTATGCAGCTGTAGCTGCATATGTACCTGGTTCAATTTATGAGCCAGCATGTCATTGACAATTTCCACAGGTTCGATCCGTCCGAATACCGGACTGAAATAGATCCCACAGGTTCCCTGCAGATGATGCTCCTGTATGATCTGCCTTGCCCGCCTTAAATCCTCCTGATCTGAAATCACGAACTTTACCGTATCCCCCTGTTCCAGATAACGGTAGTTCTCTGTCTGCATGGCTGCTTCCATACCGCTTCCCGGCAGCTTATAATCCAGGGTAAAAGACGGCCGGATCCTGAGACCGGTAAAAGGCCGGATCGCAATGCTTCCGTTGGTCTCAATCTCTATCCGGATATCCGGTATGCTTCCCAGTTGCTCCAACAATTCCTGTATCCCCGGCTGTATCAGAGGCTCACCACCGGTGATCGTAACATTCCGTACTCCGGATTCCCTGACATAGGCAGTCAGGGCTTCTCCACTCATACTCTGAACCTCTGCATCCTTCTGATTGACCCAGGCGGTATCACAGTAGCTGCAGTTCAGATTACAACCGGCAAACCGGATAAATACTGCAAGTTCACCGGCATGCTGTCCTTCACCATTGATGCTCACAAATGTCTCTGCTATCCTGTATTCCATATATACTCCTATTCCGCTCCATATGCTGCACAATTATTCGGGGTCTCATAAACCACAACGGATTGCAGGGAAAATCCCTGCTCCATGAGTCTGTCATAAAACCACCGGGCAAGATTCTCTGCGGTAGGGCGAAAATCCACCTCCACCATCCGAAAACCATCCCGCTTTAAACACCCAAGCGTATCCTCCGCCATGGTTCCACGTTCCAGGATCAACACATGATCCATTGCATTTCCCATTTCCTGCAGAGCCGCCTTTAACTGGGAAAAATCCATCAGCATCCCTCTGGTCTGCGCCCTGTTCTCTTCTAAGGCCTCTCCTTTCGCGATCACCTTCACCGTCCAGCGGTGTCCGTGAATGTTACCGCACTTTCCCTGATAACCTGCCAGAAAGTGAGCACTGTCAAAGCTTGTTTGTGTTTCTATGGTATACATGGTTCCTCCTTATTCATCATTGTTAATATAAACGCTCTTCCTGTCCTGTGCTTTCGCACAAAATAAGGCACATGGGCAGAACCCATGTGCCTTGATCATTCAAGTAATGCGGTCCCGGTTTTATTTATAGACTGGAAGGTACGAATGAACAGTCTTGTAATACATTATATTCCTAATATCTTTTTTACCACTGTCTTCATCTCGCTCTTATCACATACTGTATCATGCAGGATCGGTGCAGAACGGATATCCTCGATTGCCTGTGGAACTGCCACTCCGGACAAACGGTTCAGTTCGTCCACCAGTTCAAAATCACCTTTGCTGTCATAATCCCTGTCAATGGCATTCATGACGCTTCGGGTAAATTTATACGGGCTGGCAGTAGAAGCGATCACAGTCGGTGTCTTATCTCCGGTTTCTGCCACGTATTTATCGTATACTGTCGCTGCAACAGCAGTATGTGTATCCATGATATAGGCAGCGATATCATATACCTTCTTAATGGTTGCAGCGGTTTCTGATTCACTTGCATAACCGCCATAGAACTCAGACAGACGTTCTTTCATCTCCGGAGAGATGGTATATCTTCCTTCCTCATTTAACTGTTTCATGAGAGCCGCATTTTTCCCGGCATCATTTCCTGCGATCTTATAGATCAGACGTTCCAGATTGCTGGAGATCAGAATATCCATGGATGGTGAGGAGGTCAGGATAAAGTCCCGATTCTTATCATATTCCCCGGTCTGGAAGAAATCATACAGCACTTTATTCTCATTGGAGGCACAGATAAACTTCCGGATCGGCAGTCCCATCTCCTTTGCATAATAAGCAGCCAGGATATTGCCAAAGTTACCGGTCGGTACCACTACATTCATCGGCTCTCCCGCCTGCAGCGTACCATCTGCTACCAGTCTGGAATAAGCATATACATAATATACCATCTGCGGAACCAGACGTCCGATATTAATGGAATTTGCAGAAGAAAACTGCATATTGGCTGCCTCCATCTCTCCGGCAAATTCCTTGTCATTGAACATATTCTTAACCCCGGTCTGTGCATCATCAAAATTACCGATGATACCAACCACTGCAGTATTATCCCCTTTCTGCGTCAGCATCTGCTTCTCCTGGATCGGGCTGACACCATTCTTTGGATAAAATACGATAATTCTGGTTCCCGGTACATCTGCAAAACCGGCCAGTGCTGCTTTTCCGGTATCGCCGGAGGTAGCAGTCAGGATCACAATATCATTCTTAATCCGGTTCTTCTTTGCTGAAGTGGTCAGCAGGTATGGTAAGATGGATAAAGCCATATCCTTGAAAGCAATCGTGGAACCATGGAATAATTCCAGGTAATTGGCACCATGCACCTTCCGTAATGGAGCGATCTGGGGCGTGTCGAACTTGGAATCATACGCACTGCGTATACAGTTCTTTAATTCCTCTTCCGTAAAGTCAGTCAGCATCCGGCTCATGACCTCATAGGCCACTTCCTGATATGACATCTTTGCCAGATCCTCAAATGCGACATCCAGTGCCGGGATGGTATTGGGAACAAACAATCCTCCGTTTTCCGCCAGACCCTTTAATATTGCCTGGGATGCTGTTGCAGTTTCAGATGCATTTCTGGTACTCGAATATATTACTTCCATTTTCTTATTGCTTCCTTTCGTTTTTTCCAATGCCTTATTATACTTGTTCTCCTTCATGGTTGCAACTTCTTTTTTTACCTGCACTGCGGTTTCTACTACCTCCTGCTTCGCCCTGCCGACTGCAGAACGGACTTCTCCAGATATGGTGTCCGCACCATGCTGCTTTACTGCCTGCCAGACAGCAGTCAGGATGTCAATCCCACCGCTTATGAACATGGAGATTCCGATCACACGAAGATAATTACTGGACTTTTCAAACGGAAAATACAATACCACAAAGCCCAGTGCAATGCTGATCAGGGAGACCAGAAAAACCGGAGCCCAGAAAACCTGCTTTGTCCGTCGCATATCCAATGCATTCTGAAAGGTAATGATGCCGCTTAAGATCACCAGCAGCCCCATAACGGCCGGCAGCATAGGGTATAACTCCTTTGCATGCAGCAGCAGATAGACACCGGCACTGGCAGATACAACACCGGCAACCAGATCATAGCTCTCATTCGCGATCGTTACCTCCCGTCCGATATAATACATCGTCAGGATCAGTCCGGTTATGACAAGAAGGACTGCAAAGACATAGCTGACGGTCAGCATGGACGCATCTGACATGATGAGCAGCAATAATCCGATCAGCACATATATAATAGAGAAGATCAAAATACTTCCCCGCATTCCCTGAAATAATTTCATCTTATGTTTCCTCCTGTCAACGGGATAAAATCTCTGCCCCGGTTTCGGTTACTAAAATGGTATATTCCCACTGGGCAGAGGGACTTCCATCTACTGTCCGTACCGTCCAGCCGTCTGTCTCATCCTCCCAGATATCCGCTTTCCCCATGTTCACCATCGGCTCAATGGTAAATACCATTCCCGGCGCCAAGAGATAATCACCGCCCGGCCGCCCGATGTGGCTGACCCAGGGATCCTCATGAAACTCCACACCCACGCCATGACCGCCGATCTCCCGGACCACGCTGTAGCCATGCTCCATGGCATGCTGGTTCACTGCAACCCCCATATCTCCCAGGAACGTCCATGGCTTTACCATCTGGTAACCAATATCCAGACATTCCTTCGTCACCTGTACCAGCTGCTGCTTTTCCGGCGTGACCTCACCGATACAATACATTCTGGAGGCATCTCCATAATAACCATTGTATATGGTCGTACAATCGACATTCACGATCTCACCGGACTGCAGGATCCGCTTATCATCCGGTATGCCATGGCATACCACCTCATCAATGGAAGTACATACACTCTTGGGATATCCCTTATAATTCAGCGGTGCCGGAATCCCTCCCAGCTCCAGTGTATATTCATGTACCAGCCGGTTCAGCTCACCGGTTGAAATTCCTTCCGTTACAAATGGCTCTACATAATCCAGCACTCTGGTATTGACTTCGCCGGCCTTCCGTATGCCATCAATCTGTTCCTGTGTTTTTATCATCTTATGAGTCGGCACCTTTGCTCCCTTTAACTGGTAAGCTGTCAGCTTTTCGTCTAACTGCATATGACATGTCTTATATTTTTTTCCGCTTCCACACCAACAAGGCTCATTTCTGCCAATCCGCATTCCTGTCACTTCTTTCTGAATGTTCTGTTTATTTCTTTTTCTTCTTTTTATCCGGCGCTTCTCCACCCTGTCCGGTCTGATTCTGCCGGATTGCCTGCATTCGCAGGGAGCCGCCTCCTAAATTCACCTGACCCGGTGCATGCTCATCTCTTACCTGATATTCTCCGTTACTGATCCGAAAACCGCCGGAGCCACCCGTACTCCTGCCGGCTGAAGCCGTCCCGGTTCGTTGCGGTGCCACGCTTCTGCCTTCTCCGCCCAGAGAGAAGCCAAAGGAAGAACCACTTCCTTCCGATGGTACACCGAAGCGGGAGGTTCCGGTCGATCTGGACAGTCTCTTTTGCCTGCGTTCTTCGATCTCCTTTTCTTTCGCTACGATCTTCTTCGCATTCTCTGCCTGCTCCCGCAGAATCTGTGCGACGACATCATCCTCCTGCGCCTGCACGGCATCATCCAACGCCGCCTCCATCGGATCAATCCCCAGAATCTCGTCCTCCTGATCAACATCTGCCAGCAAAGGACATTCACATTTTTTACAGGTCTTTGCATCATACTGATTCAGCGTACCACATGCAAGACACTTCTTGATCACCTTACCCATATTCGTCCTCCCCTTATCATTTTAACAAAATCCTTCGATCATCTTTCGCTTTTATGTATTGGGAAACCGCAATGACCGTCTGATCTCGAACCATTCCAGATCATCCGGCACATACAGATTTCCCGAATAATATCTGCTTCCTTCCTCCGTATACAATTCCTTCCGGTTTCTCAGATGTGTTTCCTCCGTATGATACAGGATCAGATGACTCACACCTAAGCGGGAGGCTGTTTCACAGGCCTCCTTTACGGTACTGTGATGCTTTTCATACGGCTGAAACCGATCTGCTTCCCCATATAAACAGAATGCTTCATGCATCAGCCAGTCGCTGTTCTGAACAAAACTCTCATTCTCCGGATTGTATGGCTCATCTCCCAGACAGGAGAGCTTGATCCCATCCTTTGTTACCATGGTAAATCCGAACTGTTTCGCCTTTGTGGATCCGATATCAAAAAAGGTCACATCACTATCCAGTATCTTCATCTGATCTCCGGTCTCAATGGCGACAAATAGTATTTCCTTTCCTATATGTCTGCATATCTTCTGCTGGATCGTCATCTCTGCCATGGCACATACCTTCCCGATCAGCTCACTATGACAGTAAATGCTCAGGGTTCCTTCATAACCGCCCTGATCGATCTTCGTCCCAATGGTACGGATCAGCCACAGGATTCCCAGCAGATGATCTATATGCTCGTGGGTCAGGAAAATGTCATGAATCCCGTCCAGATCAATATTGCAGTCCTTTAATACCTTTAAGATCCGGTTACCACCGCCGGTGTCGATCAGGAAATGCATGTTTTCTTCATTTGAAAAAACGAAGCAGGTATTAAAGCATTCTGTTACAGTAGCATTCCCGGTACCCAACATCGTTAATTTCATCCCAGTTCTCCGCCTGTTTCTTCTTTCTTATTCCGCTCCGCCCGAAACGCTCTTGCTTCCTCTCCTGTCATTCTGACAATCTTTCCTTCTGCGATTGCCTTCTCCCGGTTTACTACGATATTTTTAATCACTTCCTTCCGGAATACGATATTGGTAGAAGAAGGATTGATCACAAAACCGCCGGTATCACTCTTTTCACTGGCCACCATGGATGCCAGGTTGTCAAATCCGAGTACCATTACATTCTGCTTATCATTATCCTCCCATTTCTGAAACTCCTCCATATCGGTAAATACCATAAAGAACAGTTTGTCATTGGGATCCTTCAACATCCGGAAATTCACGACTGTATTCCCTGGATCCCGTCGCGGTTCTTCCTCTGTACCCGGCTTAAACTGCATGATGCATGGCACCAGAAATTTCGCATTCATAGCCTCCTGCACCATCTTATTCTGCGTATCCGGATTATTGTTTTCTTTCATTCTGCTGATCGCCAGCATCAATGCCGGATTGATGATCTCATCCTCAAATCTGTTCTCAACTTCTTTCATTGCAATCTCCTTTTAATCGTATTCTTAAGCTCAATAATCGAAAATGTACTTTTCAAATCCATTGATGATCCGGGTCTCATTGTACATGCTTTCCCTCTTATGAGAACGGGAATAGGTCAGATGTACATGTCCATGTATAAAACACTTTGGTTTATAGGTATCCATGATCTGAACAAATGCCTCAAAGCCCTCATGCGGCCGGTCATCTCCATCATTCACATGATAGGCCGGTGCATGAGTAAGAAGAATATCAATTCCCTTATTCTTCCTGATCTTCCACCATAGCTTCAACAGTCTGTTCTTCATCTCTGCCTGTGTATACTGGTTCCTTCCCTGCTTGTATCGGATGGAACCGCCGAGTCCCAGAATCCGGACTCCCTGGTAATTATATATGGTATCTTCAATACAGATACACCCTTCCGGCGGATGAGTTTCATAGATATCGTCATGATTTCCTCTTACATATAAAATTGGGATTTTCGCAAATGTAGCCAGAAAGGATAAATATTCCGGTTTTAAGTCACCGCAGGAAAGGATCAGATCAATCCCATCCAGCTTACTCTTCTCAAAATAGTCCCAATAATACTTAGATTCCACATCTGCCAGTACCAAAATTCGCATTCTTATTCTTCCTTCTTGCTCTTTGCAACTCCCTGCATGGAAACTACAGGTTTTGCTTCCTCCTTTAAGCCTCCTATCGTAGGTATGTAACCAACTACATTATCGACCAGCCAGTCCATCGTCACAATTTCCTCCGGCTGCATTCGTTCTCCTGCCCTGCTCTTAACAGCTCCATCCTGCGCAATGATCTCTCCATCAAAAGGATCGAATTCTCCCTTACAGATCAGTTGCTTTAGTAAATCCACCAGTTGTCTTGTAGATGCCGGCAGATTCTGGGAACAGATAATATCAATCACACCGGCAGACATGCCCCACCAGTAATTTAATGCCCGTTTTCCTTCGGTATCGTCTTCCTTCTTCCAGGAACCGCTGATAATACTTTGCAGCAATTTCTCATAAAATATACCCCAGTTCCATACCGGCATGACCAGATTCGTAATTTCATCATTATTAATGTGATACAGGCCAAACTGTCGGGAGGCATTTTCCGGGGTGATCATATCCTGATTGGATACATAGGAAATCTGCTGTTCCCAAAAGGTCTTATACAGATCATGATCCTTTAGGGTTGACCATTCCAGATATACCCTTGCCCTTGGATTGACGAACTTCGCACCCAGAGCAAATGCATTGATGTTTGCCGTAAGGCCATAGATCGGATAATCTGCCACATAACCGATCTTATTATTCTCTGTTAAGGATCCTGCTATGACACCTGTCAGGAACTTTCCTTCATACATCCGCGCATAATAGGTACGGATGTACTGGTGCGTGGAATTCAGCGAGCAGTTCAGGATCTTTACCTGCGGATGCTCTACTGCCGCCTTCAGGCTCGGCGGTATCATCTGGGAGGTCGTGGTAAATATGATATCGCTTCCGTGTTCGATCAGATCCTCCAGTACAACTGCTGCATTTTCCCCCGGCGTTACATTCTCCACCGCCTCTGTCTCGATCTGATTTGAGAATAAATCCTGAATGTACTTTCTGCCCAGCTCGTGACCGTAGTTCCAGTCCGAATTATTCGGCGACTTATCATATACAAAGGAAACCTTCAACTTCTTTGCATTGGCAGGAAGCAGGTAGTTTAATACATTCTTCTTGCCTGTGTCAACGGGATCCATCCGAAGCTCTACAACTTCATCATTACAGAGGATCCGGAATTCCTTCCATATCTTCACAATCCCATCTGCCAATTCTGCACTCGTCATTTCCTTCGTTTCCTGGTACCCGTATATATTCAGAAATGCAAGAAATGCATCACCGGTCGTGATCGGAAGCTTCTTTCCTCCCTTTTGCTTATATGCGGTAGAAAATGCCAGATATGCAGAAGAAAAATCTTTCCGTTCTTCTTCTGTCCACTCCTGCTCCGGTTCAAAGCCAAGTACTTCTATCAGCTTCGGGAAGCTTCCCTCCTTGGAAAACCAGATGTTATTAATTCCGGAAACCTTATTAAAGTCCATGAATTCGTAATAAATCTTATTCTCTAACTCATCCGTCCGTTTTGGCACCTTCCGGGTCACCATGGCGGGTATGGTAACGGCATCACAATATTTCAGTACACTGACCCGCTTATTTCCTTCTACAACATAATAGCGGTTCATATATTCATAAGCCTTGATAGGTTCCCGGATTCCCTCCTCCATCTGACTGTCATAAAGCGCTGCCCATTTGGCGCCAAATTCGGACCCCCAATCCAGTATCGGCATAAAATTGCCGGCAAAGGCATTGGTTCTTGCCCGGGTACTGGTTCCTGTCACCAGTTTTAACGGGACCTGCACCAGACCTAAATTCATTTCTTTTTCTATCTCAACCTGGGATAAGATCTCATCCAATACCGGCAGATACGGATACTGGCCTTTATTGATCCTTGCCCGATAATCTTTTTTTCCCAGCTTTAACGCTTCTAAATAGTCCTGAACTGACATAACAGCCTCCAACTCAACTGACAGATTTTGATCACAAAAAAATTTGCATATTTAGATTATTGTATACTAAACGCCAAGGTTTTGCAAGCATTCTTCCCCAACTGCCCCTCACAGCTCCGTCTTACATTGACATTCTATTCCAGTTATCTTAAAATATTAGTATCTCGAATTTTATGAGAGGGGAGCATGCATGGAGCATAAAAAAAGAACCTTTTTCATTTTATATCTGATCATGGCAATATCCATTACCGGGATCGTTGCGTGGCTGGCACTCCGCTACCAGGGACCAGACACCATACAGGCCTGTTTTTCTGAACCGGTTCCTTTTGATACGGGCTGGCGCAATGAAACAAACGAGCCTGTCATCCTGAACCGGCTGGCGGAATCCGACTCCGTAACGCCATATCAGCAATTCAGTATTTATCATACGTTACCGGATACCATTGCAAAAGATACTGCTTTCTGTTTCCGCAGTAAGAATATTTACTATCAGGTATATATTGATGGAAGACTGGTCTATAATCCTTATGTACCGGAAAGCATATTTTATCCAAAGTCCCTCGGTACACGCTGGAATTATATCACACTGTCGCCGGAGGATGCCGGCAGGCAACTTGAGCTTCGTATCACTACGGTATATAAGAGTGCCAGAACCGGTTTAAGCAACGTATATCTCGGATCTCCCGGCAGTGTCATACTGGATACGCTGCAGAGCAAGACAGTTGCGCTGATCACCTGTATCCTGCTGTTATTTGTGGGTCTCTTATTAATGTTTGCCGATATTCCCATTAACATGCAGGCAAAGAAGAACCATGAACTGCTTTATCTCGGTCTCTTTGCTGTCAGCATTGCCATCTGGTGCCTGACAGAGACGAATCTGCTTCAGTTGTTCTGGGGTGACAGTCGTTTGATTTCCTTTATATCCTGTTCATCACTGATGCTGATCCCGATCCCCATGGTACTTTATCTGGATTCTGCATTCGGTTTCCGGAAGAATTTCGTTATTCCTCTGATCAGTATTCTTTCCATTACCGGCTTCGCAGTCTGTATGGTACTGCATCTGCTGGATATTGCAGATATTCATGAGACCTTAAATATTACTCACGTTGTTCTTGGAATCTCAGCACTGATCCTGCTTTATACGATAACCAAGAATTCTCTGATCAAGGGAAAGAACACAGCAAAGAATATTTACCGGATCCTGCGGGGCATTGGTCTCAGCTGTATTTCCATCGCTACCGGTATTGATATTGTCCGGTTCTATCTGGGCAGTACCGGCGATTCTGCAATGTTTGTCAGGATCGGACTGCTGATCTTTATCATCTGCTATGGTACATCTTCGCTGGAAAAGACCATAAATGCAGTAAAGCTCGGGATTCAGACGGAATTTGTCAGTCAGCTGGCCTATCGGGACGGTCTGACCGGAATCGGCAACCGGACTGCCTTTCAGGAGCACCTTGTTAACCTGGAGAAGCAAAAGGAAGAACTGCCTTCTATCGGCATTATCATGTTCGACGTGAATGATCTGAAGTTTGTCAATGACCATATGGGCCATCAGGCCGGCGACAGTCTGCTGATCCATAGTGCGACCCTGATCAGAGATGCATTCCAGGATCTGAATTGTGACTGTTACCGGATCGGCGGGGATGAATTCTCCATCCTGCTAAGCGGCGAGGATGTAAAACAACGCTGTGATCTGGGACTTAAGCAGTTCCGCCAGCTTATCGCAGAATGCAACCGGACGGCAGAGCTGCCATTCCGTATCAGCATCGCATACGGCTATGCGCTTTATGATGCGACATCTCCGGAGAAAAAGCTGATGGATACCTATCAGCAGGCAGACCTGAACATGTATGAAAACAAAAAATGGCTGAAGGCCCATCAGACCAGAATGGAAGACCTGTACAGCGAGACTACAACTAAGCTGACAAAGTAAGTGTCAGGAAGAAAGGAATACATTATGCCATCTGTATATGCACATTACCGTTTCGGGCGGGATATGATAGAACAATTACCGGATACTGTAAGAAACCAGATCGCTCCTTACCGGGAGCTGTTCGACATCGGTCTTCAGGGGCCGGATCTTCTGTTCTTTTACCGCCCCTTCTACCGGAATTATGTAAATCGATTAGGAAGCCAGATCCACAAATGGCCAGGCCGGAAGTTCTTCGGGCCTGCGGCAAGGATCATCCGGAACCGCCGGAACCGGGCGGCATTTACTGCCTATATCTGCGGTATGGTCTGCCACTATGCACTGGATCTGACCTGCCATTCCTATATCTACCGGATCATAGAAGAAAAGCATCTGAATCATTCTGCGATCGAGGGTTCCTTTGAACGTTCTCTGATCGTAGAGGATCACCTGCCGCTGAATACCCTCGTCACCGGATCCCTAAAGGTATCCCGCCGGAATGCGGCAGTCATTCATCAATTCTATGGCCGTACCACGGGAAAGCAGATCCTCAGCGCCCTTCGTATGATGATCTGGTGCAATGACGCATTGCGTATGAAGGAAAGCAATATTATAAAACGGACGATCTTCTTCGTCCTGCGTCTGATCGGGAAATATGAAAGCATTGCCGGCATGGTCATTCCGCCGCAGCCGAAGCCGGAATTTGCGGAGAGTGATGCAGAGCTGAGAAGACGCTATGAACTGGCAAAGCCGGTAGCTTTACGTCTGATTTCCGAATTACTGGATTGTATCGAAAGTGGAAAAAGATTGGGACGCGGATTCCTTCCTACCTTCTCCGGTGCGGAGTAGGCGGGCAAAAAGGCTGAAACACTCATAATCCAGTGTTTCAGCCTTCCTTATTCTTTCTATGCTTTTCTGTACTTTCTATTACTCACCCAGAGAAAATTTCTCATGGATGGCATTCATTGCCTTCTCCGTATACTTCTCACTGATCAGTACACTGACGCGAATCTCCGAGGTCGAGATCATCTTAATATTGATGCCCTCATCATACAGGCACTCGAACATCTTGGCAGCCACACCCGGATTACTCTGCATACCGGCGCCAACGATGGATACCTTCACAACATCCTTCTCCACGTCAATCTTCTCATACTCATGGAAGTGACGCTCTACGATCTCCACTGCCTCCTGCGCATTATCCTCTGTCGTGGTAAAGGTGATATCCTTGGTGCCCTCCCGTCCGACAGACTGTAAGATCATATCAACATTGATATTGTGTCTTGCCAGATGGTTGAATAACCGGAATGCCACACCCGGCTCATCCTTTAATCCAATTAATGAAACTCTTGTTGTATCTTTATCGGCAGCGACTCCGCTTACCAGCATCTTCTCCATGCTTCCTACCTCCTTCACTATAGTTCCTTCTGATGTGTTCAGACTGGAACGCACGACCAAACGTACTCCGTATTTCTTAGCCAGTTCTACCGAACGGTTATGCAGGACACCTGCACCCAGGGTTGCCAGCTCCAGCATTTCATCATAGGAAATCACCTCTAATTTCTTTGCTGAAGGAACCTTACGCGGGTCTGCAGTGAATACACCGTCCACATCGGTAAAGATTTCACAGGAATCCGCATTCAGGGCTGCTGCCAGCGCAACTGCAGTGGTATCCGATCCCCCCCGTCCCAGCGTAGTATAATTATCGTATTTATCAACCCCCTGGAAACCGGTGACGATCACGATCTTTCTCTGTTCCAGTTCATTTCGGATCCGCTCACTGTCAATCCGCTTTAATCTTGCATTGCCATACACACTGGTCGTATGCATGCTGACCTGAAATGCATTCAGGGATACAGCAGGAACACCTAACTGATTCATTGCCATCGCCATTAATGCAACCGACATCTGTTCTCCGATGGTGTATAACATATCCATCTCCCGTTTGGGTGGATTCGGATTGATATCCTTTGCCATATCAATTAACTCATCCGTATATTTCCCCATCGCGGATAATACTACGACAACATCATTGCCCTTTTTGTAGTCCTCGATACACCGGTTTGCTACGTTATAGATTCGTTCCTTGTTGGCTACGGAAGTACCGCCGAATTTCTTTACTACTAACATGACTTCCTCCTAGATTCTTATTTCTCAAACAAATGGTCTATGATCGTATGGCCTTCTGCCACATAGATCCCGCTTGCCTTTGCTTCCCTTTCATTATACCGGAACCGGTTTTCCACGGGTTCCGTGCTGTCATACAGCATATATGGTACCGGATCGCTGACGTGGGTCCGTCTGACGATCGGAGTCGGATGATCCGGCAGGATCAGAATGCGGACATCCTCTCCGGCAGCATCAAAGGCTTCTTTAACTAACCGGATCAGCCGGTCGTCCAGATATTCAATGGCCTTGATCTTCCGCTCCAGGCTTCCCTGATGCCCCATTTCATCCGGTGCTTCCACATGGATATAGGCAAAATCATAGCCATCCTTCAGTAATGCCTGAATCGCAGCCTCTGCCTTGCCCTCATAATTGGTCTCCAGCCCGCCGGTCGCACCTTCTACTGTAATGTTCTTAAGCCCTGCGCCAACCGCAATCCCCTTTAACAGATCGACTGCAGAGATCATGACGCCCTTCTTATGGTTCTTCTCCTCGAAGGAGGAAAGTGCCGGTCTTGTGCCGGCGCCCCAGAACCAGATGGAATTCGCAGGATTTAACCCCTTTGCTTTCCGTTCCAGATTGATCGGATGATTCACCAGAATCTCATAGCTTTTCTTCATCATGGCACGAAGAACTGCATCCTCCGGTAAATAGTCCCCGATAACCTTACCTAATATATCATGCGGCGGAGTTAACGGCAATACCTTTCCCTGCTCCCAGATGGTCAAATGCCGGTAACTGGTTCCCACATAGAATCGATAGCCCTGATACAGAGGCTCCAGCTCCTGCTTTACTGCTTCCAATAATTGCGCTGCATCCTCCGTTGATATCTCACCGGAGCTGTGATCCAGAATGGTCTGCTCCTCATAGGATGTCCCGGTCTCAGACAGCGTTACAATATTACAGCGAAATGATATATCCGTGGGCTTCATATCCACGCCGATGCTTAAGGCTTCTAATGGAGAACGCCCGGAATAATAGGTCTTCGGGTCATATCCGATTACAGACAGATTCGCCGTATCACTTCCCGGACTCATTCCTTCCGGAATGGTATGTACCAGACCAACCTCCGATACCTTTGCCATCGCATCCATAACCGGCGTGCGGGCATACTCAAGAGGCGTCTTCCCGCCAATCTCATCCAATGGATAATCTGCCATTCCGTCGCCTAATACAATTACATATTTCATTGATCCTTCCTCCACTCTTTATCAGAATCCAACACGGATCGTGCTGATGACACCATCGAATTTCTGAATGGCTTCCTTGAACACGCCTTCTTCGATCGGATTCGTAACAAATGCAGTCTCGTTTACAATTCCGGGTGCTTTCACATATAGAACATCACCGAATGCATTCTTGACATCCTCCATATTCACATCATCAATATCCTCTGACTGGATCCGGATCAGGAATTTATGCTTCCATTCGTCAAAATTACCCAGTTCCAGTTTACCCGGTTCCCAGATCTGCATAATATTCTTTCCCATATGCTTCACTTCATCTACAACATCGGATACGACTGCACTTGCCGTTGGAAGCTTGCCGGCTCCCCGCCCATAGAACATGGCATCGTCTAACATGTTACCGTGAACAAATACCGCATTGAATACATCATCCACATGATATAACGGATGCTTTTCACTGATAATGACAGGTGCTACCATACAGTATACCTTGCCATCCACGCGCTGATAGGTGCCCAGCAGCTTAATGGAGCCCTTCAACGCCTTTGCATACAGAAAGTCCTGCTCCGTAATCTTCGTGATCCCTTCCGTATAGATATCCTCATAGTCAATCTGTCGCCCACACACCAGAGAGGTCAGTATCGCAATCTTCCGGCAGGCATCATAGCCTTCCACATCCGCTTCCGGATTCCGCTCCGCATAGCCTTTTTCCTGAGCTTCGAGTAATACCTGATCAAAAGCAGCACCCTGATCCCGCATTCTGGTAAGGATATAATTCGTCGTGCCATTTAAGATACCGGATACTTCTGTTATATCATCACAGGTCAGCGAACTGATCAGCGGACGGATGATCGGAATCCCGCCGCCCACGCTGGCTTCGTATAGGAAATTTACCTTATTTTCCTTCGCAATCTGAATCAGCTCTGCACCATATCTGGCTACCATTTCCTTATTCGAGGTACATACGCTCTTACCGCTTTCCAATGCCTGCTTTACAAACCGGTGCGCCGGCTCCTCGCCGCCCATTACCTCCACTACAACCTTGACGGTCTCATCCTCAAGAATGGTATTATAGTCATGAACCAGAATCTCCTGTATGGGATCTCCTTCGAAGTTCCGCAGATCCAGCACATATTTAATGTTAATTTCTTCTCCGGCACGTTTATTCACGATTGCCTGATTCGTCCGAATCACTTCTACAACACCAGAACCTACTGTACCATATCCAAGTACCGCGATATTTACCATCTCTTGTTCTCCTTTTCTAATCTTTCATGCCTGACCGACACCCCGTGCCGGATCATTCCATATTTTCCTTCATCAGCTGTTCTATATCTTCCCATTCGCTTTCCGACATAATATTGGTAATGGAAATCTCGATCACCATCTGATCTCTTACATTTAGTATACCGCCGATATAGCTTGTGGCTTCTCCCCGGACGACCACCGGAACCTCCTTCTTCTGCTGGGGCTCTATGGTCTCAATTCCTACGACCGCATCCACCTCAAAGGCCAGCTGTACAACTCCTGCCTTTGCGATCAGCAGCTGATTCTCTGCACTCCGCTCCATTTCCTCCATCTGAAACCGGGAACGGAGACTGTATACCGGAATGATCTCTCCACGCAGATTGATCATTCCCTTAATATGCTCCGGTGCTTCCGGAAGCGGAATGATCATATACTGCTGTTCGATCGCCTTTACATATTCAATATCCATACTATAGGATTCTTTTCCTAATCGGAAAACCACATGCTTCTCTTCACTCATTTTCTTCACCCCCGCTTTACTCCTCTATATCCCGGTTTCCATTGGACCATTTCAAAAACGCATTGATAAACAGATCGATCTCTCCGTCCAGTACCGCTGACACATTCCCGGACTCGGCATTGGTCCGATGATCCTTCACCATGGTATATGGCTGCATGACATAGGACCGGATCTGACTGCCCCAGGTATTCTCAAGTACCTCTCCCCGGATGTCCGATATCTTTTCCAGATTCTCCTGCTGCTTGATCATATACAGCTTCGCCTTCAACATCTTCATGGCACGATCCTTATTGCTGTGCTGAGACCGCTCATTCTGACACTGTACCACGATCCCTGTCGGCAGGTGGGTAATGCGGACTGCAGAAGATGTCTTATTAATGTGCTGACCTCCGGCTCCACTGGAACGATAGGTATCAATCCGCAGATCATCCTCGTTGATCTCTACCTCTAAATCCTCTTCAATATCCGGCATGACATCACAGGAGGCAAAAGAGGTCTGACGCTTTCCTGCTGCATTAAACGGAGAAATCCGTACCAGACGATGGACACCACGTTCTGACTTCAGATAACCGAACGCATTCTCACCATTCACCTGAATGGTAACGGACTTGATCCCGGCTTCTTCTCCATCCAGATAATCCAGCACTTCTACCTGAAATCCCTTCTTGTCCGCCCATCGGGTATACATCCGATACAGCATACTGACCCAGTCGCAGGCTTCGGTTCCACCGGTACCAGCATGAAGCGTCAGTACAGCATTCTCCCGGTCAAACTCACCGGATAACAAGGTCCGAATCCGCAATTGCTCAAAGGAATCTACAAAATGCCGCAGCATCTCCTCAATCTCCGTGATCAGTTCCGGCTCATTTTCCTCCTCCGCCATCTGTATCATGGTCTCGATATCCTCAAATTCCATTTCCAGTGCTTCAAAGGTATCAACAGTATCCTTCAGCGCCTTTACCGTTTTCATAATCTCCTGGGACTTCTCCACATCATCCCAGAAGCCTGGCTCCTGCATCTGATATTCATATTTTCCAATCTCATCCTTTAGGTAAGGGATGTCAAAGTGAATCCCTTACTTCCATTAGTGGGGTACGATATTCTTTCAGTTCAAATCGAAACTGATCTAATTCTATCACTAATCTCACCTGCTTTTCTGTATTTTATTCTATCTTTGATTACTTGCCTCTTCCGCAGCACATCTTGTACTTCAGACCCGAACCGCAAGGACACGGATCATTCCGCCCGATCTTGGCTTCCTTCCGCTTCACCGGCCCTTTGGCAACGGTATCATCCTTGTTCGTTCCGGTTGCCTTCGCCACCTGTTCCCGTTCTATCTTCTGCTCTACCCGGACATGGAGCAGCAGACGGGTGGTATCTTCCTTGATGGCATTGGTCATATCCTGGAACATATCATAACCGGCATACTTATATTCAATGACCGGATCCTTCTGGCCATAAGCCTGTAATCCGATTCCCTGACGAAGCTGAGCCATATCATCAATATGATCCATCCACTTCCGGTCGATGACCTTCAGCAGGATAACCCGTTCTAATTCCCGGATTTCCTCTTCCTTCTGGAATTCCTGTTCCTTTGCTTTATACAGTGCGGCAGTCTCTTCCTTCAACCGCTGCTTCAGACCTTCCATATCCCCTTTCTTTTCTTCCTCTTCCGTCAGAGTGACAGGAGACAATGGCACGATCGGAAGCAGGGTCTCATTTAACGCCCGTATATCCCACTGGCTTGCCGGTTCATCCCCAAGAATGGTACGATTTACGCAATCCTCCACGGTCTCCATCATCATGTTGTAGACAACATCCCGCATATTTTCGCCATCCAATACCCGGCGCCGTTCTGCATAGATGATCTCCCGCTGCTCATTATTGATCTGGTCATATTCCATCAGATTCTTACGAATCCCAAAGTTATTATTCTCAATCTTCTTCTGCGCCCGTTCGACTGCCTTGGAAAGCATCTTATGATGAAGTTCCTCTCCCTCCGGCACCTGCAACTGATCCATCATGGTTATGATCCGCTCGGAACCGAAGAGCCGCATCAGATCATCCTCCATGGAAAGATAAAATCTGGATTCACCCACATCGCCCTGTCGTCCGGCACGGCCCCGCAACTGATTATCAATCCGTCGGGATTCGTGGCGTTCTGTACCGATGATCTTCAGACCGCCTAATTCCAGAACACCTTCGCCCAGCTTAATATCCGTTCCACGACCTGCCATGTTGGTTGCAATGGTAACTGCCTTCTTCTGACCTGCGTCCGCAATGATCTCGGCCTCCATCTCGTGGAACTTCGCATTTAATACCTTATGTGGAATTCCCTTCTTGGTAAGTAGATGACTGAGTTCCTCTGAACCCTCAATACTGACAGTACCTACCAGCACCGGCTGACCCTTCTCATAAGAATCAATGACTGACTGCACGACTGCATTCAACTTCTCCCGTTTGGTCCGGAACATGGCATCATCATGATCGACTCTCTGAATCGGCAGATTCGTCGGGATCACGATAACATCCATACCGTAAATCTCCCGGAACTCCGCTTCTTCCGTCTGGGCAGTACCGGTCATACCTGCTTTCTTTTCATATTTATTAAAGAAATTCTGGAAGGTAATGGTTGCAAGTGTCTTGCTCTCCCGCTTTACCTTCACATTCTCTTTCGCCTCAATCGCCTGATGGAGTCCGTCAGAATACCGACGGCCCGGCATAATACGTCCGGTAAACTCATCTACGATCAATACCTCATCATCTTTTACCACATAGTCCTTGTCCCGGAACATCAGGTTATGCGCCTTTAACGCCAGTGTCATATTATGCTGGATGTCCAGATTCTCCGCATCCGCCAGGTTCTCTATATGGAAGAATTTCTCCACTTCCTTTACGCCCTGGGCAGTCAGCATGACATTCTTGTCCTTCTCATTGACAAGAAAGTCTCCATCCTCTTCAATATCAGTTCCCATCATGGCATCCATCTTGGATAACTCACCATCGGATGATCCCCGTTCCATCCGGCGTGCCAGATAATCACACATCCGATAAAGATCCGTTGACTTCCCGCTCTGACCGGAAATGATCAGCGGAGTTCTTGCTTCATCAATCAGTACAGAGTCAACCTCATCCACAATGGCATAGTGCAGATCCCGCTGCACTAATTGCTCCTTATATATAACCATGTTGTCACGAAGATAATCAAACCCCAGCTCATTATTCGTAATATATGTAATATCACAATTATAAGCTGCCTTCCGTTCATCATTGGTGGAACTGTTCAGGATCACGCCGACCCTCAGACCTAAGAATTCATGAATCTGGCCCATCCATTCCGCATCACGCTTTGCCAGATAATCATTTACAGTAACGATATGGACACCTTTTCCTTCCAGCGCATTCAGGTATGCCGGAAGCGTAGAAACCAGAGTCTTACCTTCACCGGTACGCATTTCTGCAATTCTGCCCTGGTGAAGTACGATACCACCGATCAACTGTACCCGGTAATGCTTCATATGCAACACACGAAAGGCGGCCTCCCGTACAACTGCAAAGGCTTCCACCAGCAGATCGTCCAGAGTCTCGCCCTGCTCGAACCGCTTCTTAAATTCCGACGTCTTTGCTTTTAATTCTTCGTCACTTAACGCCGCCATAGCTGAATCTAACGCTTCTATCTTATCAACCAGCGGATAAATACGCTTTAATTCCTTTTCACTATGGGTTCCAAATATCTTTTCAACTATACTCATTTTGACAACTCCTATCTAGTGACAGTAATAGCACTATACAATCTTTTACATTGTATCACCATTGATTCATGCACGCAAGAAAAAAAACAGTTTCCCCGCAAAGCAATGCTCTGATAAAGAAACTGTTTTAATTCTATCCTTCCATCTCATCCGTGCCAGGCACAGATGAGAGAGATTCTTTTCTTATTTAAATATGAATGGATCAAATCAATTCTCCGGTTCGATCAAACCGTAGGTATGTCCTTTCCGCTTATATACTACATTTACCTCATCCGTCTCTGCATTACGGAATACAAAAAAATTATGTCCTAACAGTTCCATCTGGATACAAGCCTCCTCAGCATCCATCGGCTTTACTGCAAACCGCTTGCTGCGAATGATCTTGATCTCCTCGTCGTCCATATCCTCATCATCCATGAAGTCCTTCTGGAAAAATGCTGCATTCTGCTGCTGATCCACCAGCTTCTTCTTATAACGATTCACCTGGCGTTCAATCACTTCCTCCACCAGGTCGATTGATACATACATATCATCACTTACCTGCTCTGCACGAATCACATTACCCTTTACCGGAATCGTAACCTCTATCTTCTGTCGCTCCTTCTCTACAGAAAACGTAACATGTGCCTCTGTTTCATCGGTGAAATATTTGTCAAGCTTTCCCAGCTTATCATAAATTGCAGCCTTCAAACCCTCCGTGATTTCAATGTTCTTTCCGCTGATTATGTAGTTCATAATGCCCACTCCTTTACCTGTCATAATTGAAGGGATCCCCCTCGACCGGCGGTATCCTCACCGCCATAAGCACTCACTTCGAAACCTGTAATGCTGTAAATGAACTTTAATGAATCCAGCATCCGGACTCCATCCGGCTTCGTCGGATCGCTCCTCCGCAAAAACTCACATAGTTCCCTGAACATTCGTCTGTCTGCAAGCAGTATTCAAATGTCCCTCGTCACTGCGTTCGTGCTTATGCATTCATTATACCATAACCTTAGGGATTTTCAATCTTTTTTACATTGTTCTCATAGAAAATTTACTTGTCTTCTTAGAATTTTCGCACAATTTTTGATAATTATCTCTCTTGTTTTACTTCGTTTTTTTCGATTTTTTTCCACTTTTCCCGATTTTTCATGACTTCCCACAAAACAGGTGTTTTGTTAATCGACCTTCACCTTTTTCCTTTTTTTTGTGGAAAACGTGCATAACTTTGTGAATAACCTTGGTTTTCAAACCTTTTTTTCTCATTTCTGCTTGTGGACAACTAAGTTTTCCACAATTTTATTCGTGTTAAAGCGATAAAAAAGATTTCTTTATGGCGAAAATCATTGTGCAGTATCCCTATTTTGACTAATTTTCTGAATTTGCAGGTTTCCTCCCTTTATCTGACAATTCTCGTCCTGCTTCACGCATACGCATTTTTACGATTGACACATTTTGCAAAGTATACCATACTAAAAATGCAAAGCAGACTTATCATTTTATTAGGAGGCATTCATTGAATACCAAAATAAAGGAACTGCGCAAACAACATAAACTGTCACAGGAGGAGCTGGCACTTGCAGTAGGCACTACACGCCAGACAATTACCTCCATTGAAACCGGAAGATATACTGCATCCCTGCCACCGGCTTATAAAATTGCAAGATTCTTTGGAATGACCCATTGAAGGTGTTTTTGATCTTTCTGAATATAATAATGAAATGGAGGTTGTTACAAATGGAAAAATACAAGAATACTCTGAAACAGCGAATCCTTTTCCTGGGAATTTTTGACCTGCTATTTACCAGTTTCCTGATCTTCCACAGATTCTTTGCTCCGGAACACTGGAAAAGTATTCCGATCAATGAATTTCAGTGTGGATTAATGGCCGCCGGAATCCTTCTGACTACTATCATTATCATACGATATCGGCGGATCCTGGATAATGAAACTAAACTGAGACTTCAATATAACATGGAATACGATGAACGTCTGCGGATGATCCGGGCAAGAGCAGGATTTCCGATTCTATTTTATTGCTCCATCGCCATGCTCATTCTGGCAGTTATCTGGGGATACATGAATCTGACTGTGTTCTATGTACTGACAGCAGTTGCTGTACTCCAGTTACTGACCTGTTGTATTGCCAAGCTTGTTTATTCCAGGATTATGTAAATCTGCTCTAATTCATTTTATTTTTATATTAAATACCAGACAGCAGTAAGGCTTAGACTTACTGCTGTTTTTCTAATGCTCTGAAAACACCTGGTTCATGTGTTCATACTAAACTTTATTTACTGAAAAAGGTATAATTATCGTTTCTTTTGAAAAATCTGGCATTCTTTTTTATTTCTTTACGGACTATTTCCTTTATTTTTCACTCAAATGTCACTTTAATATGGATTACCTCCGATTCAATATGCTTTTCATTCATTTATAATTATAGATAAAGGAGTTGTAGATATGGCGAACGATAGTTTTATACGAAAACGGTTATTTGAATTAATTGACAATTCTGATATAACGCCTACGCGGTTAAGTGAGGAATTGCATTTGAATAAGGGATACTTTGCTGATGTGCGGCGTGAAAAGCAGAGCGTACCCTATGACGTTCTTTCCCAGGTCTGTGATTATTTTCATATTACCCTTTCTGAATTCTTTGATCCGGATTATTCATTGAGGAACACACATCGGGAAATCAGTCTTTTATGTCAACAGGTTTCAGAAGACCGGCTGAAAAATATCATTATACCGATTTTAAAACTTTTTGCAGAGAAAGCGGATTAGATGTACAGCTACGTGCCAGGCAGGACATTCATGCCAGTCGCTTCCAGATATTCATACTTATACACAAAGGAGTAGCAAATATGACCAGTGAAAATTTTATTCGGATACGGCTGTTTGAATTAATTGATAATTCTAATATATCCGCCACAAAACTCAGTGAGGAGTTACACTTAAACAAGGGATACTTTGCTGATGTGCGACGGGAAAAGCAAAGTGTACCGTATGATATCCTTTCTCAGGTCTGCACCTATTACGGTATTACTCTATCTGATTTCTTTGATCGTGATTATTCATTAAAGGATACGCATCGGGAAGTGAACCTTCTCTGTCAGAGAATTCCGGAAGACCAGCTTAAGAATGTCATTATACCAATCCTGAAGCGATTTGCTGAAACAGAAAAATAGTATATCGAATGGAGAAAATGTCATTGCTGATACTGATATATACTATTTCCACAATCACTTTGACTGTATAGTAAAATTTGTGTATAGTTTTGTTATGAACAGGAGGTGGTAATTATGCCAACAATTAAATCCAGTGCAGATCTCAGAAACAATTATAATGAAATCTCTTCATTCTTCCATACTTATATAGAACCGGTATTTATTACCAAAAATGGCAAAGGCGACCTCGCTGTTATGAGTATAGAAGCCTATGAGGAACTAACCAGCCGCTTCGAACTTTATGGTCTGATCAAAGAAGGATTGGACGATGTTGCCAATGGCAATACCCGTCCACTCTCCGAAGCAATTTCATCTATCAGAGACAATCGCAAGCGATGAACTACAATATACACATTACATCAGCCGCTGAACGAAACTTGATTCGCGCTGCAGACCACATTGAATTTGTCTTGAAAAATCCGAAAGCCGCTGATGATCTAATTGATAAAGCGGAAAAGCAGATCCATTCTCTTTCCGACTTTCCAGAGAAATTCCAGTTAGTGGATGACCCGGTTCTTGCTTCATGGGGCATCCGTTTTGTCATTGTAAATGGCTATCTTGCATTTTATACGTAAGCGCACAATAAGATAGTGCCTTCTAAATAATAAGAGGATGATATAATAAT
>CAJULG010000001.1:553186-598689 GCA_910587045.1 uncultured Lachnospiraceae bacterium | reverse complement strand
CGGTCAGGAGTTTCTGTATGATGTTTTGAAGGTGCAGGAGCCATGCGGGACCGCAGGCTGGCAGACTTCAGACAATGATCCTCGATAGCTCAATGGTAGAGCACACGGCTGTTAACCGTGGGGTTGTAGGTTCGAGCCCTACTCGGGGAGTTAAATGGACATTAGTTCATTTTATAATAAGCCGATATGGCTCAATTGGCAGAGCAGCTGATTTGTAATCAGCAGGTTGAGGGTTCGAGTCCCCCTATCGGCTTTTTCCTGGAAATGACGGATTAAGCAAATGCAAATATTTGAAAGCTGTTGTAGAAATTGATTTCTTATATTTAATTGCAGAAGATGTCTTGCCGGAAAGTAAATAGTACGGGTTTTGAGACTCGTTTAATGGACCTTTAGCTCAGTTGGTTAGAGCAATCGGCTCATAACCGATCGGTCCAGGGTTCGAGTCCCTGAGGGTCCATTGTGGTAAGGAGGGACCCACGAAGTGGGAGGATGCCTTATCACATACCCCTGGTAAGGAGGGACCCACGAAGTGGGAGGATGCCTTATCACATACCCCTGGTAAGGAGGGACCCACGAAGTGGGAGGATACCTTATCAAAAAATAGAATAATTAGCATATGGCCCAGTGGCTCAGTTGGTTAGAGCGTCGCCCTGTCACGGCGAAGGTCGAGGGTTCGAGTCCCTTCTGGGTCGTCATATGGGATCTTAGCTCAGCTGGGAGAGCATCTGCCTTACAAGCAGAGGGTCATAGGTTCGAGCCCTATAGGTCCCATTTATTTTTTTGTTCAGAATGATATCTCTACACGGGTAAATAAGAAAGTCATTTCAAATCATAACAGAACCAACCGGATTGTCCCCGGGTTAGTCTTTATTGACAGTGCAGTCTCGTTCAAGATCTCTTAGTCGTTTATTAATCCTTTTTGCCTCATTTCGATTAAACAAAAAGAAGCAGAACCAGATTACCATGAAAATAACACATGTACATAAAAATTGTAAGACAACAATGAGTATTCTATCCGAATAAAAAGGAATCCAGCCTAAATAAATACTCACAGGATAGAAAACGCCCATTCCAACACAAAAATGTATCACTATTTTCCAGAAAACAGAAGGGCGGTCGAATTGATATAGGATTGATGTACTGCCGCAGGCAATGCCTATGATCATGGCGCCGACAGAATGCCTTGCAAAATCTTTGCATATGGACATCAGTAAATCCTCTCCTCCCCCGATAAAAAAGGACAGGCACATAATTACAAAGAAAGTACAGCCGATCGAAATGCCATAAAAAATATATTTAAGTATCATTTTAACAGTATGTTTCATTCTAAACCCAACCTTTCTTTAAAACTCTTGCGAAAACCTCTGGAGATGTAATCTGTGATCCCGTTTTTCATTACCAGCTCCATTGTCCCATTGAAGCTTGCCTCCACATGATTGATCTGGTTGATATTGACGATCGCTGATTTTGAAATACGGACAAAGTTAATATCAAGTATGTTTTCCAATTCGTATAGAGGTTTATCCAATAAATATCTGTTTTTATGCCTGTCGTAACAGACAATATCCCTGCCTTCAGCACGCACCAATGATATATCCTCCGGTTTAATAAAATAAAGTTTTTTATCTTTTGTTGCAGTCAATGGCAGAGAATTCACATTTTCTTTTTCTAGCATAGAAATAATTTCTGCAATCGTCTCGGTCATTTTGTTTATATAGAGGACCGCATATGGTTCTTTATAATCTGCACTGATTTTGCATTCGACTTTCATTGATATACCTCCTTCCTTTGTTATTATAGCACGACAAAACAGTAAATGCGTGCATTTCAAACATGAAATTCGACCTCTTGTACCTCATAGATTGCCGCTGCCCCCGGATCCGTTGTATCTTCAGAAAGCTCATTATAAAATAGCAATATCAAAAAGATTAAGGAGGAAGCATTATGTCACAGGTAATTGTACAGGTGGAAGATCTGAATCTTTCATATAAAGGATTACATGCGGTTCAGAATATTTCATTTTCTGTGGAATCGGGAGAAGTCCTGGCTGTCATCGGGCAGAATGGATCTGGAAAAACTTCTACAGTGGAGTGCATTGAGGGCTTGCGTAAGCCTGACGGTGGCCGCATTCAGGTTTTTGGAAAGAATCCCTGGCTTCATCGTAATGAAGTATATAAGGAGGTGGGTGTTCAACTGCAGGAGGCGGAATATCCTTTGAAGATCAGAGTAGAAGAGCAATGCAGATTGTTTGCCGGTTTTTATGAAAGACCCGCTGACTGGAACTTATTATTGAAACAGATGGGACTTGATGATAAAAGGAAATGTCTGATTTCCAAACTTTCTGGCGGGGAGAGACAACGACTATCCATTTTGCTTTCCCTTATTGGGCGTCCGAAGCTTCTGATCCTGGATGAATTAACGACAGGACTTGATCCGGAAGTGAGACAGAATATGTGGATCAGTTTTGAGAATATTAGAAAAGGCGGAGTAGCTATTATTATGGTATCTCACTATCTGGATGAGGTAGAAGCCCTTGCGGACAAGATACTTTATTTAGAAAAAGGAAAACAGGAATTTTGGGGGACACAACAGGAATTCCGGGAATATGCCAAAGGTCGGATTTCTGATGACGAATATGAGGAAAATTTATCATTGGAAAAGCTGTACTTAAAAATTGCACCGAAAACAACAGGACTTACGATGGAGGGAATATTATGAAAGGATTTCTGGTTATATGCAAAATACAGTTACGGTTGTTTACAAGAGATTTTTTTAGCTTTTTCTTTACACTCGTGTTTCCGGTGTTAATGCTCCTTCTATTTGGCGGCATATTTGGAAATACACCGGTTTATGACGGGGCAGCGATCAGAATGATGGATATTTCTGTACCGGCATACGCCGTCATGATAACAGGAGTCACCGGTTTAATGTCTATGCCTCTGACATTATCGGGTTATAAAGAGAAAAAGATCTATAAACGCTTTGATGCAACCCCGGTTGGAAAGAAAAGCATTATGTTAGCGCAGGTATTGGTCAATCTTGTAATGACATTGATCGGAATTTCAATTTTGATCATAGCCGGAATGCTTCTTTACCATATACAGATAAAAGGCACTTTTCTTTCCATTTGTTTCGGTGTGCTGTTTTCCATTGCTGCTATGTTTTCCATGGGGTTTCTGTTCACAGCGATCGGACAGGATTCCAGAAGTACAACGTTGCTTTGCTATCTTTGTTACTTCATCATGCTGTTCCTGTCCGGTGCAACAATGCCGGATATGATGTTTCCTGATAGCATAAAAAGAATCTCTGATTGTTTGCCGATGACCTATGCGGTTGATTTAATGCAGGGGGTTTTTTCCGGAGACAGTCTCAAGCAGCATGGAATGGAATTACTTATCCTGGGTTCCTTAACGCTGATCTGTATTATTGCCGGGGCAATTTTATACAGAAGGAAAGACTGGACATAACAGAAAACAGCAAAAGAAAGACGGTTGACACAAAAACAGAAATGTGATAGCGTATATAAAATTAACTGGATATTTAGAAGAAGTCATTTATGCCAGGAGGTTTATTAGATGGAAAGAGTATGGTTGCCATTTTGGGAAAAAGCATATCAGGATGAAACGATTACTGCTTTTTCTGCCGAACCGAATGTAACATTGAAAGAGTTCGAACATTTATTCAACAAAGAGTGGAAAATCATTGATATAGGATGTGGTGAAGGTCAGAATGCATTTTATTTAGCAAAACAGGGTTTTTGCAATGTTGATGCTTTTGACATTTCAGAACATGGTATAGCAAAATTGCAGCAAAGATGCAGAAAGGAGAATGTCCATTTAAAAGCCTTTACTGCCGACTTGACAACATATCAGTTTGAGCAGAAATATGATATGGTTATGTCTTTTGGAACTCTGCATTTTGTACAAAAAACGGATTGGAAAGCTTTTATCAGTAGGGCAAAAGCCAATACCAGTTTAGGCGGCATACATATTATGCAGATATTCACGGATACCGTGCCAGCATCCGAAGATATTGCACCGTTTGCGATTGGTCTGGCAAAAGATAACGAAATAAAAGAATTATATAATGATTGGGAGATTTTGCAGTTTAAATCATATGTTTTTGAGGACGAGCATCCTGGCGTTCCCAAACACCTGCATGCATCAAATAAACTGGTTGCCCGAAGGGTCTCGTAACAATTCCGGCTTAAGCATACTGTGGTGAAGGATATACAAAAATGAATGATAAACGAATATTAATAGTAGAAGACAATCAGGAAATCAGCTCCATGCTGGAGGAATTCTTATCCGGACACGGATATGAGATAGAATGTGCCTATAATGGCAGAGATGCATCTGTCTGTCTTAAGGACAGGCAATATAGCCTGATTCTAATGGATTTAATGCTGCCCTATAAGAGTGGAAATGATCTGATTGAGGAACTGCGTACACATTCAGATGTTCCGGTTATCTGTCTTTCTGCCAGATCAAATCTGGAAACCCGTATAGAGGTATTGCGAATGGGTGCTGATGACTATATCCTGAAGCCCTTTGATCTGGATGAGGTATTGGTTCGTATAGAGGTGGTTCTTCGCAGGAGTAACGCAGAGGCTGAAAAAAGGGATAAGAGTGGAAGACTGCTTTGTATCCACAAGCTGGTATTGAATCCAGAGGAAAATCATGCCGCTATAGAAGGAATCCCGCTGGCATTAACAGCAAAGGAGCTGGCAATTCTACAGCTGTTAATGGAGCATCCGAAAAAAACCTTTTCCAAAGCAAATATTTATGAAGCAGTCTGGCAGGAACCTTACTATTATGAGGATAATACCTTAAATGTGCACATGAGTAATCTGAGGAACAAGCTGAAACGAGCAGATCCGGAAAATGAATATATTGAGACGGTCTGGGGAATTGGTTATCGGCTGGCCGGAGAGGTCTTAGAGATAAAGCGTAGTGAAAGGAACTGGATGGAAAGAGTATGAAATTAGCCATAATAATCCTGGTTCTGGGTTGCATGGGTTTGCTTATTTATCTATTGTTGTTAAAACGTGAGCTGCGACGCATGACCAGGGAACTGAAGGAGAACCGTCGGGAGGCATACAATAAGCAGGTGCGGGTTACTTTATTTGATCAGGATGTTACAAGGTTAGCAGAGGAGTGTAATCGTAATCTGGATTATCAGACAGAATGCAAACGGGAACTAAGACATCAGGAGAGTGTCATCAAACAGGCAGTAACTGATATTGCCCATGACTTTAGGACACCTCTGACGGTGGTAAAGGGGAATCTGCATTTATTGCGGGAGGAAGGAAGCTTTACGGAACGGGAACAGCACTATCTTCATATCTGCGAAACAAAAGTGGAGGAACTAAAGTACATGGTGGATGAGTTCTTTGAATTATCCATGCTGGAAACGGATGGTGCCATGGTACAGACTGGTATGGTGGATGTTATAAGTCTGCTGCTTCATGCTGTGTTAGAGCATGAGGTGCTGATCCGGGAGCAGGGATTGACACCACAGATAGATGTACCGGAACGAACCATATTTGTCAGAGGAGACGAACAGCTATTAGAGCGTATATTTGACAATCTGTTGGGAAATATTGTCAAATATGCAAAAGGAACTTTTTTCCTTCGTGTATATGAGGAAGAACAGGCCTGTATTGTAGAATTTATTAATCCAATAGAGGATCCGGAGGATGTGGATCCGGAACGTCTGTTTCTTCGCTCTTATAAGGCGGACAATTCCCGCAGTAAGCCGGGGGCGGGGCTGGGATTATATGTAGTTAAGCTGCTGGCAGAGAAACAGGGAGCAGAAGTAAGTGCATGTCGGAATGAAAATGAACTGGTAATACGATTAAAGTTAATAATGATGGAGAAAAAATAAAGAAATTTCTGAAATTAAGGATTTCTTTATTTTTTTGCCCTAAGGTGGAAAGAGTAGAACAATGAAAGGTTGAATTACCTCTATAGTAAAGGGAACAGAAAGGAGAAAATAGTGTGAATGAACCGATAGTTATTGATGTGCAGAATCTGACAAAGCAGTATCAGAAGCAGATTGCAGTGCGTGAGGCAGGATTTCAGGTGAAGCGAAGCAGTATTTGTGGTCTGATCGGGCCCAATGGTGCAGGAAAGACGACCATTATGAAGATGCTGGGAGGGCTGGTGATACCTACATCAGGCTCTATGTCCATTTATGGAAGCAGAACAGAAAAGGAGTTGGTCAAGGCAAGAGAGCGGATGAGCATTATGATAGAAACTCCATATGCAAAGCTGGATCTGACTGCACAGCAGAATCTGGAAAAACAGAGACTGCAAAAAGGAATACCCGGAAAAAACCGTATTGATGAAGTGATGGAACTCGTGGGTTTGCCGATCTCTAAGATAGGAAAAAAGCGTCTGAAAGAATATTCCTTAGGTATGCGGCAGCGTTTTGGACTTGCCAATGCGCTGCTATCCAAACCGGAGATAATGATACTGGATGAACCGGTTAACGGTTTGGATCCGGAGGGGATCGTAGAATTGAGAGAGCTGTTCTTACAACTGAATAAAAAGGAGGATGTGACCATTCTGATCTCATCTCATATATTAAGTGAGCTTTCATTAATGTGTGATGATTATGTATTTATTGTAAATGGCAGTATAGTAAAACATCTGACACGGGATGCATTAGAACGGGAATGTCAAAGTTATCTCCACATTCATACGGATCAGGATGCACTGGCGCTGGCAATTCTTCAGGAGAGATTACAGGTAGAAAGGATTGCGGTAGAAGAGGATGGAAGTATTCGCTTGTTTGAACTCTTAGATGACATTGCATTGGTTTCCAGAACCTTGTATGAGAACGGAGTGCTGCCTCTGAGTTTAAGTATGGGGGGAGAAAATCTGGAACAGTACTATATGACGTTGATTGGAGGTGAGGCAGATGTGGAATATCATTCGGGCGCAGTTTTACCAGTTGGTTCGAGATAAAGTGACATGGTTTGTATTGTTCTTTACCATAGCTTTAAATGCAGTGTTCAGCTTTGGAATCGTGGTGGAGGATGCCGGTGAAACACTCAGCGGAAGTTATGTGGTTGCAAATATAGGTAGTATGTACTGTATAAGCAGCCTGCTGTTTTTAATGATAATTATGGCGAATGCAATGGGAAAGGATTTTATGGATAAAACCCTGAACTACGAAATTCTCTCCGGGCATTCCCGGAATGAAGTCTTTTTTGGCCGATTCATTGTGGCAATGGTCACAGGAATGACAGGTACACTTTTGATCATGATCCTGTTCCCTTGTATCATCACAGTAATATCGGGCTGGGGAACTGCTATGGAAATGCAGGGGATACTGCTTCGGTATACTCTGATTTTTATTTCCCTGTTTCGTATATGCTGTGAATTGGCACTTTTCACAATTTTAACAAAGAATCCTTATGTTACTTATCTGGTGGGCTTTCTGGCCGGCTATCTGCAAATGCTTCTTCCGATGGCGCAGACACAATTCCCCGATTGGTTTGCGGACGCCAATCCGGTGGTTCTCGCTGTGTGGAATTGTCTTGATTTGTTAAATTTCCAGGAGAATGCGTCCTCTGTCCTGCATGAAGCCGGACCGATCTTATATCAGTCATCTGTAGGAACAGCTATGATCACTCAGACCATAGGAGTATCCGTTACGGTAGGTGTGGCGGCCCTTGTAATTGGATCCATATACTTTCAAAAAAATGATCTGAACTAGGATGATCCGTTTTGCATATAAGTATGAAGGATAAAAAAGGGGAGTGTTTGTAAGGGGAAAAGGTATGAAAAAGCGGAACATATTGCTTCTGTTACAAAAAGTTGCGTAAATGCAATTTCCCGTTTCTTGATTAATGATATCGGAAGATATATGCTACATGAGAAGTAAATTTATTTGTACATCACTTGTGTAAGTCGGGGTGGATGAACGGAAGATAAGGAGGAAGAATATGAGGTTACAGAACGGGATACGAAAGCTTTGTATGGGAATTGCCGGTGTGATCGTATTTGGTCTGGCTGCTGGAGGATCCATAAGTGCAGTATATGCAAATGGGAATTCCAGGGCGGGAGAGGTTCCGATCAATGAATCGACCTTTCCGGATCCGGTGCTTCGGCAGTGGGTGCTGAATACCTATGATAAGGATCATGATTCTAATCTATCAGCAACTGAAAGAGCGACTGTAGAAAAGCTTACTACGATTTCTACGTTTACTCAATCATCTCAGGGAATGTCTGTAAAGGACTGGGCAGGTATTGAATATTTTACAGGGATCACAGAATTCTCTTTGATCAATTATAGTGTTACATGCGAAGCAGTAACGATTGATTTAAGCAGTAATACAAAATTGGAACGTATTGAAGTAAGCGGCGCAAGAAATCTTACTACATTAAATGTAGCTGGTCTGACCTCATTAAAATCTATTAGCTGCTCATCTACCTCTATAGATGAATTGAATATAAGCGGAATGAGTCAGTTAGAGAATCTACTATGTTCCTATACATATATTAAAAAGCTGGATCTCACTGGTTTGAGCAGCTTAAAAAACTTAACCTGCAGCAGAGCCGCAATCGAAGAATTAAAAGTAAATGGAGCAGAAGCATTAGAAACCTTGATCTGTGATTATACGTCCATAAGTGAATTGGATCTTAGCGGATTAACCCGGTTAAAGAACGTTGACTGTGCCAATACTTCAATAAAGAAACTGGATATAAGCGATGCAGTCCTTCTGGAGATTTTAGATTGCAGCGATTGTTTGATCAGTGAATTGAATGTAGGCAGTTTAACGAAGCTGTATATGATCGAATGTCGAAATAATGAATTGACCGGCCTGGATGTCAGCGGCTTGACAGGTTTGTTGGTATTGAATTGTGAAGGAAATCAGTTGACATCACTGGATTTAAGCCATAATGCCAGTATTAATCTGAAAATGAGCAGTTTTTCTGATCAGGAGTTACTGGCACCTTTGTACTATGATGGAGACTGCTATTATGTAGATCTGACAGTATTTTCTGATTTTGATAAGACTTGTTTTGAGGCATTGGACAGTATAGGAAGTCCTTATGAATACAATAACAGTAACGGGAGGATGGAATCTCAGGCGGCATTACAGGTGGGAGATAAGCTGTATTATAATTATAATACTGGTACAACTGCAAAAATGCAGGTAATCGTGGGAATATCAGAGATGATCGATCTTACACCGCCGACTACGGAAGCAACAACGCAGGCACCTGCAACGATTACAACGGAAGCTCCGGTTACGACTGAGAAACCGGTAGAGACATCCGCTCCAACCGAAGCAACAACAGAATCAGAAGGAACGACAGAGCAGTTAACGACAGAAACCGGACAGTCATCAGAGACGGAAGGAACAACAGGAACATCTGCCGGAACTTCCGGGAATTCGACGACTGCCGCCAGCACAAATGTACAGAAACAGAATACACCTAAGACAGGAGATTCTGTTCTTTTGATCTGGATAGGTACATTAGGAGTATTTGCTATGATCAGTTTTCTGGTTACAGGCAGGAAGCAGTGATAGAGATAGATAGCGATCAGAAAAAGTGGAATTGAATTCAAATAGTAAGCAGGAGACATTGCTAATATGGCAAAGGTCTTCTGCTTTTTTCATTATTCATTAAAATTTAATGTTATCGGGGAATGAATGGTGTTAGAATAAAGAGGAGATATTTAAGAAATAGGACGGAGAAAGGAGCAGAGTATGTGCGCATTTGTTACGTTTAAAAATGTAAAAAAGACGTATCGTTCTGGTGAGGTGGAGATACATGCACTGCGCGATGTGAATTTTGAGATTGAACAGGGAGAATTCTGTGTGATCGTTGGAGCTTCCGGTGCAGGAAAGACAACTATATTAAATATATTAGGCGGAATGGATACGTTGACCGGAGGATCGGTGAATTTGGACGGCCAGGAGATTTCAGCATTCAATAAAAAGCAGTTGACTATGTATCGGAGATATGATGTAGGGTTTGTATTTCAGTTCTATAATCTGGTGCAAAATCTTACTGCTCTGGAGAATGTGGAGCTGGCAGCTCAGATATGCAAGAATCCCCTGGATGCAGCTACGGTACTGAAGCAGGTAGGTTTGGAGGAGCGGATGGCAAACTTTCCGGCTCAGTTATCCGGCGGGGAGCAGCAACGTGTTGCCATTGCCAGAGCGTTGGCAAAGAATCCTAAGCTGCTTCTCTGTGACGAACCAACAGGGGCATTGGATTATAACACAGGTAAGGCGGTTTTAAAGCTGCTTCAGGATACCTGTCGGGATACAGGAATGACGGTGCTGGTCATTACACACAATCAGGCAATTACTGCCATGGCAGACCGGATTATTACGGTAAAGAGTGGAATGGTTGCCAGTATGATTCAGAATGATAATATTGTTAATGTAGAGGATATAGAATGGTAGGTGTCGGATGAGATCAATGCTGAGACGGACAACCATACGGGAAATCAAGGGGAGTCTTGGGAGATTTTTTGCAATTATGGCGATTGTGGCCCTTGGAGTCGGTTTTTTTTCCGGTCTGAAGATTACCAGACAGGCCATGGTTGATACGGTTGACCGATTTTTAAATGAAAAGAATTTTTATGACTTCCATCTGTTGTCTACACTTGGATTTGAGGAAGCGGATATAGACTTTTTTTCAAAAGAGGCAGATGTAGACCATGTAGAGGGGATGTATGTATTTGATGCACTTTATTCGGGAATCGGAGATAATGAGGTGGTATTAAAGAGTCATTCCATTCCGACGACCATCAATGGCCTTCGACTTGTTACCGGGCGTATGCCGGAATCGGCCGGAGAATGTGTGATTGATTCCAGGCTGGGGGTGAAACCGGGAGGGAAACTGTGTTTAACCACTTCCAATGAGGGGGATACCCGCAAGGTATTCACAGAACAGGAATTCCTGATAGTGGGAACGGTAGATTCCTCTTATTATCTGAATTTTGAACGTGGAACTACCTCTTTAGGCACCGGTAAGGTTGATGGATTTGTATATTTTCCGCCAGAGACCTTTGATTGTGAGTATTATACGGATGTGTTTATCTGTTTCCGACAGGATTATGAAATTTATTCTTCTGATTATCAGAATTTTATAAAGGGAAAGAAAAAGGTATGGGAGGAAATGGTTGGTGATCGGGCAGATATCCGTTATCAATCTATCCTGGATGAAGCAGAGGAAGAGTTGGAACAGGGTCGCGCAGATCTGGCAGTTGGAAAGGCGGAATTGGCAGATGCAGAGAACCAGATAGCGGAGGGAAGAGAGGAACTGGAGCGTCAGCGTAAGGAGGGGGAAGCAGAACTTCAGCTTGCATACAGAGAACTTCAGGAGGCAGATCAGGCATTGGCAGCAGGCAGACAGGAATGGAATGCTGCACAGGAAAGTCTGGAAAAGAGTGAAACAGAACTGAATCAGCAGGATCTGATACTGAGCGGGCAGGAACAGACCCTGCTCGACAGTGAGACAGAATGGAATGCAGCCTGGCAGCAGCTTACCGGAGAACAGCAGCAGCTTCTATCTCAATTAGAACAGAGTATTCTGCAGGCAGATGAAGCACAACTTGCACAGTTGCAACAGCAGTGGCAGTCTGCGCCTCAGATGTTCCAGTTGGCAACTGCCCATATACAAATAGAGCAGGGAAAATCAGCCGTTATCCAAGGAAAACAGGAACTGGAGGCAGGAAGAAACCGTCTGGAAGCCGGAAAGGAGGAATTAGCCGGAAAGGAGGCAGAGTTAAGACAAGGGGAATTGGAAGCAGAGCAGGGATGGCGGGATTATGAAACCGGACGTCAGGCGTTTTATGCAAGGATTCAGGAGGCTGAGGCTGAATTACTGGATGCGGAGGTTGAACTTTCAGAGGCTGAAAAGGACGTGAAGGCAGCAGAAGCAGAGCTGGCAGAAGCAGAGACTGAGCTTGCCAGTCTTGAGATGCCCGATACTTTTGTATTAGACCGCAGTGCAAATATCGGTTATGCTTGTTTTGAGAATGATTCCTCGATTATAGATGCCATTGCAAAAATATTTCCAATCTTCTTTATACTGGTAGCCGCTCTGGTATGTATGACTACGATGAATCGTATGGTGGAGGAACGACGTACACAAATAGGTGTTTTAAAGGCACTGGGATACTCCGAGGCAGCCATAATGGGGAAATTCATGTTCTATTCCGGTAGTGCGGCGTTGATCGGCTGTATCATTGGTTATGCCAGTGGAATCTATGTATTTCCGCAGGTTATATGGAAAGCATATGGAATGATGTATCTGACTATGGATCTGAGCTATCTGTTTAACTGGGGACTGGCCGGTTTTGTACTGTTGGTATCGGTTCTTTGCTCAATGGGAACTACTTATTTTTCCTGTCATCATGAAATGGCAGAGACAGCAGCCAGTCTGATGCGCGCCAAGGCTCCGAGAGCCGGAAAGCGGGTACTGTTAGAACAGATACCGTTTATCTGGAGACGACTGAAATTTCTTCATAAAGTATCATTGCGTAATATTTTCCGATATAAGAAACGCTTATTTATGATGATAATCGGTATCAGTGGCTGCACTGCTCTGTTATTGACAGGGTTTGGAATTAAGGATTCCATAGCAGATTTTGCTGCTATGCAGTATGAAGAAATACAGATTCTGGATGGAAGTATTGGTGTTAAGGCGGCCATGGACAGTACAACGGATAATACATTGACCAGGAAACTGGATTCTCTCACGGAGAATTATGCGTATGTTAGTGAGACATCCTGGGATCTGACCTTTGAAGAGAATGTGAAGTCTGTAAATCTGGTGATCCCGGAGCATCCGGAGGAAATAAAGGATTATATTAATTTTCATACAAAGAAAAAGGAACCTGTAGCATTTCCGTCGGATGGACAGGCAGTGATCAATTCAGGACTGGCTGACCGGTTTCATATAGAAGTCGGAGATGAGATACGATTGCGGGATGAAGCTATGCGGGAGATCCGGGTGACAGTTGCCGGAGTTTTTGAAAATTATGTTTATAATTATGTCTTTCTTTCACCGGATACTTATCGGGAAGCTTTTGACGAGGAACCGGAATATAAGACAATCTATGTGAATATGAAGACGGAAACAGATTTACATCTGACTGCTGCTGAGATCATGAAAGAGAACCAGGTATCATTCATAACGCTTCACCAGGATACCAGAGAACGACTGGGTAATATGATGGGAAGTCTGAATTATGTTGTGGTGCTGGTAATAATCTGTGCAGCAGCACTGGCATTTATTGTTCTTTATAACCTGACGAATATTAATATTACTGAACGGATTCGAGAGATTGCGACCATTAAGGTGCTTGGCTTTTTTCGAAAAGAGACAGAAGCTTATGTATTTCGGGAGAATATGGTATTAACCGGGATTGGCATTCTGATTGGTCTTGGTTTCGGCGTATTGCTTCATCATTTTGTAATAAATCAGATACAGGTAGATATGGTAGAATTTGATATCCGGATCCGCCCGCTTAGCTATCTTTACAGTATATTATTGACCTTTGCATTTCATTATTGTGTAAACTGGGTTATGTCCCTTAAGCTGGAACGGGTAAATATGGCCGAATCACTAAAGTCCGTAGATTGAAATATCACGGGCTTGCATGGCTGGAAGGAAAAGTTCAGCCATGCAAGCTCAGGTTTGGCAGCGTTGCTGCCTATCCGCTGCGTCGCAGCGTAACCTTCGCTTATTGGCAGAGCGCCAGATAAAACCCAAAGATATTGCGCCTGGTCAAGTAAACTTGCCCGCTCATATCTTTTGGGTTTTGCATGGCTGGAAGGAAAAGTTCAGCCATGCAAGCTCAGGTTTGGCAGCGTTGCTGCCTATCCGCTGCGTCGCAGCGTAACCTTCGCTTATTGGCAGAGCGCCAGATAAAACCCAAAGATATTGCGCCTGGCCAAGTAAACTTGCCCGCTCATATCTTTTGGGTTTTGCATGGCTGAACTTTGTGAAAAAAGATGTAGGCAAATGAATCATAATATTGTAAAATACTATATAGAAGGATTTGGAAACCGGATTTGAAAAGCTGGGGTGGTTGAATGAAACGGTTGAACATTGCATTATTTATCAGTGAATTTGAAGATCCATATACGAATACCCTGTGTGAGGGAGCAATCAGGGCAGTAAGGGCAAAGGGATATAATCTCTATATTTTCCCAGGAAGCTTTTTGGATTCACGGATCAGTCCTGTGTTTGAGGATGATTATGCGTATCAGCATAATTGTCTGTTTCAGTTTATTACGGAGAAAAGTATTGATATTGCAATTATTAATTTAGGAAATATCGGCTCCCAGCTAAGTATGGAAGATAAGCATCGTTTTCTGGAAACGATAACCGTTCCGGTTATTTTGATATCGGATATGATCGATGGATATTCCTGTGTGAATTTTGATAACCGTTCTGGAATATCGTTAGGAATTGAGCATTTGATCCAGGAGCATCACAAACAGCATTTCGGCTATGTCAGTGGTCCCCGGAATAATATTGATGCAGTAGAGCGACAGCGGATTTTTGAACAGGTAATGATGCAGAATGGTATTGCTCCGGATCAGTACAGGATAGTGGAGGGAGATTTTTCAGCCGGTAGTACCAGAGTGGTTGAGAATCTGCTGGATGAATATCCGGAAATAGATGCACTGATCTGTGCGAATGATATGATGTGCTATGGTGCTTATCAGGTATTGGCAGCCAGGAATATGAGAGTTGGAAGAGATATAGCAGTTCTTGGCTTTGATGATGCTCCTTATTCCAGCAAGATTAAGCCGGGCCTGACAACGGTAAAGGCTGATCCGGCATTGCTTGGATATAAGGCGGTAGGCTTGTGTGAAAAGGTGCTGGCAGGAGAGACGCACAATTTAATGGTAGAAACCTCATTTGTAGTACGAGAATCCTGTGGATGCGTGGAATTAATGCATACGGAGACGCATCAGGATATTTTGAGCATACAGGCTAATTTAGATTCCTTAAATCATACGCTTGTGGCAATTTCCCGGAATATATTAAATTATGAGGAAGAGAACAGCAAGATATATTTTATGATCCTGAACAGCCTGTGTAAGATGAATATTCAGAGTGTTTATTTCTATACTTTTACTGAAAAGATTGAATATAAACGGGGACAGGAATGGAAAAGACCCGAGGATGCCAGATTACGGGCATATTATCGGGAACCCCGGGCCAGAATACCGGATATCGTTTACCAGCCTATGCCGATTTACTATTATCCGGTTGACATGGAGGATATTAAGGAGATTGAACCGGATGAACAGAGAATCCCGTTCGAACAGATATTTTCCAATAAATATATAAAAACTGATCAGCCGGAAATAAAGGTCGTTACGTTGCTGTATGCTGGTGAGATTCAGTATGGGTTCCTGATCTGGGATGTAAAGGAAGAATATTTCGGTTATATTGGTCAGCTATCGTATCAGATTTCGAATGCATTAAAAACCAACAAGCTGCTTCATAAGAAGAATCAGATGGCGGCTGCGCTGGAGGAGAGTCTTCAACAGGTACAGGAGAAGAATTCTATTCTGGAGGAGATATCTAAGGTAGATGAATTAACACAGATTTACAACCGCCGGGGATTTCTGGACAGCATGAAGCGTAGTGTTATATTAAAATCAAACGGGGGAAGAAATGCTATTGCAGTATATGCAGATATGAATAATCTGAAGCTGGTAAACGATCAGTTTGGACATGAGGAAGGAGATTATGCTCTTCGCCTGATCGGACAGATCCTTCGCGATGCAATTCATGGTATGGAAGGAGTCGGAGAGGTAGGGAGAATTGGCGGCGATGAATTCTGTGCCTATCTTATTACAGATCTCGCAGATGGAGAAGCATTATTGCGCCAAAAGATAGATGAGATTACAGAAGCAATGAATCAGGAGAATGAAAAAGCCTATTATGTTAGCATGAGCATAGGAATGAAATCTTTTATCTGTTCCAGCGAGGTAGATATTTCCTATGAACTGGAACAGGCGGACGCTCAGCTTTATCAGTATAAGAAAAGAAAGCGTGTCAGCATATTAAAATAGGGCGAAATGAAAATCCTGTGTATGATGGGGAATGGGCGGTGTGTCTGTTCCCTGTTTGCATTATAACATATTTGTTGCAGGCAACTAAAAGTTGCGCAATTGAAACGGGAAGGTGCTAGCGTAAAATTGTGAAAAATGCTATTTTCCATATATGACATAGAAGAAAGGCAGGAATTTAGAGAGAAAATGCAGAAGCAGGAAACCGGAAATGAGAAACAGTTGTATATTGGACAACGTCTGATGGAGTTAAGGGGAAGATTTGACATGACTCAGGAGGAGCTGGCAGAGCAGTTGGGTGTCAGCAGACAGGCAATATCAAGGTGGGAGACAAATCAGACCTTTCCGAATATTGATAAGTTGTTTTGTATTTCAGAACTATATAAAGTCAGTCTGGATTACCTGTTGAAAGGTGAGGAGACGCATCCGGAAGGGGAAGTAGCAGAGAATGACCTGGAAGAATTGACAGAATGCAAAGCCGATACCGGGACTATGCCGATACCGGCAGGGAATCGGTCTTTATTTCTCTGGCTTGCCATATTATTAATCTGCAGTTTACTGGTGATCAACAGTATCGTTCTGACAGGCCTGCTGTTCCATCAAAACTGGGGTGGAAAAAATGATACCGTAAATTATTATGTTGATACAGTATATGAGCAGTATACGAAGGCAAAGGTGGTTGTACCCCGGGAGGATGGAAGCTATATGGAACAGATTCTATGGCTGGATGCAGAAGGAATTCGGGAAAATGACTGGGGATTTTGTTATTATAAAGACGCAGTGAAAGGAATCCGGCTGAACTATAATGCAAAGACTATATTGTTTCCGGTAATGACAATCGGAATCTTACTGGTACTGCTTATATTATTATGTCTGGAGATGAGGAAGAGAAATGAAGCAGGAAACAAATAAATTCATCTGGGCAGTATTTGGTATTGGAATACTGTTGCAGATTCTTATGTCTGTTCTTTTATTTGGAAGCAGAAGGGAGGAGACAGGAAAAGAGGATGAATTTGTGAATTCTGTGGTAACGAACGGTATTGCTTTTGCAGTGCCAAAAGAATATACCTGTTATCCCCATGAGACTTCCGGACTGCTAATCTACAATGATAAAGATTTTTCAATGCTGCTTCGGGTAACAGAGGAAGTGTTTGAAGAACTGCCGACAGAGCATCTGCAGGATAAAGCAGAGCAGGCAGGCTATATATGCCGTACCGGGATAATGGAAGAACAGATCAGAGGAAAGGAGTATCTGTATTTTACAGTTGAGTTTAACGGAAAGATTCAATATGCCATATTTGCTGCTGCAGGCAGGGAGCATTGTGTGCGGGTTATTCTGGACGCATCTGCGAAAACGGAGCAGGAAGTATTGGAACTTGCGGCTTCCATTATGGAAACCGCAAGTGAGACAGACCGGGAAGATACTACTTACCAGGATATGTTATTATTACAGACGAAACCGGGAGAACGGATATATAAATCAGAAGCCACAATATCGGATGAACAGGGGAAACGAATAGCAGCTTATGGAATTCCGGAGGGATTTTATCAGGATGGAGAAACCCGGAATTATGATGATGAGAATGGCTATGAGCAGAATTATGTCTGGATTGAGAAATCAGAGAATGTATCAGATGGGAACAATATTTATGTGACGATTAGATTGGAACCGGTTGCAGAAGGCACCCGGGCAGAGGATAGACTGGAACAAAAAAGAGAAGCCTGGGATTTATCCATAACGGATCTGCATCAGACCGAGCTGGAAGGGTATACAATTTATTATTGTGGAAACAGTTGTGTGACGACAGGAGAGGAGGAAACAATAATAACGTACGAATTCTATGCGGTCATGGATTATGATGATGGGATATTATATGAATTGGAAGGATGGGCAGTTGGGCATGAAAATGCAATGAAACTGGAATTCTATAAAGCATTTTTGCTGATTGAGGAATAAGTATTTGATGTAATGTATATTATTTTGCTTTCCATGCTTGACAGTCAGTTGTTTTTTTGCTATCATATATCACGTTGAGTGCTGGCGGTGTCAGTATTTAACGTACAACATAAGTTGTATGCGTGCTTAGCTCAGCTGGATAGAGCGTTTGGCTACGGACCAAAAGGTCGGGGGTTCGAATCCTCTAGCACGCAGAAGCTAAGCCTAGTGGAATTCACTAGGCTTTTCTTATATTCTTTTCCTGCTTCTTCCAACCCGAGCCATCAGTCGGACAGAAGAGATAGAAGGATATAAGAAATTGAATGCCAACAGGAACAGGATAAAGATAAGAGATGAAGAAGAATTCACATAACAATCAAAAGAAAATAGCGGTGATCAATGACATCTCGGGCTTTGGACGCTGCTCGATCACAGTTGCTCTGCCAATTATTTCCCATATGAGGATCCAATGTTGTCCGCTTCCGACTTCCATCTTCTCCAATCATACAGGATACGAGCATTATTTTTTTGATGATTATACCCGGAAGATGCGGGAATATATTCAAAACTGGAAACAACTGGGGCTGGAATTTGAAGGAATTGCCACCGGTTTTCTGGGTTCCAGAGAACAGATACAGATCGTAGAGGAATTTATTCAGGAATTCCGCGGAAAACAAACGAAGGTGATTGTAGATCCGGTTATGGGAGATAATGGAGCATTGTATTCCACCTATACCGAGGATATGCGACGGGAGATGAAACGACTGGTTTCTTATGCAGATATTTTGACACCCAATCTGACAGAGTGTTGCTTTTTGACGGATACACCTTATCGTCACGAGGGCTGGACTGTGAAGGAGCTATACGCCATGGCAGAAAAGCTCAGCCATGTAGGTGCGGAAAAAGTCGTTATCTCCGGCGTGGTCATGGGAGGATACCTGGGAAATGTAGTATATGAACGGGATGGAGCCAGAGCCATTATCCGGAGTAAGCGGGTTGCGCAGGAGCGGGCCGGGACCGGAGATATATTTTCCTCCATTATAGCAGCAGATGCTGTTAACCAGGTGGCGTTTACAGAATCTGTACGAAAGGCAGTACGTTTTATTAAGGATTGTATGGTCATTACGAATGAGCGGGATATTCCTTCAGAAGATGGTGTATGCTTTGAAGAGATTCTGTACCGATTGAAGTAAATGCAATGGACATTTGAATTATTACATGGAAAAGCGTTGTAGATGGATCATGTTTCTTTATGAGGGAGGAAAATGGAAAGCAGTGTAATCATCAGACAGTACGAGGAAAAAGATATTTCCTCAATGATAAGGATCTGGAATGAAGTAGTAAACGAAGGAATTGCATTTCCACAGGAGCAGTGTCTGACTGTAAAATCAGGTAAGGAATTCTTTGCATCTCAAAGCTATTGTGGTGTTGCAGCGGATGAAGCAGCTGGTTCTGTTTTGGGATTATATATTCTGCATCCCAATAATGTTGGACGATGCAGTCATATATGCAATGCAAGTTATGCCGTATCCTTTTTAAACAGGGGACAGCATATCGGAGAACGACTGGTACAGGATTGTATGAAGCAGGCATGCGCCCTTGGATTCCGGATTTTACAGTTTAATGCAGTCGTCGCAACGAATCTGAATGCCAGACACTTATATGAGAAGCTTGGTTTTCAGCAGCTGGGTACGATTCCCGGGGGATTTCGCTTAAAGGATAAGGAATATGCAGATATTTGTCCCTATTATATTTCGCTGACAAATTAATTGGGAAATAGGGATAATTCCCCGTTAATGGCAGAAATTTAAAATAAACAAAAAAGTTGTTGCATAGAGATTGTCAATATGTTACAATTCCGTTACATGATATTAAGAAATTATGTTTTAAGGAGATGAATTCCTTATCGCCAGTGATTGTTACCGGTGACAGGGAATGTGTGGCAGATTGATATGAAGATTTCATTACGGAACGGGATTGCAGCAGGTGTTGTTGTTGCAGCAGCAGGCGTTTTAGTTGCAATTACCAATTATATGGATAATCACAGAGTGATCGAGATAGATTGTCAGACGATGGTGACAATGAACAGTTCTCTCTCATCGATAGAGGCTGATCTGACCGCCAGACTGGAGGCGGAGGAAGTTGCAACTGTAATTGGCAGAATTGATGCAATTTCCTTATCCAGCTTATATGAGCTTCAGGAAGCAAGAGCATTATATGAGAATGCATCCAACGGAGCAAGGGAATATATTGATGCAAGCCGGTTAATTGAGGCAGAGAATACGTATGCGGAACTGGAACAGCAGAGGGCGGAACTGCTGGCTGATGCTATCGCAAAGGGAGATCTGAATGGAATACTGGATTATGCAGAGTGTGATGTCCGGAATTCGGGCGATGTTTATCTGGATTCATTGGTACAGGAATTGATTCAGAACGCTGTAACACCGGAGATGTGCCGAAGCGAACAGCTACGGGCCTGCTATGATTATATGGTCCGGAATTATGATTATGCTTATAACTATAATTATAGTTATGGATCCGGAGGAAAGTCTGTTGCATGGGCAACTGCCTTTTTACGGGACGGTTATGGTGCCTGCAATAACTGGTCTTCTGCATTTATGTATGTGGCAAGATCACTGGGCTATGAGGTGGATTTATATTATGGAAGTACGGCAACCTCCCGTGGCGGAAGTGTAGAGCATTACTGGCCGGTCGTTCGTATTGAAGGTACGGAATATGTGTTTGATCCTCAGGTGGAGGGAGATATTACGAGACGTACCGGTGTGATCAGCTATAAGCGGTTTGGTTTAACCGGAGCAGATGCTGACGGAAAGTATTACTTTAATCGCATTGTAGAATAGGAAGAAATCAGTTATGATAAGATGGAATCCCTGTATTCCATCTTTCTTAATATGTAACAATGAGTGCAGTATTGGTACTGCATTGCGGCGAAGGGAATGGTATACGGGGAGGCTTGTCCGTCCGTATGCCATTCCTTTTGTGCGAAGGCAAAAGAGAAGGTATGCATTCTCAATAAGTAAAAGCTACGACAGAAAGTATTATTTATAGAAAATCAGGGAGGAAGCGCAATGGCAAATCATGAAAAGGAGATTACAGTTGCAGAACGCCAGATATACATACTATCTTTGCTATCTCAGAATCCGATTGGATATACGGCAGATGAAATTGTAGAAAAGCTAAAGAAGTGGGATGTGGTTCTGACCAAAAGAACCATAAACAGGGATATTGATGAGTTATCTCTTAGTTATGCGATCGAGGAAGAGGAACGGAATGGAAAGACCTATTTTCTGGCGCGAAAATTCAGTATGGAAAATGTGGATTTAACGATTCAGGATCTAATGGCGATTTCTTTCATGCAGCGGCTGGCAGAGCAGTATGAGCATACGATCATGGGGGTTGCAGCAGGAGAAATGCTCCGGAAGATGGTTGCCAATACAGGAAATCTGAATCGAAAGCATATAGAAGCGTTAAGCAAATCCATCCGCATTGCGGACGGAAACGAATGGAAGAATCGGGATGTGAATCCGGAAATGGAACATATCATTACGACAGCGATTGAAAAGCAGGCAAAGGTCGAGATATGCTATCATAGCTGGAACGGGGATGAAGTGACCAGAAGGATTATACATCCCTATAGTCTGATTCTGATCGATCAGTATCTTTGTGTTGAGGGATATTGTGAGCTTCGGCAGGAGCTTCGTACCTTTCGTCTGTCCAGAATTCAGGAGGCGAGAGTGTTAAGGGAGGAGTTTCAGATACCGAAGGATTATCATGAGAGATCACAGGAGAATAAATTTATCTATCTGAGCGGAAAGAACAAGGAGAAGCTGGTAATACAATTTGATCCCGAAAGCGGACGATATGTGAAAGAGTATGAGGCGCACCGGGCAGACCGGCTGACAGAGAATGAAGCAGGACTGCTGTTTGAGAAAGAGACGGCAATTACGACAGAGGTTCTTCGCTGGGTATTAAAATTTGGATCCGGGGCCAGGGTACTGCAACCGAAGGAGTTGGTAGAGCAGATCCGGAATGAAGCGGAAGCCATGTGGCGGCAGTATAAGCCGACGGAATGAGACAGAGCCGTAAGTGTGTATGACAGACAAAAAAAGACTTGTGACAATGATCACAAGTCTTTTACTGGGATAGCAGGATTCGAACCTACACATGCTGGAATCAGAATCCAGTGCCTTACCATTTGGCGATATCCCATCACTCAGAACATTGCTATTATACATGATGATTAAAAATAATGCAAGTCCTTTTTTAAAAAGTTTCAAAAAAGAATTCGGGAGCAAATGAATTTACATATTTTTCAAAAATAATATGACAAAGCGGCTACAATCCTGTATAATAATACGGATACAAAGGAGATATATAGATGAGCAGATTAATTTATATTATTCCGTGGGCAATCTGTGATACGGATAACCTGTATATAAAGCGAATGGAAATGAATGCAGGAGAATTACCGAAGGAACAGGATGTTGTTGAGGACTGGACGGTAAAGACCGTCATGCCAAGTCCCGATCGCCGCAGCAAAGATATATATGTTGTACTGGATGTGTACCGGGGATATGATTTCCGGAAGCGGCATCAGGAGGTTTCTATTCTGGATGTGACAAATTCCGTTGCATATCTGCAGGAGCTTGGATATTCACCGGCAGATGAAGCGGAACGGGGATTTATCCGTCAAAAGATATTGAAATGGGATAAGCCGGTGAAAAAGGAAAAGAAAGAGAAGGTAAATAAAGCGAAATGAATTCAGGAGTGATGTTATATGTATGAGATATCCGTACGGGTCCGGTTTAGTGATATCGGCACAAATAACAGGCTGCGATTGTATGAGCTGCCGAAATATTTTCAGGATTCCAGCATTGAGCATTCCGAGTCGCTGGGGATCGGCATCCCTTATTTAAGGCCAAGAAATCTGGCATGGCTCTTGACATCGTGGCAGATTGATATTATTCGGCTGCCCGGCTATGATGAACGTCTGACGATCCGTACCTGGCCTTATGATTTCAAAGGGGCTTTCGGTTACCGGAATTATGAAATGCTCTCTTCCGGGGGAGAAGTTCTGGTGAAAGCATATGCAATCTGGCTTCATACGGACATTCAGGAAATGAAGCCGGTACGGGTGCCAGAAGAAGAAGCAGCAGGCTATGGAGTGGAAGCAAAACTGGATATGGAGTATCTGCCAAGGAAGATACAGCTTCCGACAGGAATGGAAGAGGTAGACCGGGTTCCGGTGAATCGTCATCTGGCTGATATGTATCAGCATATGAATAATGCGATGTATGTGGATATTGCTTCTGATTATATACCAGAGGCAGGAAAGGTAATGCGGATCCGGGTGGACTACCGGAAGCAGGTTAAGGTAGGAGATATTCTGGTCGTAAAACGGGCATGGGAGGAGAACCATTGCTTTGTTGCATTTTATGATGAAGCGGATGATATGCATGTCAGCACAGAATTTATTCTGGACGATGCGGAAACTTACAAAGGAAAGGATAATATATGATAGAGATAGGAAAATGGCAGACCTTAACGGCGATCCGCAGTAAGGATTTTGGAGTTTATCTGGGAGAAAAAGAGCACCCGGAGGAAACTGTGCTGTTGCCGCGCAAGCAGGTACCGGATACCCTGAAGGCGGGTGGTTCCATCGAGGTATTTATTTACCGGGATTCCCAGGACAGGAAAATAGCCACCGTGAATCAGCCAAAGCTGACAGTCGGCCAGATCGGACTGCTAAAGGCAGCCAGTGTGGGCAGTTTTGGCGCGTTCATGGACTGCGGACTGGAACGGGATGTATTGCTTCCGTTTAAGGAGCAGACTGCCAGGGTAGAGACCGGTAAGGAGTATCTGGTGTATATGTATGTGGATAAAAGTGAACGTCTCTGTGTAACAATGCGACTGTATCCGCATCTGGACCGGCATCCGCCTTACAGCAGGAATGATGCATTTCGAGGAACTGTATATGAATACAAGGAGCATATGGGTGCTTTTGTAGCGGTAGATAACCGGTATTCCGGTCTGATCCCGGGGAGTGAGCTGTTTCATCCGGTTTATGTCGGGGATGCAGTGGAAGGCAGAATCCTGAATGTACGGGAGGATGGAAAGATGGATCTGAGTATCCGGCGTCCTGCATATTTGCAGATGAATGTGGATGGAGATCTGATCCTGAAGCGGATAAAGGAAGAGCAGGGAGTGCTTCCTTTTACAGACAAGGCATCACCGGACCGGATCCGGAAGGAGTTCGGTATGAGCAAGAACGAGTTCAAACGTGCGGTCGGAAAACTGTTAAAGGAAGGCCATATTGAAATTACAGAACAGGAAATCCGGTTAAAGCAGATGGACGATACAAGGGAACAATGAAAGAACAGGAAAGAAAAAGGAGGAATATATAATGAAAACAGTGATTTCTACGGATAAGGCTCCGGCAGCGATCGGGCCATATTCACAGGCAATCGAAGCAAATGGTATGATCTTTACATCCGGTGTCATTCCCATTGATCCGGTAACGAATACTCTGGTCGAGGGTGATATCACCGTTCAGGCAAAACAGGCGATCGGCAACCTGGCGGCTCTGTTAAAGGAAGCCGGTTCCAGTTGTGCCAGCGTTATCAAGACCACAGTATTTATTAAGGATATGAATGATTTTGCTGTAGTGAACGAAATATACGCCGGCTTCTTCCAGGGCGAATGTCCGGCACGCTCCTGCGTGGAGGTGGCAAGACTGCCCAAGGACGTGCTGATCGAGATAGAAGCGATCGCACTAAAAGAGAATTGATCAGAACAGATAAAAGACAGGGGATAATTATGGAAAAGAAAAAAAAGATTTTAGGGGCCAGTATATTATTTCTGACACTGGTAGTTATAAATATCGGCGCCGGATTTATTGATTTTGGAGATATACCTGTTTTTGCAAGGATCTTACTGTCACAGACATTGATCTTTCTTCCGGTCATCCTATATATCTGTGTGACGAAGCAGAACTTTTTTGAAGCCATCCGGCTGAGAAAGATGAATATATGGTCGTTGCTGCTGGTGATTCCATTGGTCTATGTACTGGAGCCATTGTTTATCTGCATTAATGCCATAAGTATGTCGTTCTCTACCAATGTGATCGCAGGCACAATGCAGGATATTGCAGATACCATGCCGTATATTGCCGGGATTTCTCTACTGGCACTGCTGCCGGCACTGGTGGAGGAGATTACCTTCCGGGGGGTTCTTCTGAACAGCTTTCACCGGGACAGCAATCCGTGGCCGGGTATTCTGTTTTCTGCGATCTGTTTTGGCTGTATGCACATGAATTTTAATCAGATTACTTATGCGCTGGTACTGGGAATTGTTATGGGCATTGTCCTGGAGGCAACCGGAAGCATACTGGCAACTATGCTGATGCACTTTGTCTATAATGGTACTTCTACTACACTGCTGTATCTGTTACCGGTATTAATGAAGTGGAGCAACGGTATGTTAGAGGAGAGCGGAATGGGACCGGAAGAGATAGAACAGATGATGAATGTCGGTGAATCCGCAGCAGAGGTTACCAGTGAGCAGATGCTGACGATGGGACTGGTCCTGATCATTCCGGCCCTGATCGGTCTGGCTCTGGCAGGGCTTCTGGTCTATCTGATGGCATATCTGAACAAGCGCCATTTTATCTTAAAGGGAATGTTTACCAGAAAGACAGAGAAACAGAAGGAAGCAATGGCAGCGGACAGGGTAAAGATCATGAATGTATTTTTGTGGATAGCGATCGGTTTCTGCGTTGCTTACGCAGTTTTAACAGAGATTCTGCTCCGATTGCCATGATCACTTTCCTTGAAATACACATTGACTATTATTTTTGGTTCCTCTATAATAAACTTATTTGCATTGTTATGTGATACATACACAGGAGGAGAAGCATGGCAGTTAAGTATATTTTTGTAACAGGCGGCGTGGTTTCCGGGCTTGGAAAGGGAATTACGGCAGCTTCATTAGGGCGGTTGTTAAAAGCCCGCGGCTATAAGGTTTACAGTCAGAAGTTTGATCCTTATATCAATATGGATCCGGGTACTATGAATCCGGTACAGCATGGTGAGGTGTTCGTTACCGACGATGGCGTGGAAACGGATCTTGATCTTGGACATTATGAGCGTTTCATAGATGAGAGCCTGAATAAGAATTCCAATGTGACAACAGGTAAGATCTATTGGAGTATTCTGACCAAGGAGCGGCGGGGAGATTTTGGCGGTCATACGGTTCAGGTCATTCCGCATGTAACTAATGAGATTAAGAGCCGGTTCTACCGGAATCCGGAGGCGGCACAGACCGAGGTGGCAATTATTGAAGTGGGAGGTACGGTCGGTGATATTGAGAGCCTTCCATTCCTGGAGGCAATCCGTCAGTTTCAGCATGATGTGGGAAGAGAGAACTGCATTTTAATTCACGTTACTCTGATTCCATATCTGAAGTCCTCTGGCGAGATGAAAACGAAGCCGACTCAGGCAAGCGTAAAGGAACTGCAGGGCATTGGTCTGCATCCGGATATCCTGGTCTGCCGGTCTGACTGGCCGTTAGATCCCGGAATTAAAAGTAAGATTTCCATGTTTTGTAATGTGGAACCGTCACATGTCATTCAGAATCTGGATTGTGACGTATTATACGAGGTACCTTTGGATATGGAAAAGGAGCATCTGGCAAATGTGGCCTGTGAGTGTCTCCATATGCCTTGTCCGGAGCCGGATCTGAAAGACTGGATCGATATGGTAAACCGCTGGAAGAATCCGACCAGACGGGTTCAGATAGCGTTAGTCGGAAAATATGTTGCCCTCCATGATGCTTACATTTCTGTTGTGGAAGCCTTAAAGCATGGAGCAGTTGCTCACGATGCAGAGGTAGATATCAAATGGGTGGATTCTGAACTGGTGAATGCAGATAATGTGGATGAGATCCTTGCAGGAGTTCATGGAATCATTGTTCCCGGAGGCTTTGGAGACCGGGGCATTGAGGGAATGATCGAGGCAATCCGGTATGCCAGAGAGCAGAAGCTTCCGTATCTGGGGCTGTGTCTGGGTATGCAGCTTACGATCGTCGAATTTGCCAGAAACGTATTGGGTTATACCGATGCCAACAGCAGTGAGTTCAATCCGAGTTCTGTACATCAGGTGATTCATATCATGCCGGATCAGGATGGTGTAACAGATCTGGGCGGCACTCTGCGCCTGGGTTCTTATCCGTGTGTACTGGATAAGAATTCCAAGTCTTATGCCCTGTATGGAACAGAAGAGATTGCAGAGCGGCATCGCCATCGCTATGAAGTAAACAATGATTACCGGGATGCATTGACTACCCACGGAATGAAGCAGGTGGGTCATTCTCCGGACGGACATATTGTAGAAATGGTAGAACTGGAGGATCATCCATGGTTTATTGGTACCCAGGCACATCCGGAATTCAAGTCGCGTCCGAACAAGGCACATCCATTATTTAAGGGATTTTTGGGAGCCGCATTGGAGCATCAGGAAAAACAATAAAGAGCAGATAATAAAGGGGCTGTCCGTCGGACAGTCCCTTGCTTTTTACATAACTTTTACATTCTTTCCATAACTTTTATTTGATTTATGAATAAGAACCTAGTATATTAGACAAAGAAGTAATAGGTGTCAATCTCAGATTGATGCTGAAGGAGGATGAAGATGAACGAGAATAATTCAGATAAGAATAAAAAACCAAGTGGGTCCTGGAAGCCGCTGGTTATTATGTTGATTATTTCTGTCGTACTTACCCTGCTGTTCTGGGGAACTCTGCAACGGTATAAGCAGGGAAAGGTAGAGGAGATCAAATACAGTGAATTTATGGATATGCTGAAGGATGGAAGCATAGACTCTGTTGAGATCACGAACAATACTATTATTATCCACCCGGAAGAGAAGGAAGACGGACATAATTTGCAGAAGGTAACTTATACTACGGTTCGGGTTTACGATATTTATCTGATCGACAAGCTGGAGGAAGCCGGAATTGAATATGAGGAACGAAGTGATAATTCTAATGCATGGTGGCTGAACATTCTGCAATTCCTGTTAATGCTTGGTGTGATCTATCTGGTTATGACCTTATTCATGCGTCTGCTTACCAAGAATGGTATGATGGGAGGCGTGGGGAAATCCAGAGCCAAGGTATATGTGGAGAAAAAGACGGGCGTAACCTTTGCCGATGTGGCCGGTCAGGAGGAGGCGAAGGAATCGCTGGTTGAGATGGTGGATTTTCTGCATAATCCAAAGAAGTATCTGGAGATTGGCGCGAAGCTTCCGAAAGGAGCCTTACTGGTAGGGCCTCCGGGAACCGGTAAGACCCTGCTTGCAAAGGCAGTGGCCGGAGAAGCCAATGTACCGTTCTTCTCCTTATCCGGTTCGGATTTTGTTGAGATGTATGTGGGCGTAGGTGCATCCAGAGTACGGGATTTATTTAAGGATGCCAATGCCATGGCGCCATGTATTATATTTATTGATGAGATTGATGCCATTGGACGGAGTCGTGATACTGCAGGGCATGGCGGTGATTCCGAGCGGGAGCAGACGCTGAATCAGCTTCTGGCTGAAATGGATGGTTTTGATACCTCCAAGGGTATTGTGATCCTGGCGGCGACCAACCGTCCGGAGGTACTGGATAAGGCATTGCTGCGTCCGGGACGATTTGACCGGCGTGTAATTGTAGAGAAGCCCGATTTAAAGGGACGGGTGGATACGCTGAAGGTACATTCCAAGGATGTTAAGATGGATGAATCCGTTGACTTTGATGAACTGGCATTGGCGACCTCCGGAGCGGTAGGTGCGGATCTGGCGAATATCATTAATGAGGCGGCTCTGGCTGCGGTAAAGGCAGGCAGACAGTATGTGAACCAGAAGGATCTGTTTGAATCCGTGGAGGTTGTATTTGCCGGAAAGGAAAAGAAGGACCGTATCTTAAGTGAAAAGGAAAAGAAGATTGTTGCGTATCATGAGATCGGTCATGCGTTGATCATTGCGTTACAGAAGCACACGGAACCGGTACAGAAGATTACGATCATTCCGAGGACTATGGGTGCCTTAGGTTATGTCATGCAGGTGCCGGAGGAGGAAAAATACCTGAGCACCAAGGCGGAGATGCTTGCAGATCTGGTCACCTCTCTTGGAGGAAGAGCGGCAGAGGCGATTAAGTTCGATTCCGTTACCACGGGAGCGTCCAACGATATCGAGCAGGCAACTGCGAAGGCAAGAGCCATGATCACTCTGTACGGTATGTCAGAACGGTTTGGTATGGTAGCCTTGGAGTCTACCCAGAACCGGTATCTGGATGGCAGGCGGGTGATGAATTGCTCCGAGGAAACAGCAACGAAGATTGATGATGAGATCAGTCAGATGCTGAAGGCCGCCTACGAACAGGCCTATCAGTTATTAAAGGAAAATGAGGCACTTATGGATAAGCTGGCGGAATACCTGATCGAGAAGGAGACCATCACGGGTAAGGAGTTTATGGAAATCTTCAATCGGGAGCGGCCGGGGGAACTGGAGAGTGCAGAGGCGGAAGAGACCGCAGAAGGCGAAGCAGAGACCGGTGAAGCGTAGGATTCAGATCCGTATGGTTCATGAACCCTCTGACAATATGAAATGAAAACAGGAATATCTCCAATTACTGCAGGGTAACTGGAGATATTTTGTTTTTAAGGATTATTTAATAATTTTGAAGTTAGTATATCTCTTGTAGAATTAATTCAGAAACAGGAGGAAGAAGTAAAAGCATGTATCGAAACATACTAAAAAAAGATTTAAGACGAAAAAAGGCGATGAATATTATTCTTCTATTATTTATTATTCTTGCCACAATGTTTGTATCGTCAGGTGTAAACAACATTGTAAATGTTACCACAGCACTGGACAATTATTTTAAAATGGCGAATGTGCCTGATTATTTTGTGGCTACTATGAACAAAACGCTGGCGGTTGACATTGATGAAGTGGTAAGCTCGGCAAGTGCAGTGGATCGTTATGCAACGGAAAACGTATTGTTTTTATCGCCCGAGAATTTGATCTATGAGGATGAGGATATCGTTATCAAGAACGGTACGTATTTGGTTCATAGTGACATGGGTATGAACTATTTTCTTTCTGATGGCAGTATCCTTGAAACAGTCGAGCCGGGTGAGTTTTATATGACGGAAGGTAAGGCGGACGCTCTCGGTGTTAATGTGGGCGATAAGCTTACCATAGAAGTAAACGGTGTGAGCCGTGAATTTGTTCTTGCAGATAAAATAAAGGATGCACTTTTCGGCTCCCAAACAATGTTATCATTTACCCGTTATTTAATTAGCGAGGAGGATTTTGAGTGTTTCCTTTCCGCAGAAAACATGGAGGAATATTACGGCGGTACGTTTGTTTATATAAATTCTTCTGATATTGAAATGGCTTTGCCGCAGATAAAATTGCTTGTAGATAACAGTATTCTCTCAATGGACAGAGCCCGTATGGAATTCATCTATATTTTTGATATGATAGTGGTAGGTATACTGCTTGTAGTAAGCATTGTTTTTATTATAATAGCATTTGTGATTCTGCATTTTACTATTTCCTTTACACTTTCCGAAGAATTCCGTGAAATCGGAGTCATGAAGGCGATTGGTATCGGTAATTTTAAAATTCGGAGCTTATACCTTGTGAAGTATATGGGGCTTTCCATTATCGGTGCGGTAATCGGTCTTTCCTTAAGCTTCCCCTTCGGGAAAATGCTTATGAGCGTTTCCTCGCAGAACATTATTATTGGAAATCAGAGCCCGATTTTGGTAAATATTCTCTGTGCTGTTCTAGTTATTGCAGTAATTTCACTGTTCTGCTATGGCTGTACAGGCAGGGTTAAAAAAATGGCTCCTATAGATGCAATCCGAAATGGTCAGACAGGAGAACGATTCCATAAAAAGAGCCTTATGAGTTTAGGCAAATCCAGGCTTCCAATGGCGCCTTTCCTTGCACTGAATGACATTGTAAGCAGCCCAAGGCGTTACAGTATTATAAGCCTTACATTTTTCCTTTGTCTGTCTCTTATGCTTATACTTTCGGCAACTGTATTCACTATGAACAGCGGCAGTCTTGCCACAACATTCGGTTGGGCAGATTGTGACATATATCTTGACTCTAAAATGGGTATGGAATGTATGGTGGAAGACGGACACGAAAAGCTTGAGAAGTACCTTGATGAAATGGAACAGACTCTTGCAGAAAATGGTATTCCTGCAAAATGCTATCAGGAAACATTGTTTACGCTGCCTGTATCGTTGGGAGAAAACGAGAGCAATATCTATATATATCAAGGCACAGGCACAACAATGGATATGTACAAATACACAGCAGGAACAGCACCACAGAATGCCAATGAAATTGCAATATCACGAATTGCTGCGGATATGCTGAACGCAAATATTGGTGATACTGTTACGATTAAGACCGTTGACGGAGATAAGGAATATATTATTTCGGCGTTTTTTCAAAGTATGAATACGCAGGGTATTGGTATCAGACTTCACAGCGATGCGTACATAAATTACGTTCAGGCATATGGCACTATCAATACACAGATTACCTTTACAGATCATCCTGACAGCAAGGAAATTGAGCGGAGAATGGAAGAAATTCAGAGAATTTTCCCTGATTGTGAAGATATAGAAACCTGCGCCAAAGTAACAGCGGATATGCTCGGTGTTACCGACACACTTGGGGCGGTAAAATCCCTTGTGACTATGCTCACCATAGTTTTATCTGCACTTATTACCGTACTTATGGAGCGTTCTTTTATCGCAAAGGAACAGGGCGAAATTGCACTCATGAAAGCCATAGGCACACGAAACGGAAAACTCTATGCATACCATGCTTTAAGATTTTTATTCGTGGGAATGATAGCTGTGATGATCGGCGAAATATTCGCAATGCCTCTCACGCACCTTTGTATTGACCCGATCTTTAAAATGATGGGTATGGAGCTTGCAGTTGACTACGTTATCAATCCTGTTGAAATGTATCTGATCTTTCCTGTAGTCATTCTTGTTACAACAACCGTAAGTGCATTCCTGACTTCGCTTTACACAAGAAAAGTCAAGTCCTCCGACACTGCTAATATTGAATAACTTTGAATAAGAAAGGAAACTATTATGAATATCTTAGAAGTAAAAGATCTCTGTAAAACATATATCGTAAACAAACGCCAGAACAACGTTCTGAAAAATGTTAACTTTACCGTTTCTGAAGGCGAAATGGTAGCTGTTATGGGGCCGTCAGGCTCGGGTAAATCAACACTCCTGTATGCCGTTTCGGGCATGGATTCGATTACCGCAGGCGAAGTAAAATTCTGTGAAAAGAATATTGCAAAAATGGGTAAAAAGGAGCTTGCCGGAATGCGTCTGGATGAAATGGGATTTATCTTTCAGCAGATGTATATGTTAAAGAACCTGACTGTGCTGGATAATATTATCCTGCCTGCCTGTCAGTCGAAGAAGCAGAAACGGAGCCGGAAGGAAATCGTAGAACAGGGTCAGGCGCTGATGCGGAAGCTGGATATCATTGATATCGCTGATAATGACATTAATGAGGTGTCCGGCGGACAGCTTCAGCGGGCATGTATCTGTCGCAGTATGATAAACCGGCCTGCTATTATATTTGCAGATGAACCGACGGGGTCATTGAACCGTAGCAGCTCGGATGATGTAATGGAGGAGCTGACAAAGATCAATCAGGAGGGAACTGCCATTATGCTGGTTACCCACGACGTAAAGGTTGCGGCAAAATGTACCAGAGTGCTGTATATCGTTGACGGGAATATAAAAGGTGAGTACAATTTAGAAAGATATACTGCTTCTGCAGAACTGCGGGGGCGTGAAATGGCATTGAGCCATTGGCTGATGGAGATGGGATGGTAACAGCAGACGGAAGGGAGGATGAGCAGGGATGACAGATATATTGATCGTAGAGGATAATAAAGAACTGGCAGAACTGCTGTGCCGCTTTCTTCGGAATGAGGGATATGTTGTGACTGTTGCAGAAAGTGGAGAAAAGGCAGTGCAGCTATATGAGCGGTACGGAGCCAGATTACTGATATTGGATATCATGCTGCCGGGAATCGACGGATTCGGCGTCTGCAGGCGGATTCGGGAGTCGGATAATGTACCGATCCTGATCGTCAGTGCAAGAAGCGATAAGGAGGATAAGCTGAACGGATTGATCCTGGGTGCGGATGATTATATTGAAAAACCGTATGACATTGATATTATGCTGGCGAAGGTCAATGGTATCTTTAAGCGGCGGTATGCACTGGATGAGATTGCAGACGATGATCTGCTCTTAAATAAGACCTGCCGTATAGTATATCGGAATCAGGTTCCCCTGGAGATGACAGCGAAGGAGTTTGATCTGCTGTTACTCCTGATGGAGAATAAGGGGAGAGTTCTGAACAAGGAATACCTGTTCCGCCAGGTCTGGGGCAGCGACAGCAGCTCAGAACCTCAGACACTTACGGTACATATCAAATGGCTGCGCCAGAAGATCGAGGAGGACCCGAAGCATCCCCGGAAGCTGATCACGGTATGGGGAGTGGGGTATAAGTATGTATGAGAAGATATGATAAGATCGTGGCTGGTATAATTATGGTAACTATTCTGCTCGGGATCAGCGTGAATGTCAGCCTGGCTTTCCTGCAGATGCAGAATGGGGGAAGGCCCTGGCTGGTAGAGGTAAACAGAATTTCTCTTATGCTGGATACCCGGGACCCGGATGAAATTGATCTTTCCGGATTCCAATATGTCACTGGAATCGAACAATACGGGGATGCGGACTTTTACAATACGGATCGGGAATATTGTATAAGGGAGATTAACGGTATGCTGTACCGGTTTGATTATGTTACACGGATTAAAACCGACTGGAACCGGATCGTTGTTGTTGTGAATCTTGGGCTGGGAACCATGACGCTTTTCCTGGTTATCATTCTGCTGCTGATTCGACGGCAGGTGCTTGCCCCGTTTGAAGAATTATCTGCAGTTCCCTATGAGCTGGCAAAGGGGAATCTTACAGTACCGCTAAAGGAGAATAAGGGACGTTTTTTCGGGCAGTTTATATGGGGGGTGGATCTGCTCCGGGAGAAGATGGAGGAGCAGAAGCAGAGAGAGCTTCGATTACAGCGGAATAAAAAGACACTGCTCTTATCATTGTCCCACGACATTAAAACACCGTTATCGGCCATAAAGCTATATGCCAGGGCATTGGAAAAAGGGTTATATACAGAGGAGGAAATCCGGTCGGAGGTTGCAGGAGCGATCCATGGAAAAACAAACGAGATTGAGAACTTTATAGCAGAGCTCGATCAGGCATCCAGAGAAGAAATATTCAGTCTGGAGGTAACGATCGGAGAATGCTATCTATCGGAGATCATAGACAGCATTCGCAGGTATTATGAAGAACGTCTTGCTTTATGCGGGACAGAATTTACAGTAGGGGCATATTCGAATTGTCTGATAAGGGCAGATCAGGACCATGGAGTGGAGATTCTTCAGAATATCATGGAAAATGCGATCAAATATGGAGACGGAAGGAAGATACAGATCACAATTTCCGAGGAAGAAGATCATATCCTGATCCAAGTGGGGAATAGCGGCAGTTCCTTATCAGAATCTGAGCTTCCCCACATATTCGAGAGCTTCTGGCGGGGTGCCAATGTAAAGAATCAGGAGGGCAGTGGTCTGGGACTTTATATCTGCCGGCAGCTGATCCATAAGATGAACGGTGAAATCTATGCGGAGTGCAGGGAAAATTATATGACTGTCACTATCGTATTTGTAAAAGTTTGATTCGATATCAGATCAACAGCAATCGTTCCGGTACCGGCTGTTACCGTTCCTTCCCCATAAAGAATAAAGCTACCGTGCCGGGGCCGGAATGAGCGCCAATCGTTGAACCTACATAATTGATCAGAAAATCATGAATACCAAAGCGTTCTTCAATCTGCTGCTTTACAAACAGGGCATCCTCCAGGCAGTCACCGTGACTGATAAATACAATGGGATTCTCATAACCCTCCATGGCCTTTTCCATATTATCTACCAGGGTGATCAGAGAACGCTTCCTGCCACGTATCTTGGATATATTGATCAGACGACCCTCATTGTCTACGTGGAGCACCGGCTTGATATTGGCAATGCTGCCAATGATTGCAGTTGCCTTGCTGACCCGTCCCCCCCGGTGCAGATGAAACAGATCATTTACGGTAAACTGATGACAGACATTTAATTTAATGCGTTCCACATATTCGGCCAGCTCTTCTAAAGAAGCGCCTTCTTCTTTTTTCTTGCAGGCATAATAGATCAACAGTCCCTGCCCCAGAGAAGCGCAAAGAGAGTCAATAACAATGATCTTCGTATCCGGATGCTGTTCCATCATGGCTTCGGCTGTTACGGCTGTATTGTTGTAACTGGAGCTTAAGGCGGAGGAAAAGCTGATGTGCAGGATATCATAACCGTCTGCAATATTCTTTGAAAAGCTTTGCTCAATGTATTCCGGATTGCTGGCCATGGTAGTCGGCATTTCCCCGTTTCTCATTTTCGCATAGAATTCTGCCTCTGAAAGTGTTCCTTCCAATGCATTGTAGGTCTGATCACCAATCTGATAATACAGTGGGTGTAAACATAAATGATGTTGTTCTATAAATTCGGCCGGCAGATCAGCCATGCAGTCTGTAGAAATAATATAAGGTTTCATACTTTGTACCCCCGCTGTTTTTAATAGTGTTTGTTCATAATTTTATTCTATACTGAACCGGATAAAAAGGCAATAAAAAGTTGTTAATAACTCTACTTAATGTGGTTTCTGAAACTGCATTGTTCCGTATGCAGAATTGTCACGTTTTGGAACAAAAATAACATCAATAGAAATCTCCTTGTATGATATAATATACGCGAACACAATGAGCCAAGCGGCTGCGAAGCAGACATTTGGCGAATGTGCGCGAACCATGATGGAGCAAAGCGAAATCATGGTGTAACGAACACCGAAAAACCGGAGGTTTTGAGGTGAGCATTTATGCGTAGCAAAACTGTGAACAAAATTTCAAGCGTTCAGCGGCTGCCTGCAGTCAGATAAAAGCAAATACGGGAGGAACAGTGAAATGAAAATAGCGATCTGTGATGATTGTTATGAGGATGCATTCATGTTGAAAGTCCAATTAGACGGACATAATGTTAGGATTTATTCTGGTGCAAATGCGCTTCTTACGGATATAAATACACATGATCCGCAGTATGATCTGTATCTGCTGGATATTTATATGGATGCTTCCATGAACGGGATCGAACTGGCAAAACAACTGCGGGCGCGGGACGAAGAGGCTGTGATCTGCTTTATTTCCTCCAGTGATGCCTTTTATCGGGAGGCTTATGATCTTTATGCAGTTCAATATCTGATCAAGCCAGTAGAAGAAAAGGCATTGAAACAGCTGACGGATAAAGTATCAAAGAATCTCCTTCGAAACAAGGAACAGAATCTCTCAATAAAAAGCCGTGGACAGACATGCTCTATCCCGTACGGAAAGATTCTGTATATCAGCAGCAGAGAGCATACGATTTTTATTTATTGCAAAGACGGAGTAGTACAGGAATGTAAGGGTAAGCTGAATGAAATAGCACTGCAGGTATGCGGTGATGTATTTCTCCGTTGTCATCAGAGTTTTCTTGTCAATATGTATCATGTGGATAATTTAAGAGGAAATGAACTGACGCTATCCGGATTCCGTATTCCCATATCCAGACGGTACTACGCAGAGGTAAAAAGACGATATCAGGAGATATTGTTTGAGGAGGTAGATTAGTACAATGACAATTCTTCGTGATTTATCAATATACTGGAGTATGCTGCATGTGATCTTTCTGTTTCTCATGTTGTTCCGATCACGCTATACCAAGAAGACGACGATACTGATCGCAGGAATCGGCATGGGGATCTTGATGGTGCTGAACGGTCTTATACTGGTATGGTCCGGATTTGAGGCCCTGTCAAAATTATTTTTGTTCACCTGCTCCATTCCCAGCTTTGTCTTTTTATATATTCTGTCTGCGGATAAGAGATTTAAGTATCTGCTGACCTTTTGTCTGGCGGATACTACCTGCCTTTGGGTCATGGCAGTGACCAATCTGTTGGATTATTATCTGGGCGGCGGACAATATATACTGATCTTCATCAGCAGGCTGATCGCATTTCCACTGATTGAATACTGTATATGGCGGTTTTTACGGAAGCCTTATCTGGAATTGCAGGCTGCGGTAGAGAAGGGATGGGGCGTTTTTGCCGGCATGACGCTGCTGTATTATCTTCTACTGGTGGTCGTGGTACAATTTCCGGTAAATATCGTTGAACGCCCGGAGGATACATTTTTGTGTATTCTGGTACTGCTTCTTATGTTCTTCAATTACGCTACCATATTCTCTTCGCTATACCGACAGCTCCTGCTTTATCGAAAACAGCAGAGCGAACGCATTTTACAGGAACAGAAGAACACATTAGAAGCGCGGCTGGAAAGTCAGCAGCGGATCCGGAAGATGAAGCATGATATGAAAGGACATGCAGTTACCCTGTCCGGACTGCTCGCTGCCGGAAATACAAAAGAAGCAATGGAATATCTGGAGCAGGTAAAGACGGAAATGGAAACCTTATCTGGACAGTTTTGTCCGAATCCATATATAAATGCAGTCCTTGTTCAGTATGAACAGAAGTTCCGGAAACTGCAGGCAGAGTATAGACTGGATATTCAGATCGGAGATGAAGAACTGCCGTATATGGCATTGTGCCAGATCCTTTCCAATGGACTGGAGAATGCCTGTGAAGCTATGGAGAAGCTGGGACAGGAACGACGCAGGGTTTCTGTACAGATGAAATACAGCAGAGATTATCTGCTCATCCGGATCAGGAACAGTTGTCCGGAAGGGGTACAGGTGAAAAAGGGCGAACTCCCTTCTACTGACAAGCAGGGGAACGAGCATGGCTTCGGCCTGGCTACGATACAGGAGGCAGCAAGGAAGCTGGATGGCGGAATGCTGTGCTATCTGGAAGAAGGAAGTTTTGTCCTGGACGTAATGCTCCGGGTAAAGGGACAGGAAAAAAACAGGGATAAGGAAAGGGGAGAAGAAGAATGAAGAGGAAAACATGGAAAAATATGCTAAAAAAGGGAATGGCGGTATTGCTTAGTGCAGTGATCGTGCTTGGAGTGCTGCCGGGAGCTGCACCGGCAGATATTTCCGTAGCAGCGGGTCCGGCAGTTGTTTTAGAAGGAAGCTATGGCAGTAATCTCAGCTACAGACTGACGGATGACGGCGTGCTGACGCTAAGTGGTACAGGTGCAATGGAAGATATATCAGTCCTGAAACGTCCTTTTCATGAAAAACGTAATGAGATCACAAAGGTAATTATTGAACCTGGTATTACCTCCATCGGTAGCAATGCCTTTCGAGGCTGTACATCTCTTACAGAAGTGGAAATCGCAGATACGGTTACCTCGATCGGCCAGTCCGCATTTTACACTTGTGCGAAACTGATGGGCATTACGATTCCGGATAATGTTACTGTAATTGGTAACGGGGCGTTTGATCAATGTGCCATGCTTTCAGAGGTGAAGCTGTCAGAGCATCTTACTTCAGTAGGAGGTTATGTGTTTCGCGGCTGCAATATTGGATCTGTAGAGATACCCGATGGTCTGACGGAGATCGGAGGCGAAATGTTTGCAGATAATAAGAATCTGGTAAGCGTTAAGCTGCCGGACAGTGTAACCGTGATCGGACAAAGTGCGTTCCGGAATACAGCACTGGAAACACTGGTATTGCCGGCTGATCTTACCACCATTGGTCTACAGGCATTTCGTAGCTGCTATCGTTTGCAGTATCTGGTATTGCCATCCGGAGTTCGTGAGATCGGAGTAAATGCATTCTATGAAGATTCAGGTGCTGTAATCTATTATCCGGCCGCCTTAAGTGCTGAAAATGTAGAAAAATTAAAGGGGAGGAATTCTGCAAAAGCAATCGTAGAATATAATGTGTATTCGGATTTTAATAATAATTTAGTGACGGATCTGAATGTCATACCGAATCGGACGATGGACGCCATCCATTTGTTAAATCATGTGTCAAATGCAGAGGTAGTATCTTCAAATTATATGGAATTAAACGGGATTGCAGTGACACATGATGGAGCATGCATTTCAAGTAACACAATAAAGTATGATAGTGAGAATCACTGGAGGCCATGTCCTATATGCGGAAAGGAAACAGATCTCTCCTCACATTCCTATAGCAAATGGATTGTGGACCGGCCGGCGACAGAGACAGAAGCAGGAGAAAAGCACAGGGGCTGCGGTGAATGTGGATATGTGGAGAAGGCTGTCATACCTGTTCCGACTGACAAGCCGGGGGATAATGATCAGCCCGGTGACAATGAAGATAATCCGGGCGAGATCGACCGGAAGCTGGAAGCAGGGGAAAATGCGCCTGCAGTCAGTACCATCATGTCTGCACAGGAGCTGGCGGAAGCGATTCTGACAGAAGCAGAAATGCAGGAGGTAGCAGCCGGAACGGATATTACGATACGACTGACCGTAGAGGATGCGGATAGTACAGTCAGTGAGGAAGAGAAAGCAATTATAAATACCGTAATGACCAGAACCCTGGATGGTTATCAGATGGGACAGTATCTGGACATTAATTTGTTTAAGATCATTGGCGCAAAGCAGGATAAGATCACACAGACAACAAGGGCAATTCGGATTACGCTTGACGTTCCTGATCGTCTGAAGAATACAGATGGTACCAGGATGAGAGAATTTTCCATTGTCCGGGTACATAATGGCGAAGCTGCTGTATTAAAGGATCTGGATACGGATGCGGACACCATTACCATAGATACGAATTGCTTCTCAACCTATGCTATTGTTTACCGGGATACGACGGGAGAGGAGAATACGGGAAATACCAATACAGAGAATAACAGTACAGAGACCGGTAATACAGAGAGTAATGGGAATACTAATGGAAATAACAGCGAAAGTACACAAAGCAATGCAAATACGCAGAGCAGCGCTTCCGGTCAGAAGGATAAGGAACCAAAGACCGGAAAGAAGGGCATACCCGTAGAACTGTTCGCAACGACTGCCATGATCGCAGGGCTTAGCTATCTGCTTTTGTATGTTACTGACAGGCGGAATGGCATGACAGAAGAAGAAAAGCGGTTATTGCTTGGAAGCATCATCCGCTGGGCGCACCGGGGCAGTGTGGTCCGGATCCTGCCGGCTTTGGCAGCGATTGTCCTGCTGTTGGCCTACTACCACAGCATCGGGAAGGCAGTTTCGGTAGAATGGAAGGAAGTATATGGAAAATAGGAAAGAACGCCGGTTTATAATGACTGTACTTCTTCTGGGCATGACAGTTTGTCTGATTCCGGTCGTCGGGGCTGGTTACCAGTCCCGACGACACAGGATACAGCAGGAGGAATTGCAGGCAAGGCAGAGGGAGGACGGAGAGCAGAAAGACCAGAAACGGATAGAAGCGTTGCCTGCTGTTACTGAAGCAGAGGATAACGAGGGAAAGAACGCTGAAGAAAGTACGGAACCGGTTATTCTGGATCAGTACGCTGCTCTTTATGAGGACAACAGAGATCTGACAGGCTGGCTGTCTATTGCGGGGACCGTGATTGACTATCCGGTTATGCAGTGTGACAGTGATGAATATTATCTGGAACATGACTTTTACCGGGATGCGAGCAGTTATGGATGTCTCTTTGTAAAGGATATCGCAGATGTGAATACCCCAGGTACGAATTTTATCATTTATGGCCATAACATGCGGGACGGTTCTATGTTCGGTGATCTGGATCAGTATCAGACAAAAAGCTTCTTTCAGGAGCATCCGCTCATTTCCTTTGATACACTTTATGAGAAGCGGACGTATGAAGTTATAGCAGTCTTTCCATCCCAGGTCTACTATGAGGATGAGGATGTATTTAAGTATTATCAGTTCTATCAGGCAGATACACAGGAGGAATTTAATTATTTTTATAAAAACATCAAGGTGCTTTCTCTATATGATACAGGAGTGGAGGCAGAGTTCGGCGATACGTTTCTGACGCTTTCCACTTGTGCATATCATGTAGAGGATGGCCGGTTTGTCGTAGTGGCAAAGCGAACATCAGAATAGAAGGATCCAAAAGCCTTTACCGGTATTTTCGGAACCTTCTATTTTGATTTTCATTATCTTTCATTGCAATTCCTGTGCAAATGTATTAAATTTAGTGAAAGCGGAATTTTATATATATGATGAAGTGATTATTAAAACAGGCAGGGATTTATTCTATGGAGGTATCGTATGAATCGTTCAGCAGGTGTATTACTGGCAGTCAGCAGTCTGCCATCCAGATTTGGGATCGGATGCTTTTCTAAGGAAGCATACCAGTTTGTAGACTGGATCCGGGAGGCAGGTCAGAGCTACTGGCAGATTCTGCCGCTTGGACCGACGGGATATGGTGATTCTCCTTATCAGTCCTTTTCTACTTATGCCGGAAATCCATATTTTATTGATCTGGAGGCATTAATAGAAGAAGGGGTTTTGACTGCAGAGGAATGTGAACGTGTTGATTTTGGAAAACGCGCAGGAACTGTCAATTATAAGAAGCTTTATACAGGCAGGTTTCTTTTGCTTCGCAAAGCATATGAACGGAGTGATATCAGCAGAAATCCGGCTTATCAGACCTTTGTAGCAGAAAATGCGTGGTGGCTTCATGATTATGCCCTGTATATGGCAGTGAAGGGACGGTTTGCCGGAAGACCCTGGACAGAATGGGCGGAAGATATCCGTCTGCGCTGGGAACATGCCCTGGATTATTACCGGAGAGAATTGTATTTTGATATAGAGTTTCAGATGTATATGCAGTTTGTATTTTTCAAGCAGTGGAATGCATTGAAAGCATATGCAAATCAAAAGGGAATTCAGATCATTGGTGATATTCCGATCTATGTGGCAATGGATAGTGCGGACACCTGGGCACATCCGGAGTTGTTCCAGTTAGATGGAGAGAATACGCCTGTCGCAGTGGCCGGCTGTCCGCCGGATGGCTTTGCTGCAGATGGACAGTTATGGGGAAATCCGCTGTATCGCTGGGAGTATCACAGACAGATCGGCTATCAGTGGTGGATTCAGCGGATGGATTATTGTTTCCGATTGTATGATGTGGTTCGGATCGATCATTTCCGGGGATTTGATGAATATTTTTCCATTCCGTATGGAGATAAGACTGCAGTAAACGGTCACTGGGAGAAAGGACCGGGCATTGAACTGTTCCGGCGGATTGAGGCAGCGATCGGATGGAGGGCTGTGATCGCAGAGGATCTGGGTTATATGACAGATTCTGTTCGCCATATGGTATGGGAGAGTGGATTCCCGGGCATGAAGGTGCTGGAATTTGCTTTTGACGCAAGAGACACTGGTTGTGCCAGTGATTATCTGCCCCATAATTATCCCGAGAATTCTGTAGCATATACCGGAACCCATGATAATGAAACTGTTACCGGCTGGATTCAGAATATATCACAGGAAGAACGGGAAATGACAAGGCAGTATATGTGTGATGCGTATACCCCGGATGATAAGCTGTATCTTCCATTTATCGGTATGGTCATGCGAAGCCGGTCTAACCTTTGTATCATTCCAATGCAGGATTATCTGGGATATGATAATTCCGCCCGCATGAATCAGCCATCTACGGTAGGAAAGAATTGGAAATGGCGGCTGAAAGGGACGGAGCTTACAAGGAAACTGCAGGAGCGGATGCTCCGCATGGCAAAACAGTACGGGAGAAATTGAGGAATATATGAAACCGTTGATGGATTATCCGTTATTTAACGGAGCAGCAGTATTCAGCGTTTTATTTGTAATATTTCTATTTGTTCCGCCGTATGATTTTCTGGGTCGTCAGATTGCCCTGGTCAGTCTGGGGATTATAGGAATCATATTCTGGATAGCCTTTTTTATCCGTTGGAACAGAGACAAGGAATTGATCGCAAAGGGTGAGATCGTGAGGGGAAAACTGATCCGGGACAGTATCCGATATACATCGGATAGAAGTGGATACCGGATTTCAGCAAAGATAGCAGTATTCAATGATGCGAAAGGTGAAACGCTGCTATTCAAGGATACGATCGAAATGACATATTATCAAGCACCACGAAAGCAGGATATACCGGAAAATGTTTATGTTAAAGTAATTTATGATAAACACAACCCGGGGCGAAATATTGTTTACTTAAGAGATGCGCTGGAGGATATCAGATACGAGCAGAAATAAAGAGGAAGAAATTGTATTAGGACAGTTGGAATATGAAAGAGTTTAACATTGAAGAAGAATTAAAGAAGCTTCCGGATCAGCCCGGGGTTTATCTGATGCACAGCCGATCCGATGAGATCATCTATGTGGGAAAGGCGATCAGTCTGAAAAAACGGGTCCGGCAGTATTTTCAGTCCGGACGGAACCGCTCGCCCAAGATTGAAAAGATGATCACACTGATTCATTACTTTGAATACATTGTTACGGATTCTGAATTAGAGGCTCTGGTGCTGGAAAATAATCTGATCAAAGAATATGCGCCGAAGTATAATACCATGCTTACGGATGATAAGACCTATCCCTTTATTAAAGTAACCTTGGAAGAGCCTTATCCAAGGGTATTAATGACCCGGCAGATTAAGCGGGATAAAGGGAAGTATTTCGGCCCGTTTACGAGCGGGAGTGCAGTCCGTGATACCATTGAACTGATACGAAAGCTGTATCATATCCGGTTTTGTAATAAAAAGCTGCCAAAGGAGATGGGACTTTATCGTCCCTGCCTGTACTATCAGATGAAGCAGTGTCCGGGGCCCTGTCAGGGCTATATATCGGAGGAGGAGTATGGAAACAATGTAAATGAGGTATTAGAGTTCTTAAACGGAAATACGAAGAAGGTACTGGCCGGACTGGAAGAGAAAATGCAGGTGGCGGCAGCAGAATTTGAATTCGAGAAGGCGGCAGAATACAGGGATTTAATCGAAAGTGTGAATCATATTACGGGCAGGCAGAGGATTACCAATCCCAATTCCAATACAGTGGATCGGGATGTAGTGGCAATGGCAGTTGAGGAAGGAGAAGCTGTGGTTTCAATTTTCTTTATCCGGGATGGAAAGCTTCTGGGACGGGAGCATTTTCATATGGCAGGCGTAGAAGAATCTCAGCCCGGAGAGACCATGACAGCCTTCGTGAAGCAGTATTATGCAGGAACCCCCTATGTTCCAAAGGAACTATTATTAGAGACCGAGGTGGAGGACCGGGAATTATTAGAGAACTGGCTGTCTCAGAAGCGGGAACAGCGGGTGCACATCCTCACACCACAGAAAGGGGAGAAGCATAAGCTGATCGAGCTTGCCAGGGATAACGCGGCTGTGGTACTGCATCAGGATCTGGAAAAGTTAAAACGGGAAGAGGCCAGAACCGTAGGAGCAGCACAGGAGATTGCCGATCTGATCGGAATTGAACGTGCAGAACGGATCGAGGCTTTTGATATATCGAATATCAGTGGTGTGAATGCTGTAGCATCCATGGTCGTATTTGAGCAGGGAAAAGCAAAGAGGAGTGATTATAGGAAATTCCGCCTTCGGACGGTGACGGGGCCGGATGACTATAAGAGTATGGAGGAAACTCTGAGCCGGCGGTTTCTCCATGGAAAGGAGGAACAGAGGAAGATTGCGGAGAACGGACTGGAGGAAGAACTGGGCAGCTTTAACCGCTTTCCCGATCTGATCATGATGGATGGAGGCAGAGGTCAGGTAAATGTAGCACTCCGGGTACTGGAGGAACTGCATCTGAACATACCTGTCTGCGGTATGGTGAAGGATGATAACCATAGAACCAGAGGTTTGTATTATAATAATCAGGAGATTGCATTTCCACCCAAAAATGAGGCTTTCGATCTGATCACCCGAATTCAGGACGAGGCCCACCGCTTTGCGATTGAATATCACAAGCTGTTGCGAAGCAAATCCCAGGTAAAATCTGTATTGGATGATATTGCAGGAATTGGCCCGACAAGACGAAAGGCATTAATACAATATTTTAAAACCATCGATGCCATCCGCCAGGCAGATGTCGAGACACTTAAGACTGTCCCGGGGATGAATACTGGTGCGGCAGAAGCAGTATATCAGTATTTCCGTACACAGGACAAACAAAAAGTCAATACCTCAGAAGAAACAACAGAAATTAAATAATGCATCCCAAACAGAAGTATGATAAAATGAACGCATAAGCGCGAATACACTTCCCTGAATGATCGGCGACTGCTTGCAGGCAGCCGAGCATTCAGGGAAGTGTATGAGTGCAACGAACACCGAGCAGACGAAGGCTGCGAGGTGAG
>CAJULG010000001.1:188115-553086 GCA_910587045.1 uncultured Lachnospiraceae bacterium | reverse complement strand
CGCTTATGCGGGAAGCAGGAAGCGCTTATGCGGGAAGCAGGAAGCGCTTATGCGGGAAGCAGGAAGCGCTTATGCGGAGAGGAGATAGCCATGTACGAAGTTTCATTAACAAGTCTGATTGAAAAAATGAACCTGGTAAATCATATACCGGAAATTGATACAGATAAGATCATGATTACGGATCCGGATATTAACCGTCCGGCAATTCAGCTTGCCGGTTTTTTTGAGCATTTTGATTCCAATCGGATTCAGATCTGCGGGAATGTTGAACATGCTTATATTGCAAATATGCATACCGAGGAAGAGAACCGGGATATTTTCAGAAAGCTGTTTTCTCATAAGATTCCCTGTCTGATTTTCTGTAGAGGGCTGGAACCTCACAAATTTATTATTGATATAGCAAGAGAATATGGGATACCGGTTCTGACTTCGAATTCCACCACCTCGTCTTTTGTCCACGAAGCGGTACGCTGGCTGCATGTAGAGCTGGCGCCAAGGATTACCATTCACGGTGTGCTTGTAGATGTATATGGAGAAGGAATCCTGATCATGGGAGAAAGCGGTATCGGTAAAAGCGAAGCAGCGCTGGAGCTGATCAAACGCGGACACCGTCTGGTTTCGGATGATGCAGTGGTCATCAAGAAGGTAAGTGATGAAACCCTGGTGGGTATGGCGCCGGATAATACCAGGCATTTTATTGAACTGCGCGGAATCGGAATTATCAATGTTAAGACCTTATTCGGCGTAGAGTGTGTAAAGATGTCTGAAACCATTGATCTGATCGTAAAGCTGGAGGAATGGAACAAGGATACGGAATATGACCGCTTAGGCTTAACTGATCAGTATACGGAGATTCTGGGAAACCGGGTGGTCAGCCATTCGATACCGATCCGGCCGGGACGAAACATTGCAATCATTGTAGAATCGGCGGCAGTCAACCATCGTCAGAAGAAGATGGGGTATAATGCTGCACAGGAATTATATGACCGGGTAACCGGAAATCTGGAAGCAAAGAAATAAGGAGGAGAGAAGATGGCAAAGTACGCAGTAGGTGTTGATATTGGAGGAACTACCGTAAAGATCGGAATATTCACGGTAGAAGGTGAGTTATTAAAGAAATGGGAAATCCCGACCCGTAAGGATGAGGGAGGCTGTTATATCCTGGGTGATGTGGCAGAATCGGTTGCAGACAAGCTTTGTGAAAGTGCGATTGATAAAGAGGAGGTTGCCGGAATCGGCATGGGTGTGCCGGGACCTGTCAAGCAGGATGGAACCGTATTAAAATGTGTGAATCTTGGCTGGGGGATTTTTAATGTAGAGGAGGAGTTAAGTAAACTGACGAATCTTCCGGTCAAAGCAGGAAATGACGCAAATATGGCTGCCATGGGTGAAATGTGGCAGGGAGGCGGCAAGGGGTATCAGGATATCGTTATGGTTACCCTTGGCACTGGTGTTGGTGGTGGAATAATCTTAGGCGGAAAGATGCTTGCCGGTGTTAATGGCGCCGGTGGTGAAATCGGACATATGCAGGTGAATGACGATGAAACGGAAAGCTGCGGCTGTGGTAAGAAGGGATGCTTAGAGCAGTATACCTCTGCAACCGGAATTGTAAGGCAGGCAAAGATCCTTTTAAATAATACCGATCGACCATCTAAACTGCGTAATGTACAGTATATTTCTGCGAAGGAGATTTTTGACGCAGCAAAAGACGGGGATGAGCTGGCAAATGACCTGGTAGAAGCACATGGAGAATCTCTGGGACGGGCGTTGGCACAGGTTGCCTGTGTGGTGGATCCGGAAGTATTTGTAATCGGAGGTGGAGTTTCTAAGGCAGGAAAGGTATTAATTGATACTACTGCGAAATATTTTGAAAAATACGCCTTTCATGCATGCCGTGGAACGAAATTTGAACTGGCAACCCTGGGCAATGATGCCGGGATTTATGGCGGTGCAAAATTAATTTTAGGCTAGGATGATCCGCTTCTGCTCTAATGTCCGGAGCAGGGCAGGAATGAAATCATAAGGACTGACATAAATTGTTATTGCGGAGGAAAAATCAGTCCTGAGGAAAGGAAGTTTATGGAAGGTGATATATTAGGAACCTTAAAAGAGGTAATAGATATCCGGCGCATTTTACTTATGGAACCTATGAGCAAGCATACTACATTCCGGGTGGGCGGTCCTGCAGATATTTTTGCCATGCCGGCCTGCATAGCAGAGCTGGAGGGGATGATCCGGTGGTGCAACGAGCATGCGGTCCCATATTATATTATTGGAAACGGAAGTAATCTTTTAGTGGGAGATGAAGGAATCCGCGGTGTTGTGATACAGATCGGTGAAGCATTTTCCGGAATTGAGATCGGAGAGGATAATACCATATGGGTACAAGCCGGATGTATGCTGAGTAAGGCGGCTAAGGTTGCAGCAGAGCATTCTCTGACGGGAATGGAATTCGCGTCCGGTATTCCCGGAACGATAGGTGGAGCAGTTATGATGAATGCCGGTGCATACGGCGGTGAAATGAAGGACATTATAGATTGTGTGACCTTATTAACGCCTGCCGGAGAAATTATCATTCTTCCACAGGATCAGATGGAGTTTGGATACCGGAACAGCATCGTATCCAAGGAAAATTATATTGTGTTAGAGGTAAAGCTTCAGCTTCAGCAAGGAAATTCCAAAACCATAGCAGAACGGATGCGGGAATTAAATGAGGCAAGACGCGAAAAGCAACCACTGGAATATCCCAGTGCAGGCAGTACATTTAAACGCCCGGAAGGGTATTTTGCCGGTAAGCTGATCATGGATGCCGGGCTTTCCGGATATCGGGTAGGCGGCGCACAGGTATCAGAAAAGCACTGTGGTTTCGTGGTGAACCGGGGAAATGCGACGGCAAAGGATATCGTAACACTGATTCACGATGTCAGAAGCCGGGTGGAAGAGACTTTTCAGGTGGATTTAGAACCGGAAATACGGATGATCGGTGACTTTACGTAGCATCAGAAGAGAAAAGAAGGACAGGAACAAGGATAAGAGGCAAGGTATGAGATTTGTAATTGTATCAGGAATGTCAGGTGCAGGAAAAAGTACAGCACTGAAGTATCTGGAGGATTTCGGTTACTTTTGTGTGGATAATCTGCCGGTAGAGCTCATTCCTAAATTTGCTGAAATTGCATATGACGCTGCTACTGAAGTCAATAATGTGGCAATCGGGGTGGATATCCGGAGTGGAGATGGAATCCGGCGGCTGTCGGATTATCTGGCGGAGTTGAAGTCTCAGGGGTATCCCTTTGAAATCCTGTTTCTGGATGCAACAGATGAGGTCATCGTAAAACGTTATAAGGAAACCCGCCGGATCCATCCGCTTGCCCGTTTCGGCAGAGTGGAAGGCGGGATTGAAAAAGAACGACAGAAGATCGGTTTTTTGCGGGATATGGCAAGTTGTATCATCGATACTTCTAATTTATTGACAAGAGAATTTCGCAGTGAACTGGAAAAGATATTTGTAGAAGATCAGGAATATAATAATTTTATCATAACGATCGTTTCCTTTGGATTTAAGTATGGAATTCCAAGAGATGCGGATCTGGTATTTGATGTCCGTTTTTTGCCGAATCCTTATTATGTTCCGGAACTCAAGGCGTTGACCGGAAACGATCGGGTAGTGCAGGATTTCGTCATGAATGCCCCTGAGGCAGGGGAATTTCTGGAGAAGCTCCGGGATATGATACAGTTTTTGATTCCCAATTATATAAAAGAAGGGAAGAATCAACTGGTAACAGCCATTGGATGTACCGGTGGCAAGCACCGGTCCGTCACATTGGCAAATGGATTATACCGGGCATTGCTTACCAGTGATTATAGTGTAAGGATCGAACATCGGGATATTGAAAAGGATGCAATAACAAAGGGGGGATAAGGATGTCGTTTTCCTCAGAAGTGAAGGAAGAACTGGTAAAGCAGATGCCAGGCGCCAGACATTGTCAGATTGCAGAATTAACCTCCCTGCTTTTGATGTGTGGCGGCAGTGTTCAGCCATATCTTCATGTTCGAACAGAAAATCTGCGTGTGGCAAGAAAAACCGGTATTTTAATTTTTCGTATTTTCGGCATTACGTCACAGGTGCGTCTCCGGCTATATATGGGCCGGCGGACGGCTGTTATCTATGAGTTGTTCGTAATGGATAAGAAAGAAACCGCTCGGATCCTGCAGGCCTGCAAGCTGACAGAGGAGAAGCGACTGGACCGGCTTGTGATACAGAAGGATTGCTGTAAGCGGGCATTTTTAAGAGGTGCATTTCTTTCCAGCGGTTCCGTTAACAGTCCGGAGAAATCCTATCATTTTGAAATCGCCTGTGAGGATATTCAACTGGCGGAGGACATAAGGAGCCTGATGCGTTTCTTTGACCTGGATGGAAAGGTAGTGATCCGGAAAAAATACTATGTCGTATATCTGAAGGAGGGTTCCATGATCGTGGATGCGCTGAATGTCATGGAAGCGCATCGGGCATTGATGAATATGGAAAATATAAGGATACTGAAGGATGTAAGAAATCAGACGAACCGTAAGGTAAACTGTGATCTGGCGAATATCAACAAAACTCTGACAGCGGCCCAGCGACAGTTAGAGGATATTCGCTATATTGAACAGCATAAGGGCTTTGGCAGTCTGAACCCCGGGCTGCGGCAGGTGGCAGAACTTCGGATTCAGGAGCCGGATATTTCTCTGAAGGAGCTGGGAGAACTGTTGGATCCACCGGTCAGCAAGTCAGGTGTTAATCATCGGCTGAGAAGGTTAAGCGAGATCGCAGATTCCATGCGGACAGGAGAATCATCATGATAAACGGGCCGTTGTTGAAAAAGCGGGGAAGGCAGGCAGTCAGATCTTTGTTGAAATATGACAGCAGAGAACGAAAAATGAAAAGATGGTTTGACAGAAGTAGAATTGAATGGCATAATGGGGGATAAAGTATGAAGCATGTTACAACTGTTAGCAGAAATAACACAGGAATGTACAAGGAGAGAATACTATGACAACGAAGAAGATGGTCGTTAATATCAAGGAAGGACCAGAGGGAAAGCCGCCGATTGCAATGTTCGTGCAGGTTGCAAGTCAATTTGAGAGTAAAATCTATCTGGAGATGGAGGATAAGCGGATCAATGCGAAGAGCATCATGGGTATGATGAGTCTTGCTCTTGCTCAGGGAGATGAATTACTGGTATCCTGTGACGGGGTGGATGAAGCAGATGCAATCGAAGGAATCGCAGATTTTTTACAGGCGTAGTCTTGACATTTTATGGTAGATGCTATAAAGTTTTCTATATATAGGTTCGATATATTAATTAAGATATATCGTTTTATGCGATGTAGAAGCCAAGAGTAGGGGAATGGAGTCCCCTGTAAGTCAGACAAAGGAGTGATTGCAATGAATTTTGGAGTGAATTCAAACTTTTTCAGCAGTATGCTGGGCGGTGGTATTTCAAGTTCTTTGTATAGTTCTCTTGGAGACTATGCAATGATCAAGAATGGTTCCTACGGAAAATTAGTGAAAGCATATTATGCACAGATGTCGGATGACAAGACCACGTCGAAGACTTCTTCAAGGCCAAAGAGGAACGAAGAAACAAAGGTTAAGGAAGAGACAGATAAGAAAGAATATACTGAGACCAAGACAAAGTCTGCATCGCTGAAGAATTCAGCAAGTGCTTTGATGGATGTAGGAAAGAAGTCCGTATTCACAAAGACGGATGTCAAGGACGCAGAAACCGGAACGACAACGCAGGAGTATGATACAGATAAGATTTATAAGGCTGTGAAGCAGTTTACAAGTGATTACAATGCACTGATAACAGATGCTTTGAAGTCTAAAAACACGTCGATTGCCCGGAAGGGAACGACACTGAAGGGTGAGATGACTGCCCGTAAGGATATGCTGGAGGATATAGGGATCAAGATTAATTCAGATAATACCCTGTCCATAGATGAAAAGGCATTTAAGGAAGCAGATATGCGTGATGTGAAGAATCTGTTTAACGGTTCTCACTCCCTGAGTGCCAAGGCTTATCAGAAGGCGATTGAAATTAATAATCTTTCGTCCAGTGCAGCTTCATCCACTTCCTTGTATAACAGCAAGGCAGGCTATGTAGCTTCCTATGCAGGTACGCTATATAACGGAAGTCTTTAAACATCAGAAACATGCAGGTATCTCCAAAGGATTTTGGAGATACCTTTTTTGCTTAAAAGCATAGGGAAAGAGGATGATCCGGTCAGTTTTATGGTATGGACAGGATTTCTCCGGCATAGATCAGATTCGGGTTGGCAATATGATTGCGTTCTGCAAGGGCAGATACAGTAGTATCAAAGCGGGTGGCAATTCCGCTTAAGGTGTCTCCGCTGTTTACCCGGTAGAAGGTATTGTCCGGATCATCTGCTAATCGCAGCACCTGCCCCGGATAGATCCGATTCGGATCCGATAGTGAATTTAATGCCAGGAGGGTCTGAACCGTGGTGTCAAATCGATTTGCAATGGAGGACAGCGTATCTCCGGGGCGGATTGTATAGGTGGATACCGGAGTGGAAAAGTCAGGGATTTTCAATACCTGTCCTGGATAGATCCGATTCGGGTTTAAAATATTATTGAACGCTGCTAATTCAGGGATCGTGGTGCGGTATTGCAGTGAGATAGAATATAAAGTGTCTCCCGGCATGACTGTATAGGACAGGTCCGTCGGATTGGGATTCGGGGAAGGCTCCGGGGCCGGAGCCGGACGTTCGGAGGGATGTATAAAAATGGAATCCTTGAAATAGTCAAGGTCTACATAGCCATTGATCCCGGCTATATTTCCTTCATCGGAATGCTGAAAACCGCTCCAGTCTGACCAGTTGCCGATGCTTTGGGGCATTCCGGTCCCGTATTCTGCTACCCAGAGCGGATATTTGGAAAGAGAGGCATACCAGATGGTTTCTATGTTGTTCACGTCAGAATAAATAGCCGGCGTATATCCCAGTAATTCCTGTAACCGTTCTAAGTATGCAGTTCCGATCTCATTGATCTCCTCTCTTGTGAGATCCGGAAACTGTTCAAAATCCATGGCGGGATAACAGTCAATGGTTTTTCCATCCAGAAGAGAGTAGAAAAAATCCGCCTGTGATCTGGCTTCATCCGGATCGGATGCGGTAATATAGTGATAAAAGCCGATTTTCAGGCCGGCATTAAAAGCATTTCTATAATTTTGCTCAAAATAAGGATCGATAAGATCAAACCCTTCACAGGCCCGGATATATACAACTTCAATCCCGCTTCTCCGTACCTGTTGAAAATTGATCTCTCCCTGATAAACACTGACGTCGATTCCCTGGTAGATACGGGTTGCCCTTTCCGTATCTTCCCGGGCAAAGCAGTTTTTACCTGTGTTCAGGATCAGGAAAGAGGGAAGCAGAAACAGAAGCATCCATACTATGTTTGACTTGAGTAATTGTTTCATGAATATCACCTTTCACTTATTTTAAGCAGTCCGTTTTGAGTAACGGCATAGAAGTATAGTATAGAATATGTAGCAGTTTGAGAATGGTGCAAAACTTGCCGCCCGAGGTGTTGCAGTCCGGGACGGCATGTGATAAAATTATTATAATATTTTGTTTTATTGATCGGAATTATGGAAATGAACCGGATACCAAAAGTATGTTAGAAAATTTTCAGAAATGAGGGAGAGTCGATGAAGAAATATGTTGTTGCCGGTGTGACTGGACTGATTGGAATTGTATTAGGAATCGTATTAAAGGGCAGTCTGGGCTGGCTGGTTGCTCTGATTCTGATCGGTATTGCTGTACTCATTGCGCTGGGGAAGATCGCGTTTATTAACAATATTCTGGAATCAACCGGCACGAATGGGAAACGGAAGTCTGCAAATCCGGCGGAAGATGCAGTAAATCAGGCCATAGACCTGTTAAATGAAGGAAAGGCCATGGATGCCATCAACCGGTTGGAAGAGGCGGCTGAACTGGTCGAGCAGAATGAACAGTATATTTATTATGGCTGTCAGGCACTGCGGATTTTAGGAGAAATGTATGAGACCGGGAATTATGGAAATTCTACGGTTCAGATTAATAATGAGAAATCCATCGGATATTATGAACGACTGCTGGTGCTGGATCCGGATGGAGAAGTATATTTTAAAGTTGCAAGAGATCTTCTGGGAAAGAATAATTTCAGCAAGGCGCTCTCTTACCTGGAAAAGGGTGCTGCTTTAAAGGACGGACCTTCATTGTTAAAGCTTGGGAGTATTTATGAAGAGGGGTTATATAAATATGATACCTTTGGCAATCGTGGAGATACAGTGATCGAAATAAATCTGGAGAAGGCAAGAGTTTATTATGAAAAGCTGGCTGAGATGGGAGACGAGCAGGGGCAGGCCGGTTTTGAACGTGTAGAATATGCATTAAATAATACAGACAGTATTGAATTTGAGGAAAAGGAAAAACTGTACGCAAAGATTTCGGAACGTCGGAAATCCAACAACATTGAATTTCGTTTTAAAACTATCGAGGGTTCAAAACTTCAATATCAGTATACATATGTTCACGATGAGGTAGAAGGTTATATTCATAAGCTGCCAAAGGACTGGGTGAAGGTTGTAAATGAGGAGACGGAAGAAGAGTACTATGCTCCCAATGAATCATACCGGGATTTTGCGATCTATGTGACCTATGATAGTATTCCGAAGGAATCTACACGGGATCTGGAATTGTTTTTGCGGTATGACAATGATGTATTGGATTATGACCTGAACATTCAGGAGTATATTACAGAGTATGCCGATGGGATCTGTGCGACATATTATCACAGAGAGCTGGAACACGGAATTGTAACCTTTGCATTTCAGCAGCGGAATCGAATGGCGTGTATAAAGTTTGTATGTGCTACCATGGAAATTATCGAACAGTATGAGGAGATCATATTTGAGATTGCGAATTCCTTTGCTTTTGTGGATCCGACAGTGATCAGTGATGAGAGTGCAAACCGGAAGGATCAGCAGTATTATAGTGAGGCGGTATTCTATTATTTTCTGGGTCAGTATGATAAGTCAATGGAATTTGCAAGAAAGGCCTTGAATGTGGGAAGTAAAAAGGCCAGTTATCTGCTGATCGAGCTTTATTACGATGAGGACAGTCCGTATATCAATTTTGAAAAGGCTTTATCCCTGGCAAAACAGCTTTTTGAAGCGAATGATGATTCCGATCTTGCTTTTCTGATCGGAACCATATATGAGCAGCATAAAAAGGATTACATACAGGCGCTGAACTGGTATGAGAAAGCAGACGAACTGGGACATGAACGGGTTCCGTTCTATTTAGGGCGATTATACTATTATGGTCTGTTGCGTTCAAAACGGGATGGTACGCAGGCGTTAAAGTATTTTAAACGAGCCGCCAAGAATGGCATACCGGAAGCCCAGGCATATATCGAGGATATTGAAGGACTGGATGGAGAAGAGTTGCAGTTGGCGGTTAACCGTTGGGAGAAAGAGATTGAAGAAGGAAATGCGGATACTGCGCTGCAGGTGGCAATGAACAAGCGGAACCAGGTATTCTATCTGGCAAGCGAGCATGAGATTGACGAGGCGTTTAAGACTGCCTGCAATCTGGGGAATGCAGAGGCCTTTTACCGTTATGGCGTCATTGTACGGGAACGGGAGAAGAAGGGAGATCTGCGGGATGGAAATATCGGAAAGAGCCTGCTGGAACGGGCACTGGATCTGGGCTTCGAAGGATTCGACAATGAATTCCTCTGTGAAGTAGTAGAGGAAAAGGCGAAGCAGGGACTTCCAAAGGAAGAAATGCTGCGGATTTATTATAAGGCGGCCATGAACGGATATGCACCTTCCGTAGAAAAGATCGCCGCACTGGAACCGGTCATGACAGAGGATACCATACGGCTGTATGAGAATCTGCGTGAAATGGCAGTGAAGGGAAACGATGGGGCATTAACTTCCATGAACCGTCTGGAACGTGCTTTTCCGGAGCTTTTGTACCGTCAGGTGCAGGAACGGGAAGGCTATAAGGTGATTGATAATAAGTTCTTCAAGCTGTCGGTACCGAAGGAGTATACTGCGGTCATCGATGATGAAGGAGGAACGATCAAGATAGCGGATTCCGTAATAGAATTTGCGGTCGCAGAAATGCCGGTGCAGGCTGAGGCTGAGGAGGAATTCATCAAGGTTTATAAGCTGATCATCAGTGAGTACCTGAAGGTGGCAAATGCGGATATTATGGTTGTGAACTCCAGAATGGTTGGTTCTGCTATGACGAATACCAATGGCGAAGTCTGTACCTTCAGCATTCTGCTGGTAAGCGCAAAGAATCAGTACCTGTTTAAGATGAGTTCTCAGAGCAGGATTGAACTGCTTGGATTTAAAGATAAGGTATTTGAACTGGCAAGGTCGCTGGTGGAGACCGGAGAAACATATATTGCAACCGGAGACCGGGCAAATCAGACTGTAGGATTATCCCGTCTCCTGTCTGCCGGAGAGAACGGCATTCTCTCCATCGGCAAGCTGGACGATTAATAAGATTGAGAACGAAAAGAGGGCGGACAGATGTATCGTAACATGATAAATGATTTGGCAGAATGGAAGGAACAGGCGGAACGGGAGATCCTGCTTTTAAAAGGGGCAAAGGGAGTCGGTAAAACCTGGTGTGTTATGGATTTTGCAAAAGCCTTCTTTGATCGGGTCATTCATATTGATTTCGGCAAGGATTCTATTTTACGGGAATTGTTTCTGGTACCAAACCGTGCAGAGTTTATTGATGAACAACTGAAGCTGCTGACCGATATTGACCTGCAGACCGTGAATCCGGAGGAACTGCTGATCGTTTTTGATGAGGTGCAGGTGGAAGAGGATCTCTTTGCCGGTGTGATGCAGTATGCCAGACAGCGGAAACAGTTTTCCATGATTATGATCGCATCGTGGGTTGGTGTATTGCCGGCAGAGAATCTGGTTGCAGAGGAGATCAGGATAAAGACAATGTATCCAATGACCTTTGAGGAATTTCTGATCGCCAATAAAGCGCAGGAATTGTGCCGGATCATTGAGCAGGAGAAGGTAAATGGTCTGCAAAATGATTTACGTCCGATGATATTGGAATATTTGAAATACTTTTACATTACCGGCGGAATGCCGGAGGTGGTTCAGGAGTTTATCCGGCACCATGATATGAATAATGTTGATATTATCCAGCATCGGATTCTTCAGGAGCTGCGGGACGGGATTCTGCGGTATGCGCCGAAGCAGTTGGTGAAAAAGGTGCTGCAGGTATGGGACAGCGTTCCGATGCAGTTGACGAAGGAAAATAAAAAGTTTATGTATGGGGTGATTGATTCCAAGGCAAGGGCAAGGGAGTATGTGGGAGCGGTTGCCTGGCTGGTGAATGCCGGTTATGTAAGGAAGGTACAGAAGGTTTCAGCCGGCCTTTATCCTCTGGAGGAGCATATTGATCATAAGGCATTTGAATTATATTATCTTGACCACGGATTATTGCGAAATATCCAGGGAATTGAAGCAAGGGAAGCAGAACTGGATCAGCACATATTTGATGAGATGAATGGGATTTTGTCAGAGCAGCTGGTTCTGGCAGAGTTAACTTTAAATACGAATGTAAGAGAGTTGTATTTCTGGACTTCAGAGGCAACTGCCAGAATTGATTTTGTTTTCGAAGATGACGGGGAAGTCATTCCGGTCGATGTACAGTCTACGATTCGGACAAAGGCGCAGAATCTGAAGGTGTTCCATCAGAAATACAATAACCGGATGTCGATTCGGATTTCTCTGGAGAGTCTGAGCTTTCATAAGGGAAGGTTGAACGTTCCGTTATACGGATTGTGGAATTTTTAATATGAAGTCTATATATGCGATAAAAGTTCTGACAAGGAATTAAATGTTGATGCTTAGGATATTTTGATTTAGTTGCTGAAATTATAGTTTTATGGAGGGTAATATGGCTCTGGAAAATAAATTAGGTATCAATAATTCTGCAGAACTTGCAAGAGCAGAAGAGAAAATAAGCAAGACGAAAGCCATTAAGTTATATGAAAGCAACATTATTGAAGATTTTGAAGTTGGAAAATTTTCGGGGCTTGCCAAAATTCATGAATTTTTGTTTGAAGAACTATATGGTTTTGCCGGAAAAGTAAGAACAGTAAATATTGCAAAAGGCAATTTTAGGTTTGCTCCTGTAATCTATTTGGACACTGCGTTAAAACATATTGATGATATGCCGCAATCTACTTTTGATGAAATAATTGAAAAATATGTGGAAATGAATGTTGTGCACCCTTTTAGAGAAGGAAATGGAAGAAGTACACGTATATGGTTAGACTTAATTCTGAAAAAGGAATTAAAATTAGTTGTAGACTGGAACAGAGTTGACAAAGAAGACTATTTACTTGCCATGGAAAGAAGTCCGATTAAGGATGTGGAAATTAAGGTTTTGCTTAAGAATGCATTAACGGATCAGATAAATAACAGGGAAGTATATATGAAAGGAATTGATGTAAGTTATTACTATGAAGGATATAATACCTATAAGGCAGAAGAATTGCAGGATAAAATCTAAGTTTAAGATAAAGAAATACATTAAAAAACAAAAAGCAATCGAACATATGTCTGATTGCTTTTTGTTTTCCTTTTGATATGAGATTTTTTAAAACCCCTGCATTTATGTGTTTTTTCGAAAGCTGGAAAAGGGACTTGAACCCTCGACCCCTTCATTACGAGTGAAGTGCTCTACCGACTGAGCTATTCCAGCAAACCAACAGAATTATAATACTATATTTAGATTCAGATTTCAATCATTTTTTTAGGGTTACATAGATGATATGTAACCCTAATGCGTGAATCATATTCACAGATCTTATTAATACGTACTCTCGCTTAATAATGCAGTAAGCATTGCGCCGTTCATGATCAAGGTAATAATGCCAATGATCAGACCAACAGCAAGACCGATCAGTAATGTAATCTTTACAGCCTTCGCCTTTGCATCGTATGTCTCGTAATCGCCTGCCTTGTGTGCATTATTTGCATTTACAGCAAAGATAATGCCGATGATTCCGGCGATTGGACAACAACAGCATAATTCTGCTATGCTTAAGCCAAGCATCAGACCAAACTTGTTATCTGGTACCATAGCAATCATCCTCCTCCCTTATAAACTCAGATTATTATACCATTATTGATACCAAAATCACAAGCCTATTTATAAAATTCCTGCGTTTGCCTGGATTTTTGGGATAATTACGGTTAATCAGGCAGAATTACAGGAGCCAGTATGGAGAAAAACTCTATATTTCGAAGAAACCCATAGAGAAGCATAATAATGGCAACAGGGATTCCGGCTCGTTCGGATAGCCGGATGATCCAGTAATTCCGATATGGCGTTCCCTGTATATACTGCCAGGCGGTGTAGAGAAGAAGAAGTGTCCCCGGAATGATGAAAGGCATAAGCAATACATTGTAGCGGAATGCCTGATACCATTGTCCCTCCAGTATGCAACGGACACTTCGGCCAAGCCCGCAGCCGGGACAGTACCAGCCGGTGAAGGTATAGAGCAGACATGGAAGTCCCATATGGAAATGGACAGTTAAGTATCCATATGTAATTATAACAGTTATGATCCCGAATACGATAAGGATGCGCATTCCTTTTGTTTTCTGTTTCATGGCAGTCCTTTCACAAATAATCTTTCCTTAAATCTTCTTTTACATGTGTTTTCCTGGTAGACAGAAATCATGAAAAATGATATGATAACAGTAATTATAACACAAGGAAAGAATAAGGGAAAGGGGGCTGATTCCATGATCTTTGTACCGACAGACGAATTAAAGGTTGGAATGCGGCTGGCAAAACCAATATATAATAAGAATGGGGTTTTACTATATGAACGAAATACGAAACTAACATTGCAGGGTATTTATAGTGTAAAGAATTTTGGATTGATCGGCTTATATATTCTGGAACCGGCAGAACCATTGCCGCCAATGACGGCTGAGGATGTGGAGTTTGAACGGTTTCAGACGATGGCAGTATTTAGTATAAAGGATGATCTGAAGTCCATTCAGAAGGGACATAAGCCATCTGAGTTAATGGTTCTGGCAAATCAGATCGTGCGCATGTATGGCGCCCTGGGACATAAGGTTAACTTTACCCAGAACTTGCGAAGCCCGGAGGATTATGTTTATAAGCATGCATTGAATGTTGGGATCCTGGCTGCTTTAATTTCCCATAAGCTTCATATTGACAGTTCTGAACAGATGAATATTGTGGTAGCAGCATTATTGTATGATGTGGGGCGCTTATTCCTTCCGACAAAGATGCAGAATAAGACAGAGGACTTTTCTCCGGAGGAATATCAGATGTTCCGGAAAGCTCAGTTTGATGGAATGAGTATTATTAATGATAATGTGGATATTAATAATAGTGTAAAGCGTCTGGTAAGAGGTTGTCAGGAAGAGGGAGAATATGATCCGGCAGGGACTGATAATTCCAATATTCCTTGGGGGATCCGTATTATTCAGGTGGCACATTTCTATGATGTTCGGACTGCAATGAATCTGTATGAGGTTCCGGAATCAGAGGTACGGGTAGTGCGGACGCTTTTAAACCGGCCAAGACAGTATGATCCGACGGTAGTACGGGCTCTGTTGGACAGTGTCCGGATTCTTTCCCCGGGCGTTTGTGTAGAATTGAGCAATCGGGAGCGGGGACTGGTAATACGGGAGAATGATGATGATCCGTTAAGGCCGATCGTATTGAGCTTTGATAAGAATCAGGTATATGATCTGAGTTCAGAGCGTGCAGCACGGACGTTGCAGATCAAGGATCTGATGAAGACGATGGACAACCGGATCATTGTGGATGATTCAACCTTACAGGAATATTTAAATCGTTAATGGAGGGAACAGGATGTGAGGCAAAGGCAGAGACGCCTTACTCACATCCTTTTTATGTGATGAAATGGTTATCGCATTTACGAACAATTAATCATCATAAGTGGCTGGTTATGAAGAATTGCTTTCGGTGCGGATTATATATGCAGGGGCTGTTGCATGATCTGTCCAAGTATTCATGGACGGAGTTTTCCGTCGGAGCCAGATACTATCAGGGCAATCGTAGTCCCAATAATGCAGAGCGTGAGGATAAAGGCTACACCTCTGCCTGGCTTCATCACAAGGGACGGAACCGCCATCATCTGGAATACTGGATTGATTACAGCCTGGATCCGGAGCAAGGTCTTGCCGGTATGGAAATGCCGGTACGTTATGTAGTAGAAATGTTCTGTGACCGGATGGCAGCATCCAGGAATTATCATCCGGATACTTATACCGACGCAGCACCGCTGCAGTATTATGAACGCGGAAAGAACAAATATCCCATGCATCCGAATACAAGGGCTCTGCTGGAGCGCCTTCTTCATATGCTGGCGGAAGAGGGCGAGGAGAAGACCTTTCGCTATATTCGGACAGATGTACTGCATAATCAGAAAAAGTCCGGTAATGGTGAATAAACAGTCTGAAACGAAGTGAATGGAACACAATAGAGATATACGAGGTTTTATATGAAGTTTACACATCTGCATGTCCATACGGAATATAGTCTGCTGGACGGTGCAAGTAAAATAAAGGAACTGGTTACAAAGACCAGAGAACTGGGAATGGACAGCATTGCCATTACGGATCATGGAGTCATGTATGGTGTCATTGACTTTTATCGGGCATGTCGGGAGGTCGGCATCAAACCGATCATCGGCTGTGAGATTTATGTGGCACCGGGATCCCGCTTTGACAGAGAGGCCGGCAGAGGTGAGGACCGGTATTATCATCTGGTTTTGCTGGCAGAGAATGATAAGGGATATCACAACTTAATGAAGATTGTTTCCAGAGGGTTTACCGAAGGCTATTATTATAAGCCGCGTGTGGATCTGGAGGTACTACAGGAATTTCATGAGGGCGTTATAGCCCTAAGTGCCTGTCTGGCAGGAGAAGTGGCGGTTCAGATCCGAAGAGGTTTTCTGGCGGAAGCGAGAGAGGCCGCCCTGAAGTATCTTGCCATTTTTGGAGAAGGAAATTATTTTCTGGAATTGCAGGATCACGGGATACCGGAGCAGACCACGGTGAACACGGAGTTACTGAAGATGTCGAAGGAACTCCATATTCCATTGGTGGCAACCAATGATATTCATTATGTGAATGCAGAGGATGCAGAAGCCCATGATTTTCTTCTTTGTATCCAGACAAATAAGAAGTTAAAGGATGAAGACCGGATGCGGTATGAGGGAGGACAGTATTATCTGAAATCCCCGGAGGAGATGGATGCTCTGTTTCCGTATGCGCTCGAGGCATTGGAGAACACACACCGGATTGCAGAACGGTGTAATGTAGAGATTGTTTTTGGTGAGCAGAAGGTGCCGAGATATGAAGTGCCGTCACCATATGATGCGTTTGGCTATCTTAAGAAATTATGTGAGGAAGGTCTGGAACGACGCTATCCGACTGTTACCGGAGAATTACAGGAACGTCTGGAATATGAATTGAATACCATCCGCAATATGGGATATGTGGATTATTTTCTGATTGTTTGGGATTTCATCCATTATGCCAAGGAGCACGGAATACCGGTAGGACCTGGCCGGGGATCTGCGGCAGGAAGTATTGTGTCCTATTGCCTGGAGATTACCGATATTGATCCCATCCGTTATAACCTTCTCTTTGAGCGCTTCCTGAATCCGGAACGGGTATCAATGCCTGATATTGATATTGATTTCTGCTATGTCCGCCGGCAGGAGGTCATTGACTATGTGGTAGAAAAGTATGGAAAGGAGAAGGTGGTGCAGATCATCACCTTTGGTACCATGAAGGCAAGAGCAGTCCTGCGTGATGTGGGACGGGTTCTGGATCTGCCGTATGCTCTGGTGGATTCTGTTGCTAAGGCAGTGCCAAGAGATAGTCAGACCCTGCATATGACATTGGATCTGGCGTTACAGGTCAGTCCGGATATGAGGAAGCTGTATGAGGAGGATGAGCAGATTCATTATCTGGTCGATATGGCCAGAAAGCTGGAGGGATTGCCACGGAATTCCTCTATGCATGCAGCCGGTGTGGTGATCGGGCAGGAGCCGATTGAGGAATATGTCCCGCTTTCGAAAGGAGGCGATGACGCCATTACCACCCAGTTCACCATGACGACTATCGAGCAGCTTGGTCTGTTAAAAATGGACTTTTTGGGGCTCCGTACATTGACAGTGATCCAGGATGCCTGTAACATGATCTCAAAAAGCGTTGGAACGGTATTTTCCATTGATACCATTGATTATAATGATACAAACGTATACGGATTGATCAGCTCCGGCAGAACGGAAGGAGTATTCCAGCTGGAAAGTGCAGGCATGAAATCCTTCATGACGGAATTGAAGCCCGGCAGCCTGGAGGATGTCATAGCGGGAATTTCTCTGTATCGTCCCGGGCCGATGGATTTTATCCCGGCATATATCGAAGGAAAGAATCATCCGGAGAAGATTACCTATGATACTCCGCAATTAGAAGCAATTCTTGCCCCTACCTATGGTTGTATCGTTTATCAGGAGCAGGTAATGCAGATTGTTATGGAGCTGGCGGGTTATACGCTGGGACGGAGCGACCTGGTCCGGCGTGCCATGTCAAAGAAGAAAACAGATGTCATGGAAAAGGAGCGGAAGAACTTCGTTTATGGAAATCCGGAGGAGGGAGTTCCTGGCTGTATCAACCGGGGAATTGACGAAAGCATTGCCAATAAGATATTTGATGAAATGACGGACTTTGCAAAGTATGCATTCAACAAATCCCATGCCGCCTGCTATGCCTTTGTAGCCTATCAGACCGCATTTCTGAAATACTATTATCCTGTAGAGTTCATGGCAGCACTTATGACCTCCTTTATTGAAAATGCAGGAAAGGTAACAGAGTACATTTATGTCTGCCGGCAGATGGGAATCGAGATCCTCCCGCCGGATATCAATAGTGGTGTGGCTGAGTTTTCTGTCCGGGACGGGAAGATGGTATATGGCCTGTCTGCTATTAAGAATATCGGAAGAAATGTAATTGATGAGATTGTTACGGAGCGGGAGACACACGGATCATTTAAGAGTTTACAGGATTTTCTGGAGCGCATGCCGGGTAAAGAGGTTAATAAAAGAACCGTTGAAAATCTGATCCTTGCAGGAGCCTTTGATGCCCTGGAAGGGAACCGGCGTCAAAAGATGATGGTTTATCCGCAGATCATGGGGAATATCAGCGCATCGAATAAACATGCTATGGCAGGGCAGATGAGCCTGCTGGATTTTCTGGGAGAAGCAGAAAAGGAGGATTTTGAGATTAAGCTGCCGGATGTGCAGGATTATGGCCGGGAAGAGAAGCTTGCCTTTGAAAAGCAGGTATTGGGGGTTTATATCAGCGGACACCCTCTGGAGGATTATGCGGCGCTGATGAAGAAACAGGCGGATGCGGTTTCGCAGGATTTTGTTATAGATGAAGAAACCGGGGAAGCCAAAGTGCAGGATCAAAGAAGTTATACAATAGGCGGAATGGTATCCTCCATCACATTAAAGCTGACCCGGAGTAATCAGAATATGGCATTCGTTACATTAGAGGACATGTATGGAACGGTAGAGGTGGTTGTTTTCCCGAAAGATTTTGAAAAGAACCGGGACATACTGGCACAGGATGCAAAGCTGTTTATTACCGGCCGGGCTTCTGTTTCAGAAGAGGAGGCAAAGCTGTTATTCAGCAAGGCTGTTACCTTTGCAGATCTGCCCCAGAATGTATGGGTGCAGTTTGAAAGCCGGGAACAGTATGAAAGGCTGGAACACCGTATGTATGAGATCATAGATCAGAATGCAGGAAGTTCTACGATCAAAATATATATAAAAAAGGAGAAGCTTCGTAAGGATCTGCCCCCCCGCTTTGGTATTCAGGCTGCAGGCGAAGGAATCGATCTGTTACGTGCGATCGTCGGAAACGAGAATGTCATCGTAAAGGGCTGTTAGATCACAGCAGACAGGATAGAGGAAGTATGTTAACAAGTACAGCGAATCAGCAAATCAAGCATATCATCAGGCTTCAGAAAAGCGGGAAACTGAGAAAGGAAGAAGGCGTTTTCCTGGTGGAAGGCATCCGTATGTTTCGGGAGATACCGGAGCCCGACCGGGTCAAGGTATATGTGACGGAGGAGTGGCAGGATCAGCTCCCCGCTTCCTGGTGTGAGGGAAGTCAATATGAGCTGGTAAGCGGTAATATATTCCGCCTGATCTCTGATACACAAACGCCTCAGGGAATTCTGGCAGTGGTCCGGCAGCGGATCTGTGAACGGGATGATCTGTTAGGAATAAAGCAGCAGAACGGAGCAGAGGAGGGGCAGCCACCCTGCATTCTCGTTCTGGAAAATATTCAGGATCCCGGCAATCTGGGAACGATCCTCCGGACGGCAGAAGGAGCAGGAATTACCGGAATTATGATGAGTAAGGATACTGTGGATGTATACAATTCAAAGGTGGTGCGTGCTACGATGGGAGCCATTTTCCGGGTGCCGTTTTGCTGTGAGGACAATCTTATGGAGGGGGTTACTTGGCTGAAGGAGCATGGTATCTCCTGTTATGCTGCCCACTTGAAAGGGAAAAGTGTTTATGAACAGGATTATCGAGGGGCCTGTGCCTTCTTTATTGGAAATGAAGGGAATGGTCTGACGGAAGCCTTAGCGGAACAGGCGGACAGCAGGATCCGGATTCCCATGGCGGGACAGGTAGAATCCCTGAATGCGGCAACGGCAGCAACGGTACTCATGTATGAGGCTTTGCGGCAAAGAATACTGCTTTAGCCGGATCTAGGCTGGTATACAATTTTAGTACATTTGACAGAATATGTTTGAAGATTGAAAAAACAAGTGGATTTCTTATGGATAATGTAATAAACTATGCCTTAGATGACAGATGGAAAGAATGATCAGGAGAGGGAAATCACATGAAAAAGGTTGCGATTATAACGGATAGTAACAGTGGTATCACACAGATGGCGGCAAAGGAGCTGGGTATTTATGTGTTGCCAATGCCCTTTACCATGGAAGAGAAGGAGTATTTTGAAGATATTTCTCTGACGCAGGAACAATTTTATGAGAGACTGGAAAATGACACGGATATTGCAACCTCTCAACCTGCCCCGGAAGCAGTGACAAAGCTGTGGGATGATGTATTGCAGGAATATGAGGAGATCGTGCATATTCCGATGTCCAGCGGATTAAGCGGAAGTTGTCAGACAGCCATGCTTCTTGCCGAGGATTATGATGGCAGAGTAGCGGTTGTGAATAACCAGAGAATCTCGGTTACCCAGCGACAGTCTGCACTGGATGCGAAAAAGATGGCCGCGCAGGGAAGGTCTGCTGCAGAGATTGCGGAAGTTCTCATGGAAACGAAGATGGACTCCAGTATCTATATTATGGTGGATACCTTAAAATACCTGAAGAAGGGCGGACGTGTCACTCCGGCGGCTGCCGCGATCGGAGAAATCCTGCGGATCAAGCCGGTATTACAGATTCATGGAGAAAAGCTGGATGCATTTGCAAAGGCAAGAAATATGAAGGCAGCCAAGACGATCATGTTGAATGCTATCAGGAAGGATATGACCGATAATCTTGGCACAATTCCGGCTGCGGATGATGAAAACGCACCATGGCTCGCCATTGCGCATACCCGGAATGAAGAGGAGGCTTTCAAATGGCGGGAGGAACTTGCACAGGAATTCCCGGGGTATGAGATCCATATAGATCCGTTATCCCTGAGTATTGCCTGTCATATCGGGCCGGGAGCGTTAGCCCTGACATGGACCAAGCGGATCATATAGGACTCGCATGAGAAAACTGGAACATGTAATAAATTGAATATTGATTATAGAAAACAAAGAGAAAAGACAGAATATTCAAATTATCTGACAATTAAAATAAAAGTAATAACATTCAGGTCTTTACAAATACTGTCTTCTGGTGTAGAATAGCATTGTTCGACGGAGAACGCAAAGGGCGTTCTCCGTCTTTTTTGTGCAAGGGTAAAGATAGCAAAGCGTGTTCTGCCTGGCCTGCACGAATGTATAAGGCAGGCAGAGATCAGGCGTAATAAAACAGGAATGGAAAGGGTGTGTGAATATGCAGAAGCTACATCAAACAGAAGCAGAGCAGTGTCAGCTTGGTATGTATGATTCCCGGTTTGAACATGATAATTGCGGGATTGGTGCAGTTGTAAATATCAAGGGGATCAAATCTCACGGCACAGTAGACAAGGCACTGAAGATCGTTGAGAATCTGGAACACAGGGCAGGAAAGGATGCCGAGGGAAAGACCGGTGATGGCGTTGGTATCCTGTTGCAGATTTCCCATAAGTTTTTTGAAAAGGCAGTAAAGAAATCGAATATTATCCTGGGGGCAGAACGGGATTATGGTATCGGGATGTTCTTCTTTCCACAGGACGAGATGCAGCGGAATCAGGCAAAGAAGATGTTTGAGATCATCGTCGAGAAGGAGGGCATGGAGTTCCTTGGCTGGCGGGAGGTTCCTACGGATCCTGCCATTCTGGGACGAAAGGCACTGGATGTGATGCCATGTATTATGCAGGCATTTGTAAAACGCCCGGCTTCCGTGGATCGGGGACTGGACTTTGACCGGAAGTTATTTATTGTCCGCCGGGTCTTTGAGCAATCCAATGATAATACATATGTAGTTTCCTTATCCAGCCGGACGATCGTTTACAAAGGAATGTTCCTGGTGGGAGAGCTTCGGTTGTTTTTCCATGATCTGCAGGATCCGGACTATGAATCTGCCATTGCGCTGGTACATTCCCGGTTCTCTACCAATACGACTCCAAGCTGGCTGCGGGCCCATCCGTACCGGTTTATCGTGCATAATGGAGAGATCAATACCATTCGCGGAAATGCAGACCGTATGCTGGCCCGGGAGGAAACCATGGAATCCGATTATTTTAAGGGAGAAATGCATAAGATCACACCGGTAGTGGATCAGGACGGCTCAGATTCCGCAAGGCTGGATAATACCCTGGAATTTCTGGTAATGAGCGGAATGGATCTGCCTCTTGCAGTTATGATGACGATACCGGAACCATGGGAGAACAACCGTTATATGTCACAGGCCAAAAAGGACTTTTATCAGTATTATGCGACGATGATGGAGCCCTGGGACGGTCCGGCTTCTATATTATTTACGGATGGTGATTATATGGGAGCGGTATTGGACCGGAATGGTCTGCGGCCGTCCCGTTACTATATTACAAGAGATGATAATATGATCCTGTCTTCGGAGGTGGGTGTTCTGGATATTCCGCCGGAGCAGATCCTGGTCAAGGATCGTCTTCGTCCGGGTAAGATGCTGTTGGTGGATACGGTGCAGGGAGCACTGATATCGGATGATGAACTCAAGGAAAAGTATGCGCACCGTCAGCCGTATGGTGAATGGCTGGACAGTAATCTGATCACACTGCATTCCTTAAGTATTCCGAATAAAAGGCCGGAAGAGTATAGCCAGGAGGAACGGGCAAGACTGCAAAAAGCATTTGGTTATACCTATGAGGATCTGAAGAATCAGATTCTTCCAATGGCAAAGAATGGAACGGAGGCGATCCAGGCCATGGGAAATGACAGTCCGTTAGCAGTGCTGTCAGATAAGCATCTTCCGCTCTTTCATTACTTTAAGCAGTTATTTGCACAGGTTACCAACCCGCCGATTGATGCTATTCGGGAAGAGGTAGTAACATCCACCTCTGTATATATTGGCAAGGAGGGCAATCTGTTAGAGGAGAAGCCGGAGAACTGTCACGTACTGAAGGTGCATAATCCGATCCTGACCAATACGGATCTGATGAAGATTAGGAATATGCAACTGCCTGGATTGAAGGTTGGTGTGATCCCGATCACTTATTATAAGAACACTTCGCTGGAGAAGGCAGTGGAACGGTTATTCGTGGAAGCGGATCGTTTATATCGGGATGGAGTGAACATCTTCATCCTGTCTGACCGCGGCGTGGATGAGAATCGGGTACCGATCCCGTCTCTGCTGGCTGTTTCCGCCATGCAGCAACATCTGGTAAATACAAAGAAGCGGACTTCCGTTGCCATGATACTGGAGAGTGCAGAACCGAGAGAGGTGCATCATTTTGCAACCCTGCTTGGCTTTGGTGCCTCTGCGATCAATCCGTATCTGGCCCAGGAGAGTATACGGGAACTGATTGATAACAATATGCTGGATAAGGATTATTATGCAGCAGTGGAGGATTATAATTCAGCTATCATACATGGTATTGTGAAGATCGCTTCCAAGATGGGAATATCCACCATACAGTCATACCAGGGTTCCAAGATATTTGAGGCCATTGGATTAAGCAGTGAGGTGATCAACAAGTATTTTACCAACACAGTCAGCCGTATTGGAGGAATTGGGATCGCAGATATCGAGAAAACGGTGGATGCGTTGCATTCTGCGGCCTTTGATCCGCTTGGACTGGAGGTGAATACCAGTCTGGAAAGTGCCGGTCTTCATAAGTTCCGGAGCGGGAAGGAGGAGCATTTATATAATCCGCAGACCATTCATCTGCTGCAGGAGGCATCCAGAACCGGAAGCTATGAGATATTTAAGCAGTATACTGCATTGGTAAATGATGAGACCCGGCCAAAGAGTCTTCGTGGCGTGATGGAGTTCAATTATCCGGAGAAGGGAATTTCCATTGATGAGGTAGAACCGGTGGATTCGATCGTAAAACGGTTTAAGACCGGTGCCATGTCGTATGGCTCCATTTCCCAGGAGGCTCATGAGACGCTGGCTATTGCCATGAATATGCTGGGCGGTAAGTCCAACAGTGGAGAAGGCGGTGAGGACATTGCCCGCCTGACAGTGGGAACCGATGGGAAGAATCGCTGTTCTGCCATTAAGCAGGTGGCTTCCGGACGCTTCGGTGTTACCTCGCGGTATCTGGTCAGTGCGAAGGAGATTCAGATAAAGATGGCACAGGGAGCGAAGCCGGGAGAAGGCGGACACCTGCCGGGTGCCAAGGTATATCCGTGGATCGCAAAGACGCGGATGTCTACGCCTGGTGTCAGTCTGATCTCTCCGCCGCCACATCATGATATCTATTCCATTGAGGATCTGGCACAACTGATCTATGATTGTAAGAATTCCAATCCGGATGCAAGGATTTCCGTAAAGCTGGTATCAGAGGCCGGAATCGGAACCGTGGCCGCCGGAGTTGCAAAGGCAGGAGCACAGGTGATCCTGGTATCCGGATATGACGGCGGTACCGGCGCGGCACCCGGAAACTCCATTCATAACGCAGGGCTTCCATGGGAGCTTGGCCTGGCAGAGACCCATCAGACGCTGATCATGAATGAACTGCGGAACAAGGTCATTCTGGAAACGGATGGTAAGCTGATGAGCGGCAGAGATGTTGCGATCGCGGCGATGTTAGGCGCAGAGGAGTTTGGCTTTGCAACTGCTCCACTCGTAACGATGGGGTGTGTAATGATGCGTGTATGCAATCTGGACACCTGTCCGGTAGGGGTCGCAACCCAGAATCCGGAGCTGCGGAAGCGGTTTAAGGGCAAACCGGAGTATGTGGTGAACTTTATGCGGTTCGTTGCCCAGGAACTGCGGGAATATATGGCCAGACTGGGAATCCGGACCGTGGATGAACTTGTTGGACGAACGGATTTATTAAAGGCCGGTGAAGCGGCGGCAAAGAAGAATATAGATCTGACCCGGATTCTGGAGAATCCGTTTTATGACAGCGAACAGAACAAAGTCGTTTATAGCCAGAAGCATGTGTACGATTTCGAATTAGAAAAGACCATTGATGAACGGATTCTGGTGAAGAAGCTGAAAAGTGCTCTGGAGAAGGGACAGAAGAAGAGTATTGAGATCGATGTTGGCAATACGGATCGTTCGGTAGGTACGATCTTTGGTTCCTATGTGACGAAGCTGTATCCGGAAGGACTGGAGGAGGATACCTATACGATCCATTGTAATGGAAGCGGCGGACAGAGCTTTGGCGCTTTTGTGCCGAAGGGGATAACCCTGGAGCTGATCGGTGACAGCAATGATTACTTCGGCAAGGGATTATCCGGTGGCAAGCTGATCGTATATCCGTCAAAGGCAGTTACCTATAAGCATGAGGAGAATATCATCATTGGAAATGTCGCACTATATGGTGCTACCAGTGGTAAGGCATTCATTAATGGTGTTGCTGGGGAGCGGTTTGCTGTCCGGAATTCCGGTGCGATCGCAGTAGTAGAGGGCGTGGGTGACCACGGCTGTGAATACATGACCGGAGGCCGGGTTGTGGTGCTCGGCTCAACCGGCAAGAACTTTGCTGCAGGCATGAGCGGCGGCGTGGCTTATGTACTGGATCTGGAAAGTGATCTGTATATGAAGTTGAATAAAGGACTGGTTGCCATCGAAACTGTCAGCAATAAATATGATGTTATGGAACTAAATGAACTGATAAAGGAGCATGTAGCATATACAAACTCTGCTATAGGCAAAGAGATTTTAGAGAATTTCGGAGAATATCTGCCGAAGTTTAAGAAGATCGTCCCGCATGATTACAAGCGCATGATGAATATGATCGTGCAGATGGAAGAAAAGGGACTGAGCAGTGAGCAGGCACAGATAGAAGCATTCTATGCAATGAAGCGATAGGAGGGATATGGAATGGGAAAACCAACAGGATTTTTAGACTATGCGAGAGTGACAAGTGATGAAACCGGTCCAAAGCAGAGAATCAAGAATTTTAACGAATTCCATACTCCGTTATCCCTGGAGGAGCAGCGGACACAGGCAGCACGTTGTATGGACTGCGGTGTTCCGTTCTGTCAGTCCGGCATGCTGATCAATGGAATGGCCTCCGGCTGTCCGTTGAACAATCTGATTCCGGAATGGAATGATCTGTTATATAACGGAAATATGGAGCAGGCTTATCATCGCCTGCATAAGACCAACTGTTTTCCGGAGTTTACCTCCAGGGTGTGTCCGTCTCCCTGTGAAGCGGCCTGTACCTGTAATCTGAACGGATCACCCGTAAGCAATAAGGAAAATGAAAGAAGCATTATTGAATATGCCTACGCACATGGATTGGCGGCACCGAATCCGCCAGAGGTGCGAACCGGGAAAAAGATCGCAGTAGTCGGCTCCGGCCCGTCCGGACTGGCGGCGGCAGATCAACTAAACCGGCGGGGACACTCAGTAACAGTATTTGAACGCAGCGACCGGATCGGTGGTCTGCTGATGTATGGAATCCCGAATATGAAAATTGACAAGAAGATCATTGACCGGAAGGTAGAAGTGATGAAGGCGGAGGGAGTAGAATTTATAACCAATGCAAATGTTGGAGCTACAGAAAAGGCATTAGAAGGCACGGATATGAAGGCAGTAAAGGCAGAAGCATTGTTGAAGGAATATGACCGGGTCATTCTTGCCTGCGGAGCATCCAATCCAAGAGATATTCAAGCCCCGGGAAGGGACGGGGAAGGAATTTATTTTGCGGTTGATTTTCTGAAGGCAGCCACCAGGAGCCTGCTGGATTCCAATTTTAAGGATAATGCCTTTATCTCAACGAAAGGAAAAAAGGTGCTGGTGATCGGTGGCGGTGATACGGGAAATGATTGCGTGGGTACGTCGATCCGTCTGGGTGCAACTGGAATAACGCAGTTGGAAATGATGCCGAAGCCGCCGAAAGAACGTGCGGACGATAATCAGTGGCCGGAGTGGCCGAAGGTGTTGAAAACCGATTACGGTCAGGAGGAGGCGATTGCAGTTTTTGGCCGGGATCCCCGTATTTATCAGACAACGGTGAAGGAGTTTGTACGGGATAAGGCAGGGAAGCTGATCAAGGCAAAGTGTGTAATGCTGGATTGGAAGAAGGATACGAAGACCGGACGGATGAGTATGACAGAGGTACCGGACAGTGAATATGAGATCGAATGCGATATTGTATTAATTGCTGCCGGTTTCTTAGGGACGCAGGAATATGTTGCCAGGGCATTTCAGGTGGAATTAGACGCAAGAACCAATGTAAAAACGTTGCCGGGACAGTATGCGGCCAGTGCAGAGCGGGTATTTGTAACCGGAGATATGCATCGGGGACAGTCGCTGGTGGTATGGGCCATCCGGGAAGGCCGGGAAGTGGCAAGAGAAGTGGATATCAGTCTGATGGGTTACACCAATCTGCCATAGTGAGTAAGATGATCTTGATAAAAGGGCACGGAAGCCGGTTTCGGCTTCTATGCCCTTTTGTTGTGCAAAGTCCAAAGGCAGAAGGAAATAATTGAAAGCAGAATTGTTCCGGTTCTTGAGATTAGTACCGATATATGATATATATCATATATATAAGATAAATGAGTATGGGTAGAATAACAAAAAACAGGAGAGGATACGAAGATGAAACGGGTAAGGGGTATAGTTTGTTTTGTAGCGTTTCTTTTGTTTCTGCTTATGGGGGATTCCGATGTTGTGTTGGGGGAGGATGGTTCCGGCTTACAGGACTGGATCATTTATGAATACAACGAAACCAATGGATTGCCTACCGGTGAAGCGAATGTAGTAATGCAGACTGGAGACGGATATGTCTGGATCGGAAGCTATGGCGGCCTGATTCGTTATGACGGAACGACGTTTCGGAATTATTCAAAGGATGGACTGCTTCTATCCTCCAGTATCCGTTGTCTCTTTGAGGATGTGAGAGGGCGGTTATGGATCGGAACCAATGACAGAGGCGTATATCTGTATGAGGATGATCAGTTCACACATTATGAATATGAAAATGATAAGGAATTCTTATCCGTTCGTTGTTTTGCAGAGGATTCCGGCGGCAATATATATGTAGGAACGACATCCGGTCTGGCAAGAGCAGAGGATGGGAAGCTTAAGCTGGTAAATGAGGATGTGCATGGAACTGCAATCTACAGTATGGCTGTAGATGAAAACGATGTTCTCTGGACCTGTATGAGTGACGGAATCGTAACCCTTCTTTCCGGGGATAAGATAACGGGGATCCTGGATTCCAATGTGCTGCTGGAAGCGCCGGTTTATTCCGTTGGTGCGACCAGCGACAGGGAAATCTATCTGGGCACCAGCGACAGTCTGATCTATCAGGTGAATATTGTGAATGCGGATTATAAGGAGGATTCCTTCTCATTCCATAAATATTCCATTCATGAACTTTCTACCGTAAACGAGATTCGGCAGGATACACAGGGAAACATCTGGGTAGCAGCATTGAATGGTGCCGGCTATCTGGATAGCCGTCAGCAATGGCATACGGTAACCGGAAAGCATATAACGGCTGTGAATACCATTGCTTTTGATTATGAGGGAAATATCTGGCTCGCATCTACCAGCTACGGGGTGATCCATCTGGTAGATGGGGTTTACTATAATGGGAATATGAAAGCCGGACTTTCTGAGACCTCCATTAATGCAGTGGCAGTTGGGAATGGAATCTATTATCTGGGAACCGATACCGGAGTCATTCTTCTGGATCAGAACTTTGTTCCCATTGAAAATGAATTGACAGAATTATTAAAAGGAATACGGGTACGGAATATTTTATGTGACAGGGAAGGTAATATCTGGATCGGTACCTATTATCAGCATGGGCTTGTGCTTTATGAACCGGAGGAGGAAAGGATTACGGAGTTCGATCAGGAAACCGGAATGTCCAACGGTCAGATCCGGATGATACTGGAATGCTCTGACGGGAGGATCGCAGTTGCAACTCAGAATGGTGTTACGCTTCTGCAGGATCATGAAGTTGTCCGTACATATACAGAACAGGATGGTTTATCTTATCCGACGATTTTATGTCTGTGTGAGGGAACGGATGGTACGTTATATGCCGGCAGTGACGGACAGGGTTTCTATGCCATTCAGGGAGACCAGGTGACGCATTATGGTTTTGATGAAGGACTTTCTTCCGGGGTGGTACTGCGGATGCTGCCGGATACAGATGAAAGCGGAATCTTTATCAGCGCCGGTAATGAACTGTTTTATTGGGACTTTCAGGAATTTCGTCTGTTAGATAATTATGAGAAAAGTCCAGGCAGTATTTTCGATCTGTATCTGCATGGAGAAGACGTATGGCTGATGCAGAGCAATGGCATTCATGTTCTGGATCGGAAGGAACTGCTTTCCGGAAACGAAGCGAAAGTAAGAATACTGGGAGTATCGGATGGACTGACCGGCACGCTGAATGCAAATAATTGGAATGTGAAAGCAGGAGATGCGTTTTATCTTTGTACCAGTAACGGATTATCCATTCTGAATATGAACGAATTAGATGCACAGCGGCAGAAAGTCCGGACAGTTGTAAACCAGGTCGAGATTGACGATCAGATATGGGAGAATCCGGATACAGTGCATATGGAGGGAAATGCTACCCGTCTGACCATTCGGTTTGCTGCATTGTCGTTCTCGGGAAAAGAAGTGATGCTCCGATACCAGCTCCGGGGATTTGATCAGGAATTCCATACAATTTCCAATACGCAGCCTATGAGCGTCAGTTATACCAATCTGTCAGGCGGCGATTATGAATTCCTGCTCGAGGTTCTTGATGAAGACGGAAATCCTGCCGGGAACCCATATACTGTACAGATCCGAAAGGAATATATGATCTGGGAATATGCCTGGTTCTGGGTTGCGATCGGAATGATCAGTCTGGTTCTGGTTGCCATACTGATCTGGCTTGCAATCCTGGTAAATACCAGACGACTTAAGAAGCGTCAGGCAGCATATCAGAGTATCATTGAGCAGGCTCTGAAAACCTTTGCCAACACAATAGATGCAAAGGATAAATATACCAACGGGCATTCTGTCCGTGTGGCAGCCTATTCGCTGGAAATTGCAAAAAGGCTGAAGCTGTCGAAGGATGAGCAGGAGCGGATTTATTTTATTGCATTGCTGCATGATATTGGAAAGATCGGGATTTCCGATAAGATATTGAATAAACCAGGCAAGCTGACTGAGGAAGAACGGGAGATCATTATGAGTCATCCGAGGATCGGAGGAGAGATTCTAAAGGATTTTTCTTCCTTACCGGGAATCAGTGAAGGAGCCAGGTATCATCATGAACGGTATGACGGTACAGGTTATAATGAAGGATTAAAGGGAGAAGAGATTCCGTACTTTGCCAGGATCATCTGTGTGGCGGATTCTTATGATGCCATGTCCAGTGCAAGATGCTATCGAAAGGATCTGGATACACAGAAGATCATGGAAGAGTTGACTGACAATGCCGGAACCCAGTTTGATCCGGAAATTGTCGCTGTTATGCTGGAATTGATGAAAGAGGGAAAGGTTCCGATTTCCCTGGAGGTTGAGAACAATGATACGGAACGCGGTTCTTGACAGCATATTTTTGCACATATTATAATAATTTTATTGATATCAGGAAATGAATGTAAGAAGGAGGAGATTATGAACCCGAAATTAAAAGCGAAGATTCTGGAATCTCTTTCTGCTGTTTTACCGATAACCGGTATTGTTCTGGTGATCAGTGTATTTATTGTTCCTCTAAGTATTGATGTTGTTGTTATGTTTCTGGCAGGTGCTGTCATGCTGATCCTGGGTATGGGATTGTTTCAGCTGGGAGCGGAGATGGCGATGAGCCCGTTAGGAGAGGGAATCGGAATACAACTGACCAAGCTGAAACGTATTTTCTTTGTTGTCATGATCGCCATGGTAATGGGAATCATTATTACGATCGCAGAACCGGATCTGCAGGTACTGGCAGAACAGGTTCCTTCGATTCCGAATATGAACCTGATCTTTACAGTGGCAGTTGGGGTAGGGATATTCCTTGCGATCGCAGTCCTGAGAATTATATGGAAGATTGATCTGTCTCTTTTATTGATCGGTATGTATGTGTTGCTGATTGGTGTATCCCTGTTTGTTCCAAAGGATTTTCTGGCAGTAGCCTTCGATTCCGGCGGTGTTACGACCGGTCCGATCACAGTTCCGTTTATAATGGCAATGGGCGTAGGTATTTCTTCCATTCGAAGTGAAAAGAATTCATCCAGTGACAGTTTTGGTCTCATCGCATTGTCCAGTGGAGGTCCCATATTGGCAGTTCTGATTCTTGGGTGTTTTTTTCATCCGGAGCAGACGGTGTATTCTGCTTCGGAAATTGCCACCGCATCAACTATGCGGGATGTGGTGATCGAATTTGCATGGGAGCTTCCAAAGTATGCAAAAGAGGTTATCATATCGGTTCTGCCGATCATCGCAGTATGGGTGCTGTTTCAGCTAACGACCCGCCGCTATCAGCGACGCCAGAATTTCCGGATTCTGGTCGGATTTGTATATACATATCTGGGACTGGTTCTGTTCCTGTGCGGTGTGAATGTAGGATTTGCGCCGGTTGGAACCCTGCTCGGGCGGGAACTTGCGGCAATGAATCACCGCTGGCTGCTGATACCGATCGGAATGTTGATCGGGTATTATATCGTAAAGGCAGAGCCTGCGATCCAGATCTTAAATCATCAGGTACAATCCGTAACAAACGGTGCAATTTCGGATAAGACTATGAATCTGTGCCTCTCCATCGGCGTAGCTGTCAGTATTGGCATTGCAATGCTCCGGGTGCTGACGGGGATACCGATCTACTGGATCGTCATTCCAGGTTATGTGATCGCATTGATCATGTCACGCCTGGTTCCCCGGATCTTTGTGGGAATTGCGTTTGACTCCGGCGGAGTTGCCAGCGGTCCTATGACAACGACTTTTTTACTGCCGCTTTGTATTGGCGCCTGTGAGACGATTGGTGGAAGTATTATGACGGATGCATTTGGAATTGTGGCACTGGTTGCGCTGACCCCGTTAATTGCAGTTCAGATTATGGGATTACGCTATCGTTATAAGATGGCTAAGCTGCAAAAGACGGCAGCTCAGGGCCTGAATGCGATCCGTGACGCAGATGAAATTATTAGTTTTGAGGAGGAAGCAAGTGATGGTAACGAATGAAAAACATAGTTCCTATCGGTTATTAATGCTGATTACGACTCCCAAGCTGGCGGAAAAGGCAATGAAGCTGTTCCAAAGGGGCGGTCTTCCCATGCAATACAGGATTGAAGTGATCGGAACAGCATCCAGTGAAATTATGGATATGCTGGGCCTTGGCAGTATTGATAAGGTGCTGTTGCTTAGTATGATGCCCAAGCCATTTGCAGATAAGCTGCTGGGAAAGCTGAAATCAGAATTGAAGCTTGGTGCAGTCAACAGTGGAATTGCCGTGACGGTACCGATGACAGGAGCAAACAATCTGTTGTTTCATATACTGGAGCATATTACGGAGGGGACAATTCCTTCAGAGGAAAAAAAGGAGATGATATCCATGGATCATATCAAACATGCCATGATTGCTGCGATTGTAAACAGAGGCTTTAGCTCTGAGGTGATGGAGGCAGCCAGGTCTGCCGGTGCCAGCGGGGGTACCGTTGTGAACTGCAGGCGGAAAAGTGATGAGGAAGTAACAAACTTCTGGGGTCTGAGCGTACAGGACGAGAAAGAACTGGTTCTGATCATCTCGGATGCGGAAAGTAAGGTAACGATCATGCGTGAGATAGGAGAGCAGTGTGGTATTCACAGTGAGGCCCAGGGGATTGTATTATCCCTTCCGCTGGATTCTGTTATTGGTCTGTAGGTAAATACAACTGTTATGAAAAAGAAAGGGCTGCCCTGTCATGGCAGCCCTGTATTGATTACGCGAAAGCACAGGATTAGCAGAACAGATTTCTTACGTGAGAAACCTCATCCTCGGTTGCTTTCATGGCAGGTACATAGTATTGCCGCTCACGGGCGATGGTATAGATCTGTTCCTGACACATTTCTGCAGCATTACGGAACTGCTTCAGAGTCTGTTTCAATTCCTTGTTTTCTGTCTGTGGGATCATATCTGCATATTTCTTTAATTCTGAATTGATACCTTCAAGGGTATCAGCTACCATGGTCTTTTCTTCCATTGTTATTCCCTCCTGGATTGTATTGAACGTGCTTCGATTTGAACTTTGTTACTGTAAGAATTTCATCAGGGTCTGCTTGTTATCCATAGAAGAAGTTACAGCATCCTCGAAGAATGATTTGATCTGCGGGTCCGTTGCTTCCTGTGCATAATTCTGCATCTTACAATGACTGGTTTCGAATCCTCCGATTAAATGACGAAGATTCTGTAATTCAAGTTCTGATAAATTACTCATAGTTCCATCTCCTTTTTTAAATTTCAATATCTAGTATGTGTAAACAAAAGAACATTATTCAAAATAAAGAAAAATGTTTTTATTTTTTTGAACTGTATAATACTTTGATTGCTACCCCGGATTTGTTATAATAGATGCAGATTAGAACAGGGATGAGCGGAGAAGGAACTAGACATCATTATAATGTACAAGGAGGTAACAGGAAATGACAAGGGAAGAAGCTGTAGCATTCGTTAGGCAAATGACACTGGAGGAAAAAGCGGGTCTTTGCTCCGGGAAAGATTTCTGGCGATTGAAATCTGTGGAACGGTTAGGGATCCCGGAGGTAATGGTCTGTGACGGTCCCAATGGTCTTCGGAAGCAGGCGGAACGGGAAGGCGCAGGCATCAACGACAGTATTAGGGCAGTCTGTTTTCCGGGCTCCTGTGCAGAGGCGGCATCCTTTGACCGTGATGCAATGTATCGGGCAGGAAAGGCAATGGGACACGCCTGTCAGGCAGAGAATATCAGTATATTATTAGGACCGGGAGCCAATATTAAGCGGAGTCCGATCTGTGGGCGGAATTTTGAATACTATTCTGAGGATCCATATCTATCCGGCCAGATTGCAGCGGCGCATATCAAAGGGGTTCAAAGTCAGAATGTAGGTGCCTGTATCAAGCATTTTGCAGCCAATAATCAGGAGACCAGGCGAATGGCTATCAGCTCAGAAGTGGATGAGCGTACCCTGCGGGAGATTTATCTGGCGGCGTTTGAAATGGCCATTAAAGAGGCAAAGCCCTGGGCAGTCATGTGTTCTTATAATCAGATCAATGGAACCTTTGCATCTGAGAATCACTGGCTGCTGCATGATGTGCTAAAGGAAGAATGGGGGTATGACGGGCTTGTAGTTACGGATTGGGGAGCGGTGAACGACCGCGTTCAGGGATTGATGGCAGGGCTGGATCTGGAAATGCCGGGAAGCGGCGGTTATAATGATGCCAAAATTGTTGAGGCGGTAAAGCGTGGTGAAACTCCAGAATCCGTACTGGACGAGGCCTGTGTGCGAATCGTCAGCCGTATCATGACTTATGTGGAGAACCGGGAGGAGAATGCAGTCTGGGATAAGGATGCGGATCATCTGCTGGCGATAGATATTGCAAAGGAGTGTATGGTGCTTTTAAAGAATGAGGATGCTGTCCTTCCACTGTCAGATGACGAGCCGGTTGTATTCATTGGTAAATTTGCGGAGAAACCGAGAATTCAGGGTGGCGGAAGTTCGCATGTGAATGTATGGAATCCGTCCTCTGCCTTAGATGAAGTAAAGACGATGGAACGCGTAACCTATGTTTCCGGATTCGACATCGGGGATGCAGAGGGAGAGGAGGCCCTGCGTCTGGAGCAGCAGCGTTTTCATGATGCAGTTGCGGCGGCAAAGAATGCGAAAGCTGCGGTTATTTTTGCAGGTCTGCCGGACTCCTATGAATCAGAAGGCTTTGACCGAAAGCATATGCGCCTGCCGGATATTCAAAATCGACTGATTCAGGCAGTGGCAGAGATTCAGCCCAATACAGTGGTTGTATTGCATAACGGATCTCCGGTTGAGATGCCATGGGTGGACGATGTGAAGGGGATTCTGGAAGCTTATCTGGGTGGAGAAGGCGTTGGTGCAGCAACCGTGGATATTCTGTTCGGCAGAGCGAATCCGTCCGGAAAGCTGCCGGAGACCTTCCCGTTGAAGCTGTCTGATAATCCGTCGTATCTGAATTTCCCGGGAGAAGCAGATAAAGTAGAATATAAGGAAGGGATCTTTGTTGGTTACCGGTATTATGATAAGAAGCAGATGAAGGTTCTGTTTCCGTTTGGCCATGGCTTAAGCTACACCAGTTTTTCTTACTCGGATATGCAGGTGAGTAAGAAGAAGCTTACGGATGAAGAAGTCTGTAAGGTTGCAGTTACGATCACGAATACCGGAGACCGGTTTGGAAAGGAGGCCGTTCAGTTGTATGTACAGGATGTGACCAGCCGGGTCATCCGTCCGGTGAAGGAGTTAAAGGGCTTTGAAAAAGTTGCGTTGGAGCCGGGAGAGAGCAGGACCGTTACGTTTGAATTATCAAAACGGGCATGGGCCTATTATGATGTGGAATCCAGAGGCTGGTATACCGAGGAAGGAGAATTCCGGATTCTGGCAGGCGCATCCTCTCAGGATATTCGTTTGGAGGAAACGGTATATGTTACACCGGTTGCAAAGGCAAAGCATACGTATACTATGAACTCTGTACTGGGAGATTTCATGAATTGTCCGGAAGTGAAGGAGGAGATTACAGAATTAAAGCGGATCTGTGACAGTATGTTCCATACGGAAACCGGAGATGATGCACAACTGGGTGAAGGGACTGCGGATATGATGGAAGCCCAAAGCAGAGAAATGCCGCTAAAGAGTCTGCCGAGTTTTTCCGACGGGAAGATTACCCGGGAATATCTGGAAGGTATTTTGAAGAAGGTAAATCATTAGTGTGTATGAGCATACCATGCCGAAAGAATGGTATGCTCATATTATTGTTACAAAAGGTGATCGACAGGCAAATAAACGGGCAGGCCTTCCTGATACTTTAAATCCGGTTCTCCCTGGATCAATGGACGCATATAATCCAGAAGTTCTGGCGTTACATCGTTTCCTGCTTCGTTGATCCATTCCCGTGGAATGGATTTTGCCTGATTTGCAATATCATCCACAGAAGAGAAATGGATATTAATACAATAAGGCACCTGGCTGGTGCGATGCATGGTGAGCATGCACATGGTCTCTCCCTGCTCTGCACCTTCTACAGCCTTGACACCCAACTGAAAGGATTCATTCAGATCCGTCAGTGAGGCGGTGTGAGAGGCGCAGCGTTGCAGAACATTCAGTTCGATAGAACGTACTTTGACGCCGATGTGATCCTTGATCATATATTCCAGTGCTTTGCCGGTACCGCTTAGCTGACTGTGTCCAAAAGTGTCGGCGGCAGCTGCGGCAGAACTGATATAATTTCCTTCCTCATCACGGATACCTTCCGAAACTGCTATGATCACATTATTCTTTGTGGTGAGCAGCTTCTCTACATCGTGTAAAAAGGTTTCTTTTGAAAAAGCCACCTCTGGCAGATAGATCAGATGCGGGGCGGCATTATAGTCATTTCTTGCCAGAGCAGCGGCAGCAGTCAGCCAGCCAGCATCCCGTCCCATGATCTCCACTATGGTAACACTTTTTACTGCATAGATAAATGTGTCGTGGGCAATCTCCAGGAGGGAGGAAGCTACGAACTTGGCAGCAGATCCGTACCCGGGCGTATGATCGGTAATGCACAGGTCATTATCAATGGTTTTTGGTATGCCAATGATGGAGATCGGACTGCCGATCCGTTTTCCATAGTGCCCGAGCTTCATGACCGTATCCATGGAATCGTTGCCCCCGATATAGAAAAAGGCGCTTATGTTCATTTTTTCAAATAATCTGAAAATTTTTTGATAAGGTTCCGTATCCTCTTTGTAATCCGGCAGTTTATATCGACAAGAGCCTAAGTACATGGCCGGTGAGGTTTTTAATGTTTCTATGAAATGAGGGCGGTTCTGGCTCTGCTCAGAAAGGTTCATCAGTCTGTTATTTAAAATACCGAGAATGCCATTTATGGAACCATAAATCGTATCAAAGGATTCACTGCAAAAGACGCCCTGGATCACACCGGCAAGACTGGCATTAATAGCAGCAGTAGGGCCGCCGGACTGTGCCACGATACAATTTTTATTCTCGGTTCGATTTGTCATGTTTAGTTCTCCTTTAACTTGTACATAATGATATCACGATTTGCTGACAGGCTTATGATTTTCCAGTGCAAATATCACATAATACAAGTATAAACAATTTATTAGAAAGTGCAACGAAAAAAAACGGTATTTGCATTTTTCTGGAAAATAGTTTAAAGTTACAGTTTGAAAAAACACGGAAAGGATTTCGATTATGACTCTTGATTTTAAGAAACAGACTCTGGAGGACAGTGACCAGTTGTGGAAGCTATTGCAGAATAACCGGCAGCAGGGATGTGAATTCAGTGTTTCCAATCTGATCCTCTGGTCCGATTTTTATCATACGGAGTATGCTGTTTTTAACGATTTACTGATTATAAAGCAGACGGATGAAGATGGAAGTATCCGGTTGTCTTTTCCGATTGCCGCCCGAGAGGAACAGGAGGAGCAGGAGGTGTTTGTTCAGGAACTGGAATATTTTCAGGAAATTGGACAGGCCCCGGTGTTTGGACTTATTACACCGGCCATGTTTAAACGTATTGACCGCTGGTTTCCGGACCGGTTTCAGATCGAGTATCATCGGGATTGGGCGGATTATATATATGACAGAGCGAAGCTGACAACACTTTCGGGAAAAAAGCTACATGGAAAACGGAACCATATTAAGCGGTTTATGGAACAGCATCCAGAGTGGAGATACGAAAGTCTGACGGAAGAAAATGTTGCAGAATGTATAGAAATGGCGAAAGAATGGTGTCGTCTTAACTGCTGTCAGGAGGATGATGAAAAAGAAGAGGAAGCTCATCTGGTAAACCGGGCGCTTCGGAATTTCAGACAGCTCCATATGAAAGGCGGGATTCTACGGATTCAGGAAGGTATTATTGCATTTACATTGGGTGCAGCAATCTCTGATGATACCTTTGATGTCAGCTTTGAAAAAGCATTCAGTTCCATTCAGGGTGCATATCCGATGATCAATCAGCAGTTTGTTTTGCATGAACTTCAGGATTATGTATATGTGAACCGGGAGGAGGATCTGGGGATCGAGGGTTTAAGAAAGGCAAAACTATCCTATTATCCTGCGATCCTGCTGGAAAAGGGAATTGTTCGGGAGCGGCTCGAAGGATAATGCAGCCGCATAGTTATTTTGGAAAAAATGATAGAAATAAAATTGAAGTTTAGGGTTCATTTTTCTGTAATTTAATGGTAAAATTAAAAAGATTATAATAAAGCGGAAGGGAGATCATGACATGGATTATATGGAAAATTACAAGCTTTGGTGTGAAGATGCTTATTTTGATGATGCAACGAAAGCAGAGCTGCTCGCGATCAGGGATGATGATAATGAGATTAAGGAACGTTTTTACAGGGAACTGGAATTTGGAACCGGCGGACTGCGTGGGATTCTGGGTGCCGGAACCAACCGTATGAATATTTATACCGTTCGAAAGGCAACCCAGGGACTGGCCAATTATATTAAGATTGCAAAAGGAGAAGCGAAGGGGGTTGCCATCGCATATGATTCCCGTCGTATGTCTACGGAATTTGCGGATGTTGCGGCTCTCTGCCTGAATGCAAACGGAATTAAGGCATACGTGTTCCCGTCGTTACGTCCTACACCGGAATTGTCCTTTGCAGTCCGGGAATTAGGCTGTATTGCAGGTATTGTTGTGACTGCAAGTCACAATCCGCCGGAGTATAACGGATATAAGGTATACTGGGAGGATGGCGCACAGGTAACACCGCCGCATGATAAGAATATCATGGCAGAGGTTGCAAAGGTGACGGACTACAATGAAGTGCTGACCATGGATAAGGAGGAGGCGGTAGCCAGGGGCTTATACCATGTGATCGGTCCGGATCTGGATGACCGCTATATGGAAGCGTTAAAGAAGCAGATCATTCATCCGGAGATTATAAAGGAAGTTGCAAAGGATATTAAGATCGTCTATACTCCACTGCATGGTACCGGTAATATTCCGGTTCAGCGGGTACTGAAGGAATTAGGATTTGAGAATGTATACGTAGTACCGGAGCAGGAGAAGCCGGATGGCAATTTTCCGACAGTTTCTTATCCGAATCCGGAGGATCCGAAGGCGTTTGCCCTTGCGTTAGATCTGGCAAAGAAGGTAGATGCGGATATTGTATTGGCAACGGATCCGGATGCAGACCGTCTGGGTGTGTATGCGAAGGACACCAGAACCGGGGAGTATGTAAGCTTTACCGGTAATATGTCAGGTATGCTGATCTGTGAGTACATTATGCGGGAGCGTAAGGCGGTTGGCACGCTGCCGGAGAACGGTGCGCTGGTTACAACGATCGTAACGACCAATATGACCTTCCCGATCGCTGAGGATTATAACATGAAGCTGATCGAGGTATTGACCGGCTTTAAGTTTATCGGTGAGCAGATCAAGCTGTTTGAGCAGAATCATTCCTATGAATATGTCTTTGGTCTGGAGGAAAGCTATGGCTGTCTGGCAGGCACACATTCCAGAGACAAGGATGCCTGCGTAGCGGTCATGATGTTATGCGAAGTGGCAGCCTGGTGTAAGAAGAACAATCTGACTCTGTGGGATCAGATGATCAATTTATATGAAAAGTACGGATATTTTAAGGAAGGCTTACAGACGATCACATTAAAGGGGATTGACGGAGCAGAGCAGATCAAAGCGATCATGGAGCGGCTCAGAACGAATCCGCCGAAGCGCTTTGGTGATCTGGACGTATTAGTGATCCGTGATTACGAGAAGGACATCCGGACGGATTGTAAGACAGGAGCAGTATCATCGACCGGACTTCCGAAATCGAATGTACTATATTGGGAATTATCCAATGATTCCTGGTGTTGTGCAAGACCGTCTGGTACAGAACCAAAGATTAAGTTTTATATGGGTGTGAAAGGTACCAGTATGGAGGATGCAAAAGATAAGCTTACAGCTTTAACGGAAGCGTTAATGGCGCAGGTTCAATAATTCATAGAAGCAGATACAAAAGGGCTGTGTTGGAATACAGCCCTTTTGTATCTGTAATAGAATCAGAAAAACGATATATAATATTTTAAAGAATTGCCAATATAGCGATTTGATGAAAAGGAGGAACGATTATGTGTGGTATTGTCGGATATGTGGGGGAGGTGCAGGCGGCGCCAATATTGCTGGATGGCCTGTCAAAGCTGGAATATCGCGGATATGATTCTGCCGGTCTGGCAGTCTTTGATGGTGAGAAGATCAATGTGGTAAAGGCAAAAGGACGGTTACAGGCATTACGAGACCTGACCCAGGATGGAGCTGGTTTAAAAGGATATATCGGAATCGGACATACTCGCTGGGCTACCCATGGGGAACCTTCTGTTGCCAATGCCCATCCGCATCATAATCAGGCGCATACAATAGCAGTGGTACATAATGGTATTATTGAGAATTATCAGCCATTACGGGATAAGCTGATTTCAAAGGGCTATGTATTTGATTCCGACACGGACACAGAGGTAATTGCACACCTGCTGGATTATTATTATAAGGGAAATCCGAAGGAGGCAATATTTAAGGTTTTGCATCGTGTTGTGGGCTCCTATGCATTCGGGATCATGTTCAAGGATCATCCTGGAAAGGTATTTGCAGTACGGAAGGATTCTCCATTGATCGTAGGTGTATCAGAGAATGGAAATTATATTGCATCGGATGTACCGGCAATCCTGAAATATACCAGAGAGGTATATTATATTGACAATCATGAACTGGCTGAACTGTCCATGCATGAGGTACATTTTTACAATGAGGACTGTGAAGAAATCCCGAAAGAACAGGTGACAGTAGAATGGGATGTAGAGGCGGCAGAAAAGGGCGGATATGAGCATTTTATGCTGAAGGAAATATATGAACAGCCAAAGGCAGTAGAATCTACGATCAGTCCGAGGATCAAGGATGGAAGGATCGTGATCGACGAGCTGGGGATGACACAGGAGGAGATTCGGAAGATTCGGCGTATCTATATTATTGGCTGTGGCTCTGCTTATCATGTTGGTATGGTAGGAAAGTATGTATTGGAGAAAATGACACGGATTCCGGTGGAGGTGGATCTGGCTTCCGAGTTTCGATATCGTGACCCGATCCTGGAACCGGATTCTATGGTGATCATTATCAGCCAGTCCGGAGAAACAGCAGATTCTCTGGCGGCTCTTCGAAAGGCACAGAGTCTTGGCAGCAAAGTGCTTGGAATTGTAAATGTGGTAGGAAGTACGATCGCGCGGGAAGCAGATAATGTTATGTATACCTGGGCGGGACCGGAGATCTCCGTAGCTACCACCAAGGCGTACAGCACACAGTTGACAGCCCTATATATGCTTGGTATTCTGTTCGGGGATGCTGTCGGAACGATCACAACAGAGGAATATGCAGAAAAGGTAAAGGAATTGCGGTTATTGCCGGAAAAGATACAGGAACTGCTGGGAGATAAAGAGCGGATCCAGTGGTTTGCTTCCAAGTATGCCAGTGCAGAAAATGTATTCTTTATTGGAAGAGGGGTAGATTATGCATCCTCTATGGAGGGATCCCTGAAGCTGAAAGAGATTTCCTATATCCATTCGGAGGCATATGCGGCAGGCGAGCTGAAGCATGGAACGATCTCCCTGATCGAAGATGGAATTCTGGCAGTTGCAGTTTCGACACAGCCGGATCTGTATGAAAAAATGATCAGTAACGCAGTGGAAGTCAAGACAAGGGGAGCATATGTATTTGCGCTGGTCAGTGAAGAAAACCAGGGAATGAAGGATATAGCGGATTTTCTGATCGAGATACCGCATACGGATCCCTGTTTTGCACCATCTCTGTCAGTGATTCCACTTCAACTGTTTGGTTATTATGTTTCTGTAGCAAAAGGATTGGATGTGGATAAGCCGAGAAATCTGGCAAAATCCGTTACAGTAGAATAATCGTTCTGGATCATAGTTTTCCGGATCACAGGTTTAGGTTAACTAATTTTGCTGCGATCCGGAAAATTTTTGTTTTCATTTTTCTTTCATAAAAGTCATAAAAATTTCAGAAATTTCCCACGATAGCATATTGTACTTTGTTCTTCAATTTGTTATGATGAGAACGTCGTAAATTGTAATATTTTAGAAATAATTGATCAATATTTAAATACTATAATGGAGTAAAGAGAAGGATACTAATTATGGAAGATAATAGAAGAGTACAAAGCAGTTTACAGGTACCACCGACCCGGGGACGTTCAGAAGCAGAGCGCAGCAGGCTAAAGGGAGCATCGGCTGGTCTTCGTATGCCTGGCTCCAGTGAAACAGTGGAACGAAAAGTACAGCAGCGAAGAGCAGAGGAAGAACGAAAAACACGAGTGGAAATGCAGAGACACAGAAGGGCAGAAGAACAGAGAGTAAATATAGAGGATGAGCGTAAAATGAAGCAGGATACAGGTAATTCAAAAAAAGCGCAGGCAAGAAAGCGAAAAGTAAAGCGATTATGGGGAATCTTGGGGGCAGAGATCATCGTGCTGTTCGTTCTGCTGATTGCTTATGTGATTCATTATGCAGACAGCAAGATGAATCAAATGGATTATAATGAAATAAATGAGAATGATCTGTCCATAAATGAAGGTATTACAAGTGGAGAGGCATATACTACGATCGCTTTGTTTGGTATTGATGCGAGAGATGTATCGACGGATACCGGGAATCGAAGTGATACGATCATGATCGCCAGCATTGATAATGAGACAAAGGAAGTGAAGCTGGTTTCTGTGTTCCGGGATACGTATCTGGAACTGTCTAACCGGGGGGGCAGTAATGACGGACTCTATACAAAGATAACACATGCCTATGCCTATGGGGGACCGAAGGCAGCCGTGGCAACGTTGAACAAGAATCTGGATCTGCAGATCACGGAGTATGTAACTGTTAATTTTGCATCGTTGACAGATGTCATTGATGATTTAGGCGGAATAACCGTGAATGTGGATGAGGGAGAACTGTCAGAAATCAATCGGATCATACCGGAGACTGCAGTAATTACCGGAAAGAACTTTACGCCGTTAAGCGTTACGGGGGATGTAACCTTAGACGGGCTGCAGGCAACTACCTATTGCCGGATCCGGTACAACGGCGGTGGCGGCGATATTGTAAGAGCGGAACGCCAGCGGGAGGTCATAAATGCAATTCTAAGTAAAGCAAAACAATCCGATCTGGGTACGTTGAATCGGATCCTGGACGATGTATCTACGAATGTTTCGACCAGCCTGAGTAAACCGGAGCTGCTGTCTCTGATGTCCGGAATCTTTGATTATAAGCTTACCGAAAGCCAGGGCTTTCCGTTTACGTATCATATGGGCTATGCATATGATCAGACACTGGGCAAAGAATTGTCTATGGATATCCCGGGTAATCTGGAGGATAATGTGATTTTACTGCATGAGTTTTTATATGACGCTGTTCCGGCAGGCAGCGTAAGCACGACTGAGGCGAATGGAACAGAGGATGCTCCGGGCCAGTCGTCAACGACGGAGGCTGATCCGGAAAAGATTTACGAACCATCCGATGAGGTACAGCGAATCAGCAATGAAATAGAAAGGAATACAGGAATCGTTTCACCAGATGATCCGGAATTCAGAGGCGCCTTTTAAACACATCCGGAATTGAGATATGGAAGGAGAGACGTGTTGATATGGCAATTAGAGAAGAATTAAGTTTCAAATCAGCAGATGAGGTGACGACTATCCATGGATATTGCTGGAAGCCGGAAGGAAGACCCAAAGCGGTTGTACAGCTTTGCCATGGTATGGTGGAATATATTGAACGTTATGAAGAACTGGCTGAGCGTTTATGCGCGCAGGGATATGTAGTATATGGTGCGGATACCCTTGGCCATGGAAGGTCTGTTGTAAATAAAAACTGTTTTGGTTACTTTGGAGAGCATAATGGAAACTGGAAATTATTATCCGATATGGTTTTACTGCAGGGACTGGCGAAACGGGCTTTTCCAGGTGTTCCTTATTACATTCTGGGACACAGCTTTGGCTCTTTGATGGTAAGGCAGTTTGTTGAACGTTTTCCAGACAGTGTGGATGGTATGATTTTGTTAGGGACCATGTATCATACCAATGCAGCGGCAATGGCAGGGAAGCTGTTATGTAATCTGATCGCAACTGTCAGAAAGGATGGGTACCGTTACCGGAGTACCTTTATGAACGATCTGGCCATAGGAGGTCTGGATAAATATTTTAAGGAGGAGAATCTTCGAAACAGTTGGCTCTCCAGAGATCGTAATGAGGTGAATCTGTATAATGCAAAGCCAGAATGCAATTTTATATTTACGGTGGGAGCCTACCGGGATATGATGACGGCTATTTTAGAGGCAAATAACAGGAAGAATCTGGAACGGTTGAATGTAGAGATGCCGATCTTAATCCTGGCCGGGGATAAGGATCCGGTTGGAAATTTCGGGAGAGGACCGAAACGACTTTATAAAGTATATAAATCATTGGGCCTGGAGTGCAGACTTCGATTATATAGGAATAGTCGTCATGAGCTTTTACATGATCTGGATCGGGAAAAGGTATACAAGGATCTGCTGAAGTGGCTGAATTATAACGTGGATAAGGCATAAGTGAACGAGATTCCGTAAGGAGATTCGTTTGGAGGAAACATGACAAAAGAAGGAAACAAGAAGTGGATTTTGATTTTAGTGCTCGAACTGTTGCTCCTGCTTGCTATTTTGGCAGGAATCAGTTTGACCAGAAGTCATTCCAGAGCACTGGCATTCGAGATACCGCAGGAGAAACGGGGGGTTCCTGAAAATCAGAATATAACAACATGCGCAGAGAATGCATACTGGAATTTTGTCAATCATCGATTTATTCTGGTTTATGATGAAGAGGGAACACTGCAATGGGTAAAAATTGATAATGCGTTTGGAAGGAATGATTACGATTTTGATTCCACTTTGATTGAAGACGGGGGATTTCAGTATTATACGGAGAATGGACAGATTGTTTCTTCCGTGGGAATTGATGTGTCAAAATTTCAGGGAAGGATCAACTGGAGCCAGGTGAAGGCAGCGGGAGTGGATTTTGCCTTTGTCCGGGCCGGCTATCGGGGATATGGAAATGGTGCAGTGCTGTTAGATGAGACCTTTGATTATAATGTTGCGGAGGCATTGAAGAATGATCTGAGTGTGGGAGTATATTTTTATTCTCAGGCGGTCAGTTATGAAGAGGGGGCAGAAGAGGCCCGTTTTGTACTGGATCATGTGAAAGCATATAATATTAATCTGCCTATTGTATTGGATACAGAGGATCCGATGGATGATACAGCAAGAACCAGCGGATTGACACCGGAGCAGCGCTCCGAGGCATGCCGCGGATTCCTGGAAACCATAAAAGAGGCAGGCTATGAGACTATGCTGTATGCAAACCTGAGATGGATCGCGCTGGAACTGGATATCAGTCAGTTATACGGCTATGATATCTGGTTTGCACAATATGCCAATGAACCGACACTGCCATATAATTTCAAAATATGGCAATATAGCGACGAGGGAACCGTGCCGGGCATCAGTCAGCCGGTGGACTTAAATATCGGATTTCAGTTTTACGGAAAAAGAGATTGAATTTTTGGAAGGAATTTAGCTTATGCGTAGCAAGAAAGGGAGAGTATGAGTAATAGTACGGATAAAGCGTTTGCGGATTTCCTGTTGGGCAGATTTAAAATAGAAAGAGAGAAGTTTGATCGATCTGGTGTGTATGCGTATACGCAGAGACTGCTTGCTTATAATTCAAATAAGATAGAAGGAAGTACATTGACGGAGGAACAGACAGCTTCTTTATTTGATAATGGTACACTTCCAAAATCAAATGATTATTATAGAGCAAAAGACGTCGAGGAAATGAATGGTCATTTTCTTATGTTTAATAAAATGCTGGATACCCTTGGTGAAGCTTTGACACAGGAACTGATGAAGCAGTTTCATTATGAACTGAAGTCCGGAGTATTCGAGGATCGCGCGAATGGATATGCGATTGGGGACTATAAAAAGCGTCCCAATATGATTGGAATGTATCAGACTGTAAGACCAGAGAATGTAGAACAGGAAATGAATTTATTAATGGATTGGTACAGGAAGCAGGATATCAATATTTTTGTGTTGGCTGAATTCCATGCCAGATATGAGAATATTCATCCCTTCCAGGATGGGAATGGCAGAACCGGAAGGCTGATTCTGTTCAGAGAGTGTATAAGAAATGGTATTGTACCCGTTGTGATTGAAGATGCAAATAGAAATGAATACCTGGAGGCTTTAAAAGCATATAGGGAAGAAAAATCTTTGAACCATATGGTTCGTTTATTTGAAACGGAGCAAAGGTTCTATTTTGAAAAGTGCAGGTATTTTATGTGAAATAATTGAAAAGGTTCTTCTATGTTAAAATAAGGACATAGGAGGGCCTTTTACTTTCCCCTGCTACTGCATGAGAAGATTGCTAAATCCTGGAGTGAAAAAAAGAAGTCCTAAAACCCTTGACAACATCAGGATTTTAAGACTTTGAAAAGTAGCGGAAGGGAGATTTGAACTCTCGACACCACGGGTATGAACCGTGTGCTCTAGCCAACTGAGCTATTCCGCCATAGGTTATCAAAGAAATATGGGACCTACAGGGCTCGAACCTGTGACCCTCTGCTTGTAAGGCAGATGCTCTCCCAGCTGAGCTAAGATCCCATAGTCACTTGACACATGTGCTATTATAGGGGGTGAGAATAAAAAAGTCAAGCCCTATTTTGAAAAAATATGTTGTATGGATTTTTATCGGAATTCCAATTATAATAATAAGAACAACTGGAAGATAGTTTAAAATCAGGAGGCAGACATGCGGGTAGGAATGGGATATGATGTTCACAAACTGGTGGAGAACCGGAAATTAATATTAGGCGGAGTAGAAATTCCCTATGAACGGGGACTGTTAGGACATTCTGATGCTGATGTTCTCACACATGCAGTGATGGATGCACTGCTGGGGGCAGCAGCGCTTGGAGATATCGGCAGACATTTCCCGGATTCAGATCCGGCCTATGCAGGAGCAGACAGCATTGAATTATTGAAACGGGTGCGTGGTCTGCTGGAGGAAGAGTTGCTTTTTGTGGAGAATATAGATGCTACGATCATAGCACAAAGGCCCAAAATGGCACCATATATTCCGCAAATGATACAAAACATTGCAGAGGCGCTGAAGCTGCCGGCCAACCGCGTGAATGTAAAGGCAACAACGGAGGAAGGATTAGGCTTTACCGGAACAGGTGAGGGAATCAGCGCGCAGGCGATCTGTGCATTAGAAACAGTAGCAAATTACAGCTATGATGCTATGGAGGGAGAAAAGCGTACCTGCCCGGGTTGTTGTAATATGCCTTGAGGAGGAGTCCTGAAGGCGGATCGCAGCAGGGTATCGCTGTAGCAGGTTTTTTCAGGAGGAGGGGCCTATACGGAACTATGATAAAGCAGAGGAATCTAACAGTATACAGAGAAATGCTTTCTCAGTTAGAGGAGGAGCATCATCTCAGCAGAAAAGCATATGAAGAATTGATCGGTTACCGCTGGTCGCTTTCATCTCCGGATAAGTATGATCTGGCAGTTGAACTGGATCAGGATCTGTTCAAACGGGCAGTGCGGTGCAGGGAAAGGATCTTTGGGAATCGGATTTATATGCGTGGTCTGATCGAGTTTACAAACTATTGCAGAAACGATTGCTATTATTGTGGTATCCGTCGGGAGAATTCCAATATAAAACGGTATCGTCTATCCAGAGAGCAGATCCTGGCCTGCTGTGATTCTGGATACCGGCTGGGATACAGAACCTTTGTTTTGCAGGGGGGAGAGGATGCTTATTTTACGGATGACCGGATATGTGATATAGTAAGTACCATTAAAAAGCGATATTCCGATTGCGCAGTAACATTGTCGATCGGAGAGCGGAGCCGGGAAAGCTATATCCGCTATTTTCAGGCAGGAGCGGACCGGTATCTTCTGCGACATGAGACCGCAGATGAGAGGCATTATCAATACCTGCACCCCGCCTCGCAGTCTCTGATTTATCGAAAGGAATGCCTCCGGATGCTGAAGGAGATCGGTTATCAGGTGGGGGCCGGTTTTATGGTGGATTCCCCCGGTCAGACCGTTAAGAGCCTGACAGAGGATCTGGAATATCTGTGGGAGCTTCAGCCTCATATGATTGGAATCGGCCCATTTATTTCTCATCAGGATACGCCCTTTTGCAAAGAACCGAATGGGACGGTCGAACATACCTTATTTTTGCTGGGCATCCTCAGACTGATGTTTCCCTGCGCATTGCTCCCGGCTACCACAGCATTAGGAACTCTGGCAGAGGATGGAAGAATGCGGGGGATTCTGGCAGGTGCAAATGTGATCATGCCGAATCTGTCACCGCGGGAGATCAGAGCGCATTATAGCTTATACAATAACAAGCGCTGCACAGGAGAGGAATCAGCGGAATGTACCAGTCTGATACAGGGCCGGATGCAGGCGATCGGTGTTCAGCCTGTGGTGGACAGGGGCGATTATCCCGGTACACTGTAACATAAGAAAGAAGGTTAATTATGTGGAAATATGACCCAAAGAGTACAAAGGCAGATGAATTCATTAATCATAAGGAGATTTTAGATACACTGGAGTACGCCCGGGAACATAAGAACGATCCGGTACTGTTAAGAGAGATCCTGGAACGGGCAAAGGAGCGGAAGGGCTTAGGACATCGGGATGCCAGCGTTCTGCTTGCCTGTGAGGATGCTGCAATCAATCAGGAGGTAGAACAGCTTGCCAGACAGATCAAGCAGGATTTCTACGGGAATCGTATTGTATTATTTGCCCCCCTTTACTTATCCAATTATTGTGTAAATGGTTGTACCTACTGCCCGTATCATGCAGTGAATCAGCATATGCCAAGAAAGAAGCTGACGCAGGAGGAAATCCGCCGGGAGGTGATCGCCTTACAGGATATGGGACATAAACGACTTGCCATTGAAGCAGGAGAGGATCCGGTTCATAATCCCATTGAATATATTCTGGAAGCTGTGGATACGATTTATGGAATTCATCACAGGAATGGTGCGATCCGCAGGGTGAATGTAAATATTGCAGCAACGACAGTAGAGAACTACCGGAAATTAAAGGAAGCGGAGATCGGAACCTATATCCTCTTTCAGGAAACCTACCACAAGGAAAGTTATCTGGCACTTCATCCTACAGGGCCCAAGCATGATTATAATTACCATACCGAAGCAATGGATCGGGCGATGCAGGGCGGGATTGATGATGTGGGCTGTGGAGTTCTGTTCGGTCTGGATAAATACCGGTATGAATTTGCCGGTCTGCTGATGCATGCCGAGCATTTAGAGGCGGTATTCGGCGTGGGGCCCCATACCATTAGCGTACCGCGGCTGCGGGATGCAGAGGATATTGACGCTTCTTCTTTTACTAATGGTATTGATGACGCTACCTTTGCAAAAATTGTTGCCTGTATACGGATCGCAGTGCCTTATACGGGAATGATCGTCTCAACCAGAGAGAGTCAGCAGTGTCGGGAACGTGTATTGTCGCTTGGTATTTCTCAGATCAGTGGCGGATCCCGGACCAGTGTGGGCGGATATGCCACACCGGAACCGGAGGACAGAAGATCAGAGCAGTTTGATGTAATGGATACCCGCAGCTTAGATGAGGTGGTGCGATGGCTGATGGAGCTGAACTATGTGCCGAGCTTTTGTACTGCCTGTTATCGGGAAGGCAGAACCGGAGATCGCTTTATGAGTCTTTGTAAGAGCGGACAGATCCAGAACTGTTGTCATCCCAATGCATTGATGACCTTGAAGGAGTATCTGACGGATTACGCTTCTGCGGAGACGCGGAGAATCGGGGACGCATTGATACAGACTGAATTAGAGCATATTCCCAGGGAACAGGTACGAAGTATCGTAATGGAGCAGTTGGGTAAGATTGAACGCGGACAGCGGGATTTTCGCTTTTAGCGTTCCGGTCGATGGTAGAAAGGAAGAAAATATGAATATGAACGAAACACCCGGGGGAGACAGGATTCATATCAGTCTGTTTGGAAAACGGAATGCCGGGAAATCCAGCGTTATGAATGCTCTGCTTGGTCAGACGCTTTCCATCGTATCGGAGATAAAGGGGACGACTACCGATCCGGTCCGAAAGTCTATGGAGCTGCTGCCGCTGGGCCCGGTGCTGTTTACGGATACGCCGGGACTGGATGATGAAGGCCCTTTAGGTGCCTTTCGCATAGAAAAGAGCTATGAAATACTGAATCGAACGGATATTGCACTGGTGGTGGTGGATGCCTCTCTGGGCAGGGGGCCGGAAGATGAACGGATCATAACCCGTCTGCAGGAGCGGAGGATCCCGTATATAGTGGTCTATAATAAGGCGGATCTGCTATCCCGGGAAGGATCATTACAGACAGATGCCGGGGATGCTTTATTAATGGCGGACCGGCTGTTGACAGGGGAAGAAGTAAGCATATATATCAGTACGGTACAGAACGTCCATATCCAGGAGTTGAAGAAGCTGCTTGCCAATATTAAGCTTGACAGAGAACCTGCGTTTCCGATCATAGCAGATCTGGTTCAGCCGAAGGATCTGGTTGTGCTCGTGATTCCGGTGGATCATGCAGCTCCCAAGGGACGGCTGATTCTTCCGCAGCAGCAGACGATCCGCGAATTACTGGATGAAGGAGTAGTACCGGTACTCACAAGAGAAACAGAATTACAATACACCCTGGATCAGTTGAAAGAGTCTCCGGATCTTGTGGTAACAGACAGTCAGGTTTTTGAAACGGTAGCGGCACTTGTGCCGGAATCAGTTCCGCTGACTTCATTTTCAATCCTTTTCGCCCGCCATAAGGGTGTGCTGAAGCCGGCAGTGGAAGGCGTGAAGGTACTGGAAGCATTGAAGGATAAGGATACCATTCTGATCGCGGAGGGCTGTACCCATCACCGACAGTGTGGAGACATTGGTACAGAGAAGCTGCCTGCCTGGATCCGCAGATATTCCGGCGAAAAGGAGTTATATTTTGAGTTCACCAGTGGAAATGAATTTCCGAAGGATGTCAGTCCGTATCGTCTGATCATCCAATGCGGCGGCTGCATGTTAAATGAGCAGGAGGTTCGTTCCCGTTATCAACGCGCAAGAAATCAGGGAGTACCGATCACTAATTATGGCATTGCTATTTCAGAGATGAAAGGGATACTCCGTCGAAGCATAGCAATGCTGTAGCAAAGAATAATGCCTCAGGAATAAAGATGGATATAACGATTCAATACGACGGAAAAGATAATAAGGAAGCCATTCGTGCCTTATGGCAGTCTGCATTCCATGATCCGGCTCCCTTTGCCGATTACTATTTTCAATGGATATACCCAAAGAATCGGGTGATCATTGCAAAGCAGAGAGACCAGATCTGTTCCATGCTGCATCTGAACCCGTATCGCTGGGTATGGAACTCCGGAGGGCAGAGCAGGCTTTTGACGCTTCATTATATCGTTGGAGTTGCGACGGAAGCAGAATACCGGAGACAGGGCCTGATGCGGAGCTGTATGGAACGTGCATTGCAGGATCTTGCGGCGGCAGAAGAACCGTTTACCTATCTGATGCCGGCAAGGAAGGAGTATTATGAACCTTTTCAATTCGTAATGCTTACCGAAGAACGACGCTTGATACAGGGAGATGAAGCCTTTGTGAAGCCGGGAAGGGAACGTGTGCGGAGTTTTCAGAGCTTTCCGGCCCGGGATGCTTCTTACATGGATCAGCTGCGGGCCGAGGTACAGTGCGAGGGAGGAGACCTTCTGGAATGGGATGACGGAAACAGTTATTGCGCCTATGTCCTCAATCGGAAATCAGAGCCGCCGGGAATCGTGATCGAGCAAATCTTTGAAGCAGAATACAGCAGGGATGACAGAGCGCGCGCTTCCGGTCGGGAAAGAAACATGCAGACCGATGTCTGGCAGGACAGGATCATACCGGAATTATACCGGCGTTATGGAAATGCAGAGATTGAGTATATTGAATCACAGCCTATGATGCTTCGGATCCTGGACGCTGAACAGTTTGTAACGCTGTTGCCCTACGATGGAAGACAGAAAAGGATGAATATCTGTCTGACGGATCCGATCTGTGAAAAGAATAACGGGAGCTTTCGGCTGGTATTATCACCGGAAGGCTGCCGGCTGTTACGAGGGGAACCGGAGAAGGATACAGAGTTCCGGAAATCAGCCGTACGGTGGGATATCCGTCAGCTGACCACTTTTCTACTACAGAAGACCCGCCTGGGAGAAAAGCTGTATCTGATGGAGATTGTCTGAAGCGTCTGATTACTTGACAAACGCAGACAGTAACCCTATACTTTAGAATGCATATGAGTTATCATAGCTGAATTGTTATGAAAAATGTAAGAGCAAGGAGTTATGTGATGAAATTATATAATACAATGACACGTCAAAAGGAAGAGTTTGTACCGATCCGGGAGGGGAAGGCAGGTATTTATGTATGCGGCCCTACTGTGTATGATCTGATTCATATCGGGAATGCAAGACCGATGATCGTATTTGATACCCTCCGTTGTTATCTGGAATACCGGGGCTATGAGGTGAATTATGTATCGAATTTTACTGATGTGGATGACAAGATCATCAAGCGGGCAAATGAAGAAGGGGTGGATGCTTCTGTGATTTCGGAACGTTACATTGCAGAGGCCCGGAAGGATATGCATGACATGAATGTACGGGAGGCCACGGTTCATCCAAAGGCAACCGAGGAGATCCCGGATATGATTCAGATGGTGCAGACGCTCATTGACAAGGGATATGCATATGAAGTGAACGGAACCGTATATTTCAGAACCAGACGCTTTCAGGATTACGGGAAGCTGTCACACAAGAATCTGGATGACTTAAGAAGCGGTAACCGGGAATTAAAGGTGTCCGGACAGGAGGAGAAGGAAGATAATCTGGATTTTGTCCTGTGGAAGCCGAAGAAGGAGGGAGAACCTTTCTGGGAATCCCCATGGGGAGAAGGCCGTCCGGGCTGGCATCTGGAATGCTCCTGCATGTCGAAGAAGTATATCGGAGATGTCATTGATATCCATGCCGGAGGAGAGGATCTGATCTTTCCGCATCACGAAAATGAGATTGCCCAGAGCGAGGCGGCAAACGGAACAGAATTTGCCCGCTACTGGATGCATAATGCTTTTTTGAAGATAGATAACGAAAAAATGTCAAAGTCATTGGGGAATTTTTTTACCGTCCGTGAGATCGGGGAGAAGTACCCGTTGCAGGTGATCCGGTTTTTTATGCTAAGCGCCCATTACAGAAGTCCGTTGAATTTCTCGGATGATCTGGTAGAAGCGGCAAAGAATGGTCTGGAACGGATCCTGACTGCCGTGGAACGGGCAGAAGAAGCTTTAAAACAGGCAGAGGACAGTCAACCTGATGACGGGCAGATCAGAAAAGTGGATGAGCTGGTTGAAAAATATGAAGCGGCGATGGACGATGATCTGAATACGGCAGATGCGATTGCTGTTATTTTTGAACTGGTAAGGTTATCCAATACTACAATAGGGGAACATGTATCGAAATCGTATTGTGAAAAGATTCTGGATACATTAGAACTGCTGTGCGGCATTCTTGGAATTGAAACCCACAGAGAGGAAGCTCTGCTGGATGAGGAGATTGAACGTCTGATCGAAGAACGTCAACAGGCAAGAAAGGATAAAGATTTTGCCAGAGCGGATGCCATTCGGAATGAACTGCAGGACAAGGGAATCGTATTAGAGGATACCAGGGAAGGTGTAAAGTGGAAGAAGATTTAATTGGTTATTTCAAAACGCAGATGTGTCTGCCCCATCAGGATATACGGAGTTATTCTCCGCTTGCACTGGCCTATGTCGGGGATGCAGTCTATGATCTGCTGATCCGGACAGAGGTGGTGGCGGAAGGCAATACCCAGGTGAATAAGTATCATAGACAGGTAAGCTCCATAGTTAAGGCAGAGGCACAGGCAGAGTTGATGCACTGGATGTTAGGCGCGTTAACCGAGGAAGAGAAGGATGTGTACCGAAGAGGCAGGAATGCGAATTCTCATACAAAGGCAAAGAATGCTACGATGGGAAATTATCACCGGGCTACCGGTTTTGAGGCATTGATCGGCTATCTGTATCTGACAGAGCAGTATGCGAGAATTACAGATTTACTGCAGATTGGAAGAAGGAGAAAGGCGGAAGCCGGAACAGAATGTGTATCGCCAGAAGATACTACAGTTGAGGACTGAAACACAACGATGGAAAGGATGTACAGGGAAAGATTTTATGCGATATGAAGAGTATACCATAGAAGGAAGGAATGCAGTTTTAGAGGCATTCCGTGCCGGAAAGACCATTGATAAATTATATATTCAGGATGGTTGTCATGATGGTGCGGTTAATTCGATCACAAGAGAAGCACGCAAGCAGGATACGATCATCAGCTATGTAGCGAAAGAACGTCTGGATCAGATCTCTGCTACGGGAAAGCATCAGGGTGTGATCGCTCAGGCAGCGGCCTATGAATATGCGGAGCTGGAGGAAATCTTTGCTAAGGCGGAGGAAAAGGGAGAGGATCCTTTTATCTTTTTATTAGATGGAATTGAAGATCCGCACAATCTGGGTGCGATCATACGGACAGCAAATCTGGCAGGAGCACATGGAGTCATTATACCCAAGCGAAGGGCCGCAGGGCTGACAGCGACCGTTGTAAAGGCATCCGCAGGTGCTTTGAATTATACTCCGGTAGTGAAGGTCACCAATCTGGTGCAGACTATGGACGAACTGAAAAAACGGGGATTATGGTTTCTCTGTGCAGATATGGACGGCGAGCTGATGTATCGTCAGAATCTGACAGGGCCGATCGGACTGGTGATCGGTAATGAGGGAGAAGGCGTCAGCCGGCTGGTTCGGGAGCAGTGTGATTTTATAACGGCGATTCCGATGAAGGGCAATATTGATTCCTTAAATGCATCAGTGGCAGCAGGCGTGCTTGCTTATGAGATCGTAAGGCAGCGGATGAACCGGTAGAATATTATCTGATTAATAAGAAGATCATTTGTAATAGTATGAGATAATGGAGAAGGTACGGATGAGTGAAAGGGAATTAACAGATGAAGAATTGATCGCACGCATTCGAATGCAGGATCATGATGCAATGGATTATCTGCTGGATAAGTATCGGAATATGGTAAAACGGGAGACCAGGGAAATCTATATGATCGGTGCAGATTCTGAAGATCTGATGCAGGAGGGGATGATCGGATTATTTAAGGCGATCCGGGATTACAATGAAGAACGGAATTGCAGCTTTCATACCTTTGCCGTCCTTTGTGTTAAGCGGCAGCTACTGACCGCTGTTACAAGTTCAAACCGCAAGAAGCATTATCCGTTAAATCATTACATATCCTTTTATTCTCAGGATGAGGAAACCAAAAGCTCTGTCATGGATATACTGGCGGCAGAAGAGAATAGTAATCCGGAGTCCAATCTGCTTATGCAGGAGCAGATGGGCGGTCTGGTATACAAGATGGATACATTATTGAGTAAATATGAGCGGAATGTACTGGAATTGTATCTGGACGGATTATCCTACGGAAGGATCGCAGAGGAACTGGATAAAACAGAAAAGTCGATTGATAATGCCATCCAGCGGATCCGTAAGAAGCTGAGTCAGGAGTAGTCACAAAAGGGCAAAAAAAGAAAGCTACTAACGGGAGTCGGACCCGTGACCTCATCATTACCAATGATGCGCTCTACCACCTGAGCTATAGTAGCATTCTGCCTTATTTCGGCAACGTGTATAATATATCAAATCTTTTCCGGGTTGTCAATAACTAACTTTTACTTTTTTCGCTGATTTCTCCATGGACTTATTATGGCAGAAATGCTATACTTATGAGGTATATGATTAGGAAGGTCAGGAGGATTGATTTGTGGAAGAGGAAGTTGTTTCAAGACATTTTATTGAACAAATCATTGATAAGGATTTAGCTGAAGGAGAATATAAAAAGATTGTGACCCGGTTCCCGCCGGAGCCGAACGGATATCTTCATATCGGACATGCAAAGTCCATTTTATTAAATTATGGATTGGCACAGGAGTATGGCGGAGCTTTTCATTTACGTTTTGACGATACGAACCCAACCAAGGAAAAGACAGAATTTGTGGAGTCCATTACCAGGGACGTAGAATGGCTGGGAGCAGATTATGATAATACCGTGTATTTTGCATCCGACTATTTTGAGCAGATGTATGAGGCCGCAGTGAAGCTGATTCAAAAGGGCAAGGCATATGTATGTGATCTGACTGCTGATGAAATACGGGAATATCGTGGTACCCTGACAGAGCCAGGGAAGAACAGTCCATACAGAGATCGTTCCATAGAGGAAAATTTAAAGTTGTTTGAGGGCATGAAAAACGGAGAATTCCCAGATGGCAGTAAAGTGCTTCGTGCGAAGATCGACATGAGTGCTCCCAATATGAATATGCGGGATCCGGTTATTTATCGTGTAGCACATATGACACATCATAATACGGGAGATCAGTGGTGCATTTATCCGATGTATGATTTTGCTCATCCGATCGAGGATGCGATCGAAGGTGTGACCCATTCTATCTGTACCCTGGAGTTTGAGGATCATCGCCCGCTTTATGACTGGGTGGTACGGGAACTGGAATATGAACATCCGCCAAAACAGATTGAATTTGCAAAACTGTATTTAAAGAATGTGGTAACAGGAAAGCGTTATATTAAGCAGTTGGTAGAAGAAGGAATTGTGGATGGCTGGGACGATCCAAGACTGGTATCCCTGAGTGCATTACGCCGCCGGGGATTCACGCCCGAATCCATCAAGTTGTTCTTAAATCTGACCGGAGTTTCCAAGGCACAGAGTACCTGTGATTATGCCATGCTGGAGTATTGTATCCGGGAGGATCTGAAATTAAAGGCGCATCGTATGATGGCTGTGCTGGATCCGATCCGGCTGATTATTGATAATTATCCGGAGGATCAGGTGGAATACATGGAGATTGAGAACAATCAGGAGAATCCGGATCTGGGTTCCCGTAAGGTTTCGTTTTCCAGAGAGCTTTACATTGAACGGGAGGATTTCATGGAGGAACCGCCGAAGAAGTATTTCCGGCTTTTCCCGGGAAATGAGGTACGCCTGAAAGGAGCGTATTTTGTTACCTGTGTAGACTATAAGAAGGACGCAGACGGACGGATTACAGAGATACATTGTACGTACGATCCTGAAACCCGAAGCGGATCCGGCTTTGAAGGCAGAAAGGTAAAAGGAACGATACACTGGGTAGATGCAGGTACCTGTGTGGATGCCGAGGTGCGTTTGTATGAAAATATCGTAAAGGACGATGAACCGGTTCGCAATGAGGATGGATCCTGGAATCTGAATCCGAATTCTTTAACTGTACGGAAAAACTGCAAACTGGAACAGAGCTTTCAAGGGGCGAAGCCGGGGGAGGCCTTCCAGTTCATGCGCCACGGATATTTTTGCGTGGATAAAAAGGATACGACTGGGGAACATACTGTTTTTAACCGGATTGTGTCATTAAAGAGCTCTTATAAACCAAGTGAACAGAAAGAAATGAGGTAAAGTAATATGGCATTGTTCTCAGATTTAGAGAGTATGGGAATTGGCGGAGTGGATCTGGATAAGGTGTTTAAGGATGAACTAAAACCGAATCCTGCTGCTGTAGCAAATGAAGAGACAAAGAAGGATAATGAAATTAAGGAGGAGGATGTCTTATTCGATAAATCCTACCAGTGTCCGATCTGTGATAAGAAGTTCAAGGTAAAAGCAGTCCGGACCGGTAAATTGAAGCTGATCGATCAGGATGAGGAGATGCGGCCGATATATGAGAATCACATTGATCCCCTTAAATACGATGCAATTACCTGTCCGCATTGTGGTTATTCTGCACTGACACGGTATCTGAAACCGGTGACTACCGCACAGCTTCGATTGATAAAAAGTGAATACTGTGCGAACTTTAAGGGGATTGCCTTGGAAGAACCTTGTATGTCTTATCCGGGAGCCATATTGCGACACAAGCTTTCCCTGGTATGTGCATTGAAACGCAATGCCAAGAATAGTGAGAAGGCATACATTTTCCTGAAAATGGCATGGCTGATCCGCGGTGAGATTGAAAGTCTGCCTGAAGATGATTCTATGCGTTCGGAGCTTTTAAAGGAGGAAATGGAATGCATTGAGAAGGCGTATGAAGGCTTTATGGCTGCATTTTCCAAAGAAAGCTTTCCGATGTGTGGTATGGATGAGGTGTCTTTGCGGTATACAATGGCGGTGCTGGCTCATAAGCTGGGAAAGATGGAGGATTCTGTCCGGATGCTGTCTACCGTGATGACATCCAAGGCGGCGTCTCAGCGTATAAAGAATAAGGCCCTTGATCTGCGAGATCAGATCAAACAGGAGGTTCAGGCAGGCAGGAAATAACCTGCCTGTCCTTTTATACGAAAGCTAAGATTCTTCTACAGAAATATGATTGGTTTTTATAATACCCCGGGGAATGGCATCCTTGGAATTCTTCCAGGGCTCATTGGCATAGCGATAATCATATTTATTAATGAACCATTCAATATCATCGTTTACCCGTTCCATTCCGGCGAAATAGACCTGATTTAAACAATCCAGGAATTCACTATACTGATTTTTATCTAATTTTACAGATCCTGTGTCATATAATATTCCATAATGATAAGTACAAAAACCCTTGCATTTTGAAACTGCATCCCGGAATTCGGAATCTTTCTTCCATAAGTGAAATATAGTATCGATATAACGGTCAAAGGTATCTATCATCCGCTCACAGATGAAGCAATGGCTTTCCAGTTCTTTAATATATGTTCCTACCGGTGAGGTATCTGCTGTCCGCTTGAACAGACCGCCGGCGGATGGTTTATTTTTGGAAAGTTCTTTTAAATCCCGAATGGTTTTATCGGTATGTGTCTTGAGCATCAGGGCAAGCCCCAGGCGGTTCTTTTGCTGGTAGAGCATTTGGATATGGTGTCTGCAGAATCCTAACTTGTCTGTCATGGCACGATTATCGTCTTCCATGTAGCTTGGGCCCATTGTATATTCAATGGAATTTTGCTCTAATTCCTGGTACAGTGCACAGACCGGACATTCTTTGTCTGAACGAAATGCATCATTCACCGGTATGGTGTATAATTGTTCTTTCATATAGCCTCCCTTGGTTATTGGCAGATAAACATTAGTGTTTACGATTCGCATAAGCTCTCACGTCGAAACCTTTGGTTTCTCCGTGTTCGTTGCACGAACATAGCTCCTTAAGCATTCGCTTGTCTGCAAGCAGACATCGACTGCTTTTCGTCGCTGCGTTCGAGCTTATTATACTTTTGCTACGCATAAACGCTCACCTCAAAACCTTCGGTTTTTCGGTGTTCGTTACACTCACATAACTCCTTAAACATTCATCTGACTGCAAGCAGTCGCTGAATGATTTTCGTCGCTGCGCATAAGCTCTCACGTCGAAACCTTTGGTTTCTCCGTGTTCGTTGCACGAACATAGCTCCTTAAGCATTCGCTTGTCTGCAAGCAGACATCGACTGCTTTTCGTCGCTGCGTTCGAGCTTATTATACTTTTGCTACGCATAAACGCTCACCTCAAAACCTTCGGTTTTTCGGTGTTCGTTACACTCACATAACTCCTTAAACATTCATTTGACTGCAAGCAGTCGCTGAATGTTCAAAGAGTTGTGTTCGCGTTTATGCGTTCATTATATCATAAATAAAAATGGGATGAATAAAATGTTATTGTTATTTTAGAATTTTTTTTCAAAATAAGGGTTGATTTTTTCTGGAAAAAGGATACAATAATAATTGTGTTAGCACTCGGATGAAGTGAGTGCTATTAGAAAAGCAATAAATGAATAAGGAGGAATATAAAATGAAGTTAGTACCATTAGGTGACAAGGTAGTATTAAAGCAACTGGAAGCAGAAGAGACCACAAAGTCAGGCATCGTACTTCCGGGACAGGCTAAGGAAAAACCACAGCAGGCAGAGGTGATTGCAGTTGGCCCTGGAGCAGAGGTAGACGGAAAGCTTGTAGAGATGCAGGTGAAGCCGGGCGATAAGGTTGTATATTCAAAGTATTCAGGTTCCGAAGTGAAGCTGGATGATGTGGAATATACTATTGTAAAGCAGGCAGATATTCTGGCAATTATTGAAGAGTAAGCCACACAAATATAAAAGTATTAAAAAATTGGAGGAATTAAAATGGCAAAGGAAATCAAGTACGGTGCAGAAGCAAGAAAAGCTCTGGAATCCGGTGTAAATCAGTTGGCAGATACAGTACGTGTTACGTTAGGGCCGAAAGGAAGAAATGTAGTATTGAGCAAATCTTATGGAACTCCATTGATTACCAATGACGGGGTAACCATTGCAAAGGATATTGAATTAGAAGATGCTTTCGAGAATATGGGAGCTCAGATCGTGAAAGAAGTAGCGACCAAGACCAACGATGTTGCAGGTGATGGTACGACTACTGCTACCGTTCTTGCACAGGCAATGATCAATGCAGGTATGAAGAATCTGGCCGCCGGTGCAAACCCGATTATTTTGCGAAAGGGTATGAAGAAAGCATGCGATGCAGCGGTAGATGCATTAAAGGAAATGAGCGAGAAGATCAGTGGCAAGGAACAGATTGCAAGAGTAGCTTCTATTTCTGCTGGAGATGAAGAGGTTGGGCAGTTGGTTGCGGATGCTATGGAAAAGGTTTCTTCCAATGGCGTAATTACCATTGAGGAATCAAAGACAATGAAGACAGAACTGGATCTGGTAGAAGGTATGCAGTTTGACCGTGGTTATGTATCCGCTTATATGTGTACCGATATGGAAAAGATGGTCGCAGAACTGGATAATCCATATATCCTGATCACAGACAAGAAGATTTCCAATATCCAGGATATTCTGCCATTATTAGAGACGATCGTACAGAGCGGTTCCCGTCTGCTGATCATAGCCGAGGATGTAGAAGGCGAAGCATTGACCACTCTGATCGTAAATAAATTAAGAGGTACCTTCAATGTTGTTGCGGTAAAGGCGCCTGGCTATGGCGACAGAAGAAAAGCGATGCTGGAGGATATTGCAATTCTGACCGGTGGTAAGGTGATTTCTGAAGAGATCGGCCTGGATCTGAAGGATACTACAATGGAGGATTTAGGACGTGCAAAGAGTGTGCGTGTTGAGAAAGAGAACACCATAATTGTAGATGGTGCAGGCACGAAGGCAGAGATTGATGCGAGAATCGGACAGATTAAGATGCAGTTGGCAGATACTACCTCTGATTTTGATAAAGAAAAGCTGCAGGAACGTCTTGCTAAATTATCCGGCGGTGTTGGTGTGATCCGTGTCGGTGCAGCAACAGAAACCGAGATGAAGGAGGCGAAGCTTCGTCTGGAGGATGCTCTGGCAGCTACCAGAGCTGCAGTTGAGGAAGGAATTATCTGCGGCGGTGGCTCTGCATACATTCATGCAAGCAAGAAAGTTGCAGAACTTGCTTCCGGTTTGGCCGGTGATGAAAAGACCGGTGCGGAAATCATTCTGAAGGCATTGGAGGCTCCGCTTTATCATATCGTATCCAATGCAGGATTAGAGGGTTCTGTCATAATCAATAAGGTATATGAATCAGAATCCGGCATGGGATTTGATGCATTAAAGGAAAATTATGTTAATATGATAGAAGCAGGTATTATTGATCCGGTGAAGGTAACACGTTCTGCATTGCAGAATGCGACCTCCGTTGCATCTACTCTGCTGACGACGGAATCTGTTGTGGCAGACATTAAGGAAGAGACCCCGGCTATGCCTCCAATGGGTGGCGGCGGCATGGGAATGATGTAAACGCATAGCGACTCATGCATATGACAAAGAAGGAGACTCGGTCTGCTCGCAGACAAGAGGCTCCTTCTTGTCATATATATGAGTGCAACGAAAATCGAGCAGAGCGAGATAAGTAAGAGTCGCTTAAGCAATATATTCTTAAAAAAGTGCTTTTTGTACTTGTTATTTTTGTCAGATACTTGTATAATATAAATTAACATTTCATGCGATAAGCTGGATTGAGGTTGTGTTAGCGGGGGGATGTTTATGCCAGGTAGTGTGAATATGAGTAATCGATATATAGTACCTGTTAGCAACACTTATTATGTTACTCCAATTAATACAAAGAATGATGTAGAAGGTTCCGCGAAAGTAAGACCTGTGGAATGTCAGACCTGTAAGAACCGGAAATATGTTGACGGTTCCGATGAGGCAGATGTTTCTTTTAAAGCACCAGGACATATTTCGCCGGAACAATCCTTTGCAAGGGTTATGTCTCATGAGCAGGAGCACGTTGCGAATGCAAGACAGAAATCTTCAGGAAAAGATGCCAGATTGATCTCGGCAACTGTATCCATGAAGGTTGCGACCTGTCCGGAATGCGGCAGAAGCTATGTAGCAGGTGGAACTACGAATACGACGATTCAGTACTCCAAGGAGAACCCATATGATAATGGAAGAAAGATTATCGAAGGTAGTTTTCTCACAGGACAACATGTAGATGAAGCAGTATAAGGAAAGAAAGGATGAGTAAGACGGTGCAGTACGAATATTTATTCATGGATCGAAAGAGGATTGGAAGTAACATTGAGGCGATTATGAAGGATCGAAAGTGTACGAAGGTTACGTTGTCACAGGCAATGAACATTTCACGACCAACTTTAGATGCATTTTTGAGGGGAGACATTCATAATGCAGGAAAATATGATGAATACATTCGGCGATTATTGGTCTATATGCAGTTGACCGATACTGTATTGGATAATTATAAAACGCTTCCGGATGCTAAAAAGATGCGTTGCAACAGTGTTCAGAAAGAGGAGGTACGAAAAGGGCTGCAGGGTATGGAGATTCCATATATCATTGGCAAGACCTATCGTTCCGCATTAAACGAATGTAAGAAGGTGATTCAGAGAGGCGGCGATGGATTTGCACTATCCTTTACGGTACCGGATGCTGCAAAGATTTTCGGTGAGTTAACAGAAGACTATCCGGATCTGTTTATTGGCGCTGCTGATATCTCCAGTAAAGAAGAAGCAAGTCTGGCTGTTGACAGTGGTGCACGATTCATATTTACGAATTTTGTTGAAAAGGAAGTCGGTTCTTTTTGTAAGGATCGGGATGTATTCTGTGGAATGGGTGTAACGACTTTGACAGAAGCCTATGATGCTAAGATATACGGGAGTGATGTGGTCAACCTGTTTCCGCTTGAAGCGATTCATCCGGCCATGATCCAGGCAATGCGGGATACCATGCCGAAGCTGGAAATGCTGGCTACGATAAAGGAAGAGGAAGCGGAGCGATATAAAGATGAGTTTTTTGCAACGTTGATTCGTTAACGAAGAAAGAGCTGTTGTGGTCTGGTCTGCAACAGCTTTTTCCATACACAGGAGATAAGAAATTATATAAGAAAGGGAAATGGTATGAGTCTGGCAGATGATTTATTTATTAAAATGTGTAAGGATATTATCGAGAATGGCTATAGTACAGAGGGAGAAAAGGTTCGTCCGAAATGGGAAGATGGTACTTCTGCCTATACGATAAAGCGCTTTGGTATCGTAAACCGCTATGACCTGGCTGAAGAATTTCCGGCACTGACTTTGCGTAAAACCTATGTGAAGTCCGCTGTGGACGAAATGCTGTGGATCTGGCAGAAAAAGTCCAATAACATTCATGATCTGAACAGTCATATATGGGATGAATGGGCAGATGAGGATGGTTCGATCGGTAAGGCTTATGGCTATCAGCTTGGCGTAAAGCATCAATATAAAGAAGGATGGATGGATCAGGTGGATCGGGTGATCTATGATCTGAAGCATAATCCTTACAGCAGAAGAATCATGACAAATCTTTATGTGCATCAGGATCTGCACGAAATGAATCTGTATCCCTGCGCATACAGTATGACTTTTAATGTTACGGATGGAAGACTGAATGCAATTCTGAATCAGCGTTCACAGGATGTTTTAGCTGCGAATAACTGGAATGTGGTACAATATGCAGTTCTGGTTCATATGCTTGCGCAGGTTGCAGGATTACAACCGGGCGAACTGGTTCATGTAATCGCAGATGCACATATTTATGACCGGCATATTGATATCATCAAAGAGCTGATTGCCCGTCCGGTATATCCGGCACCTAAATTTACCCTGAATCCGGATATACATGACTTTTATGAATTCACAACGGACGATTTTACATTAGAGGATTACCAGGCCGGGCCTCAGATCAAAAACATACCGATCGCAATCTGACCTGGCCCGCCATTTAGAGAAAACAGAAGTGAGGAGTAAGAATATGAATGCAATCGTAGCAGTCGATAATCATTGGGCTATTGGCAATAAAGGGAGTCTTCTGGTTCGGATTCCAATGGATCAGAAGCGGTTTCGAGAGATCACCATGGGACATGTGGTAGTCCTGGGGCGAAAGACCCTGGCAACATTTCCAAACGGACTGCCGCTACAGGGAAGAACGAATATCGTATTATCCCGGAATCCCGCTTTTAAGATCAAGGGCGCACAGGTCGTACACACACAGGAAGAACTGCTGGCAGTGCTTAAGAATTATGCATCGGAGGAAATCTTTATCATAGGCGGAGGAGATGTTTACAGGATGATGCTCCCCTATTGCAGTACCGTTTATGTGACAAAGATTGATTACCGCTATGCGGCGGATACGTATTTTCCGAATCTGGATGAACTGCCGGAATGGAAGTTGACAGAGGAAGGAGAGGAGAATACCTATTTTGATCTGGAATTCAACTTCTGTAAATATGAGAATCCTTCCCCAAAGGCGTTAGAAGGAGAATAGAATCTGCAGTCTGGAAGGATGTGGTAGGGTGATGCATCAGATCGTGAAGAAACTTGTAATATGCATACTGTGTGCAGGAGGAATCGGTGTATGTGCATCCTGTCAGTCTGTTTCTCGAACGGACAGGGGAAAACCGGTGACAGGTGTGCGGTCGCAGGAACAGATCATAGCAGTCAATATCCGGGAACAGAGAATTACATACGAGGCTTTGCAGAATCGGTTGTTAGAGGATATTCTGCACCAATATGATGAATATGCTGATGCGAATCCGGATTATATCGGCTGGCTGTATCTGGCAGATACGAAGATTGACGGGCCCGTGGTGCAGAGTGAACAGGACGGGAACGGATATTGGGAATATTTATATAAGGATTTTTATGGAAATGATAAATTTGCCGGCACCTTATTTATGGACAAAGCCTGCTCGATCCAGGACCCTGTAACCGATAACTGGTTGATCTATGGACATAATATGAATGACGGTTCCATGTTTGGAACACTAAAATATTATCGGGATGAGGCATTTTTTCAAGCGCATCCCACCTTTACCTTTATTACCCGGGAATCGGTAGAGACCTTTGAAATCCTTGGTGTGGTGCAGTCCTGGGTCTCGGATGTGCCCCAGGGACAGTTTGAATACTTCTATTTTTTTGATGCAGAGGATGAAGGAGAATTTGATGCCTTTGTTCAGCAGGTGAAGGATAACGCTCTTTATGAAACCGGTGTAGAGGCAGAATATGGGGATCAGTTGATCACACTCTCTACCTGCGACAGTTGGCATGAGGAAGGAAGACTGGCACTAATTGGAAGACAGGCCGGAACTGCTGAAAAATAAATACAGGAAGCCTGAACAACCGGAAAAAAGGGATCTGGAAGAAAGCAAACTTTGAAATATGCAGAAAAAGGTCTTTGAATTTTAGAAGAATGATGTTAGAATATTGGCATATGTACTTACGCATAGCAATATCTCAAGATTAAAAGAAAGTAGGTTTTAACAATGTACAAGATTGTAAGTAAGGAAGTGTTGAATAACGCTGTCGAGCTGATGGTGATCCATGCTCCATATGTGGCCAGAAAGTGCGAGGCAGGGCAGTTCATCATTATTCGTGTGGATGAAGACGGAGAGAGGATTCCGCTAACGATCGCTGATTATGACAGAGAGGCAGAGACTGTAACGATCATTTACCAGGTGGTTGGCTATTCTACAGAATTATTGAGTCAATTAAAGGCTGGCGACTCTGTAGTGGATTTTGTGGGTCCGTTAGGACAGCCAGCGCCGCTTCATAAGGTAGGACGTGTAGTCGGTGTTGCCGGCGGTGTTGGTGCGGCTCCACTGTATCCGCAGTTGCGTAAGCTCCATGAAATGGGTGTAACGGTAGACGTCATTATTGGTGGACGGAGTGCGGAATTCGTTATATTAAAGGATAAATTCGAAGAATTCTGTGACCATGTGTATATTGCAACGGATGATGGAAGTCTTGGAACGAAGGGATTTGTCACCAATGTGCTTACGGATCTGATCGAGCAGGGAGAAAAGATTGATGAAGTGATCGCGATCGGGCCATTGATTATGATGAAGAATGTGGTAAAGGTAACACAGCCGTTGAATATTCCGACCAGCGTTTCCCTGAATCCGATCATGATCGACGGAACCGGAATGTGTGGCGGCTGTCGTGTCAGTGTTGGCGGAAAAACCAGGTTCGCCTGTGTGGACGGACCGGATTTTGACGGATTTGAGGTTGATTTTGATGAATGTATGAAGCGTCAGACAATGTTTCAGGAAGAAGAACATAACTGTAAGATAGGAAGAGGTGTATAGACATGGGTAAGAATATGAGTATGACAAAGGTTGCTATGCCGGAGCAGGCACCAGAGGTACGGAATAAGAATTTTGAAGAGGTTGCCCTTGGTTATACGAAGGAGATGGCAATGGAGGAAGCAACCCGCTGTCTGAATTGTCCAAAGAAGCCTTGTATGGATGGCTGTCCGGTCAATGTTCCGATTCCGGGCTTTATTGAAAAGGTCGCAGAAGGCGATTTTGAAGCCGCTTATGATATTATTACCAGTGAGAATGCATTGCCGGCGATCTGCGGACGGGTATGCCCGCAGGAAAATCAGTGCGAAGGCAAGTGTGTTCGTGGAATTAAGGGGGAACCGGTAGCGATCGGACGTCTGGAGCGGTTTGTTGCTGATTATCATATGGCCAATGCAGTACCGGCAGAGATCTCAATCGAAAAGAACGGTAAGAAGGTTGCAGTGGTAGGCTGCGGGCCTTCCGGATTGACCTGTGCGGGAGAACTTGCGAAAAAGGGTTATGAGGTAACGATATTTGAAGCCTTACATAAAGCAGGCGGCGTGTTAAGTTATGGTATTCCGGAATTCCGTCTGCCGAAGGACCTGGTGGCAAAGGAGATTGAGAATGTAAAGAAACTGGGCGTTTCCATTGAAACGAATGTCATTGTTGGACGTTCTCTTACGATTGATGATCTGATGGAAGACGGATATGAGGCCGTTTTTGTAGGAAGTGGTGCAGGTCTTCCACGTTTTCTGAATATTCCGGGTGAGAATCTGCTGGGGGTTTATTCCGCCAATGAATTCCTGACCAGAGTGAATCTGATGAAGGCTTATAAGTTCCCGGAAGCTCCAACCCCGGTCAAAGTAGGAAAGAATGTAGCGGTAGTCGGTGCCGGTAATGTAGCGATGGATGCTGCAAGAACTGCAAAACGGTTAGGTGCAGAGAATGTATATATTGTATACCGCCGGGGAGAGGATGAAGTGCCTGCCCGTCAGGAGGAAGTACATCATGCCAAGGAAGAGGGAATTATCTTTAAACTACTGAATAATCCTTGTGAAATCCATGGTGAGGATGGATGGGTAACCGGTATGGAAGTGATCAGACAGGAATTAGGAGAGCCGGATGCTTCCGGCAGGCGTTCACCGGTTCCGGTTGAGGGCTCCAACTATATCATTCCGGTAGAAACTGTAATTATTGCCATCGGTCAGAGTCCGAATCCATTGATCCGTCAGACCACACCAGGACTGGATACCCAGAAGTGGGGCGGTATCATTGTAGATGAGGATACCATGAAGACCAGTAAAGAAGGAGTTTATGCAGGCGGTGATACGGTTACCGGAGCGGCAACTGTCATTCTGGCCATGGGTGCCGGAAAGAAAGCGGCAAAAGCCATCGATGAGAAGCTGCAGGGATAAGACATCAGAGGTATATGGAGGACAGGAATGGTAGTAAAGGATTTTTATGGAGAAAAAGGAGTTGTGGCAAAGCCGAATATGAAAAAGAAGGCGGCCATGTGGACATCGGCAGTACTGGCAGTTCTGTGTCTGATCGGAGCATTCTTTCTGCCGCTTTGCCTGCTGTTTAGCATAGCGGCCATAATATTGTTTATCCTGCTTTTCCGGGAACGGTATGTGGAGTACGACTACTGTATCGCAAATGAGGAGATTGAGGTTGCCAAGGTTCTGAACCGCAGCCGCAGAAGAAAGGCGATTTCTTTTGATACCAGCAATATCCGTCTGATTGCGCCAGGAGACTCCATACGGTTATCCAATGAAGCGCAACGAAACCCGCAGCTCCGTTTTACAGATTATACTTCCATGGAGCCTACGGATAGGGTATATGGTTTTGTATTGGATTTACAAGGAGTAAGCACACTCATCCTGCTGGAACCCACTGAAAGTATGATGAAGCATTTAAAACGACTGATTCCGGACAAAGTTTATGAAGATTAGAAGAAGGAGAGGATGGAGACATGAATAAGATTGTTGGCGAGGGAATTACATTTGACGACGTGCTTTTGGTGCCGCAATATTCAGAAGTGATTCCAAATGACATAGTACTTTCAACGAAGCTGACGAACAAGATTAAATTACAGATTCCGTTGATGAGTTCCGGTATGGATACGGTAACGGAGCATCGGATGGCGATCGCAATGGCAAGACAGGGTGGTATTGGCATCATTCACAAGAATATGACGATCGAGCAGCAGGCAGAAGAGGTAGATAAGGTAAAACGTTCAGAGAACGGAGTTATTACGGATCCATTTTCACTTTCTCCGGAGCATACGTTGGATGATGCGGATAAATTAATGGCAAAATTCCGGATTTCCGGTGTTCCGATCACAGAGAATGGTAAATTAGTTGGTATCTTAACCAATCGGGATCTGAAATTTGAGACCGATTATTCCAAAAAGATCAAGGAGTCCATGACCAGCGAGAGTCTGGTGACGGCCAGAGAGGGAATCACCTTAGAAGAGGCAAAGCGGATACTGGGACAGGCCAGGAAGGAAAAGCTGCCGATCGTGGATGCAGATTTCAACCTGAAAGGATTGATCACGATCAAGGATATTGAAAAGCAGATCAAATATCCGAATTCTGCGAAGGATTCCCAGGGGCGGCTGCTTTGCGGTGCAGCGGTAGGTGTAACGCCGGATATATTAGACCGTGTCAGTGAACTGGTAAAGGCGAAGGTAGACGTTATCGTCATTGATTCCGCGCACGGTCAGTCTGCCAATGTGTTGAAGACTCTGAGAATTGTCAAGGAGGCATATCCGGATCTTCAGGTGATCGCCGGAAATGTGGCGACCGCACAGGGAACGGAAGATCTGATCAAAGCCGGAGCAGATGCGATAAAGATTGGTATCGGGCCTGGTTCCATCTGTACTACACGGGTGGTTGCGGGAATCGGTGTTCCGCAGATGACAGCCATTATGGATGCTTATTCTGTATCACAGAAGTATAATATTCCGATCATTGCAGACGGTGGTATCAAATACTCCGGCGATATCACGAAGGCTCTGGCGGCCGGTGCGGATGTCTGTATGATGGGAAGTCTGTTTGCCGGAACGGATGAAAGCCCGGGAGAATTTGAACTGTATCAGGGCAGGAAGTATAAGGTATATCGTGGCATGGGTTCTATTTCTGCCATGGAGAATGGAAGCAAGGACCGCTATTTCCAGGCCAATGCAAAGAAGCTGGTACCGGAGGGCGTGGAAGGACGTGTTGCATACAAGGGATCGGTAGAGGATACCGTATTTCAGTTATTAGGCGGTCTGCGGGCCGGTATGGGTTACTGCGGTTCGGCAAATATTGATGAACTACACGAAAAGGCAAGGTTTGTGAAGATCACTTCCGCCTCGCTCAAAGAAAGTCATCCGCATGATATCCAGATTACCAAGGAGGCTCCAAACTATAGTGTAGAGTAAGGAGGATCGCTTACTTTAGCCAATATTTACGGGTTGTCAGAAATTCTTGACAACCCGTATTTACCGTGTTAGTATAAAAATAGAAACTTGGTAAAAATGATAGAGGAGAGGCGTATGAGAAAAAAGCTCGGTTTGTTGTTCGCATTTTCATTTCTTGCATTTTTTACAATACAGGTTCCGGTAAAAGCGGATATGGATCGTACAGAAGGAGTTTCAGAGGAAGAATCGGAAGCCGGGAAGGATACTTACAGTACGATAGTCGATTCAGATGGCGACGTAATCGTCCTGCGGGAATATCAGGAGGGAACTGACAATAATGAGAGCAGAGACGGAATAGCAGAGGATAATAGAATGCAGTATATCACAGCAGATGGTTCACCGTGTACGGTTGTTGAGGAGCGGCGTTCCTATGAGAGAGAAGCGGGAGAAGAGCAGTCTCTCTTAGAATCGCTCGCAGACTGTGAACTGGATGGGGTCTATGGCAGGATTGGCGATATACCGGAGGAAGCGATATTGTCCGTGGAAGAAAGTGGCAACAGGGTAGTGATCACCTATGTAATATCAGATGATATAAAGCCCTCTGACCGGCCGCATGGCAGATATACATCTGAGGTATATTGCTACGGAGACGGGGATTGGAAGTAGACGGGAATAAAAAAGAAAAAGACCAGCTTCCTGGTCTTTTTCTTCATATGAAAGGGAAGGAATCGAATATATCTAAGTAATTAAGGTTGTAAAGGAGTCATCTTCAGACCTTTGTACATCTTGGTATACAAGCTTTTTTCGTCCTGGTATAACACAAAACCACGCGAGCCATCCTTTACAATATAGGCATATTTGTTCTTCTGAACATTCATATATAAAACCTCGTCAACATTCAGTTCCTTGGCCTTTGCCTTTGCTGTGTAAACGTTCAATGGTTCGAGTTTGAACTTTTTTACTGCTTCATCCACGGTCATAGCTACTACCTCCTATGAATTAGTCAATTTCTGTTACATATACAATATAACTCTTAAATTGCCTACTGCGCTTTGTTTATATTTAGTATATTGTAAATAATGAACAAAGTCAATTAGTAAAAATAGATAAAAGTATCGACTTTTGCCATAAAAAACACAATGTAAATTCGTTATATTCCATAAAGGAGACAGAATCATGAAAAAAAATGTCAATTTCCAACAAAAACTTGATGAAAAATTGGTAGAAATTACAGACAGTCAAACTGTACCGAATTTGTTATTACATGTATGCTGCGCCCCATGCAGTAGTTATGTACTGGAATATCTATCCAGCTATTTTAGAATTTCATTGTTCTATTATAATCCCAATATAGCACCCAAAGCAGAATTTGACAAGCGGGTAAATGAATTAAAACGTTTTACGGGAGAATTTCCATTACAGAATCCGGTTACTATTGAAATAGGGGATTACCGTCCCGAAGAATTCTATGCCATGGCAAAGGGGCTGGAGCAGGAAGCGGAGGGCGGGATACGCTGCTATCACTGTTACGAACAGCGTCTGGAGCAGACTGCGAAAAAATGCAGAGAGGGAGGTTACGATTATTTTACGACTACCCTTTCCATCAGTCCTCACAAGAATGCCCTCTGGCTGAACGAGATCGGAGAACGCCTGGCACAAAAATATGGCGTAGAGTATTTGTATGCAGATTTTAAAAAGCGGAACGGCTATCAGCGCTCCATCCAGTTATCAAAGGAATATCAGCTTTATCGTCAGGATTATTGCGGGTGTATCTTTTCCCGGAAGGAACGGGAAGGCGAGTCGGATACAAAATAATTGGAGAAAGGGGTTGAAATGCAACCCCGGTTGTGTTAAACTTTTATCAATTTAAGGACTGTCGGAAAAAGATTGTGCCTATGGCTTTTGTGACGGACTGCGCTGAGCAATAGGGGCTTATTAGTCTTTTTTTTTTGGGCAAAACCAGGAAAATGAAAGGAACAGGTGGAAAAATGAAGGCGTTTCTTATTCTTGAAGATGGCACTGTTTTTACCGGTAAGAGTGTTGGTTCGACCAAAGAGATTATTAGTGAAATCGTGTTTAATACATCCATGACCGGATATTTAGAGGTGTTAACAGATCCGTCCTATGCAGGACAGGCGGTCTGTATGACGTATCCGTTAATTGGTAATTATGGTATATGTTTCGAAGATGCCGAGGCGGAACGTCCATGGCAATCTGGTTTTATCGTTCGTGAAATCGCAAAGCTTCCAAGTAATTTCAGATGTGAATGTACCCTTGAGGAATATTTATTAAAAAACAATATTACCGGTATTGAAGGAATCGATACCAGAGCATTGACCAAGATCCTTCGGGAAAAGGGTACGATGAATGGTATGATCACTACAGACGAGCATTATTCCCTGGATGAAGTTCTGCCAAGGATCCGGGCATTTCGGATTGGTCATGTGGTTGCAGAGGTTACCTGCAGGGAGCAGAAGGTTTATCCTGCGGAGGGAGACTGCCGTTATAAGGTTGCCATGATCGATCTGGGCGTGAAATTAAATATTATCCGTTCTCTGCAAAAGCGCGGCTGTGAGGTTACGCTGTATCCGGCGGAAATAGCGGCAGAGGTTATCCTGTCCGGGGAACCGGATGGGATTATGCTGACGAATGGACCGGGGGATCCAAAAAACTGTAAAAAGACGATAGAGGAGATCCGAAAGCTGTTTCAGACAAATGTTCCGATTTTTGCCATATGTCTGGGACACCAGCTACTGGCACTGGCAAACGGGGGCGATACAGAAAAGATGAAATATGGACATCGTGGCGCCAATCATCCGGTGCGGAATATGAAAAACGGAAAGGTATATATTTCGACGCAGAATCATGGATATATGGTGAAGGAATCATCTCTGGACCGTGAGGTTGCAGAGGTAAGCTATATCAATGTCAATGATGGCACAGTAGAAGGTGTTCACTATTTAGGGAAGAACGTGCAGACGGTGCAGTTCCATCCGGAAGCATGTGCCGGTCCATTGGATACGGATTTTCTGTTTGATGAATTTATGAATATGATGGAGGTGTCAAAGTAATGCCAAAGATTGCGAATATTAAAAAAGTAGTAGTAATTGGTTCGGGTCCGATCGTGATCGGGCAGGCGGCTGAATTTGACTATGCCGGAACACAGGCATGCCGTTCACTGCGGGAAGAGGGCATCTGTGTTGTATTGATCAACTCTAATCCGGCCACCATTATGACGGATAAAGAAATCGCAGATAAGGTATATATTGAACCGCTGACTCCGGAGGTGGTAAAGAAGATCATCCGGAAGGAAAAGCCGGATAGTGTGCTTCCGACCCTTGGAGGACAGGCGGCCCTGAATATAGCAATGGAATTAGAAGAATCCGGTTTCCTGCGGGAACATAACGTCCGGTTGATCGGAACTTCAGCAAAGACGATCAAGAAGGCGGAGGATCGGGATGAATTTAAGAAGACCATGGAAAAGATTCACGAGCCCTGCGCTCCGTCCCAGGTTGTTACCACGGTGGAGGATGGACTGGAATTCGTAAAAACCATCGGCTATCCTGCAGTGCTGCGTCCGGCTTATACATTAGGCGGTTCCGGCGGGGGAATTGCAGAAAACGAAGCGGAATTTATTGATATACTGGAAAATGGACTTCGGCTTTCCCGTGTGGGTCAGGTACTGGTAGAACGCTGTATTGCGGGCTGGAAGGAAATCGAGTATGAGGTGATGCGGGATGCCAATGGAACCTGTATAACCATTTGTAATATGGAGAATCTGGATCCGGTTGGCGTGCATACCGGTGACAGTATCGTAGTGGCACCATCGCAGACCCTTGCGGATAAGGAACATCAGATGCTGCGAAGTGCAGCGCTGAATATCATCAGTGAGCTGGAAATCAAGGGTGGTTGTAATGTACAGTTTGCACTGAATCCGGATTCCTTTGAGTATTGTGTCATCGAGGTAAATCCCCGTGTCAGCCGTTCTTCTGCATTGGCATCCAAGGCAACGGGTTATCCAATCGCAAAGGTAGCGGCCAAGATCGCACTGGGTTACAATCTGGATGAGATCCGGAATGCAGTCACGGGTAAGACCTATGCCAGTTTTGAACCGGCATTGGATTATGTAGTCGTGAAGATTCCACGACTGCCGTTTGATAAATTTATTCAGGCCAAGCGTACACTGACCACGCAGATGAAAGCAACCGGAGAGGTTATGAGTATCTGTACGAATTTTGAAGGAGCCCTGATGAAGGCACTCCGTTCCCTGGAACAGCATGTAGACAGTCTGATCTATCTGGATTATTCGCAACGTCCGATCGAGGAGATTCATGAGCGGCTTCATAAGGTGGATGACCGGCGGGTATTTGTGATCGCGGAAGCAATCCGCAGGGGAATCTCCTTAGAAGAGATTCATGCTATTACCAAGGTGGATATCTGGTTCCTGGATAAGATCGCCAACATTGTGAAGATGGAACAGACGCTGGCAGAAGCAGAAGAACTGACCGAGGATCTGATGCGGGAAGCAAAGCGTATGGAATTTCCGGATTGCGTGATCGGAATGATCACGGGCCGGACGGAGCAGGAGATCAAGGAGATGCGTTATGCCATGGGGATCTATGCTGCATACAAGGTGGTGGATACCTGTGCTGCTGAGTTCGAGGCTACAACACCGTATTATTACTCCTGCTACGATGGGGTGAATGAAGTAGAAGAGGATCATGCCAGAAAGAAGATCATGGTGCTGGGATCCGGCCCGATCCGCATCGGACAGGGAATCGAGTTCGATTTCTGTTCCGTACATTCCACCTGGGCATTGAAGGCACAGGGGTATGAGACCATTATTGTAAATAATAATCCGGAAACGGTGAGTACGGACTTTGATATTGCGGATAAGCTTTATTTTGAACCATTGACACCGGAGGATGTAGAATCCATTGTCAATCTGGAAAAGCCGGATGGGGCTGTGGTGCAGTTTGGCGGTCAGACTGCGATTAAGCTGACAGAGGCCCTGCTAAAGATGGGAGTCAATATTCTGGGAACCAGTGCAGAGAATGTGGATGCGGCAGAGGATCGGGAATTGTTTGATGAGATTCTGGAGGAGTGCTGTATACCAAGACCGGCAGGACGTACAGTATATACCTGTGAAGAAGCGCTGAATGCCGCTCATGAGCTGGGATATCCGGTTCTGGTCCGTCCGTCTTATGTATTAGGCGGTGCAGGAATGCAGATTGCCATATCCGATAAGGATATTGTTGAGTTCATGGAGGTGATCAACCGGAATGTACAGGAGCATCCGATCCTGGTAGACAAGTATCTGATGGGCAAGGAAGTAGAGGTTGATGCAGTCTGTGATGGCGAGGATATTGTGATTCCGGGTATTATGGAGCATATTGAACGGGCCGGTATTCATTCCGGAGACAGTATATCGGTCTATCCGGCAGGATTGTCGGAGAAGATTGACCGTGTGATCACGGAATATACAAGAAAACTGGCGAAAAGTCTCCATGTGATCGGCCTGATCAATATTCAGTTTATCGTATATCAGGATGAGGTCTATGTGATCGAGGTGAATCCGCGCTCCTCCCGTACCGTACCGTATATCAGTAAGGTAACAGGAATTCCGATCGTAGATCTGGCCTCCAAGGTAATTACCGGAGTAAAGCTTAAGGATCTGGGTTATACACCGGGTCTGCAGCCGAAATCAGAATATTATGCGATTAAGATGCCGGTATTCTCGTTTGAAAAGCTTCGCGGTGCGGAAATCAGCTTAGGGCCGGAAATGAAGTCCACCGGTGAGTGCCTGGGTATATCGAAGAATTATAATGAGGCGCTTTACAAGGCATTCTTAGGAGCAGGCGTACAGCTTCCAAAGCACAAGAAGATGATCCTTACTGTAAAGGATGCGGATAAGCTGGATGCCATTGACATTGGAAGACGGTTTCAGGCATTGGGCTATGAGATTCATGCGACAAAGAGTACTGCAAGGGTCTTAAGTGAAAACGGCGTGCCGGCCGAGGTGATCAATAAGGTAGAAGAACCTTCACCGAATCTGCTGGATCTGATCTTAAGCCATGAGATTGACCTGATCATTGATACTCCTGCACAGGGAGTAGAACGCAGCAAGGATGGCTTCATCATAAGGAGACATGCGATCGAGACCGGTGTGTATTGTCTGACCAGCCTGGATACTGCAGATGCATTGCTGACCAGCCTGGAGGCAAACAATGATGATCTGACGGTAATTGATATCAGTGAGATCAAATCGGTAGAAGAATAGGAAAAAGGAATTAAACGTGTGGTATCATTCATTCAATGAATTTGCAAAACAGGAATATGGAATGAAATTATACAAGCTGGCCCTGGATGCCGGCAGGACCTGTCCGAACCGGGACGGGACCTGCGGCAGCCGGGGCTGCATCTTTTGCAGCGGAAACGGCTCCGGGGATTTTGCAGCGGATCAGCGACTGGGCATAACGGAACAGCTTGCCATGGCGAAGAAGCAGATTCAGAAGAAGCTGCCCAAAGAGTCTGTGGGATATATTGCCTATTTTCAGGCGTTTACCAATACCTACGGTACAGTAGAGGAAATGGAGCCACTGTTTTTGGAAGCAATCTCAGACCCTTCTGTCAAGATTCTTTCGATCGCAACCAGGCCGGACTGCCTGCCGGAGGATATACTGACCATGCTGGAACGTCTGCAGAAGAGGATTCCTGTCTGGATAGAGCTGGGATTGCAGACTGCAAAAGAGGAGACAGCCGGGTATATCCGGCGCGGTTATAAAAATGATGTCTATGAACGGGCGGTAAATGAATTGAAGAAGCGTCATATTTCTGTGATCACGCATGTGATCCTGGGGCTGCCGGGAGAAAGTATGGAGGATATGCTGAATACTATTGATTATGTAGGACATACCGATACCCAGGGAATTAAATTACAGTTACTGCATGTTTTAAAAGGAACCGATCTGGCTGCGGAATATAAAGCAGGAGCGGTTCGGACGATGGAATTATCAGAATATATCAATGTACTGGAATTGTGTATCCGCCATCTGCCCAGATCCATGGTAATCCACCGCTTAACGGGAGATGGACCGAAACGCCTGCTGATCGCGCCGGAATGGAGCGGAAATAAGCGGATGGTAATGAATACTATTATCCGGGAATTTTACCAGCGTAACGTAGAGCAGGGGAGTTTATATATGCAGTAGATGTCTGGCGTTATCACCCAGGATGGCAGACTGTTCCTCCGGGGTCAATCCAAGCTTTAACAGAGCGGCAATATCGTCCTGCTGACTGTTCCAGGGTGAATCTGTAGCAAACAGGATCCGGTCTGCACCATGCTCATGGATGATACGGAGTAATTGTGCTTCACTTATATGGCCAAAAGTATAGGCCAGATCAAAATAGACCGGCTTTCCTGTCAGCAATTCCTCCACCTCGTCCCATTGTCCGTATCCGCCGGTATGCGCAAGGATAATTCTGGCAGCCTCCGGCTCTCTGGCATGCTCTTCCACATATTGAAGCATCTGCAGGGCTTCCTCCGGTGGACAATGCACTTCCTGTGGCAGTCCGATGTCAATGCCGGCATGGATCGTGACGATCAGGCCAAGATCAACGGCACAGGTGATCAGCCGCAGGTAACGGGGATCCGTAATATGCAGGCCCTGATAATCCGGGTGAAGCTTGATGCCGGGAAGACCGAGTTCTGCGATCTGTTGCAATTCACCCCTGTGATCACTGCTGTCCGGATGGATGCCGCCAAAAGAAATGATGCCATCCCTTCCATGGATGGAGGCAGCGTATGCATTTACGGTCTGAAACTGAGAAGGTTTCGTTACGACCGGAAGGATGACGGAATAATCGACACCTGCCTTCAGCATGGAAGCTTTCAATCCCTCCAGCAGGCCATCTGAATGCGCCTTGATATGGGCGAAATCCTCCAGTTTTTCTATCGTGCCGGCGGCAATTTTTTCCGGGAAGACATGGGTATGGAAATCTATGATCATGATATCACCTCATTTTTCTGTTCTTTATATATCAATGCTCTGGTTTGACTGGCTTTGGACAGGATAATAGTGTTAGTATTTCCCAAAGCAATCTTATTATAGAAGAAACAAAGCGATTTGTACAATTATTTTTATGCGAATGAACGAATTTCTCTGAAATGATGAAAAAGAGGAAAAATACCATTGGCTTCCATTGTATAATATGCTATAATTTTAATCATAAATTTAGTAATAATGGGGAGGCTGACTATGGAAAATATTATTATGACATCCGGTTCTGACATTCAGGGATATGAGATTACGGATTATTTAGGACTGGTAAGTGGACAGACAGCGCTGTCTGCAAAATTCTTCCAGGAGTTTACGGGAAGTCTGGAGATGGATGCGAAGGAAAGTAAGGCAATGACCAAGCGCCTGGCACAGGTACACCAGACTGCAGTCAGTATGCTGGAAGAAGAGGCGAATAAGCGTGGAGCGAATGCAGTAATCGGTATTACGCTCCGGTATAATGAACTGACAAGCAGTATTACGAACAATAACACCATCGGTATTATTGCAACCGGTACTGCAGTTTTGGTGAAGGAGAAGGAGAATCGAAAATATGAAGGCGTCCATCAGGATCTGTATGTAACGAATTACTACACGAAGATGCTGCTCCGTCCGGTACAGGTCCGGATCCGTGCAGATAAGAATACCACCCGGATCTCGCCGATCTTCATGAATTACCGGAATGAAGAGATCCGTGCTATTCGCGCTGATGTGGAGCTTACTACCTATTATGATGAGAAGGTCGTACTCCGGGATATGGATTTTACCTTTGAGAAGAATAATATTTCACAATTAGAAGCTGACTGGGTGGAATGTGATATCAAGGAACGGGAAGTAAAGATGATCAAGGATGCGAAGGTGATCGTACGCAAGTATGTAACGGCAAGAAAGGTAGTTGCCTGTGATGAATTGCCGATCAGCACCACTCTGTCTTATCGACGCTTAGAGAGTCTGAAGAAGAAGCGTGGCATTGATGCAGTTGTCAAATATCAGTCCAATGGTATGATATGGACCTGCGTCTGTGGCTGTATTAATAAGGTCAGTGATGCAGAGTGCGACATTTGTGCCAGGAAGGAAGCAGAGATTAAGAATGATCTCAGCTTCAATTATGAAGAAATGTTAGAGAAGATGGCAGGGTTGAGTAATGTTACCGAAATGAAGAATCTTGTGATCAAAGAATATATTAAAGATATTGATCCGGATTCCCGTATGGAATTACTGCAGACACTGGAGTCGGCATTGCAGTATGAAAAGACGCGTGGCGATATGAAGGAAGTTGTTATCGAGAAGGTTCAGAATATTTTTGAATCATGATCTGTATGAAAAGTAAATGAGGCGGGAAAAGGAAAGGGGTGTTTTATCCCCTTTTCTTTTTCTCGTCACAAAGGACGGGGAGGCAGTATGAAAGCGTATTTGATGGCATTGGATCAGGGAACCACAAGCTCCCGCTGTATTCTGTTTGATCGTACAGGTACAATCGTAAGTGTGGCCCAGAAGGAATTAAAGCAGTATTATCCCAGAACCGGCTGGGTGGAGCATAATCCGGTAGAGATCTGGTCTACCCAGATGGGAGTTGCAAGAGAAGCGATGGAACAGATCGGTGTGGGTTATCCGGATATTGCGGCAATCGGTATCACGAACCAACGGGAGACTACCATAGTCTGGGACAGGAATACGGGAGAGCCGGTCTGCCCCGCCATTGTATGGCAGTGCCGGCGAACGGCTGAATTATGTGACCGGCTGGAAATCCAGGGATATGGTGACATGATATTTCAGAAGACCGGACTGCGGGTGGATGCATATTTTTCGGCGACCAAGCTTCAGTGGATCCTGAAACATGTGGAAGGAGCAAGGGAACGGGCGAAGCGGGGCGAGCTGCTGTTCGGCACGGTGGATACCTGGCTGATCTGGAAATTGACCAGGGGAAAGGTACATGCAACGGATTATAGTAATGCGGCCCGGACTATGCTGTATAATATCACGGAAAAGCAATGGGATACAGACATCCTGAAATTGCTGGATATTCCGCCAGAGCTTCTGCCGGAGGTTCATGATTCCAGTTATATATATGGTGAAACAGATCCTTCTATATTTGGCGGCTCGATTCCGATCGCCGGAGTAGCAGGAGATCAGCAGGCGTCCCTGTTCGGACAGCTCTGCTATGAACGCGGAGAAATGAAGAATACTTATGGTACGGGTGGTTTTCTGTTGATGAATGTAGGGAAGGAACCGGTATTCTCAAAACATGGCCTGCTGACGACCATTGCGTGGGGCCTGAATGGACAGATCACCTATGCGCTGGAAGGTTCTGTATTTGTAGCAGGGGCAGCGGTTCAATGGTTAAGAGATGAAATGGGTCTGATTTCTACTGCTGAAGAATCAGAGCAGATCGCCAGTTCTGTACCGGATACCAATGGTGTATATCTGGTTCCGGCATTTGTAGGACTTGGAGCGCCTTACTGGGATCCGTATGCCAGAGGGATCCTGACCGGACTTACAAGAGGGACGAACCGCAGTCATATTGTACGGGCAACACTGGAGGCACTGGCATATCAGACCTATGATGTAGTAACTTTGATGGAGCAGGAGGCAGGGATTGACAAGGTTTCCTGCCTGAAGGTGGATGGCGGGGCCAGTGCAAATGATTTCCTGATGCAGTTCCAGGCGGATATTCTGCAGGCGGAGATTCTGAGACCCCAGTGCATTGAAACCACAGCGCTGGGAGCTGCCTATCTGGCAGGTCTTGGAACCGGATATTACCGGAATGTAGAAGATATCAGGGGTAACTGGCAGAAGGAACGGTCTTTTGTACCGAAGCGAAGCGCCTGCCAGAGAGAGGAACTGCTTCGGGGCTGGAATCATGCGGTTTCACAGTCAATGATGCCGCAAAGACCATAATAGGATTTGTGATTTTAGACGGATAATGCTATACTGTAGGTTACTGGAAAGAGAAGAGAGGAAAGAAGATGCAGTCCGTGGATAATAGAAAGGCAATTACAACGATTTTATTTGATCTGGATGGTACGCTGTTAAATACGCTGGGCGATCTCCAGGCGGCAGTTAATCATGCACTGACAGAATACGGATATCCGATCAAGACGATAGAGGAGGTTCGTCTGTCAGTGGGGAATGGAGTCGGTAAGCTGATGGAACGGGTTTTGCCGGAAGGATTGAAGAATCCGGATTATGAGCCTTGTCTTGCAAGCTTTCGGGAATATTATTCCCGGCACCTGCAGGATCGGACGGTTCCATACCCGGGGATACCTGAACTGTTGGAAGAATTGAAGGACCGTGGATACCGCCTGGGAATCGTATCGAATAAATTTGACGCTGCAGTAAAACAACTGAAGGAAGATTATTTTGCTGAAACCATATCTGTGGCGATCGGCGAGTCGGCAGGCATACGGAAGAAACCGGCGCCGGATTGTGTGAGGAAAGCGCTGGAAGAATTAAGGGCAGAAACAGAGGAGGCGGTCTATGTGGGAGATTCCGATGTGGATGTGGCGACTGCCCGCAATTCCGGACTGGTCTGCATAGGCGTTACATGGGGCTTTCGGGGACGACAGGTGCTGGAAGAGGCAGGTGCTGACTGGATCATTGAAGAACCGGCTGCCTTTCTGCCTCTGGTGGAACAGCAGATGGCAGCAGGCCGGAAGACCGCTCTGTGACAAGGGACAGCAGGAGTAATGGGATGAAACAGATGTATGTGCAGTGTATGCGGAGAAAGGGATATATTCAGGAATGGGAAGAGGATCCTCATATCTTTGTCCGGCGGGCAGAGACAGAAATATACGTTGTATTGCTGGGAAATCGTCTTTCCAGCGTAGAGAATTTGCAGAAAAAGCGGGAGAGATTACAGAAGCATTATGAGGAGCAGGGCTTTACCCGTGTTTATCATATGTGTATCCTGTGCCGGAAGGATGGCCTGTTTCCGCAGGAGCTCCTGGATGATGTAGATACCACGCCGAATCTCTGGCTGTTTGCCGAGGATCAGAACCGCATGTATTGCTTTGAGCATCAGCCGATGGAATTTGACGGGCTGTGCCAGGCCTTTGAAGCATTGCCAGTGGAGAAAAAAAGGAGTACCTTTAACCGGGAATCTATTCCATGGATAACGGGAATTCTTATCGTGATCAACGTATTCTGTTTCCTGTTTCCGATTCTGACCGGCACCTATACCAGGTGGATCGAGGCCGGTAAGGATTCCTATGAACTGGTGATAAGACAGGGACAGATCTATCGTCTGTTTACCTCCATGTTTCTGCACGGAAGCTGGGACCACTTATTCAATAATATGTTAGTGCTGTTTGCACTGGGACTCTATCTGGAGCCTGCATTAGGACGGATTCAGTACAGCATCATATATCTTGGCTCAGGACTGGCAGCGGGACTGTTTTCTGCATGGATTCATGGCATGCAGATGAACCCGGGAGGATCCATCGGAGCTTCCGGAGCCATATTCGGACTGACCGGTGCGCTGCTGGCAATGGTACTGTTCTGGAAAGGAAAGATTCCGGGCGTTTCACTTCGTCGGGTTGTTTTCATGTGTATCGCCTCCCTGTATGGCGGATTTGTCTCGGTTAATGTTGATAATGCCGGCCATATTGGTGGACTGGCAGCAGGATTTTTATTCGTCATTATTACTAATTGTTTCCGTAAAAATTACACATAATCATTAAAAACATATAGGTTACAGGTTGTAAATGAAAATTCGATGTGTTAAACTTGAAATAGTGAAAATGTGGGGTGTTATGAGTTGGGCATCAGCTATGCAGTTGTAACGAAGGTAAAGGAATTTACTGAGACAAGGCAATATGGTGAAGCATTGGATATCCTGGAAGGACAGGACATTTTCCAGTCTTTGAATCCGCAGTTTCTGCGATGCTGCGGAAAGGTCTATTTAGAAAATGACCGGTTTTATGAAGCTCGGGAAGCACTGGTGCGTGCGCATATTATGGCGCCGGAGGGAAACCGGATTATCTATGATTTAGTTCATTTATATTTAAAAATGGGATATTTTCAGCGGGCCGGACAGTATTATGAGCTTTATGCTTACAATGCTGTTGCCGATGATATTGGAACCCTGTATCTGCAATATATGATCAAGAAAGCACAGCGTGTGGATGCCAGTGAACTTCTTGGAATCTTACAAAAGGCATGTGAAGAGCAGTATTCGGATGAATGGGGATTTGAGCTTGCACTTTTGTATGCATCTCTTGGAAGAAAGAATGAGATGAAGGATGAGTGCATTCATATTATGGCAGCGTTTCGTCAGTCTCCATATTCTGCTTTGGCAGAGGCGTTGAAGAAGGATGAGTATGATATCAGTAATTCCTATTTTCGGTTTCCAATCATGGAAGCTGAGGAAGATCTGGAAACGTATGCGTCCATTCTTGAAATTGAAGAAGCACAGCTTGCAAAGGATATGTTGCGGGTGCATCCGCCAGAACCGGTCATTCTCCAGATGGAGGATGATGATGGAACAGAAGAACCAGTTCCAAAGGAGAAAGGAACGGGTTTTAAGCTGCCGTTTGGTAAAAGACACAGTAAGGCAGCGGAACCGCAGGGTGTAATGGAACACGAGGTGCCGGCAGAAGAGGCAGAACAGTCTGAGATCGACCGGAAGATATCTGAATCATTTGAAAAGGAAGAAACAGATTCCTCTGCAAAGGGGATAGAGAATACAGGATCAGAAGAAACCGCATCACCGGTGCAGCAGGAGAAGCCGGCCGGAGAGATACAGCGCGTATCAGATTCCCCAACAGAAGATGTTTCTGCGTATATTGAATCGGTAATGAAATCTGTAGCGGATATTGAGGCTTCCGTAGCGGAAGAATTGCAGAAACCTGTATCCTTTCAAAGTGACACCATAACAAGACCAGATGGGATAGAGAGAAAGGAAGAAAAAGGCAAATCGGAAGATTCAGAGGAGAAACCGTATCAGCCGAAATTGTTACATGTAGAAGAAGATCTTAGTCCGAAGGAACGATTAGAGAAGCTGATGAAGCTGATCGAAGAAGAGCGGTTAGAGGAGGAACAGAAGCATGGCCTTCCACCAGTACAGACCGTTCCGGAAGAATTGGATCTGGATGAGTATTTAATGAATCTGGTTGGTGCAAGTACGATTACACAGGCGATGGTTAAGACTTACCAGGATGAGCAGGAACAGCAGCTATCAGGTGATGGCGTGGGGAATATATAATGTATGGAAAGGAGCGTCAATTAAGAGTATGAATGAGAGAGATGCGTTAATTGCAGCAGTAAAGGCACAGGTTGAGAAGGAAAAGGCAGCAAAGGCAGCCAGGCTTGCAAAGGAACAGGAGATGCAGCAGCAGGTATCCGGTAAACCAAATCCGACTCAGACAACTCAGAAGTTCCGTCCGTGGAATCCAGATGAGGATAAATTGAAAAAAGAAGAGAAGGCGGCTGAACCGAAACCGGCAGAAGCAGCTCCGAAGAAGGAACCGGAGCCGGTTCCGCAGAATAAGGCCGAAGAACCGGCAGAGGTACAGGCAGGACTGGAGGGTGTTTCCGGTTTAGAGGGTATCGGCGGCACGTTAGAAGGAGACGGAGAAGCTGGCGAAACGCTGGATAATTTTGGCCTTTCCGGTGAAACATTAGATATAGGTGAGGAAGGCGGTCTTGGCCTGTCAGAGGATATTTTAGGCGGAGATTCTCAGGAGAAGAAAGCAGCCAGACCATTTGCAAAGAATTCAGATGTGTCAGACGAACCGGTATTGGATGAACAGGGCAATGTTGTAAATGTCATACCGGTGGAGCCGAAGAATCTGGATCCGAGTAATGTTAAGAGTATGTATGATATTGAGTTCTCAGATGATGAGGACGAAAGGAAATACGAGGCAGCAAAGAAGGAAGAAGAAGATCGTCTGGCTGCTGAGGCACGGAAAGCAGAGGCAATCCGGAATAAGTTTGCAGAACTTAAGGAGCAGGAAAAGAGAGAGATTGAACGGGTGAAGGAGGAGGAAGCCCGCAAGAAGGCCGAAGAAGAAGCCCGCAAGAAGGCAGAGGAAGAAGCCAGACGGAGGGCAGAGGAAGAAGCCAGACGGAAAGCGGAGGAAGAAGCCAGACGGAAGGCGGAAGAGGAAGCAAGGCGCAAGGCAGAGGAAGAAGCCAGACGGAAGGCGGAGGAAGAGGCCAGACGGAAGGCGGAAGAGGAAGCAAGGCGCAAGGCGGAAGAGGAAGCCAGACGGAAGGCAGAGGAAGAAGCCAGACGGAAGGCGGAAGAGGAAGCCAGACGGAAGGCAGAGGAAGAAGCCAGACGGAAGGCGGAGGAAGAAGCCAGACGGAAGGCGGAGGAAGAAGAGGCGAGACGAAGGGCGGAAGAGGAAGCCAGACGGAAGGCAGAAGAGGAAGCGCGCAAAAAGGCGGAAGAGGAAGCCAGACAGCGTGCATATGAGGAAGCCAGACGGAAGGCAGAGGAAGAAGAACGCGCACGGTTAGAAGCTGAGATCAAACGACGGGCAGAAGCCCGCAGACTTGCAGAGGAAGAGGCCCGTAAGAAGGCAGAGGAAGAGAGACTTCGGAAGGAGGAGGCTCGTAGAAAGTTAGAAGAAGAAGCAAGAAGGAAGGCGGAAAAAGATGCTCGTAGGAAGGCTGAGGAAGAAGCTCGCAGAAGGGCTGAAGAAGAAGCTCGTAAGAAAGCAGAGGAAGAGGCTCGTAAGGCGGAAGAGGAAGCTCGTAAGAAAGCAGAGGAGGAAGCGGCTCGTAAGAGGGCTGAGGAGGATGCTCGCAGAAGGGCGGAAGAGGAAGCGCGCAAGAAGGCGGAAGAAGAGGCTCGCAGGAAAGAGGAAGAGATAAGGCAAGCAGAGGAAGCAGCGCGTAAGAAGGCGGAAGAAGAAGCACGTAAGAGGGCGGAAGAGGAAGCAGCCCGTAAAAAGGCGGAAGAAGAAGCCCGCAAGAAGGCCGAAGAGGAGGCAGCAGTCCGGGAAGCACAGGAACAGTTGAGAAAACAGGCAATGGAAGAAGAAGCGGCCCGTGTAGCAGAATCTGCGGCTGAACAGACCTCTGGCCTGCCAAAAGGAGCAGAAGAGTTCCTGGGCAAGTATATGACAGTGGAATCCATTCGTCAGCAGATGCGGGAGGCTATTGTTGCTATTGATACAAATCGGAGTGAGCCAAAGAATATTGTGATTCTTTGCAAGCATGGATTTGGTACAACGAATATCGGAATCGATTTTGCAAAAAGTTATTATGCAATGGGAGTATGCAGGAACAGTACGGTTGCTGTTATTAAAGCAGCCGCATTCAATAAGGTGGATCTGAACTCTGCTGTAGGAAAGCTGCAGGGCGGATGTCTGGTAATTGAGAATGCGGGAAATGTAAGATCGGAAAAGATTGACCAGCTGGCAGATGTGATCAGTAATCCGAATAATGATATTGCGGTTATATTAACTGGTGAGATAGAATCTTTATCACGACTGTTTTCAAGCAATGCGAAAATGGTTCCGCACTTTAAGCATTTGATTCAGATGCATCGGATTGACAATGGCGCTGTTTATGAAATTGCGCAGAATTATGTTAAACAGTTAGGTTATGAAGCAGAGGACAGAGCATTATCAAGACTGAAGAATCTGATGCTTGGGGTAGAGGATGGTAACCTGGATCGTGTTCTGAAGATGGTAAATGATGCTGTGAGCAGGGCAGAAGACCGCATGTTCCGTGATTTGGGCGGGACAGATTCCCTGACAGAGCAGAAAATATTGATTGAGTCAGATTTTGAATGATGTGGGAGGCTGCGTGAATTTCCGGCAAAGGTGCCGGAATTCATGTCAGCCCCTTGCTATGTTATTATATTTGTGAAAGAGGAACAAAGATGTTTGATATGGATATCGGTATCGATCTCGGTACCGCAAATGTACTGGTTTATGTAAAGGGCATGGGGGTAGTGATCAATCAGCCTTCTGTCGTTGCATTTGAAAAGGATACCAAGAAGCTGATCGCGATCGGAACAAAGGCGAAGAAGATGATCGGGCGTGTGCCGGAGAATATAGATGTGATCCGCCCGTTAAAGCAGGGTGTTATTTCCGATTATACCGTGACGGAAAAGATGTTAAAGGCGTTTATCAAGCAGGCCATGAGCCGGAAGGCAACTCTGCGGCGGCCTAAGGTCTGCATTTGTGTGCCAAGCGGAGTAACAGAAGTGGAACGAAGAGCGGTAGAGGATGCAGCCTATCGTACCGGCGCCCGCTCTGTACTGATCATGGAGGAACCGGTTGCTGCTGCCATCGGTGCCAATGTAGATATTGTTCAGCCCTGTGGTAATATGGTAGTGGATATCGGAGGCGGAACTACAGATATTGCGGTCATTTCCCTGGGCGGTCTGGTCGTGAACCGTTCTCTAAAGGTTGCCGGCGATGATTATAATGATGCCATGATCAAGTATATCCGGCGGAAATATAACCTGCTGATCGGAGAACCTACCGCAGAAGAAGCCAAGATGGAGATTGGCAGTGTCTTTCCAAGGCCCACAGATGATTTTATGGAGGTAAAAGGTCGGAATCTGGTGAATGGTCTGCCGGACCGGGTGCGGGTATCTGCCAACGAGACCATTGAAGCGTTCAGTGAAGTGACAGCACAGATCCTGAATGCAATCCTTGGAGTGCTTGAAATCTGTCCGCCAGAGCTGGCAGCAGATATTTCTCAGCGCGGAATCGTGCTATCCGGCGGCGGCAGTATGATATATGGAATGGAGCAGTTGATCGAGGCAAAGACCGGTATTCAGGCGATCGTAGTGGAACAGGCATTAGAAGCAGTTGCACTTGGAGCCGGAAAGTCGGTAGAGTTTATGCATAAGATTAAGAATAATTAACCATGATGATACATGATTTTCTTCCTGTTACAATCGAAGATATGCAGCGCAGAGGCTGGGATGAGGTGGATTTTGTCTATATAATCGGTGATGCTTATGTAGACCATCCATCTTTTGGTCATGCCATTATCAGCCGGTGCTTAGAAGCGAATGGATATCGGGTCGGGATCATTTCTCAGCCTGACTGGAAGCAGGAGGACAGTATTACGGTATTTGGCAGACCAAGACTTGGATTCCTGATTACCGGCGGAAATATGGATTCCATGGTAAACCATTATTCTGTCTCGAAGAAGCGGAGACAGCAGGATGCCTTTACACCGGGCGGTGTGATGGGAAAGCGGCCGGATTATGCAACGGTAGTATATGGCAATCTGATCCGGCGTGTTTATAAGGATGTTCCGGTTATCATCGGCGGGGTTGAGGCAAGCCTGCGAAGACTGGGCCATTATGATTACTGGTCTGATACGGTAAAGCGGTCCGTATTGCTGGATTCACAGGCGGATATTTTGTCTTATGGCATGGGAGAGCGATCCATTGTGGAAATCGCAGATGCATTGAACAGCGGAATTGCAGTACAGGATATTACATTTATTGACGGAACGGTCTATAAGACAAAGAATCTGGATTCTGTTTACGATGCAGTAATACTGCCTTCCTATGATGCGATCAAAGAGAGTAAGGAGGCGTATGCCAGGAGCTTTTATACCCAGTACTGCAATACGGATCCGTATTCCGGCAGGCGACTGGCGGAGGCCTACGGGCCAAACCGGTATGTTATACAGAATCCTCCGGCAAAGCCTTTGACCCAGACAGAAATGGACCACATATATTCTTATGGCTATATGCGGACCTATCATCCTTCCTATGAAGACGCAGGCGGAGTGCCGGCGATTCAGGAGGTAAAGTTCAGCCTGGTCAGTAACCGTGGATGCTTTGGAGGATGCAGCTTTTGTGCATTGACCTTCCATCAGGGGAGAATTGTTCAGACCAGAAGCCATGAATCAATTCTGGCAGAGGCGGAACAGATGATATGGGAGAAGGATTTTAAGGGATACATTCATGATGTGGGAGGCCCGACTGCGAATTTCAGACATCCGTCCTGTGAGAAGCAGTTAACCCATGGAGTTTGTCCGAACAAACAATGCCTGTTTCCAAAGCCCTGTTCCAATCTGAAGGTGGATCATTCCGATTATCTGGAGCTTTTACGAAAACTGCGGGCGCTTCCGAATGTAAAGAAGGTATTTGTCCGTTCCGGAATCCGTTTTGATTATGTTATGGCGGACAGGGATGATACATTTCTTTGGGAACTGTGTGAGCATCATGTCAGCGGCCAGTTGAAGGTGGCGCCTGAGCATGTGGCGGATGCGGTATTGCAGCGGATGGGGAAGCCGCAGCAGGCGGTATATCGTAAGTTTGTTGATAAGTATAAGCAGATAAATGAAAAATTGGGGAAAAAGCAATATCTGGTTCCATATCTGATGTCCTCCCATCCGGGATCTACTTTAAAAGAGGCGGTGGTACTGGCGGAATATCTGAGGGATCTGGGATATATGCCCGAACAGGTACAGGATTTCTATCCTACACCATCCACGATCTCTACCTGTATGTATTATACGGGTCTGGATCCAAGAACCATGGAATCCGTCTATGTACCGACGAATCCTCATGAAAAGGCAATGCAGCGGGCATTGATCCAGTATCGGAATCCAAAGAATTATGATCTGGTGGAGGAAGCTCTGCAGCGGGCAGGAAGAACAGATCTGATCGGATATGACAGAACCTGTCTGATCCGTCCGCGGAAGGGCGGCGAAAGCGGTGACAGACTGCGGACAGGTGGTGCAGGAAGAACACGCAAGACTCAGGAAGCAGGCCGGGGAAGGAACCGGGAACCGGAACAGAGCAGAAGACAGAAGGAGGAAAAGCGGAGAGAAGGACCGGCAGAGAGGAACCGGCAGGAAGAGAATGGAAGGCGGAAGAAACGGACGATCCGGAATGTGCATCCGGCTAAGAAACGATAGCAGACACAGGAACCGGCGAAACTCGCAAAGCACGTTTTGCCCGGTTGCAAAAACAGCAGAATTATGCTAAAATATTCACAGCTTGTGTGCGGGCGGTGTTACGGAATGTCTGTATGCAAAGAATGCATAGAATCATGCAGAAAAAAATAATGGAGGATGATTGTGTTATGTCGAAGAAAGTTGTATTAGCAGGCGCATGTCGTACTGCAATCGGAACCATGGGCGGTCAGTTGAGTACTGTTCCGGCAGCGGAGTTAGGATCTATTGTAATAAAGGAAGCATTAAAGCGTGCAGGAGTGGCACCAGAGCAGGTGGATCAGGTATATATGGGCTGTGTTATCCAGGCGGGCCAGGGGCAGAATGTAGCCCGTCAGGCTTCCATTAAAGCAGGACTTCCGATTGAAGTGCCGGCTGTTACCGTTAATGTAGTCTGCGGTTCTGGTTTGAACTGTGTCAATATGGCTGCACAGATGATCCAGGCCGGGGATGCTGATATTGTTGTAGCCGGTGGTATGGAGAACATGTCTATGGCTCCATATGCATTAAAGCAGGCCAGATTTGGATACAGAATGGGAAATAATACCATGGTGGATACTATGGTAAATGATGCATTATGGGATGCATTTAATGATTATCATATGGGTATCACTGCAGAGAATGTATGTGAGAAGTATGGCATCACCCGTGAGGAACTGGACAAGTTTGCAGCATGGAGCCAGCAGAAGTGTGAAGCAGCCATGAAGGAAGGAAAGTTTAAGGATGAGATCGTTCCGGTTGAAGTAAAGACGAAGAAGGCGACTGTAGTTGTAGATACAGATGAAGGCCCGCGTCCGGGTACTACGGTTGAGGGGATTGCGAAGCTGCGTCCCGCATTTAAGAAGGATGGTATCGTAACAGCAGCAAATTCTTCCGGTATTAATGACGGTGCGGCTGCTATCGTAGTTATGAGTGAAGAAAAGGCAAAGGAATTAGGCGTTACCCCGATGGCAACCTATATTGCAGGTGCATTAGGCGGTGTAGATCCTTCTATCATGGGTATCGGTCCGGTAGCTGCAACCAATAAGGTGATGGCAAAGACCGGCATGAAGATTGATGATTTTGATCTGATCGAGGCAAATGAAGCATTTGCCGCACAGTCGATTGCAGTACAGAAAGATTTAGGATTCAAGGACGAAGTATTGAATGTAAACGGTGGTGCGATCGCACTTGGACATCCGGTTGGTGCATCCGGCTGTCGTATTCTGGTTACCCTGCTTTACGAAATGCAGAAGCGGGATGCTAAGACCGGTCTTGCTACCCTTTGTATTGGTGGCGGCATGGGCTGTGCAACTGTAGTAAAGCGTGACTAAGAGATCGAAGAGAATCAGGATATAAAGGAGAGAATGTAGATGGAATTCATTACTTATGAACAGGACGGATGGGTAGGCGTTGTTACCATCAATCGACCAAAGGCACTGAACGCATTAAACAGCCAGGTGCTGGAGGAGTTGGATGCGGCTTTTCAGGCCATTGATCTGGATGCGACCAGAGCAGTCATCTTAACGGGCGCCGGGGAGAAATCCTTTGTGGCCGGTGCAGATATCGGAGAGATGTCTGCATTGACCAAGGCAGAGGGTGAGGCGTTTGGCAAGAAAGGCAACGACGTGTTCCGTATGATAGAAACCTTCCCGATTCCAGTTATTGCTGCCATTAACGGATTTGCGTTGGGCGGCGGCTGTGAGATTTCCATGAGCTGTGATATCCGGATCTGTTCTGAGAATGCTGTATTTGGACAACCGGAGGTGGGGCTGGGGATTACCCCGGGCTTTGGCGGTACCCAGAGACTTGCCCGTCTGGTAGGTCCGGGCATGGCAAAGCAGATGATTTACGGAGCAAGGAATATTAAAGCGGATGAGGCTCTTCGTATTGGTCTTGTCAATGCAGTATATCCGCAGGAAGAACTGATGGATGCAGCAAAGAAGCTGGCAGGCGGTATTGCAAAGAATGCACCGATCGCTGTTCGTGCCTGCAAGAAAGCGATCAATGAAGGTCTGGAAGCGGATATGGATCAGGCGATCGTCATTGAAGAGAAGCTGTTTGGCAGTTGCTTTGAAACTGAAGATCAGAAGTATGGCATGGCATTCTTCCTTGACAAGAATAAGGAAAAAGTAAAAGAACCATTTCAGAATAAATAAGGATTAGGAGGAGAAGTAAATGGTAGTAGGTATTATTGGTGCAGGAACCATGGGTTCCGGAATTGCACAGGCATTTGCAATGACAGATGGTTATGATGTACGTCTCTGTGATATCAAGCAGGAATTCGCAGACGGCGGTAAGGCAAAGATTGAGAAGAATATTAAGTTCTTGATCGGTAAGGAAAAAATCACACAGGAGAAGGGCGACGAGATTCTTGGAAAGATCAAGACCGGTCTGAAGGATATCTGTACGGATTGCGATCTGGTAATTGAGGTTGCTCCGGAAAACATGGCGATCAAGAAGGATACCTTTAAGGAATTAATGAGTATTGTTCCGGCTGACTGTATGTTTGCAACCAATACCTCTTCCCTTTCGATTACTGAAATCGGTGCAGGTCTGGACCGGCCGATCATCGGTATGCATTTCTTTAATCCGGCAGACCGTATGAAATTAGTAGAGGTTATCGCTGGTGCAAATACTCCGGCAGAATTAGTAGATAAGATCAAGGCGATTTCTGTTGAGATCGGCAAAGAGCCGGTTCAGGTAGAAGAGGCACCGGGCTTTGTTGTGAACCGGATCTTAATTCCGATGATCAATGAAGCAATCGGCATCTATGCAGAGGGAATTGCTTCTGTAGAAGGAATCGATACTGCCATGAAGCTTGGTGCAAGTCATCCGATGGGACCGCTTGCTCTGGGGGATCTGGTCGGTCTGGATATCGTGCTTGCCATTATGGATGTTCTGTATGCAGAAACCGGAGACTCTAAGTACCGTGCGCATCCATTGCTTCGGAAAATGGTTCGTGGCGGTAAGTTAGGACGTAAGACCGGTAAGGGATTCTATGATTACTCAAAGTAATTATGCATGACGGAACAGTGAAAAAGAATATAAATGGAGGAATAAAAATCATGGATTTTTCTTTAAGTAAAGAACATGAGATGGCGAGACGCCTGTTTCAGGAATTCGCACAAAATGAAGTGAAGCCTCTTGCTCAGGAGGTAGATGAAACCGAGCAGTTCCCAAAGGAGACCGTTGCAAAGATGGCAAAGCTGGGCTTCTTAGGCATTCCGGTAGCAAAGGAATATGAGGGACAGGGGTGTGATCCGCTGACTTATGTTATGTGTGTAGAGGAGCTTTCCAAGGTATGCGGTACGACAGGTGTTATCGTATCTGCACATACATCTCTTTGTGTTGATCCGATCCAGACCTATGGTACGCCGGAGCAGAAGGCAAAGTATCTGCCGGATCTGGCCAGCGGAAGAAAATTAGGCGCATTCGGACTGACCGAGCCGGGCGCTGGAACAGACGCACAGGGACAGCAGACCAAGGCAGTATTAGACGGTGATGAGTGGGTGCTGAACGGTTCTAAGTGCTTTATTACCAATGGTAAGGAAGCAGATGTCTACATAGTAATTGCAGTTACCGGTACGATTGAGAAGCGTGGAAAGTCCATGAAGGAAATTTCTGCATTTATCGTAGAAAAGGGAACACCTGGATTTACATTCGGAACCAAGGAGAAGAAGATGGGTATCCGTGGATCTTCTACCTATGAGCTGATCTTTACCGATTGCCGGATCCCGAAGGATAATCTGTTAGGACAGAAGGGGAAGGGCTTTGGCATTGCCATGCATACTCTGGATGGCGGCCGTATCGGTATTGCCGCTCAGGCACTTGGACTTGCAGAGGGTGCATTGGAGACGACGATTGAATATGTAAAGGAGCGGAAGCAGTTCGGAAGAGCCATTGGCGCATTCCAGAATACCCAGTTCCAGTTAGCAGACATGGCAACAAAGGTAGAAGCAGCAAAGAATCTGGTATACAAGGCAGCTATGAAGAAAGCAGAATATCAGAAAAATCCGAAGGTTTCCTACTCTGTGGAAGCTGCTATGGCCAAGCTGTATGCGGCAGAGGTTGCAATGGAAGTTACGACCAAGGCAGTTCAGCTTCATGGCGGTTATGGTTATATCCGGGAATATGATGTAGAACGTATGATGCGTGATGCCAAGATTACTGAAATCTATGAAGGTACCAGTGAAGTTCAGAGAATGGTTATCTCTGGCAGCTTGTTAAAGTAGTGGAAAATAGCACAAACACAGAAAAAGGAGTGAATACAGTGAAAGTTGTTGTATGTATTAAACAGGTACCGGATACAAAGGGTGGTGTAAAGTTCAACCCGGATGGTACGCTTGACAGAGGCGCAATGCTTACGATTATGAATCCGGATGATAAGGCTGGTTTAGAGGCAGCGCTTCGCTTAAAGGATCAGTATGGTGCAGAGGTTACAGTTATTACCATGGGTCTTCCGAAGGCAGAAGAGGTACTGAGAGAAGCAATGGCAATGGGTGCTGATAAGGGGATTCTCGTAACCGATCGTGTATTGGGCGGTGCGGACACCTGGGCTACCTCTCAGACGCTGGCAGGTGCGATCCGGAACTTGGAATATGATCTGATCATTACCGGACGTCAGGCGATTGATGGAGATACCGCACAGGTTGGACCTCAGATTTCCGAGCATCTGGGAATTCCGGTTATTTCCTATGCACAGAATATTAAGGTAGAAGGTGACAGTGTGATCGTGGAGCGTCAGTATGATGACCGCTATCATGTCGTAAAGGCAAAGATGCCTTGTCTGATCACTGCACTTGCCGAGTTAAATGAGCCACGTTATATGACACCGGGCGGAATCTTTGATGCTTATCAGGCAGAGATCACAACCTGGGGCAGAGCAAACCTGGTAGATGTAGATGATTCCAATCTGGGTCTGAAGGGTTCACCGACACAGATTGCAAGAGCTTCCGATAAGGTAAGAAAGGGTGCCGGTGAGAAGGTTGCTTTGGATCCGACGGAGGCAGTGAATTACATCGTTGACAAGTTAAAGACAAAGCATGTGATATAATAAAACTAAGAAAAGCGTGGTGAAAAAAATGGGATTAGAAGAATATAAAGGAGTATATGTCTTTGCTCAGCAGGTTGATAACGAAATTAGCGGAATTGCATTCGAATTGATCGGCAAGGGTAAAGATCTTGCAAAGGATTTAAATACAGATGTAACCGCAGTATTGATCGGTTCGGATGTAAAGGGTCTTGCAGATGAACTTGCTGCTTATGGTGCAGACAAGGTTATCGTTGTCGATGATCCGGAATTGAAGGATTACCGGACAGAGCCTTATACACATGCACTTGCTTCCGTGATCCAGGAGTATAAGCCGGAGATCATGCTGGTAGGCGCGACTGCGATCGGACGTGATCTGGGGCCTCGTGTTTCTGCCCGTATCCATACCGGATTAACTGCAGACTGTACCCAGCTGGAGATCGGCGATTTTCCGATCAATCCGATTCCAGGTAAGGAACAGTTACATAACCAGTTATTAATGACCCGTCCTGCATTTGGCGGCAATACGATTGCAACGATTGCCTGCCCGAATCATCGTCCACAGATGGCTACGGTTCGTCCGGGTGTTATGCAGAAGGCACCGAAGACAGAAGGTGCTAAGGCAGAAGTGATCGAATTCAATCCTGGCTTTACGCCGGACAACAAGTATGTGGAGATATTAGAGGTAGTTAAGGCAGTTTCCGATACAGTTGATATTATGGATGCCAAGATACTGGTATCCGGCGGACGTGGCGTTGGCAGTGCAGAGAACTTCAAGATGCTGCAGGATCTGGCAGATGTACTGGGCGGTACCGTAAGCTGTTCCCGTGCAGTTGTAGATTCCGGCTGGATGCCAAAGGATCTGCAGGTTGGACAGACCGGTAAGACTGTTCGTCCGAATGTATATTTTGCGATCGGTATTTCCGGAGCCATTCAGCATGTAGCCGGTATGGAAGAGTCTGATATCATCATTGCGATCAATAAAGATGATACTGCTCCGATTTTTGATGTGGCAGATTATGGTATCGTAGGCGACCTGAACAAGATCGTACCTGCATTAACCGAGTCCTTAAAAGCAGAATTAGCTGCAAAATAAGAGTAATATAACACAAGAATCCTTTTGGGGACTGCCGTTAGCGGCAGTCCCTTTTCGCTGTGATATAATTTGTGATTGCAGACAAAAAGAAAATCTGTAATAATATAAGCAATAACAATACAGGAGCAGGAAGAAAATAGGCGAAATTCTGTTTTATATGAAATACAGGATGCGTTAAAACAGGCAGATTTTTTGTGTGACCGGTACCGACAGCGTCTGAAGGCAGTGGAGCGGCGGAAGCGGAATCTGATCCATACGTCTGTAATCTTTGCTTGCGTTGCCCTGGGCTTGCTTTTATTAGCTGCTCTAATTGGCAATCTGGCAGCTGCGGAGTTTGGAATCTAGGCAGTGGGATTGTTTATCGGTCTAAGCTCCTTCGTGATCTTAGGATTTGCTAAAGTATTGATCTCCTACGGGATTCACAGCGGGATCCTTCCGAGACGGAAGGTTTATACATTGAAGGAGGAGGAGCAGGATCTGCATCATTTTATGAAACGTCTGGAAGATGCCAGAAGGCGGATGGAGGACTTTCTAAAACAGGAACATCAGTCCGAAGCAGCAGGAAGACAACTGCTGAAGGAGATCGAACCGGAACTGACGGAAAAGGAACGCCATGCAGATTATCTGTACGGGGAGTCTGATAATCTGTCATTGTAACATGACGGATTGTATTCTGTCTTAAAAGTGTGAGGAAATCGAAGACTCAAGGGGAGTATAAAAGGATGAATTTTCAGATTGATTCAGAGGAATTTGAAGTACAGGAGGAGAATAAGAGAAATTCGATTCAGTTTGAGGTGCGGGAAACTGTAAAGCGGGTCACATTTTTAACAGACCGGTATCAGCAGCGCCTGAAGGCCGTAGAGCGACGGAGAAAGAATCTGATCCAGAATGCAGGTGTGTTTGCCTGCTGTACGATCGGACTGGTCATGATTGCAGGGATCATGGCATTGATCGTATCGGGTTCGGCACAAGGAATGATATTTTCGATGTGGGCGATCGGGCTGTTTTTCATTCTTGCTGCTGCTTTAAGTTTTGGAACCATCCGGACACTTTGGTCTTATGGGGTTCATACAGCGAAGCTTCCGAGAGGGCGTGTTTATACACTGAGTATGGAGCGACAGGATCTGAATCAGTTTTTAAAACAGTTAGAGGAAGCCGAGAAGAAGCTGAGGGATTTTTTAGAGCAGGGACAATGGGAGGAAGAGAACGGGAGACAGTTATTAAAGGAAGTAGAGCCTTTGCTTACAGAACGGGAGCGACGGGCAGACTACTTATACGGGGAGCGTCTGAAGGGATAGTGGGATTTTGATATAGAAAAGCAGGAGCAACCGGGAACTTGGAATTCCGGTTGCTCCTGCTTTTTTTGAACTTAATATTCTCCTGCCTGTTCCTCTCCATTCATAACACGGAGGGCACCCTGTGCCAGTGCCAGCAGCTCGTCCTCGCCAGGGTATACAGTGATACCGCTGATCCAGTCTACCTGTGCGGACATGGCATCTACGGTTTCCTGTCCGTATGCGATGCCGCCGGTCAGGATGATCTGGTCAACCTTTCCGCCTAAGACCACAGCCATAGCTCCGATCTCTTTGCAAAGCTGATAATGGAACGCATCTTCGACTGCCTTTGCAGTCTCATTGCCCTCATGTGCCAGCCTGATCACGTCACGCATGTCATTGGTTCCCAGGTAGGCATTAAAACCGCCATTCCCGCAGATCATTTTTGCAACCTCTTTTTCCGTATATTTACCGGAGAAGCAGAGACGAATCAGGCTTCCACTTGGAAGTCCGCCGGTACGCTCCGGTGAAAACGGTCCGTCACCGTCTAATGCATTGGCAACGTCAATTACCCTGCCGCCCTTATGAGCGCCTACAGAGACTCCGCCGCCCATATGTACAACGATCAGATTTAAATCCTCATATGGCTTTCCAACCTCTCTGGCATAACGCTTGGCAACCGCCTTCTGGTTCAGCGCATGAAAGATGCTGATTCTTGGCAGTTCCGGATGGCCGGAATAACGGGCAACCGGTGCCAGTTCGTCTACAACAACCGGATCAACGATAAAGGATGGTATATCCGATCCGATTTCAGAAGCGATTTCCTTTGCCAGAATACCGCCCAGATTGGAGGCGTGCTGTCCCTGCCTTCCGATCCGTAAGTCCTCTAATAAGGCATCAGAGGTGGTATAGGTACCGCTTGGGATCGGCTTTAGCATTCCGCCGCGTCCAACGACCACGTTAATAGAAGTCAAAGCAATATTGTTATCCTCCAGTGCATGCAGGATAACCTCCTTCCGGAAATCTTTCTGATCGATTATGGAATTGTATTTTGCGATCTCCTCGGTAGAGTGGCGGAGTGTGGTCTCCATAATCTGGGTTTCATCCTCAAACACACCAATCTTTGTAGATGTAGAGCCGGGATTGATGATCAATATTTTATACGCCATAGTGTAATTCCTCCTGAAATTATTAAGTATTCGTTCTATTTGCAAAAAGAGTCCTGCGGTTAGTTATTCATTGCTTCGGCAACGACAGCGGCCAGGGCAATGGAATTTACCTTTACCTCAAAGGTATCGGAACGGGAAGTGAGAATAACCGGGGCCTTGGTGCCGGTCAGGATATTTCCGTTCTTAACATTCGGGCAGGTGTGAACCAGACTCTTATAAGTGATGTTGCCGGCATGGATATCCGGGAAGAGAAATACATCAGCATCTCCTACGATCTTCCGGCCTTCTGCACCCTTATGTCTTGCGGCTTCCGGATCCAGGGCAAGATCGAAGGAAAGCGGTCCGTCAATGATACAGCCCGTAATCTTACCTTCTTCATTCATTTTTGTTAGTTCGGCTGCTTCTACTGTTACCGGCATCTTTGGATTGACTACCTCGACTGCTGCCAGAGGAGCAACCTTTGGATTCGGAATGCCACAGGCATGTACGATTTCTACTGTATTGTTAATGATATCTACCTTGTCCTCCAGGGAAGGATACGGAATAAATGCTACGTCTGTTAAGAAAAGCAGGCGGTCATAGCCAGGGATCTCAAATACGCATACATGGGATAAGGCTCTTCCGGTACGCAGTCCCACTTCTTTATTCAATACACTTTTCAGAAAGTCCTTGGTATCGATCAGGCCTTTCATATACATATCAGCCTCTCCATTGTGAACCAGTTCCACGGCTTTGGTAGCTGCTTCGATCGGATCCTTGATATCAATGATCTCATAATCCGTCAGATCCATGTTCATCTGTCCGGCAATCTCCCGGATCTTGTCTTCGTCACCCACAAGAATGGAATCTGCAATGTTGCGCTCCTTTGCTGCCCGGACAGCCTCTAATACCGCATCATCCTGTGCAACTGCAACAGAAAGCTTCTTCTTGGAACAGGCTGTTACCTTTGAAATCAAGTCTTCAAATGTCTTACTCATGTTTTACACCTCTGTACTTTTATTTTATATGTATTGTCCCTTCGGGAACCAATCCTTACGGATTATTTTACCACTTTCCTGTATTCAGGGTCAAGGAAATGCAGAAAAAACCGGAAATTAAAGAAATGAGGTTATTTAACCGATATACCCAATAGGACTGTTTTGTCTGAATACGGAAATGGAATATTATTAAGGCATTCTCAGTTGGGAAATTACATAAAATATTATGAAAAAGTATTTGTTTTGCATACAAGATATGGTATAGTATTTTGTATGAGGTGTACATATGGTTTTTTCTTCCTTATGCAGGTGGATATAAATATGATTTGGTCATAGATGAAAAGGAAAACGGGGTGAGCGAATGAAAGCAAAGGAGTATATCATTCAAAAACTGGTAGAGGCAGGGAAGCGGCACCGCTGGATGAAGTATCCGATGTTGGCGCTGGTTTCTTTGATCAGTTTCTTCTTTCTTGTGCTGGAAAAATGTATGGAGCGTCCAAAGCGTGCAGTAATAGTTTTGGTGTGTATGGTTTTGATCATCAGTCAGGGCTGGTATCTGATCAGTCTGGCTGAGGAAGAAGCCAATCACGGACCGGAAAGTGTTGCCCAGGGACCGGATGCAGCAGATAGTACGGATATTAATATGATCAGTCCGGATGATCCGTCTGCCGATACAGATGGCATTGATCAGATGGCACCGGTCGGGGCAGATGCCAGTCAGGGACAAAGAGCAGACGATCTGCCATATATGATCACATTGAATGCAAATGATCCGAATTTTCCGGATATTATCTATGGTTCGATCGGAAGCTATTCCCAGCCGGACTTTAATGCAAGCAGTGAATATCAGTTGGTGCCTGCAATTCCGAGTGACAGTCACCTTTGGGAGTATGCAGGCTGGTATGTACAGGGCAGACCGGATGTGGTTTTCAATATTGGAACACCATTGACCAAGGATGACTGGCTGGCTTATGGTACAACGAATGAGAATGCACATTTTCTGTATCTTTCAGCAAACTGGAAGCGAATCGGATATAAGATTACATATATGAATGGAGCATCGGTTCTGGACAGTGACTATGTTTCTCTTACGGACGGTGCTGCAACCTGTAATCTGAAGACCTTTGACAGTCTTTCTGTCAAGCCGGTTAAGACAGGATATCATTTTATCGGCTGGACGATCGATACGATCAATTATACGGAAGATCAGGAAATTATTTTTGGAAACGGGGGATATAATAAGGATGTGATTGTAACCCCTCAATGGGAAGCCAATACTTACACGATAGAGTTTACAACGGGTGTTACAGATGACAGTGTAACCGGTACGATGCCATCCATAGAGTGTACCTATGATAAAAATGTAAGTCTGCCGGTACCGGATCCGGATAATGGCGGTTTTGGACGGGAAGGATATTCCTTTGTCGGCTGGAAGCTGCTTTCCAATGGTTATATTTATACACCGGGTGTGGATTTTACAGTCAGGAACCTGACTGCTGAGAATCATGGTATTGTCACACTGGAGGCGCAATGGGTATATAACGTTGCAGGTCTGCCATCCGAGTATAAGTTTACGTATGGTGAAGAGGTGGCAAAGACTGCAGAGGTCCGTCGTCAGGTTGAAAACGGGGAAGCAAGGTTTGCAGTCACCCTGACAGATGTATCCGGAGAGACAACAGATGGCATTACGTTAAATAAAACGAATTATACAGATGTAACCGGCCTGTATGTGAATCCGGCAAGTACGGATGGTGAAGGCTGGGCAGGCTTCGATCTGATCACAAAGGATAAGAACGGGATCCGGACAACTGGTAAACTCGTATTGCAGTTTACGGTAGAAGACCTGAATAATCCGGTAGATGAGAATGGAGATTCCACAACGGTTTATCCGATCGTGACCATTTATCTGAATCCAAAGCCTCTGACCATTACCGGTGTGGAGAATGCAAGTAAGACCTACGATGGAAGCACCATTATCGGTGTAGGAAGGATTCAGTTTGAGGGTAAGGTTCTGGATGATGATGTACGGGTATATAGTGAAGGACAGAACGGAACCTTTGATGATCCGAATGCGGGTACCGGCAAGTCCATTACTTTAAAGCTGGTATTGGAGGGTGCTTCTGCTCATTATTATAAGGTGCAGGACGAGATCACACTGCAAGGCATCGGTACGATCAATAAGCGTATCGCACATGTTACCACTGCTCCGGTTTATGCAGAGAATAAAGATTTTATACTGACTGGTGAGGAACCGGAATACAGTACGATCATTAATATGGATGATCTGCCGGAGCTGGTTGCTGCAGCAGATGAACAGATCATTCAGAATTCAATCCGGGCGGATGCATATACCTGTGACTATAAGCCGGGATATCAGTCTGGTGAATTTGCGATCGGTATTGATCCTGCCAAGGTGGAGCTTGTCAATTATGAGCTGGTAGTCACGCCGGGAACGCTGCGGGTAGAGCAGGAAGAGCCGATCGAAATGATCAACTATGAGGTGATCGGCAGCCGTCTCCCGGGTAATCTGTGGTATTATGATGAGGCGCCTCGTGTTACTCCAACTGGTAAGATGGCAGATTATGATATGGTTTATATTACCAACGACAGTTCTGACCGGGCGCTGACCTGCGACTCGCGATTTGGCAGAGAGATGCTTGTAACAGAGGATCTGTATGTGGCAAATAAGGATACGACCCTGTATATTCAGTTGGGAAAGAGCGGAACCGGTGCAGTTACTTCCATGGTTCCGATTGAAATAAAGGTAGATACCACGGCTCCGGTCATTGATGCGAATAATATAGAAGTTCGTTCTGCAAACACCGGCGGTTTCAGCAAGGTGGCAAATTTCCTGAGCTTTGGTAATTTCTTCCAGGAAAGTCAGGTGGTTACGGTTCCGGTAACGGATAATCTGAGTGGGGCGAAGAATCTGACTTATTGGCTGGGAGATAATATATGGGAGGACGGAATCGAAATCGGTATCCGGAATGGAAAAGCATCGTTCCAGATCCCGATGAATTACAAAGGAACGATTGCTTTGATCGCAAGTGATAATGCAGGGAATACTACAACAAAGGCGAATCTGATCGGAATCGAAGGCGGCGAGCTTTGGGTAATTGAGAATCAGGCACCGGAAGTAAGAGTTTCTGCAGAAGATCCGGCAGGAAATATGGTGTATTCCGGTGAGGGCCGATATTATAAATCAGTAACGATGACTGCGGAGGCAAAGGATTTAGACTCCGGAATCGCTTATCTGATCTGGAATGTAACGAGAGATGGTGAGGTGATCACGGAGGATGCAAAGGAGTATGTATCTGACAGGAGCCAGCTTCTTACCAGTTATGATTTTAAACGGGAGTTTACAGAAAGCGGAACCTATACAGTATCCGTTACTGCGTATGATAATGCAGATAATGTCAGTATTCCGACAACAGCATACCGTTTTTCCGTAGATGGTACTGCACCGGAGATTCAGGTATCACCGGCAGATTATGATGCAGAATGGAGTACGGAGAAGACAATTACATTTTCACTTGCAGACAAGGGAAGTGGAATTGCGATGGTAACACTGGAAGGGCCGGATTATCAGCCATATCCATTTACAGCAGTAGAGGGAAAGAACAATGCGTATACCTTTACTGTGAAGCAGAAGGGTACCTTTACCATTCGTGTAGCAGATGGTGCAGGGAATACGAGGGAACTGCCATTGGAATTTACAAGGGTATCTTCTGAGGTGCCGGATGCACCGAAGGTAACCACAAGACCGGCGGTTCCACAGAATGCGGAAGGCGGCTGGTTCACTTCTAATCCGGAGATTACGATCACAGCACCAGATTCTACCCCGGATGGCACCAAAATCTTTATGTATTACCGTTTGTGGGAAGAAGGAACAGAAGAACCGGGTGGAAGCCAGGATGTGAATGGAAGCTTCCGGCTGCCGCGGGAAGGTATATGGAATCTTCGGGCATGGACAGAGACAGAGGCCGGTATGAAGAGTGCATCGGAAGAAGTGTTGCAGCTTCGTTATGATGAAACAGCTCCGGTGATATCCAATATCATGGTAAACAGCACTGGAACGGCACATAAGGTCAGCTTCCAGGTAACAGAACTTCCGGGATGTTTAGTCAGTCTGGAAGCGATATATAATAATGACGAGGCAAATGCACAGAAGCTTGGCTTTACCTATGCCGGGAATAGTGTATATACCTCAGGCTTTACTGCAGCGATGAAGGGAAGCTACCGGATCAAAGCAACGGATGCAGCCGGAAATACTGCTTATGCAGATGCATTTGAGCCGATTCATATTACAGTGACTGGAATCAGTGGAAATGTAGAGAATGGGATTATAATCACCGGACGGGCGGAAACAGGTACCTTTGCTATTGATTCCCTGACCGTTAAATATGGTCCTGCAGGGCAGGAGCTTACATTGGATGCAGATAATCTTCTGGTTACGACGGATGCGAATGGAAACAAAGCGTTTACTGCAAAATTCACACAGTTGAGTGAACTGTCCAGATACGGCTTTCTGATCACTGCACTGACGCAGAACGGAGAATCCGGTTATTATACCGGAGTATTCAAGACGGGTATCCGTAATGGAGCAGGCGTGAATGTTGCCGGAACCGTTCATGATGAAACATTGGCAGATAATGCATCAACTCCATTGTATATTGCATTGTATGATGGCAATGATATCGTTCAATATCAGAGTGTAAAGAATAATGAAGCCTTTATGTTTACCAATCTGCCGGATGGTGTGTATATGGTACGGGCAATGAATGGAAATCGTTCGGTCAGCATGGGGCTTGTGATTCAGGGACAGAAGCTGGTAGAACCAACAGGTGCTATTCGCCTGGTGCTTCGTTCCGGTCAGTCTACATCCGTGGAGTATGATGGTAACGGTATGCCGCAGGTATCCGTCAGCGGATTGGAAAATCTGTTTGGAGATACGACGAATTTCGGCAGTGACCAGGATTATGCGGTCATCGATGCTGGTGGATCCGTAGAATTCTGTATGCTGGTAAAGGGGATGCTGGAGAGTGAAGTTCCGGCGTCGGATATGGCATTGCTGATGCAGAATCTTGGAAGTAAAGAACGGGTAGCAATGTATATGGATTTCTCCATTTGGAAGCGGTGTATCGGAGTATTTGGAACCATTTCAGAAAATCAGGTGACCTCGATCTCCGGTGGTAAGAAGATTCGGATCGTCATTCCGATCAGTGATGAACTTGCAGTACAGGAGGGCCTGAGTGTGCTCCGGGTACATGGCGGTACAGTGGAACGACTGGCTGATTTAGATAGTAATCCAAATACGTATACGATTGAAAGTACCTTGTTCTCGACCTATGCACTCGTATATACGGATAACAGCAGTAATAATGATACAACGGATGATCCTGGTAACAATACCAGTACAGAGAATCCGGGTGGCAGCAATACCGGTACCTCTAATAATGGCGGCGCAACGGATATCAGCAAGACACAGAATAATAATTCTCTGGTCTCACAGGCGAACCGATCTCCGCAGACCGGTGACCGTATGCCGGTTGTCTGGATCAGTGTGCTGGGAGCAATAGCAGCAGCAGTAGGAATCCTCTTACTAAAAAATAAAAAAAATTGCTGATCTCACCATAACTTACCATAATACTTTATGGAATCCTGAGGATACTATGAGTAAGACATCAAGCTCTTGAAGAGAACAGCCGATGCGTTGGCTGTTCGGATCCTTCCAGAGCATGAGGTCTAAAGTATTCAAAATGGAGGTAGCAATTATGTCTAGCAAGTATTCTAAGAGTGAAGCAATGAATCGTTTCAAAATGGAATGTGCTTCAGAAGTAGGTGTTGACTTAAAGCAGGGTTACAACGGTGACTTAACATCAAGACAGAATGGTTCTGTTGGTGGTCAGATGACTAAGAAGCTTGTTGAAGCTCAGATGAAGGCAATGGCTGGTAAGTAATCGCAGTCAGCCGGAAAGAAAGTTTGTCGAATCTCCGAGGATGATCTCCTCGGAGATTCTTTTTATATAATCTCCCATATTTTAGTGGACATACTGTTATATGCTATGCTATAATTTAGTGATTAATGGGCTTGAACCCAAATACTTAAAAGAGATGGATGGTATATAAGGAGGACTTGATTCAATGAGTTACACAGTAGAAAAGTTAGAAAAGAACATGGCAAAGATTACGATAGAAGTAACTGCAGAGGAGTTTGAAAAAGCTATGGTGGAGGCCTATCATAAGCAGAAGAATAAGATTTCTGTTCCTGGCTTCCGCAAGGGCAAGGTACCGATGGCTTTTATTGAGAAAGCATATGGTCCGGCAATATTCTATGAGGATGCTGCCAATATCTGTATTCAGGAGGCATACCCTCGTGAAATGGCAGATTGTGATCTGGAGATCGTATCCAGACCGGGAATTGATGTTGTACAGATGGAAAAGGGTAAAGCATTCATATTTAATGCAGAAGTAGCATTAAAGCCGGAAGTTACTCTGGGTGACTACAAGGGAATTGAAGTAGAGAAGATTGCAGTAGAAGTAACGGATGAGGACATGGAAGCAGAGTTAAAGCGCGTTCAGCAGCAGAATTCCAGAAGTGTGATCGTGGAAGACCGTGCGGCACAGATGGATGATGAGGTTACCATTGATTTTGAAGGCTTTGTAGACGGTGTGGCATTTGAAGGCGGCAAAGGCAGTGATTATCCGTTGAAGCTGGGTTCCCATTCCTTTATTGATACCTTTGAGGATCAACTGGTTGGTAAGAATATCGGGGATGAGGTTGAGGTAAATGTAACGTTTCCGGAGCAGTACCAGTCACCGGAGCTGGCAGGAAAGCCGGCAATGTTCAAGGTTGTTATTAAAGGCATTAAAGCAGTGGAACTTCCGGAATTGGATGATGAATTTGCAAGCGAAGCTTCTGAGTTTGATACCATGGAGGAATATAAGGAAGATATCAGAAAAACTCTGTTAGCAAAGAAGGAATCTGAGGCAAAACGACAGAAGGAAACAAAAGTGATCGACAAGATCGTAGAAGGTGCCAGCATGGATATTCCGGATGCCATGGTAGAGATGATGCAGGAGCAGATGGTGGATGAATTTGCACAGCGTCTGAGTTATCAAGGACTCCAGCTCGAACAGTATCTGCAGTTTACCGGTATGGATATCAATGCATTTAAGGAGCAGTGTAAGCCGGAAGCATACAAGCGGATTCAGGCCCGTCTTGTATTAGAAGCAGTTGCAGAGGCAGAAGCGGTAGAAGTAACAGAAGATGAGATGAATAAGGAATTGGAGAATCTGGCATCTATGTACCAGATGGATCTTGAGAAACTGAAGGAAGTGGTTGGAGAGAAAGAAGCAGCTTCCATGAAGAAGGATATAGCAGTACAGAAAGCAGCAGATATTGTAGTTGAAGCAGCAAAAGAAGTATAATGAAAAAGTGGATAAAAGGAGGCAATTTTAATGAGTTTAGTACCATATGTCCTGGAACAGACCAGTAGAGGTGAGCGTTCGTATGATATATTTTCCCGCTTGTTAAGGGATCGGATCATTATTCTGGGAGAAGAAGTGAATGATACAACTGCTGCTCTGGTAATCGCACAGTTGTTGTTCCTGGAATCAGAGGATCCGTCAAAGGATATCAGCTTATATATTAACAGTCCCGGCGGTTCTGTATCTGCAGGGTTTGGAATCTTTGATACCATGCAGTATATTAAGTGTGATGTGTCTACCATTTGCTGTGGTATGGCAGCCAGTATGGGTGCATTCCTGCTTGCCGGCGGTACACCGGGTAAGCGTATGGCACTTCCAAATGCAGAGATCATGATTCATCAGCCAATGGGCGGTATGCCGAGCGGCAGCCAGGCCAGTGACATGAAGATCACAACCGAGCATATATTAAAGACCAAGAGGAAGATTAATGAGATCTTGGCAAAAGAGACCGGAAAGCCGGTTGAGGTATTGGAACGGGATACCGACCGAGATAACTGGTTAAGTGCTGAGGAAGCCAAAGAATATGGTTTGATTGATGTGGTATTGACCAATCGGGAAAAGAGTTAAAGATTAAATGAGTTAGAGGTGGCTAAATGGCAAATCGTAATGATGAAAGAAGACCGTTAAAATGTTCCTTCTGTAATAAACCGGAGGATCGGGTCCGCAAGCTGATCGCAGGACCGGCGGCATATATCTGTGATGAATGTATCGAGGTATGTTATGAGATTATTCAGGAGGAACTGGAAGAACTGGAAAGTACAGAGATCAATCTTCTTAAGCCGAAGGAAATAAAAGAGTTTCTGGATGATTATGTGATCGGTCAGGAACAGGCAAAGAAGATCCTTTCCGTAGCAGTCTATAATCATTATAAGCGGATCCTGTCAGAAAAGGATTTTGAAGTAGAATTGCAGAAAAGTAATATTATTATGGTAGGTCCTACCGGTTCCGGAAAAACCTATCTGGCTCAGACCCTTGCCAAGCTCTTGAATGTTCCGTTTGCGATCGCAGATGCAACTGCATTGACAGAGGCAGGCTATGTAGGTGAAGATGTAGAGAATATTCTGTTGAAACTGATACAGGCAGCGGATTATAACATCGAACGGGCAGAACACGGAATCATTTATATTGATGAAATAGATAAGATTACAAAGAAATCGGAAAATGTATCGATAACCAGAGATGTATCCGGTGAAGGAGTACAGCAGGCACTGTTAAAGGTGATCGAGGGAACAGTTGCTTCCGTGCCGCCGCAGGGAGGCAGAAAGCACCCGCTTCAGGAGCTGATTCAGATTGATACGACCAATATTCTGTTTATCTGCGGCGGAGCCTTTGATGGTATGGATAAGATCATTGAGAATCGGATCGGTCAAAAGGCCATTGGATTCAATGCGGAGATTAAACAGGTAGAGGATAAGGATATTGGTGAGTTGTTCCGTCAGATTTTACCGCAGGATTATGTAAAGTATGGACTGATCCCGGAATTTGTAGGACGTGTTCCGGTTACGGCCGCCCTGGATATGCTGGATGAGAAAGCATTGGTCCGGATTCTGGAGGAGCCGAAGAGTTCCCTGGTGAAACAGTATAAAAAGCTGTTTGAGATTGATGGCGTAGAACTGGAATTTGAACCGGAGGCTCTGACCGCTATAGCTGCAAAAGCGATGGAACGGAAGACCGGTGCCAGAGGATTGCGGGCGATCATGGAAGACGTAGTTATGGATCTGATGTATGAGATCCCTTCGGATGATCATATCAGTAAATGTATCATTACCAGGGATGTTGTTGAAAAGCAGGAACCGCCGGAATTAACATATTCAGATCGGCCGATTCCGAAAAAAGCACTATTACAGAAACACTTAAGAAATAATGGAGAAATCGCATAGCATGAGGCAGCCGGGGCTTGTACCCGGCGCTATGTTTCAATAAGAGAAATGATTGACGGAGGGTAAATTCGGTGAAGGACAGATATAGTATGCCGATGGTTGCATTACGGGGGATGACCCTTCTTCCACATACCACGGTTCATTTTGATATCAGCCGCAGTGAGTCGATTGAGGCAGTGAAGCTGGCTATGGCAGCCGACCAGTATCTATATGTGGTGACACAACTGGAGAAGGATAATTCTCAGGGCTTTCAGAAGGATAGTTTACATAATGTTGGATGCGTGGTGAAGGTGAAGCAGATCATTAAGATTCCAAAGAATGTTGTACGGGTTCTGGTAGAGGGAGAATACCGCGGGGAGTTGATCACATTCGAGGAACAGGATTCCTGTTATCAGGCGGAAGTCAGGATATGGAAGGATATAGATTTAAGCAGTGAAGAAGAGGAAGCCTATTGCAGCAGTCTGTTAGACGCGGTCCGCGCCTGCTATGATGCAGGGATGAAGATCAACACTGCCGCACTTCAGAAGCTGTCAAAGCAGAAGAAGGCCGCAGTGTTAATTGATATGCTGGCAGAGCAGAGTCCGTTCTCATATGAAAAGCGCCAGGCAATTCTGGATATCGAAGACCTGCATGAGCGGGTAAAATATGTATTGACGTTGCTGCATAGTGAGGCAGAGATTTATCAGATACGAAGGCAGTTACAGGAACAGCTAAAGGGATGTGTGGAGCGGAATCAGCGGGAATATGTATTGCGGGAACAGCAGAAGCTGATCCAGGAAGAATTAGGAGAAAAGGACGCTTCCGATACTCAGGAATACCGAAAGGAACTGGAAAGGCTACAGGCGCCACAGGAGGTGCAGGAAAAGCTGAGAAAAGAAATCCGACGGTTGGAAGCAATTCCGGTTACCTCTTCAGAATCTACCGTATCCCGAAATTATATTGAAACTCTGCTGGAATATCCATGGAGCAAAGCGACAGAGGATAATCGGGATCTGAGACAGGCGGAACGGATTCTAAACGAGGATCATTACGGGTTGGAAAAGGTGAAGGAGCGGGTATTGGATTTTCTGGCAGTACGGAATATGGTATCAGCAGGAGACAGTCCGATCATCTGCCTGGCAGGGCCTCCGGGAACCGGAAAGACATCTGTTGCCCGTTCGATTGCGGCTGCTGTAAATAAAGAATATGTACGCATTTCCTTAGGTGGTGTCCGGGATGAAGCAGAGATCCGGGGGCATCGAAAGACGTATGTAGGAGCAATGCCGGGACGGATCGCATCTGCAATTACCAAGGCCGGGGTAAATAATCCGCTGGTGTTGTTAGATGAGGTGGATAAATTAAGCAATGATTATAAGGGTGACCCTTCCTCCGCTCTGTTAGAGGTATTGGATGCAGAGCAGAACTGCAGGTTTGTGGATCACTATTTTGAAGTGCCAATCGATCTTAGTCAGGTGCTGTTTATTACGACTGCCAATGACGTTTCCCGTATCCCGAAGCCTCTGTTAGACCGAATGGAGCTGATTGAAGTTTCCGGCTACACGCAGAATGAGAAATTTCATATTGGAAAAGAATTTCTGTTACAAAAGCAGCGAAGGAGGCATGGACTGAAGGCAAAACAATTTCAGATCGACGATGCTGCCCTGAACCGGATCATACAGGAATATACCAGAGAGGCAGGGGTCAGAGGGCTGGAACGGCAGATTGCTGCTTTATGCCGGAAAGCAGACCGGGTGATCGCCGGTGGCGAACGGAAATCTTTAAAGATTACCTGTCGAAATCTGGAGCAGTATCTGGGGATTCCTAAGTATGAGCAGAATGTATGGGATATAGAACCAAAGACAGGAATTGTAACCGGTCTCGCATGGACCAGTGCAGGTGGTGATACGCTAAGTGTTGAGGTTAGTCTGACCCCCGGTACAGGAAAAATTGAATTGACCGGTAATCTGGGAGATGTAATGAAGGAATCTGCGAGGCTTGCGATCAGTTGTGTTCGTTCCATGCTGGAGGAGGACATTCTAAAGGAACAGGATATTCATATCCATGTACCGGAGGGCGCTGTTCCGAAGGATGGTCCTTCTGCAGGTATTACCATGACAACAGCCATTTATTCAGCCGTGACCGGACGTAAGGTTAGGGGAGATATTGCCATGACAGGGGAAGTCACCCTGCGGGGAAGAGTTCTCCCGATCGGCGGATTAAAGGAAAAGCTGCTGGCAGCGAAGCAGCATGGTATCCGGGAGGTGCTTGTACCGGAACGGAATCGTAAGGACATCGGAGAGTTAAGTGAAGAGATTACCGGAGGTATGAGGATTACCTATGTGACAGTCATGGAGGATGTGCTGAAGTGCGCACTGCTGTCGGGAAAGGATGAACGGGAATGATAATTAAAAGTGTAAATCTGGAAACCGTTTGTGGAATCACAAGTAAATTACCGGAGAATCAGCTTCCGGAGGTTGCGTTTGCGGGAAAGTCCAATGTGGGAAAATCTTCATTGATCAATGCATTGATGAATCGGAAGTCCTATGCCAGAACCTCTTCCCAGCCGGGGAAGACCCAGACCATTAATTTCTATAATGTGAATAATGCGTTATATTATGTAGATCTGCCCGGATACGGATATGCCAGGGTTTCAACGGAGATTAAGGCAAAGTGGGGAAAAATGATAGAGCGATATCTTCACAATTCCAGACAGCTTCGTCTGGTATTCCTGCTGATCGATATTCGTCATGAACCTTCTGCTAACGATTGCACGATGTACCACTGGATCGTTGAGAATGGGTTTCATCCTGTGATCATTGCAACCAAGCTGGATAAGATCAATCGAAGCCAGATTCAGAAGAATCTGAAGGTGATAAAGGAGAAACTGGATCTGGTGCCAGGTACTCCGGTAATTCCCTTCTCTGCCGAAACGAAACAGGGCAGAGAGGAAATATGGGGGATGATTGAGGAATTCCTGCTGTCAGTTCCATAGCTGGCGTACCAGATAATCATAGATGGAATTGCTTTTTTCCTGCCAGGTATCACAGATGCGGGTTGCCTGTTCCAGGGTAGGAACGTTTAATTTTATATCCAGCATGGTTTCCTTTCGTTCCAGAATGGTACACTGAACTGTATATTCCTCCCGTTTTGCGGGATAATAGGTTGCAAATATCTCCACCTCATTCCGAAGATTGATCTTTTCTGCTGCAAAGTAGGCATAAATATCATCTTTGATAGCGGTGGAGATTTTGTAATCAAACATATCCAGCGCTTCCTTTCCCTCCGGAGTCAGGTGAAACTGGGTGGTATTCCGGATCTGTTCCGACTGGATGAAGCCTGCGTCTTCTAATTCATTTAACGCCTGCTGGAAGCTGAAGTAGTTTGTATAACCCTTATCCAGAATAAACTGGGAAAGCTGGGAGGTGGTTAAGGGAAAATCCACCCGGTCCAGCATAAAGAGTATGATTAATTTGTATAATGTAAGACGATTGTCTGACATAATCAGATAACTCCTTTGTAACAATCTGTAACAATCCTGTTTAACAGATATGTGCTTTGACAGCATCTGCAACGACATCTGCAATTCGGGGATCGAAGGCCTTCGGCATAATATTATCTTCATTCCGTTCTTCATCGGATACCAGACTGGCGATCGCAAGTGCTGCTGCCAGCTTCATTTCTTCTGTGATCTGTTTTGCCCGTCCTTCCAGAGCACCCTTAAAGATTCCGGGGAAGGCAACAACGTTATTGACCTGATTTGGAAAGTCGGAGCGGCCGGTTCCGACTACTTTAGCGCCTGCCGCCTTTGCAACGTCCGGCATGATTTCCGGAACCGGATTTGCCATGGCAAAGAGGATCGCATCTTTATTCATGGATGCAACCATTTCTGCAGTCACCAGATTTGGTGCAGACACACCTACAAAAATGTCGGCACCCTTGAGTGCATCCGCCAAAGAACCCTCCTGTCCATCCAGGTTTGTCACTTCACACATTTCCTGCTGGGCCCAATTCATGTTCGGGGTATTTCGGTTCAGCATTCCTGCTTTATCACATAATATAAGATGACGGAAGCCATAGCGGAGCAGAAGCTTCGAGATGGCAATTCCGGCAGAGCCGGCACCATTGACTATGATCCGGCAATCTTCTTTGTTTTTGCCGGTCACCTTCAGCGCATTAATAATTCCTGCAAGTACGACAATGGCAGTTCCATGCTGGTCATCATGAAAGACCGGAATATCAAGGGCCTTTTTTAAACGTTCTTCGATTTCAAAGCAGCGGGGAGCGGAAATGTCCTCCAGATTAATGCCTCCGAATACCGGTGCCAGGTGAATGACTGTATTCACGATCTCATCCGTGTCCTGTGTATCCAGGCAGATCGGTACTGCATTCACATTCGCGAATTCCTTAAATAGTACAGCCTTTCCTTCCATAACCGGAATGGCGGCCTTCGCACCGATATTGCCCAGTCCTAATACAGCGCTTCCATCGGAAACAACTGCGATCGTATTCGCTTTGCTGGTATAGGTATATGCCAGTTCCGGATGCTCGGCAATGGCCCGGCAGGGTTCTGCAACACCGGGAGTATAGGCAAGGGAAAGATCCTCTGCTGACTTTACCGTGCATTTTGACTTTGTTTCCAGTTTTCCATTCCATTGCGCATGGAGTTCTAATGCTTTTTCATATACGTTCATCTGATACATCCTTTTCTGACTTTGGTTTCTGATTCATTTTGTCAGTAATAATATAACATCTGGAAAATCTCCTATCAAGTCTTTCTATGAAAATTTCCTGTCAAATGTAAAAACAAATTTAATTCTATGATGGGAGAAAATACCTTTACCTGAGAAAAAACTTGTGGTATAATTTGCCTTGAGGAGGGGCCCGGCATAGCCGGGAGGAGCCCTGAAGGCGGAAAGCAGAAATCAAAAGAGGCTGTCAGATTTGCCTTGAGGAGGGGCCCGGCGTAGCCGGGAGGAGCCCTGAAGGCGGCTGTGATAAAGTATCAATACAGCCGGGGATCATGATGGAGCAGAGCGAGATCATGATAATGAACAGATTTTAATTCTAATGATCATATATTCGTTTTAAACCCTTAGAACCCATTAGATATATTACATAGAGAGGAATCGTATATGGAATTAAGCAGTATGACCTTAGCAGAATTGCGTGAATTGGCAAGAAGCAAACAACTAAAAAGTATTACAGCATTGCGCAAACCGGAGCTGATCCGGTTATTGCAGGCGGCAGAAGCGAAGGAGGAGACCGGAGGAGAACAGACCCAGAGACCTGCAAATGCAGCAGGTACCAGGACGGTGAAGAAGGAGACCGAGCCAAGAAGAAAACCAGCAGTGGAGGAGTCCGGATCCCGTCCGAGACCGAATGCTGATAAAACACAATCTGCTGAAAATCGAACGAATAATAAGTATGCAGCAAGATTTGATGCAAAGCCATCCAATTCCGGTTATGGAGAGAACCGGCAGAGCAGAGGGAATACCCGACAGAATAGCAATGTTAGTTCCCGGAGCAATGGAAAATCAGATAACAGAACGGAACGTCCGGAGAGCAGGATCGTGGAACGCAGTGGGAATGCAGGAGAGGTCAGACAGCCGGATGTGTTGCGGTATGAGGTAAGATCTGCAGTCCGGACAGAGAGTAATCCGGAGAGTCGAAATACACGTACCGAGCTGCAGGAGCCGCAGGCCTATGATACGAATCGGCAGGAGCTCCCGGCAGAAGAACGGAGAATGCCGAATATCCGAAACGAGGCATTTACTTTAGAAGAATTTTTAAAGCTGGAGAATCCGGAGGTAACCGCGTTAGACAGTGGAAATGAAGTAAAGGGTATCTTAGAGATCATGGAGGGATACGGGTTCATACGGAGTGCGAATTATCTTCCGGGCGATAGTGATGTCTATGTTTCACCGGCACAGATCCGCCGCTTTAATTTAAAGACCGGCGATATCCTGTATGGCAATACCCGGATAAAGACACAGGCAGAGAAATTCAGTGCGTTATTGTATATACGGTCTGTGAATGGTTATCATCCGTTAGAGGCACAGAAGCGAAGACCATTTGAAGAGCTGACGCCGATCTTCCCGGAGGAGAAGATTAAGCTGGAGCAGAGAGGCGCGGATATTCCAATGCGTATTGTGGATATGATCGCACCGATCGGCAAGGGACAGAGAGGGATGATCGTATCGCCGCCAAAGGCAGGTAAGACAACACTGTTGAAGCAGATGGCCAAGACCATCAGCAATAATCATAAGGATATTCACATGCTGGTCCTGCTGATTGATGAAAGACCGGAGGAGGTAACGGATATCCGGGAATCCATCGAGGGACCGAATGTGGAGGTGATCTATTCCACTTTTGATGAGCTTCCGGATCATCATAAGCGGGTGGCCGAAATGGTACTGGATCGTGCCAAGCGTCTGGTAGAGCATAAGAAGGATGTAGTGATCCTGCTGGACAGCATTACCCGTCTGGCAAGGGCGTACAACCTGATCGTACCGCCGAGCGGACGTACCCTGACCGGCGGTCTGGATCCGGCTGCATTATATATGCCGAAAAAGTTTTTTGGCGCAGCAAGGAATATTCGGGAGGGCGGTAGCCTTACCATCCTTGCAACGGCTCTTGTGGATACCGGAAGTAAGATGGATGATGTGGTATTTGAGGAATTTAAGGGAACCGGTAACATGGAACTGGTGCTTGACCGGAAGCTGTCAGAAAAGCGGATCTTTCCTGCGATCGACATCAGTAAATCCGGCACCCGGAGAGATGATCTGCTGTTGTCAAAGGAGGAGCAGGAGGCAATGTATCTGATCCGCAGGGAAATGAGCGGTTCCAAGTCGGATGAGGCGATTGAGGAAGTGCTGAAGCTCTTTGTGCGTACCAGGGATAATACGGAATTTTTGAGTCTGGTTCAAAAGTCACTGGGGCGAAGATAGCTGACATGACAACTGTTTCTATAGGATTTGCGGATATTTTGTAAAATAGGCTTGCAATCAGGGAAACTCTATGCTAAAATGAGAAAGCTGTTGGGCGAATGATAGACGTTACGTCTGCTCAAATAGATTAGGAATTAACGGTGAGGTGAAAAAAATGAAAGAAGGAATCCATCCAGATTATTACCAGGCAAAGGTTGTCTGCAACTGTGGTAACGAATTTGTTACAGGATCAACAAAAGAAGATATCCATGTGGAGATCTGCTCCAAGTGTCATTCATTCTACACTGGTCAGCAGAAGGCAGCTCAGGCTCGTGGACGTATTGATAAGTTCAATCGTAAGTATGGTGTGAATCAGTAAGAATAAGAAGTGATAAGGTTGGGATTGAATGTCCCAACCTTTTTCAGTATAGGACTGGAGGAAACATGAAACGTATATATATAGGCGGTCAGGCAGTCATCGAAGGGGTCATGATGAAGAATCAGGATCAGTATGCCATTGCTGTCCGGAAGCCGGATCAGACAATTGAGGTAAAGGTAGAGAATTATGTTGCCATGGGTGACCGAGCGGCAATCCTTCGAATTCCGATCATACGGGGGATTGTGAATTTCATTGAGTCTCTGGTGATCGGTATGAAGACGTTAACATATTCTGCCAGCTTTTATGAGGAAGAGGAAAATCCGGCTGAAGCTCCGGCAGAGAAGGCAGTCAAAAAGGGCGGGGAAGGAATTCTTATGTTCATTTCTGTCTTCCTTTCCATTATTCTGGCGGTTGGATTATTTATTCTCCTCCCGGCCTTTCTTTCCGAGTTTATTCGGAAAGGAATTGACAATAATATTGTTGTGGCCTTATTGGAGGGCGTAATACGATTGATCATTTTCCTGTTGTATATTCTGGCAATTTCCCAGATGAATGATATGAAGCGGGTCTTCATGTATCATGGTGCCGAGCATAAGACGATTAATTGCTTAGAGGCAGGCGTGCCGCTGACACCGGAAAATGTAATGCAGTATACCCGGTTTCATAAACGCTGCGGAACCAGCTTTCTATTTCTTGTTATGATCATCAGTATTCTGTTTTTTATGGTGATCAATGTTGATCAGACTGTGTTACGAATGGTACTGCGGATATTACTGGTACCGGTGATTGCGGGAGTATCCTATGAGTTTATCCGGCTGGCCGGCCGAAATGATTCCTGGATCATTCGGGCGATCAGCGCACCCGGATTATGGATACAGCGGTTAACAACAAAGGAGCCGGATCTGGAAATGCTGGAGGTGGCCATCGCTTCGGTGGAAGGCGTACTGGACTGGCGGGCATATCAGAGAGCATTGAATGCTGAGGCGGCAGTTTCAGAGGAATTGGAATCATTGGAGGAAACAGAGGCATAAGGATCATGACGTTGCAGGAGTTATGGAAAGAAGGAAATCAAATACTTTCCGGAGCAGGAATTCCGGAAGCGAGGCTGGATGCCCGCTATCTGCTGGAATGGGCATCCGGTCAGGATCATTCTTTTCTTCTGTTGCATCCGGAACATACAGTAGCAGAGGAAGTAGTACAAAGCTATCGGAATGCGATCCGTCAGCGCTGCCATCATATGCCGTTACAGTATATTACCGGGGAACAGGAATTCATGGGGCTTTCCTTTCGGGTCAATGAATCCGTACTGATCCCAAGGCAGGATACAGAGCTTCTGGTGGAGATGGTTCTGGAGCATCTGCATAGACAGCCGGCAAAGCCGGTACGGATTCTGGATATGTGTTGCGGTTCCGGCTGTATCGGTTTAAGCCTCTGGCTGCTGGCAGAGGGCAATCGAGATCAGATGAGGATGGCGGAATTAAAGAAACCTGGTGGGGAACCGTATCCCGTGGTACTGGCAGATGTATCACCGGAAGCGTTGCAGGTTGCAAGGGAGAATGCAACGCGGCTTCATGCTGACGTAAGCATTGTAGAAAGTGATATCTGGAATCATATCAGTGGAAGGTATGGGATCATTGTATCGAATCCTCCGTACATACCAAGTCATGTGGTAGATACATTGATGCCAGAGGTACAACAGTATGAACCCAGGCTGGCATTGGATGGAGCGGAGGATGGACTTAGTTTCTATCGCAGGATCATAGAACAGGCAGATGGTTATCTGGAGGAGGATGGATATGTATTCTTTGAGATTGGCTTTGATCAGGCAGATGATGTCAGGCAGATACTTGTAGGTGCGGGGTTTGAAGAAGTTACAGTGAAGCAGGATCTTGCAGGCCTTGACCGGGTGATCTATGCGCGGAAAGGCAGGGAAATGTGATCCGGTGATAGATTGATATGAGAATGAAATGCAGGAAAGCAGAAAGAGGATCAGTATGTTTGACAGATTAGAGGATTTATTAGTTCGATATGAGGAAATACAGGAGGAACTGAATTCGCCGGAGATTGCCAATGATCAGGAACGCTACCGGAAGCGGATGAAGGAGTACAGTGATCTGACTCCGTTAGTGGAGAAGTATCAGGAGTACAAGGCAGCGAAGCAGACGATTGATGACAGTCTGTCCATGATGGAGGAATCCGACGAGGAGATGCGGGAGCTGGCAAAGGAAGAACTGGCCGCCGGAAAGGAAGCACTGGCTTCCTGTGAGCAGGCACTTAAGATATTATTGCTTCCCAAGGATCCTAACGATGATAAAAGTGTGATCGTGGAAATACGGGCTGGTGCCGGAGGTGATGAGGCGGCCCTGTTCGCAGCAGAGATTTACCGCATGTATGTACATTATGCGGAAGGAAGACGCTGGAAGGTAGAGCTTCTCGAATGTGAGGAGATCGGCATTGGCGGTATGAAGAGTGTAACCTGCATGATCAACGGAACCGGCGCGTATTCCGTTATGAAATACGAGTCCGGTGTACACCGGGTACAGCGGGTACCGGAGACAGAATCCGGCGGACGGATTCATACCTCGACCATTACGGTTGCAGTTATGCCGGAAGCGGAAGATGTGGATATCGAGATTAATGAAAAGGATATCCGGATTGATGTCATGCGTGCATCCGGAAATGGCGGTCAGTGCGTTAATACCACGGATTCTGCGGTTCGTCTGACTCATTATCCGACCGGGATCGTGATCTATAGTCAGACAGAAAAGTCACAGCTCCAGAACAAGGAAAAGGCATTTGCCCTGTTGCGGGCCAAACTGTATGACTTAGAACAGCAGAAGCAGCATGATGCGGAGGCGGAGGCCAGACGCAGCCAGATCGGAACCGGCGACCGTTCGGAGAAGATCCGGACTTATAATTTCCCGCAGGGACGGGTGACAGACCACCGGATCAATCTGACCTTATATAAGCTGGATAAGATTATGGACGGAGATATTCAGGAGATCATTGATGCCTGTATTGCAGCAGATCAGGCAGCAAAGCTTTCAAAAATGCAGGAAAGCTAGTTGCTACACAATATTTTCCATGCAAAAACTGTACGCAAAATCATTTGTGTACAGTTTTTTTGCATTAAACAGTATAAAACAGTTGACAACAGTTACTTACTGTTATATACTGTTTAACAGAGGAGGAAACCATATGGCGATTATCATTAATAACTCATCCCTTCAGCCGATCTATGAACAGATCATTGTTCAGATCAAGGATAAGATCATGAGGGGGGAGTGGAAGGAGAATGATTTACTTCCTTCGGTACGAACCTTGTCCAAGGACATTAAGGTAAGTGCCCTGACAGTAAAGAAGGCCTATGATGAACTGGAGGCAGAGGGATTTATTACGACCGTGCACGGAAAAGGAAGCTTCGTTACCTGTGCCAGCCAGGAGATCATGCTGGAGGAAAAGAAGAAGGAGGTAGAGCAGCTGCTTGAGCAGGCAGTCCGCAAGGGCGTAAGCTGTGGAATGAACAGTCAGGAACTGACAGAATTATATCAACTGGTATTGGAGGATTTGACATGATGCTAAAGATTGATAATATAAAAAAGCAATATAAGGATTTTCAACTGCAGTGTTCTATGGAGATTCCAGAAGGGTGCATTACCGGATTTATCGGTCCCAATGGTGCGGGAAAGAGTACGACGATCAAAGCGATCCTGAATCTGATCACTCTGGATGACGGACAGGTTCAGATCGCAGGAAAGAATGCCGCAGAGCTGTCACCGCTGGAGCGCGAACGTATTGGCGTAGTGTTGCCGGATTCCGGTTTTAGTTCTTATTTTACGGTTCGGGATATCTGTAAGATCATGAGCGGAATGTACCACCATTTTAATGAAACCGGGTTCCGGCAGCAATGTAAGGAGTTTCAGATACCGGAGGATAAGCAGTTAAAGGAGTTTTCCACCGGTATGAAGGCAAAGCTGCATCTGCTGCTTGCCATGTCGCATGAGGCGGATCTGCTGATCCTGGATGAACCAACAGCCGGACTGGATGTGATCGTCCGGGATGAAATGCTGAATCTGCTGCGGGATTACATGGATGCAGGAAACCGTTCCATTCTGATCAGTTCCCATATTTCCAGTGATCTGGAAAGCATATGTGATGATCTGTATCTGATCCATCAGGGAAGGATCATCCTGCATGAGGATACCGATGTTGTATTGAGCGATTACGGAACCTTGAAGCTGTCAGAGGAGGAGTATCGCAGACTGGATAAGCAGTATATTCTAAAGTCCCGGAAGGAAAGCTTTGGTTATCTCTGTCTGACCAGCCGGCTTCCGTACTACCGGAAGCAGATGCCTTCCGTTGTGGCAGAAAAAGGTACGATTGATGATATTATTACATTAATGATTCGAGGTGAAGAGGTATGAAAGGATTGATCATTAAGGATTTTTTATTATTGAAGAATCAGAAGCGTTTTTTCTTAATATTGATCATCATAGGCGTTTTTATGATATTTACAGGCGTGGATGTGACATTTATCAGCGCTTACATTACTTTTCTGGTAGCAAATGTGGCTTTAAGTACGATCAGTTACGACGATTATGAAAACAGTGCCCCGTATCTGTTTTCCCTGCCGGTCACAAGGAAGGGATATGTGAATGAGAAATATGTATTTACCATTCTGTGTGCGGTTGGAAGCTGGCTGGCTTCCATGCTGCTGACATGGATCTATCTGCTGGTAAGAAACCAGCAGGCAGAAAAAGGTTTCTGGATCTCGGGGGGAACCTGTTTGCTCATTGCAATAATATTTATTTCGATCTGCCTGCCTTTATGGTTGAAGCTGGGAGCGGAAAAGGCACGACTGGCCGTTCTGGTCATAGCGGTTGCAGGCGCCATGATCACGGTTCTTATATCGAAGGTTATGGATGCGAAGACCGTAATTCCTGCTGTGGAAAGCATTTTAGAATTCTTGGAAGGAAACCTGCTGTTGACTTCACTTGGATGTGTGGTGTTTGTCATGCTGATTCTGGCAGTCTCATATGCAATTTCCCTGGGGATTGTCAGGAAGAAGGAATACTAACGGAAGAATTCTTTTCTCAGAATGAAAAGACAGGCTGGTCGATGATGCGGGATTGTGTTACGATACAGAGTGAATATGATACAAGGAAGAAGGAAGATGACATGAGGACATGGCGAGATAATATCAGAACAGTGGAACCGTATACACCGGGAGAGCAGCCGAAGGATAAGAATGTGATCAAACTGAATACCAATGAGAATCCTTACGGCCCATCACCAAGGGTATCTCTGCTTCAGGAGGATATGGAGGAATTAAGGCTGTATCCGGATCCGGCGGCAGCATTGCTGACGGATGGGATTGCAGACTATCATGGGGTAGATGCCGGACAGGTATTTGTGGGGGTAGGCTCCGATGATGTGCTGGCAATGGCATTTATGACGTTTTTTAATTCCAGTCTGCCGATCCTGTTTCCGGATGTAACCTATTCCTTTTATGATGTATGGGCGGAATTGTTCCGGATTCCGTATGAGCAGCCGAAGCTGGATCCAGAATTCCGGATCCGGAAAGAGGATTATTATAAGGAAAATGGCGGTGTGATCTTTCCGAATCCCAATGCGCCAACCGGTATCTGTGAAGGTCTGGAATTCGTAGAGGATATTCTCAGGCACAATCAGGATGCGGTGGTGATTGTAGATGAGGCTTATATTGATTTTGGCGGACAATCGGCACTGCCTTTGCTGGATCAGTATGATAACCTGCTGATCGTCCGGACATTCTCCAAGTCCCGTTCTATGGCAGGGCTGCGGATCGGATATGCGATTGGCAGTCCGGAGTTGATTCAGGCAATGAGTAATGTGAAGTATTCCTTTAATTCCTATACCATGAATCGTCCGGCCCTGCTGCTGGGGGCAGAATCTTTAAAGGATGAGGAGTATTTCCGGGAAACGATCGAAAAGATCATAAGAACCCGGACCTGGTTTGGAGAAGAGTTAAAGAAGCTGGGGTTTACATTTCCGGAGTCGAAAGCGAATTTCCTCTTTGCCAGGCATGAACGGGAGAACGCAGAGGACATTTTTATCGCAGCAAAGCAGAATGGGATATATCTGCGGCATTTTGATCAGCCCCGGGTGAAGGATTATCTGCGCATTACCGTAGGTACAGATGCACAGATGCAGGCATTACTGGAATTTTTGAAGAACTATCTGAACTAAAGGTGAAGAAAGTACAGGATTGGTAAAAACAGGGTCAGTGCCGGTGGACGGCAGTGTACCCTGTTTTTATCTGTGCCTATTTGCCGGTTATTCCTGTTTCCAGTCGTTCTGGATCATGATCACCCGGTTGCGGGAGACATCATACCGATAGACGGAGTCAGAAAGGATATCCGTGTTATTGACTACTGTACGGTTAGCATCGTGAACCAGGGACAGCAGCGCTTCTTCGTTTATGTTGTGATTTGCAGGAATCAGAAGTACCTCATGGATACTGGAAGGAAGGATATAGATATCACAGTCCTGACTTTTGGCGAAGTTATATAACACATTATCATATATCATACAGGTGGAGCCATTGATCCGGTTCTGATTGGAAAGGATATAGATCGGGAGGCCGGAGGGGGATGCAGTACACAGATCCTGTAATTCCGGATCATTTGTCAGATAGTTTGAAAGAAGCTCCTGGATCGGCTGGATCTGATAAGGAAACAGCCGCTGGGTATTCTGACTTGCAACCTTGAAAAGCTCCTCAACCGTTACATTCCATAGATCTAGTTCCTGATTGGTAATCAGAGAGGAGGCAATGCCATAGGCATCTGCATGGACCAGCCAGCGAAAGGTGATGGCCAGGTCACAGAAGGGTAGGTAGGGACAGGCGCTTAATCGTTCCCGGTTCTTATGATAATTTACAATGCGATAAATGATCTGCGGTTTCACTTCTTCATAATTATCATACAGGCTTGCCGGTATTTCCAGCTTTGGCAGATCATTGTTCAGGGTGGAGACGATCTCTTCCAGAATTGCTTTTAACGGTCGTCCCTCTAAGTATTGTTCATAGAATGAATTCAGATAAATGGTAGGAGATAAGCTTTCACCATGCTTGTGCAGACAGATGGCATCCAGTTCCACAGCGTTATTTTTTACAACGTGATTAATACTTGCCTGATATTCTTCCGGATGATCCAGTTCATAGACGCTCTGCTCCCGGACGTAGTTTAAAAATTGATCGTAAGTCATACTTTGACTCTCCTTTCTTTGGTTAGAGATAATGAATAGAAAATAGAAAAAAGATTAGAATTATAGAGATACAAGTTTCAGAATATAATAATTGGATCCTCACCTCCCGGAATTGTTAATTTCAGTTGTCTATTCGTTGGATATTACAGGGGAATGTAACGAATATATTAGAAATTAAGAAGTTACTGGAAGAATATACCAGCAATTAAAATTAGAATACATCTTTGCGAAAAAAAGTGCAAGTATTTTTTTTGTATGGACAGGAAAAAAACTATAATTTTGTTAACATATAGTGAAATTATGGTTTTTATATTCAGATATAAAAAGAATATACCATAACTTTACTTGACTATTTGTTGGGAATATGCTACTCTAAACGAGTGGCATGTACCGCCACAAGTTCAGTTTTGGAGGTTGTGATATGAGTAAAGGTACAGTAAAGTGGTTTAACAGCCAAAAGGGTTATGGATTCATCAGCGACGAGTCAGGAAAGGATGTATTCGTACATTATTCTGGTTTGACTATGGAAGGGTTTAAGTCCCTGGAAGACGGCGAAGAAGTGGAATTCGATGTTGTGACAGGTGAGAAGGGTCCGCAGGCTGTTAATGTAACACGAGTTTAATCAATACGAATCGAGCAACAGATATATGTTGGTTTAATATTAAATATTAATATTTGGATTGGCGTATCCTGCCGAGATCGCATTTGATGGAGAGGTTCCTTTCAGGAACCTCTTTTGCCGTGTGAGCCTGCAGGTCAGACGGAATGACCCTGCGTTCTCCTCCGGCTCCCGGCAGGCGGATTCGGCTTGACAAACCGTAGCCCATCTCATAAAATGCTATATAGGGAAGGTTCTATTTTCGATACAGAAGACAGGAAAACAGGGGAGGACTACTTATGAGTGATAACTTTATTTCTCGAAAGGATCGGATCATCGCTTCTGCCATCGAGATTATAAGTGAATCAGGATTAGCGTCTTTATCCACAAAGACTCTGGCGATGAAGGAGAATATGTCGGAGGCACTGATATATAAGTATTTTGGAGGGATCAATGAAGTACTTATCGAAGTAGTGGAATATTTTGTGCGTTTTGATAAAAGTATTATTAAGACCATGCAGGGAAAGGATGTATCCAATATCGATAAGATTCACGACTTTTTTGAAACCTATGCCATATACTATGATAATTACATGGAGATATCTGCGATCGTACTGAATTACGAAGAATTATTACATAATACAGGAACCAGGGAGATCATCGGAACCTGCATTGAGGAACGGAACTGCTTTCTGTTGCAGTTGATCGAACAGGCGATGAAGGCAGGGGAGATTAATGATACATTTACGGCGAGTCAGTTGAAATGTATTCTGATGGGAGTGTTAAGCACACAGTTGCTGGATCGGAGGACTACATATCATTCAGAGACCCTGAAGGCAGACGTCATGGAAAGTATTGATAAGATTTTAATGTTAGTGAAGAAATAGGAGGACTGTCCAATGTTGAAGATACTGGTGGCCGAGGATGACGAGGCAAATCGTAAGTTTTTAACCAAGCTGCTTGCAAAATTCGGTGATGTGACCATTGTGGGAGATGGATTTCAGGCAGTAAAGAGTTATATGCAGGCATTAGATGAGAAGGAACCGTTTCAACTGGTCTGCCTGGATGTTATGATGCCAAAGATTGATGGATATAAAGCATTAGATGCCATACGGGAGCTGGAAGGCAAATATGCCCTGATTGCCGGAGAGCGGGCCAAGATCATTATGATCAGTGCTTTGGATGAGGGCGGATTTGATGAAGAACTGGCCGGGAATCAATATGACTGTTATATGAGCAAACCTATAGATATTCTGGAATTTGAAATGAATCTGAAGCGTATGGGAATGATTTAGGACGTAAGGGGCTGTTATATAACAGCCCTTGTTTCTTGTAAAAGAACGTTGAACAGGAAAGCGGGTGACGGGAATGGATATGTTTGAATATATGCGCCAACAGAATATGAAGCAGGAGGCTCCCCTGGCAAAACGGATGCGTCCGTCCTGTCTGGAGGAGGTTGTGGGACAGGAGCATATAATCGGTAAGGATAAACTGCTTTATCGTGCAATACAGGCCGACAAATTAAGTTCGATTATACTGTATGGACCTCCTGGAACCGGAAAGACAACGCTGGCTATGGTGATCGCGAATTCTACCAGCGCAGAGTTTACCCAGATCAATGCGACAACCTCCGGAAAGAAGGATATGGAGGCATTGATCAGTCAGGCGAAAGAAACCATGGGAATGTATCAGAAGAAGACGATTCTCTTTGTGGATGAGATTCATCGCTTTAATAAGGCGCAGCAGGATTATCTGCTGCCGTTTGTGGAGGATGGAACTGTGGTTTTGATCGGGGCGACGACAGAGAATCCGTATTTTGAAGTCAACGGAGCGCTTCTGTCCCGTTCGAATGTGTTTCAGCTTCAGCCTCTGAGCAGGGATAATATAAAGGAACTGATCCGTCGGGCAGTCTATGATCAGGATAAGGGAATGGGAAGCTATGATGCAGAGATTGATGATGATGCAGTTGAATTTCTGGCGGATATGGCAGAGGGAGATGCCAGAAGTGCTCTGAATGCCATTGAACTGGGAATCCTGACAACGGAACGGGGGACAGATGGAAGAATTCATATTACCCTTCCTGTGGCGGAGGAATGCATTCAACGACGTTCACTTAAATATGATAGGGATGGGGATAATCATTATGATACGATATCTGCATTTATCAAGAGTATGCGGGGATCTGATCCGGATGCGGCCGTTTATTATCTTGCAAAGATGCTGTATAGCGGAGAAAGCGTCACCTTTGTTGCCAGAAGGATCATGATCTGTGCGTCCGAGGATGTAGGCAATGCAGATCCTCAGGCAATCCAGGTGGCGACAGCTTGCGCACAGGCTGTAGAACGGGTGGGAATGCCGGAGGCACAGATCATCCTTGCCCACGCTGCAATATATGTAGCCTGTGCACCAAAGAGCAATGCCATAGTCAATGCGATCTCGGAAGCGATGCAGACAGTAAAAGAACGTCAGACCGGAGCCGTTCCGGTACATTTGCGGGATACCCATTATGGAGGAGCAGGGAAGCTGGGACATGTGGGATATCAATATGCGCATGATTATCCCAACCACTATGTGGAGCAGCAATATCTGCCGGATGAGCTGGTCGGAATGCAGTTCTATCAACCGGGTGAATTGGGGTATGAGAAGCAGATACGGGAATATTTCCAGAAAATCGGGAAAGATAAGTAAGAGGAACAGAGATGAAAAAATTGAAACAAATTGCAGCATGGATTGGTATAATCGTAATCACCGGACTGGTGATCGCAACGTTTGTTCTGGGAATCGGTGGTAGTGCACTGACGGTTCCTATGCTGATTCTGACAATGGGAGTATCGATCAGTATCTGGGTTCTGCTCTGGTTTTTAAGACTGTTAGAGAAAAAATCAGAGGACAGGGATCAGTAAACTTATTCATAAAAACTTCATGCATTTTTTATACTATTCTATTGCTATATGTGATATAATTCCTCTTGTTAATTTAGAAGATTATGGAAGGAACGATGAAACGTGTTAAGAATTTTTACTTATATGAAGAAATACTGGCATCTGGTCCTGGTTGTTGTGGCATTACTGGTCGTCCAGGCCCAGTGCGATCTGTCTCTGCCGGAATACACATCAAAAATTATTGATACCGGTATTCAGAATCAGGGAATGGAGCATTGTGTGCCGCAGTTGATCCGGAAGGAAGAGCATGAAGCTATCGCATTGTTCCTCACGAAGGAGGAAGCTGCAGAGTGGGATGCGATCTATGATAAGGATAATGCGGTATTTCGATTGAATATCATAGAGGACGCAGAGGCCTGGAGCCAGGCGGATGAGAAGTTCCGATTGGCCATTCTGTTGAATTCTAACATGAGGAAGGTGCCGGAGGCCAGTGTGCAGACCATGCTTTCCGGACAGATGCAAAGCAGTGGAACTCCCGATGCAGCACAGCCGGAGCATATGGAGCAGGCCGGACAGATACAGAGCTTGCTGGAGTATTATGAGCTGGAGGAAACGGACGCGGAAGGAAATCCGGTAACTGCTGTCTATGCTGATGTCCGGGGCGTGTTACGCTTTGCAGAGGAAGCCGCTCTTCTGAAGGAAGAGGATATCATGGAAATGCGCCGCCAGCTTGCAGAAAGCATGGAAACGGTAGGGGATACCATGGTGCAGTCCATGGCGGTAGCCTATGCCATTGAAGAGTATCAGGCAGCAGGCGGGGATATTCAGGCGTTACAGCGGAATTATCTGTTGCTGACTGGTGGTAAAATGTTAGCGCTCACGTTGCTTATGGTGGCGGTTGCCATTCTGGTAAGCTTCTTTTCATCCAGGATCGGTGGCAGGATCGGTATGGATCTGCGGGGAAATATCTTCCGGAAAGTAGTCACCTTTACGAACCGGGAAATGGATCAGTTCTCAACCGCTTCTTTGATTACCCGGAGTACCAATGATATTCAGCAGATACAGATGGTGGAGACCATGCTGCTCCGAATGCTGATCTATGCTCCGATCATGGGAATCGGCGGTATCTTTCATGTGTTGAAGGTTGGCGCCGGTATGGAGTGGATCATTGTACTGGCGGTTGTGGCAATTCTGATATTGGTAGGTTCCCTGATGATAATCGCTATGCCGAAATTCAAGCAGATGCAGGAGAAGGTGGATCGCCTGAATCTGGTTTCCAGAGAGATATTAACCGGCTTAATGGTCATTCGTGCGTTTGTGCGGGAGGATACGGAGGAAAAACGATTTGATGAAGCTAACCATGATCTGACGAAGACTATGCTGTTTACCAACCGGGTCATGACCTTTATGATGCCGATGATGATGATCATCATGAATGCGATCTGTGTATTGATCGTATGGGTGGCAGCAAACCGGATTGACAATGGAATGATGCAGGTCGGCTCCATGACAGCATTTATTACGTATACCATGCAGATCGTTATGGCGTTTCTGATCATCTGTATGTTCTCGATCATGCTTCCAAGGGCCGGCGTAGCAGCAAACCGGATTGAAGAGGTATTGAAGACAGAGGTATTGGTCAATGACGAGCCGGATGCAGAAGTCATGGAGACTTGTACGGGCGTAGTTGAATTTCATCATGTGAATTTCCGTTATCCGGGAGCAGAAGCAGATGTGCTGGAGGATATTGACTTTACGGCAAGACCGGGAGAGACAACTGCCATCATCGGCAGTACCGGTTGTGGAAAGTCTACCTTAATTCATCTGATACCACGGTTTTACGATGTGACAGAGGGTTCTGTTACCATTGATGGCAGGGATGTCCGCAGTCTGACGCAGGAATCCCTCCGGGATCAGATTGGTCTGGTACCGCAGAAGGGCGTATTATTTTCCGGGACGATAGCCTCAAACCTGCGATTTGGCAATGCCGGGGCTTCCGATACAGAAATACAAAAGGCGGCAGAGATTGCTCAGGCAGCAGATTTTATTGCGGAGAAGCACCGACAGTATGAAAGCAGTATCGCACAGGGCGGTTCTAATGTCTCCGGCGGGCAGAAGCAGCGGTTATCCATTGCAAGAGCCATTGCGAAGGATCCTAAGATATTTATATTTGATGACAGTTTTTCCGCACTGGATTTTAAAACGGATGCTGCCCTTCGAAAGGCATTGGGAGAGAATGTAACAGACAGTACCGTGATCATTGTAGCACAGCGGATCAATACCATTCTTCATGCGGATCAGATTCTGGTGCTGGATGATGGCAGGATCGTAGGGAAGGGTACGCATGAGGAGTTATTGAATACCTGTGAAGTATATCAGCAGATCGCAAGGTCTCAGTTGTCAGAGGAGGAATTACGAAAAGGAAACAGGCAGGATACTGCTTCAGAGGGAAAGGAGGCTGGTTCGAATGAGTAATGAGAATGGAAGAAAACCGGCCCGTCCCATGGGACATGGACCGGGAGGACCTGGTGGAATGGCCGTGGAAAAGGCGAAGGATTTTAAAGGAACGATCCGGAAGCTGACAGCTTATCTGGGAAATTATAAGATTGCCGTATTTTTTGTTCTGATATTTGCAGTCGGCGGAACCGTATTCAATATCCTGGGACCAAAGATTCTTGGTAATGCGACTACAGAACTGGCCGGAGGCCTGATGGCAAAGATCAACGGAACCGGCGGGATTGATTTCCCGGCAATCGGAAGAATTCTGTTACTGGTGCTGGGGTTATATGTCTGTAGTGCAGTATTCAGCTTTATACAGGGCTGGATCATGACAGGGATCACACAGAAGGTATCGTATCGTATGCGGCGGGAGATTTCAGAAAAGATCAACCGGATGCCTATGAAATACTTTGAAAGCAGGACAGTTGGTGAGGTGCTTTCCCGGATTACCAATGATGTTGATACAATGGGACAGGGATTGAATCAGAGCATTACCCAGATGATCACATCCGTTTCTACTATGATCGGTGTTCTGATCATGATGCTGTCAATCAGTCCGCTTATGACCCTGATCGCGATTGTAATATTACCGATCAGTATGATATTGATATCCATGGTGGTGAAGCGGTCACAGAAGTATTTCAAAAGTCAGCAGGCATACCTGGGCAGTATCAACGGACAGGTGGAAGAGGTTTATAGCGGACATCTGGTGATCCAGGCCTTTAATAAGCAGAAGGATTCTATTGACGAATTCAACAGGACAAATCAGAAGCTGTATGAGTCTGCATGGAAATCCCAGTTTATTTCCGGCTTAATGCACCCGATCATGATGTTTGTCGGCAATCTGGGATATGTGGCGGTATCCTTTGTCGGAGCATTACTTGCAATTCAGGGTATCATAACGATAGGTGATATTCAGGCATTTATTCAATATGTAAGGAATTTTACCCAGCCGATCCAGCAGATCGCCCAGGTTATGAATATGATGCAGTCTATGGCGGCAGCGGCAGAACGGGTTTTTGAATTCTTAGATGAGGAGGAAGAGACCGGGCTGGAGGAATCCGGTATAGCCATTGAGAATATGGAAGGCAGTGTTACCTTCGATCATGTACAGTTTGGCTATAATGAGGATAAGATTATTATCCACGACTTCAGCGCCAGGATTACGCCGGGACAGAAGGTTGCCATTGTGGGACCTACCGGAGCTGGCAAGACTACCATGGTAAAGCTGTTGATGCGCTTTTATGATGTGAACCAGGGAGCCATCCTGGTGGATGGATATAACGTAAAGGAATTCAGCCGTCACGATCTTCGGAATGAATTCGGCATGGTATTACAGGACACCTGGTTATTTAAAGGAACTATCATGGAGAACATCCGATATGGACGACTGGATGCAACGGATGAAGAAGTAATTGCAGCTGCAAAGGCAGCACATGCCCATCACTTTATTCAGACTCTTCCGGGAGGATATCAGATGGAACTGAATGAAGAGGCGACCAATGTATCCCAGGGACAAAAGCAGTTATTGACCATAGCCCGTGCCATACTGGCAGATAATCCGATCATGATATTGGATGAAGCGACTTCATCCGTCGATACCAGAACCGAGATCCGGATTCAGAAGGCCATGGATAACTTAATGAAGGGAAGAACCAGTTTTGTAATTGCTCACCGCTTAAGTACCATACGCGATGCAGACATCATACTCGTCATGAAAGACGGAGATATAATCGAGCAGGGAAATCACGAAGAATTATTAGCACGCAAAGGCTTCTACGCAGATTTATATAATTCACAGTTTGAACTCCAATCCAGCCCTGCATAAAGAAAAAAGTTCCAGCACCGGGGAAGCTTGCTTACCAAGGTGTTGGGGCTTTTTTCTTTATATTGGGCGGGAGCCCAACAGCGAGCGTAAGCGAGCTGAGCAGGGCTGGAAGCCCGTCAAAGCTTGTTTCTTCCGGAGCGGGAGTTTTTATTTTTATATTGGGGGGAAGCCCAACAGCGAGCGTAAGCGAGCTGAGCAGGGCTGGAAGCCCGTCAAAGCTTGTTTCTTCCGGAGCGGGAGTTTTTATTTTTATATTGGGCGGGAGCAGGGCAGCGAGCGTAAGCGAGCTGAGCAGGGCTGGAAGCCAGCGGGAGCCCAACAGCGAGCTGGAAAGCCCGTCAAAGCTTGCATGATTTTTATTCAGGTATTGAAGGATATCATTAAAGTGGTGTAAAATGCAGGATATAGAAGAGCGTGTGTTGATCAGTTGATTTCAAAAAAGGAGGATATATATGGCACTTATTCATATGACTTATCTTTCCCAGGCATTACTGCGTACAGTGGAGCTGCAGGTGATCCTTCCCGTAGATAAATTTATGGCCGCAGGAAATGACAGGGAGAGTAAAGACTTTAAGACCTTATATCTGCTTCATGGACTATTAGGAAGCAGTATGGACTGGATTTCCGGCACCTGTATTCAGCGTTGGGCGGAGGAACGGGAACTGGCAGTTGTTATGCCGAGTGGTGAAAATTCCTTTTACTTTGATCATGTACTTCCCAACAACGCATATGGCAGGTTTATCGGACAGGAACTGCCTGCAATGATGCGGAAGACATTTCCGCTTTCTGAAAAGCGGGAGGATACCTTTATCGGCGGTCTTTCCATGGGAGGATATGGTGCGATCCATAATGGATTGAAATATTGTGATACGTTCAGTCATATTATTGCGCTTTCCAGTGCCATTCATATGTTCCAGGAGGATGGAGATGGATTTTATCAGGAGCTTGCCTGCTTTGGAGACAGGAAAGAGGCAGAGAAAACCGATCTGAATCCTAAAGTCGCCTTTGAAAACGCCCAAAGAAAGGGTCTGGCACCTGACATTTATATGGCATGCGGTACGGAGGACGATCTGCTTGGCGTTAATCGGGAATTAAAGACATTTCTGGAAGAAAGGGGTGCGGAACTGACTTATGTAGAAGTATCCGGAAGGCATGACTGGGATTTCTGGAATGGTCAGATTTATGAGGCGTTGAAGTGGCTGCCACTGGATGTGCATTCGACGGGAATTAACAGCGGACATGTGAAAGAAAATTAAATATAGGTTATTGATTATTTCAGGATGCCTTCATAAAACAGGTTCCATTTGAGATGTGGGACAGGGGTTATGAAGGCATTTTTTTGACAGGCGGGAACTGGTTCCAGGCATTCATTTAAAGCATATTCTGCAATACAATATAAGCATTAGACATGGGACAGCAGATTTTATAAGATGTAAGTATAAAATGTAGAGATTTGGAGGAATCGAAGTATGACAATGCAGGAGGCAAGTGAGCGGTATCACATTCCGGTCAGTCTTCTCAAGGAGTATGAAAGCTGGGGGCTGTGTACTGCTGTAAAAAAGGTTATGGGTGCATGGCAGTATGATGAGCAGGACATAGAGCGGCTCGGCCTGATCATGACGCTTCATGATATCGGCTTTACCAGCAGTGAAGTAGAGACCTATATGCGGCTTACACTGGAAGGAGATCATACAAAGCAGAGGCGTATGGCAATGCTGAATGAGATGAGAGGTAAAACGCTGGATGAGATCCACTTTAGAGAAAAGCAGATTGAATATATGGATTATCTGCGGTATGAAATGCAGAAGGAACAAAAGTCATAACCAGTTACCGGAGAAAGAAGAACAGGAAGGAGTGTTAAATATGAAAAGAATTCTGATCACAATGTTGATTGGCACTATGCTGTTATCATTAACTGCCTGTGGCGGCAGGGAAACGACAGACGGAGCTTCCCCGTCATCGGAAGTGACAGGCAGTGAGGAAGTAACACGGGAACCGGAAAGCGAAGCGATAGATACGGAGGAACCGGTATCGGAAGCAGAGGAAGAGACAACTGAAGAGACAGGGGCAACGGAAAGCCATACGCTGGTGGTCTATTTTTCCTGGTCGGGTAATACGGAGCAGGTGGCAGAGGCTATCCGGGCCAGAACGGATGCGGATGTATTTGAGATCATTCCGGCGGAGGCCTATACGGATGATTATAATACATTGTTGGACATTGCAAAGCAGGAGAAGCAGGAGGGAGCGAGACCGGCCATTGCAGGCAGTATTGATAATATTGACCAGTATGATGTTATTTATGTCGGGTATCCCAACTGGTGGAGCGATATGCCGATGATCCTCTATACCTTTTTCGACGACTATGACCTTTCCGGCAAGACGATCGCACCTTTTTGTACCAGCGGAGGAAGCGGTCTGGTTAATACGGTGAACAGTATCCGGGAAGCAGAGCCGGATGCGGAAGTGGCAGAAGGGCTTCATATCAACGGCTCTGCTGCATCTGATCCGGATCAGGCAGTAGGGGAATGGCTGGATCATCTTAACCTCGCAGAATAGAAGAATCAAGTGTCAGGAGGAGATCATGAAACGAGTCATATCAATAGTATTATCTATCCTATTAATTATTTCCCTGACAGCCTGCGGACGGAATCCGGGTTCAGCCGGTGGTCAGGATGAAAATGGTGATAATCCGGGTTCCGTTTCCAATGCAGAAGGTAAGGAGACTGTATCGGAAAGCAGTACAGAACATACAACAACAGAGACCGGTCCGGCAGCGGTTCCGGAGAATTTCGTATTGATCAAAGGCGGAACCTTCCGGATGGGAAGCCCGGAGGATGAGCCATGGCGGAGTGAGGATGAAATTCAGCATACGGTGACGGTCAGTGATTTTTACATGAGCTGCTACGAGGTAACACAGGAAGAGTATGAATCGGTATCCGGCAGGAATCCGAGTAATTTTTCCGGCGAGGATCTTCCGGTAGAGAATGTGTCATGGCTGGATGCAGTTGCCTATTGCAATGCCAGAAGTGAGCAGGAGGGGCTGACTCCTGTTTATAATATTGACGGACAGCAGGTGAACTGGGATCGCAGTGCAGAAGGCTATCGTCTGCCTACAGAGGCAGAATGGGAATATGCCTGCCGGGCAGGTACGGAAACGCCTTTCTATATAGAGGCTTCTCCAAGCGCCGAAGAAGCAAATTATTATGGTCATTATCCTTACATGATTGAGGATAACTACTTTTCACAGGGAAATCTTAGTGTCAGGCCTGGTGAATACCGGCAGACAACGGTTGCGGTGGGAAGCTTTGAACCGAACTCCTTTGGATTGTATATATGTACGGAAATGTAGGGGAATGGACATGGGATATATATGGCGCTTATTCTGCCGGAGAGCAGACAGACCCGACAGGGGCGGCATCGGGCATCCGGCGTGTATATCGTGGCGGCGGCTGGAATGATTTTGCCAAGAATATGCGATCCGCCTATCGCGCTATGCTGGATCAGGATAAGGGAAGCTTTAATATCGGTATCCGGCTTGTGAGAAATGCGACGACCGGAAACGGGAGTGTGGAAGGAGCCGGCATACCGGATGCAGAAGATCGTTCGGAAGCTGCAGGAAATGGTAAGGTGCTGATCGCGTATTTTTCATGGGGCGGTAATACCCGGGGCATAGCAGAGGAAATCCAGCGGCAGACGGAGGCTGACCTGTTTGAGATTACCCTGGTGCATCCATATTCCGATGATTATAATACCGTTTTAGATGAGGCACAGCGGGATCAAAATGCACAGGCAAGGCCGGAGCTGGCATCGCATGTAGAACATATGGAGGATTATGATACCATCCTTCTGGGATATCCCAACTGGTGGGCATCCATTCCCATGCCGATTGCATCATTTCTGGAAGAATATGATTTTTCCGGAAAGACCATTATCCCGTTCTGCAGTCATGGCGGCGGACGCTTCGGGCAGAGCCTGACTGCGATCGAGAAGCTGGTACCGGATGCGGAGCTGGGCGAGGCGTTGTCCGTTCATTACTCAGGAGGGACTTCCCTCAGTGACGATATAAGGGAATGGCTGGATTCCAATGAAATCCAGGCAGAAGGTGTTTGATCCGGGACAGGAGAAAGGAAGGAAACGATGAATATTTTAGTGATTGAAAGCAGCCCGCATAAAAAAGGTGCTTCGAATTTACTGGCAGAGCATTTTATACAGGGGGCGAAGGAGGCAGGGCATATCATAACGGTTTTCGATGCAGGACACGGGAATCTTCATCCATGTCTTGGCTGTGATGCCTGTGGCATGTCCGGCCCGTGCTGTCAGAAGGATGATATGACCGGCCTGTGGGAACAGATCTTGCAGACCGATATGATGGTACTGGTAACTCCATTGTATTATTTTGGAATGTCCACGCAGTTGAAAACTGTGATCGACCGGTTTTACAGCTTTAACGGAGCGCTGACGGGCAGGAACCTGAAAACGGCACTGATCGTAGCGGCATGGGACAACAGGGACTGGACGATGAAGGATATCAGGTCTCATTATGAAACCCTGTGCCGGTATCTTAACTTTCAGGATCAGGGGCAGATACTGGGTACCGGATGCGGAAATGTAGCTATGACAAAAGGAACAGAGTTTCCGGGGAAGGCATATGAATTAGGAAGATCGTTATCGGAGGATTAAAATGCAGTATACGAATCTGGGAAATTCAGAATTGAGAGTCTCCCGCATCTGTATGGGATGTATGGGGTTTGGTGATGCGCTCAGGGGACAGCACTCCTGGACGATTGACGAGGAGCATTCCCGTACCATCATAAAGCGTGGTCTGGAGCTTGGGATCAACTTCTTTGATACGGCACTTGCCTACCAGAGCGGAACCAGCGAGCAGTATCTGGGCAGGGCTCTGCGGGATTATGCAGAAAGGGAGAAGGTCGTGATCGCAACAAAGTTTCTGCCACGCACCCGGAAGGACATCGAACAGGGCATAACAGGGCAGCAGCATGTGAAACGCATGCTGGATCAGAGTCTTGAAAATCTCGGTATGGATTATGTAGATTTGTATATCTACCACATGTGGGATTATCAGACGCCGATCCATGATATTCTGGAAGGTCTGAATCAGGTGGTGAAAGAAGGAAAGGCCCGTTATATTGGTATTTCCAACTGTTATGCCTATCAGCTTGCGAAGGCAAACGCACTGGCAGAGAAGGAGGGCTTTGCAAAGTTCATATCCATACAGGGACATTATAACCTGATCTTCCGGGAGGAAGAGCGGGAGATGGCAAAGCTCTGTGCAGAGGACAACATTGCCATGACCCCGTATAGTGCCCTGGCTGGAGGAAGGCTTGCAAAGCAGCCGGGTGAGACCACCAGACGTTTACAGGAGGATCAATATGCGAAGTTTAAATATGATGCGACTGCCGGGCAGGATGCTGCCATTATTTCCCGTGTGGCGGAGCTGGCAGGGCGACATGGAGTCAGCATGACAGAGATTGCTCTTGCATGGCTGCTGGCAAAGGTGACAGCTCCGGTAGCAGGTGCCACAAAGCTGAATCATGTAGAGGACGCGGTAAAGGCGGTGGAACTGACCCTGACAGATACGGAACTGGCATATCTGGAGGAGCCTTACGTTCCACATGCACTGGCAGGTGTCATGGCGCAGAATACCATACCCGCAGCAAAGGAATCGAGGTGACAGGCGGATGAAGGGAAAGGCCGGATTGAAATGGACGATGGATATACTGATGACCATAGCGCTTTTATTCCTCATAGGGTATCAGTTCTGGGGAGAAAAGGCGCATGAGTGGATCGGAACCGGAATGCTGCTGTTGTTCCTGGCGCACCAGATCTGTAATTGGAACTGGTATCAGAAGCTGTTCCAGGGGCCCTATACGCCGATGCGTATTGCACAGCTTGTCATCAATAGTCTGACGCTTGCAGCAATGCTGATGCTCCTGTACAGTGGTATCACCATGTCCAGGTATGTGTTTGCGTTTCTGCCGGGATCAGGGGGAATGGCGCTGGCAAGACGACTGCATATCCTCGGCTCCTACTGGGGCTATCTGTTGATGGGACTGCACCTTGGTCTGCACTGGAGTATGATTTTGAATCGGCTGCATATGCCGGCCGGAAAAGGAGGGAAGATCACAGGCTTTATTATGGGCCTGCTGGTCGCAGGATATGGCTTATACGTTTTTATTCAGCGGGAATTTCTGACGTATATGCTTCTTCGCAGTGAATTTGTCTTTTTGGATTATGAGGAGTCCAGACTTCTATTCATTCTTAATCATCTGGCCCTGCTGGGGCTTTGCATAGTTCTTGCTCATTACGGAAGCAGATTTCTTAAGAACGCCGGTCGCAGATCCAAAAAGGAAGCTGTTGACTGACGATTATGGCATATTGACCCTGCCCCTGTTATGAAATATAATATTTATATAAATCAGAGCGAAGGGGGAGACTCCCGAATCGTTAGAATTTATAATAAGTATGAGGAACGAAGATAACATGGGAAAGAATAAGATCTTAATTGTGGAGGATGAGGAAGCGATCGCAAAGATGATCGCAATGAATCTGAGGGTTGCAGACTATGAGGTACAGTTGTTCTATGACGGGAACGAGGCGGCAGATGCCTTACCGGAGCAGCATGATTATGATCTGGCGCTGCTGGATGTCATGCTGCCGGGGCGGGACGGCTTTGAACTGCTGGAGGACATGAAGCAGTATGACATTCCGGTGATCTTCCTGACAGCAAAGGATGATATCGGCTCGAAGATTCAGGGATTAAAGGGTGGTGCAGAGGATTATATTGTAAAGCCTTTTGAGATATTAGAGCTGATGGTACGGATAGAAAAGGTGCTGGAACGGACGAGGAAGTTAAGTAATGTGATCCAGGTTCTGAACATGGAGATCAACTTTGAGGAGCATACCGTCCGCCAGAATGGAGAAGAGGTACTGTTAAAGCCGATGGAGTTTGAACTGCTGGCAGTATTGGCAAAGAATAAGAATATTGCCATTTCCAGGGAGAATCTGCTTCGGATGGTCTGGGGTGTCGATTATGTAGGAGAGACAAGGACCGTGGATGTACATATCGGGCAGCTTCGAAAGAAACTGGGACTCGGTGAAGCGATCAGGACTGTATCCAAGCTTGGGTACCGACTGGAGGAATAACAGTGAAGTTAAGAACACAAATCATCTGGATCAGCAGCATTGCCGTTCTGCTGGCGGTATTGATCAGTGATGCCGTCATCTGGACAATCAATAAAGAATCACTGCAGAATGAAGCGATGATAAAGAGCTATCAGAACAGCTTTTCGATGATCAATCGAATGGAAGAAAACCTGGACCGAATGGTGCTTCTAAATAATGTAATGCCGGATTCTGTTTATCTGAATTACTATTTCAAACGGAGCATGGATGAATACAGCATATGCTTTCAGGGAACCGGGGGATATGTGAGTAATGAGATTGATAAAAACGCAGTAACGGAAATTTATAACCGTACTGTATTCACTGCCGCAGATCTGGCGGAATTGAACTTTCAGAATTATGAGGAATTGCAATATGCGGAGCTGAAGTGGGAAGGAAGGGATTACCTTGTGTTTTCCAGCCTGGTGAAGCAGAATCTTCTCGTATATCACTTCGAGGATATCACATATGTAAGAGAGGAATTAGCCCTGTTGCTGCTCATTATGCTCTGTATCACACTGGGCGTGATCGCAGTCGTTGTCTTCGTTCTGGTCTTTGTACTAAAACGGGTCTTTGAGCCGTTGCGGATCCTGAATGTAACGACGAAGCGAATGGCAGAAGGAGATTATCATCAAAGAATTGATATCCAGAGCCGGAATGAAATCGGTGAACTGAGTGAGAGCTTTAACAGCATGGCAGAAGCGGTCGAGACGCGGGCCCGGTCACTGGAGGAATCCGAACAGAGAAAGACGTTATTTATGGGAAATCTGACCCATGAATTAAAGACACCAATGACAGCGATCTCCGGTTATGCTCAGACATTGTTGTCAACCAGGATCACGCCGGGGGAAAAAGAGGAAGCACTGACCTTTATCTATAAGGAATGCGGGCGTCTGGAGCGTTTGTCCAGAAAGATGATGAAGCTGCTGGAATTGGATCAGGAGGAAGCGCTGGAGCTATGCGATATGTCGATAGAAACCATATTCGAAGCAGCACAGCAATCCTGTAGTGTGATCCTGCGGGAGAAAGAGATTCAGCTGGAGATCGAGGAGCATGGAGAGCACTTTTGTATGGAGCCGGATCTGATGACAGATGTGATCATTAATCTGATCGACAACGCAGTGAAAGCAAGCAGGCAGGGAGGACGGATCTGCCTGCAGGCAGAGGGAAATGAAATACGGGTACGGGATTATGGACGGGGGATTCCCAGGGAGGAGCAGGATAAGATATTGGAGCCATTCTATATGATTGATAAATCCAGAAGCCGGAAACATGGAGGCGCCGGATTAGGGCTGGCCCTGACCGCTACGATTCTGGAGCTGCATCATGCATCCCTGCGGATTGATAGCGAGCCGGGATCCGGAACCTGCATGATTTTACAATTTGTTTAAATAACGATGAATACTTGATGTAATGATCCATGCTAGGATAGTTTCAGAATGAAACCCTAGCATGGTTTTTTGCGTGTACACGAACCGGAGGAATTCGCAAGGTGTGTTTCTCCGGATTAGAAAGGAGATATAGAAGATGAGAAGGAAAACACGAGTAAAAATACTGGCGGCAGGTATGATAGCAGTTTTTGGACTGTCTGCCTGTCAGAAGAGTCCGGATTCATCCATTATCGTAAATAAGGATATGGACAATCTGATCGATGAAGCACGGAACGGGGAGAACGGAAGCTCCAATGTAGTTGACGTGGCAATGAATTATGACAGTTATCAGGCGACGCTTCAGGATGCATCCCTGGGCGTGACAGTAAATGCGGATGCAAGGGTAGACATTCCGAACGCAAGCCAGATGTCGGTTCTGCGGGTGAAGCAGGCACCCATTTCCCAGGAGCTTTTAACCAGCGTGCAACAGGAATTAATGTCCGGAGAAACACTGTACGACGGAGCCATTTTATCGACAGCTACAAAAGCGGAGATTGAGGAGGAAATCCGGCGAGCACGAGCTGAAATGGAGAATATAGCAGATCAGGATCCGGATGCGGAAGTTTATCGGGAGGAGATCCAGAGCCGCATCGATGAATATCAGGCGACGTATGAGAATGCACCCGCTGAACTGGTGTGGGGAGAGTATCTGTCGGATGGAGCGTTACATACAGTCGAGGAATTATATCAGAGGGATGAATCCAATGAGTTTTATTCCTGGGAGTATTCCCTGAATCCGGCGGGAGATGTCTATTATGGAGTAAATGATGGGACGGACGGGCACTTTTGTTCCCTGTTTGCAATGAACAATGCAGAAAGGGGAAACTGCCTGCGCTATCGGAGCAGCCGGCATGGATATGAATTTACAGCCGCGTGTTATACGTTTTCTTCTGATCTGGAGTCTATAGAAAAAGGAGCGGATACTGGTGTTTCTTTATGGCTGGCGGATCAGGAGCAGATACCGGATCAGATCAAGATGAATTATGGAGCTGAGTCGGCAGAGGATGCATTTCAGGAGGTTACGGATGAAACAGTCACGATTTCAAAGGAAAAGGCGGTAGAGATGGCAGATGCATTTCTTGAGAAGGTCGGGATCGAAGGCTTTGATTATTATCAGGGTGGAATGTATTATGAGGTTCTGGATATCCGGAGCCATGGAGATACCGATAAGCTGCCTTACCGGAAAGAGTTTGTTCTGTCTTATATGCGGAAAACCGATGGTGCCTTTACAACCTTTGATGCAGCTTTCAAACATACGGAGGGCTGGCAGGGTGAGGATTATGTAAAGAAGGATTGGCCGGTTGAAAGTATCGAATTCCGGATCACAGATGATGGTATCGTAGGCTTTGACTACAATGCACCACTCCAGGTGGTAGAGACAGTGGTGGAACAGTCGAATATGAAGAACTTTGAAGATATCCGGTCTACATTCGAAACCATGGTAATGGTAACCAATGCCCAGGATGCGGATCCGGTTACCGGTATTGTTCCTCCGGTTACCATTGATATTGATCGTGTGGTATTGGGTTATACCAGGATCAGCGAAGCAGACAGCTATGATACCGGACTTTTGATACCGGTCTGGGATTTCAAGGGTACGGTTCATGATCAATATTATGGAAAGACCGGTGTGGGATATGGAAGCGTATTAACGATCAATGCCATTGACGGCTCGATTATTGACCGGAGCCTGGGGTACTAGAAGCGAAGAAGAGATTGAGGACAGAGACTATGAATAGCTTTGAAACAGATTTATTTCGGGCAATTACATCAAAGGGATTTGTGATCGGACTGGTTCTGGAGCTGGCGGTCCTTATGACTGCAGGTATGAATTCGGAGTTGTTTCGTGTGTGTGTTCCGGTTCTTTGTACCCTGCCATATTCCACAGCCTGGCTGGTAGAGTACCACAGCGGTTTCGTGAAGAACTGCCTGCCCCGGACGAGTATTACCTCCTACATTCTGGGTAAGATCCTTGCCTGCGGTATCAGCGGCGGTCTGCTGGAGGTGGCAGGCGCATGGATCTTTACCCTGCTGTATCCGCTGCTAAAGGAAGGGGACGCACCGGCCTGCCGGTTTCTGCTTCTGTTTCTGTCCGGGATGCTGTGGGCGGTGCTTTCCGCATTGTTAGCGGCATGGTCCAACAATCGTTATATTGCATATGGCGGTTCCTTTGTGATCTATTATCTTCTGGTCATCCTGCATGAACGGTATTTTAAGCAGCTTTACTGTCTGTATCCGTATGAATGGTTTGCACCCAGCCATACCTGGATCTTCGATGAGCAGGGAATCGTGCTGCTGCTTGCCGGTATCATTCTGATACTGATCTATTTCTATTATGAAATTCTCAGGAGGTGTATCGAACGTGTATAGAATGAAACAAATCAGTCTGACAGCAATGGCAAATTTTCGGCGCTGGCGGAGCAACCCGCAGGTCTGGCTGGCGTTCGGACTGGGCTTCGTCATATGCTTCCTGCTTTCCAATAAGGTGCTGTTGTTCGCCCAGGAGCATAACACCATACTTCAGGTTCTGGAGCCCTTTATCTGGACCTTTGGCGATGCCAATTCCATCCTGCTGGTTTCCCTCTGTCTGCTGTTGCTGTTCGCAGATGTGCCCAATGTAAGCAATGAGGTTCCACTCTTTCTGGTTCGCATGAACCGGATGAACTGGATGCTGGGACAGATATTGTATATGGTGCTGGGGACGCTGGCCTTCGTGGGATTCATTCTGGTATCCACCTGTCTGCTGGCCGGTCTCCATGCATATTCGGCCAACCTCTGGAGTGATACTGCCGCCATCCTTGGCTATTCCCAGATCGGGAGGAAGATTGCAGTTCCGGCATTTGTCAAGGTTCTGGAATTATCCTTTCCATATCCCTGTATGCTACATATCTTTGGTCTGATGCTGGGATATTCGGTCTTTATGGCCGGTCTGATCCTGTATCTGAATCTGTGGAAGGGAAATTATGGCATGATCGGCGGCATTGCATTCAGCGGCTTTGGATTTCTGCTGAATCCGGAAGTGATCGCCAACTGGTTTCATATACCATTAGAGCGGATCCGGATTGCCAATATCATTTTCGGCTGGATCTCTCCATTGAATCATGCGACTTATTATATGCATAATTTTGGATATGATAATCTGCCGAAGCTTTGGGTATCTTATGTATTCTTCATACTCGGGAGCCTGATCCTGTTTGGTCTCTCCCTTTGGAAGATTCAAACCTATGCGTTCCAGTTTACCGGAACACAGAACATAACATAGAGAGGATGACGAGAATGCCAATCAGAGAAGAAAAGGGAATTGAAGTAAAACATGTTTATAAATCCTTTCGGACGGAAGCAGTATTGACGGATGTCAGCCTGCGGATCCGGCCGGGCCAGATTTTCGGTGTCGTCGGAAATAACGGAAGCGGAAAGACTGTTTTAATGAAATGCATCTGCGGATTTTTGCAGCCGGATAAGGGAACGATCCTGGTAAACGGACAGATGATCGGAAAGGAGTGTGATTTTCCGGATCGGTTAGGTGTCATCATAGAGACACCCGGATTTATCCCGAACATGAGCGGTTATCAGAATCTGAAGATCCTGGCGGCCCTGAAGGGAAGGATCGGAAAGAAGGAGATCATGGAAACCATCCGGCGGGTTGGCTTGGATCCGGGGATGCGAAAGCCGGTTGCAAAATATTCCCTGGGCATGCGTCAGCGGCTGGGAATTGCGCAGGCGATCATGGAGAATCCCGATGTTCTGATACTGGATGAGCCGTTTAACGGTCTGGATAAGACCGGTGTGGCACAGATGCGGGAGCTGCTAAAGGAGCTGAAGGCACAGGGAAAATCAATTCTGCTTGCCAGTCACAATGCACAGGATATCGAGGTGTTATGTGATACCGTTCATGTTATGGAGGACAAGTGGGAGGAAGAAGCAGAAGAACAAGGAGGAAATACGGAATGAAGGCATTTAGAAAAGGAATGATAATTGGAATGGTACTGCTGGTACTTTTTCATATGCAGGCAGGGCTTACTTCCGTCCGTGCAGCGATCCCGCCTGTGCGTACCGCCTCGGATACCACACCGAATTCAAATCAAAGCACAGAAGCAGGCCAGAATTCGAAACCGGATCAGAGTACGGAAAACGGGCAGTCCAAGGGCAGCAGTATGATAAAGCTTGTCATTGACAACCAGAATCGGTATGATGGTATGGATAAGACGTACTCCGAAGGATACATACCGCGGGTAGAGCAGGGAACGGTTTCTCTGATCATACCGATGACCTGTTCTGGAAGCATACAGAATAATAAGCTTCGGGCCGCTCTGAGTCTTGGAGATTCCCAGAATTCTCCGTTCGTAAATAAGAATTATGATAAGACCATATCACTGCAGCAGAATGCGGTAAATGATGGAACCGGTACGGTGGAAGGCTATGTGGCGGCGTTTTCCTTAGAGTTAAGATCCGACCGCTATAATGGAAGCTATCCGGTTACGATGACGGTGGAGGGAACAGATGATCGGGGCACTGAGATCCGGCAGGATTTCACCATCTATGTTACCATCACAGACGGAAAGGATCCGAATGAGGAGCCGACAACAGAGGCTACAACAGAGGAACCGGTCCGGTTTGCTCCGAAGGTTCTGGTGGAGTCCTGTCATTTTTCAAACGAGGATCCACAGGCAGGTGATACGGTGACTGCGGAGTTTACTCTGGTTAATACCAGCCGGTCTGAGGGAATTCAGAATATGACGGTAGCTGTTTCCGCACCGGGAGAGCACTTTACGCTGCTGAGTGATTCCGACAGTATCTATGTGGGCGCGCTTCCGGCCGGTAAGACTACCACGGTAAGCTATGATTTTGCGATTGACGTGGCAACGCCGCAGGGACAGTATGATCTGGCGCTGACTATGGATTATGCGGATTCCAAAGGAGCTTCCTATTCCGGAAGCGGAACCGGCAAGATCAAGGTAGGACAGCGGATGCATATCCAGTTCGACCCGCCGGTCATCAGTGAGGCAGTTTATGTAGGGGATATCATAGAGGTACAGGTACAGGCGATGAACCTGGGCAGGAGTAAGGTATATAACGTAAGGGCTGTCTTAGAGGCGGACGGTCTGAAGCCGGAGGCGACGCTGTTCATCGGGGACATGGAGGCCGGAACAGTGCAGACCGGCACTGCCAGAGTTGCAGTATCCAGTCTGACAAAAGGGAACTCCCTGTATGGCCGGACGGATGGTATCATTACTTATTATTATGAAGATGAAGCAGGAAAGGAGTATGAGGAGCAGGCAGATTTTTCAACAACGATCACTTCGCCATTTTCCAACCAGCCGGCGGAACCAGAGGATCAGACCGGGCAGTGGTGGATCATAATCGCTGTGATCGGGAGTATTCTGTGTGTAATAGTTGTCATTATAATTATCCGGGGGATCAAACGTCGCAACAGGCAGGAGGAAGTGACAATCGATGAAATGGTGGAATAGGTTTTGGAAGCAGAGAAAACAAAATGACAGAGTGAAGGTTCAGCTCATTGCCGGCTGTATCGGGCTGTTCTGTTTTGGGTATGCGCTATACCATGGTATCAGTTTGTACCGGCTGCTCAATACTCCGGTGGAATATGTCTGTACCACAGCAGATTTTGACGGAGGACTGGATGCCAAGCTTTCACAGGTACAGGAGTTGGATTATATAGATGCAGTCAGCCGTCAGGAGGTTACTTCTGTGGAGATCACCACACAGCGGGGAACACTGACAGTTCCCTGTCTAAAGGTATCAGAGGATTACTTAAGGGATGCCTATGGTCTGTCAGAGACCAGTGCCATGCAGACCTTCTATCTGAACCAGAATGCTTATGAAAGTTTGTTGAAGGCGGTTCAGTCACCGGAAGAGGAGATTAAGGATGTGAAAGTGGGTTATGTGATGGGAGAGGAAAAGGGAACAGCGAAGCTGATCTCCGGTTCGGAATTACTGCCCAATGACAGTCCTTATATCTTCTGTACGGGCGATCCGGTCTGCCTGCGGAAGGAGGGAAGACAATTGCGGGTCCGGGTCCGGCAGCAGGATTTAGACGGAATGCAGATAAAGGAACTCGGACAACTGGGGATTCAGGTTGAGAATCAGAAGGAAATAGAAGAAAACCGGTTGTTGCAGGAGCAGAAGTTGATAGAAATGAAATACAACCTGTTCATTGCTGCTTTGTGTATGTGCTTTGTCTGGTGTCTGAAAAAGTTCGGAAAATAAGACGAAGACAGGATATAAATTGAATTTTAACGTTCGGGAGGCTATTGTCAACCTGATTTATCTATTGGGTTGACAATAGCCTCCCGAATTGATATTATGGTACTGTAATTACAAGTGATCAATTCTCCCGGGGGTATAGATCGTGAAAATCAGTTTAAAAGAAAAAGTGTTAGAGATACTGGAACAGCAAAAGGGCAGGCATATTTCCGGCAGTGAACTGGCAGAGCAGACCGGTGTCAGCCGGAATGCAGTCTGGAAAGCAGTCAAAGGTCTGCAGGAGGAAGGATATGCGATCCGGGCGGTTACGAATAAAGGATATTGTCTGGAATTGGAAAATGATATTCTTTCCGTGCAGAGCATTTCGAAATATCTTCTGCCGGAGCTGTCCTGGCTGCAGTTAGAGGTACATAAGGTTGTAGATTCTACGAATGATCGGGCAAAGGAATATGCGGCCCAGGGCAGACCGGAGGGACTGGTCATAATCGCCCAGGAGCAGACTGCCGGACGGGGCAGAATGGGACGGAACTTTTATTCTCCGTCTATGAGCGGTGTCTATATCAGCTTTCTGATGCGTCCCGATTTTACTGCAAGGGAATCCTTATTTATGACGACTGCGGCAGCAGTGGCGGCAGCCGAGACGATTGAAGCGGTATCCGGGGAACCTGCAGGGATTAAATGGGTAAATGACGTATTCTGTCATGGAAAAAAGGTATGCGGAATTCTGACGGAGGCATCGGTGAACGTGGAAACGGAACTGCTGGAATATGCAGTCACCGGAATCGGTTTTAACATCCGTGAGCCGGAGGGCGGTTTTCCCGAAGAGATAAAGGATGTAGCAGGCCCCATATTTCAGAAGGCGCAGGAGTTCGGTCTGGCAGACTCTGACCATGATGCAAGGAGTCAGATCGCAGCAGGTATGATCAACCGTTTTTGGAGCTATTACCAGCATTTGACAGAACGTACCTTTATGCCGGAATATAAAAGACGCTCTTTTTTACTGGGGCAGGAGGTACGGACGCTTTCAGATCCATCAATCAGCGGCAGGGCAGCAGATATTGATGAAGAAGGACATTTGATCATTGAACTGGCGGACGGGACAAGAAGGGTCCTATCCTCCGGAGAGGTCAGTGTCCGCCCGGTATCTGACACACAGAAAGAACAGGAGACGAAGACATGAAGATGAATAAGGTAGAATCAACAGGTGAGAGCAGGGGGGCGGGAATCGGAAACCGGGAACCGGTATTTACTACAAAGGGGATCGTAATGATTGGTGTTTTCGCTGCAGTGACTGCGGTGCTGGCACAGGTATCCATACCGACGCCATGGGGGATCCCGATTACACTGCAGACCTTCGCAGTAGCACTGGCAGGGTATTGTCTGGGAAAGTATAAGGGAATGATGTCGGTATTGATCTACATTCTGCTGGGGCTGACAGGTCTTCCGGTCTTTGCCGGCTTTACCGGGGGAATCGCAAAGCTGGCGGGTGCAACTGGCGGATATATCTGGGGCTTTTTATTTATGGCTTTTGCCTGTGGCCTGGAAGATACGGTAAAACATAAGTGGATTTCCATATTTCTGGGACTGCTGGGGCTGGCAGTCTGTCATCTGCTGGGAGCTGCCCAGTTTGCTTTTCTAAGTCAGAGGACATTGGCAGAAGCATTTCTTCTGGCATCTGCTCCGTATCTGCTCAAGGATGTGGTTTCCGTTGCTGTGGCTTACGGACTGGCGATACCGCTTCGAAAGGCAATGCGGTCTGTTGGAGGAGCCGCCGGAAAAACGATCTGATCAGGATTTTCTTTTATAATTTTTTTTCAGAAACCTGTATAAAAGAAAAGAAAGCGTTAATACTATAATCAATCCAATAAGTATTCACTTATTAGATTAATAGCGTAAGCTCTTTTCGATGGAAAAGACCTACGATCCTCCCCTTTATCCATGAGGCTCCGGTTTCCCCGCCGGAGTCTCTTTTTGCTTTGCGGTTTCTTGACACAGGATTTGAAACAGGATAAAATTGAGAAGTAATTCGGATAAGAAAATGCGAGAGGAACGTGTATGAAGAAGAATCCAATACTGGTTATCATATTTGAAATTGTCAGTATTCTGGCATGTATTATATTTCCATTTATGATTTTTTTCAATGCTGGAGGCTGGTTTTTCCCTTCTGCCGCTTCCGCAGATCCGGATCTGGATCTGCTGGATTGTATGCAGTCGACGATCGTGGCGGCGGTGATATTTTTTCTCATGATCGGTCTGGTACTGGCAGCCCTGGTTGTGGACTGCTTTGTGATCATGCGGGATGTAAAGGGCTTTAAGGTGTCGCTGATCTCGATTCTTACAGCACCGGCCTCATACCCTATTGTCCGTACAGAGGCGCTGCAGGAGGAAAAGAATATACGCATCTTTCACCTGCTGGCCGGAGGCGCTGTCTTTGTCAGCAACGGACTGGTCATCATATCACTGGTTTATTATATTATCCGTATTGCCATTGTAGCAGGCGGCATGCTGTAAGGATCCGTTTGGCGGATCTTTGTCGTATAAATATGAAAAATATATAAAGCGCTTGCAATTTCAGGGATAATTTATGATAATAAAAGTTACTTTCATGAAGGATGCAGGAACAAAGATAAAGGTGAATGGCTTATGAAGACAGGTCTGGTGCTGGAGGGCGGTGCCCTGCGGGGATTATTTACTGCGGGAGCATTGGATTATCTATTGGATAAAGAAGTATATTTTGACTATATTGCCGGGGTTTCTGCCGGGGCCGGTAATATGATGAACTACATTTCCCGGCAGCGCGGTAGAACCAGACAGGTGATCAGTCCGGGAAAGAAAGATGCATATTATGGTCTGGCACAGTTGGTAAAGACGGGCAATTATCTGAATCTGGATAAGATGATATTCGAGTTTTCCTATGAAACCTTTCCGTATGATTTTGATGCGCATAAGCAGACGAAGGTAACGCATGAGATCGTTGTGGTTAATTGTGAGACGGCAGAAGCCGAGTACATAAATGGTGCCGGAGAGGATATGCATACGCTGACAGCAGTCAAAGCCTCCTGTTCTGTACCGTTGCTTACCATGCCGGTGGAACTGGATGGCAGCGCCTATATGGATGGCAGCCTGGTAGATTCCATTCCATATCAGCATGCCTTTGACATGGGCTGTGATAAGGTCGTGATCATTATGACAAAGACCGGAGATGAAACCCCCACAGATTACAGGAAATATAAGACGCTGATCCAGATGACATATGGTAAGCAGTTTCCCAGATTTGCGGAGGCATTGTTGCAGCGTACCGATGTGTATCAGGTACAGAAGGAGGAAATGGAACGACTGGCCGGGGCAGGGAAGATATTCATCCTGCGTCCGGAGATGCCATGTATCAGTAAGTTTGAGACCAGAGAGGACAAACGGGAGGCATTTTACCAGCATGGTTATGACCGTATGAAGAAGGAATACGACGCCTTGTGTCGTTTTATGGAATGAGAGCAAACGGGCAGGAGGGGACGGAATATCTTGTTAGAGCGCAGTGAATACATGCCACTTGAATACATTCGAAAGCAGAAGTGGACAGGAAGCTTTCAGGGGATGCGGTTTCTGTTACATCGGATCGAGAAAGAGGAGCAGAGCATTCTGGAGGCGGTCATCTGGAAGGAGCCCTATTCCTTCGAGGCTACCCCGGAGGAGGAAAAGCATCGTCAGCAGTTTCCGTTCAGTGAAGAAGGACGGGAGCAGGCGATCGTCTGGCTGGAAGAAGAATATGAGCAGCACAGAGAGGAATGGCGCTCCGCCATGAAATGGGACTGGGAGCGGAAAACAGTTGAAAAAATATAGCAGGTTTGCTATACTGGGAAGGTCGAGATGACCAGATGAAATTCCGAGTTTGAACAGATACATGAGGAGAAAGAAGAGGACAGGAATATGAGTTTGTTAAAGGACTGGCGTGATTACGCATATGGATTGGATGACAGAACACCGGAAGGAAAGCAGTTCTGGCTGAATTACTTCAACGTAGAGAAGGGAATCTATCAACAGTTGTTGAAGGATCCGGAGGAAGTGGTTACAGGTACGGTTCAGGAATTAGCGGACCGGTATGAGACGACCCTGCAGTTCATGGTCGGCTTTCTGGATGGTATTGATGAAAGTCTGAAGACACCGAATGATATTGAGACGATGGAAGCAGACACACAGGTTTCCATTGATATTGATATTGAAAAACTGTACATGAATATGGTAGGCTGTAACGCAGAATGGCTGTATACCCTGGAGGAATGGGATGCACTTCTTTCGGAGGAGCGCAGAAAGGAATTATTCCGGCAGGAGAAATCCTCCAAGACAGTTGTTAAGCCGCCGAAGGTAGGCAGAAATGACCCTTGTCCATGTGGCTCCGGCAAAAAGTTCAAGTTCTGCTGCGGAGCAAATAAATAAAAGGTGCAAATGGGGCTTTGCGGATATCCGGTGAGACAGGAGAGTTCTGTCAGCCGGCGGTTCCGGCAGGCCCTTTTTGTGTTGCAGACAAGTTGAAATATTGTAATAGAAGGTAAAAATAAAAACAGAACAGAAAAAAAGAAAAGAGGAGAACAGGAATGAGTAAGATCAGAACCAGATTTGCACCAAGTCCGACAGGACGGATGCACGTTGGAAACCTGAGAACGGCATTATATGCGTATTTAATCGCAAAGCACGAGGGCGGCGATTTTATATTAAGGATTGAGGATACGGATCAGGAGCGTTTCGTGGAGGAAGCCCTGGATATCATCTACCGGACGATGGAGATGACGGGTTTAAAGCATGATGAGGGACCGGACCGGGACGGTGGTGCAGGGCCCTATGTACAAAGTGAGAGACAGGCGGCCGGTATCTATATGGAATATGCAAAGAAGCTGGTGGCGGAAGGAAAGGCATATTACTGCTTTTGCGATAAGGAACGGTTAGAATCCCTGCGTCAGACCATAACCACAGAGAGTGGAGAGACCAAGGAAATTGTCATGTATGACAAGCACTGCCTGCATCTGAGCAAGGAGGAGATCGAAGAAAAACTGGCCAGTGGAATTCCTTATGTAATCCGGCAGAACAGTCCGACGGAGGGAACCACGACCTTTCATGATGAATTGTATGGAGATGTGACTGTACCGAATCAGGAGCTGGATGATATGATATTGATCAAATCAGACGGTTATCCGACTTATAATTTTGCCAATGTGGTAGATGATCATCTGATGGGAATCACCCATGTAGTACGGGGAAATGAATATATCTCATCCTCTCCGAAATATACCCTGTTGTATCAGGCCTTCGGCTGGGAGGAGCCGAAGTATATCCACTGTCCGCTGATCACCGATGAAAATCATCAGAAGCTGAGCAAGCGGAGTGGTCACGCATCCTTTGAGGATCTGCTGGAGCAGGGATTTCTGACAGAAGCAGTGGTCAATTATGTGGCGCTGCTTGGCTGGAGTCCGGACAGCAATCAGGAGATCTTCTCCCTGGAGGAGCTTGTACAGGAATTTGATTACCACAGGATTAACAAATCCCCATCCGTATTCGATATTAACAAACTGAAATGGATGAATGGAGAATATATCAAAGCAATGGATCCGGTCAGGTTTCAGGAACTGGTGACCCCGTATATCCGGGAAGTAATCTGGAAGGATCTGGATCTGACCAAGATCTGTCCACTGGTACAGACCCGGATGGAAATCCTGCCGGATGTAAAGGAACTGGTGGATTTCTTTGAGGCACTTCCGGATTATGACATTGCACTATACTGTCATAAGAAGATGAAGACCAATCTGGAGAACTCCCTGGAGATTCTGCGGGAGGAATATGCACTGTTAGCGGATTTTGACAACTGGACCCTGGACGGGCTTCACGATAAGCTGATGGAGTATATTGCAGGCAAGGGAATTAAGAATGGAACAGGACTCTGGCCGGTCCGTACAGCCGTTTCCGGGAAGCAGTCTACGCCGGGCGGTGCCTTTGAGATCATGGAGATCCTGGGACGGGAGGAGTCCTTACGCCGCATGGAGATCGGGATTCAGAAGTTAGAACAGGCGAATGCATAGGATGGAATTAAATGAAGCACAGGAGCGTGCCATTGCACATGGAGACGGTCCCTGTATGGTGCTTGCCGGACCGGGCAGTGGAAAGACTGCAGTCATTACCCGGCGGGCCCGATATTTAATTGAAGAACTGGGCGTTTCTCCCGGACAGATTCTGGTCATTACGTTTACCAGGGCGGCAGCAGCTGAGATGAAGGAACGGTTTGAACAGATAATGCAGGGCGTGTATGCGCCCTGTACCTTTGGTACCTTTCATTCCGTATTCTTCATGATGCTGCGGCGTGCCTACGGGTATAACGGAAGCCAGATCCTGATGGAGGAGGAGAAGCGGACGATCATAAAGACCATGATCCAGAATATGAATCTGGAATATGAGGATGAGGAGGAACTGTTGCAGGGGCTGATCGGAGAGATTACTCTGGTGAAAAGTGAGTGTATGGATCTGCAGCATTACTATAGTACCAGCTGCGGGGAGGAAGAATTCCGGCGGATCTTTCAGGGATATGAAGAAACGCTGCACCGGGAGCATAAGCTGGATTTTGATGATATGCTGGTCTATACCTATGAGCTGTTAAAGGAGCGGGCGGATATCTGCCGGATGTGGCAGCAGCGTTTTTCCTACATATTAATTGATGAGTTTCAGGATATTAACCGGATACAGTACGAGATCATACGACTGCTGGCCGGAAAACGGCAAAATCTGTTTGTTGTAGGGGATGACGATCAGTCCATTTACCGCTTCCGGGGAGCAAGGCCAGAACTGATGCTGGGGTTTCAGAAGGATTATCCGCAGGCAGAGCAGATATTGTTAAATATTAATTATCGTTCCAGCCGGGAGATTGTAGAGGGCAGTCTGCGGATGATCGCCAACAATACGAAACGCTATCCCAAAGCGATTCAGGGAAAACGGGATTATGAGAGACCGATCAGCATCCATGAACTGAAATCCGGGGCGGAGGAGAGCATGGATATCATGAAACGGATACGGGAGTATGCGGCGCATGGAATTCCCTACCGGGAGATGGCGGTGATCTACCGGACGAATACAGAACCCCGCAGGCTGGTGGACCGGCTGATGGAATATAATCTGCCCTTCCGGATGCGGGATCAACTGCCCAACTGCTACGAGCATTGGATCGCAAAGCATATCCTTACTTATATAAGGATTGCGTTGGGAAGCCGGGAACGTTCGGATTTCCTGCAGATCTGGAACCGTCCCAAGCGGTACCTGAGGCGGGAATGGCTGTCAGATTCACAAGTGGATCTGGATGTCATACGGGAACAGGTACAGGATAAGAAATGGGCAGTGGAGCAGGTGGAAAAGCTGAATTCTGATATCGTATATCTGCAAAGGATGACGCCCTATACCGCTATAAACTATATCCGAAAAGGAATCGGGTATGATGAATATCTGAGGGAATATGCCAAGCAGCGCAGAATGAAAGCGGAAGAATTATTCGACATTCTGGACGAATTGCAGGCGATGGCACAGCTTTATAAAACCTATGAGGACTGGTTCCGGCATATTCAGGAATACGGGGAGCGGCTGGCAGAGCAGCATGCAGTCCAGGGAATGCAGGAGGATGCCATTACCCTGACTACCATGCACAGTGCAAAGGGACTGGAATATGAGGTTGTATTCATTCTGGAGGCAAATGAGGGAATCACGCCTCATAAAAAGGCCGTAAAGCCGGAGGAACTGGAAGAAGAGCGCCGGATGTTCTATGTAGCAGTTACCCGGGCGAAGACCAGTCTTCATATCTATGTACTGAAGGAACGATATAACAAGAAGCTGCTGCCTTCACGGTTCGTGAATGAGATCCGCTTTGACCGGCGGGAACTGAGGGCGGGTGCAAAGGTCCGTCACCGCAGCTATGGAGCAGGAACCATAACCTTTGTGGATGGGAATAAAATAAGCATTTATTTTGATGCTTTGGGAGAAAATAAGGTATTAAGCCTTGATTTTGTATTAGAGCAGGGGTTATTATCGTGTTAATGCAGTGATGGCCTTTGAGCAGGCAGTCTGAGAGCGGACGGGGAGAATCTCTGCAGATATTCACAGGAGGAAGTCGATATGTTGTTTTCCAGTACAACATTTTTATTCATATTTTTGCCGGTCGTGCTGGCAGTTTATTTTATCTGCCCAAAAAAAGCACGGAATGTGGTATTGTTACTGGCAAGTCTGTTGTTCTACGCCTGGGGAGAGCCGAGATATATCCTGGTCATGCTTGCAACGATCCTGGTCAATTATGTGCTGGCACTGGTCTGTGCTTCCTGTAAGGAGCAGGGCAGGGAGCGGGGAGCCAGAGCAGCGGTGATCGGAACGATCGTATTCAGCATTGGAATGCTTGCGTTTTTTAAATACAGCAATTTCTTTCTGAAGAATCTGAATGCGGGTATCGGAAGCTGGGCAGGGTTCCGGATCCCTCTGCTGGATATTGCATTGCCTCTGGGAATTTCATTTTATACCTTTCAGACCCTTTCCTATACCATTGACGTATACCGGGGGGCGGTAAAGCCCCAGAGAAATCTTCTGGATCTGGCAACCTATGTCTGCCTGTTTCCACAGTTGATCGCCGGCCCGATCGTACGCTATCAGACCATAGCGGAGGAACTGAAAGACCGGAAGGAAAGCGTGTCCCAGTTCGGAGACGGGGTACGGAGGTTTGTGACCGGTCTTGGGAAGAAGGTTCTTCTGGCGAATACCGCAGGCAGTATATTCCAGATGGTCGGAGCCATGGGTGACGATCGGGTGACGGTAGGATTGTACTGGCTCAGCTCCATCGCTTTTACTTTTCAGATTTATTTCGACTTCAGCGGTTATTCGGATATGGCGATCGGACTCGGGAAGATGTTCGGTTTTCAGTTTCTGGAAAATTTTGACTATCCATACATTTCAAAGAGCATAACGGAGTTCTGGCGCCGATGGCATATGTCCTTAAGCTCCTGGTTCCGGGATTATATCTATATTCCGCTGGGTGGAAACCGGAAGGGGAAGGTGAGAACCTATCTGAATCTGCTGATCGTATGGCTGCTGACCGGCTTCTGGCACGGGGCCGCCTGGAATTTCGTTCTGTGGGGGCTGTATTTTGCAATCCTTCTGATGATCGAGAAGGCAGGTCTTGGAACGCTTCTGGAACGGCTGCCAAAGGTGCTACGCCACCTGTATACGTTATTTCTGGTCAATATCAGCTGGGTCATTTTTTCTTACGATACCCTGCCTGTTCTGGGACGGGTGTTAAAGCGGATGTTTGGCTTTGGCGGGATTCCCTTCTGGAATTCTACGACGACCTACTATATACTATCGTATCTGTTACTGCTTGTGATCATGGCAGTTGCTGCGACGCCGTATCCGAAGCGGCTGGCCGGATGGCTGGGAGAACGACTGCCGGAGCGGAGCAGAGATAGGATGGCAGTGGGAGCAGAGACGGTGGGATTACTCGCTGTATTACTGCTGGCAGTCAGCAGTCTTGCCAGTGATGCGTTTAATCCATTTTTATATTTTCGGTTTTAAGGAGGCGGACCTATGCGGGATAAAGTGGAAATAATAGTATTTGTGATCGTCCTTTCCTTTTTTGGTCTGGGATATCTCTTTTTCGGACAACGGGAATTTTCGGAACTGGAAAATCATTATTTAAGTCTTTGTCCGGAATTTAGCTGGGAAAGCTTTCTGGACGGTGATTATTCGAAAAAATTCGATGAATATACTGCAGATCAGATTCTGGGTAAGGATGTATTTGTTAAAATGAATGTTGCCATGAACCGGAGCTGTGGGATATCAGAGATCAACGATGTGTACTTTGGCAAGGAGGATCGTCTGATCCAGGACTACCAGAAGCCGGATTCCATTCTGGATGAGAATCTGACCTATATCCGCAGGTTTGCCGAAGAGAATCCGGAGACAGACATGACGATGCTGATAATACCGAATTCCAGTCAGATCTATCCAGAACTGCTCCCGACCTTTGCCCGGACCTATGACCAGGCGGAGGTGATCCGCCGTGTCCGTTCCGGGCTTGGAAACAGTGTAGCGGTGCTGGATGCCACAGATATTCTGCTGGAGCATAAGGAGGAGGCTATTTACTATAAGACAGATCATCACTGGACAACGCTGGGTGCCTATTATGGTTATACAGAGCTTTGTCAGGGACTGGGACTGATACCGGTCGCCCGGGAGGAGTATGATATCCTGACCCTTTCCGATCCGTTTTATGGCTCCTTGTATTCCAAAGCCCCGGCCTTCCGGCAGGAAGGAGATACCCTGGATCTGTATTATAATCCGGCGGGAGCATATGAGGTACAGTATCCATCGGAGTCCAGGACTGCAGATTCTATGTATGATATGAATTATGCGGGACGGAAGGATAAGTATGCCATATTTTTTGGCGGAAACGTTCCACTGGCCCGGATAACGAGTAACAGCAGCAATACGGAAAAGGTATTGATCCTCAAGGATTCCTATGCAAATTGTCTGGTGCCGTTGCTGGCAGATCATTACAGTGAGATCCATATGATGGATCTGCGGTATTATCATGAGGATGTAGGAGATTATATGAAGGAAAACGGGATAAAAACCGTGATTTTCATTCACAATGTGGACTTTATTTCGACAGATAATAACTTTTTGTGGCTATAGGCTTGAAAAGTTATGGGAATATATGTAATAATCTACTGTGTAAATCGTAATAAAAGGAGTTTTTTGAATGACAATCTTTAACGTGTTGGGAATGATTAGTGGTGTGGCATTTCTGTTGTTCGGAATGCATGTGATGAATGAAGGGCTGACGAAAGCATCCGGCGGAAAGCTGGAACAGATTCTGGAGAAACTGACTTCAAATAAAATTTATGCGGTCATGTTAGGCGCCGGTGTGACAGCCATCATCCAGTCATCCGCCGCAACGACTGTCATGGTAGTCGGCTTTGTCAATTCGGGTATCATGAAGCTGTCTCAGGCGATCGGCGTAATTATGGGAGCCAATATCGGTACGACCATTACCTCATGGATCCTGAGTCTGACTGGTATTCAGGGAGATAATATCTGGGTGCAGATGCTGAAGCCGGAAGCCTTTACTCCGATCCTCGCACTGTTAGGTGTCATTTTACTGATGTTCTTTAAGAAGGACAAGTATCATAACATTGGCAATATCTTACTGGGATTTTCTGTTCTCATGTTCGGTATGACGACCATGAGTGATGCAGTCGCACCGCTGGCAGAGATTCCCGAATTCACGGCGATTCTGGCACAATTTAACAATCCGATCCTCGGCGTGGTTGCCGGTGCATTGTTAACTGCTATTATCCAGAGTTCTTCTGCTTCTGTCGGTATCCTTCAGGCTCTTTGTATTACCGGTGTTGTGGATTACCGGATGGCAATCCCGATCATCATGGGTCAGAATATCGGCACCTGTATCACCGCACTGCTTTCCGCAGTAGGAGCAAATAAGAATGCAAAACGTGCTGCACTGATCCACCTGTATTTCAATATTATCGGTGCGACGGTCTTTTTGATCGTGTTCTATACTGCCAATGCCTTTCTGCATTTTGAATTCATGGATATAGCTGCCAATGCCTTTGGCATTGCCGTGATCCATAGTGCTTATAATATCTTTGCAACCTGTGTATTGCTTCCGTTTTCCGGCATGCTGGAGAAATTGAGCTATCTGACGATCCGGGAAACCGATGCCGAGCGCAGTGACAGAGAGCGGGCGGCAGGCTTTCAGGTACTGGATATCCGTTTTCTGGATACACCGCCGATCGCAACGGTTCAATGTAAAAATGTTGCGATACAGATGGCGGAAATGGCGCGGGATGCGTTGTTCCAGGCAATGGATCTGTTAAAGAAGTTCGATGAGGAGAAGGCGGCAGAGGTCAGCAATATGGAAACCATGGTGGATCAGTACGAGGATGAACTGGGTGATTATCTGGTAAAGCTGTCCAGCCGCAGTCTGTCAGAGAAGGACAGTCACACCATATCCATGCTGCTTCACTGTATCGGGGATTTTGAACGGATATCGGATCATGCAGTCAATATCTGTGAATCTGCAAGGGAAATGCACCAGAAGGAACAGAAGTTTTCCAAGAAGGCAGAAGAAGAGATTTCGATTTTCTCCGGTTTGATCCGGGAGATCGTTGATACTTCTGTTCAGGTATTTGAGTCTGAGGACATGGAACTTGCCAAAGAGGTTGAACCAATGGAAGAGGTGGTTGACGGTCTGAATGACGAGATCAAGAAGCGTCACATCAAACGACTGCGAAAGGGGAAATGTACCATTGAACTCGGCTTTGCCCTGTCAGATATCACAACGAATTATGAGCGGGTGGCGGATCACTGTTCAAATATTGCCATCAGTCTGATCCAGATTCCGGATGATGTCTACAGTTCCCATGAGTACGTAGAGCATTTGGAGAAGGGCGAAGACTCAGAGTACCATGAAGCTCTGGTCAAGTATACGGAAAAGTATATGCTGCCATAAAACCAAATTTTTTGCTATTATAGAGAATAAAAATGCTGCAATATGAGCTCCGCCGCCGGGCGTGCTTCTCATTGCAGGCATATAGTTGCAGATGGGACGAACGAGTTATCCCTTCTGCTCTGCTTCATGAAACGCTGCTTCATCTAATAACTCGTCAAAGGCATCTGCTGCCTTGTCAAATTCATCATCATCCAGAATTTCAATCAGGTTAAATTCATCATTTTCTTTTGTATAGGCATAAAGCAGAATCTCGTCTGCTTCTAATCCGGCAACTTCCGTTAAGGGCAGGAGTGCTACATAGTCCTTTCCTTCCAATGGAAAACTGGCAATGATACCGCATTCCACCTGAGTATCGTCAAGAATTAAGGTAATTGTATCTTCCATTTCCTCATCAATATATAACTTTGCATCATTGCTATTCATATTCTGGCTGTTTCCCATACGGATCCCTCTTTCTATTTATTGTATGATCCCGATGGGATCACTATTAATATACTAAAAAACTCTGTATATGGCAACAATAATGTAGCGGATGAACGGTTAAACCGCGATATTTTGCTTGACTTTATTCGGTTTTTGTCTAAAATGGAAAGAGTGGAAGCAGGACGAAACAGCAGTCCAAATGTACATAGGAAAGTGAGAGGAGAAACAAGGTGGCAACGCAAGGTTCTTACAACGGTCACGAACACAGTCAGGAAAGAAAAGAAGCAGGAGAAAAGAAATTCAGTACAGGAGAGGGACGTAACATCCGTGAATATCGTGCAAAGGAAGGTAACGGAAGCGGAGAGGCCCGCAGCTACAAAGGCGGGAACGGACCCCGGACAAGAGATAATCAGGGAAGCAATGAGTACCGGAGACGGGATAACCGGAATTTCCGCAGTAATGATACCCGGGATGGAAGGGAAAGCAGAGACGGAAGAGATGCAAGAGATACAAGAAGTCGGGATGGACAGTCCCAGGGCAGCGGTTATAAACCAAGGGACAGCCGGACCGGAGGCTACAGGCCGCGGGACAACCGGAATTCTTATGGCGGCGGTTATAATAATTTTGCCAAGGATAAGGATGATGACGACGGAAGACAGGTATACCGTCCAAAGCCAAAGGCACCGGAAAAGGCCAAGGATCCGCAGCCGGATAAGTTTGAGACGATCAAACGGTTAGAACGGGAACAGAAGACTATTAAGAAAAAGGAATCCAAACGGAATAAGGCAGAAAGCAACCGCCCGCAGCAGAAGCAGAAGCGTCAGAATAACCGGAATTTGCTGAATGATTATGCCAATGGTATGTATGACGACTACGAGGATGATTTTGAGTAATAAAATCCCTGTATTTGGGAAACAGGAGCAGTATGGAAGCAGAAACAGGAGGATGGAAGTATGGCAGTAGCCTATAATTACAGAGCAATCGAGAATAAATGGCGGAAGGGCTGGGCAGAGCGTCCGGTTAATGTAGATGATGGGAAGAAACCGAAGTATTATTGTCTGGATATGTTCCCGTATCCGTCCGGTAACGGGTTGCATGTCGGTCATTGGAGAGGCTATGTGATCAGTGATGCCTGGAGCCGGTATAAAATGATGCAGGGATATTACCTGATCCATCCCATGGGCTGGGATGCGTTCGGGCTTCCGGCAGAGAACTATGCCATTCAGAACGGGGTACATCCGAGTATTTCCACTGCAGAAAATGTAAAGAATTTTAAGCGGCAGTTAAATGAGATATCTGCGATCTATGACTGGGAGCGGGAGGTGAATACGACCGATCCGGATTATTATAAATGGACTCAGTGGATCTTTGTCCAGATGTTTAAGCAGGGACTTGCCTATGAGAAGGAGATGCCGATCAACTGGTGTCCGTCCTGCAAGACCGGTCTGGCAAATGAGGAGGTCGTAGACGGAAAGTGTGAACGTTGTCATTCTGAGGTTACGAAGAAGAATCTGCGTCAGTGGATGCTGAAGATCACAGCCTATGCGGATCGTCTGCTGGAGGATCTGGATACCCTGGACTGGCCGGAGAAGGTCAAAAAAATGCAGTCTGACTGGATCGGACGTTCTTATGGCGCCGAGGTGGATTTTAAGATCGAAGGCAGAGAGGAAGCCATAACAGTTTATACAACAAGACCGGATACCTTATATGGTGCGACCTTCATGGTGCTTGCTCCGGAGCATGCGCTTGCTTCTTCCCTGGCTACCGGGGAGACCAGAGAGGCGGTGGAGCGATACATTTATGATGCCTCCATGAAGTCCAATGTTGATCGTATGCAGGATAAAGAGAAGACAGGTGTATTTACCGGCAGCTATGCCATTAACCCGTTAAATGGCGCTAAGGTGCCGATCTGGTTATCGGATTATGTTCTGGCTGATTATGGTACAGGAGCGATCATGTGCGTACCGGCCCATGATGAGCGGGATTTTGCATTCGCTAAGAAATTCGACCTTCCGATCATTCAGGTCATTGCGAAGGACGGAAAAGAAATTGAGAATATGACAGAGGCTTATACGGATGCGTCCGGCACGATGATCAATTCCGGCGAATGGAACGGGATGGAGTCTGCCATTCTGAAGCAGGAGGCGCCGGAGATGATCGAGAAGCTTGGCTTTGGTAAGAAGATGACGAATTATAAGCTTCGTGACTGGGTATTCTCCCGTCAGAGATATTGGGGAGAGCCGATTCCGATCATACATTGTCCGGACTGCGGCGCAGTACCGGTACCGGAGGATCAGTTGCCGTTATTGTTACCGGACGTGGAAAGCTATCAGCCTACCGGAACCGGAGAATCACCACTGGCAGGCATTACAGAATGGGTGAATACGACCTGTCCGTGCTGTGGAAAACCGGCAAAACGGGAAACCAATACCATGCCGCAGTGGGCCGGTTCCTCCTGGTATTTTCTGCGATATGTTGATCCGAAGAACGAGAAGGAATTAGTCAGCCGGGAAAAGGCAGACCAGTATCTGCCGGTGGATATGTATATCGGCGGTGTAGAACATGCAGTGCTGCATCTCCTGTATGCCCGGTTCTATACCAAGTTCCTGCATGATATCGGAGTTGTGGATTTTAAGGAACCGTTCCAGAAGCTCTTTAACCAGGGCATGGTCTGTGGCAGGGACAAGGAGACCGGAGCTGCGACCAAGATGAGCAAATCACTTGGAAATATTGTATCTCCGGATGATATGGTACAGAATTACGGTTGTGATTCCCTGCGGCTGTATGAACTGTTCATCGGGCCGCCGGAACTGGATTCGATCTGGGATGACAGTGGAATCGACGGTGTATTCCGGTTTATGAACCGGTTCTATAATATGGTTATCTCCAATAGGGGCCGGGATGTGCCGGAAACCAGAGAATTAGTGAAGCTGCGTCACCGGATGATCAAGGATGTTACCACACGTTTTGAACAGTTCAGCCTAAATACGGTTGTCAGTGCATTTATGGAATATAATAACAAGTTTGTGGAACTGACAAAGACCACTGGCGTAGACCGGGAGACATTAAAAGCTGCAGTTCTTATGATCGCACCGTTTGCGCCTCATATCGGGGAAGAACTGTGGGAACAGCTTGGAGGAGAGTATTCAGTATTCCACCAGTCATGGCCGGTTTACGATGAGGCAGAGCTGAAGGATGATGAGGTTGAGATTCCGGTTCAGATCAATGGCAAGACGAGAGCTACGATCATGATCGGCGCAGAGGAGGAGAAGGATTCCATTCTTGCGAGAGCAAAGGAAGCGGTTGCAGAGAAACTGACCGGAACGATCGTGAAGGAGATTTATGTACCGGGAAAGATTGTAAATATTGTGCAGAAATAGGGAAGATCAGAGAGGGGTTTATGCAGACAGATAAAATCATCAGACTGGTATTATACTATACGTTCACTGGTATATTATGCTATCTGGCGGTCGGGTATAGTTATGAGCTATATCATTCCGGTATTCCGGTGGTCGGCAGTTCTGATGCAAGTCTGTTCCTGGACGGGGAAGATGTAACTCCTCTTGTAACTCTTTGCAGATATGGACTAGACAGCATGTTTTCCCTGATATCCGCGGTTGCATATGGTTTGCTGATCACAATGATTTCTGCGGTTCTTTTTGTTCCGTTCGGCCTGATCGGTTTCAACAGGAAGAGAAACGCGTCCTTGAAAGAGTATAGAATATATAAGAATTCACTGATCATAATACTGTTATCCGCTTTGGTTATCAGCCTGGTATTAACGAGATTTTCCGGACTGGTCATAATAATCATCTATAATGGGATCTGGGCGCTGTTTGAATTACTTTTTGTAGTTCTTCCGGCAAAGAAATTAAGTGATTCGCAATAATAAAGTCAGTGATCAAAGGGAAGTTAACGCATACACATAATTTACCATTATAACATCACCTCTTTGCCGCATACTAAGGGCAGAGAGGTGATGTTATGTTAAACAATGAATATTATTTTCAGAATACTCCGTTTATGGCAGCGCTTGCAGGCTATTTGGGAGATGAACCCCCGAAGGAGCAGGCCCTGGATGAAGTGCTGAATGGTTATGATAATGTATCGAAGGAACAGGTGCTAAAGCATTTGTCTGAATTCCAGTCCCGGGAGGAACTGGAGCATTATGTTCATAACCTTGCGATCCGGAACCGGGAAATTGACAAATGGGAATAGGATGACCAGACGGAAGCTCCGGGTCAGTGCTGCCAGTTTGCCAGAATGCTCTGCATCATTTCCACCTTTTTAACCTCTGCCGGTGACATATCCTGCTTTAGCATGTCAAGCATAAGTTGAGATTCCTCCGGTGTGAACTGAATTCCCTGGCGTTGCATTTTCTGGTTGACCTGCATCAGCATGGGCATGAGGGCTTCCGGTCCCTTTCCTTTACTTTCTTCCATCAGATCCAGCAGTATACGGAGCTTGGCTGGGGATATGTTGCGTAATTGATCACGATTCATAAGGTTCTCCTTCCTGTTCGGATAATATTTGACGTATTGCATCGATCATGTCACTTTTTGTTTCAGATGCGAATTCCCGTGTTTCTTCCTGAGGGGGGTGCTGATTGAACGGGATGACTGTATCTCCATCCCTGTCATCGGGAGCAGTGGCAGGCTCCCGACTGAAATCCGGCATATTCTTCATAAGATCAAAGGCGGACATGGAGGTATCACTTTGCATCGTCTGCATAGCATTCATGGTATTCATCATATTCTGCATATTGTTGATGGTATTCATCTGTTCCATAAAATCAAATCCCATTGCCCGGCAAAGCGTGTTCAGTAATTCTTCCGTATTGCCATTTCCCCGGTTTAAACCGCAGGCTTCCGTTCGGGAGGGACTGCTCAGAACCTGCATCAGAATGCGCAGCTCCTGAATTTTGATCAGCATGGCAAGTGGAAGCTTCAGGGACGGATCTACATATGGAATCATGGCTTCCAATATCAGAAGACTGTTATTGGGATAAATTTTGTCAAGAGGATGTTGAAATGGCTCATTCATATCGGATCCTTTCATGCTTGGAGTATCCAGATGATACCGACGGGCTTGGAATTTGTTACTATACTGTGCTTCTTTATACTATATGCAGAAATTTAGAAGCAGATTACTATGAGATCCTGCAAAGGAAAAAGGGAACTGCCGGATGGCAGTTCCCACAGTTCATTGTGTAAAAGCACAGATTAGCAGCCGCATCCACAGCTGTTACCGCATCCGCAGCTGTTACCGTTGCCGCAGAATAACAGGAGCAGGATGATGATCCAGCAGGAATCAAATCCGTTGTTACCGCATCCGCAGTCGTTATTGCCGCACATGCCATTGCCGCCGCCACAGCAGCAGAGTAAGAGCAGGATAATGATGATGCAGGAGCAATTACCTCCGCCAAATACACTGTTACCGCATCCGCCTCCGCATTGAGTTGCTGATAAATCGCTCATGTCATTGCCTCCAATGATAAGTTTACAATGATATACTATGCACGATTGCTTGTATTGTTGAATTATGTTATAATATTTTAAATCATTCAGCCATGCAAGGATCAAAAAAGGGCTTAGACAGGTTTATCTGTCAGTGGGTATCCGGAGGGATTTCCATATGGCTGAAACGTTGGAATTATGGGAGGCTGAATCATGAGAAAACGGATGATATTAATGGGGATATTAGCTGTACTGCTGATCGCACTCGCCGGTTGTTCAGATCCGAAGAGGAATGCCAGGGATACGAATATTCAGGAGCAGATGGAGAATGGAACCTTAGATAAATCGTAATGTTAGCTTTGAAAGGGAGAGACGATCATGCAATTTAAGTGTGTTAATTGCGGCGGTAATGTGGTGTATGACCCGAAAGGCCGGCATATGCTGTGTATGAGCTGTAATTCAGTGGATACGGATGAGATTGTAAAGCAGGAGGACAGTTATTCCTGTCCTTCCTGCGGAGCAGGATTAAAGGTAAATGAATTTACTTCTGCAACCAGATGTGAATATTGTGGTTCTTATAATATCATTGATGAGAAGATTACATATCCGTATGGACCGGATCTGGTGCTTCCGTTCCGCTTTACGAAGGAGCAGGCAACGGAGCTGTTGCGGAAGGAGTTCAAGGATAAGTTGTTTTGTCCCGGGGATTTCCTGTCAGAACGGACTTTGGAACATCTGGAGGGCGATTACGTCCCGTTCTGGATGTACAGTTATGCATCCCATGCAGTCTGGGACGGGATTGGTACAAAGGTGCGGTCATGGCAAAGCGGTGACACAGAGTATACGGAAACCTCCAAGTTTCAGGTATATCGGGAAATAGATATTGATTTTAAACGGATTCCGGTGGATGCATCCATCCGGATGCCGGACAATATCATGGATATTATGGAGCCTTATGAATATCAGGAACTGGAGGAGTTTCAGGCAAAGTATATGTCCGGATTTGAAGCAGAGACCTTTAATCAGCCGCCGGATCAGCTGGAACCAAGAGCAAAGCAGAAGGCGGAAAAGGATACCAGGGCCTGGCTGCAATCCAGTATGACCGGCTATAGTACCCTGACGCCGACCAGACAGGAAATCCTGCATCATCCCACTGCCAGAGAATTTGCCATGATGCCGGTCTGGCGTTATGTCTATCGGTATCACAATACGGATTACGAGTATTACATTAACGGACAGACGGGCAAGGTATATGGAAAGCAGCCAAGGAGCACAGGACGGATTCTGTTCTCAGGTACAGCGCTGCTTGCCGGTCTTATGCTGTTCATGCGGGTGCTGCAGTATTTTGTGGAGGTATTCTAGGATGAAGAAGTATATACGTTTTTTAATAATCCTCTGCTGTGTGATCGCAGGAATGGCTTTATTTCCTTTTGTTTATACACAGATCGGTCTGGCGGCAAGAAAAGGACAGACCGGCGAACGGAACAATAATGACTGTACTACCACCCGGCGGGTCTTTGACTATGCGGATGTACTGAAGGACCGGCAGGAGGAGAAGCTTCAGAAGCTGATCGACCGGAAGCAGGATCAGCTGGGACTGGATATTGTGATCGTAACGATCGATGAGGATGTAGGGAGTGATCCTTATGATTCAAGCTATAACAACACGATTTATTTTGCAGAGAACTTCTATGAGTATTTTAAGTTTGGCTATGACGGACATAACAGTGCTCCCGGTGCAGAATATACGACCACAGATTATCCTACAGCCGGAGATTCTACGGGAGCCGGTGTGATCTATGTTGATAACTGGTATGATCTGAATGGTTATGCAGAATCGGCATTTCTGGCATATAAGGGTGCTTCCGGCAATTCCTTTTATGACCAGGCATATAGGATTTATCTGGACGATACAAAGCTGGAGGAACTGGAACAGGACGTGTGGGAATATTCCAATGTGAATCCGTACCGCAGTTATCGCCGGATGTTGAATCATCTGACAGCCGATATGGTAGGACCAAACCTCATCGAGGTACACATCAAGGATACATATATTTTTATAATACCGCTGATTGTGGTTGTTATCTTTCTTCTGGTGAACCTGGGAAAGAAATTAGGAAAGAAGACGACCAGTATGTCAACGTATGTACAGGGCGGTCAGGCGAATATCACCGCGAAGCGGGACATCTTTCTCTCCAAGCATACAACCCAGCGTCACATTGATACCTCCAGCAGCGGCGGAGGCGGCAGCAGTGGTGGCGGAGGCGGCGGTGGAGGCGGCGGACACAGCGGCGGAGGCGGCCGGCATTAAGGAATGGATGAATCCACTACGCAACTGCGAAAATGTATTGCATAAGAAATAAATCTATGCTAAAATTTTTCAATAGTTATAATTTACCAGGAGGGACAACAATGAAACACTTAATTTTAGTTACTTCACCACCGGCATGCGGTAAAACCCATGTAACGAGGCAGTTGGCGAAGGCTTTAACAAATTGTGTATATCTTGATAAAGATACATTGATTGTGCTTTCAAAGCAGATATTTAAAGTGGCAAATGAAGAATACAACCGCTCTTCTGATTTCTTTCAGCGGGAGATTCGGGACTATGAGTATTATGCTATTTTAGATATTGCCATGGAAGCATTGGAATATAATGATACTGTATTGATCAATGCACCTTTTACGGACGAGATCCGGGATGACGCATATTTGAACAAGCTGCGGGAACGACTTGCCAGAAAGGATGCGGAGCTGGTAGTGGTATGGGTGAATACATCCATTGAGGTATGTCATCAGCGGATGATCAAGCGGAACTCTGACCGTGATACCTGGAAGCTGGAGCATTGGGATGAATATGTAGCATCCCAGAATTATAATGCACCGACCAATATCAAGGAGCTGATCGTCTTCCAGAATTCATCGGAGGAGGAATTCAATCAGTCAATTCAGTCTACGGTGAAGAAGCTGAGAGGGTAAGAATAAGATATTATAAACAAGAGGATGGAGATCATGAAAGAATATGAATCTCCATCCTTTTATCTTTATACACAATTCTATCTTTTTAATTTTAATGAATATATGAGGATATTCAACAGATTCTTCTGATCCTCAGTATTTTGTTCAGAAATAAGGTCATAAGCCTGCAACGGAATACTTCTGGAGGTTGTTCCCTTCTTATCTCTTTCTTCAAGGGATTCAGAAAGAGAGTAAGGATATTCATCTATCTTTTCAAGCAGTTGGATAATTGGAATTTGAAGACCCATTGATATTTTATAAATTGTTTCAATGGAAGCGTTTTTTTCTCCCCGCTCGATTTGTCCGATATATGTGGGATGAAGATCAGCAAGTTTGGATAATTGTTCTTGACTAATCCCTTTTTGTTTTCTATAAAATCGAATTCGTTGACCAAGGATTTCCGTTACATTAGCCAATACTGTCACCTCATTATAATTAATCTAAATGTGTTTTCCATTGCCGGATTCTAAGTACATTTTTATGAAATTCTCAACTGATTTTTTGAACCTATAATAAATTATATGCGATATTAAACAAACAATACACAGACTATTGACATTGATAAGCAAAAAATATATACTATAGACGGTGAAAATATGAATAAAGTGACGAAAAGCGTCGAAATTATAATGAAATGAATAAAAGAATAATAAATTACAAATCAGATAATATACAGGAAAACGTAAGTCAGAAAAGGAATGTTATAACAGAAAAGAGTCATCTTGTTATAAAAAGGATCATTTTAATCCTGATAAGTATTCAGGCTCTGATCGCAGGTATCTTATTGATTAAGCTGCTTTCTATGCAAATCCTGACATGGGAGTATATCATAAGCGGTATTCTGGCAGTAGTTATTTTCAATGTATTAACGGGTATAGCAGCTCGAAAGCAGATAATGGCAGTTTTTATGTCTGTAATTTCTCTTGTAGTTTCCGGTTGTTTGATCTGGGGACTCGGTGTTGTGCTGAAATTAGATCATACCTTTGAACGAATGAGTCAGACTGCCAACACAGAGATTGTTCAGATGGCAGTTATAGTTTTAGAAGACAGCCCGGCAGTATATATTTCAGATATAAGTGGATATCCGGTGGGATATATGGAGGATGAATCAGCAGGAGAAATAATGCAGATAATTGATGAATGTGTTGATTCCGATGTTTCCTATCATAAATACGGAAATGCTTTAGGCCTGACAGATGGTTTATTAACAGGGATGGAGGAAGCTATTATTTTGAATCAGGCTTATGTTGGATTAATTGCTGAACAGAGTGGTTATGAGGATTTTGCGGCGCAGATACGGATATTGAAAACTATAGATATGGAAGTTATAAAGACGAATACATGGAGGGATGCTGAAGCGGTTTCGAAAGAGCAAATGGATATTCCTTCCCGTAAAGAGGATTGTCTGATCGTATATATTAGCGGTATTGATACGTTTGGAGGTGTGAATGTAAAGAGCCGAAGCGATGTGAATATACTTGCAGTGATTAATCGGCAAAAGGGGCAGATTCAGTTAATCAATACACCAAGAGACTATTATATATCACTTCCGGAATCTGGAGCGAAGGATAAGCTTACCCATGCAGGCCTATACGGGATTCCGTGTTCCGAGGGCGCTTTGGAGGAGTTATATGGAATAGAAATTGATTATTATCTACGTATGAATTTTAGCGGCTTTGAGCAGGTGATCGATACATTAGGTGGTATTGATGTTTATTCAGAATATGATTTCACAGTAGAACCGGTCAGACATTATACAACAGGGTATAATCATTTATCAGGGATAGAGGCATTGGCATTTGCCAGGGAGCGCTATGCATTTGCTTCCGGTGATATTCAGCGGGGAAGAAATCAAATGGAGGTAATAAAGGCAATGATCCGTAAGCTGACTTCTGTGGAGATGCTGAAAAATTATGACACAATTCTGGATAAACTGTCCGATGCCGTTCAAACTGACATTCCATCGGAGGTCCTATACGATCTGGTTCAATATCAACTGAAAGAGAATACGGTATGGGAGGTTAACAGCTATACTGTAACCGGAACAGGGAGTCATGCGACTACATATTCCATGCCTTCTGTTACTGTCTATGTTATGCTGCCTGAACAAAAGGATATCGATCAGGCAAAGGAATTAATTAATAATACATTATCAGAGGAATAGTATAAGGTGAAAAAGAAAGTCTTATACATAACAACAGTCAGCGGATTCCTGCCACAGTTTCTGGAAAATGATGTGAAACTGATACAGCATATGGGGTATGAGGTGCATTATGCATCTAATTTTTATCACCCTGTTTACTATTTTGACAAAAAAGAACTAGAGGCAAAGGGAATCATCCTGCATCAGATCAATATTGAGAAATCACCAGCACGACTGGGAAAAAATGTACAAGCCATTTTGCAGTTAAGAAGGATCATTGATGAGGAAGAAATCAATATGATTCACTGCCATAATCCAATGGGTGGTGCTGCAGGACGATGTGCAGCAAAAATAAGCAGGCAAAGACCTTATGTCATTTATACAGCACATGGGTTTCATTTTTATAAAGGCGCACCGGTTAAAAACTGGTTATGCTTTTATCCGGTTGAACGTTTTCTGGCAAGATGGACAGATGCACTGGTTACGATTAATGGTGAGGATTATCTGCGTGCCGCTGATTTTCATCTGAATAAAGGAGGCTTTGTAAAACAGATTCATGGTGTTGGTGTGGATCTGCAACGATTTCATCATAGGCCGGAGCTGGTAAAAAGTAAACGGAAGGAGCTGGGTATACCAGAGAAAGCCTTTCATATTGTAACTGCAGCAGAGCTAAATGAGAATAAGAATCAGAGGGTTGTTATTGAGGCCATTGAACAGATGAAAAATGCAGATATATACTATAGCATTTGCGGAACCGGGCCTGAAAAAAAGATTTTGGAGAAATTGATAAAACAAAAGCATCTGGAGCAATATATACGTCTTCTGGGATATCGAACAGATATGGAGGAGATTCTACAGACAGCGGATGTGTTTGCCTTTCCATCCCTTCGGGAAGGACTGGGTATTGCTGCAGTAGAGGCTCTGGCGTGTGAAGTTCCTTTGATCGTTGCAGATAACAGAGGAACCAGAGAATATGCGGAAGATGGAGGAAATGGAATTGTGTGTCCGGCTGAAAACGTAGTTGCATTCCGGCGTGCCATTGAGTATCTGTATGGAGATGCAGAGTATCGCAGCAGATTGTCAAGGGAATGCAGACAAACAGCAGAACGGTTTAGTATTCAGGAGACTGCAATTCGGATGCAGGAGATTTACAGAAAAGCAGACCAGGCAAGTAGCTTGCAGGAAAATATACATTGAGCCAGAGAGTGGCAGGAGGAGAAGCATATGCCGGAGATATCCGTCATTATGGGTGTTTATAATCAACGAAACAGAAGAGAGTTGCTGGATGCGGTCAATTCTATTTTGAATCAGACATTTCAGGATTTTGAATTTATTATCTACAATGATGGTTCCGGTAGGGAAGCAACGGAATTGTTAAGAGAGGTAGAGAGACTGGATGATCGAGTAAAACTGATCGGAACGGAAAAGAATCATGGTCTTGCCTTTTCTCTAAATGCCTGCATTGGTATCGCAAAGGGAAAATATATAGCCAGAATGGATGCAGATGATATTTCTTATCCAAACCGTATCCTGATTCAAAAACAGTTTTTAGATAGTTATTCAAAATATGCTTGGTGCGGCTGTAATACAGAGCTGTTTGATAATATTGGAATCTGGGGGAGACGTGATATGCCGCCGCTGCCTGGTAGAAATGATTATTTATGTTATTCTCCTTATGTTCATCCCACTGTCATGTACCGCAGGGAGATATTTGAAAAGAATGCAGGATATATGGAATCAAAAGAAATGTTGCGCTGTGAGGATTATGAAATTTTTATGCGGCTGGAATGTGCGGGGCTCCGGGGAGCCAATATTCAGCAGTATCTGTTCTGCTATCGGGAAGATGAGCGGTCTTATCGCAGAAGAAGCATGCAGCATCGCTGGAATGAGGCAGGATGCCGTTATCGGGGATTTAAGCAGATGGGAATTTTATTTCCCAGAGGATGGTTCTATGTGCTTCGTCCGATTGTCGGGGGAATGGTTCCTCCTGAAATTTTGAGCGTGGTAAAGCGGAAAGAGTGTGCATTACAGGAAGAAGAAGTTCTGTATGAGTGTATAGAAGCCAACGAAAGGATTATATAATACCAGATAAGAGGCAGGGAGGAATCATGGAGGTCAGGGTTGTGATAAACCGGAAGAACTGGCAGAAAAGGAGAAATAACCGGATGGAACAGTATGAGAGGATATTAAGGCAGTATCCTGACTATTGGGAGGCCATTCGCAGGATTGATAGAATACATAGGCTGAAAGCGGATGAACGGTTATACCTTATGGTGATCGTTCCCCCGTTAGTGGAATATGTCAGATGGGTTTTAAGACATGCAGAACAGAATGGAAAAAGACGATTGTATTTCTTGAGCCGTGATGGGTATCAGATGTATCTGATCGCGCAGGAGATGGTTGAGCAAGGGAACCTCCCGATAGAGTGCCGATATTTACAGGTATCCAGATATTCTATGCGGGTACCTGGATATCATCTGGATTTAGAGCAGGGACTTGCCAGTATTTTTTTTGGCGGAATCAATGTCACAGTTGAGAAGATTTTAAGGCGGGGAGCGTTGACAAATGAGGAAATTCAGAATGTGATCCGGGAAATTGGCTGGGAAAGAATGACAGGCCGAATGTTGAATTATCCGCAAATCCGGAGACTGTACAAGCATATACAGAAAAGTAAGCAGATCCGGAATTATATGAGGAGTCATTCGTTGCAGGCTTATGATGATGCAATAGGATATCTGAAGCAGGAGGGGCTATGTGATCCGATTCCTTATGCACTGGTAGATAGCGGTTGGATCGGAACACTTCAGAATTCTATTGAAGCTCTGGTAAAAAGTGTTTCAGAGGATATATCCCTGGAGGGGTACTATTTTGGAATGTATGAGCAGCCCCGACAAAGGAAGCGGAATCAATTTCACCCTTACTATTTTTCAGATAGAAAGGGGATAAGGCGTAAGACGAACTTTAGCAACTCTCTGTTTGAGACGATCGTGTCTTCTCCAGAGGGAATGGTGATCGGATATATTCGGGAATCGGAAGGATATATGGCAGTGAAAAAGGAAAACAGCAATCCAAATCACAAGCAAATTAAAAGAAATATAAAAGTGCTTCGGATGTTTTTGAAGGAGTATCATCCTGTTACTATATCGGATCGCACCGAATTGGCTCAGAAATTGTTGACACCGTTTATGGCGAAGCCCACTGCACTGGAACTGGCATGTTACGGAGATAATTATTTTTCAGATGATCTTCTGGATCATGACCATCAAAGAGTGGCGGCAGATCTGACACTGGCACAGATACGGGAGCAGCGGTTGTGGAATAAGTTATTGATTATTATGGGGATAGAAAAGCAGAGTATTCATGAAAGTGCCTGGCTGGAGGGTAGTGCAGTCCGAGCAGTCAGCCGGATCAGTATTCCTCCCGGCCGGAAAAAGAGAAGGATTCGGGAGGAGCTTAAGCATATCCGCTGGTATAAAACAGTTGTTTATCTCCGAAAACAGTTTGGAGTCTGAGGAAAGCGGGCGGAAGCGGTAACAAATGAAAACAGAAGCAGGGTTAAGAGACATGAAGGGTATTGGAAAATTTATATGCATTGCAGAATACAGAGGAAATCCGGTTCATTCCGCAGTTCATACAGGGATAACTGATTATTTGCATTCTGAGTGGTCGCTTCTGCTATTTGCAGTTATTGTTCTGCTGTTTATCCTGGCCTGTCTGGGTCTGCGATATGTTCAAGGGATTGACATATCAGAGGAAGATATAGAGGAAAAGGGAGAGGAGGACAGGCATCAGAGTCAGTATTTTTTTGTAATTCGGGAACTGACTGCCAGAGAAATCAAACGCAAGTATGCAAGAAGCTATCTGGGGATTATCTGGAGTGTGTTGAATCCATTGCTGACTATGGCAGTAATGTCACTGATCTTCTCTACTATGTTCCGGCGTGCGATTGATAATTATCCAATATATTATCTGACGGGAAGTATTATCTGGAATCTGTTCAGCAGTGCAACAAATGCGGCAATGACTGCCCTGGTGGATAATAAGAGCCTGCTTTTGAAATCAAAATTGCCGAAGCAGACCTTTGTACTGTCTAGGGTCTATACCGCTCTTGTAAATTTCGGGTATACGTTTGCTGCTTATATATGTATGCTGGTCGTATTTCATATTCAGCCGGTCTGGACGATGTTGCTGTTTCCAATTGATGTGTTGCTTGTGTTGCTGTTTGCAGCGGGAATCAGCTATTTTCTTTCCATTGCATATGTGTTTTTTGCAGATATTAAGTACTTATATGGGATTTTGCTGACCTTATGGATGTATCTGTCTGCGATATTTTATCCGGCGGATGCCTTGCCGGAGATTATGCAGGCGGTTATCAGCTTTAATCCAATATATCTGTCCGTATATATTGCGCGGGAATGTGTCATGTATGGCCGGATGCCGGATTATGTGGTATGGATAAAGCTTATTGCTGCAGCAGGGCTTAGCTTTATATTCGGCTTCCGATTCTTCCGGAGAAAACAGAATCTGGTTATGCAGAAGCTGTAAACATCAAAAGAAGGAGGTGGATAATTTCTATATGGATGCGTTGGAGATATATTCTACAGAATTGGACGAGACAGTGAGACGAGTGCTGAGCGAAGCAGAGCGGGTGCTTGAGGATAGCTGGAGGAAGGAACTGGTGATCCGGGTTGAATCCGTATCCATGCAGTTTCGGATATCTACAAGTAATGTTTCTGGATTAAAGGATTATTTGATCCAGAAGCTGAAGCACCAAACTGGATATCGGAACTTTCTGGCACTGAATTGTGTCAGCTTTGATGTGTATCAGGGGGAAATCGTTGGGATCATCGGAAGCAACGGTTCCGGAAAGAGTACATTGCTTAAAATCGTGGCAGGAGCATTGAAGCCGACGGATGGAAGAGTGATTGTAGATAAGAGAAAGATCCAGATTCTGACGCTGGGTACTGGTTTTGATATAGAGCTTACGGCGAGGGAAAATGTATATCTGAATGGTGCCATTATCGGATACAGTAAGAGGTTTTTGGATGAGCACTATGAAAGGATCGTTGCGTTTGCAGAGCTTCAGGGCTTCATGGAGGAAAAGGTGAAAAACTTCTCCAGTGGCATGGTATCAAGACTGGGCTTCGCAATTGCTACAGCAGGGGAAGCGGCGGAGATCCTGATATTGGATGAGGTGCTGAGTGTGGGAGATGAATTCTTTCGTAAGAAGAGCCTGAAGCGGATCAAGGAGATGATCCACAGCGGGAGTACGGTGCTGATGGTGTCGCATGGTATGGGGACGATATTGGAGAATTGTACCAAGGTGGTGTGGATTGAAAAGGGGAGGCTGCAGATGGTGGGAGAGGCGAGGGAGGTGTGTGCAGCTTATGGAAAGAGTGGAAGCTAGATTAATACGAAAAGGAAATAGAAAAATGAGATTACAATCAACAATTTTTTGTGATGATGTATGTAATGAGGAGAAAATGTACTTTAGAAAAAGGGGGAGGGTAGAAGTTAATGATAACAAATTGTATATAAAAAAAGATTCTTCTGTGACTACAAAAACATATTTGAATTTATTTGATATGGATGTCTGGAATCGATATACAGGAATGGAATCCTGGAGATTGAGGTTGATTTTGTCAGGGGTGGGAAAAATTTGTTTGTTTTTATGGACAAAGGATGAAGAAAGGAAAATGCAGGAGATTGAATTTAATACGGAAAATGAAATGAGGGAACTGACAGTTCTATTTAATTATAGATTGAAAGGTTTTTTAGGAGGGAAAATTTATTATAAAGTGGAGGCGTATTCAGATGTTGTGATAACAGAGGCCGGTTACTACACTGCTTTAATTGAAAGAAGAGTGATATATATTAGTCATATTATATGCACTTATCATCGAAAAGAACAACTGCTTAATAATATAAAAAAACTGGAAAATAGTGAATTTTATAATCCTAAAAGTATTTTGTATAAAAGAATGCAGGTTATTGTGATAGATAATGCGTCAGAATTGGAGGAGAGGACAGATCATAACATTTTTTTGTTGCATAACTCCAATACAGGAGGATCAGGCGGGTTTCTTAGAGGAATAAAAGAAGTTAGAAAAAGAACAGGTTTTGGAACTACAAACGTTATTTTTATGGATGATGATGTAGAGTTTATGATGGAATCCTTTTATCGCTTATTTGCATTACTGAGTTATCTGAAGGAAGAATATCAGAAAGAAGTAATTGCTGGAAGGATGTTCCGCATGGATAAAAAGGGAATACAATATACAGCAGTCGAAATTTGGAATGAAGGACATCTTATACATATAGGTAAAAATATGGATATGACAGAGACAAATCACTTATTAGAAATGAATGATTTAATCGGAGAATATTCTGGTTGGTGGTTTGCGTGTTTTCCAATGGGATTTGTAAAAGAAAATGATCCGCTTCCCTTTTTTTTGCATTGTGATGATGTTGAATATGGACTTAGGCATGGTGGTAGCCCAATTGTGCTTAACGGAATTCAGGTGTGGCATGAAACGTATGAATATCGTCAGTCACCAATTATTAAATATTATGATACAAGAAATTCATTGTTTGTTAATGAATATTACGGATTAAGAAATGACAAAGCTATTATATTCCAAGAATGGAAGGCAGCAATTAGCGAATCTCATTTAAGTAAAGACTGGATAACTGAATATATGATAATTCAGGGATTCCTGGATTATATGAAAGGATTGAGCTGGCTGAAAAAAATAAATTCAGAAATATATCATAAGTATATGCTGAAACAAAAGGGAATGAAATGGAGGAATGCGATTTTATGGAGGTATGCAGCAATTAAGTTCAAAGGAAAATATAAGGAGAAATGAGGTTGGGATAATGCAGGAAGATAAAAAAAAGATTTTAAAATTGCAAAACATTATTTATCCGTCAACTGAAAACTGTACAGAAGAATTACTATTTTTTCGTCGATATGGTAATGTTAAATATTTTTTTCCGGATGCTTATATTGTTTTAAATAAAGATGCTGATATATGTTTTGATACATATTTTAACGGCTTTTCTATTGGAAAATGGTTGAAATATACTTTAATTAGTAATGTGGGTGTGGCGATAATGGTAAGAGGAAAATTCCGACTCTCACTTTTGTACAGAGAAAAGCAAGTGAATCAGATTCTTTCAAAGACTGTTGGAGAAAAATATATTAATACAAGGGGAAAATTAGAAACGGTTTTTATAAAATTCGATACGGAATATGATCAGGGAATGTATGCTTTTAGTATAACATCACTTAAGGATGGATCAGAGTTTCATGAGGGATACTATTTTTCGGAAGAATCGGAAGAACGGAAGAAACTGGTGGCATTAGCGATCATTATATGTACTTTTAAGAGAGAAAAGTACATTTATAAGAACATGAAACAGATAGGAAAAGAATTATTGGAAAATCCAAATTCTGAACTATATCACAATTTAGATATTCTAATCTCTGATAATGGAGGCACATTGGATCTTTCACAGTTAAAGCATGAACACATTCATGTTTATCAAAACAAGAATTTGGGAGGAAGCGGAGGATTTACAAGAGGATTAATTGAAGCGAAACGATTTCATAAAAAAATAACACATGTAATTCTGATGGATGATGATGTAGTTATTCAACCTGAATCTATCTATCGTACATATAGACTGCTAACACTATTAAAACCACAATATCAGGATAGTTATATTGGTGGGGCAATGCTACGAACAGATAATCAATGGTATCAGACAGAGGCTGGCGCTGTTTGGAATAACGGAAACCTGATTAGTATGAAGCAAGGACTCGATCTTAGGACTTTAGATGCCTGTCTATATAATGAATTTGAGGAAAAGGCTGAATTCAACGCATGGTGGTATTGTACAATTCCAATGTTTTTATTAGGAGATGATAATTTACCACTTCCAATTTTCATTCGTGGTGATGATGTTGAGTATGGATTGCGAAATATGACGCGATTAATTTTGGTGAATGGAATTTGTGTCTGGCATGAACCTTTTGAATTTAAATACAATTCTGCTATGTATTATTACATTTTTAGAAATCGATTGATTGATAATGCAGTTCGTAATTTGTCGTATGACAGATTAAAATTTATAAAAGATTTTCGCATGGAATTTTTTCATGAGGTTTTTACACTTCGTTATAAAAATGCATGGTTGCTTTTGCAGGGAATAGATGATTTTATGAAAGGAATTGACTGGTTAAAGAATCAGGATGGAGAAGAATTAAATCAATGGGTGATAGAACATGGATACAGATTACAGTATGTTGATGAACTTGATATTGCATTTTCCTATCCGGAATATGAAAAGACATTGCAATTTTGCGAAAGTAGGAAACAGCAATTGAGACGAAAACTTACATTGAATGGTTTTTTGGGAAAAGTGACCAGGACAGTTATTGTACCAGTCATTAATCCGCATATTGCTTATTTCCATCATGCTTCGAGAGCATTAAACTATGATATTACAAGTAAAAAGGGGTTTGAAACATATTATAGCAGGAAGGAAATGATAGCATTAGGGAAAGCTTATATGAAATTAGTACAGAAAACGAGAAAATATTATGACAAAGTCTGTAAAGAATATGAAAAGCGAAAAGATGAGATAATGAGTATAGAATTCTGGAAAGAATATCTTGGTATTTGATTTAGAGGAGAAAGAATGATGAAGAAACATGGATTGCCAAAAAAATGTACCGGATGTGGTGCCTGTGCTGATATTTGTTCAAATCATGCAATTAAAATGCAGTTGGATAAGGATGGTTTCTATAAACCGATAATAGATAAAACACTTTGTGTAGATTGTAATTTATGCAGGGATTATTGCCCTGTGAACCACCCTGTCTTTTCTAATGAGGAGAAGCCTGACTGCTATGCTTTTATGGCAGAGGATGATATACGCATTCGATCTTCTTCCGGCGGAGTATTTGAATGTCTGGCAAATGTAATTCTGGAAGAGCATGGTTGTGTTGTCGGAGTAGCATATCGGGAGGATTTTACAACTCAACATATCCTGATAGAAGATAAAAAGGATATTGCTAAGTTAAGAGGGTCGAAATATATTATGAGTGATGTAAATCACATATACTGTGATGTATTGGAGAAACTGAAAGCAAATAGAAGGGTTCTTTTTACTGGTTGTCCCTGTCAGATTGCCGGGCTTTATTCGTATGTGGGGGAGATAGGAAAAAATGAGAATCTGATTACAGTTGATCTTATCTGTCATGGCATACCTTCTGTAAAAGCATTTAAGAAATATCTTTCAGATGTACATGGAAATAAAAAAATGACGCATGTGGGTTTTAAAGACAAGGAGTATGGCTGGCATGCATCGATGACTATAGATTTTGAGCAAACAGGGCGATATAATGAGCCTTGTGAACAGGATACATATTTTTGGAGTTATTTGTGTGGGGTAAATAGAAATGAGGCCTGTGGTAGTTGTCCATTTGCAAGGTTGCCGAGACAGGGAGATATTACGATTGGTGATTTCTGGGGAATTGGAAAATATAAACCAGAATGGAATGATGGAAAAGGAACCAGTGTGGTTTTACTTAATAATCCTAAAGGGAAGATGCTTTTTGAAAAAATAATTGGAAAGGCAAAATTAGTGGAAAAGGCGTCTCTTGATGCGGTAATTAGTGGAAATAGTAATCTGGTTTGTTCGCCCAGAAATCATATTTCTCGGAACCAATTTTTTAAGAATTTGGAGAAGAGAAAGTTTCCAGAACTGGTGAGATGGAGTTATGGGGCAGAACGTTTTGATATTGGATTGGTAGGAATTCCGATCTATATTAATTTTGGAGGCTCTCTGACATATTTTGCATTATATAAATTTTTGAGCGATTCCGGCTATCAGGTGATGTTGATTTCCAGACCAAGAAGTTGTGGACGAGCGCCAATTCCATTCGAACTTGTGTATGAGAAAAACCCATACCCATCGAATGCATTAAGATTGGAATTAAAAAATAAAGAGGAAATGAGGAGATTGAATGAAGTCTGTGAAACCTTTATGGTAGGATCTGATCAGCTTTTTAATGCAGACCTGTATTATAGATTTGGAGAAATGGTTACCCTTGATTGGGTGAGCGATAATCACAGAAAGGTGGCTTATGCAGCTTCCTTTGGGCATCATGTATTTTGGGGCAGAGAAGAGCAACGAGCAGATATGGCACATTATATGCAGAAATTTGATGCCTTTTCCGTGAGAGAAGTGGATGGAGTGGATTTAGCAAAGGATACCTTTGGTATTGATGCTGAATGGGTATTAGATCCAATTTTTCTGTGTAACAAAGAGCATTTTATCAGACTGGCAGAGCAAACAAGCGAAAAGAGAGAGACTCCACATATATTTGCATATCTTTTAGATCCAAATTCTCAAAAAAACGAGATACTGCAATATATCGCTGAAGAAATGAACAGCGAAGTAGAACTATTCGGGGATATGCTGTTTCGTCCCAATGAAGAGAAGTTGAAGATAGAACAGAAAAAATATATGTACGAACTTCGACAGGCAAAGATTGAAGAACGGTTATATAGTCTAATTCATAGTGATTTTGTTGTAACGGATTCTTATCATGGTGTTTGTTTTGCTATTTTGTTTCAAATTCCATTTGTGGCAATATTAAATGAAAACAGAGGGGCAAGTCGGTTTTACACTATTTTAAGTAAGCTTCATTTAATGGATCGTTTAGTTACTTCAATTGAGGAGACGAAAAAAAGTTTATTAGATAATCTGGATTTTTCAGAAAGTTATAAATTATTAGAAAAAGAGAGAAAGCATAGCGCACAATGGCTTTTGGAAGCAGTGGATATAAATCGTCATTCGGCTAAGCCATTTTCTTCTGTTGATATTGTAAATAGAAAATTGGATTTACAAAAAAGAGAAGATTATTATAGAGATATAAAAATAAATGCCATTTTGAATGGGAGATTGTTCTGTACAGTTTCAGAAATTAACGGATATTTGGATATGCTCTTCCGCTATAGGAAGGAATTAGTAATCTTGCTTGCAGTCCGAGATACTCCAGGGTTTGAATTAAAAGAGGAAATTGCTGGAAGGATGACAGCCCTAGGCTGCAGAGAAATTCTTATTAATAAGCACTGGAAAAGCTATGTTCTTGTTATAGATGGTGGACAGATGGTAAGAGAGATTCTAAGTAAGAATGAAGAGCGGGTTGCTTATAATGGAATGATTTCAGACAGAAGTGTTAAAATAGTTAGTCGATCTTATCGGCAAGGGGATGTAGCTACGATTATTGTGGATGGAGTAGATTATTCTGAAAACCATAGAGGATTAAATATTGTAGTAGTGGATAAAAATCTAAGGTGTGTTATTGATTCTGTTGCATTTGATACGCATATGAAGGGGATTCCCTGCTATAGAGAGAAAAAATTATGCAGTACGGGCATGCCGGAAGGTAAAAAGGAAGAAACACATTCAAATAGTACAAACGAATTTAACAATACAGAAAGTCGAAGAGAAAAAAATGATACTTTGGAGGACGTGCATGAAATAAAAAAAGCGAATGAGGTGTTTTTGCATAATGCCATGGTAATTGCGGTTTCAGGCGGAACTGCTTTTGACTATTATATTGACAAAGGGATAAGGCAGATAGCACTCTATGGCACAGACTTATTGACAGGATTTCTCTGGGAACAGGCATATTATAAAGAAATTGAGATTGTTGAATTGATCAGCGATAAGGAGCGGGATATAAACGTACGCTTTCCTAGGGCTGGTAACATACATATGAAATATATGTCCTTGGATGAAATGAAAAAACTGGAAGTTCCTATTCTGTTAGCAGAAGGCGTGTTTCCACTTGATCTGCTCAACTTAAGAGAGAATGGAAAATCAGTTGAAAGAATAGGTCAATTACTCTATTATTCACATTTAAAACATTTCTTGCTGGATCCTCTTCTGAATTATAAGGAGAAATATCCCAATATTCAATTAGTGATCTGTAATATGCCAGCGGCAGGGGAGATTGAGAATAAAACAGAACGGGAAAAGCTTCTTATAACGTCAAAAGTACCAGGAAATATTACATTCGAGAAGGTATTTCAGGCCAATGGGTATGATCAGGAATATATGAGAGAAGTGTGCCAGCGAATGAACATAGATCATAGATTAGATTGCGATTTTATTACACCGCACATTGGAAAATATGTTAGCTGTATAGAGGGATACCGGCTTACTACAGATTCGCCAGTTGATTTTAGTAATACGATTTATACTTTTGGAAATAGTTTATGTTATGGAGTTGGAACACATGATGAATGTACAATTTCCTCTGTAGTTCAGAGAGAGATAAATGATTATTATGATCAGGAGGCCCCCTATTCTGTTTTAAATTGTTCAAATGGTGGAGGTCTAAATGCATTTCAAATATGGAAGTCTGTTCAATATCATATGCCACAGAATGGCGATATAATTATTTTGATAATGAATAACTTTATTGATTTGTTTAAAGAAATATATGGAACGTCCTTTTTGTGGTGCGATGGAAAGGAGGTTCTGAATCGTCCGCATAATATGGGAGAGATATATGTAGATCCTTATCATTTGAATGCAAAGGGGTATGAAGCAATTGGAAGGCTGATTGCTTCAAAATTGATTCAACATCATGTATTGTTGAGCAGAGAGAAGTTAAATAAAATAAATAAGATAAATAAGATAAATAGGAACAGACTTATTCCAACCATGAATTTGGAAATGAAAGAGAAAGAGCAGTGGGAGTTGGAAACATATATTAAAGAAATTCAGTCATTTCGCAATGAGGAAAGTACCGGAAAAAGGGTTGGATCAATCGTTATGAATTGTAATCCTTTTACATTAGGGCATCGTTATTTGATTGAGGAAGCAAGAAAACAATGCGATCTGTTATACATATTTATCGTAGAAGAGGATAGAAGCTTCTTTTCGTTTATAGACCGCATTGATTTAGTACGAAAAGGAACCAATGATTTGGAAAATGTAATTGTGATACCAAGCGGAAAGTTCATTATTTCTCAAACTACATTTAGCGGATATTTTCTAAAAGAACAGAAAAGAAATGTTGTAATTGATCCGAGTGATGATGTATGCATCTTTGGCGCCAGAATTGCACCTTCTTTAGGAATTAACATACGATTTGTCGGCGATGAGCCATTTGATCATATAACGGCTCAGTATAATGCAGCTATGAAGCGATTACTCCCGAAATATGGAATTGCGTTTGAAATGATAAAGCGTAAGGAGGTAAATGGGAAACCAGTTAGTGCTTCTCAGGTCAGAAAATTACTAAAAACTAAGGAGTTTGATTTGATACGCTTAATTGTTCCTGATTCCACTTTTCAGTTTCTACAGAACCGCTATAGAGATTCTAAAAATGTTTTGGTACTGGGGGGGACTCGATTTATGGGTATTCGTTTGGTGGAAAAATTGTTGAAAAAGAATTGGTTTGTAACAATTGCAACCAGAGGATGTCATTCGGATACTTTTGATAATAAGGTATTCAGAATAATTCTGGATCGATCTAATGAGGCTTCTTGTAAAAGTGCTTTAGAGGGTATGAAGTTTGATATTGTATTCGATAATACTGCGTATGTTTCAAATCCGGTAAAATACGTACTGACTTATATAAAATGCGATCACTATATTCAGATATCTTCTGTGGCAGTTTATCAAAGACACCATTTAGAAATGAGGGAAACAGAATTGGATACAAGGGTTTTGGAATTTTCCTGGTCAGATAAGGAGTTGTATGGTTGCGGTAAACGTTATGCAGAATGTGCCGCTTTACAGTCATTTGCTGCCATACCGAGCAGTATTGTAAGAATTCCATTTGTAGTAGAAACGGAACACTTGGAAAATGAAGAATTAAATATGCGCCTGTTTTTCATTGCAGAACATATTATACAGGAGAAACCAATGCGAATAGACAGTATGAATTATAGTTGTGCTTTTGTGCGAACGTCTGAAGAAGCAGATTTTCTGATTTACCTGGCAGAGCATAAACTGACTGGTATTTATAATTTTTCGTCGGAAGGCAGAATTTCAGTAGGAGAAATTATAAGCTACATTGAAAAAAAATCAGGGATTCAAGCAATTTATCAGGAAGACGGTGATTTGTGTCCGTTTTATGCGGCGCATTTTGGAGCAGAGGGTGTTGATGGCATAAGCTATGATCTGGAAAAAGCAAAATCAACCGGATTTCCTGTTTCACGATTGAATGAATGGATTTACGAGTTGCTGGATGGGTATATAGAGGAACTGCAAAAAGGAAAGAGGGAGACGGACTATGAAGTATGATTATTTAATTGTGGGATGCGGTTTATTTGGCGCTGTGTTTGCACACGAGGCAAAAAAGGCAGGAAAAAGGGTATTGATAATTGATAAACGCCCTCATGTTGCAGGAAATGTTTATACGGAGAATATAGAAGGAATTCAGGTTCATAAATATGGTGCTCATATTTTTCATACGAATAATCAACGAGTCTGGAAGTATGTAACTCAATTCGCAGAGTTCAATCGGTTTATTAATGCCCCCGTGGCAAATTATAAGGGGGAGTTGTATTCTCTTCCATTCAATATGTACACATTTAATAAAATGTGGGGAGTTGTAACGCCGGAGGAAGCATTTGAAAAAATTGCATCACAGAGGAATTGTGCTGGAATTACCAATCCTCAAAATCTTGAGGAACAGGCAATTTCTCTTGTAGGATTTGATATATATGAAAAGTTAATAAAAGGATATACGGAAAAGCAATGGGGAAGATCCTGCAGAGAACTTCCAGCATTTATTATTAATAGACTCCCAATCCGCTTTTTGTTTGATAATAATTATTTTAATGCACTTTATCAGGGAATTCCAATCGGTGGTTATACACGGATGGTTAAAAATATGCTTTTGGACATAGAGGTTTGTTTGGAGACAGATTATCTAAAGCAGAAAGATGTCTATGATAACGTTGCAAATAAAATAATTTATACAGGAGCAATTGATGAATTTTATCAATACAGATTTGGTAATTTGGAATATCGTTCTATCCGATTTGAAACTGAATATCTGCAAGAAGTAAACCATCAGGGAAATGCAGTTGTAAATTATACAGATGCTGAAACTCCCTGGACGCGTATTATTGAACATAAATGGTTTGAATTTGGAAAGAATGAAAATGGTATAGATATACCTGGTACTATAATAAGTAAGGAGTATAGTTTAGAATGGAAATTGGGAGAGGAGCCGTATTATCCAATTAATGATAAAAAGAATAAAGAGATTTATGATAAGTATAAGAAAATATCAGATTTTGATTCAGATGTGATATTTGGTGGAAGATTAGGTGAATATAAATATTATGATATGGATGTTACAATTGAACGTGCTATGAATGTTGCGGAACAGGAATTTGGGAGCAAATAGAGTTTTTTATATGTTATATTATTAAGTTTGAATATACAATATGTATATGATTATTAAAAAATGTTTGAAGTTTAGGAGTAAATATGATAAGATAATTATAGCGAGTCTGTTGCGTGAGCCTTCAATGCAGGAATAGGGGCGCCTGTATAACAGAAGGGAGCGTAATGAAAAAAGAGAAATTTTCTTATCTTTATCCAGAGGATATCAGAATGAATCTGTGTGATTATGCGCTATTTTTATCGGTGATGCGGAATCGGGAAGCCTACGAATGTCTGCTCAGTATCATTCTGGATGAAGCGGATTTTGCCCTGACAGAGTCAAAGGTCGAGGAAGTGGTATTGAATCAGCAGGGGATGCGTGCAATCCGCCTGGATGCCTGGGCAGTAGATAGTAAGGGCCGGCAGTTTAATACAGAGATGCAGAATGATTCCGGGCATGATGATGAGCGAAGGCGGGCCAGGTTTTATCAAAGTCTGATGGATTCACCGATACTAAAGTCGGGAAAGCATACCAGATATAAGGAACTTCCGGAAACGATGATATTGTTTATTACAGAAAAGGATATGTTTGGCTATGACCGGGCAATGTATACTTTCACAGAATGCAGTGAGGAAGTCCCGATTTTAAAATTAGGTGACGGAACGAGAAAAGTTTTTCTCAATATGAGTAGCAAGAATGGACGTCCGGAGCTGGTGAGTCTGCTGCAATATTTAAAGGACAGCCATCTGGATAATCCGCATATCATAGTGAAGGATCCAAGACTGATCCGTCTGGATGCGATATTGAATGAGGTAAGACAGTCAGAAGAATGGGAGGAATTGAGGATGACGATTATGGAATATGCAAGGCTCAGAGGAGTTGAACAGGGAATAGCTGCTCTGATTGAGATGTCGCAGAAATGGCAGCGAACGATGGAGGAGGCACGGGATGCTGTCATAGATAAATTTTCTCTGAGCGAGGAGGAAGCAGATCAATACATAGAAAAATACTGGAAATAGCTTAAATGCTGCAATTATAGAAACGAAACGGATGCTGTAGGCGCTTAGCAACAGCATCCTTTTTTATGTAAACCGTCTAAATCCGCAAACCGTATTTCACTTGATTGCGCAAAGGCAAAACTCGCATAGTGTGTTTCATCTGGTTTATTTATAAAATAAATATTATAGACAATAAAAGTAAAGTAAAGTATACTATAGTATTGAAAGTAGAGGGTAGAAGAAAGATATGCGGGCGAGGATTTACAACAGCTTAGTGAACAGGCATTCAGGAATTTCATATCGTTATCATCGATTTCATGACGGGAAAACGGGTTTTCTCAGAGTTCTTTCCTGGTTTTATCTGCTGTGGCTGAACTTTGCCTATTATATCTTGTTTCTTCGCTTTCTTGGGAAAAATCCGGAGATTGAGTTTTATGAGAGAAGGAATCTTCCGACCAGATGCAGTGAATCGGAGGAGTGGATATTGGCGCATCCAAAGCTATCGGTTGATGTTTGGGTTCAGAAGTTAAAGGATTATGATGTGATTTCCTTTGATATGTTTGATACTCTGATTTTCCGACCGTTGTCCCAGCCGACAGATGTGTTTTATCTGATTGGTGAGAGGCTGGGAATAGCGGATTTTAAGAACATCCGGATCTGGGCTGAACAGGATGCACGGGTTAGATGCAAAGAGAAGTATGGTCATACGGAGGTTTCATTGGAGGAAATCTGGGAGAATCTTGTGAGGGATGTAGGTAATCAGGCAGAAGGGGGCATGGAGCAGGAAAAGGAGATTGAGCTTGCACTATGTTATGGAAATCCATTTATGCTGGAGGTATGGAAACGACTTTTGAAGATGGGAAAGACGCTGATTATTATTTCCGATATGTATCTGCCCCGGAAATTGCTTGCATCTATACTGGAACGGAACGGTTTCTCAGGGGCGGAACAGATATACATATCCTGTGAATACAGGAAGAGTAAAGCCTCTGGCGACCTGTTTCGTCTGATAAGGAGAGAAATCGGGAAAGAATCCGTGATTCATGTGGGGGATAATCCATTTAGTGATGGTACCATGGCGAGAAAAAACGGATTTGCAGTCTGTGCCTATCCCAATGTAAATCACAATGTATTCCTGTATCGTCCCTTTGATATGTCTTATCTGGTCGGAGGTGCATATCGGGGGATTGTCAGTAATCATATATATAATGGGAGTATGAGTTATAGTATGGAATATGAGTATGGATACATTTATGGAGGTTTGTTTGTTCTGGGATATTGCGGCTTTATTCATGATTATTGCCGCAGGAATCGTGTAGACAGAATTCTCTTCCTGTCACGGGATGGAGATAGTCTGAAGCAGGCATATGAATATCTGTATCCGGAGGATGAAACCTTGTATGCTTACTGGTCCCGTAAGGCGGCAACGAAGCTTATGGCGCAGGAGGATAAGCATGATTATTTCCGAAGGTTTATTTACCATAAGGTGAATCAGGGATACACCATCCGAGAAGTTTTGCATTCCATGGAGCTGGATATACTGCTGGATCAATTTCGTGACTGGAAAGCAATCTGGTTCCAATATGAGCGAAGAACTTATTCACAAGAAAAGCTTAAGAGACGATATAAGCAATATTTTATTGACCTGCAGCCGGATGATAAGCTGACGGAGCGGAACGGATATTTACTACGACGTTTTATTGAAGCGAAATGGGAACAGGTCTGTTCCGTTTATGCACCACAGCGTGAAGCGGCAGGCAGATATTATGGAGAGATATTAAAGGGGTGCCGCAGGGCGGCGGTAGTGGATATCGGATGGGCAGGAAGCGGGGCATTGACTCTGATACATTTAGTAGAAACGGTATGGAATATACCATGCCAGATCATGGGAATCCTTGCAGGAACCAATACCATTCACAATGCAGAGCCGGACGTTTCCGAGGTCTTTTTACAAAATGGAAGACTGACAGCTTACCTGTATTCCCAAAGTCACAATCGGGACCTGCTTAAGAAGCATGATCCCAATAAGGACTATAATATATTCTGGGAACTGTTGTTAGCATCTCCTACTCCACAGTTTACGGGCTTTGACTGGAATGCGGATGGTTCGGTTCAGCTGAACTTCGGGAAATGCGATCAGAATCTGGAAGGAATTCGGGAGATACAAAGGGGAATTCTGGATTTTGTTCACGATTATCATGAACATTTTAAAGCGTTTCCGTACATGCTCCGGATCAGCGGAAGGGATTCCTATGCGCCAATCCTGGCGGCATCCGGATATAAAGAGAAATATTTACGGACGATAAAGCAGAAATTCGGTCTGGAGATTCATGTGGATTAGTAAAAGAGAAGGGATAACAAGGAACAGATGAAGGGATTAAATAAATACCCACTCCGTGAGTATAGATCAGGAATATCGGGCAGCCTGATTGTTTGCATAATTATATTGGAGTATATAGCTGTATTTTATGGAAGAAATGGATTTCATTTTTCACAGCAGGAAATATACCTATTAACCGGCTATTTGTTATTAACGATTTTGATCACCTGCAATCATCATGGAATGGACAGGAGAGTGAGATATGAACAGGGGTTAAATCTGATACTGAGAAGCATTGCAGCGAATTTGATCATGTTGGTATTCCTCTGTGGATTGGAGAAGACGGGGCTGGAGCTACAAAGCGGGCCAGAACCATCGGAATGGAATATCTGCAAGGGAATGCTGTTGCTATCTTTGTTACAGATTGTTTCTATCGTCATTTTATGCAGAATTGGAAGCTGCCGGAAAAAACGAAAAGGAGATAGACAAATCATCCTTTATGGAGAACGGGTCCCTGATGTCAGCAGTCGGAGGGATGCAGCTTGCCTGTCCATAATGACAAGTGATATGGAGTTGCTGAAAAGGCAGATCTGTGCTCATGATACGATATATCTCTATGATATTGCGACAGAGCGTCGCAATGATCTATTGAAGTTCTGTTTTGAGAATAGGAAGCCGGTATTTTTTACTGCAAAGCTGTCAGATATAGAGCTTTACAGTGCTGACCTGTTACAGGACGGGGAAACGCCGGTTTTTTATCAGGATATTTATAGGATTTCCAGATTATCTGCATTCGGAAAGCGTTTATTTGACCTTGTGTTTTCGACTGTGTTTCTGATTCTTCTCCTTCCTCTGTTTGCTGTGATCGCGCTGTGTATCAGGCTTGAGGACGGGCAGGGAGTATTTTATTACCAGACACGTTGTACAAAGGACGGGAAAGAATTTCGGATTATAAAATTCCGCAGTATGGTAACGGGAGTAGAGGCACAGCCCGGAATTCAACTGGCGGCTAAGGGAGATGCAAGATTAACAAGAATAGGATACATACTTCGTAAATACAGACTGGATGAACTGCCACAGTTAATTAATATTCTGAAAGGGGATATGAGCTTCGTCGGCCCACGTCCGGAACGTCCGGAACGGATTCAGGAGATTCAGAAGCAGATTCCGGAATTTTCCTTTCGTACCGCAGTGAAGGCAGGTTTAACGGGTTATGCACAGGTTCATGGGGGATATCATATCAATGTTCTGGATAAGCTTAAATGGGATCTGATCTATATTGAGAATCAGTCCATGCTTTTGGATCTGAAAATTATTTTTATGACAATACCGGCTGTTCTGCAGGGAAGTGAAGATGTCTAATCTATGAGATATGTTTTCTTATACTGTTCTTTATAGATGTCAATATACCTGCTTGGTTTAGGAGTTGGCAATCGTATAAGCAGAGGAGAACATAAAATCAACACAGAATACCACTAAAAGGATACAGGCCAGTGCAAGGCCTGCCTTTTTAGGAAGTGTCCCGATATGCTGATTCAGTTCCGGATGAATCCATTTGACCAGAAAGATGGAGAACACACCCCATACGATCGAGGAAAGCAGGCTGATATGTCCGTGAACGTTCAGAAACGTGCCGGTATAGTCCCAATACCGGGTATGAAATACGATTTCAAGCAGACTGCCGCCAATGTATTCTACCGCACTGGCACCCAGCATGCCCAGCAGAAAGATCATCCATGGATTCGTCTTTACCGGTGTGGTAACATATAGAATGACAAGGGCGCCGATCCCGTAAATGGGAAGAAGCGGACCGAACAGCAGTCCCCGGTTTTCCCAGTGACCGGTGCATACAAAGACATATAAAGTTTCCCAGATCCAGCCGATAAAGCAATAAGAAAAGAAGCATAGACTCCAACGGGCAAATGTCTGCATCTTGTCACCTCCGTAATCTGATCATGATAATAGCTAGTATCCCACAAAAGGAATGAAAAATGCATTGCAATTCCCTGTTTTTTGACTTATTCTGAATGGTAGGAAGGAACAGACAGGGAAGAGGGAGCCATATGGACAGCTTTTTATACAGTTTGAATGCCACAGTACCGGTGTTTGCGGTGATGGTCACAGGCTATATTTTAAAACGGATCGGATGGGTCAACGAGGGATTTGTAGCGTCGGCTGATAAATTTGTATTTAAGGTGGCATTACCGTGTATGCTGTTTTTAGATGTATGGTCTACAGATATTCTGCATAATTTTGATGCGGTTTACATCGGATTCTGTGCAGGGGTGACTCTGGTCAGTATTCTTGTGATCTGGGGGCTGGCAAAGCTTTTGCTTAAGGACAGATCCGAGGTCGGAGCCTTTGTACAGGCATCCTATCGAAGCAGTGCGGCTATTTTGGGAATTACCTTCATACAGAATATCTATGGGAATTCCGGTATGGGACCATTGATGATCATTGGTGCAGTTCCCCTGTATAATATCTTTGCAGTTACGATTCTTGCCATGGAGAGTAATGCGTCCTCCATCCGGGCGGAAAAGGGGAGGATGAAAAAGACACTGGTTCAGATTCTGACGAATCCGATCCTGGTCAGTATTCTGCTCGGACTGGCGGCATCGCTGGTTTCCCTGAAGCTTCCGGTTATGATCGAAAAGAGCATTGACAGTATAGGAAGTCTTGCATCTCCTCTTGCATTGATTGCCATCGGTGCAGGTTTTCAGGGCAGAAAGGCACTGGCGAAGGGGAAGTCTACTCTGGTCGCCGCATGTATCAAGCTGATCGCACTTGCCGCCATATTCCTTCCCCTTGCCGTCTGGATGGGATTTCGGGATCAGAAGCTGTTGGCACTCATTATCATGTTGGGATCGCCGACCACCCCGACTGCTTATATTATGGCTAAGAATATGCAGGGAGATGAGGTATTATCCTCCAGCGTGATCGTGGTAACGACGCTGCTTTCCTCTGTGACTCTGACCGGCTGGATATTCCTGATGCGTTCCATGGGTTATCTTACAGGCTGATCGTACAGGAATACAGAAGCTGCAGAGCAGAACGGCACAGAGAGCAGTAAAGTTAATGACAGGAACCAGAGGAACAAATAAACGTCTGAATTTAATGGTTGGATTGGAGGCAGGATTATGATAGAAAGAGTAATATGGATTGTTCTGGACAGTGTCGGGATGGGGGCAATGCCGGATGCGGAGGATTTTGGTGATGCAGGGGCGAATACAATAGCACATACCGCAGAAGCCTGCGGCGGACTGGAGCTTCCAAATCTGCGCAGTCTTGGCTATGGCAACATCGACGGGATGCAGGGGATCGAACCGACCGGGCATCCAATGGGAGCATATGGCAGGCTGGCAGAATGCTCCAGAGGGAAGGACACGACCATCGGGCATTGGGAAATGACAGGGATTTATACAAGGAAGCCGTTTCCGACCTATCCCCACGGTTTTCCCGGGGAGATCATGGAACGGTTTTTAACAGAAACCGGTTGTCAGGGATATCTGGGAAACTGTACCGCCTCGGGAACACAGATTATTCAGGAGCTGGGGGAGGAGCATATACGAACCGGGTATCCGATTGTCTATACCTCTGCGGACAGTGTATTTCAGATTGCCGCCTGTGAAGCCATGATACCGCCGGAGCGCCTCTATGAAATATGCCGGAAGGCCAGAGAGATTCTGACCGGGGAGCATAATGTAGCGCGTGTGATCGCAAGACCGTTCATACAGGAGGGAAACCGCTATATAAGAACCGCCAACCGGAGAGATTTCTCCAGAAAGCCGGAAGAAAAGAATCTGTTATCCTATATGAAGGCATCCGGAAGGCATGTGGCTGCAGTGGGGAAGATTGAGGATATTTTTGCCGGTGTGGGAATTACAGAATCCGTTCATACGAAAGACAATATGGATGGTTTGGATCAAACCCTGGTTTATATGAAGACCATTTCCAGCGGTATGATCTTTACCAATCTGGTGGAATTCGATTCCGGATGGGGACACCGGCGGGATGCAGAAGGGTATGGTGCCGGACTGGAAGCGTTTGACCGGCGGCTTCCGGAGATATTAGAAGCGATGAGGGCGGAGGATCTTCTGGTGATCACGGCGGATCATGGTTGTGACCCGACCTATCGGGGTACCGATCATACACGGGAGTATGTACCGGTTCTCTGGTATAGTAAGGCGGCAGGATTTCATTCCGGACGGAATCTGCATACCGGAGAAAGCTTTGCTGATATCGGACAGACCGTTGCTTCCCTGTTCGGGCTGCCTTCGTTAAAGATCGGAAAGAGCAAAAGGATGGAATTATTTCACGAATAAGGCGAAATCCGGAGAGGACGGGAGTATTCCGGGATATAGAAATGAAATACTAAAATCGAATATAAAAATGGAATATAGAAATGGAATGCGGCAGAAAGGGAACAGAAGTATGAATATGTATGATCTGATCAGAAAGAAGCGGGATGGCGGGATATTATCAAAAGAAGAGATTCGCTATATTGTTATGGGATATACCGGAGGGGCTATACCGGATTATCAGATGGCATCGTTTTTAATGGCAGTTTATTTTCAGGGCATGAATCCGCAGGAGACGGTAGATCTGACGCTGGCCATGGCTGACAGCGGGGATCGGCTGGATCTGTCAGACATAAAAGGGATCAAGGTGGATAAGCACAGCACCGGAGGCGTTGGCGACAAAACGTCCCTGATTCTGGGGCCGATGCTGGCGGCTCTCGGGATTCCGGTCGCGAAGATGAGCGGAAGAGGACTCGGCCATACCGGCGGTACCATTGACAAGCTGGAGAGTATCGAAGGATTTTCTACAGATCTGACAAGGGAACAGTTTGTTCAGAATGTAAACCGGATCGGGCTGGCGATAGCAGGGCAGACTTCCAATCTGGCTCCGGCAGATAAAAAGATCTATGCACTTCGGGATGTAACGGCAACAGTGGATAATCCCTCTTTGATCGCTGCCAGTATCATGAGTAAAAAGCTGGCCTCCGATGCAGATGTGATCGTACTGGATGTAAAGACAGGTTCCGGTGCTTTTATGCAGACTATAGAGGAAGCAGAACAGCTGGCAGAGACCATGGTATCCATTGGAAGGATGGCAGGAAAAAAGACCTATGCAGTGATTACGGATATGAATGAGCCGTTGGGCGAGATGGTTGGAAATGCACTGGAGGTGCAGGAGGCAGTGGACATACTGCGGAACCGGGGTGATATTCGTCTGAGGGAGGTGGCAATTACCCTTGCTTCCTATATGGTAATGGGAGCAGGAAGGGCTTCCGGTCCGGAGGAAGCCAGGAAGCTGCTGGAAGGAACGCTGGCGGATGGGAGTGCTTTGGATAAATTTGCAGAGTTTGTAGCAGCCCAGGGTGGCAATCCCCGGTGGATTTATGAACCGGAGCATTTTCCGCAGGCGAAGCTTGTGGAGCCGGTTTATCCGGAGAAAAACGGGTATCTGTCCGCCTGCAGGAATCGTGAGGTAGGTATGGTATCCCTGATCCTCGGCGGAGGCAGGGAAACCAAGGAGAGCCGGATCGATCCCACAGTAGGGATCCGGTTGTGCAGACATCTGGGGGATGCGGTTCAGGTGGATGAACCGTTTGCATATCTGTATGCGAACGATGATCAAAAGGCGGCGGAGGCAAAGAAACGTCTGCTGGCGGCCTATGATATCAGTGCTGCTCCGGTCGAGTGCCAGCCGGTGATCCGGAAGGTGATTTTATAGCCGGAGCAGAGGAATTGTTCCGGGGATCTGGTTCTGTTTTCTGCTCCGGTGGAATATAGTAGCAGTAACAATCCTTTGGAGTGGTATATGAACAGAATAATTTGGAAAGGCTTACCAGGTATCCTGATGGCTGCTTTCATGGTGCTACAGGGGCTGTACCTGCCAGTCACACAGGTTCATGCAGAGGATTTGGCTCTGGAATCCCCCTCTGTGATATTAATGGAACCGTCCACCGGGCAGGTGCTATATGAAAAAAATGCGGATGAGCAACGACATCCGGCCAGCGTTACCAAGGTAATGACACTTTTGCTGGCATTTGAACAGATCGGGGCCGGAAAGATGGCCATGACCGATATCGTTACTGTAAGCGCACATGCCGCTTCCATGGGCGGATCTCAATGTTTCTTTGAGGCCGGGGAGACACAGACGGTAGAGGATATGATAAAATGTATTATCATAGCCAGCGGAAACGATGCCGCAGTAGCCATGGGAGAACATATTGCCGGTAGTGAAGAGGCGTTTGTAGGATTGATGAATGAAAAGGCGGCAGAGCTTGGTATGGTAAATACGAATTTTGCCAATGCCTGTGGTCTGGATGCCGACGGACATCTGACAACCGCAAGAGATATTGCGATCATGAGCCGGGAACTGACCACCCGGTATCCGGAGATATTTAACTATTCCACGATCTGGATGGATACCATTACCCATGTGACGGCAAGGGGGACTTCCGAATTCGGTCTGTCCAATACGAATAAGCTGTTAAAAACCTATCCGTATTGTACCGGTCTGAAAACCGGATATACCAGTGAGGCGGGTTTTTCTATATCTGCAACTGCCTCCAGGGACGGAGTGAACCTGATCGCAGTGGTCATGGGAGCCTCTACAAAAGAAATCCGAAACAGTGAGGTCTGCAAGCTGTTTGACTATGGTTTTGCCAACTGCAGGTTGTATCAGGATGATACAGTATTAAATGCAGGAACGCTGGTACCGGTTACCGGGGGAAAAGAGGAGATGGTCACCTGTGTACCGGAGCAGAACACTTTTACCTATCTGCTGACCCGTGATCAGGTGCCAGAGCTGATCAATAAGGAAGTAAATTATTCAGAACTGACAGCACCCGTTCAGCAGGGAGATGTTATCGGAGAAACGGTATATTATTATGATGGTCAGAGAGTGGGAGCGGTACCGCTGCTGGCTGGAAATGATGTTGAAATAATGAGCTACGGATTCTGTTTTCGCAAGACGCTGTTCCGGCTCTTCTGTGTCAGAGAGGCGGATGCAGAGGGAATGGAGGAAGCAGCGACAACGACTCATGAGGAAACAGGGAGTGCGACAGAAGCACAGACCGGAACCGGGGAAGACGCCGGAAGTCAGACAGAACTGCAGACCGGAACCGGCGAAAACACCGGAGACGGATCGGAAGCAGAGGAAACATTGAATAATGGAAACGCTTCTGAAACGGGAGTACCTGCAGAGGAGACGGAGGGACTTCCTGAGACAACAGAGTAACAGGGAAAGGATACCATAAAAGATGAATGTACTGTTAATCATTGCCGGCATTCTGGCTATGGGGATGCTTGTTATATGCATCATCAGCGGAATTGAAAATCGAAAGCTGGCAGTAACGCATTATCAGATTCTATCTCCAAAGCTGCCGGACTGTTTTCAAAATTGTCGTCTGGTGGTGTTAGCAGATCTGCATAATGCAAGCTTTGGCCGGGATAACCAGAAATTGATCCAGGCGATTCAGGAGCAGAAGCCGGATTATATTCTGATTGCGGGAGATATGATCGTGGGAAAGCCGGAACAGTCAACGGAGGTTCCGGCTCATCTCATCCGGGAATTGGCAAAGCAGTATCCCGTTTATTATGCAAAGGGCAACCATGAGTCCCGGGCCGCCCGATATCCGGACACCTATGGTACGCTGTGGCAGGATTATCAGGAACAGATCCGGGGATGCGTTACCTGGCTGGATAATGAGCATATAGAATTAACCAGAGGCAACGCCTCTGTTTTCCTGTACGGACTGGATCTGGAGATGAAATATTACAAGCGTTTTCGCCGTGCTTCCATGGCGCCCGGTTATCTGAAGGAGAAATTGGGCCGGCCGCCATCAGAAGGGTTTCGGATATTGCTTGCACATAATCCGGATTATTTTCCGGAATATGCTGAGTGGGGAGCAGATCTTGTGCTGGCCGGACATCTTCATGGAGGTATGGTCCGGATTCCCTGGCTGGGAGGCGTGATCTCTCCGATGTTTCTGTTTTTTCCGAAATATGACCGGGGGAGATACGAGAGGGATGGACATGTTATGCTGTTAAGCGGTGGTCTGGGAAATCATACCTTCAAATTCCGGGTCAACAATCTGCCGGAGCTGCTTGTGGTAGAATTGTCAAATACAGAAGAAAAAAGTAAAAAATAAAGAGTTGTCATTTATTCCTTCATTCATTATAATGAAATCTGTTGGTATAGGGAGAGCAGAGAAGGGAAAAGGACCAGAGGAAAATAGTGATCATGAGTGAGTCAGCAAAGAATCAAATGGAAAAGAATAAGGAAACGCAAAGTGAAAAAGTGCAGGGTGAGGAAGCGATTGCATTAGAAGCGGAACCGTTTGTTGTTCATAGTCTGGCAAAAGAAAAGGCCGGGATTCCGGCATGGGCGAAAGTCGGTATTCTGTTATTTAGTATACTGGCTGCAGGGTATCTGGCAGGTGTGATTTATTTCTCCTCGCATTTTGCCTGGAACACCCGTTTGAATGGTGTGGATGTATCGTGTATGACAAGTGGACAGGCACAGCAGGCAGTCGAGAATGCAATACACGATTATCAGCTGGAAATCCGGGAACGGGGCGGAACAACGGAATACATAAAGGGAAGTGACATAGAACTGGAAATCCGATTAACCGGAACCATAGAAGAGGAATTGAACAAACAGAATGGGTTCCTGTGGTTCTGGAACGGAGTGATTCCAAACGAATCAAGCATAGAAGCGGAGGTTTCCTACAGCCTGAGCAGTCTGTATCAGCAGATTCATGCACTGGACTGTATGCAGTCAGAGAATATTACTCATCCGGTAGAGCCTCAGATCATAAAGCAGTCTGGAAGCTTTGTTGTAACGGAAGGAGTGGAGGGTAATAAGCTGCGCGGGACAGAGGTTTCCGTTGTGATTCGGAGAGCAGTATCGGATCTGGTCACTTATGTTGATCTGGAGGCGGAGGAATGCTATGTTGCCTTGCAGTATTCAGAAGAGGATGCAGTGGTGCTGGAAGCTCTGGATTATATGAATGCCCTGCAGGAGATGAAGATCATTTATGAGTTTGAGGAGGATACGGAGACGCTGGTCGGGGAGGACATTCTGGACTGGGTGATTCTTTCTGAGGATTACGAAGTCAGTCTTGACCGGAAGGCGGTTCGGGCGTACATAGAAGAATTAAAAGAGACCTACGAGATCAGAGGACAGGTGATTGATTTTCATACAAGCTATGACAGGGATGTGGAGGTTACCTCCTATATCCGCAGTTCGGAACTGGATTCCTCACTGGAAACCGATCTGCTGATCGAAGCGATTCAGGATATTCCCGTTTCCGGAAAAAATAAGTGGGTAAGAAAGGCAGCAGATATGGTTTCGGTTGGTGATACCTATATTGAAATCAATCTGACTTCTCAGCATCTGTATTGTTACAAAGATGGCAACATGATACTGGAGACGGATATTGTGTCCGGTAAGCCATCTACCGGCTGTGCAACACCGCCGGGCGTTTACCGTATTCGTTCCAAGACCTCTCCGGCGATTCTGGTAGGAGAAACCTATCGGACTCCGGTGTCGTACTGGATGCCGTTTAATCGCGGGATCGGTCTTCATGATGCGACGTGGCAGCGGGCATTTGGAGGCAGTCGTTATATTACTCAGGGCTCTCATGGCTGTATCAATCTTCCGCTTGATATTGCAAAATTCATATATGAGAATTACGGAGCCGGTGATTATGTGGTATTATATCATCTGGCAGGAACAGAGAGTGGTACGGCTTCGCCGGCAGGACGGGCATCCTCCTCTCCGGTATATGTACCGACAGAGGCAGAAACAGAGACGGAAGCAGAAACCGAATATCCGACAGAGTCGACGACAGAGGCAACCACTGCTCAACCGGAGGAATCTGCTACAGAGGCGCCGGTAGAGCCAACGACAGAGGTACCGGCAGAAGCGACAACCGGACAGCCGGAGGAAATTACCACAGAGGCACCGGCAGGAACAGGAGATACGACTACAGAATAGATAAGCTGCAAAGGAAGGTTAAAGAGAACAGGAATGGCGATAGATGTTAAGCTTCAGGTATTTGAGGGTCCCCTGGATTTATTATTGCATCTGATTGAAAAGAATCAGGTGAATATATATGATATTCCGATCGTAACGATCACAGAGCAGTATCTGGAATATATCGAAGCAATGCAGACGCAGGATCTGGATGTGATGAGTGAATTTCTGGTCATGGCTGCGACACTGATCAGTATAAAAGCAAAGATGCTGCTGCCCAAAGAGGAGGAAGTAGCGGAGGAGGAAGAGGATCCGAGAGCAGAACTGGTGCGGAGACTGTTAGAATATAAGATGTACAAATATGCTGCCGCAGAGTTAAAGGATATGGAACTGGATGCCTCCTATGCATTGTATAAGCAGGCAACCATTCCGGATGAAGTGGCGGATTATCAGGAGGAGATCGATCTGGATGAACTGTGCGACGGAATTACCCTGGGCAGACTGAATGAAATCTTTCGTATGGTAATGAAAAAGCAGGTGGACAAGATCGATCCGATCCGCAGCCGGTTTGGTACGATAGAGAAAGAAGAGATCAGTATTGAAGATAAGATGAACTATATCCGGGAGGAGGTCCGGGGACTAAAGGGGATCAGCTTCCGGACTTTGCTGGAGATGCAGGCATCCAGGATTAATATTATAGTGACCTTTATGGCGGTACTGGAACTGATGAAGGTGGGTGCGATCACCGTCCGGCAGGATCAGCTATTTGATGATATTGTAATTGATTCACTGGATTAGGAGAAAAGGATGGAACAGGATATTATGAAAATTGAAGCAGCAATCGAGGCAGTTCTGTTTGCCATGGGGGAAGCGGTATCCGTGGAGCAAATGGCGGCAGCGCTGGATCATGATACAGATACGACAAGGAAGATCATTCATCATCTGATGGATCGTTATGACGAGGAGGATCGGGGAATCCGGATCGTGGAGCTGGAGGGTTCCTTTCAGCTCTGTACAAAGAACGAATATTATGAAGTTCTCTCCCGGATCGTAAATCTTCCAAAGAAGCATGTATTAACGGATGTACAGTTGGAGACGCTTTCCATCATAGCCTATAAACAGCCGATCACCAGAGCAGAAATAGAGGCGATTCGGGGGGTATCCTGTGTACATGCTATTAATAAGCTGGTGGAATATCATTTGATCGAGGAGGTGGGCCGGCTGGACGCACTGGGACGACCGATCCTGTTCGGTACAACGGAGGATTTCCTGAGAAGCTTCGGTGTGAAATCCACCGATGACCTGCCGCTGATCACACCGGATAAGATTGCAGATTTTGAACAGCAGGCTTTGGAGGAAGCGAGTATTACCCTGAATACTTAGACAGGAAAAATAAAATGAATAGTAATAAACACCTGTCTTCTGCGATAGAATATGATAAGCAGACAGACAGGTGTTTTTATATGGAACAATGGTTTAAGGACAGAAAATGGATCTTTGCAGTTCTGGCAGCTATGCTCCTGTTCGAAAGCGGAGCCGGTATCCGACGTCTAAGCATGAATATATGGGAGGGAAAAGCGGAAGAAACACAGTACCCGGCAGTTATGAGTATAGAAGCCTCAGATACAGAGGCTGCGGAAACAGAGGATCCTGGAACAGAAGAGACAGGAACAGAACAGACAGATGCGGAGAATACGGAAACCGAATATCCGATAACGGTACAGCCGAATCTGGAACTGAACGCCCATGCAGCGGCGCTGCTGGACGCAGAGAACGGAAGGGTATTGTATGAAAAAAACGGAAGAGAACAAAGAGCCATGGCCAGTACGACCAAGATCATGACCTGTCTTCTGGCTCTGGAGCTTGGAAATCTGGAGGATGTGGTAACCTTTTCTGCAAATGCGGCAGCACAGCCGGACGTACAGATGAACGGTTGTGAAGGAGAACAGTATTATCTGAGAGATCTGCTGTATTCTCTTATGCTGGAATCCCATAATGATACGGCGGTCGCCATAGCGGAGCATATCGGAGGCTCTGTAGAGGGCTTTGCCGCTCTTATGAATGATAAGGCACAGGAGCTTGGTGTCTATGAGACACATTTCGTTACACCGAATGGTCTGGATGCGGAGGGGCATTATACGACCGCCTGCGACTTAGGGAAGATTGCCTGTTATGCGATTCAGAATCCGGATTTTCTCGGCATTATCCAGACCCCGTCCTATACCTTTCAGGAAATCAATGGCGGACGGACGGTATCTGTAACGAACCGGGATGCTTTTCTCACGTCCTATGACGGAGCTATGGGAATTAAGACCGGTTTTACCGGCGAGGCCGGATATTGTTTTGTAGGCGCTGCCCAAAGAGACGACAGGACATTTGTTTCTGTCGTACTTGCATCCGGCTGGCCGCCGCATAAAACGTATAAGTGGAAGGATACGCAGGTTCTGATGGATTATGGTATGGAGCAGTATCAGGAACAGATCATACTGGATCCTTCCTATTCACTTCCGGAAATCCCGGTCCGGAACGGGATCGAAACGGATGCAGTACCGTTATATCTGACAGACTCCATATCGCTGCTCCTGAGGACAGATGAGCCGGTTCATTACCTGGAACGACTTCCGGCAGAACTGGAAGCGCCGGTGCAGAAGGATATGATAGCCGGTACGGTGGAAATCTATGTCGGAGATGAATTATATCAGACGGTGGTCGTGTACACGGGAGCAGAGGTGGAACGGATCAGCTATCGTTATGTGTTACGGTGTCTGTTCCAGCGTTATTTCATGATCCCGGATTCTGTTCGTGGGTAGTCTGTGAAGCTTAGGCCTGTTATTCCGTGAGAATAGCAAAACAGAATTTAACATTGATTCAATATTTGGAATGTGTTATAATCCACCTTGTATTAAATTTTTAGGAGGAAATCGAATGGAAGAAATAAGATGTAGTGTATGTGGTTCGGTTGTAAATGCCGGCGATGCCTTCTGTCAGAATTGCGGCAGTCCGGTAACGAATGCGGCACAGGAAACAGGTACCGGCAGTCAGACAGAGTCAGCCGCGCCGGAACAACAGGAGACTACGGTACTATCTGGTAATCCATATAGCATGAATAATGATGGTACACAGCCATCTCCTCAGAATGTGGCAGCAGATGTGAATACAACAGCTTCGGCAACGGGAGGAACATATCAGCAGCCTGCTCCGAATGCAGGTGCGAATTATCAGGGAAGCTATAATGCTACATATACGCAGCCGGTACAGACGACGCCTGCGGGACCGTCCAAGGGCCTTGGAGTTGCAGGCCTGGTTCTGGGTATTATTGGTATCATTACCGGATGCTGTTTTGGCGGTTTTATCTTTGGCTTGATCGGCCTGATCCTTTCTATTATATATGTGGCAAAGAAGGGAAGCAAAGGACTTGGTATCGGTGGTATCATTACCAGTGCGCTGGGATTGATCTTTAGTATCGTGATGGTTATTCTGTTTGTATCAGCTCCGTCCATAGTGTATAACATGATGCCGGATGAATATAAGTACCTGATAGAGGATGAGTTCGGAGGCAGCACAGAGGATTTTAATCTCCCGACAGAAGATTTTAACTTTCCGACAGAGGATTCAGGCAATAATACGTCTTCAGGGACCAACATAACCAATACCGATCAGATCATGATAAATGAGACCGTATATACATTGCCGGCTTCTGTATCCAGTCTGGGCTTTACCGTGGATCCGGATTATCGTGCTGACGAAGTGGCAGCAATCGCAACAGAAGGTGTAGCGCCTGGAGATTATGTGTTTGTTCTGCTGAAGAGCACAGATGGAACCAGCTTCTTTGGATATATTGAGAATACTGGTGCAGAGGATACTATTTATTCTGCAGATGAGCTGACCGTGACCGGTGTTAATGTAGATAATTATTCTCAGGAGTGTACGGCTTATTTTGTAGAAGCATTTGGCGGTATCCGGCTGGATATGTCCCGTTCGGAAGTAGAGGCACTGATCGGAACACCGGATGATACGAATGATGGTATGGATGTTTATGAAAGTGACAGTGGATACGAAGTGCTGCGTCTGGAATATGAAAATGACTATGTCATCGCAGTGGATCTTACCACATACTAATCACATATTTTCATAAGTTTATCTTGCATATTTTATGGGAATGTGCTATAATTCTCATAGCTTGATACTATGAACTGTAAGAGTGGACGGAAGTCCACTCTTATCTTGTGTATGGACGATGATCATAAGGAAAGCGGAAAGGAGCCATATCATTGTGAAGCGTGTAGAGATTGAACAGCGTTGTGAAGCACTGGTGCAGCCCATCCTGGATGTGCATGAATTTGAACTGTGGGATGTGGAATATGTGAAAGAAGGAGCCAATTACTATCTGCGTGTCTATGCGGATAAACCGGGCGGGATTACCATAGATGACTGCGTGACCATCAGCCGGGCGTTGGAAGCAAAGCTGGATGCAGAGGATTTTATTGAAGAGGCATATATTCTGGAGGTCAGTTCTCCCGGCCTTGGCCGGCCGCTGAAACGGGAACGGGACTTTGCAAGAAGCCTTGGATCCTCCGTGGAAGTAAAACTGTATAAACCCATAAATCAGCAGAAGGAATTTACCGGAATTCTGAAGTCATATACGGATGATATGGTTGTTTTGGAAAGCGAGGAAACAGAGCTGGAGTTGAAACGCTCTGATATCGCATTAATACGATTAGCATTTGATTTTTAATAAATAGTAGGAGGATAAAAAGATGTCAGAAATTATGGATGCACTTGCTCAGATTGAGAAAGAGAAAGGAATCGACAGAGAGGTTCTGATGGAAACCATCGAGAAGGCCATCATTGATGCCTATAAGAAGGATAAGGACAGCGAAGTGAATATGCAGGTGAAGATGGATCGGGAGACCGGTGCGTTTACTGCATTTATAGAACGGGAGGTAGTAGAGGATGTGGAAAATGCATCCACGCAGATCAGTCTGGAGGATGCAAAGCTTCATGATATTCAGTATGAGATTGGAGATGTTGTCCGCATCGAGGTACAGCCGAAGAATTTTGGACGTATATCAGCACAGAATGCCAGGAATGTAATCGTTCAGAAGATCAAAGAGGAGGAACGCAAGTCTATCTTTAATCATTTTCAGTGTAAGGAGAAGGATATTGTTACCGGAGTGGTACAGCGTTATGTCGGAAGAAATGTCTGTATCAGTCTCGATGATAAGACGGATGCCATTCTGACCGAGAATGAGCAGATACCGGGAGAAGTATTCCATCCGACAGACCGGGTGAAATTGTATATCATTGAAGTCAGGGCAAGTAATAAAGGACCGAAGATCCTGGTGTCCAGGACCCATCCGGAATTAGTGAAACGCTTGTTTGAGAAGGAAGTAACCGAGGTTGCAGATGGAACGGTTGAGATCAAGAATATTTCCAGGGAAGCAGGTTCCCGTTCCAAGATCGCAGTCTGGTCGAATGATTCGAATGTGGATCCGGTTGGTGCCTGTGTGGGCTTGAATGGAGCGCGGGTAAATGCCATTGTAAATGATCTTCGGGGAGAGAAGATTGATATTATCAGTTGGAGCGAGAATCCTGCTATTTTTATTAAGAATGCATTAAGTCCTTCCAGCGTAGTGGCAGTTACTGTAGATCTGGATGAGAAGAGCGCAAAGGTAGTCGTACCGGATAATCAGCTTTCTCTTGCCATTGGCAAGGAGGGACAGAATGCAAGACTGGCTGCCCGGCTGACCGGTTATAAGATTGATATTAAGAGTGAGTCCCAGGTTGAAGAGGCAGAGCCTGATTACGAGGATGAGGAATTCGAAGAATACGAAGAATACGACGAGTTTGCAGATGTCGACGAGGCAGAAAACGATGAGGAGCCTGTGGAAACGGATGATTACGAAGCAGAGGATCTGGCAGACGAAGAATAGAGATTGAGAATCGAAGTTGGGAAGTGAGAACGTGGCAAAAAAAACTCCATTAAGACAATGCATTGGCTGTGGTCAGCCAATGGAGAAACGGGCGTTGATACGGATAATACGAAATCAGGAGGGGGTCATCGAACTGGATGCTACCGGAAAGAAGAACGGAAGGGGCGCATATCTGTGTCTGTCTCAGGAATGCCTTGCAAAGGCAATGAAATCCAAGGGCCTGGAGCGTTCTTTTAAAATGCAGGTACCAAAGGAGATTTATGAACAATTAAGCAAGGAGTTGACGGAAATTGAAACCCAATAATATTTTTTCCTTGCTTGGACTGGCAATGCGGGCAGGAAAAGTCGTAAGCGGTGAGTTTTCAACAGAAAAAGCAATCAAGACAGGAAAAGCATTTCTTGTGATCGTTGCAGAAGATGCGTCGGCAAATACAAAGAAATCATTTACAGACTCCTGTACCTACTACCAGGTTCCTCTCAGGATATATGGAACCAAGGAGGAGTTAGGGCATCACATCGGAAAGCAGATGCGGGCGTCACTGGCGGTAACGGATGAAGGCTTTGGAAGGGAGCTTGCCAGGAAGATAGATATGCAGAACAATATGGAGGTATAACGAATGGCAAAAGTAATCATAAATAAGCTGAGTAAAGAATTAGGCGTAGAGAGTAAGGAAATTATTGCTATATTAGAAAAGAACGGGATTACCGGTAAAAAGCACCAGTCCGGCTTAGAGGCGGAGGAAGAGGCACTGGTCCGTAAGGCTCTGACAAAGCAGCCTGTCGCTGCCCCTGATAAGAAACCGGAAGTAAAGAAAGATGTGGAGAAGAAGCAGAAGCAGCCGGCAGCACCTGCTGCAAAGACTGCTCCGGAGACTGCAAAGAAGAAGGAAAAGGCTCTGACCGAACCCGCACAGGCAGAAACGACAGGAAATACTTCCAGCCAGCAGCGGATGAAGAACAATGGTAATAATAGAGTTGTCAATGATAACAGCAGCCGGAACAGTAAGAATACCAGTGGCAACAACAGGAATAATAATGCCGGTAAAAATAACAATAATAACAGAAACAGGAAGAACGGGAATAATGACAACCGCAAAGATGATAAGAAAGAGCATAACATTGTAACCTTCCAGGCAGAGCAGAAGGATAACAGGAAGAATAAGAAAAACAATAAGCTGAATAATAATGGTAATGGTAGACCCGTGCAGAATGGTAAACCGGAAAAAAGAAGCGGTCAGTTCGTGAAGCCGGAGCCAAAGCCGGAACCGAAGGAGCTGGAGGATACCATTAAGACGATGGCATTCCCGCCTTTGATGACCATTAAGGAGCTTGCCGATAAGATCGGGCTTCCGGTGAATCAGTTGATCAAGAAGCTGTTTCTGGCAGGGAAGATGGTGAATGTGAATTCCGATATTGAGTATGAGGAAGCGGCGGAGATTGCTTTGGAGTACAATATCATTGCAGAAGAGGAAGAGCAGGTTGATGTAATCGAGGAATTGTTGAAGGAAGAGGAAGAGGATGAAGCGCTAATGACTTCCCGCCCTCCGGTTGTCTGTGTTATGGGTCATGTTGATCATGGTAAGACTTCTCTTCTGGATGCGATCCGTACAACGAATGTAACCAATGATGAGGCTGGCGGAATCACACAGCATATCGGTGCTTCCGTGGTAGAGGTAAATGGTCAGACGATTACGTTTCTCGATACACCGGGACATGAGGCGTTTACGGCTATGCGTATGCGTGGCGCCCAGTCTACGGATATTGCGATTCTGGTAGTTGCCGCAGACGATGGTGTTATGCCGCAGACGGTTGAGGCAATCAATCATGCAAGGGCAGCCGGAGTTGAAATTATTGTTGCCGTGAATAAGATTGATAAGGAAAGTGCCAATATTGAACGTGTAAAGCAGGAATTAATGGAATACGAGCTGGTCGCAGAGGAATGGGGCGGTTCTACCATATTCTGTCCGGTGTCTGCCCATACCAAGGAAGGACTGGATAATCTGTTGGAGATGATCCTGTTGACAGCAGAGGTTCTGGAATTAAAGGCAAATAAGGACCGGAAGGCAAGAGGTATTGTCATTGAAGCTGAGCTAGACAAGGGGCGGGGGCCGGTTGCAACCGTTCTGGTACAGAAGGGGACCCTGCATGTCGGAGATACGATCGCAGCAGGCAGCGTGCATGGTAAGGTTCGTGCCATGGTAGATGACAGACAGCGGAGAGTGAAGGAGGCAACGCCTTCTACTCCGGTTGAAATCTTAGGCTTGAACGGTGTGCCGAATGCCGGTGAGATCTTCATGGCAACCGATAATGAAAAGGAAGCCAGGACGATGGCAGAGGCATTTATCAGCTATGAAAAGGAAAAGCTGATCGCGGATACCAAGTCAAAAATGTCTCTGGATGATCTGTTCTCTCAGATTCAGGCCGGTAATGTAAAGGAATTAAATCTGGTCGTAAAGGCAGACGTGCAGGGCTCTGTTGAGGCTGTCAAGCAAAGCCTGTTGAAGCTCTCCAATGAGGAGGTAGTCATTAAGGTGATCCATGCCGGTGTCGGTGCTATTAATGAATCCGATGTAATCCTGGCTTCTGCATCCAATGCCATCATAATCGGCTTTAATGTAAGGCCAGATGTAACGGCCAAGAATACGGCAGAGCGGGAGCAGGTGGATCTGAGACTGTACCGTGTGATCTATGATGCAATCGAGGATATTGAAGCCGCTATGAAGGGTATGCTGGATCCGATCTATGAGGAGAAGGTCATCGGTCATGCTGAGGTTCGTCAGACCTATAAGGCATCCGGTGTCGGTACGATCGCCGGTTCCTATGTGCTGGATGGAATTCTTCAGAAGAATGCAACCTGCCGGATCTTCCGGGAGGGTGAGCAGATCTTTGAAGGGCCGCTTGCATCCCTGAAGCGGTTCAAGGATGATGTGAAGGAGGTAAAGACCGGCTTTGAATGTGGTCTGGTTTTTGAGAACTTCAATGATGTGAAGGAAGAGGATCAGATTGAGGCGTATATCATGGTTGAGGTGCCGAGATAGAAAGGAAGTATTTGAATAAGGTAATTAGAAAATGAGAAAAAACAGTGTTAAGAATACAAGGATCAACAGCGAGGTGCAACGGGAGCTCAGTGTGATCATCCGGGAGGATATCAAGGATCCGCGGATTCATTTTATGACTTCCGTCACGGATGTTCAGGTTGCACCGGATCTAAAGACCTGTAAGGCATATATCAGTGTTATGGGAAGCGAAGAGGAGCAGCAGGACACGCTGGCCGGATTAAGGAGTGCTGTCGGTTTTATTCGTAGGGAACTGGCCCATCGGGTGAATCTGCGTAATACGCCGGAGCTGACCTTTATTCTGGATGACTCCATTGCGTATGGTGCGGAAATGTCCAGAAAGATTGCGGATTTACATGTGGAAAACTATGCTGCCGATGGTGAAGTGCCTTCTTCCGGCGAGTAACAGATGAAACGAACAGGTGAGGATATGAATCAATATTTAGAAGCGATCAGCCAGGCAGGAACGATTGCGATTATCGGTCACATCCGTCCGGACGGTGATTGTGTGGGGGCCTGTCTGGGAATGTATAACTATATTATAGATAATTATGAGAACAAGCAGGTAGACGTATATCTGGGTGAGTTTGATACAGAATTCTGCTTTTTGAATGGGGCGGATCGGGTTCTTCATCAGGTTCAGGATGGAGTCACTTATGATCTGTGTCTGTCCCTGGATTGTGCCAGCAGAGACCGATTTGGTGATTTTGGAATCTATTATGAAACAGCAAAGGTAAAGGCAGTGATCGACCATCATGCCAGTAATACAGGCTATGGCGATATCTGTCTGGTGCAGCCGCAGGCCGCTGCCACCTGTGAGGCAATCTATGGGATACTGGAACGGGATCAGATCCGTGTGCGTTGCGCAGAAGCGCTATATCTGGGTATTGTGCATGATACGGGTGTATTTAAGCACAGCAATACTACAAAGGATACCATGTGCATAGCAGGAGACCTGATCGCTTTAGGAGCAAAGCCGGCCGAGATTATCGACCGTACCTTTTACAGCAAGAGCCACAAGCAGAACCGGATACTAGGACAGGCGTTGCTGAACAGCTATATGGAACTGGATGGCCTGTGTGTTGTAACCTGTTTACAGAAGGAGGTATTTGATCTTTATCAGGCTACCAGCGTAGATGTGGATGGTGTTGTAGATCAGATACGGGTTACCAGAGGAATTGAGGTTGCGGTATTCTATTATGAGTATGAGACGGATACCTATAAATTCAGTCTCCGCTCCAATCAATATGTGGATGTCAGTCAGATTGCTCTGCAATTCGGCGGTGGTGGTCATGTCCGGGCGGCCGGCTTTTCTTTAGAAGGAAAGGCGGAGACGGTCATCCAGCCTGTACTGGAACAGATTGCATTGCAGCTGCGCAGTCATGGTACGGATCCAGATGGAATGACAGGTAATCGCGAGTGAAATGACAGACGGAATGGTGTCGGAAATCAGAATAGCAGGAGACGCAAAGCATGTATGACGGTATATTAAATGTATATAAGGAACCGGGCTATACTTCTTTTGATGTAGTCGCAAAGCTGAGAGGAATCTTACATCAGAAAAAGATCGGACATACCGGAACCCTGGATCCGCAGGCGGAAGGAGTTCTGGTGATCTGCCTGGGAAAGGCAACGAAGCTCTGTGATATTCTGCCGGATCATGATAAGGAATATGTGGCAGACCTGCTTCTTGGTGTGACTACGGATACGGAGGATATGACAGGTACGGTACTGAAACGCTCCGCAGTAACCGTGACAGAGGAGGAGGTAAGCAGGGCATTGCTTTCTTTTCTGGGAAGCTATGAACAGATTCCTCCCATGTATTCGGCAATAAAAGTAAACGGAAGGAAGCTGTACGAGCTTGCACGCGAGGGAACCATAGTAGAACGTCAGCCCAGACCGGTGACGATCTATGAACTGGAAATGATGAACATTCAGCTTCCCAGGGTAACGTTTCGGATCCGCTGCAGCCGGGGAACTTATATTCGAAGCCTGTGCAGAGATATTGGAGAACGACTGGGATGCGGCGGCTGCATGGAGCGGCTGGTACGCAGCAGAGCCTGCGGTTTTCAGGCGGCAGACAGTCTTTCTCTGTCGGATATTGAACAATTTGTGCAGGATGGAATCTTAGAGCAGAGGATTCATACGATTGATTCCCTGTATCCGGAATATCCGAAGCTTCGGATTGATTCCCGGTGGGATAAACTGGTGCATAACGGAAACAAGTTTCGCAGAGAACATATTCATACAATCACAGAAGGATTCCAGAAGGATTCCGAAATACCATATGTACTTGTGTATGACTCCGGGAACACCTTTGTCGGAATCTATCAATACCAACTAAAAACACAGGAATTTGTCCCCTATAAGGTGTTTCTCAGCTAAGCCATGCAGAAATCATAAAAGGCAGACAAGCATGGTATAATCCGGCAATTTATGAATGACATGGCTTAAAAGCGCAGTCCGGCAGCTCAGGTACAAAGGACAGGAAAAATACAGGTTATGAAGCATATTACAGATCTGACAGCATTACAACTGAATCATACTGCAGTAGCCCTGGGAAAATTCGATGGGTTTCATCTTGGACATCAACTGTTGCTTGGACAGGTCAGAAAATGGCAGGAGGAGGGGCTGACCGGAGTGATCGTTACGTTTGTTCCGGCCGGGCGGGAACTGGGTGCGTCAAAGCATATTGATGGTCTCCGGGAAAAGAAGCATAAGGCAGAGGAGTCCGGGATTGATATTCTATTAGAGTACCCGTTTACCAGAGAATTTGCTGCTATGGAGCCGGAGGTATTTGTAAGAGAGGTTCTTGTGAGACAGCTTGGTGTTCAGGCAGTTGCAGTGGGCAGGGATTTCCGTTTTGGCAGAAACCGGGGCGGGGATGTGGATCTGTTACAGACACTTGGAAAACAATATCATTTTCAGGTACGTGCATTTGATAAGTTGATGAAAGGTCAGAAGGAGATCAGTTCCTCTCTGATTCGGGCGGAGATAGAAGCCGGGCATATGGAGACAGTTTCTGCCTGTATGGGACAGGGGTATTCTGTCTTTGGTGAAGTGGTTCACGGAAAGGAACTTGGTACAGCGATCGGAATACCGACTGCCAATCAGTGGATCGAGCCGGAGCGGATCCTGCCGCCGTTTGGTGTTTATGCCAGCAGGATCAGAAGAAAGGAGCAGGTTCTTTATGGTATCTCCAATCTGGGCTGCAAGCCTACCGTCAGCAACGAACAGATCGTAGGACTGGAGACCTATATTTTTGATTTTGCTGAGGATCTATATGGAGAATGGATAGAAGTAGAACTGCTGCATTTTATTCGTCCGGAGCGTAAGTTTCAGGGGATAGAAGAATTAAAAAGACAGATGCAGCAGGATATTGCAGATGTGAAACGGTCAGTCTCTCTTTAGTTTTCCCAGGAATTCCCGGATCCGTTCATTCTGGGAATGAAATACGTCATCCGGTGAGCCTTCTACCACCACATATCCCTTGTCCATGAACAAAATACGGTCAGAGACCTTACGTGCGAATTCCATTTCATGCGTCACGATGATCATGGTCATATGGGATTCTGCCAGCTGCTTAATGACCTTAAGTACTTCTCCGGTCAGCTCCGGATCCAGGGCAGAAGTAGGCTCATCAAAGAACAGGACGTCCGGATTCAGAGCCAGGGCTCTGGCGATAGCAACCCGTTGCTGCTGTCCGCCGGACAACTGGTGGGGATAGGCATCCGCCTTATCGGATAATCCCATCTGTTCCAATAATTTCATTGCAATTTCTGCAGCATCTTCCTTTGAACGCTTTTGTACATGAACAGGAGCGTCCGTTAGATTCTTTAGTACAGTATAATGTGGAAACAGATGAAAGCTTTGAAAGACCAGACCGAAGCTTCGTTTAATACGTTCCAGTTCTACCGGCCTGGCATACTGAGAGCGGCCGTTTTCCATCGTAACAGCGATCTGTCCCAGATAGGACAGGGTTCCTTCATCCATGGTTTCCAATAAAGTTGCACAGCGCAGGAGCGTAGATTTACCGGAGCCGGAGGGACCAATGATCGAAACCACCTCACCCTGATTGACAGTTAACGAGATATCCTTTAATACCTCCAGTTCACCAAAGGATTTCTTTACATGATTCATCTCTAAATACGGGGTTTCGTAATGCTCCATAGTTCTACCTCCTAGTAATAACTCATTTTCTTTTCCATCCGGTTCATAATGAAGGAAACCAGAAGATTAAAGATATAATAGAACAGTGCGGCAACGGCAAACGGTACCATAGAGGTCTCTGCCGCAGCAATCTGTTTGGCGACGCTGAACATTTCCAGACAGGAAAGGGTATAGGCAAGAGAAGTATCCTTAACCAGGGTGATGATCTCATTGGTGACCGATGGCAGAATGATCTTAAATACCTGAGGCAGAATGATTTTAATAAAGGTCTGGGATTTCGAATATCCCAGCAGCTTTGCCGCCTCATACTGTCCTTTCGGGATTGCTTCAATGCCGGATCGGTAGATTTCAGCAAAATAGGCGGCATAGTTAATACTAAAGCCTAAGATAATTGCAGGAAACCGCCAGTTACTTCCAAGCGGAATGTGAAACAGGTACCACGGAAAGAAGTAAACAACCATCAACTGAAGCATCAAGGGTGTTCCCCGCATGACAGAGATATAGAACTGCGTGATCCGGCGGATGACACTGTTCTTTGCCATCCGGCCAAATGCTACAAGAAAGCCCAGAGGCATAGAACAGATCAGCGTCAGGACAAAGATGCTCATAGTAATCAGCATTCCTGTTGTCAGTTCCGTTAACATTACCTGAAATGACATGTTGTTTTCTCCTTTCCGTGTCGTTTCAATACTTATTCCAGACAGGTCATATCAGACAGCCCGTATTTCTCGGCTAAGGCATCAAAGGTTCCATCTTCCTTTAATTTCTTTAGATCTGCGTTAATGGTATCCCGCAACTCTGTGTTATTCAGAGCGAAGCCTACACCATACTGCTCTGCATTCAAATGCTCATCCAGAATGATAAACTCACCATTTCCGCGGCTTTCCAGCTGGTATTGTGCAACGCCGATATCCATGGCGATCGCATCGACAGAGCCGGCCTGCAATTCTGCAAATGCAGTATTGTAATCGGCAAAGGTCTGCAGGGTCTTAAAGGTATCTGCCAGTGATTTTTGCTGGTCCGGATCCTCTAATACAGAAAGTGCGGCAGAAGCGGCCTGTACGCCGACGACTTTACCGTTCAGATCAGAAAATGTCTGAATACCGGAATCAGCGGCAGTTACGATCACCTGACTGTTGTCTACATATGGAACCGACCATGCATAATCATCCTCGCGTCCATCCATGGTGAATCCGTTCCAGATACAATCAATGGATCCGGAATTCAATTCGTTATCTTTGTTATCCCATATGAGCGGCTGCTTGACCAGGGTCCAGCCCTCCAGCTTGCAGACTGCCTCAGCCAGCTCCAGGTCAAAGCCGGTATATTCCCCGTTCTCATCCATATAGCCGTATGGCGGGTACTCGGCATCAAAGCCGACAACAAAGGTCTTGTCATCATTCTTGCCTGCTCCACAGCCGGAAAGCATGAGAGCGCCAAGTGACAGGGCAGCAATCAGACTCACAATTTTCTTTTTCATGTTTCGTTCCTTTCTGAGAAATCTGTGTTCTCAAAGCATGATATATGTAATGGTGTGAAAGTCACAAAAACTACGTGAACCCACACGATTTTAATCTTACCATAGGTTGGGATTTCGTGTCAATTCTTGGAGAGGAACGGAGCGTGATTTTTTTACTAATTGTGATCATTGTACCTGATAAATGAATTGCTGATGATTTAGAAGTGATATTAATATTCATATAACCCGTCAAGGAAAAATGCTTGACAACTCCCTTATAAGCATATATAATAGCACCGTGTAAAGTAAAAATCCTTTACAAGAGGTATCATCATGGAAATGGAACAGTTTGTCCGACAGTCAATCTTATATGACTTTTACGGTGAATTATTAACGGAACATCAGAAGCGTATCTATGAAGATATTATTTTTCATGATATGTCTTATACAGAAATTGCCGGTATCGAAGGAATCAGCCGGCAGGGTGTCTATGACCTGATGAAGCGTTGTGAAAAACTGTTAGAAGAATATGAGGAGAAATTAAAGCTGGTAGAAAAGTTCCAGAATGCCAAAAGCATGGTGGCGAAGATACAGGCAGTCGCAAAGGAGATGAAGGAAGCCAACGGGGATACCGGACTGGCGGATCGGATTTGTGAGATCGAACAGTTGTCCAATGCAATATTAGAGGAGTATTAGAATGGCCTTTGACAGTTTATCGGAAAAACTACAAAATGTATTTAAGAAGCTGCGGAGTAAGGGGGCATTGACAGAAAAGGATGTCCAGGAAGCAATGAAGGAAGTAAAGCGTGCGCTCTTAGAGGCCGATGTGAATTTCAAGGTAGTAAAGCAGTTCATTAATACGATAAGTGAGCGTGCGGTCGGACAGGATGTATTAACCGGTCTGAATCCCGGACAGATGGTGATCAAGATCGTAAAAGAAGAGATGGTAAATCTGATGGGTTCCGAGACCACAGAACTGAAGATGCTGCCATCCAATGAGATTACGGTAGTTATGATGTGCGGTCTGCAGGGTGCCGGTAAGACGACCACTGCGGCCAAGCTGGCCGGCCAGTTTAAGAATAAGGGAAAGAAACCATTACTAGCAGCGCTGGATGTCTATCGTCCGGCCGCTATCAAGCAGTTGGAGATCAATGGTGAAAAGGTTGGTGTTCCTGTATTTACCATGGGAGATGGTCATAAGCCGGTGAACATTGCCAAAGCAGCTCTGGAGCATGCGGCGAAGAATCATATGAACCTGGTCTTTCTGGATACGGCTGGCCGCCTTCATATTGATGAAGCGATGATGGATGAGCTGGAGGAGATCAAAAGCCAGATCAATGTCAGTTATACGCTTCTGACTGTAGATGCGATGACCGGACAGGATGCGGTCAATGTGGCAACGAATTTTAACGATAAGATTGGAATCGACGGAGTGGTACTGACGAAGCTGGACGGTGATGCCAGAGGCGGTGCAGCATTGTCCATTCGGGCAGTGACCGGAAAACCGATCCTGTATATCGGTATGGGCGAGAAGCTCACGGATCTGGAGCAGTTCTATCCGGATCGTATGGCCAGCCGGATTCTTGGTATGGGCGATGTCGAGTCTTTGATCGAAAAAGCAACCGCTGCCATTGATGAAGAAAAAGCCAGAGAAATGTCCAGAAAAATGAAGAAAAACGGATTTGATTATAATGATTTTCTTGACAGTCTGGATCAAATGGATAAAATGGGTGGTATGCAGGAAATGCTTTCCATGCTCCCAGGTATGGGAAATCAGATGAAAAACGTGCAGATTGATGAAAATGCGGCAGCACACCCAAAGGCGATCATCCTTTCCATGACGCCGGAGGAACGGGCCAATCCGGATCTGATGAGCGTCAGCCGGAAACGCAGGATAGCAGCCGGAGCCGGTGTGGATATTGCAGAGGTGAATCGATTTGTCAAGCAGTTCGAGCAATCCAAGAAAATGATGAAACAGTTTTCCGGGATGATGGGCGGTAAGAAACGCCGTGGAATGAAGTTCTTTTAGCCTATAATCATATTTATTATAGAATAAAATTTAAGGAGGTGAAATAAATGGCAGTAAAGATTCGTTTGAAAAGAATGGGACACAAGAAGGCTCCTTTTTATAGAGTAGTAGTTGCTGATGCCAGATCACCAAGAGATGGTAGATTCATCGAAGAAATCGGTACTTACGATCCGAACCAGGAACCTAGTGTTATTAAGTTTGACGAAGAAGCGACAAAGAAGTGGTTAGCAACTGGCGCACAGCCGACTGAGACCGTAGCAAAGCTTCTGAAGCATGCTGGTATTGAGAAATAGGGAGGCATGTCCGTATGGTTGAATTAGTAAAGCTAATTGCAAAATCCCTGGTTGATCACCCGGAAGAGGTTGTTGTAACACAGACCGAATCGGATGATGTCATTACCGTTGAATTAACGGTTGCGGCAGATGATATGGGCAAAGTAATCGGTAAACAAGGTTCTATTGCAAAATCCATTCGTACTGTTGTAAAAGCAGCATCGTCAAAGAGTGACAAAAAGGTTGAAGTGAAAATCGGATAACGATGACAGACGGCCACTGAAGGAGGAAACTCCCTTGGTGGTCTTTCACATTGTGATCATTTGTGTAGAGGAAAACAGGAAAGGACAGACATGGAAGATTTATTGAAGGTTGGTATCATTACCAGTACACATGGAATCCGGGGAGAGGTGAAGGTCTTTCCTACTACGGATGATATACAACGGTTCCGGTATCTGAAGGCGTGTATCATGGATACCGGAAGCAGACAGATCCCGATGGAGGTTGAGGGCTGCAAATTCTTTAAGAATCAGGCGATTTTGAAATTTAAGGGGTATGACAATATCAATGATATAGAGCAGTATAAGAATGCTTCTCTCTGGGTGACCAGAGAGAATGCTGTTCCGTTGGAAGAAGGAGAATTCTATATTGCAGATATTATAGATGCGGGCGTATATGAGGAGGATGGCACATATCTTGGCAGATTAACGGATGTAATGGAAACCGGGGCCAACGATGTCTATGTGGTACAGATGGAAAATGGAAAGGAACTGCTTCTTCCGGCCATTCCCCAGTGTGTTCTGGAGGTGGATACGGAAGAGCCAAGACTTACGGTTCGTTTAATGAAAGGGATGCTGGAATGAATTTTTATATTATGACACTGTTTCCGGATATGGTCATGCAGGGCCTGACCACCAGTATTACCGGAAGGGCCATGCAGAAGAAGCTGATTCAGATCGAGGCGGTAAATATACGGGATTATACGACAGAAAAGCACGGTCAGGTCGATGACTATCCCTATGGCGGAGGTGCCGGGATGGTCATGCAGGCGGAGCCGATATACCGGACCTGGGAAGCAATCACAGGCCGGATCGGAAAAAGGCCCAGAGTTGTATATATGACACCGCAGGGTTCAGTCTTTCATCAGGGGATGGCACAGGAATTTGCAAAGGAGGAGGATCTGATCATCCTTTGCGGGCATTATGAAGGTGTGGATGAGCGGATTCTGGATCTGATCGTAACGGATCAGGTATCGATCGGAGATTATGTACTGACCGGAGGAGAGTTGCCGGCTATGGTGATGGTAGACTGTATATCCCGTCTGGTTCCCGGAGTTCTGAATAATCAGGAGTCAGCAGAATTTGAATCCTTTCATGAGAATTTACTGGAATATCCACAATATACCAGGCCGGAAGTGTTCATGGGAATGCGCGTACCGGAGGTTCTCCTCTCCGGACATCATGCCAGGATTGATGCATGGAGGCAGGAGCAATCGGTAAAACGGACAAAGGAGCGAAGGCCGGATCTGTTCCCGGGAGTAGAGTAATGGTTCCGAATCTGTGAATGATTTGTTGAATAGTGTCGAAATAAGTGGTACTATTATACGAATAAAATAAAAACAAAGAATCCCCTTGCAATTCCCTGAGAATTATGATACATTATTGAAGTTGTGAGAAATGGATGGTCCTCTGCTGACATGGTATTGCAAGAACATCTAAATAGCAAGGAGGTCACACAAATGAACGAGATTATCAAGAACATTGAGGCAGCTCAGTGCAAGACAGAGGTACCGGAATTCCGTGTAGGTGATACCGTGCGTGTCCATGCAAAGGTAAAGGAAGGTAATCGTGAACGGATTCAGATTTTCGAGGGTACCGTATTAAAGAGACAGGGTGGAAGCAACCGTGAAACCTTTACAGTGAGAAAGACTTCAAACGGAACCGGTGTGGAACGGACCTGGCCGCTGCATTCTCCGAATGTGGCAAAGGTTGAAGTAGTAAGACACGGTAAGGTCCGCAGAGCGAAGCTGAACTACTTACGCGATAGAGTTGGTAAGCGTGCTAAGGTAAAGGAACTGGTAAAGTAAGGATTCGACATTAGCAAAGGAAGCAGGGGCGTTGTCCCTGCTTTTCTTCGATTGTAAAGGCGGATAGTTATGAGCAGACGAAATGGAAGACGGGCGTATTTGCGTGCCAACCGGAACCGGTTGCGGCATAATCGCGAGAAAAAAGAAATTAATAAGCGGGAGCTGCTCCGTTCCCTTGGCAGATATGCGGTTGCACTTCTGATCGTTATGATCGTAGGATACAGTATTGTGCAATTCGGTGTCCAGACCCTGCGGATCATTGGACAGTCCATGGAACCCTCTTTGCAGAACGGGGATGTGGTTCTGGTCAATAAGCTGGATTATGTGTTCGGAGAACCGAAACGATTTGATCTGATCGCTTTTAAGCAGCGCAAAGGAGATAACAGCTACTATAATGTAAAGCGGGTCATCGGACTGCCGGGTGAAACAGTCACCATACAGGAGGGACATGTATTTATAGATGGGGTGGTACTGACGGGACTGCCCTTTGATGAAAAGGTATCCACGGAAGGAATGGCGTTGGACGGGGTAACCCTGGGAGACGGCGAATATTTTGTTCTTGGTGATAATGTGAATAACAGTGAGGATTCCCGCTTTGCAAATATGGGGAACATATTGAAGAATGAGATTCTTGGAAAGGTAGTTTATCGCTGGTTTCCAAAGAATACAAGAGGTAAGCTATGAATATACAATGGTATCCGGGTCATATGACGAAAGCAGTCCGTATGATGCAGGAGGATATAAAACTGATTGATATTGTAATTGAGCTGGTTGATGCAAGAATTCCGATTAGCAGCAAGAATCCGGATATAGATGAACTGGCAAAAAATAAGTTCCGCCTGATCGTACTGAATAAAGCAGATCTGGCGGATGAGAAGATGACTGCGATATGGGAACAGTATTATAAGGAGCAGGGATATGCAGTGGTAAAGATCAACGCCCGTTCCGGTGCCGGAATGAAGGGGATTACGGGTGTGATACAGGAGACCTGTAAGGAGAAGATCGAGCGGGACCGGAAGCGGGGAATCTTAAACCGTCCGCTCCGGGCAATGATCGTTGGTATTCCGAATGTCGGGAAATCTACATTCATTAACTCCTTTGCAGGAAAAGCCTGCACCAAAACCGGAAACAAACCGGGAGTAACCAAGGGAAAGCAATGGATCCGGATTAATAAACACGTGGAACTGTTAGATACACCGGGGATTCTCTGGCCCAAGTTCGAGGATCAGCAGGTGGGAATCCGGCTTGCGGTGATCGGATCGATCAAGGATGATATTCTGAACATCCGGGAACTGGCACTGGAATTTATTCGCTATCTGGTACTGGCCTATCCGGGGGTTTTGGCAGAGCGGTATATGGTAGATGAGGCGGCTGAGGATTTTCAGATATTAGAGCAGATTGCCTGTAACCGCCAGTGCAGACGTAAAGGTGATCAGCCGGATTATGACAAAGCGGCAGGAATATTACTGGAAAATTACAGAAATGGTAAGCTGGGACGGATTACATTAGAGCGTCCATAAGAAAGGGTTGGCTATGGGCATTTTTCATCGGAATCAGGTCGAGTATGATGATGAGATCAACGTCAGACATGAACTGATTAAGACAATTCTATACATTTTAACACTGGTGGTGCTGGTATTTCTGGTCTTGACCTATGTTGGGAACCGTTCCGGAGTTCTTGGAGCTTCCATGGAGGATACCCTCCACGATGGAGAAAGTGTCTGGCTGGATAAGCTGACCTATCGGTTTCAGGATCCCCAGCGGTTTGATATCGTTGTATTCCCATATCAGGGAAGTGATACGTACTTTATCAAACGGATCATCGGACTTCCCGGAGAAACCGTGTATATCGATCCCGAGGGGACGATTTATATCGGGACGGAGGAGACGATATACCAGGAGCCGGATGGAACGATCGTGAATGAGGGTACCATATTAGAAGAGAACTATGGAAGTGAACCCATTCAGGAATCAAAGCGGGGGCTGGCGGCAGAACCGATCACTCTGGGGGAACAGGAATATTTTGTTATGGGAGATAACCGGAATGACAGCAAGGACAGCCGATATGAGGAGGTAGGCCCTGTTTCCAGAGATATCATACAGGGGAAGACGGTATTTCGGATGTGGCCTCTGAATAAGATTGGCAGGATAGATGCAAGGTAATGGATTTAAACAGCCTATAATCGGATGATATGAGATCATGAAAGATGGAGACAGGGTATGAGCAGTGTACAGGAGATTAAGACAATTTTGCAGCATGCAGCTTATGAGGAACTGCCGGATCATATCCGGCAGTTTCAGGCGGATGAGCGCGCCGGTGTGATCAGGGAAGTTGCCAGGGCACAGAAGCGTCTGGATCAGTGGCATGCCGAGAAGCAGCGAATTGAAAAAATGAAGGAATATGAATATCAGTATTGGAAGGATTATGACTTTATCTGTGGTATTGACGAGGTGGGAAGAGGGCCGCTGGCCGGTCCGGTGATGGCGGCGGCGGTGATCTTTCCCAAGGATGTGAATCTGTTATATCTGAATGATTCGAAGCAGCTGAGTGAGAAAAAGCGGGAAGAATTATACGAGGAGATCAAGGCAGCAGCGGTTGCATATGCAGTAGGGATCGCAGATGTGGAGACCATTGACCGGATCAATATACTGCAGGCGGATTATGTTGCCATGCGTCAGGCAGTCAGCAGGCTTTCGACAGAGCCGCAGCTGTTATTGAACGATGCAGTTACGATCCCCTCATTAAATCTGCCTCAGGTGCCGATAATAAAAGGAGATACAAAAAGTATATCGATCGCGGCGGCAAGTATTCTGGCGAAGGTGGAGCGGGACCGTCTGATGTGTATGTATGATGAAATCTATCCACAGTATGGCTTTGCCCGGAATAAGGGATATGGTTCTGCAGAGCATATAGAAGCTATCCGTACCTATGGCCCCTGCGAGATCCATCGAAGGACATTTATTAAATCGATTGTCTGAAGCAATGATAACCGCAAGGAGGGATTGCCATGAATATATTTGGACAGGGGCTGAGCACACGGAATAATTGGGAACCTCAGGGTGGAAGGCATACAACAGATGCTTCAAAGACCGCTGGCGGTTCACATGCCTCTGCCGTATCTTCCGCTTCTTCTGCAGGATCGGAAGCGGTTCCTTCCCTGCAGTCCGGTCAGGTGTTTCGGGGAGAAATTCTAAACATAACTTCTGGTGATGTGACCATTCTATTAGATAATCAGCAGACGATCAATGCGAAGCTTGGCGAAGCCATAGAATTAAATATTGGTCAGCGGATGTATTTTGAAGTAAAGGAAAATCAGGGCGATCAGGTTTTTATCCGGCCTTTGCCGGATATGAATCTGGATGGTCAGGCTATGGCGGCAGAGAAAGCGTTGTCGGCTAATGGTTTTTCTTTCACGGAACGAAATCTGCTGATCGCAAATTCACTCATGGAGGCAGGAATGCCGCTCAATAAAGAAAGCATGCGTAAGATCATGCAGCAGCAGGCCCGGTTTCCGGAGGCGGATATAAAGCAGCTGGTAGCAATGAATCGTCTGGAACTGCCGGTGAATGAAATGACGGTAAAGCAGTTTGCACAGTATAGCAGTCATGAGCATCAGTTGACCCAGGCGATGAATCATGTATTGGATGGATTGGAGGCGGCTCTTGGGAACGTAGCAGCGGAAGGAGATATAGAGCAGCTTCAGAATATGAACCGCCAGATTATGGATATCTTTGGCTGGAACGGAAAAGGAGAAGCGGTCAAGGAAATTGTCGAACATGGAACGCAGAATCCGGGTACGGATATGGAGGGAAATGCGGATAAGGCGGGAACACTTGATACTAATCCAGACAGAAATGGAAATACACCAGTTAATTCAGGGATCAATGGAAAAGTACCGGAAGGCGGGAGCCGGAATCCTGCTTTTGCTGTAAATGAACCTGCAGGCAGGGATACAGCAGGATCCGATGCAGAGAAGGGGACCATAACAGAAAGAGGAAGGACAGAAGGAACGCAGGCGGAAGCACTGACAGCATCAAAGAATAGCAGTGTCGGTAGTACATCAAAGGCAGATTCTTTATTAGAGGGACTGCGGATGCAGTTGAAGGGACTGGGGATTCCGGAGGAAACGGTACAGCGGCTGACAGAGGGAACGCAGGGACATGGAGAACTGTTATCCAATATCAGTCATTACCTGATGCAGGAGGGCGTGGTCACTCCGCAGGGACTTCGCAGCTTCTTTCAGAGTGAGAATTACCGGCAGCTGTTAAAGAAGGGGATTCAGGAGGAATGGCTGATGAAGCCGGAGAGTATGAAGGAACCCCGGGAAATTGACCGGTTATATGAGAAGATACAGAACCAGTCGGAACAGCTGGAACAAAGCTTCAGTCAGTCCGGTCATTCCAATCAGGAATTTGCAGAGCATTCTCAGAATATGCGGGATAATATACAGTTCATGCAGCAGTTGAACCAGCAGTTTATATTTGCACAGCTTCCTATGAGGATGAATGGAACGGAGGCAAATTCGGAACTGTTTGTATATGCAAATAAAAAAAAGCTGCAGCAGGGAGCAGAAGGCCTGAAGCTGTTGCTCCATCTGGATATGCCGAATCTTGGCAGTACGGATATTCTGGTCCGGCTAAAGGATCATATGCTGCATGCAAGATTTACCCTGGAGGATCAGACTTCTGTTACGATAATTGCGGAGAATATGCAGGCATTATCAGAAAAATTAGAAGAAAAGGGATTTCATTTTACCAACGAAGTCCAAAAGGTGGAACCAAAGCAGGAAGAGAATTCTCCGTCAGGGGGAGTACAGCCGGATGCGGTTGTAGAGGAAATGCTGAATCAGGATCTGGTGACCGGGATGAAACGTTATACATTTGATATGCGGACATAAATCGACATGCTGCATTGCTGCAGACGCTAAGAATCGGAACGGGAGGAATGGATATGGCAGATAAATTTGCCGGCTACGAGAGGCCCTATGAATATTATGGAGACCGGAAGACCGGAAGCGGTAAGAAAAGGCCGGTAGAAGAGACACCGGTTAAAAAGGCGGTAGCTCTGATGTATGATCCAAATGATCATGCACCGCAGGTTGTAGCATCCGGAAAAGGCGCTCTGGCAGAGCGGATCATTGACCGCGCGAAGGAGCATGATGTTCCTACCTATGTGGATCAGGGACTGGCAGACACTCTGATGAAGTTAGAAATCGGTGACTATATTCCGCCCGAGCTTTACGGTGTAGTAGCAGAAATCCTCATTTATGTAGACCGTATGGATAAACTCCGCAGCAAGATAGACGTATAAACACGAACGCAGTACGTCAGAAATGGCCTGAGACTGCTTGCAGGCAAAAGGACATGGCAGACGAACTATGCGAGTGTAACGAGCACCGAGAAACCGCAGGTTTCGAGGTAGGCGTGAAGAGGTCGTAAGGAGGGGCCCACGAAGTGGGAGGAAGCCTTACGACCTGTGTGCGTGTCAGAAATGGCCTGAGACTGCTTGCAGGCAAAAGGACATGGCAGACGAACTATGCGAGTGTAACGAGCACCGAGAAACCGCAGGTTTCGAGGTAGGCGTGAAGATGTCGTAAGGAGGGGCCCGCGAAGTGGACGTGTACATTAGAAGAGGAGGATTTTTTGAATCAGAGAGAGATTGGCAGCCGATACGAGGCCATGGCAGTTTCCTATATGCAGAAGCAGGGCATGAGAATCCTGCGCCGGAATTACTACTGCAGGCAGGGAGAGATTGATATCATTGCCCGGGAGGAGCCATATTTACTGTTTGTAGAAGTAAAGTACAGAAGAAATCTGTGTAACGGTCATCCGGCAGAAGCAATAACTGCCGCAAAGCAGAACCGGATCTTTCAGGCGGCCCGTTATTATCTGTATGAACAGCAGTTGCCGGAGGATACACCGGTCCGGTTTGATGTGGTTTCCATACTGGGAAGTGAACTGCAGTATATCCGGGATGCGTTTTGGCAGGGGTGAATGCAAGGGATAAAGAGAATAAAATCAGGAGAGTCAAAATGCTGTCATTAAAATATGCGAATCAAAATCATTCTACCAGAATCCACGAAAAGGATGGTGTTGTATATCTGACCTTTTCGAAATTAGAGGCGGCAGGCGTCCTGCATGCCTTTAGTACCCGGCTGGGTGGTGTGAGCGAGGGAGAACTGTCAGCCATGAATCTGAGCTTTCATCGGGGAGACAGCCCTGAGGCTGTAATGGAGAATCACCGTCGCTTTGCAGGAGCAGTCGGGTATGATGCAGAGAAGCTGGTCTTTTCAGATCAGGTGCATACCACGAAGATCTATCCGGTGACGGAAGCGGACTGCGGGAAGGGGATTACCAGAGAAAGTGATATTATCGGCGTGGACGGTCTGGTAACGGATCGCCCCGGGATTCCGCTGATCACCTTTTATGCGGATTGTGTCCCGCTGTTTTTCTTTGATCCGGTTCAAAGAGTAGTGGCGCTTGCACATTCCGGCTGGCGGGGAACGGTTGCCGGAATCGGACGGAGGATGATAGAATATATGGAGCAAAATTATAACGCCAGAGCGGAAGACATACTATGTGCCATTGGGCCTTCCATATGCCAGCATTGCTATGAGATCAGTGAGGATGTGGCAGAGGAATTTCAAAGAGTCTTTTCGGCAGAACAGTATGCGGATTTTATGCAGGATACCGGAAACGGGAAATATCACCTGGATTTATGGAAGGCGAATCAGTATATTCTCCTGGAGGCAGGAATTACGGAAGAACATCTGGAAACGACAGACCTTTGTACCTGCTGCAATCCGGAGGTGCTGTTCTCCCATCGTGCCAGTCATGGAAAGCGGGGGAATCTGGGAGCTGTTATAATGCTGTAAAGAACAGGTGGCCGGAGAAGATCATTAAGCTGATTTTTCTTGCATTCCGTTGGATATTGTGTTACATTGTGCTTATAAAGAGGAGCAACCGCCCACAAGGTGGGTTGACCTGATGTAAAAGTAGAAAATCCACCCTCTTGCTGGTCAAAGTTTCAAGGGTGGTTTTTCTATGTAATATTACTTACTAAATGTAAATACAAATGTAAGTAATGCTAAAAGGAATAACCCGAAGGTTAGTAAATCCTTAAAATCAAAATTCTTATTATGATTATTCTGATTTTTCACAGCATCACCTCCATTCCGTTGGGATAGAGGTCAACGCACCCTGTAACACGCTTGCTCCTTCATATGATATACTAACACATATTAATAATTATAACAAATTAATTTTGCTTTTTACTGTTCTTTGTTTTTTAACAAAAATTTTTATATAATAATAAAAGAAGCGAGTAATAAATATGGAAAAAGAGTATGGCAAGTATGAATTGTCAGATATACAACAAGATCACCATAATAATCAGCTCTCTGCCCGGCATGAGCATCTGATCCGGGAGGTGCTGCCGGACAGTATCGGACAGGAGCTGGAGCTGGAAGCCGGTGATGTGCTTCTGGAAGTAAATGGAGAGAAGATAGAGGATATCTTTGACTATCAGTTTCTGATCGCAGATGCATCTGTGGTTCTCCTGATCCGGAAGCCGGACGGAGAAGAATGGGAACTGGAAATTGAAAAGGATGAGGAGGAGGATATCGGTCTGGTATTCGAGAACAGCCTGATGGACGAATACCATTCCTGCCGGAACAAGTGTATGTTCTGCTTTATTGACCAGATGCCGAAGGGAATGCGGGAGACGCTGTACTTTAAGGATGATGATTCCCGCTTGTCCTTCCTGCAGGGGAATTATGTTACGTTAACGAATATGTCTGATTCGGATATCGAACGGATCATCCGGTATCATCTGGCGCCGATCAACATATCGGTCCATACGACCAATCCGGAGCTGCGGTGCAGGATGCTGTCCAACCGGTTTGCAGGAGAGGCATTAAAGAAGATTGAACGGCTGTATGAGGCGGGAATCCCCATGAACGGACAGATCGTATTATGTAAGGGTGTGAATGACGGGGAAGAACTAAGACGTTCCATTGAAGATCTGCTCCGATATGCACCTTGTATGCAGAGTGTATCTGTGGTTCCGGTCGGACTGACAAAGTACCGGGAGGGACTGTATCCGTTAGAACCATTCTGTCAGGAGGATGCAAGGGAGATTCTTGCGATCATACATCATTATCAGACGATTGCATTTGAGCGGTATCAGATGCATTTTATCCATGCCAGTGATGAGTGGTACATGCTGGCAGAGGAGGAACTGCCGGAGGCAGAGCGGTACGATGGCTATGTGCAGTATGAAAACGGGGTTGGTATGGTACGAATGTTCCGGGATGATTTTTTAGAAGCCCTGGAGCAGTGTGAACCGGGCACACAGAAGCAAAAGGTTACAATGGTAACCGCAAAGCTGATCTATCCGACGATCTGCTGGGCGGCGGAGCTGTTAATGACAAAGTATCCGAATATAGAGATCCAGGTGATCGGTATTGTCAATCATTTCTTCGGAGAGCAGATCACAGTGGCCGGTCTGCTGACAGCAACGGATATTCTCGAGCAACTGCAGGGGATAGATTTAGGAGACCGGGTAGTCCTGCCCGCTGCAGTACTGAAGGCGGATGAAGCTGTCTTTCTGGATGATATTTCGTTAGAAGACTTCCAAAAGGCTTTACAAGTTCCGGCCTATATTGTAAAATCGAATGGTATGGGCTTTATTCAGGCCATTACCGGTGACAGACCGGAGGAATCGGCAGGATGCGGTATACAGCCGGATTCTGTCCGTTGCAGATATAAGGAGAGAGAAGATGAGTAAACCAATCGTAGCTATCGTGGGGCGGCCCAATGTAGGAAAATCCACGTTATTTAATGTATTGGCAGGCGAACAGATTTCTATTGTTAAGGATACACCGGGGGTGACCCGGGATCGCATCTATGCAGATGTGAACTGGCTGGATCATTATTTTACCATTATTGATACCGGTGGAATTGAACCGGAAACCAGTGACAGGATGTTGAAATTCATGCGGGAGCAGGCAGAGATTGCGATAGAGACGGCAGATGTGATCTTATTTCTGGTGGATGTCCGCCAGGGACTGATGGATGCGGATTATAAGGTGGCAGATATGCTCCGACGTTCCGGAAAGCCGATTTTACTGGTGGTGAACAAGGTAGACAGCTTTGAAAAGTTCATGCCGGATGTATATGAGTTTTACAATCTAGGCATTGGAGACCCGATACCGGTATCCTCCAGCTCCCGTTTGGGACTGGGCGATATGCTGGATGAGGTGGTAAAGTTCTTTGATGAGGGAAGCCGTGATGAAATTGAGGATGAGCGCCCCCGTATTGCGATCATCGGAAGGCCGAATGCCGGAAAGTCTTCTATCATAAATAAATTATTGGGAGAGGAACGGGTCATTGTATCCGATGTTGCAGGCACCACACGGGATGCTATTGACACGGAAGTGGTACGCAATGAGAATCATTATGTATTCATTGATACTGCCGGTCTTCGAAGGAAAAGTAAGATTAAGGAAGATCTGGAACGCTATAGTATCATCCGGACGGTATCTGCCGTAGAACGGTGCAATGTAGCGGTTCTGGTGATCGATGCCACAGAAGGGGTGACCGAACAGGATGCGAAGATCGCAGGGATTGCTCATGAAAGAGGCAAGGGAATGATCGTTGCAGTCAATAAATGGGATCTGGTTGAGAAGGATGATAAGACTATTTATCGCTTCTCGGAGGATATCCGGGATGTTCTTTCCTTTATGCCTTATGCAGAATTGATATTCATCTCGGCCAAAACCGGGCAGCGACTCCCGAGACTCTTTGAAACCATTGATGCGGTCATCGAGAATCATTCTCTTCGGATCGCGACCGGAGTGCTGAATGAGATCGTCAGTGAGGCAGTTGCCATGCAGCAGCCGCCAAGTGATAAAGGGAAACGGTTAAAGATCTATTATGTAACGCAGGTATCCGTAAAACCGCCTACTTTTGTCATATTTGTAAATGATAAGGAATTAATGCATTTTTCCTATACCAGATATCTGGAGAACCGGATCCGGGATACCTTCGGCTTTCGGGGTACCCCGCTCAAGTTTATTATAAGAGAAAGAAAGGGAGCATAAGATGGGAATGGAGATCATGTATCGCATATTATGTCTGATCGGCGGCTATGCTTTTGGATTATTCCAGACTGCCTATATTATCGGCAGACTTCATCATATTGATATCCGGGAATATGGCAGCGGGAATTCCGGTGCCACTAACGCACTGCGGGTGTTGGGAAAGCGGGCCGGTGCCCTTGTCTATCTGGGTGACTGCTTAAAGTGTGTCGTTGCCTGTCTGGTCACCCGTCTGATCTTTTGCCATCTGGCACCGGATATGACTCTGCTTCTGGTTGTCTATACCGGACTTGGAGTGGTATTGGGACACATATTTCCGGCTTATATGGGCTTCAAAGGAGGAAAGGGGATTTCCGCCATCTCCGGAGCTGTCATCAGTCTGCTGGATCTGCGTATTATACTGCCCTGTCTGATCGTATTTATTCTGGTGGTAGCGATCAGCCGGTATGTATCTCTGGGCTCTATTGTGCTGATGCTGCAGATGTGGATCATGTATATGATATTTGTTCTGCATGATCCGGAGTATGTCTATCATCTGGGACAGCAGTATGTGATTGAGAGCATTATTGTGCTGGGCTGTCTTGCAGGCCTGGCCATTTATAAGCATAAGACCAACATCGTCCGCCTGCTTCATGGCGAGGAAAGTAAGCTTGGAAAGAAAAAGGCAGATGAAACTGCAGAAAAATAAAGGTGGGAAACGAAAATGAAAGTCAGTGTATTGGGTGCAGGAAGCTGGGGAACAGCTCTTGCGGTACTATTGTGTGAAAACGAACATGAGGTAACCCTCTGGTCCATTGATAAGCAGGAGGTTGCCATGATCGATGAGAAACGGGAGCAGGTCGAGAAGCTTCCCGGCGTGCGGATCCCGGACCGGATCGCGGTTACGAACGATCTGGAGGGAAGTATTGCAGAAAGGGATCTGCTGATACTGGCAGTTCCTTCTATATTTGTACGCTCGACATCACGGATGATGGCTCCATATGTGGAGGATGGACAGATGATTGTGAATGTGGCAAAGGGAATAGAGGAAAGCACATTAATGAACATGACGGAAGTGATCGAAGATGAGATTCACAATGCAAGAGTCGGAGTCTTGTCGGGACCAAGCCATGCAGAGGAGGTAGGACGCCGGATCCCTACAACTGTGGTGGCAGGTGCTCACGACCGTGAGACCGCAGAAGTGATACAGGATGCATTTATGAATTCCTTTTTCCGGGTCTATACCAGTCCGGATATGGTTGGCATTGAATTAGGCGCCGCCCTTAAAAATGTCATTGCCCTTGCTGCCGGCATTGTGGATGGTCTTGGCTTTGGCGATAATACGAAAGCGGCACTGATCACCCGGGGGATTGCGGAGATTACCCGGTTAGGAACTGCTATGGGCGGCAGAGTGGAAACCTTTGCCGGTCTGTCCGGGATCGGGGATCTGATCGTGACCTGTACCAGTACCCATAGCCGGAATCACAATGCAGGCTATCTGATCGGACAGGGAAAAAGCTGTCAGGAGGCAATGGATCAGGTAAAGATGGTGGTGGAAGGTGTTTATTCTGCAAAAGCAGCACTGGCACTGGCGGAAAAGTATCAGGTAGAGGTTCCGATCACGGAACAGATCAATCGGGTATTATTTGATGGTGTGCCGGCCATGGATGCAGTTCCATCCCTGCTTCTACGGAATCGGACCGCAGAGAGTGAGTGGTAGGAAGCCGGGAACAGATCAGAGGAAACAGGCATGAAGAAGGTTTCAGAAGAAATAAGAAAGCAATATCGATTATATTGGGTGAAATTTGGTTTTCGCATTCTGGTACTGACAGCAGTGACCGGTCTTGTCATTTTTTACCCGGAAGAATTAAACGTGCTGGAGGGAATGCATTTCTTTCAGCACGTTTCCTTTCTCCATATTGTATGGGCATTATGGGCCTGGTATATGATCGAAAAGCTGCTTCCATTGCAAAACACCTCCAGAGGGAGCAAAAAATACCGGAGATCCGAGTTTCAACCAGCAAAGGAGTATGAGGCCTGGCTGGAGTGCAGACAGAACAGAAAACCAGAGTCAGAAAGGATGGCTGGCAGAGAAGACTTTGGCATTGCTTTTCAGCAGGAACGCCGGAAGTGTGCAAGAGGAGCCGGGAGGGTGCTGGGAGCCTGGATTCTGGCTGCATTGGTGATCTTTCTTTTAAAAAGGTCCCACATTCTGGGGAACAGGGAACTGTTGCTTCTCTCTGCGCTATTCTATGTAGGTGATCTGGTATGTATTCTGATCTGGTGTCCGTTTCGAGATGTGTTGATGAAAAACCGTTGCTGTACCCAGTGCCGCATTTATAATTGGGATACGTTAATGCTGATTTTGCCTGTTGCATTTATTCCCGGCTTTTATTCCTATAGTCTTCTGGGGGGAGCTCTGCTGGTTGTGGGATGCTGGGAGATTGCCCATGTATTTCATCCGGAACGGTTCTATGCTTTGACGAATGCCAGTCTGCAATGCAGGAATTGTAAAGGAGAGTTAGGATGTGCCAGATATCGGAAAGGCGAGAGGAAGGGTTGAACAAAAAAGGGGGAACCGATCAGAATAACCGTGTATGTTAAAAATATTGTTTTGATCATAAAAGAATGTACAAAATATAGAGGAATTATATATCGAAAATTATTGGTAAACATACCGAAAAAGAATGTATATAATATACTATATTGTATAATTTTGCATAAGAAAAAGGAGATTCATTTCGTGAATATGCTTGTAATTTCGTAAAAATTATGGTAAACTAAAACTAATTTACATAAAGGTACTTGAAATATTTCTTTTGACAATTTTAGAAAAAAGCGTGAAGTATAATAGAAATAATATGGTTAGGAGGTACATATCATATGAAACGATTCTTGAAAAATATAAAGGGGAGCCGCTTCTGGGAACGCGTGCTGGCAATAATGATGATGGTGGTGGTGACTGCAACCCTGATACCGGCCAATCTGGAATTTGCCTGGTCAGCGGGAAATTCAGACCTTTTAGGCGCGTCAACCACGATCGGACTGCAATCTGTGAATCTGGGCGCATCTTACCAGACGGAGGATGGTAAGACAGTTACAGTTGAATTGAATCAGAATGATACCTTTGAGCTGCCATATGATTCTGATATTACCATGCGGCTTGATTTTATGCTGCAGGATGGTAATTCTGTAGATGGGAATACCGTTTATACTTATAAGCTTCCCGATTCTGTCCGGGTGGATGTGGATGCAACCCATGACCTGAGCTGGCAGGGCGGAGTGCCGATCGGCAAGGTACATATTAAAAAAGATGGAACCCTGGATTTTGAATTTGATGAGCAGGTGCTGAACAATAAGAATAATATACCGTTTTATGTTCAGTTTGATGGCAATTTCAGCAGTGACAAGCAGAAGGAAGGTGAGAAGATTGATATCACATTTCCGGCATCCGATGGCGGCTTTACGTTTCATGTTGTAACGCTTCCGGCTTCGAAGGAGGAAGAGGATATTAAGGCAAAGGATATCGGGATCGCCAAGAGCGGTAATGTGATCACTGCTGCAGACGGAAAGCGTTATATTGAGTGGAATATAAATGTGATCCCGAATGGAAGAGACAGTGTGGACGGTAATATTGTAGATGAACTGCCGGCAGGACTGACTTATGTGGAAGGAAACGGTTATCCAAAGATTGCTGAGGGCGGGGACTGCGGACAGGTAGCAGCGACACAAAACGGCAATACCGTAACCTTTAACCTGTCCGGAACCGGCTCCAGTCCGATTAATGTTAAATTCCTGACCAGTTATGATATGTCTGCTTTCGGGCCGGAAGTAAATAAATCAGAGCAGATCGGTAATTCCGTGATCTTTAATCCGGATAATACCGTGGATAAGTCCGTCACTACGGATGGAAGTGTGTGGATCTATCCGAATATGGTATCGAAAAGCGCTGCTACCCATAAGCTGGAGCAGTATGATGATGCAAAGGGTCAGTATTACATTGACTGGACGGTAACGGTTAATGCAGAACAGTTAAATATTGCAGGGGGAACCTATAAGGATACGATCGGCGCCGGTCTGGTCGCACCATCTGCCAGTGAGATTCAGGTTAGTCCTGCAGTTGGTAACCTTACCATGACCGGTGATGGATTTCAGATCAGCTTTCCGAATGGCGCTCCGATCCGGGATACCGTTACGATTACTTATCGGACCTATGTAAACAATGACAGTCTGCCGCAGGGACAGTTTACCAATAAGGCGGATTTTACGGCTCCGGGGTATGAAGACTTTTCTCATACAGCGACTGTAAATGGTGTGGATTATCTGAAAAAGACCATCGGCTATACCGATTATGACCGGATCACAAAGACGTTCCGCTGGAACATTACGGTGAATCAGGAGAAGGCTGTGTTAAATAATGTGGTGGTAACAGATACCTTTAATGCAGCCGAGATGGAATATGTCAGTTCTACGGTACCGTTGGCGGCTTCTTCGAATGCTGCCGGTGGAAATCTGGTGTTTGAACTTGGAAATCTGAATGGCGAGACCCGGGTGATTCAGGTTGTTACCCGAGTGAAACCGGGTTTTACCTGGGGATCACTGGGATGGGATAACTGGCACAACTTTATTAATAATGCAAAAATGACAGCAGATGGCATTCCTGAGTTTAACAGCAGTGCTTCTTACAATGTTGATAAAAGCTGGGAAACTCCGGACTTTATTCACAAAGACGGAACCATGAACGGAGATGGTACGATTTCCTGGACGGTAAAGATCGACCGGATATCGGATGATGTGGAAGGTATGCACTTCACGGATCTGCTTCCGGCAGATATGGAGTATGTAGCAGGAAGCTTTTATTTGCGGGAATACTGGTGGGATGGAAATCACGGATACCGGAATCCGGTATTAGGAACGGATGCATCCGGCAGGCAGACCCTGAGTTATGATCTGGATAAAGCAACAGATGCTGCATATATGAATAATAAAGACGGATATGCAATCTTTTATAAGACCAGGATCACAGACGAAGATAAAGCTATGCAGTCCGGAACGTTTGAGAATCAGGCAAAGATGGTGCTGGATTTCCCGGGCAATATTCAGGTGGAGGATGAGACCACGAAGACGGTATCCGGCAGACCGGGCGGCGTTGTGGAAAAGACGTTCACTTATCAGAGCGGACGTGAGGTTGTATGGCATGTAAAGATTAATGAAGCAAGACTGGATCTGAATATTGATGAACCGGTGCTGGAGGATAAGCTGGCAGAGTATTTGGATTATGTTTCCGGTAAGCTCTATCTGATCGCGGAGGATGGTACACGTTCCGAGGTAGCCAAGGATGAATATCAGGTTACAGCGATCAATGGCGATCTGAAGGTAAAGCTTCCAAATATTACGAATCAGTGTTATGAATTCGAGTTTAAAACCAGCTTTAATCCGATGTATGCCAATGCACTGTATGGCAAGATTATTAATAACACCATAAAGATGACTGGAAAAGGAAAGCAGTGGCAGGATACCTCCGGTACGATTCAGAATGTGGAGTACAGTTCTTCATCGGCGGGTGCGGTTCTGAATCTGGAAATCCGTATCAAGAAGGTGGATGAGGATGATATGACCAAGGTTCTGCCAGGCGCTACCTTCCAGTTGAAGCTGGGGAATACCGTAGTCGGAGAAGCAACCTCCGGCAGTGACGGATATGCAGTATTCAAAAATCTGAGTATAGATAACTATGGATATACCTTTGATCTGGTAGAGGTGACTGCGCCGAATGGATATAAGAAAGAAGCAGATCTGGATTCCATTACGTTCCTGGAAGGCGGACTTACAACAGACAGCAATGGTGTCCGTTATATGGAAGTAGTCATTGGAAATGAGAGTGTAAATAAAGAGACAACAGGCAGTGTTTCCGTTGTGAAGGTGGATGCTGCGGATGTGAGTAAAACGCTTTCCGGTGCAGAGTTTGGCATATATAAGGATAGCAGTTGTACGGATCTGGTACAGACCATGACAACAGGACAGAACGGTGTAGCAGAGTATGCAGGACTGGAACCCGGAACCTATTATATAAAAGAAATCTCTTCGCCGGAAGGATATATTGCAGATCCTGCTGTGAAAATCACGGCTACTCTGACACAAAATGGTGCAAAGGTTGATACGGAATACACTGGAATCGGAACATTTGACAGTCTGCGGAGGCCGCTGGTCAGCAACACGAAGATAACGGCACGTCTTACGATTCTTAAGACAGATACTGGAAGTACTCCGCTGGCAGGTGCAGTGATCGGTCTGTATACAGATGCGATCTGCGATAACCTGATCGAACAAAAGACTACGGATGGAAGCGGAAGCGTGACCTTTACCAATCTGATACCGGGTAATACATATTTTTACCGGGAGGATCAGGCGCCGGCAGGATATGTACGGGATGCGAAAATATATGAAATACAGATGGGAGAGGGAACGGAACGGGAGAATATTGTTCAATATGGCGCTATTCAGAACCGGCAGGCGGTTGGAAATGTGATCGTTACCAAATACGGGGATGATGGTAAGCTGTTAGAGGGGGTTGTATTTAATCTCAGCGGCAGAAGCAATACAGGTACGAACGTGAATCAGAATGCTACGACCGGACCGGATGGTATTGCCCGTTTTGAGAACATACCATTTGGTACATATACCCTGAAGGAAACCAGTGGACTGGCGCAATATATTGTCTCAGCCGATAAGACGGTTTTGATAAATAAGCTTGGAGATACGAATGTTTCTGTAGTGAATCAGTTGAAGCGGGTGACTTTGCGGATTACAAAGACGGATGCAGATGGCGGAGCACCGCTGGCCAATGCGCAGTTTGGTCTGTATACTTCAAAGGGGCTGTTGGTTGACGATGGATGGACCAATGCAAGCGGTGTCCTGGAATTCAAGGATGTTGTTTATGGAGATTATTATGTGAAGGAGATTACAGCACCGGATGGCTATAAGCTGAGCAGCACGCAATGGACGGTTGTACCTGGTGACTTTAATACTGCTATTGCCAGCGATCCATTGAATCCGGTTTTGTCCTGGGGGCCGACGAATGAAAAGCAGAATGGCAAGATTCTGTTTCAGAAAGAGGATATGTCCGGAACAGGTCTGGCAGGTGCGGAATTTACTTTATATGACAACCTGAATCAGCCGTATGCGACTGCAATCTCTATGACTGCGGCGGAAGCTGCCGCCAGTGGAGTGACAGGTGCAGTCGAAGGCAGTGTCTATTTTGAAAACCTGCCATATGGTACGTATTATATTCAGGAAACACAGGCGCCGAATACGTATCTTCGCGATCCTGGCTATTATAAAGTAGTGATCAGCTCGGATGCAATAACAAACCAGTATTATGCAGGGGATGCACTGACCAGTGGTGTGTTTAAGAATACCAAGATGAATCCGCCTTGGGTCAGCTTTAAGATGAAGAAGACAGATGAAAAGGGTACAGCACTTTCTGGTGCTACCTTCGGGTTTTATGGTGATGGCAATCTGATCGCGACTGCAGTGACAGGGGATGATGGTATTGCATATTTCCGGAGGATCGGCATTAGTGCATTGGCAGAGAATACGGTATTTACAGTAAAGGAGCTTGCAGCACCCGGCGGTTATGTAATTGACAATTCACTGACCGTAACGATCAATGGAAAAGAGAATATGCATGAATTTTCAGATGAGACGGATGCGGATAAGCAACTGACGGATGCACAGATCCCGTGGATCAGAAACCGGAACCAGGCAGCATCTACGTTTGAGAATGAAGGAATAACCGGATCCATTGTTGTGACCAAGCATGGAATGACGGATTTAGAATCCTTAGCTGGTGCAGAATTCACATTATATGATGCTGACGGTAATAAGGTGACCAGAGATGCAAACGGAAATGCGATCACCAATCCGGCTGTTACCGGAAAGGGCGGTACGGTACGGTTTAATAATCTTCCGTATGGCAGCTATATCATTCGTGAAACAAAGCCGCCAATGGGCCATGCGTTGAATCAGAATCCGATTTATGTGGATATCACCTCACAGGGGCAGGTTGTTCAGACAGCGATGCGTGACAGCCGGCTGAATGTGATGGTAAGCAAACAGGCAGTGAGCGGAGCACTGGAGATTGAAGGGGCTGAGTTGCAGGTAAAGAAGGCGGACGGAACCATTATTGACACCTGGACGACCGGAACAGAAGCCCATCGGGTGACGTATAGTAAATTGGAGGTTGGTCAGACTTATATTCTGACAGAATTAGCAGCACCAAATGGATATGCGTATGCTGCAGATGTACAGTTCCGGATCGAAGAAACCGGAAGTGTTACATTGCTTTCACCAAATGGAGAGGTACATGCACAGACAATTATTATGCGGGATGCCCCGTTTGCACTGTCTGTAAGTAAGAAGGATGCGGATGACGCGACTGGTGATGAATTGCAGAATGCGATTCTGGCATTGTATAATGCGGATAATGAGGAATTAGAACGCTGGACCACAGATGCAGAGATGCATGCAATCGACTGTAGTAAGATTGAGGCACCGAAGACAGGATATAATTACTACATACTAAAGGAATTGAGTGCGCCATTTGGATATGAGATTTCTGAAAGCCTGGTGATCGCTTTGGATTCTGCAGGAAACTTCTATCGTGTGAATGCAGTAAATGCAGTGCCGACAGGAGCAGATCAGATTTCCGGTGCAGTGGTTACCATGCTGGATAAAAAGAAGGCGGAAGGCATGTTCTATATCCGTAAGGTGGATACCGGAACAGATATTTCTCTGCCGGGATCACAATTTGAGATTCAGAATTATAATATGTCTACCGGCAAGCCGGCAGGGGCATTAATGGATAATAGCGGACTGCCTCTGACGGGTGAAATGTGGAAATGGACCAGTACCGACGTGCCGCATCAGGTGGATGCCCGTTATCTGGTAGCAGATAATCCGTTGTTCGTTTATGCACTGGTTGAAACAAAGGCGCCGGCAGGTTATAACATTGCCGAGCCGGTGGCGTTCCGTGTGGTAACGGATCCGATATTGAATATTCTTAAAATAGAATATGTTTCCGGTGATGAAGGTGTGATCAACAGCAGCCGGGATACCTTCCGGGTAGCAGATACAGGACTGTCCTTGACAATTCGAAAGCAGAATGAATTCGGGTTGTGTCTGTCCGGTGCAAAGCTGAAGCTTTCCGAGTATAATACAGGGACGAATACCATTGGAAGAGAGATCATTACTTTCGTATCTGATAATAAGCCGAAGGTGATCGATCCGAAGCAGTTGAAACCGGATCAGAGTTATATCCTTCAGGAAATAGAGGTACCGGAGGGGTATGGAAAGGCGGAGGATATCGTATTTACCATTCATCAGGATACCAGCATAACGATGGGTGATATAGTGGTCGGTGGTAATACGGTCATTATGGAGGATTATTCTTCCGGTGTGATCATAAACAAGCTGACCGGTGATATGGAATTTCTGCCGGGAGCGACAATAGAATTATCTGCCAAGGATGATCCTGCGTTCGTTACGAAACAGTGGGTGACCGGAGCAGAATCAAAGGTATGGGATATGTTCTACTTTAAGCCTGGATGTACCTATACTCTGACAGAGCTTGCTGCACCGGACGGATATGCATATGCGGAAACAATAGACTTTAAGATTTCTGCAGACGGGACGGCGATCATTGTAAATGGAAAGCAGCAGGATACCCGTATTCTGAACATGACAGACCGGAAGCTGGAACTGAATGTGAATAAACTGGATTCTGTGGATGGTACGCTGGTATCCGGGGCAACCCTGGAAATTCAGGATACGAATGGTAATGTTGTGGCAGGACCATGGGTAACCGGAACAGAACAGCAGCTTGATATCAGCCGGTTAGCTGCCGGCAATGGATATAAAAAGGATGTAGATACCAATCCGGATGCTTTGCGGGAATATGTACTGCATGAATCGCTGGCGCCGGAAAGCCACAAATATGCATTGGATGTCCGCTTTGCCATTGACCGGGACGGTACGATCTATTATGTAAGGACCGGCCTGAATGGAAAGGCTGTCTATGAGGAAGCAAAGGATCATACAGTTGTTATGCTGGACGATCCGAAGCTGGTAATGGATAAACGGGATGAAAATGGTATGCAGGTGGCGGGAGCGTCCTTTATGATAACCACCAGTGAGGATCCGGCATTTGAACCGATCATGATCAATACCACGCCATATTATATTGAGACCGGAACCCTGAAACCAAATGTGACTTATACCTTGACGGAGGTTGCAGCACCAAAGGGTTATGCTTATGCCGAGAGCTATGATTTTACGATTGATGAGGCGGAATGCGTATGGATCGGTGGAAGAAAAGCAGACAATAAGCTGTTTATGGTGGATGCCTCTATTCAGGTACGGATCAGCAAGCAGGATATTACCAATAAGCAGGAACTGCCGGGAGCGAAACTGGAGATCCGGGATGAAACAGGAACCGTGATCTATGAATTTGTTTCCGGAGCAGAACCGACACTGATTCCATCGGATGTATTCACAGCACCACAGCCGGGTGGTTACCGGAAGTATACTCTGACGGAGGTTACAGCACCTAAGGGATACTTGAAGGCAGAAACAATTACCTTTGCCCTGGATAGTGCAGGCAAGGTATACACCGTGATGAATGATGGGTATGGCAATGATGTGTATACAGAACTGGATAACAATACGGTGACGATGCTGGATGAACCGGTAGAGATACAGATCAGTAAGCAGGATATTACGAATTCGAAGGAATTACCGGGTGCAACTCTGGTGATTCAGGATGGATCCGGTAATGAAATATACCGGTTTGTATCTGGAAATCAGCCAACACTGATACCGGCAGATGTATTCACGGTACCGGATCAGCCGGGAAGCCTTTCGTACTATTCCTTAACGGAGATTACAGCACCGGATGGTTATGAGATTGCAGAAACCATATATTTTGCCATTGACAGTGAAGGTAACCTTTACATCAAAGATGCAAATGGAAATTATGTTTTGCAGGAAGGGAATACAGTGGTAATGAAAGATCGTCCACTTGCAGCAGGGCCAAAGACAGGAGACCGGATGCCGATGGGACTGATCCTGTTACTTGGATTGATAAGTCTCCTGGCAGGCTGTATCCTGTTAAAACGAAGCCTGATAAAGAAGTAATAAATTAAGAGTAATGAAAGCGCCGGATACGAATGATTTGCATCCGGCGCTTAGTTTTGTATATTTCGTTTCAATTATTGCTTTGTTACATCCTTTTTTAGAATACCCAGTAATACAGCGCTGATCACAGTACCGATCACAAGGGATAACAGATACATCCAGGCATTGCCGACGACCGGGAAGACAAAGATACCGCCATGAGGAGCCATCAGGGTACAACGGAATGCCATGGAAAGCCCGCCGGCTGCTGCAGAGCCTATGATGCAGGAAGGGAGTACATGCAACGGGTCGGAAGCTGCAAATGGAATGGCACCTTCTGTAATGAAGGCGAGCCCCATAATAAAATTGGTCGGACCGGATTTCCGTTCCTCCGGTGTGAATTTGTTCTTGAACAGCAGGCTTGCTAAAGCGATTGCACATGGCGGAACCATGCCGCCGATCATAACGGCTGCCATGATATCGTAGTTGCCGGCTGTAATGGCAGCGGTTCCGAATACATAAGCGGCTTTGTTAAAGGGACCGCCCATATCAACGGCCATCATACCGCCGAGAATCAAGCCCAGAACGATACTGCTTGTTCCGTTCATCTGTGACAGCCCGTTATTCAATGCTGTATTTAGAATACCAACCACTGGCTCAATAGCAAAGTTCATAAGTAATCCACAGATCAGGATCCCGAATAATGGATAGATCAGAACCGGTTTGATGCCATCCAGAGCCTTTGGGAACTTTGCACATGCTTTCATCAGCAGTCTGACGATCAGACCAGCCAGGAAGCCGGCAACCAGGGCACCAAGAAAGCCTGATTTTCCGTTTGCAGCGATGGCACCGCCTACAAAACCGACAGCAAGTCCCGGACGATCGGCAATACTCATGGCAATAAATCCGGCAAGCATCGGGAGCATGAATCCGAAGGCAAGACCGCCGAGTCCCTTGAACACTGCCGCTGCTTCCGTTATGGTTCCGAAATTATCACGCATATCAGGAGACAGGGAATTGACATCTACGGATAAACCGTCGATTAAGAAGGCAATGGCAATAAGAATACCGCCGCCGACCACAAATGGAAGCATATGAGATACACCATTCATTAAATGCCTGTAGATCTGATGTCCAAAGTTTCCTTTGTTTTCAGAGGTACTTTCGCTGGCTTCTCCATTTCCATGATAGACGGATGCATGACCGGACATGGCACGTTCGATTAACTGATCTGCCTTACTGATCCCGTCAGAAACCGGAACCTCGATTAACTTCTTGCCATCAAACCGGTCCATAGGAACCTTGGTATCTGCTGCTACTATGATACAGTCGGCCTCTGCGATTTCTTCCGTTGTCAGTACATTTTTTGCGCCTCCTGAGCCTCTGGTTTCTACCTTGATGAAGCAGTCATGTTCTTTGGCGCTTTTTTCAATGGCTTCGGCCGCCATAAAGGTATGTGCAATACCCGTGGGGCAGCCGGTAACAGCCAGGATCCTCTTTCGGTCTGTATGAGCCGGCATGGTTCTGTCTTCCTCAGCCTGCTCCAGGGCAGCAGAATCCTTTTCTTCCTCTGCCCGGTCGATCACCTGTAAGAATTCCTGTGGAGTTCGGGCTTTTTTAAGTGCATCTGTAAATTCTTCATGCATGAGCATACCGGATAATTTACTCAGGATATCAATATGAGCAGAGCCGCTTTGCGGATTTGCTGCGATCAGGAAAAGTAAATGAACCGGTTCATCATCCAGAGCTTCATAATCGACACCTTCCGGGATCACCATTGCGATCAGACCCGGTTTCTTTACTCCATTACAACGTCCATGCGGAATGGCGATTCCTTCACCAACGCCGGTTGTGCTCTCTTCTTCCCTGGCATATACAGCTGCCAGATATTCTTCTCTGTCTGCAATATTTCCTGTCTTACACATTAAGTCGACTGCTTTTTGCAGAATGGCTTCCTTGCTGTCTGCGGATGCTTCCAGATCTATGGCTTCTGCTGATAATAAATCTGTAATCTTCATATGCATAATCCTCCTTCATGATTTGGGTGTATTTGTTGATAAATGTTAATAACTTCATCTTTTGATGCCAGATTCTCAGAAAAGGCACTGGCACTGCCGCAGGAAATTCCTGTATAGAATGCGTGTTCGTAGCTTCCAGTAGTCAGATATCCATAGAGGAAACCGGCAACCATGGAATCTCCGGCTCCCACGGAATTGATGACCCGTCCCTGGGGTGCAGGACTTTCGTAGACGGTGCCATCCTCTGCTGCCAGTACAGCTCCGTCTCCAGCCATGGAGACCAGTACATTTCTGGCTCCGCGTTCCTGTAATTGCTTTGCGTAGCGGATCACCTCCTGTTTCTCCCGAAGATCCTCCAAGCCGAAGATTTCACCTAATTCAAAATTATTGGGCTTGATCAGGAAGGGATGCAGATCCAGAACATTGCAAAGCAGATCCCGGGTGGCATCCACGACGATCATAACCTTTCGTTCCTGCAGATGCTTCATGATATCCCGGTAAATGGTTGATGGCAATGTACTGGGAATGCTGCCGGCAAGGACTAATACATCGTTGGAGTCCAAACCATCCAGTTGTTCATAGAACGGAAGGAGTGAGGCGGAATCAATATTCGGCCCAAGGCCATTGATTTCGCTTTCCTCATTGGAGCGAAGCTTTACATTGATCCTGGAAAGACCCTCCGGAAGTGTGATAAAGCGCTCTGGAATATTACGTGCGCTCAGCTGGCTTTTGATTTCCAGACCGGTAAATCCGGCAATGAAGCCCAAAGCGGTACTGTCCATACCAAGGTTCTGAAGAACGATGGAAACATTAATGCCTTTGCCGCCCGGAAAGATGATTTCCTGCTCCGTTCGATTCACCCTGCCTGGTGTGAAATGGTTTACACGAACAATGTAATCCAGGGATGGGTTAAACGTTACCGTATAGATCATACAAATTCCTCCTTTATTTACCTTATGATTGATTTTGAACGATTATTACTGTATGATGAAAATATAACACAAAAACAAGTCAATGTCAATCAAAAAACGTCACAATATTGACTTTTTGATTGCAATAACATATAATACAATCAAAAATCGTCATGTTCGTTCATGACAAGAATAGAAGGCGGGTGAAGAATCATGCTATCGGAAGAACGAAAGAAAATGATATGTGATTATGTGAATCGGGAGAGTGCAGTTACAGTGCAGGAGCTGATGAAGGTATTTGATGCTTCTGAAGCAACGATCCGGAGAGACCTGACAGAACTGAATAGAAAGGGACTTGTGGTGAAGGTTCATGGGGGGGCAGTTGCGTTACAGAATCAGATCACTACAGATTATAACGTATCAGAACGGGAGATGGTCAATCAGGATGAAAAGCGTAAGATTGCAAGACATGCAGCGAATATGATTCAGCCGAAGGATCTGGTCTACCTGGATGCCGGTACGACCACCGGTTTTCTGATCGATTATCTGGACTTCGGGATCTGTCGGGAAGCAGTCTTTGTAACCAATGCGATCTTTCATGCTGCAAAGCTGAGCGGGAATGGTTATACTGTTTATCTGACGGGCGGCAGACTCAAGGCGACAACAGAGGCGCTGGTCGGAGCGGAATGCTACGCCTGCCTGCAGCATTACCGGTTTTCCATTGGTTTCTTTGGAGCAAATGCAGTAAGCCGGACAGCGGGCTTTACGACACCGGATCCCGAGGAGGCAAAGGTAAAAGAAATTGCAATGCTTCATACCCGGAATCCATTCGTCCTCTGTGATTCGAATAAATTTGATAAAATATCCTCTGTACGTTTTGCTGAATTTGGACAGGGAAAGATTATTACAACAGGTGATACACCAGGAGAATACCGGTCCGAGGAGACGATGATTTTTGTATAGAAAACACTTGACATAATTCTGTAAGTATAATACAATGTTCAAAAATGAAGTTATAAAATTAAAAAATGAACAAATAGTAAAAACGAGGGAATGAAATGTTAAATCAGGTAGAATTTCAAATGCTGTACAAATTTCATCAAAATCAGGATAAGATTCATTATACCCAGCGGATGTTGGCAGAAGAACTGTCTATTTCTCTGGGGAAGACGAATCAGGTGATAACCGAGCTGCTGGATAAGCAGCTGATCCGGGTGAACGGAGCCGGAAGCTATGAGATTGAACCCCGGGGGATGGAATCCCTGGAACCATACAAAGTTAAGAATGCTATCATCATGGCGGCAGGAATGTCCAGTCGCTTTGCTCCGCTTTCCTATGAGAAACCAAAGGGGCTGTTAAGAGTAAAGGGTGATGTTCTGATCGAACGGGAGATTTTACAGCTTCAGGAGGCAGGAATCCGGGATATTACGATTGTGGTTGGATATCGGAAGGAGAAGTTCTTCTATCTGGAGGAGAAGTACGGTATTAAGATTGTGGTAAATGAGGATTATTATCGCTATAACAATACGTCTACACTGATCCGGGTTCTGGATCAGTTATCCAATACCTATATTTGTTCCAGTGATAATTATTTTGTGGATAATGTGTTTGAACCATATGTGTACCGGGCCTATTATGCAGCAGTCTATGCAACCGGAGCCACCAGTGAATATTGTCTGGAGTGCGATGGAAAGGGCAGGATAAAGAATGTGACCATCGGCGGCAGTGATTCCTGGTATATGCTGGGCCATGTATATTTTGACCGTCAGTTCAGTGAGGCATTTGGAGAGATTTTGAAGCGGGAATACAGGAATAATGTGACCAGGGGACAGTTATGGGAGGATGTCTATATCCGTTATATCCGAAATCTGGATCTGTATATTCGGAAATACAGTGCAGATAAGGTGTTGGAATTTGATTCCCTGGATGAATTACGGGAGTTTGATTCGGAATATATTAATAATACGGATTCCCGGATCATGGAAAATATCAGCCGGGCATTGAAGTGCAGGATCGGGGAGATTGTGAATATTCATGCAGTTACTTCCGGTGCCACCAATACGTCCTTTCGCTTTCAGGTAGGAGATCAGGCTTATATCTATCGACATCCGCTGAAGGGATCGGAAAAGTATATTAACCGGGAAAGCGAAGCGGCTGCTCTTCGGCTGGTAGAAGATCTGAGGCTGGATGATTCTTTCTTTTATATTGATGAAAAAGAGGGCTGGAAGGTATCTTATTTTATAAATGAGACGCATGAAATGAATTGTCACAATGCGAAGGAAGTTACTGAGGCACTTGAAATGCTGCGGAGACTTCATAATGCAGAGCTTCATTCCAGGTATGATTTTCATATCTGGAAACGGATTCTTTTGCTTCGTGAACAGTTGAAGGGGTCAGACAAGGAGGATTTTGATGATTTTGAACGTCTGTTTCAACTGATTTCTTCTGTACAGGAGCAGGTTGGCAGGGATTCGTCCCATAGCTGTCTGTGCCACTGTGGCTGTTCTGCTTCTAACTTTCTGGTGGATGGAGCAGGGAAGCTGTATTTGACGGACTGGCAATATGCCGGTAATGATGATCCGGCTGTTGATGTCGGGAATTTCATCTGTTCGTCTGACTATAGCTATGAGAAGGCCATGGCTGTTCTGGAGGAATATCTGCAGCATACACCGACGATACAGGAGCAGGGACATTATATGGGATATGTGGCCATGGCAGCGTATCACTGGTATCTATGGGCTCTGTATCAGGAAACAACGGGAAAGATTATTGGAGAGTCCATGTATATCTGGTATAAAAATGCCAGGTTGTATGCAGGAAATGCATTGAAGTGCTATTCCGAAAGGGGGAAGAAGGAATGAAAACGGAAGATTCTGTAGCAGCAGGGGAGATCATGATAACAGATACAGTCTGGAACCCGGCAGAGCAGGAGGATGCGATAGCTGCTATTATGACTGCAATGAATGTAAAGAGAGAGGAGATCATAGATATCACGGTTTTAAAAAAGGGTATGACCAATCGATCTTTTCTATTCCGTTGCAAGGGGGAGGCATATATTATGCGCGTACCGGGAGAGGGAACCGAGCAGCTGATCAACCGGGAGGAGGAATATGCGGTTTATCAGACCCTGGAAGGAAAGGGGATCTGTGATCGTGTTATCTACATTGATCCAAAGAACGGGTTTAAGATCACGCGGTTTTATGAGAATACCAGGGTTTGCGATCCGTTGGATCCGGAGGATGTTCGAAAATGTATGAAGAAGCTTCGGGAGTTTCACGAACGAAGACTTGTGGTTCCCCATACTTTTGATCTGTTCGGGCTGATCCAGCATTATGAGGAATTATGGGATGGAAGGCCTTCTGCCTATGCAGACTATGCAGAGACAAAGGAGCGGGTCTTTTCCTTAAGGGCTTATATTGAGTCACATGTGGAGGAACGGATCCTGACACATATTGACGCAGTGCCGGATAATTTTCTGATATTCCCGAATGATCAGGGCGGAGAATCCATCCGTCTGATCGACTGGGAATATGCCGGCATGCAGGATCCTCACATGGATGTGGCAATGTTCTGTATCTATGCCCTGTATGATCGGGAACACATCGAAGCATTGATTGATGCGTATTTTACGGAAGGCTGCCGGCCGGAGATTCGCATTAAGATATATTGTTATATTGCAGCCTGTGGTCTGTTATGGAGCAACTGGTGTGAGTATAAGCGGATCTTTGGTCTGGAATTCGGAGACTATACGCTGGGGCAGTATCGCTATGCCAGGGACTATTACAGTATTGCAATGGAAGAAATGGAGAGAATAGGATGAAAAAGAACAGTGAGAATCAAGTAAATGAAACAAATGAAACCCTGGGTAAGCAGATCGACTGGTTTTCAACACTGGTTCCGTTGATCGGCGTTGTGGCGCTTTGTGTGATCTTTATGATGGTGCCGGGACAGTCTGCAGTTGTTTTGCAGGTGATCCGGGGATTCCTGGGGGATAATTGCGGTATCTATTATGCTCTGCTGGGGGTAGGGATTTTTGGCTGCACAATCTACATCGCATTTTCCAGGTATGGGAAAATAAAGCTCGGGACGATTGAGAAGCCGCAATATTCATCGTTTAAATGGGGAACGATGATATTTACCTCTACTATGGCGGCAGATATTCTGTTCTATTCCCTGTGTGAATGGGCCTTGTATGCCAATGAGTCTCATATTGAGAGCATGGGCGGGATTCAGAAGTGGGCGTCTACATATCCCCTGTTTCATTGGGGACCGGTCGCATGGAGTTTTTATATCGTCCTTGCAGTTGCCTTCGGCTTCATGCTCCATGTCCGGGGCAGAGATAAGCAGAAGTTTTCCGAAGCATGTCGTCCGATCCTTGGTAATAAGGTAGACGGGGCATGGGGGAAGCTGATCGATCTGATCGCGATCTTTGCTCTGATCGCAGGAACTGCAACGACCTTTTCTCTGGCAACGCCGCTGCTTTCAACTGCGATCAGTAAGGTCTTTGGAATTGCAAACGGAACCGGTCTGACGATTCTGATCCTGATCCTCATTGCTCTGGTTTATACAATGACAGTTTTGTTTGGTATGAAGGGAATCTCGAAGCTTGCGACCTATTGTTCTTATCTGTTTTTTGCACTGCTGGCATATTTCCTGATCGCAGGCGGCGAAGCTGCTTACATCCTGGAGACCGGATTTTCCGCACTGGGTAATCTGGTACAGAATTTTGTCGGGATGGTGACCTGGATGGATCCGTTACGGGAAACCTCATTCCCACAGAACTGGACGATCTATTACTGGGCATACTGGATGGTATGGTGTGTAGCAACGCCATTCTTTATCGGTACGATCAGTAAGGGAAGAACGATAAAGAATACCATATTGGGCGGTTATGGCTGGGGACTGGCCGGAACCTTTACCTCCTTTATCATCCTCGGTAATTATGGTATGGCCCAGCAGCTCAAGCATGGAGTGGATATTTCCGGCTTTATTGCAGCAGGCGGCGATTATTCAGAGGCGATCATTAAGATATTTGATACGCTGCCGTTATCAGCCCTGGGTCTGATCCTGCTGGTGATCACGATGATCGCATTTTATTCGACCACCTTTGATGCATTGACAATGGTAGTTTCCTCTTATTCTTATAAGCGGCTGGATGTGAATAAAGAGCCGGATAAGCGGGTCCGGATCTTCTGGGCGATCATATTCATTCTGTTGCCGATCGCTCTGATCTTTGCGGAGAATTCCATGTACAGCCTGCAATCGGTTTCCATAATCGCGGCATTTCCGATCGGATTTATCGTGTTGCTGATCGTGGCAAGCTTCTTTAAGGATGCAAACGGGTTCTTAAAAGAAAAGAAAGGATCATGAGAATTGCCTGCGGATGTTCCGGAGCATAAAGAAAAACAATACAATGATTTCGATTAAGGTTGCCAGTCCCAGTGCGAGACTGGCTCCTTGCATTCCGTAGGCGGCACTCTGCAGACCCAGGGTATATTCCAGGATCGGAGATAGAATACAGGATACGATAACTGCAGCCAGGTTACCTATGATCAGACCACGGAATTCCCGGATGGCTGTCAGTACGCCGCAGAGGAACCAGGCGAAGGCGGTTAGTACCGTACAGAGGATCAGAGGGATCAGAAGGTAGGAATGAGCTGCAACCTCCTGACCATAGAGCAGATTCAGTCCCCAGACACCCAGCAGTTTTCCGCCAAGGATGCCGGCGACTGCGATCACGATAACAGACAGGAAGCATTTCAGGAAAGCAGAAAGAAAGCCCTTCCTGTCTTTTTCATGATACCGTTCTGCAAATAATGTGACAAATGGATTGAATACATAGGTTGCACCCATCTGAATGATCAGGGTGGGGGTGGCAACGGTTCCATAGATGCCCAGCCAGTAATTGCCGTCCGGTAACAGGCGCTCCATGAACAGACGCGGGATCGAAGCGATGGAAGAGGAGAACAGTGTATAGATCATTAAGGGCAGACATTTGATCAGCAGTGCCTTTACTTCCGAGAAACGGGTATCCAGACGGATATCTGTTAATTTCCGAGCGGCAGAGATGTCATACAAAAGGACAGAGATCAGACACAGCAGTGCCATACCGCCTACTGCCAGACAGATATTATCCGTCCATTTTAAAAGCAGGCAGAAGCTTCCCAGGGATAAGATACCCCGGAGCAGCATGGATTTTCCTGCGTAATCTAACCGCCACTGCTTCTGGAAGATGCCGGCATAGACATCATAGAGTGCTTCGGAAGTTTTATATAGAAAATAGAGCAGGATACATAGCTTTTGCAGGATTCCGTAAGGCATGAGCAGAGTATAGATCAGACAGCCTGCGAAAGCAGCGCCACAGGTGAGAAGGCGACTGTAGATATAAGAACCATTGGTAAATTCATCCTTTGTATCGGATACCTGAAAGTTCCGCATTCCGTAGACGGCGATACAGTACCAGATATTGCATACGGACATGGAGAGAGTCAGAAAGCCGGCGGCATCTACACCGGACAGCTTGACCACCAGAACCGTAAGCAGCCACTGGCAGCCCAAATAGAATACGCTTCCGGCAGTATTCCAGAATACGCTGGATTGAATTGAGAGTTTTGTATCTGACATATTGTTACCTGCCTGTTACTGAATTGTTTTTCCGTTCCTTTATTTTCTGTTCGTCTCCTTTTGAAGCTGACGTTTCCGCCATTTCATGAAGGCAGGGATCAGATGATCGATGATCCGGTAACGAAGTGCCGGAAATGGGCGCATGATCCCGTTGAAGATATCCCAGAAGAAGAAGTAGGTCTTCCAGCCTTCTTCTTCAGCATCTCCCTTCCAGGGGGTCAGATTCAGATACTTCTGATAATCGGCCTTAAACCGGTGATGGTTTCCTGCACGCCACGGACGTTCCTCCCCCAGATAATGAATGATGGCCGGATGCTCTAAGGATTCATCAAATACCTCTTTGCTGTAATAGAAGGTATCGTTCATTCGTTTTTTCAGAAAGCGGTAGGGGTAGAACCAATATATATTATAGAAGTTATATTTCGGTGGAAGGTAGGCAATGTGATCGAGCAGCGCTCCGTTGATCGCATCCTGATCCGGGGCAAAGAGCCGGCCGTCATGCTCCCGATAATAGGAGATGATCGTATCGCCCCAGTGTTCCCTGCGCCATTTGTCCAGATTAATGAGCAGGACGCCGGAATTGATATAGGGCAGATCTGCCATGCCCAGCTCCTCCCGGCGGTTCTGACTGACCGTCGCCTCAATGCAGCCACCCAGAACAGAATCTCCAAGCGGAAACTCCCATAATTCTTTCAGGCTGCGAAGGTTAACAGTATCCCCGTCCAGATAGAGGATTCGTTCAACGGATTCCGGAAGCAGCTTATCCAGAACCAGACGGGCCAGAATGACCGGATTCCAGCCAAGAGTATCGAAATCAAAAGGAAAAAAATGCTTCAGATTCCCCAAGTCGATCAGTTCAATGGTACGGTTGTAGCAATCTGCCAATCGCTGGAAGCGTTCCTGATTGGAATCGGAGATCTCCTGTCCGATGATATACACGGTTATGTCTGCGAGATCGGAATTGTTTTCAAAGATGGAACAAATGCCGGTTCCGACCTTTGCACAAAATATGTCGTTGGTGGTATATAGAACATTCATCTCAGATACCTCATTTTCTGGTTTTCTGCATTTTCAAGGTTGATCATTCTCTTCCCCGAAGTCAATAAAAGCGGCGTAATGATTATGCCGTTGTCCCTCTGGCGGCAGTGACATATAATCCCCGTATTCCGGTCGGAGGAAGGCGTCATAATTTCTGACAACGGAAACCGTGATGTCTTCAAATGGAATTTCGATCACAGGGAATGCTTCTCTGGTCCGGATCATCAGATTTTCTCCGGTCAGGTAAGAGTAGTCGATATACAGATCTGAATCCGGTTCCGGACAGGTGGTTGCCCATTGCAGGTATTTTCGATAGGTTTTGGCAGGAGTTAATCGTATCAGCTTAAACAGGTAGTGCAGAAAACGACAGCCAAAGGAGGCAATCCCTTTCTTGATTCCGCTAAGCTGATCCGGAAGCTTTGGATCCGGGATCAGGGCAAGGACATGCATCCGCCCGATCTGCCATGTTTTTTTCTGCCATTTCCGGCGAAGCTTCTCGTCCTCCGGTGCTTTATCATAAGGAAAGATATCAATAAAGATACCCAGGGGATAGTTTGCCTGCTGATAGGCATCTTCGATGAAGCGGGTGCCGCGTTTGATCATTTTTCCGAACATTAACGGATAGCTTGTCTCTGTATGTGCATCCATAAAAATATACTGATCGCCGAGTTCCTTAGGGGCAACCTCCATAAAGCGGTCATAATCCGCCCGTAGCATACAGACATCAATATCATCATCCCAGGGAATGAAGCCCTGATGACGCAGGGCGCCGATCGCCGTTCCGCCGGTTGCGAAGTAAGGCAGATCATATTTATTACAGATACGGATAAAGTCTTTCAGGATGGTAAGCTCGACCTGTTTTAATTTCTTCAATATCGCTTCATCATATTGTTTCTCATCCATACATGAATCTCCTAATAGAATATTGTTTACATGGTATCATCAATTATTCTGTTTGACAAGTGCAAAAACAGTGCATAGAATGGGGGAAAGGAATTGAAATAAGACGGATAAAATGCTATGATAGCTATATTATGATTTAAGAATGGTAATCGTTACCTTATATAGATAATTCAGGAAGCAGGCTATACAAGGACAAGGAGACAGATGCGTGACAAAGATAAAAGTAAGCGGATGTATTGTGACATATAATGAATCGGAAACGATCGTGCCATGTGTCCAGTCCCTGCTGGAATACACCAGGGGTGTTGACTTTCAATTATATATATCTGATAATTGCTCCCAGGATGAGACGGTCGAACTGATACAGAAGCGCTTTCCGGAGGTGAAGATTCTTAAAAATGAAACAAACGGGGGCTTTGGTTACGGACATGATCAGGTTATGGAATTTCTGGATTCGGATTACCATGTTGTAATAAATCCGGATATTTTTGTAAAGGAGGATACGATCCGGGAGCTGGTGGCTTATCTGGAAGCTCATCCGGAAGCCGGTATGGTGACGCCGAGGATTCTGAATCCGGATGGCAGTGAGCAGTTCCTGCCCAAACGTCCGCCAAGTATCCGCTATGTGATCTTAAGTAAATTCCGGCCGTTCCGGAAGCATCGCCGGTTTTATACAAGGGAGGATGATCATCTGGATACCAGCACCCCGATTGAATTCTGTACCGGATGTTTTTTTGCCATACGGACAAGCCTCTTCAAGGAACTGGGAGGCTTTGACCGTCGCTACTATATGTATTTTGAGGATGCGGATCTGTCCAGGATGGTATTGGAGCAGGGCTACGAGATCATCTTTCATCCTGCGGTTGCAGTATATCATATCTGGCATCGGGCAAATACAAGGACGATAAAAGGAATCGTACGGTTCTTAAGTTCCATGGTGAAGTATTTTCAGAAATGGGGCTGGCGCTTTTGCTGATCTGGATAAGTATAACATGAGATAAATAAGGAAAAGAATAACCATATAGAAAGAAAATACAGGATACAGAAAGAAGGAAAAGAAAGATGAAAAAGATTTTAATCACTGGTTCCAATGGACAGTTGGGACGGGCAATCAACCGGAAATACGAGGCAGACAGCAGATATGAACTTGTGAATACAGATGTGGGGGAACTGGATATCACCAGCGTGGATGACGTGCTTCAGATGGTGGATCAGGTGAAACCGGATATCATTATTAACTGTGCCGCTCATACCAATGTGAATCTATGTGAGTCAGATTGGGATAATGCATACCGGATCAATGCGATCGGGCCAAGAAATCTGAGCATTGCTGCTACAAGGATGAATGCGAGAATGGTGCATGTGTCCACGGATTATGTATTTGATGGAAGTGCGTCCAGTCCCTATACGGAATTTGACGCAACCAATCCCTGCGGCGCTTATGGAAAGACCAAGCTGGAGGGAGAGAACTTTGTGAAGCAGTTTGCAAAGGAATTTTATATTATTCGTACTGCATGGCTCTATGGCGACGGAAATAATTTTGTAAAGACCATGCTGCGATTGGCTGAGACCAACGAAACGGTCAGTGTGGTACGGGATCAGTTTGGAACGCCGACCAGCGCTCGCGTATTAACGGATATGATCGCCGCTCTGATTGAGACAGATAATTTCGGAACCTTTCATGGAACCTGTGAGGGAGCCTGCAGCTGGGCAGACTTTGCAGAGGAGATCTTTCGTCTGGCGGGCCGGACGACAAGAGTGAACCGGATCACGACAGAAGAGTATCCGACACCGGCGAAGCGGCCGGCTTATTCCGTACTGGAGAATTATATGTTAAAGCTGACCATGGGATATGAAGCTGAGGACTGGAAGACAGCAATCCGGGAGTATATGGAGAATGGATTGAAGTAAATGATGGATAAGCATGTATTTGTAATCTGTGCCTATAAGGAATCCAGATATCTGGAGGCCTGTGTGGAATCATTGGAGAATCAGAAGTATCCTTCCCGGATCGTCATTGCAACCTCTACACCTAATGCGTTTATCCATGAGATCGCGAAGCGGCATAATATCGAAGTGATCGTGAATGACGACGGCCAGCGGGGCATTGGATATGATTTTGACTTTGCTCTGCAGTCGGGAATGAACCGGTATGTGACCATTGCCCATCAGGATGATACATATGAGCCTGATTATGCTGCAGCAGTAGTGGAAGCCATGGAGCGATATCCTGACGGGATCATCGCGTTTACTGATTATCATGAGGAGCATGACAGTGGAATTGTAAGAAGTAACCGGAATCTGAAGATAAAGCGGCTGCTGTTATTTCCGCTTCGGTTTCATGTTCTGCAAAAGAGCAGGCTGATCAAGCGGAGGGTGTTATCCCTGGGAAATCCGATCTGCTGTCCGGCAGTCACTTTTCGGAGAGACCGGGTGCCCATTCCTTTGTTTGCCAATGATTTTAAAAGTAATATTGACTGGTTTGCCTGGGAAAAGCTGTCCCGCGAAAAGGGAAGCTTCTTATATATTAGTCAGGATCTGATGATGCACCGGGTACATGAGGAGGCAACCACCACCGAGCTGATCCGGGAGAATAAACGGTCGAAGGAGGATTATGCCATGTTTCAAAAGTTCTGGCCGGACTGGATCAGCAGACGGCTGGTAAAGGTGTATGCAAAATCAGAAGAGAATGTAAATGAGTGACAGTTGGAGGAGAGATTTGAAAGTATTAGTGATCATTCCGGCGTATAACGAGGAAAAAAGCATAGAACGGGTGGTTGACAACCTGGTTGTCAATTATCCGGAGTATGATTATGTTGTGATAAATGACGGTTCCCGGGATAACACTGCTGCAATCTGCAGGAGGCGGGGATACCGGTTTATCAATCTCCCGGTGAATCTGGGACTGGCAGGTGCATTCCAGACCGGTATGAAATATGCATATGAGCATGACTATGATTATGCCATACAGTTCGATGCGGACGGTCAGCACAGACCGGAATTTATCCGTCCGATCGTGGATAAGATGGAAGAAGGATATGACATTGTTATTGGCTCCCGCTTTGTAGAGGAGAAGAAACCATGTTCCTTGCGGATGCTTGGAAGCTTTATGATCTCACTTGCTATCCGCCTGACAACCGGTGTGAAGCTGAAGGATCCGACCTCCGGCATGCGGATGTTTAACCGGAGTCTGATGAAGGAATTTGCATTGAATATCAACTATGGACCGGAACCGGATACCGTATCCTATCTGGTAAAGAACGGTGCAAGGGTGACAGAGGTTCAGGCGCATATGGATGAGCGGTTAGAGGGGCAGAGTTATCTGACCCTGACGAAATCGGCGATCTATATGATCCGTATGATCACCTCTATCCTGTTGATACAGAATTTTAGAAAACGATAAGCGAGGAAGAAGTGCTATGACAATTATATTACGGGTGATTTTGATTATAGTATGTCTGTTGACCATGGTGTTTCTGATTCGGAAGATCCGGCAGGCGAAGGTGCAGATCGAGGATTCCCTGTTCTGGATATTCTTTTCGGCGGGCCTGCTGATCATTAGTATATTTCCGCAGATCGCAGATTTCATGGCGGGCCTGCTGGGGATTTATTCTACAGTGAATTTCCTGTTCCTGTTTATCATTTTTATCCTGCTGATCAAGATTTTCAATATGAGTCTTCATATCTCACAGTTGGAGAACCGGATCAAGGAGCTGGTACAGCGGGTGGCGATTGATGCATCCGCACAGGGAGAAAAGGAAGAAAAGAGGGAGGAATCCCGGCAGGAGGAAAAGCCGGAATAAATGGCCGGATAAGATCAGGAACAGAGAATGAAAATACAAAATATGGAGAAGAGAACATGAAGAAGATATGGAAGGAACGGGTTAAAAAATATGGAACGAAGCTGCTGCTGATCCTGCTGCTGTCTATTGCGGTAAGCTTTCTGGCAGAACTGGCATTTAATTATAAGGTGTTGCGGCTGCCGAAGGAGGAGCGGGGAAGAAAAGAGATCGCTCTTGAGAGTCTTTATACCGAGGGCTTCGAACTGCAGGAGGGAAAGCTGGTACTGGTACAGCCGGCCGGTCTGATCCGGCTGGAGCAGAATCAGTCCTATGTCCGGTATCTGGATTATACCTATTCCTTTGATTATGATTTTACTGCTGTAATAAGAATCTTTCCGGATGCAGAGACTGCAGGTGATGTGTATCTGGAGCAGGCAGATGGCAATAACCAGCTGCTTTCCTGCTCTGAGGTGCCGATCAGCAGAACCGCCGATCATATTGATCTGCTTTTTCCGGAAGGAATACAGGGAATTGAGATTACCGGCCTTGCCTTTGACAATTCCTTTCATCTGAGTGAACGGAGAATGCTGGCAGTCGGAACCCTCTGCGGTCTGATCTTATTTGTGATCGCTTTTCTGAATCTGCTGGATTCGAAGCTGGAATACGCTTTTCTGGTGATCGGGATCACGACATGCGTTACCATGATATTTACGTTCCCGGCACAGAAGGTTTCCTGGGATGAAGCGTGGCACTTCAGCCGCAGTTATCAACTGGGGATCGGGACGAAGCTGGTCATGACACAGGAGGCGGCATATTACGGAGATGACAGTGCAGTTGCTTCTCTGCTGTATCCAAGGACGGAGGATGAATTTAACAGTCTGGACGAAAATCTGAATCAGAGTGATATCTATGGTAAAAATGGCGGGGAAAGCCACCGGATCCCAAGCAGCTTCCGGGGCCTTAATGATATCGGACATATTGCAAGTGCAGTCGGAATTGGTTTTGCGAAGCTGATACATCTGCCATTTGCGCTGGTTTATCGTTTTGGCAAGCTGTTCAATGCCCTGTTCTATCTTGGGATCACATTCTTTGCCATCCGGCGTGCCAGACTTGGCAAACGCCTGTTGACCATGGTTGCTCTGATGCCGACTCCGCTGTTTCTGGCATCTTCCTATTCTTATGATGCAACCCTGAACGCATTTGCCTTTTTAGGTGTATCCTATATTCTGTCCGAGCTGGCAGAGCGGGAGACACCGATCACCTGGAAACGCTATGCAGTCTTTGTAGTATCCATCTTTCTTGCAAGTGCGATCAAGATGCTGTATGCACCGTTGCTGCTGCTGTTGTTACTGCTTCCGAAAGAGAAGTTCCGGAATGATGAAACCCGGTATATGATGAAGTTCGGTATCCTTCTGGTCTGTGCGATCCTGTTGTCCGTGATGCTGCTGCCGACCCTGCTGACACCGGCCAGCGTTGAGGCGGATGCGAGAGGCGGAGCAACCAGCACAAGCGGCCAGCTTGCTGTTATCTTTGGCAATCCTCTGGGATATGCGAAGCTTCTGCTGCTTCAGATCGTGACCTATGCGGTTGATTTTACTGCAGGCAATGGGATTTATGGAACCATGGCACATTACGGTTATTTCCCGTTCAGCGGATTCATTACGGTTTTGTGTACCTTTGTGGTGTTGACGGATACATCGGAGAAGGGACTTCGCCGGCGTGACCGGGTTCTTATGGCCGGGATCGTCCTGTTGATCGTCTGCTTCATCTGGACCGCTATGTATATCAGCTTTACCCCGGTAGGAGCGGATACCATTAATGGCGTACAGGGAAGATACTTTATTCCGATTATCCTGCCGCTTCTGTTGTTATTCCAGACCGGAAGAATTGAAAACCGTATTCCAGCCCGGATATATAATGCGGTGGTTCTGCTGGCACCAATGCTGTTTACGTACACGGTTGTGCTCTATAAGGTGGTTGCAAACTGTTCTTAGTATGTAAGGCATCGAATTATTCGTGAAGGATCGGAAATCATGGTAGATATTTTACTGGCTGCCTATAATGGTGAAAATTATATAGCGGAGCAATTAGACTCTATATTGCAGCAGACCTGCCGGGACTTTCGGATCATTATCCGGGATGATGGCTCCCGGGACAGCACCTGTTCTATTCTGAGACGGTATGAGGCGGAACATCCGGACCGGATCCGGGTAATGGTGAATCAGCCAACGACCGGAGCAGCAAAGAAGAACTTTTTTCAACTGCTTTCTGATTCCGATAGTGAGTATGTGATGTTCTGTGATCAGGATGACATCTGGGGGCCGGACAAGATCGCACTGACTATGAATGAAATGGATAAACTGGAGAAACAATATGGGAAAGCAGTCCCGCTTCTGGTGCATACGGATCTCAGTGTGGCAGACCGGACAGGGCGGGTGATCGCAGATTCCTTCCAGCGTTATATGAAGCTTCCGGTACAAAAAGCATTCAACCGTCTGATCATCCAGAACGATGTGACCGGCTGTACGGTGATGATAAACCGGTGTCTGGCAGAATATATGAGACAGGCAGACCAGACAGACCGGATCCTGATGCATGATCACTGGGCCGCAATGATCGCTTCCGTATTTGGAAAACGGGCTTATCTGGATATTCCGACCATGCGCTATCGTCAGCACGGTGATAATTCTGTGGGAGCAAAGGATGCAGGAAGTATTTCTTATCTTTATGGAAGATTCCGGGCGGGAAGAAAGCAGTTTCGAAAGGAGTTGCTGCGTTCTGCGGAGCAGGCGGCGTATTTTATGGAGGTTTATGGAAGCCTTCCAATGGAAGCGGAAGGGAAATTGCTATTGACCGCGTATTCCGGTCTTGGCAGAATGAATAAGCTGCAGCGAATTCGCTTTTACGCAAAGTATCAGGTGTGGAAGCAGGGAATGATCCGGCGCATCATGCAGATCGTATGGGGCTAAGGATAAGACTTTACAAATTTTGGCATTGATGCTACAATGCGAAAAGATATTATTTATGGAGGTAATATAAGTATGAGGACTTATTTAGTGACAGGCGGTGCCGGTTTTATCGGTTCTAATTATATTCATTATATGTTTCGAAAGTATGATAATGAGATTAAGATCATAAATGTGGATTGTCTGACCTATGCCGGTAATCTGGAGAACCTGAAAGAAGTAGAGAACCGGGATAATTATGAATTCTGCAAAGTGGATATCTGTGACAGTGAGGCGATCAACCGAATCTTTCAGGAAAACGAGATTGACCGGGTGGTACATTTTGCAGCGGAAAGTCATGTAGACCGGAGTATCAAGAATCCGGATGTGTTTATTAAGACCAATGTTTTAGGTACCCTGGTCATGCTGAATGCGGCAAAAGCCGCCTGGGAACTGCCGGATGGAACCTACAAGCCGGATAAGAAGTTCCTGCATGTGTCAACCGATGAAGTGTACGGTTCTCTGGAGGAGGAAGGAACCTTCTTTTATGAAACGACTCCGATCGATCCGCACAGTCCGTATTCGGCCAGCAAAGCATCCTCGGACATGCTGGTAAAGTCCTATATTGATACCTATCATTTTCCGGCCAATATAACGAACTGCAGTAATAACTATGGCCCGTATCAGTTCCCGGAAAAGCTGATACCGTTGATCATCAACAATGCATTGCAGGGAAAGAAGCTGCCGGTATACGGCGATGGAAAGAATGTCCGTGACTGGCTGTATGTGGAAGATCATGCGAAGGCGATCGACATGGTACAGGAGAAAGGACGTATCGGCCAGCGGTATAATATCGGTGGTCATAATGAAAAGCAAAATATCGAGATCATCAATATTATCCTGGAGACATTGCAGGATATGCTTCCGGAAGGCGATCCAAGAAAGGAACTGGTCAGCAAGGATCTGATCACCTATGTAGAGGATCGGAAGGGGCATGATCGCAGATATGCCATAGCTCCGGATAAGATCCGAAAGGAGATCGGCTGGTATCCGGAAACCATGTTCAAGGAGGGAATTCGTAAGACCATTGCCTGGTTCTTCGAGCATGAGGACTGGATGAAGAATGTGACCAGTGGAGATTATCAGAAGTATTACGAGGAAATGTATAAGTAGAGGCGATAGAAAAGAACTGGTGGAGATATACAATGGCTGTATATCTCCATTCAGTGTGTTAATAGAAAGCAAGCGATCTGATCGATAACAAGGAGGATGAGAAATGAAGGGAATTATTCTGGCGGGCGGTTCTGGTACAAGGTTATATCCATTAACAAAGGCAATTTCAAAGCAGATCATGCCGGTGTATGACAAGCCGATGATCTATTATCCATTGTCCACACTGATGCTTGCCGGTATCCGGGAAGTGCTGATCATCTCGACCCCGAGGGATCTGCCGGTGTTTGAAGAACTGTTAGGAACAGGGGAACAGCTCGGTATGCGGTTTGAATATGCGGTCCAGGAGGTGCCGAGAGGACTGGCGGATGCGTTTATTGTAGGTGAAACATTCATTGGAAGCGATCATGTGGCACTGGTGTTAGGCGATAATATATTTTATGGACAGAGTTTTTCAAAGGTACTGCGTAGTGCTGCATCCAGAGAAGAGGGTGCCACCATTTTCGGTTACTATGTAAAGGATCCGCGGGAATACGGCGTAGTAGAGTTTGATGAGCAGGGAAAGGCCTTATCCATTGAGGAGAAGCCGGAGCATCCAAAGTCGAATTATGCGGTGCCAGGTTTATATTTTTATGATAATGATGTGGTTGAGATCGCGAAGAATGTAAAGCCTTCTGCGAGAGGAGAGATTGAGATTACTTCTGTAAATAACGAATATCTCCGCCGGGGAACCCTGATGGTAGAAACATTGGGCAGAGGCTTTGCATGGCTGGATACCGGTAATCATGATATGCTGCTGGATGCGGCAGATTTCGTGGCGGCCTTCCAGAAACGACAGGGCTTATATATATCCTGTATTGAGGAAATTGCATACAAGAGAGGCTTTATCTCAAAGGAACAGTTATTAAAACTGGCAGAGCCTTTGATGAAGACTGCATACGGACAATACCTGGTAGATGTGGCGAATGGTCTGTAGACCGCCTGTGGTATAGTAGAGGATAATAGATTGGATAGAAACAATAAAGGAGTATAGGGAATGGGTAAGATTACAGTTGAAACATGTGAAATCGAGGGCTTAAAGATTATTACCCCGCAGGTATTCGGGGATGAACGGGGATACTTTATGGAGACCTATAATTATAATGACTATAAGGAAGCCGGCATTGATCAGGAGTTTGTACAGGATAATCAGTCCAGCTCCATCAAGGGAGTATTGCGGGGGCTGCATTTTCAGATTCAGTATCCGCAGGACAAGCTGGTACGGGTCGTCAGCGGCGAAGTATTCGATGTTGCAGTGGATCTGCGCAAGGGTTCGAAAACCTTTGGAAAATGGTTCGGTGTAGTATTATCTGCGGAAAATAAGAAGCAGTTTTTTATTCCAAAGAACTTTGCCCATGGTTTTATCGTGCTTTCTGACCATGCGGAATTTGCATATAAATGTACTGATTTTTACCATCCCAATGATGAGGGCGGCTTAAAGTGGGATGATCCTGATATTGGTGTAGAATGGCCGATGCCGGAAGGAATGACAAAGGAAGAACTGACAATTTCTGAAAAGGACCAGAAGTGGAGTGGGATAAAAGCCTATGTCGAACACAATTAATGTAAGCGTAATATTTGCAACCTATAACCGGTCTGATGTGATCGGGGCAGTGCTGGAGCAATGGCTGGCAGTAGACCGGAATACAAGATATTCCTATGAGATTATTTGTTCTGATGATGCTTCCAGTGATAACACAGTGGAAATCATAGAGAAATTTAAAGGACTGCCAATTACCATATTGAGAAATGAGCATGGTGGCGCCAGCCGGGCCAGAAATGCCGCGCTGAAGATCGCAAAAGGAGAAATTGTGATCTTTACCGGGGATGATATTTTTCCGGAGCCGGATTTTATAAACCGGCATTATGAAAATCATCTGAAATTCGGGGATAAGGTCTGTACTCTGGGGAGGATTGAATGGCATAAGGATCTGCAGCTGAATCATCTGATGTATCATATTACCAATGTAGGCTGCGAGCAGTTTGGTTTTGCAGGCTTAACACCTTATGGAATAACGGATTTCCGGCATTTTTATACATCGAATATCAGTGTATCCAGGAAAGAACTGGATGCGCTGGACAAGCATTTTGATCTGACCTTTGATAAATATGGCTTTGAGGATATTGAACTTGGCTATCGTCTGCATAAGAATGACGTAACCATATTCTATGATCCGGACATCCTGGCATATCATCATCATATTTATAATGATGTGGATAAATTCTGCAACCGGCAGATGTCTGCAGGGGATCAGATTGTAGTTTTCGGAAAGCTGCATGAGGATGTTCGATATAACGAGGTAATGGGGATCCGCTATTATGAGGAATGCATTGCGGAATATGCAGAACGCATGGCTGGTCAGGTATCAGAACGGGGAAATGAGATCCTTGCCTGTACGGAGGAATGCAAGGCGAGAACCAGAGAACTGGAGGAATGGATCACACAGGAGGATAAGCGGGAATATCGGGCAGAATGCTCTGCGTTGTACCAGTATATCTTTCAGTTTTCCATGTATTTAGGCTGGGGACTCCGGCTGACAAGGGACAAGGGACTGGATCGTTCTGTGATCGCAGAAGCGGCATTTGATTATATGTATCTTGGTTTTACACAGCTGTTTCAGCCGGTCGATGGCATTTATCTGGAGGCGGATTCCGTCCGTTTCAGCCGGAAGAAGATTCATGTCAGACTGGAAACAGACATAACAGGGACAGAGGTGTTCCGTTTGGATCCCTATGACATGCCATGTCTGGTCCGGGAACTGCGGGCAGAGGCCGTGACAGAAGGCGGCAGAGTGAAGCGACTGAAGATAGAGGAATCCAACGGAACCGGCAAAGAACGGCTGGATTTTTCGGAGGCTGAGGATCCGCAGATCTATCTGACCGGGATAAAGGAGAATCGCAGCTATCATATTCAAATTGAATTTGATCTGTATGACAGAAAGTCCGTCCGGGGACAGCTGCAAAAGGATATTCAGGAGGAATTGCAGCGGAATCGGGATTATACAACATCCGTTTATCAGCAGAGAAAATTGAATATCTGTATTCAGAACCGGACCGGAAAGGATATCAGTACCATTGTTCAGGAATACCGGAGGTATCTGAACAGCGCTTATCTGGGGAATGTTATTTTGTCTGAGAAGACAGAATTGCATGAATTCAGAAGTAATTTTATCTACGAGATCACAAAATCACCGTTGCCGATGGATGCATTCCGCCGGCTGGTGTATCAGTTATATAATGATCTGGTGTTTGGTATGGAGCTTCCGGATTCCGGCAGGGTTTTCTTTAGTCATCTGACAGAGGAGGCAGAGAGGAAGCTGGAACAGGTTTCCATGGAAGATCTGCTGCAAAGGGGAAAGAGCTATCCGTTGCTCTCTGTGGTGATCCCGAGCTATAACCATGAGCAGTATATCGGGGAGGCTGTTGAAAGCGTTCTGAACCAGACCTACCCGAATCTGGAGCTGATCATTATTGATGATGGCTCCCGGGATGATTCTGTGAAACGGATTCAGAGCTTTGAGGATGAACGGATCACTCTGGTCTGTCAGCAGAATGCCGGCGCTCATAATGCCATTAACCGGGGACTGGAAATGGCAAAGGGGGATTATCTTGCCATATTGAATTCCGATGATATTTATACCGGAATGCGCTTTGAGCAGATGATCCGCGCGCTGGAGGAACAGAAGGAGGCAGAGTTTGCCTGCTCGTATATTCAGGTCATTGATTCCTCCGGAAAGGCACTTGGGATTAAAGAGGGCTGGCGGAATATGGAGCCATGGGTGATCGAGCATCCGGAGTTATCGTATCAGGCTACAGATGATTTTAAGCTGAATCTGCTGATGACGAACTTTACATCGACTACCAGCAACTTTCTGTTTACCAGAAGTCTGTATGAGAAGATCGGCGGTATGCGGAATCTGCGCTTTGCCCATGACTGGGACTTTGCACTTCGGGCTGCCGAGGTTACAGAGTGTATTATGGTAGAACAGCCGTTGTTAAAATACAGGGTGCATAATACGAATACCATATCCAGCAACCGGAAGTGGATGCTGTTTGAGATTGCATGGATGCTGGCTACCAATCTGGAGCGGTATTATAATAAACTGATCTTTCAGGAGGAGGATGCCGGTGAAACCATTGTTAGACTGGCGGAATCCCTGAATTTTCAACAAAATGACAAGGTATTCTGGATGATCAAGGTCTTTATCGAGGCACAGCGGGCAAAGGGAATCGAGCATCCGGAGGAATTGCTGCTGGAGGATGAAGCCCTTCGAAACCGCTTCCTGAATTATGTCGTGGAGTGATCCAGAGAGGATAAGAGATGATTAATTTTTTCAAAGCTTTATTTCGGAAACCGGATAGTGACCGGTTTATGGACCGGATCCGGATCACAGTCCGGACAGAAGATGCCGGAATGATAGAAGAATACAGCCGGGCATGCAGTATCCTGCAGGAAAAGGTGAGCATAGTCGGAATGCAGCCGGATGCGGTTCAAAATGAAACGCCGGGGACAGCAGCCGGAGAGAATGTAGACGGGAATATCCGCTGCTATGAATATGCGCCCCGCCGGAAGGCAATGGATGGCAATCAGTTATTGGAGGCCGCCTATTCGCTGTTGGGCAGAGACCTGGATTATGTTATTGTATCGAATACGTTAGATGATTTCCCGCTGATCGGTGCGGATTGTCTGGAGGATGCAGTAATCTATTCTGCAAAGCGCTGTGGAAGTGTAAAGGGAATTGCCGATGAAGGAAAGGCGCTTTGCGGAAAGCTGTTGCGTTTATCCGGCTATTGTAAGTCAGATGTGACTGTGAATCTTATGGAGCAGCTTCCGGGAGCGGAACTGGAGCTGGTTCAGGAAAGTTATATCATGCACAGAAATCGGATACGGGAAATTCCGGTTTATCATGCTGTGGATATGGCTTATCATTTTACCGGTCAGAAGAAGATGGTTTTTGTCGTACCGATCTTTATGGCTGTGGGTGGTGTGGAACGGAATACCATTGAGATCATGCGGGCATTACAGGATCAGTACGAATTCTGTGTGATAACCATGGAGCGGCATGCCAAGGGACAGGGTTCCCTGAATCATCAGCTGAAGGGTCTTTGTGTTGCCAATTATGACCTGCGGGAACTGGTGGAATTTGATGATTATTTTGATTCTTTCAGACGGTTGCGGGAGATGTATCATCCGGAGGTGGTCTGGCTTTGTAATAATTCTCCGTGGCTGGAAGCGAATATGCTTTCTTTCCGGGAAATCTTTCAGGAGCAGACTATTGTGGCACAGGATGTCTATGATACGAAGTATGGCTGGATCGAGTATTACAATACAGAAGGGATGCATCGTGTCGACAAGTATATTGCAGTCAATGAAAAGATCAAGACGGTATTTATGGATACCTATGGACTGGCAGAACAGGATATCCGGGTCATTTATTCCGCCATCGATGACGGCAGGATCCGGGCGGTGATGGCTAAAAGCTGGAACCGGGAGCAGCTCTGCGAAAAGTATGGACTGGATCCCGGGAAGAAGCATATTGCCCTGATCGGACGGATGACGGAGCAGAAGGATCCGATCCGGTATCTGAATATGATCCGGCAGGTCAGTCCGAAGCATGATGAGATAGAATTTCTGCTGGTCGGTGATGGCACACTGAGTGAACAGGTCGATCAGTACAGGATGGAGCATGACCTGATGCAATGTGTGAAGCGGATTACGTTTGTAGAAAGTACGCCGGAGTTATTCCAGGTACTGGACGGCCTGGTTCTGACATCTGTATATGAAGGACTGGCGATTGTCAGTATCGAGGCAATGTGTATCGGGGTTCCGGTTCTGTCTACGGATACGGGTGACCTGAAGCTTTTTCTGGATCAGACAGAGGGCGGACATATCATCGATGCATCTATGAGTGATGCGGAGAATTTTGAACTCTGGTATGACAGGATGGAAACGTATAAGAAGAATGCCGGACAGCATGGAACGGAGATTCTGGATTTCTTCTCTGCGGTGAATATAGCGAAGCAGTACCATGCACTGTTTGAGGAATAGGAAGAATGCAAGGGGAATAAAGCATGAGAGTGGTAGTGATCGGCGGCTCCGGTTTCATCGGAACCAATGTTGCCATACAATTAAAGAGAGAAGGACATGAGGTAGTGGTGTTGGACCGGATTCCGGCGGCAGATCGTGTCTTTGAACAGAATCAGATCGCATTTGCAGAAGGAGACTATATCTCCGGAAAGAATATCCGGGAGACCGTGCAGGAGGGGGATTGTGTGATCCATCTGGTGAGTACCAGTCAGCCGAATCAGTCTAACCGTAATATTCTGAAGGATGCAGAGGATAATCTGCTGCCGTCGCTCCGGTTATTTGATATCTGTGTGGAGAGAAAGGCGGCGAAGCTGATCTACGCCTCGTCCGGCGGACAGGTATATGGAATTCCTGTTTATACGCCGATTGATGAACAGCATCCGACTGATCCGCAGAGTGCCTATGGCATTCATAAGCTGGCAGTGGAAAAGTATCTGCAGTTATATGCCCGGCTTTACGGACTTGGTGTTCAGATCCTGCGGATTTCCAATCCATATGGTCCGGGGCAGCAGCCGTTTCGCGGGCAGGGAGTGATCGCTACCTTTATTGCCAGCGCATATCTGAAGCAGGAAGTGGAGATCTGGGGCAGTGGAAAGGCGGTCCGGGATTATATCTATATTGACGATCTGGCGGCAGCGTTCGGCCGGGCGGTAGCCTATCAGGGAGCGGAGCAGGTGTTTAATATCGGAAGCGGTGCAGGCACTTCGGTACTGGATATCTTAACCTGTGTGGAACAGGTAACCGGGATCACGATCCCGAAGCGTTATATGGATGCCAAATCTTCGGATGTGAATACCAATATACTGAATTGCAAAAAGGCAGCGCAGGAGCTTTCCTGGCAGCCGGTGGTGGGACTGAAGGAGGGCATCCGGCGGATGACAGATCATTGGAGTCCGGATACCAGCCGCTTTATTGTGGGACAGAATAACGAGGTAGGATAATAAGCTATGAATAAGAAATATATAATTGCAGCAGTTGTGATCAGTCTGTGCACGGCATTGTTCTTAGGATTGACGATGCCGGGTCGCCTGGTCTATACCCAGAAGGATTTAGACGTAGAGATTGGAATGCGTACGGATCAGGATACCACGGTCAAGGTGTATTATCTGGAAAATCCGGGGGAGGAATTCTCAGAATCCCGGTGTGTCTCTCAGAAGATCACCGGCGGGACAGAGTTTCAGACCCTGCATTTTGCACTGCCTTCCAAGCGGATCACGACCCTGCGGATAGATTGTGATACAGAGATCAATTACTGGGATATCCAGTGGCTTTCTGTTATTGTGGACGATGAAACAAGGAGGTATGAAGCCGGGGACCTTGACGGGTTTGACAAGAATGATATTCAGGCGGCGGAACTGGGAGAAGATTACCTGACGCTGAAAACCGGAACTGCGGATCCGTTTATCTATACAGAGTGTGATCATGCCACCAGCGTGAATACAACGGTAAATTATCGTTATATAGTTATGGCGGCCGGTTTTCTTGCCATGCTTCTCGTGCTTTTATGCAACCACCGGGTGATCGTTGATTTTCTGCGGGGGGTTCTTACAGCAAGAAAGCAGATAAAATCATTAGCCGTCAGTGATTTTAAGAGCCGGTTTTCCGGTTCCTATTTTGGCGTGTTCTGGGCGGTGGCGCAGCCGATCATGACGATCATATTGTTCTGGTTTGTCTTTCAGGTGGGATTTCGTTCCCAGCCGATTTCCAATGCACCATTCCTGCTGTGGCTGGTTGCCGGCATGATTCCGTGGAACTTCTTTTCGGATGCATGGATCAACGGGAATAACGCATTTACCGGATACAGTTATATTGTAAAGAAGCTGGTGTTTAATATTGATATTTTACCATTGGTAAAGGTATCTGCATCCTTTATCATGAACATTATATTTAATCTTCTGATCATCCTGGTCTATGCGCTGTATGGGAGGATGCCGGTTCTGCATCTGATCGACATGGTGTATTATTCCATCTGTCTGACTATGCTTGCCTTAGGACTTTCCATGATCACGTCTACCTTAAATGTATTTATGAAGGATGTGGGTCAGTTTCTGAATATCATTATGCAGTTTATGATGTGGCTGACTCCGATCATGTGGGATTATCATATGCTTTCCCCGAAGTGGAGCTGGGCATACCGGTTTAACCCGCTGTTCTATGTTACCAATGGGTATCGGGAGGCATTGATCGACGGACACTGGTTTACACATAATTATTATATGATGATCTGGTTCTGGGTGCTTACCATTGCCCTGAATATTATCGGTCTTCGGCTGATGCGGAAATTGAAGCCGCATTTTGCAGATGTGCTGTAATGCGGAGGGAAGAGAACGATGAATAAAGAAGTAATTACCGTGCAAAACTTAACTAAGATGTATAAGCTCTATGACAATCCCATGGACCGTGTAAAGGAAGCGCTTAGCGCAAGGGGAAGAAAGCGCTATAAGGAGCATTATGCTCTGCGGGACATTAATTTTACGGTAAGGCAGGGAGAGACGGTCGGGATCATCGGAACCAATGGCTCCGGGAAATCCACGATATTGAAGATCATTACCGGTGTGCTGTCGCCGACAGAAGGAAGTGTCCGGGTGGACGGAAGGATATCTGCCCTGCTGGAATTAGGCGCAGGCTTTAATCCGGATTATTCCGGTATTGAAAATATTTATTTAAATGGAACCATGCTGGGATTTTCCAGAGATGAAATGACTGAGAAGCTGGATGAGATCATAGAGTTTGCAGATATCGGAGATTTTATCAACCAGCCGGTGAAGACCTATTCCAGTGGTATGTTCGTGCGACTTGCCTTTGCAGTGGCCATTAATATTGATCCGGAGGTATTGATCGTGGATGAGGCGCTTTCCGTCGGGGACGTGTTCTTTCAGGCGAAATGCTTCCGAAAGTTCGAGGAGTTCAAGGCGAATAATAAAACGATCCTGTTTGTCAGCCATGATCTGGGAAGCATCAATAAATACTGTGACCGGGCGATCCTGTTGAACAAGGGACATGTTGTTGAGGAGGGAACGCCGAAGGAGATCATTGATATCTATAAGAAAATACTGGTCAATCAGTATGATGAGGAAGCGGAGCAGTCACAGGAGGAAGGGCAGACGGACAAAGGCCCGGAGGAGGCAGGAGAGAGCGGAGCAGTACCGGAAGCATCCGCAGTGTCTGATCCGGATGACAACGTGTCTGACCATGAAGAGCCGGAGCAGGCAGATGCCGTGCTGTGGAAGAGCCGGTTTAACGTCAATCCGAGTATTGTAGAGTATGGGGATAAGAAGGCGGAAATTATTGATTTCTGTATGCTGGACGCTAATGGAATCATCACAAACAGCATTGAGAAGGACAAGGAATTCAGGATTAAAATGAAGATCCTCTTTCATGATACCATTGAAGAGCCGATCTTTGCTTATACGATCAAGGACCGGATGGGCAATGATCTGACGGGCACCAATACTCTGTATGAGGAGATCAATGTAGGGGTAAAGCATGCAGGAGATGTTACAGAGGTGACCTTCCGGCAGATAATGACGCTGCACGGGGGAGAGTATCTGATCTCACTGGGGTGTACCAGTTATGAACAGATGGATTTTGTAGTATATCACCGGCTGTATGACGCATTTAACCTGACGGTGATCTCCCAGAAGAATTCGGTGGGCTATTTCGATTTAAACAGTAAGATTACATTAAAATGATCCAGGAGGCAGAGATGAGGGAACTGATTGGCAGTGTTGAACTGAATTTGGATTACTATTCCGGCGCGGATTTGTATTCCGATGGCAAGGTTGAGGATGAATTGCTGGACATTGTTCAGAATCATACGGAGGATGAGTACAACGGGATTATTGCCAGAGAGAAACGCTGGCCGATCCTCTATCATTTATCTCATATCCGTCAGAATATTATTGAATGGTTTCCATTCTCAAAGGATGCAAGTGTATTAGAGATCGGAGCCGGCTGCGGGGCGATCACCGGAGCCCTGGCAAGGAACTGTGCAGAGGTGACCTGTGTGGAGCTTTCCAGAAAGCGAAGTCTGATCAATGCATACCGGAACCGGGACTATGACAATATTCAGATCATGGTGGGAAACTTTCAGGAAATAGAACCGGTGCTGATGAAGGATTATGATTATATTACCCTGATCGGTGTGCTGGAGTATGCAGCATCGTATATCCATAGTGATAAAGATGCCTTCCGGGAATTCCTGAATATTATAAAGGCCCATCTGAAACCGGATGGAAAGCTGATTGTAGCCATTGAGAATAAATATGGACTGAAATACTGGGCAGGCTGCAAGGAGGATCATGTCAGCCGGTATTTTGAAGGGATCGAGGGCTATACGCATACGAAGGGAGTCCGGACGTTTTCAAAACGTGGTCTGACGAAGCTGTTTGCAGACTGTGGCATGCGTACCGAAGCGTTTTATTATCCATATCCGGATTATAAGCTGCCTATGGAGATTTTCTCCGATGCGTATCTGCCGGAGCAGGGAACTCTGACCCGGAATCTGTTGAACCTGGATAATGAACGTCTGCTGACCTTTGATGAGAGCAGGGTATATGACAGTCTGATCGAGGATGGCATGTATCCGGAATTTGCGAATTCATTTCTTGTTGTAGTGGGAAGGGAGGCATAGGCATGGATCAGATACTGTATACAAAATATTCTACCGAACGGAGAACGGAGCTGAAGATCAAAACCTGTATTCTGGAAGGAACAGAAGGTCGGTATATTCTGAAGTGTCCAATGTCCGATGCGGCAGGCACCCATGTAGCTTCGATCTATGACCACTATGTGGCGTTATCCGGACTGTATGAAGGCTCCGGTGTTCAGATCAATCACTGTGAAACGCTTCCGGATTCTGAAACGATCCGTTTTTCCTATGTGACGGGCACCACCTTTGAACAGCATCTGGATGCATATATGGCAAGGCAGGATTATCTGGGAATCTTAGACGAGATCCGGCTTTATAAAAAGAATCTGTTAGACTGTCTGGAGCAAAAGCAGTTTGTCTGTACGAAGAGTTTTCGAAGCATCTTCGGAGATGTGGAGATACCGATGCCGTTAGAAGCGGTATCGGTTGCAAATATTGATTTGATATTCGGTAATATTATTATTGACGCAGAAGGAAAATGGAATATTATTGATTATGAGTGGACCTTTGATTTCGATGTCCCGGTGAATTTTATGCTTTACCGTGCCATTTGTGATTATCTGTATTCTTCGAATAAGCGGGATGAACTCTGGCATCTGAACCTGTTGCAGTTGTTTGGGATCAGTGAGGCAGAGCAGCAGGTGTATAAATGTATGGATCGGGCTTTTCACAGTTATGTGAACGGAGACTCCTGTCCGCTTGCGCTGCTGAGCAATGAGATCAACAACACGAAATACGTGGTGAATGATCTGCTGGTACGCTATATCCCGGGACAGGTACAGGTCTTTTATGATTATGGCAGCGGATATTCGGAGGAGGACTCGGAATTCATGAACTGTCAGAAGGCGGAGGATGGAAGATATACGCTTCGGATTGATAAATTAAGTCAGGTGAAGCAGGTAAGGATCGATCCGACCAATCAGTATTGTATCATTGATATCCGCGATTTTCAGGTAACCGATATGGAGGGCGGCCGGAGAGATGCTGTGTTCTATAATAATGGAGAGCATATTGGTGACACGATGTATGTATATAATACGGATGATCCGCAATGGGTGGTGCCGGAGATTGACAGCGGTATTCAGGAGATTGAGGTGAATTTCTATATTACCACAGTGTCAAAGGAAATTGCCGGAATCTGTTCCACGGATGGAGTATTGTTATATAATTCCAGTCTGGAGGTAAAGCAGTTGTGTGCCACCCAGGAGGAGGCCATTCGGGAAAAGGAAGATGAGAATCAGAAATTGAGGCAGGATTGTGAACTGCTGCAGCAGGAGTGTTGCAGTCGCGAGAATGCAAATCAGGCACTGCGTCAGGAATGCAATGCCCGTGAGGGTGAGAATCAGGAATTACGACAGTTATGTGCTGCGCGGGAAGCGGTGATCCAGGATAAGGAGCATGTAATTGAAGAGATGCTGCAGTCTACATCCTGGAAGCTGACAAAGCCGGTTCGATGGCTGGGAAAGAAACATTAGGTTTATTATACTATGGAGGATCAGGAATGAGTTCTGGAAAACAGAAACTGGAGAATAGCAGAAAGCAAAATATGATCATTGTAGTTCTGCTTGCTAATATTTTGTTTATATTTTTGTATAGAAGGTTTTTGTTTGGCGGACAGGCATATATTTATTATGATGTAGGGTTTGATACCTTTTCCCAGTACCTTCCATATTATATTTTTGATGCACAACAGTTCCAGAATGGTGCCATGGCAGATTTTTCTCTGCAAATGGGACTGGGGGGCTCAGCTTTTGAACGGATCGTGGCCCTCCTGAATCCGTTTGAATTCTGGTTGCTGCTTTGTGATCATGAGACGATGCATATCGGTATTATGGTATCGCTCTACATAAAGACAGTTTTTATAGCAGCGGTCGGCTATTTATTCTTTGAACGGATCTTTACCAATCAATATGCCCGAATTGCCTGTTCGCTGATCTGGACGTTTTGCAGCTATAATGTTCTATGGGGACAGCATTATTCCTTTCTTACTGCTACGGCAGAGTTTACACTATTTATGTATGTACTGCAGTTATGGCTGGAAAAGGATAACATATTCGACCGGTGGATTCCTCTGGTCATCTTTCTAATGGCGCTCCGAGGGTATTATTTTCTGTATATGGTTGGTATTTTCAGCATATTTTATGTGATCGCCTATGGTGTGTTACGGAAGAAGAGGCCAAAGGAGATTTTATTCCGGATCCTCGGACTGGGAGGGATGGCATTGATCGGGATTTTGATGGCTGCCTTTCTCATTTTTGTCAGTATCGGTGCATTTTTTGGAAGCGAACGCTCCGGCGGCGGCTCCGCCGGATTATTGCAACGCATCTTCCAGTTCAAAAAACCGGATGATATTCTTATGGTGTTTGGACGACTGATCTCCAACAACGGATTGGGAATTGGTGATTTATATACCGGCAGAGGAAACTATTATGAAGCACCTATGATCTTTACATCGAATCTGTTCCTGTTTTCTATGGTTTTTTCCTTCCTGTCAGAGGGCAGATGGAAGCGGGGAGGGTTCTATATCCTGGGTCTTCTGTTTCTGATCACCAGAGGGGTATCCATTATTATGACTGGATTCTCTGGTGAGTATTACCGGTGGACCTTCTGGCTGTGCTTTGTCATGATCATTGGGATCGGCTATATGTTAGAGCATATACTGGAATCCGGGGAACAACGGAACAATAAGCGCTGTGCAGTGATCAGTCTTGCAGTTTACGGGGTTCTGTACAGTCTCCTGTTTGCCGCTCGTTATACTTCTCTCTATGGAAGGGCGAGCCTGCGTGTGCTGGCAGTAAGCCTGTGCTTTGCAGTCCTGTATGGAAGCTGGATATTCTTCTTTCAGGGAGAACGTAAGAAGCGGTATGGAATTGCTTTACTGCTTCTGATCCTGTGTGAGGCAGGAATCTGTAATACTGCATCGATCAATCAGAGAGGGATCGTATCCGTAGAATGGTCTAAAGTATACGGGACAGACGGGACAATGGAACTTGTAGATTACATGAAGGAAGTGGATTCCGACCTTTACCGTACCAAAAAGACGTTCGGAAGCGTGAGCCTGAATGATGCACTGGCACAGGAGTTCTATGGCATGGCGTGGTATGAATCTGTGATCCCGTCCAGTTTGAGCCGGTATGCAGAGGAGAATCTGGTGCCCGCATTGTCTTATAGGACTCAGATCAATTTCCCGGAGGACCGGCATATTCTGCTTACCCTGCTGGGGATGCGTTATATCATAGCTCATGAATCGGAACCGGTTGATTCCGGATTATATGAATATATATACCAGACGGGAGACAAGGTGTTATACCGGAATCAACAGGCACTGCCATTCGGGTATCTCTATGAAAGGCGGATTGAGAAGGCAGCACTGGAGGGACTTTCCGCTGCAGAACGGGACCGGATGCTGACAGGCGGATTTTATCTGACGGATGAGGAGATGGATACCGGAGTGGAGGTACCGCTTTTGAAGGAGGAGAACGACAGTCCGGACCCGGAGGTCGCACTTATGACGCTTTCCGCTAATGGTCTGCAAAATATAGAACTCGAACATAATGTATTCAGCGGAAGAATTGAGAATAAAGGGGAAACGGATGCAATGCTCTGTATTCCGATTTTTTATGAAACTACCTGGAAGGCTTATGTGGATGGAACAGAGTGCCGGACATATGATATTAACGGAGGTCTGACCGGAATCAGCGTGGAACCTGGAATTCATGATATCAGGTTGATCTATCGTAACGATTTCCTGATTATCGGATGTGTGGTCAGTTTGATTTCTATTCTGGGTTATGTTATAGTATTCTGGATATGGAATGGCAGAAAAGGGTATAGAAAAGAGGAAACGTAATATGATCAGTTTTAATGAACCGATATTTATTCATACAGCAATGGATTATTTGAAGGAGGCAGTTCAGAATAAGAAACTGTCAGGGGATGGCGCATTTACCAGACGGTGCAATGCCTGGCTGGAGGAATGGAGCGGTGCCGAAAAGATTCTTCTGACCACTTCCTGTACCCATGCGACCGAGATGGCGGCGCTTCTGGCAGAGATCAAGCCGGGAGATGAGGTGATCATGCCAAGCTATACCTTTGTCTCTACCGCAAATGCATTTGTGCTGCGGGGAGCAAAAGTAAAATTTGTTGATATTCGCCCGGATACTATGAATATGGATGAAACGCTGATCGAATCAGCGATTACAGAACGGACAAAAGCGATCGTTCCGGTTCATTATGCCGGTGTGGGTTGTGAAATGGATGAAATCATGGCGATCGCTGCCAGGTATGGGCTGATCGTGATCGAAGATGCAGCCCAGGGGATTATGAGTACTTATAAGGGCAGACCGCTCGGTTCAATCGGAGATTATGGCTGTTACAGCTTCCATGAGACCAAGAATTACAGTATGGGCGAGGGCGGTGCTATTGCGATCCGGGATCAGGATATGATTGAAGCGGCGGAGATCATTCGGGAGAAGGGAACCAACCGGAGCAAATTCTTCCGGGGCCAGATTGATAAGTATACCTGGGTGGAAGCCGGCTCCTCTTATTTGCCAAGCGAATTAAATGCTGCTTATCTGTGGGCCCAGCTGGAGGTGGCAGATGAGATTTACGATAATCGTATGCGGATATGGAACCAGTACAGGGAGGGGCTGTCTCCACTGGCAGAGGCGGGCAGGATAGAGCTGCCGTTTGTTCCTGCATACTGTGTGCATAATGCACACATGTTCTATATTAAGACAAAGGATCTGGCGGAACGCCAGAAGCTGATCGCATACCTGAAAGAGAATGATATTCAGGCAGTATTTCATTATATTCCGCTGCATATTGCACCGGCGGGAATCCGGTACGGTGAATTTGTGGGAGAGGATCGTTATACCACCAGGGAAAGTGAGCGACTGGTACGTCTGCCATTGTTTTATAATCTTGATGCTGAAAGTGTGGATTATATTATGGAACAGATTACCCGGTTCTATAAAATGAATTAAAAGGATAACAGGATTATCAGATGAAGAATTCAAAGACGAAAACACTGATTTTGTTACATGTGATCATATTGATCTATTCCTTAAGCGGAATCTGCAGTAAGCTGGCGGCGAATGAGGAATTTCTATCGCTTCCGTTCTGTCTGTATTATGGCGGAGTTATCCTGCTTCTGGGATTCTATGCACTTGCCTGGCAGCAGATCATCAAGCAGCTGCCTTTGTCAACTGCTTATGCGAATAAAGCGGTTACTGTTTTGTGGGCGATGCTCTGGGGGCTTCTCTTCTTTCAGGAGAGTATTACCGCAGGAAAGCTTGCAGGCATCCTGCTGGTCATTGTGGGAATTGTGATCTTTGCAAAGGCGGATAACGAGGTAGAACAGGATGGATAAGACGATGTTGATGTATGCCTGTGTGCTGTTGAGCGGAACCCTGATCAGTGCGGTCTCACAGGTGATGTTAAAAAAGGCGGCAATGAAGCAATACGATTCAAAGATAAAGGAATATCTGAATCCTCTGGTTATTATTGCTTATATGATATTTGTAGCGGCGACGCTGCTTTCCGTGGTCGCCTACCGGGGCATCCCGTTGTCTATGGGACCGGTTCTGGAGTCTACGGGATATATCTATGTTACGATATTCGGGGCATTGATCTTTCATGAGAAGATCAACTGGAAAAAGATTCTGGCATTGCTCCTGATCATTACAGGAATTGTAGTATATTCTGTACTGGGTTGACAAATGATAAGGGAAATGTTTTTTTAATATGCGAAAATGATAAGGAATATGAACGGGGATCAGATGGATAAAAGATGGAAGCAGACAAAAGAATTTGATAAGGATTTATGGCTTCGGCGGCTGGTTTTGATTCTGTATGATATACTGGCAGTGATCGTTTCCAGTTATTTTGCGCTATTTTTGCGGTTTGATTTTTCCTTTGGAGATATTCCGGAGAATTATGAACAGGTAGTAACGATAGCACTGCCATTCAGTATTCTTCTGACCCTGATCGTTTTCATGGTGTTCCGGCTGTATTCCAGTCTCTGGACCTATGCGGGGGCTATGGAACTGACCTATATTGTCGGCGCAGGAGGAACATCCGGATTTCTGAACATGTTTCTGATCCTTACTATTAATATGAAAACACATATTCCTCTTCCCCGGGCTTATTATGTGTATTATACGATCAATCTCATCGTTCTGGTCTTTATCAGCCGTTACGCCTACCGGGCCCTTCGTTCCTTTCTGCATAAGCGGATCGGAGATGCGGAAAAGAAAAGGATACTGATCATCGGAGCAGGCAGCGCCGGAGATTCTCTGATCCGGGAGATCACACGCAGCAGTTATCTGAATATGAAGGTGGTGGGTGTCATTGATGATAACAGTTCTAAGGTCGGTAATTATATTCATGGCGTCCGGATCCTGGGTAATCGTAATTCCATTGCGAAATATGCAGAAAAGCTTAGGGTGGATGAGATCATCATTGCAATGCCTTCTGTTCCCATGAAGGAAATAAAGGAAATATTGAATATATGTAAGGAAACCGGATGTGAGTTGAAGCGTCTGCCGGGAATGTATCAGCTGGTAAACGGAGAGGTCAGTGTGGCCAAGATCCGGGACGTGGATGTGAACGACCTCCTGGGAAGAGAACCGATTCAGGTGAATCTGGATTCCATTATGAAATATGTCTCAAACCGGGTGATCATGGTGACCGGTGCCGGAGGTTCGATCGGAAGCGAATTATGCCGCCAGATCGCAAAGCACCAGCCAAGGCAGCTTGTGATGATTGATATCTATGAGAATACTACCTATGACATTCAGAATGAATTGAAGAAGAACTTTCCGGAGCTGAATCTGGTGGTTCTGATCGCATCGGTCCGGAATACAAAGCGTATGGATGATATTTTTAATCAATATCGGCCGGAGATCGTATATCATGCTGCAGCCCATAAGCACGTTCCTCTGATGGAGGACAGCCCGAATGAGGCGGTTAAGAATAATGTGCTGGGTACCTGGAAGGTGGTGCAGGCAGCGGATAAGTGGCAGGTAAAGCGGTTTGTGATGATATCCACGGATAAGGCGGTGAACCCGACCAATATCATGGGGGCTACCAAGCGGATCTGTGAGATGCTGATCCAGACCTATGATAAGCATTCAAAGACGGAATTTGTTGCAGTGCGATTCGGCAATGTCCTTGGAAGCAACGGAAGCGTGATCCCGTTGTTTCAGAAGCAGATCGCAGCCGGAGGTCCGGTAACCGTCACCCATCCGGATATCATCCGGTATTTTATGACGATCCCGGAAGCGGTTTCTCTGGTCTTACAGGCAGGGGCATATGCAAAGGGTGGTGAGATCTTTGTGCTGGATATGGGAGAACCGGTTAGGATCGTTGATCTGGCAAGGAACCTGATCCTGTTGTCCGGCCATAAGCCGGATGAGGAAATTTCCATCACCTTTACCGGACTCAGACCGGGAGAGAAGCTGTATGAAGAGATGCTGATGCAGGAGGAGGGCATGCAGGATACGGAGAACCGGCTCATTCATATCGGAAAGCCGATCGAGATGGATGAGGAGAGGTTCATGGAGCTTCTGCAGGATCTTAGTGAGTATGTGGTTGAGGAGCCGGAGGATATCCGGGAAAAGGTAGCGGAGATTGTTCCGACCTATCAATATAAACATATATAGGATCAAGGTGATGTGATGAAAGATATTTTGATATTTGGAGCCGGAGGATTTGGCAGAGAGGTACAATGGCTGATTGAACGTATTAATCAGGAGAAACCGATATGGCATATTGAGGGGTATCTGGATGATGGTATGGAGCCGGGAACCGTCATCAACGGTTATCCGGTGCTTGGCGGAATGGATAAGCTGAAAGAGTATAAGGATGCCACTGCAGTTGTTTGTGCAATTGGCTCTGCCATGCTAAGAAGGAGGATCATTACAGAAATAAAAAAGGCAGGAAGGTTTATATTTCCCAATCTGATTGACCCAGGTGTAAAGATGTCTCCCTTTATAACAATGGGAGAAGGAAATATAATCTGTGCAGGAAATATACTGACTGTAAATATCATTATTGATGATTTCGTAATTATAAATCTCTCCTGTACAGTAGGACATGACGCAGTGCTGGGATCTTTTACAACAGTTTATCCCGGTGTAAATATTTCTGGATGTACAAGGATAGAGACAGGAGCAGAAATCGGAACCGGAAGTAAGATCATTCAGGGAATGACGATAGGTGAGAATGCAGTGATAGGAGCGGGTGCTGTTGTAATACATAATATACCTGCAGAATGTACAGCAGTGGGTGTACCGGCTCATCCAGTGAAATTTGCAAAGCATGGGGAAAACAGATCTGATTGATGAAGGAAAGCGAGTGATAAGATATGAAGGAGCATATTTTTTTGTCTTCTCCGCAAATGAGTGCAGAGGGATATGAACAGGAGTTTATTCAGGAGGCGTTTGATACGAACTGGATTGCACCCCTGGGAAAGAATGTAACGGAATTCGAACTGGAAATGGCTGAAAAGCTGGGTGTAAAGAAGGCTGTAGCATTATCCGCCGGAACTGCTGCGATACATATGGCATTGAAGGCAGTTGGAGTAAAGCAGGGGGATATCGTATTCTGTCAGTCCCTTACTTTTTCTGCAACAGCGAACCCGATTACTTATGAAAAGGCAGATCCGGTATTTATTGACAGTGATGAAAGAACCTGGAATATGAGTGTGTCTGCATTGCAGAAGGCTTTCGAAAAATATGAAAAGGCAGGAAAGAAGCCCAAGGCTGTCATCGTAGTTCATTTATACGGGTTATGTGCTGCAATCGAGGAGATTGCGGCATTGTGTAAACGGTACGATGTTCCTTTAATTGAGGATGCGGCAGAAAGCCTGGGAACGAAATATAAGAACCGGTACACAGGAACCTTTGGTGATTATGGTATTATCAGCTTTAATGGAAATAAGATCATTACGACTTCCGGTGGTGGTATGCTGCTGGTGAATACGGAGGATGCGGAGGAAAAAGCAAATAAGGTACTCTTCTGGGCAACCCAGGCCCGGGAACCGGCAAGATGGTATCAGCATAAGGAAGTGGGATATAATTATCGAATGAGTAATATCGTAGCGGGGATCGGACGCGGTCAGCTAAAGGTACTGGATCAGCGTGTGGAAAAGAAACGATATATTTATGCATACTATCGGGAGCATATCGGGGATCTGCCGGGATTGGAATTCATGCCTTTACTGGAAGAGGGATATAGTAATTGCTGGCTGACTACCATACAGTTATCCGATCACTGTGACGTAAAGCCTCTTGATATCATGCTGGCACTGGAGCAGGATGATATCGAAAGCAGGCCGGTCTGGAAGCCGATGCATCTGCAGCCGGTTTTTGCAAACTGTGATTTTATTTCTGACATGAATGATTTGCAGATTGTGGATGCAGAAACGGGAGCGGATAATAGTGTGGCAGGAACATTATTCCGCAGGGGTGTCTGTATTCCTTCGGATACCAAACTGACGGATGAGGATCTGGATCGTATCTGCAGTGTCATAAAACAGCTTTGGCGAAAATAAAATAATTATAATATAACGAAATGAGCAAAATATGTATGAAAAGATTATAAAACGCGGGATCGATCTGATTCTTTCGTTTCTGGCAATTATTATATTAAGTCCGGTATTTCTGTTATTGACAATCCTGATCAGGATAAAGCTGGGAAGTCCAGTGATCTTCAAACAGGAAAGACCGGGAAAAGATGAAAAAGTATTTTGTATGTATAAGTTTCGCTCTATGACGGATGAGAGGGATCAGGATGGAAATCTGCTTCCGGATGAGCAGCGGCTTCCTGTGTTTGGAAAGCGTCTCCGGAGCAGCAGTCTGGATGAACTGCCGGAGCTGGTTAATATTTTGAAGGGAGATATGAGTATTGTAGGTCCAAGACCGCTCCTGGTAAGATATTTACCGCTTTATAATGAGCGGCAAAGAATGCGTCACAATGTCCGCCCGGGGATTACGGGACTGGCTCAGGTGAATGGGAGGAACAGTATTTCCTGGGAAGAGAAATTCGAGTGGGATGTAAAATACGTAGAGCATGTTACCTTTTGGGAGGATCTGAAGATTATCGGTAAGACGATCCGCGTTATTTTCAAAAAGGAAGGGATCAGCAGCGGAACCTCAGTGACGATGGAAGAATTCCGTGGGAATAAATAGTATAGGAGCAAATGAGGATGAGAATTCTGTTTTTGACATTATGTTCATATAATTCTGTTCAGAACAGAGATATTTATATGGATCTCCTGCGTGTGTTTATGAAAAACGGGCATGAGGTGTATATCGTATCTCCGGCAGAGCGTAGAACCGGAATACAGACCGGCATGATCCAGGAAGGGAACTGTCATATATTACGTGTGAGGACTGGAAACATTCAGAAGACCAACGTAATTGAAAAAGGGATATCTACTGTGTTGCTGGAAGCTCAGTTTCAGAAAGCAATCCGTAAGTATTTCCCGGACAAGAGCTTTGATCTGTGTCTGTATTCCACACCGCCTATCACCATTGCCGGAGTAGTGGAATTCGTAAAGCGTCGGGATCATGCAAAAACCTATCTCATGCTGAAGGACATATTTCCACAGAATGCGGTGGATATCGGGATGATGCGTAAGCAGGGAATTTCCGGATTATTATATCGGTATTTTCGGAAGAAAGAGAAAAAGCTGTACGCCTTATCCGACCGGATCGGCTGTATGTCCCAGGCGAATGTTGACTATGTATTAAAGCATAATCCGGAAATTCCGGCAGACAGGGTAGAAATCTGTCCGAACAGCATTGAAGTGCAGGATTGTTCCGTTTCTTCTGAAAACAGGAAGGCAATGCGGCTAAAGTATGAGATACCGCTTGAAGCAATCGTGTTTGTGTATGGGGGTAATCTGGGACGACCCCAGGGAATTGATTTCCTGATCCAATGTTTAAAAAGTCAGAAGGATAATCCGGATGTATTCTTTTTGATCGTGGGTGATGGAACAGAATTTGGTAAGCTGGATGCATTTATGAAAAATGAGAAACAGAAGAATGTGAAACTGATGAGCCGTCTGCCCAAGGAAGATTATGATCAAATGGTTGGAAGCTGTGACGTGGGAATGCTGTTTCTGGATTACCGGTTCACGATACCCAATTTTCCAAGCAGACTGCTTTCTTATATGCAGGCAGGAATGCCGGTACTCGCAGTGACGGATCCCAATACAGATGTTGGTAAGGTAATTGAGGATGGCAACTTTGGCTGGTGGTGTGAAAGCAGCCAGATTCCGGCGTTTCAAAAGCAGATCCGCCAAATTTGCCGGATGCAGAAAGAGGTGCGGCAGCAGATGGGTGAGAACGGTTATCATGTGCTGGTCTCACAGTATAATGTTGACCGGGTCTGTGTACAGATTGAAAACTGGGCAATGGAGGCATAAGATGAAGGTGTTGGTATATGTCAGGCAATGGAATAAGGACTTTTATCTGCAACTGATCCGGATGGCCTTTAGTCAACCGGAAGTCGATATAATCTCAGATTTCCGCGGTCTGGGTAATATATGGAGCGGTGAATATATCTATAATTCGGATTATGATCAGATGTCAGAAGCATATGAAGCAGAACAGGAAGACATCCGTCTTCGCTGTCGCTTTCTGCGCAGTATTCCACAGGAGAAGGCGGAGGAATTATCCCGAAGGTTCTGGAATGGATTAGAGAAAAGATGGAAATTGGAGCATTATGACGCGGTGGTTTCTCCACTGATCGATTGTTATACGATGGATATTATTGAGCGAATGGCAAGAAGGATGGGATGTCAGTATTTTTCCCTGGTTACATTTTTTGCCAGAGGATACAGCCGGTTTACCAGAAGAGGAGAATTATATGATGCAAAGCGGGAGGTTTCGGATGAAGAGGTTGATCGTGTGCTGGACATGCTGACTGACGATTCTTATAAGGTGAACTTTGCGTTAAATCGTGAGAAAAAAATATGGGATACCAGAAAGTATTTTATCCGGCGGAGACTGATAGAACGACTGTATTTTCCGTATAAAAAGCGAAAGGAAAAGGATCCCTGGAATTATCATTATAATACATGTTCCTTTACCGGAGGTTCTTATCGGGCATACTCTGTGAAACGGGCCGAAAGCTATTATAAAAAGCTTTCGGATATTCGTCTGCAGGGAGATGAGGTCTATATGCCACTGCATTATGTACCAGAAGCGACCGTTGATTACTGGTGTGACCAGCCGGACTTTGCGCTGTATGAGGATTCTATCATAAGGTTTATTTCGAATTCGGATCCTGCTATTACCTTCGTGTTAAAAGAACATCCGGCCATGTATGGAAAGCGCACAATATCCTTTTATCAAAGATTACGGGACTGTGGTAATGTCATATTGATCCATCCGTATGAAAACAGTAACCTGCTCATGCGTCAGATTCATAATGTCCTGGTGTATACCGGATCCGTCGGTGTGGAAGCATTATTAAGAGGAAAAAGGGTTTTCTCTGTAACGGAAAATTATTACAGTCATACAAGCAGGAATCTGGTAAAGGTATCTCAATTACAGCACCAGGATCTGGCGACAGAGGATTCCGGTGATCATGACAGGGAAATCCTGCGTCAGATCCTGAAAGGAACATTCCCTGCGAATTCTACGGCAGGACGGGATATTGAAAAAAGTGATTTAAAAGAGATTGCAGAAGAAATGCGGAGGATTTATAAAGTAAATGCAAAAGCTGAAGAATAATATGACCACAAAATCAATATGGTTTTACTTATTTGTAATTGCTATGCTGGCAGACGGTATTTTGAATACGGTTGCAACCTTTTTGTCCGCTTACTCCATTGCATATGTGGGGATCACGGCTTTATTTAAGATCACCACAATCCTGGAACTGATCATTGCGATCGTATATTTGCTTTTTGTTGAAAAAAGAGTAAAAATGAATTGGCTGTCCTATGTGTTTTTGTTTTTCTGTATGGTAGGAATGCTGACAGGGATTGTATACCGGCAGTTTAATTCAAAATTTCTGGTTCATATATTCACCTATCTGATGCCTGTTATCATGATGGCATTCTCTTATTATTTCTATCAGGAATATCAAGAAAATAGAAAGCTGCGATCCTTTATGTATACGATGATGCTGGCGGGCTTGATCCTGTATTCTATAAGCGTGGTGGTATTCCGGATTCTGTACTCACAGGGAGGTATGCGTTACAATGCATTAGGTACTCCGTGGGGCATGTATGCAGAGCCATTCTTATTGTGCAGCAACTCCCTGGGACAGATCATATGGGGGTATGTGGCACTCGCTATGAGTGTGCTGAGTGGTAAACGTGCCATTTTGCTTGCTGTTGTTCTTGCATGGATCTGTAGCCTGTGTATGCTGAACCGCCGCCGGAAAGTGGCTGCAGTTCATCTTTTGATGACCATGGGAGCGGTGTTTGCAGCGGTTTTTCTGTTTCTGAAAACGAATATTTTTGCGAGAATGGTGTTGACTCTGACGAATATGTTTGGAGAAGGCGCAGATCTGTATGCGGCAACCAGCGGCAGAAATTATGAAATAGAAGTGATCGTTGATTATATTAATCAAAATCCATCCATGTGGCTGACGGGGATCGGTTTTGGCGGTATGGTATGGGTGAAAGAGCTTTACAGGCACTACAGTCATTTTTCACCTTTGGGGTATGTCATGACGGGCGGGATTTTTGCTTCTGTTTCCATATACGGGATTCTATGCTGGAAGGCTGTGAAGGGTATGGTATACGGCATGAAGGGGTATTTAGAAAGCTGGGAAAAACCGTTTGTGATCTTGCTGGTGAATGCAATCCTGACCTCTTTTTTGGGGGCAAGCCTGACTGTAACACCAATCTGGTGGTTCTTTATTGGCATGGCATTTGTAATCGTGGATCAGCGTAGCAGCACAGTTTTGGAGAGGGCTATATGAGGCATTTATATAAATCCACTATAATCCTAATTATAATCATGTTTGTTTCTAAAGTGGTAGCATTTGGACGGGATATCATTTTGACAAGCTGTTACGGGGCCACCTATATCAGTGATGCATTTCTGGTATCCATCTCCATTCCCACTGTATTATTCAGCGGTGTCGTAACAGCGCTCTATACCTGTTATATACCATTTTATAAGGAAATGCAGGAAAAGAATAAGGCAAAGGTCCGTTCATTTAACGGGAACCTTATTACAGTAGTCTTTATCCTGTCCTGTGTTCTGATTGGATTCTGCTGGTTGTTTGATGATGCTATTTTAAAGGTGTTTGCAGTGGGATTTGATGCTGCAGCGTTCCAGTTAGCCAAAGAAATGTTTCATATTATGGCATTGGTGATGGTATTCATGGGAATTACATATATTCTTCAGGGATATTTGCAGGCGAATGAAAGCTTTTATCTGGTAGGTGCCATGACCATACCAACGAATCTGATCATTGCATTCTCCATCTGGTTCAGCAGTAATGATACTTTATTATATATGGCCTGGGGAACGGTTCTTGGGTATGCTGTTTATATTCCGTATTTTGGCATACCGGCATATAAAAAGGGCTTTCGCTTTCGGCCGAATATTAATCTGCATGATGAGGATATGAAAAGGATCCTTTTCATGATAATTCCGGTATTTGTTGGACAGATTATATTTGAGATCAATTCAATGGTGGATAAAAGTGTAGCATCCTTGTTACCGGCTGGAGGAATTACTGCTCTGGATTATTCATTTAAAGTGATGTCCATGATCCATGCCAGTCTGGTGGCGCCGATCGCTACGATCATATATCCCAGATTTGCTGGTTATGTTGTGGAAGAGAAGGAAGCGGATTTAAAGCGTGTATTAACGACAGTCCTTCGGATGGTAGAGATCGTGGTTTTCCCAGTGGTTGGCGGAGTGATCGTTCTGGCGAAGCCGATCATTGAACTTTTGTTCTTTCGGGGGGCCTTTACCAGTGAAGCAGTACAGCTTACATCCGAATCTCTGATCGCATATGCCGGTTGTGCAATTCCCATCAGCTTACGAATCATCTGTGAAAAGGTCTTTTATGCAAGGAAGGAAACGAAGATAACCATGCTGAATTCTATGGGCGGGATTGCTGTAAATATTATTCTGGATATTGTTCTGGTTCGTTCACTTGCTCATGTGGGACTTGCATTGGCGACCACTGTATCTTCCTTTGTGACATTGCTTTTGTTTCTGCTCAGTCTGCACCGGCGGATCGGAAACTTTGGAGGAAGAGAGATTCTGCTGACCGGATGTAAGGCAGGTATTGGGGCTTTGATCATGAGCCTGTGCCTGGTGTTCCTGAATCAGGTCATGGGAACCTGGGGGATCATTCTGAGACTGGTAGTAAGTGTGACGACAGGAACTGTAATATATGCTCTTGTTATGGTAATCCTGCAGGAAAAATTACTGATAAATTATGTTAAGACGAGGAGGAAGAGATGAAAAAGGTATTAGTAACGGGTTCAGACGGATTTATTGGAAGTCATTTAACAGAGCTCCTGGTGGAACAGGGGTATGACGTAAAAGCATTTACCTATTATAATTCCTTTAATAACTGGGGATGGCTGGATACTCTGCCGAAGGATAAGCTGGATCAGATCGAGATATTCAGTGGTGATATCCGTGATCCCAATGGCGTGTATGAGGCAATGAAGGGGGTGGAGCAGGTGTTTCATCTGGCAGCATTGATCGCCATTCCATTTAGCTATCATTCACCGGATTCTTATGTGGATACGAATATTAAGGGAACTTTAAATGTGTTACAGGCAGCAAGAAAGCTGGATACAGAGAAAATCATGATCACCTCTACGTCAGAGGTATATGGAACTGCGCAGTATGTTCCCATTGATGAGAAGCATCCGTATCAGGGACAATCTCCGTATTCTGCAACGAAGATCGGAGCGGACAGACTGGCGGAAAGCTTTTACCGGAGCTTTGAAATGCCGGTTACGATCGTAAGACCATTTAACACGTATGGGCCAAGGCAGTCAGCAAGGGCGGTCATTCCTACGATCATCACACAACTGTTATCCGGAAAGGAGGAAATCCGGTTAGGTTCTCTTACTCCAACACGGGATTTTAATTTTGTAAAGGATACTGCAAATGGATTCATTGCCATAGCAAAATCAGATAAGACCATAGGTCAGGAAATTAATATTGCGACCCAGCAGGAAATATCCATCGGTGAACTGGCAGAGGAAATTATAAAGCAGATCAATCCGAAGGCAAAGATCGTATGTGATGAACAACGCCTGCGTCCGGAAAAGAGTGAGGTAAACCGGCTATTAGGCTGCAATAAGAAGATAATGGAACTGACAGACTGGAGACCACAGTATACCTTTTCTCAGGGAATTGAAGAGACCATAGCCTGGTTGCGGGATAATCTGCAATCGTATAAGACGGATATATATAACGTGTAACAACAGGAGAATGTTGTCTTGAATTGTCATTTGGTATATAATTCAAGTAAATGATGGCGCAAAGAAGAATGATTTCATTTCCTTTCAATGATGAAGGTGATTGAAGATGAAGTATGAGGATAGAAAGAATGGGCATACAGGATTATATCGTAAATGAGAATATTTCAGTAGGCGAGATGCTGAAAAGGCTGGATGCAAATGGCAAGGGCATTCTATTTGTATGCGAGAAGGGGCAGTTAAAGGGAGTTGTGAGTGATGGTGATATCCGGCGATATATCCTGCGGGGCGGTGATATGAAGCAGACAGTAAAGAGTATGGCGAATTATCATCCCCGGATATTACCTGCCGGTACGAAAACTGAGATTCCCCGTTTTATGCGGGAGCATAGCATTACCGCAGTTCCATTGGTGGACCGGGCAGGAAGGATCACAGAAATCTGGTTTGATACCGGAGAGATCATCCAGGAGTTTCAGAAGCTGGAGGCACCGGTGGTGATCATGGCAGGCGGAAAGGGAACCAGATTGTATCCGTATACGCAGATCCTGCCCAAACCGCTGATCCCGATCGGAGAGCAGACCATTACGGAACATATCATTGAGCGATTTGCTCATTTTGCCTGCAAAGATATTATGATGATCGTGAATTATAAAAAGAAATTCATTGAGGCTTATTTTGGAGAAAATGATGCGGATTATAATATTACGTTTATCGAAGAAGAGGAGTTTTGCGGTACGGGAGGCGGATTAAAGCTTCTGCCGGATATGAAAACTACTTTTTTTATGACCAATTGTGATATATTGATCGATGCGGATTACGCTGAAATATTCTCTTATCATAAGAAACAGGGAAATATCCTGACCATGGTATGTGCGAAAAAGCAGGTGGAGATTCCGTACGGTACGGTAGAGATCAATGAAGAAGGCGGACTTGTGGCAATCCGGGAGAAACCCAGTTTTTCTTTTCTAACGAATACAGGCTTCTATATTATTGAGCCGGAGTTTCTCAGCAGAATACCAGAGCAGACATTTATTCACATCACGGATATTATCGATCAGTGCATCGCAGCCGGAGAACGGATCGGTGTCTATACGGTTGAGGAGGAGGCCTGGATGGATATGGGGCAGATGGATGAATTAGAGAGAATGAAGAAGAAGCTTGGAGTCTAACGATCAGGTATTAAGATGGAGGATAAGATTATGTTTTGTTTTGATAAGATTCAGGAGTATGGAAAACCATATATCATTGCAGAGATCGGTTCCAATCATAATGGGGATATGGAACTGGCAAAGAAACTGATTGATGCAGCTAAGGCCTGCGGAGCGGATTGTGTGAAATTCCAATCCTGGTCCAAAGATACTATTTTTTCAAAAAAGGTATATGCAGATAATTATTTTCTGCGGGATGATTATCGGAACCGGACGGATTATACACTGGAGGAAATTGTAGATGCGTACAGCATTGATCGCGCAGATCATTTTCTTCTGAAGGAATATTGTGATTCCGTAGGGATAGAATTTAATTCAACCCCGTTTTCCAAAGGGGAATTAGACTTACTGGTGGATGAGCTGCAGGTTCGGTTTATTAAGATCGCATCCATGGATTTGAATAATATACCGTTTCTGACTTATGTTGCGAGGAAAGGACGACCGGTCGTGATCAGCACCGGTTTATGCGGTCTGGCAGAGGTCAGTGATGCAGTGAGGTGTCTGAAAGAAAACGGCTGTGATGAGATCGTCCTGTTACATTGTGTATCTATTTATCCGCCGGAAAGCGATATGATCAATCTGAATAATATTGACATGCTTCGTCAGACGTTCGGCTGTAAGGTGGGATATTCGGATCACTCGCTGGGAACGCTGGCACCGATCCTGGCTATGGGAAAGGGTGCCTGCATTATTGAAAAGCATTTTACGCTGGACAAGAATATGGAAGGATGGGATCATAAGGTTTCTGCAGATCCGGAGGAGTTATCTGTGATCTGTCAGGCAGCGGAGGATGCCTATAAGATGCTGGGGAGTTACCAGAAGGTGGTCAATGAGGATCAGGAACGCAGAGATGCATTTAAGAGAAGCATTGTTGCGGCAAGAGATATTAAAGCGGGCGAGAGATTTGATGAAACGAATCTGGATCTGAAGCGTCCGGGAAGCGGGATCCCGCCGAAGTATTATGAACTGTTAGTAGGGCGGGTTGCAAAGCATGATATTGCAAGGGATGATATGATTTCCTTTGATGATTTTTAATGTATGGGATGAATGGAGAACGTTATGCGGAAGATAATGATCATAGGGTGTGGCGGACACGCAAAATCCATGCTGGATACGATCGCATCAGGAGGAGAATATGAGATTGCAGGATTTATCAGCAAGGAAGCTTCTGAACATTTTTCTTATCGCGGATACGGGACGATCGGGACAGATGCGGATTTAGAACAGCTGTTGAAAAGCGGGATCCGGTATGCCGGTATCGGTATTGGATATATGGGAGAAGGAACTATCCGGGAACAACTGTATGACCGGTTAAAGAAATGCGGTTTTCTGTTGCCTGCTATTGTGGACCGGACTGCAGTTATTGCAGAGGATGTATCACTTGGAGAAGGAACCTTTGTGGGGAAAGCTGCTGTTATAAACGCAGCTGCCCGGATCGGAAATATGGCGATCATCAATACTGGATCTATTATAGAGCATGACTGTATGATCGGTGCTTTTTCTCATGTGGCAGTCGGAGCGGTTGTTTGCGGTGGTGCAAGAATTGGAAAACGATGTCTGATCGGTGCAAATGCAACGATTTTGCAGGAAAAGGTAGTAGAGGATAACGTTACGGTGGGTGCCGGTGCAGTTGTGGTCCGGAGGGCAGAGGCAGATACGACTGTTTTGGGAGTGCCTGCAGATCGGGTTATTCATAACAGGAATAAATAGATGATTGATAGGAAACTGCTGATATGAAGATAGTGATAGCAAGTGTGGTATATAAAGCTGCAATGGTATATATGGATGATTTTTTACGATCGATAAGAGAACAGACCGATCAGAATTTTTCTCTGCTGCTGATAAATGATGATATACCGGGTGATGAATTAGACAATCTGATTCAAAGATATTTTTTGCAGAGTAGGCAGGATGTATATATCATAAAGGCGAAGGAGAAGGCTTCAGTCAGTCAGTTAAGAATTCAGATGCTTCTGGAAGCAAAGCAACTTGGATTTCATATCATGATTTCTGCTGACTGTGATGATAAAATGTCATCGAACCGGGTTGCATGTTATCGAAAGGCGCTTGAGCATCCGTATTCATTTTATTATAATGAACTGGCAGGGTTTGACGGACAGGCCATTATGTCTGGACTTCCGTCGGAAACCATATCCTGGAAACAGATTGAAGAGGAGAATTATCTTGGCATGTCGAATACTGGAATCCTTCTGGAAGATTTTTCATTGGACTTCCTTCACTCATTGGATAAAGGTGATGTCCGGATTTTTGACTGGTATCTGTTTAGCCGGATCCTTCTGGCAGGGAAAAAGGGGAAAAAGGTTGAGGGCTGTAGTACCTACTACCGGATTCATGGTAATAATATTGCTGGAATCAGTGTGGTCTCTCAGGAAAGGGCAGTCAAGGAAATTGATATTAAGATAGAACATTATAAACGGCTGGAAGAGGAAGCCCCCCATTATGGAGAATTGAGACAGTATTATGAATCCCTGAAGGAGAAAAAGAAGAAACTTATTTTTGAGGAAAATACAGGCTTCTGGTGGGGACTGATCAAGCGTGAACGACAATAAAGGAGGAAACAGCAGATGGTTGCAATCATACCGGCCCGGGGAGGATCCAAAGGACTTCCGGGAAAGAATATAAAGGAACTCCATGGCAAACCGTTAATCGCATATACCATTGAGGCGGCACTGGGTGCCGGAACGGTACACCGGGTGATCGTTTCTACTGACAGTGAGGAGATCGCAGAGGTTGCAAGAAACTATGGGGCAGAGGTGCCGGTACTGCGTCCGGCAGAACTTGCAAGTGATACGGCAAGTGCGGTGGATGTGTATATTCATGCTGCAGAATATATGACAAAGCAGTTTGGAGAAAATATGGATCATTTTATTGTCCTTCTGCCAACAGCACCATTCCGGAATGCAGAAAATATTGATGCGGCGGTTGAATTCTGGAAGAAGAAGCAGGCTTCCACATTGATTTCCATGACAGAGGCGGACACGCCTGTCAGCTGGTATTATGTAGAAAATGAACAGGGATATATTGAAAATGCCGGTTTTGATCCGCTGAATGCAGTCAGAAACAGACAGATGAACCAGAAGTATTATATTCCGAATGGCGCCATATATATATTGGATTACGAACTGTTAAAGAATCAGCGAAACTATTATGATGATCATACTGCCGCATATTTTATGCGCAGGGAGGATTCCATCGATATTGATACCCAGTGGGATTTTGAACTGGCGGAATACAGACTGAGTAAAGGAGATGTGAAATGAACAATAATACAGGATTACAGATGGCAGAACGGGAGATCCGGATCGAAAGCGTATTGCATTATCTTTGGAAAAGAAAGCTGTTTATCCTGATCGGAGCAGTTGTGATCACCATTCTGGCAGTTACTGCCGGATATTATCTGGATAACCGGGAGTATCGCAGGAGCCTTGCTTCCCAGAATGAGAAGCAGTTGTCAGAGGAGCAGCAGAAGCAGATGGAAGAATTGCAGGAATGGGAACGAAAGTTAGAGGATTGGAAAAAGTACAATGAAAGTCTGCTTTATATGAGTTTTGATTCTGCGGCTGTTTCTAAAGTAGTGTCTGAGTATCAGATCACAGGAGACGATCTGGAGCCGGAGGATATTGCAGATATCTCAGCTCTGTACTTTTACTATTTTGAATCCGGCAGGCTGACAGAAGCGATTCATATGACAGACGAGGAAGGAAGGGAATACAGCCTGACCCGTGAGGTGATCGATTATAAAGGACTTGGAAGCGACAGTCAGTATTTCATGATAACCGTGTATGGAGCAGACCCGGAGCAGTCTGAATGGCTGGCAGAGGCGGTAGAACAGGCGATGCTGGAGTATAGGGATGTAATTGCACAAGAGGTGAAAGCATTTGAGATGGAATCCATATCGCAGATGTCAGGTATATACCCGAATGAAAGTATATATAATCGGCAGGCCAGCCGGGATCAGATACAGAAGAATATGGAGGAAGATTATAACGAATTTAAGAAATCAATAAGTGCTGCGGTATCAAATTATCTGGAGAGTGAAAATACGGAACCACAGCCAGCGGGGATTCGTGGAAAATATGTAGTGTTAGGATTGATTGCCGGGCTGTTTGTTATGATGCTTTTTGCTGCATTACAGTATATGATGAGCAGTACCGTGAAGGAAGAACGGGAGATTCGGCAGACTTCCGGTCTCCGGTGCATGGGTGTTCTGAATCCGAATGTGAGCGAGACAGAAGTCCGGGAAATCCTGGAAAGAATAGATTCCTATCGGACAGATACAACAGAGGAGCAATCCGTTGCAATATTGACTTCTGTACAGAATGAGGCAGTGTTGCAATCCTATGTGGATCAACTACAGCCTGTGAAATGGATCTGGAATATGATCGGAAATGAAGCGGAAGAGGCAGAAAGGGTGATTGCCCTGAGAAAATCCTCCAAGGCTCTTCTGATCGAAAAAGAGGATGCTTCCAGATGGGAACGACTGGCAGAAAATATTGCAGCATGTGAGGAGAATGGAATCGAGATCCTGGGATATATTTACATCCGTGATAAATGATAAGGACGAACAGATATGATGATTTTAAAAGTAGTGGTGATCCTAATATTATTTTCAGTTGTTCCTCTTTGTATTGGAAAAGCAGCAACAGCTGGAATTCAGAAATACTATGCAGATTGTATACCGTTCTGGATGATTCTGGGCTTTTTGATCATGCTGGGTGTGTTCCAACTGATAACGGTACCATTTACACTGGCGGAGATCCCGTTTCATTTTCTAGTTTATTTATATTCTGCAATATTGCTGTTGCTTGTAGTTTATGGAGGGATCCGGTATGGAAAATTGCTTTGGAATCGTTTGTATAAGTTTATTATAGATAGAAAATGGTTGAATGTGGTGTTTCTCCTGGCAATTATTTTGATCCTGATACAGATGTTGATTTCTGTGTTTACTGAGAATCATATGAGTGGAGATGACGCCGCCTATGTTGTATATGCGAATGATATTGTATATACGGATTCCATTTTTGGATATTCACCCTATACAGGAGAATATGCAGGGATTGGCGTCAATAAGATAACTTTGACCTCGTGGTGTGTATTTATGGCATTTCTGAGTAAGATTTCCGGCATACCGGCGGCGGTAATCGCCCACACCGTTTTACCATTTATGCTGATCGGATACGCATATATGGTATATTATCTTATGGCCAGGGTATTAATGAAGGACAGCTATACAAAGATCGGCTGGTTTTTGATCGTACTCAGTGCACTGCATATCGGAGGAGATTTTTCCATATATACGCTTACATTCCGGTTACTGCAGATTCAGTGGCAGGGGAAAGCAGTAGCGGCAGCCATTGTAGTACCGTTTTTGATCTATTATATGTATGTAATAAACGAAGAACCGCTGCAAAAGATGGAATATGTGAATCTGATCTTAATATCCATCGCTGCAGCAGGCTGTACACTGGTGGGAGGAGGACTTGCACTCATGGTGATTGTGATCGGTTCTATCTCCATGGCGATCAGCAGGCGCAGAATAGGAATCTGGCTGCGCTCTATGCTATGCTGTATTCCCTGCGGATTATACTGTGCGGCGTTTTTGTTTCAATATACACTGACTGCATGGCTGAGAGGATAAATATATGGGAACTAATATATGGAATGGGATTAAAAATATATCAGAAATCTTCTGGGGGAATGGGGAAAGTGCCGGATATATCGTTCCGTTTCTGCTCAGTATTATACTTTTGTTTCTCTGGTTGAAGAATAAAGAGGCAAAGGATATGCTTGGCAGATATTCCATCCTGATGCTGCTGCTGATCTATAATCCGATATTTTTTATTCTGTCGGCGTTATGGCTTTCCGGAAGTACGATTACCTGGAAAGCTTATGTTGCAGCAGGATCCTTAAATTATCTAAGAGTATTTTATGCACTTCCAGTTACGTTTCTGATTGCATTTGTATTTGTGGAGGCGGCAGACAGACTGAAAAAGAAATGGAAGAAGGCAGTGTTGATCACGAGCTGTGTGGTGATCTTCCTCCTGACATCAAAAAACGTTTATTGTAATGGAAATTATGCAAAGGCAGATAATTGGCATAAGGTACCGGAGGATACAGTTGCCGTTTGTGAAATCATGCGCAGGAACATAGAACCGGATGAGGAAATTAAGGTGTTAGTCACCAATGATCTGATCATATACATAAGGCAGTATGCGGCTGAGGTTACGATGCCTTATGGCAGAGCATCCATGACGGAGGAAAGAGCGGTTGCTTTTTCGGAGGGCACCATTACGAAGGAGGAATGGGATAAATGGATGGAGGATATGAATTGTAATTTTATTGTTTGTAACTGGCATTCTGATCTGCTGGATCTGTTGCAGGACAGTGGATATGCTATTGTGGGAGAGACTGCCGGACATGTGGTATTGAAAGCACAGAAGGAGTAGTTTACGGAGGTATTATTATGTTTGATGGAAAAACATTGTTGATCACAGGAGGAACCGGATCCTTTGGAAATGCGGTATTAAATCGCTTTCTTACTACGAACGTTAAGGAAATCCGTATTTTTTCCAGAGATGAGAAAAAGCAGGATGATATGCGGCATGAATATCAGGCTGCTTATCCGGAGCAGTATGAAAAGATACGTTTTTATATTGGAGATGTAAGGGACTTACAGAGTGTTAAGAGTGCAATGCATGATGTGGATTACATTTTTCACGCAGCAGCATTAAAGCAGGTGCCATCCTGTGAATTCTTTCCCATTGAGGCAGTGAAAACAAATGTGATCGGAACAGATCATGTTCTGACCGCTGCGATTGAGGCGGGGGTCAGGAAAGTGATCTGTCTGTCTACGGATAAGGCGGCGTATCCGGTCAATGCCATGGGAACTTCAAAGGCGATGATGGAGAAGGTGATGGTAGCCAAGTCCAGGATCGTTTCACCGGAGAAAACCAGCATCTGTTGTACGAGATATGGCAATGTTATGTGTTCCAGGGGGTCTGTGATTCCCCTGTTTATTGAACAGATCAGACAGGGACTCCCGATGACTGTGACGGAACCCAATATGACCCGGTTTATTATGAGTCTGGAGGAAGCAGTAGAATTGGTCATCTTTGCATTTCAGAATGCAGAATCTGGCGATATTATGGTGCAGAAGGCACCTGCCTGTACGATTGCAGTTCTGGCAAAGGCAGTTGCAGAGCTGTTTGATCCACAGCATGAGATCAAGGAGATCGGTATCCGGCACGGAGAAAAGATGTATGAAACACTTCTGACCAATGAGGAGTGTGCAAATGCGATTGATCTGGGAGCATATTATCGTGTGCCATGCGACAAGCGGGATCTGAATTATGATAAATATTTTAAAAATGGAGACATGGAACGGGCAAAGCTTTCAGAATTTAATTCGAATAATACGGAATTGCTGACGGTGGAGCAGGTAAAACAGAAGCTGCTGACCCTTTCCTATATTCAGAGCGAACTGGAACGCTGGGAGGAGCGGTAATATGAAGATTTTGATTACAGGTTCAAAAGGATTTATCGGAAAAAATCTGATTGCCACCCTGAATAATATCCGGCTGGAAAAGGACAGATCCTTTGGTCTGACAAAGGATATCACGATATATGAATATGATGTGGATAGTTCGCAGGAACTGTTAGAGATATACTGTAAGGATTGTGATTTTGTATACCATTTAGCCGGGGTCAACCGGCCGGAGAAGGAAGAGGAATTCATGGAGGGGAATTTTGGGTTTACCTCTGTCCTGATGGAAGAATTGAAGAAAAACAGAAATACATGCCCCATCATGATCGCATCCTCTATCCAGGCAGAATTGGATAATGCATATGGTAAAAGTAAGCGGGCAGGAGAAGATCTGTTGAAGCAGTATAGCAGGGAAACCGGAGCAGCGGTTTATATTTACCGGTTTCCAAATGTATTTGGCAAATGGTGCCGGCCGAACTACAATTCTGCAGTTGCGACCTTTTGCAACAATATTGCAAAGGATCTTCCAATTCAGGTAAATGATCGTGATGTTATAATGAGACTGGTTTATATTGATGACCTGATCGCAGAACTGATCGCTACGTTGCTTGGAAGTCCGACCTGGGATGAGAATGATTTCTGTTGTGTTCCGATCGTACACACGATTACCCTGGGAGAGATTGTGGATTTGATTTATTCCTTTCGAGACAGCCGTCAGTCGTGCAGTATACCGGATATGGCAGAGGGAGGATTGGTAAAAAAGTTATATGCTACTTATTTAAGTTATCTGCCCGTAGATCAATTTTCGTATCCACTTAAAATGAATATAGATGAACGAGGAAGCTTTACAGAGATTATAAGGACTGGAGACAGAGGACAGTTTTCAGTGAATATCTCCAGGCCGGGGATTACCAAAGGGGAACACTGGCATCATACAAAGAATGAAAAGTTTGTCGTTGTAAGCGGAAGCGGATGTATACAGTTGCGCCGGATAGATTCGGACGAGATCATTGAATATCATGTCAATGGAGATAAGATGGAAGTGGTAGATATTCCGGTGGGTTATACCCATAATATCATAAATGAAGGAGAGACAGATCTGGTAACATTTATGTGGTGTAGTGAATGTTTTGATCCGGATCGTCCGGATACCTACTTCTTAAAAGTAAATGAAAAGGGGAAACAGTATGAGCAGAATTAAACTGATGACTATTGTGGGGACAAGACCGGAGATCATCCGATTATCAGCTGTGATCAAAAAATGTGATATTTATTTTGACCAGATTCTGGTTCATACCGGACAGAATTATGATTATAATCTGAATCAGGTATTTTTTCATGATCTGGGTCTTCGGGCGCCGGATTATTATCTGAATGCCGTAGGAGGCAATCTGGGTGAAACGATAGGGAATATTATTGCGGAGAGTTATAAGCTGATGGAGGAAATAAAGCCAGATGCTCTGTTAATCCTGGGAGATACGAACAGTTGTCTAAGTGCGATCAGCGCCAAGCGGCTTCACATCCCGATCTTTCATATGGAGGCAGGAAACCGCTGTTTTGACGAATGTCTTCCGGAAGAGACCAACCGGCGTATCGTAGATCATATTTCTGATGTGAATCTCTGCTATAGTGAGCATGCAAGACGTTATCTGAATTATGAAGGAACCGCAAAGGAACGAACCTATGTGACCGGTTCGCCGATGGCAGAAGTATTACGCAGTAATCTGGAACTGATAGAAAAAAGTGATGTTCTGGAACGACTGGGATTAGAGAAGGGTAAGTATATGCTGCTATCTGCCCATCGGGAAGAAAATATTGATACAGAGAGGAATTTTAATGATCTGTTTCAGGCAGTGAATGCTCTCGCCGAAAAGTATGATATGCCAATCCTGTATTCCTGTCATCCAAGGAGCAGAAAATTTCTTGTACAGAGAGAATTCCGGCTGGATCCCCGGGTAAGGACGCATGAACCACTGGGATTCCATGATTATAATCATTTGCAGATGAATGCTTTTGCAGTGATAAGCGACAGTGGGACCCTGCCGGAGGAAGCAAGCTTTTTCAATTCCATCGGTCATCCGATCCCGGCTGTCTGCATCCGGACCAGTACAGAGCGTCCGGAAGCTTTAGATAAGGGAAACTTCATTCTGGCAGGGATAACCACCCGGCAGGTGATGCAGGCGGTAGAAACGGCAGTAGAGATGATTAAGAATGGAGATAACGGATTAGAGGTTCCTGATTATGTAGACGAAAATGTCAGTATAAAGGTGGTAAAGATCATACAGAGTTATGTTGGGGTAGTAAATAAAATGGTCTGGAGAAAGAGTTAAATGGGATGAGAAGGAAATTGAATTTGTGATTATGACAGTGATCATGGATATATAAAGGAATTCACAGTTGTCAGATGAGGATCTGGGAGAGTAAGTATGAGGGGAAAAGGAAAACAAAGGATTTATTTATATAATATAAGAAAACATAATAAGCGGCTGCGCAGAAAAAGGAGATTGAAGAAGAAAAGGAACGCTTCCTTGTATTCTGCATCAGGAGCATATAAAGAACCTTTTAAAGAAAATGAGAACAAAAAGGTTATCAGGCATCTTAATAAGAAAAAATTTGCAGAGACCAATATGCTCCATATCGCGAAGGAACATGAGAATATAGTTATTCCAGAGATATTTTCCATGTCTGATTCACCCGAAATAGCAATTAATGTTCTTAAAAACATATACAAGCTTGCAATGCAGGACAGAACGAAGGAATTAAATTTTGATCACAGACTATGCAGAGTTTTGGGTTTATCAGCTAGTACCATTATGGATATAATTATTCTGGCGGTGGATGAATACAGAGATAAAAGTGGTATGCCTTTAGATATGATGGGAGAATATCCGGTGGATAAATCTACAAGAGATATTCTATTTGCAAGCGGTCTGCCATATCACTTAAATGCGGAAAGCAATATCGATTACTGTCAGGGAAAGATAGAGCGATTTGAAACAATAAAGGGACTTCATAATGACACAGGAGTGGATTCCGGTCGAATTGCAACAGATTTAACAATGTATTTTAATAAATGCCTAAGAACCCAAAGCTTTGAACTGAATGAGGATGGCTTAACGATGTTCAGCAGTATATTAGGAGAGGTAGTGAATAATTGTGAAATTCATGGAGGTTCAGAGGCAGTATGGTATATACAGGGACATTATCAAATTGACGAGGGAAAAGATTATGGAGAAATGCAGTTGGTTTTCCTGAATTTTGGTGATACAATTTATGAAGGATTAAAAAATTCACCGAGTAAAGAGACTGTTCAAAAGTTAAATACAATGACAAAAGCACATAGGAAGTATTTTGACTCTTCCTGGAATGAAGAAACATTATTTACTGTACTGGCACTTCAGGATGGCATAAGCCGTTTAAGAACGAATAAAATTGCAGGTTATACGACAAGGGGCTCCGGTACTGTTAATATGATAGAGAAGTTTGGCCTGATCGGAGGAAGTGAAAACGGATTAAAGCCTGAAATGTCTATTGTATCCGGACGGACATGGATCAGATTCAATGAATATTATAAAATGAAAAGCATGATCTTTCGTAATGATCCGGTATTTGGAAGCGGTGAAAGAAAGATAATTGCATTTAATGATGAGAATGATATTTATATGCCCTCGAATTCGGATAATGTTATATTTATGAAAAATTATTTTCCGGGAACAGTTATATCACTAAAATTTTATTTGGATAGCAGATATATAAATAAAATGAAAGGAAATAAGGTGTAGCATATGGCAGTTGAGATTAAATTATCCCAGTATAGGGGAAATGGGGCAAAGATATTTACAGACAGGGATAATGGGGTAAGAGCAAGAAGAGAATTGAAGCTGGATGAACTGGATCAGGCAGAATGCGTCGTAAATGTGATAGTTCCTACGGACACATGGGGAATTAATCCTTCTTTCTTCGGAGGGTTATTTGAAGAAAGCATAAGAAAATTTAATACTAAATTCAGGGAGAAATATGTTTTTATGTATTCAAAGGGGCGGGCAATAAGTGAAAGCCTGAATAAGGATATTGATTACGATATTGAGTATGTAATAAGAAATATGGAGGGGAGTAGTGAATGAGGATATGAATACGATAAGTGCGATCGCAGCGGCGATAGCCGCTGTTGCTTCCATGGTTACAGTGATTATTTCTGTAGTACAGCAACATCAGATGAAAAAGCATGATGATCTTAAAACAGAGTCTGAGCAAATTTTACTGTGGTACAATAAAGTGGTATTAGAAGATTTAATGAGGCGATTAAATCAGACCATAGATAATATTGAGAATGACATAATAATTTGCAGAACACATAAGAATCCGTCATTAGAACAGGAATTAAAAGAAGTTTTTGATAATATAAAAAAGCAATTTATGATTGTACAAAATGAAATGTACATATTAAAATTGTTTGATAACACACTCCATAGAAATTGTAATAAAAAACTGCAGGAAATACTGGATTTCTATTCTAATTTCATTAATGAATCGGTTGAAAAAAAGAAGTTCGTTTACCATAATTCCCACAATATACAACAATATCGCATAGAATTGATAAGTATGATGTATAATGAAGGTTTAAAACAAATTGCAAAATGGAATTAAGCTGTTGGTTTTTCAGTCTAAATAATTATGGACAAACCTATTTGACTTTGTTACTATGATAAAAGTTGATAGGAGAAAAGAAGCATGAAGATAGAATATAATCAGGAATTACAGGAATTTATTGAAAAGCACAGCATGACTGCGGCTGATATTGAAGCCTTTCGTAAGCGGGAGGAAAGTGAGAACAACCGTTCCGGTATACGGGCATTGAAGGGAACGGTATGGTGGAAGCTGCTGAAGCCTGCCAGATGGCTTTACAATGTCATGAAGCTGCTTCGCTTCCATATCCGGCGGTATGGCGTGATCCTGACACTGGTGAAGGTGAAGGATAAGCTGATTTCCAGACGGAAGCTGAAGCGGTTTTCCAGGCGTTATATTAAAGCGATCCTTCCAGATGAGGAAGAAATGGCGCAGGAACGGGCAGTCAGATTTGACAGGGATATTAAGTTCAGCATTCTGGTGCCGCTTTATAATACGCCGGAGCAGTATCTGCGTGAAATGATCGATTCCGTGATCGCACAGACCTATGAGAACTGGGAATTGTGTCTGGCGGACGGAAGTGATGCAGAACATGCCTATGTAGAGCAGATCTGTAAGGAATATAAGGAACCTCGGATCGTATATCAGAGATTAGAAAAGAATCTTGGTATTTCGGGGAATACCAATGTATGCATTGAGATGTCCACCGGAGAATATATCTGTCTCTTTGACCACGACGATATTCTTCATCCCAGCGTACTATATGAGAATATGAAGATGATCTGTAAAGAGGGCGCCGATTTTCTGTATACGGATGAGGCAACCTTTAACGGGGATGATCTCTATGATATCATTACCTATCATTTTAAGCCGGATTTTGCCATTGATAATCTTCGGGCCAATAATTATATCTGTCACTTTACCACCTTTTCCAGAGAGCTGTTTAGCCGGACGGGGATGTTTGACAGTGATTATGACGGGAGCCAGGATCATGATCTGATCCTGCGTCTGACCGCAGTCGCAGATAAGATCTGCCATATTCCGAAGCTGCTCTATTTCTGGCGTTCCCATCCGAATTCCGTGGCCGCAGACATCAATTCCAAGACCTACGCCATTCAGGCAGGCATGAATGCGGTGAAGAACAGCATCACCCGGGACGGTCTGGAGGTTGAGGTAGAGAGTTCTCCGGCCTTTCCTACGATATACCGCTTCCGATATGTGTTAAAGGAGAAGCCGCTGATCTCTATTATCATACCGAATAAGGATCATGTCAGCTATCTGATCCGGGCAGTGGATTCCATCCTGAAAAAATCCACCTATGAGAATTATGAGATCATCATTGTGGAGAATAATTCTACGGAGGAGGAGACCTTTGCGTTTTATAAGCTGATCGAGACGCTTCCCTGTGTCCGTGTGGTAACCTGGGATAAGCCGTTTAATTATTCTGCGATCAATAATTACGGGGCAGGCTTTGCAGGTGGAGAATATCTGTTACTATTAAATAACGATGTGGAGATCATATCCGAATCCTGGATAGAGGAGATGCTGATGTATGCCCAGCGCGAAGATGTAGGTGCCGTGGGGGCAAAGCTTTATTTTGGCAACCGCAGTATTCAGCATATGGGTGTGATCATCGGGATTGGCGAGGATGGCATTGCAGTGCACAGTCATCTTGGCGAACCGTTTAATTCGGTCGGTTATATGGGAAGACTGTATTTTGCACAGGATGTCAGTGCGGTAACCGCTGCCTGCCTGATGGTAAAGCATTCGCTGTATGATGCGGTTGGCGGTTTTGAAGAGAAGCTGACCGTTGCCTATAATGATGTGGATTTCTGTCTGAAGCTTCGGGAACTGGGACTGCTGAATATCTGCACCCCTTATGCGGAGCTGTTTCACTATGAGTCGATCAGCAGGGGATATGAGAATAATTCTGAGAAACGGGAACGCTTTCAGAGTGAGGTGGCATTCATGAAGCAGAAATGGAAAACCGTGCTGGAGCAGGGAGATCCTTATTACAATCCCAATATGTCAAAACGACGTCCGTGGAAGTTATATTGAAAATAAAGTAGAAACAACCGAATATTCATTGAATGATTTCCGGTATGAATCCGAAAGCCTCCTGCATATACTGTATCAATATATCATGTATAGTCGTACATGAAAAATGAAACAGTGATGCGGGAGGTTTTTTATGGACAATAATATGGGTACATATGATTTATATGCTGATATGCGAGCCAGGACCAACGGTGAGGTCTACATTGGTATTGTAGGGCCGGTTCGAACCGGTAAATCAACGTTCATTAAACGGTTTATGAATCTTATGGTGCTGCCGAATATTGAAGAGGAGCCTGTGAAAGTACGGGCAAGGGATGAACTGCCAATGAGTTCCGCCGGAAAGACAGTAACGACCACGGAACCGAAATTCATTCCACAGGAGGCAGTAAATATCCGGGTAAATGATAACGTTGAGATGAAGGTCCGTATGATAGACTGTGTCGGCTTTATGATACCAGGTGCTGTGGGTCATGAAGAAAACGGAGAGGAACGAATGGTAAAGACTCCCTGGTTTGATTACGAGATACCGTTTACGAAGGCGGCAGAGATCGGAACCCGTAAAGTCATTCATGACCACTCAACGATCGGTATGGTAGTGACTACAGATGGAAGCTTTGGCGAGCTGGGACGGGAGGCTTATTTAGAGGCGGAACAGAGAACAATACAGGAGATACGAGGACTCGGGAAACCATTTATTATCCTGTTGAACAGCGTAAAACCATATGCAAACGAAACGATGGAACTGGCAAAGCAAATGGAGGAGCAGTACGGAGTACGCATACTTCCGATCAACGCGGATCAGCTTCGCAAGGAGGATATTTCGGAAATACTGCAGGCGGTTTTACTGGAATTCCCGGTTGCAGAGATCGATTTCCATATTCCAAAGTGGGCAGAGGCATTGAATCTGGAATCTGAGGTAAAGCAGGAACTGGTATCCATGGCAAGAGGTATTCTGGATCAGATCCAGGTTGTCCGGGACATTTACAATATGCAGTTTCCGGAGAGCGATTACATAGAGCGGATTAAATTAGACAGCATTGCTTTAGACAGTGGCAGGATCAATCTGATGATTTATGTTGATGATGCATTTTATTATCAAATGTTAAGTGATATGCTGGGGGTTCGTCTGGATAACGAATATCAGTTTATGAAGGTATTGAAGGAACTGGCAGAAAAGCGACGGGAGTATGAGCAGGTCGCTGAAGCAATGGAATCTGTGAAATTCAAAGGCTACGGATGTGTTACACCAAGCCAGAAGGATATCCGGATCGAACAGCCCGAGGTCATCAAGCATGGAAACAAATATGGTGTAAAGATTAAGGCAGAAGCTCCGTCCATTCATATGATCAAGGCAAATATTACTACAGAGATCGCTCCGATCGTAGGTGCCGAGGAGCAGGCAAAGGATCTGGTGCAGTATATCGGAACAGAAGGACAGGAGGATATCTGGAGTGTTAATATCTTTGGCAAGACCATTGAACAGCTGGTAGAGGATGGAATACGGACAAAGACCGGAAAGATTACGGATGAAAGTCAGGCAAAGCTGCAGGATACCATGGAGAAGATTGTAAATGACGGAAATGGCGGAATGGTATGTATCATTATTTAAATATTTGAATCGTTAACTCTGGAATGCAGAAATAAGGCATTTCAGAGTTAATGTATTTTTAAATTTTACTATTGTATATGAAATAAAATTGTGATATTATTTTTTATAAGCAAATGAATATTATCTGTCTGGTTTTTTGAAAACGGAAATGGTAAATGCAGGTTGAAAAAGCTGTTTCATTTGTTATAATTTATGAAGGGAGGTGAACGAAGGATGGATATGGAATTGTTGTCAGCAATATCTGATATGATGGATCAGAAGATATCAGGAATAGATCGGAAAATATCGGATATGGATCAGAAGATATCGGATATGGATCAGAAGATATCGGATATGGATCAGAGGATATCGGATATGGATCAGAGGATATCGGATATGGATCAGAAGTTCGATGAAAAGTTAAAAAATACAGAAAATATGATATTGGACGAGCTTGGGCGTACCAGAAGTATTCTGGAAGACAGGATTGACAGAATGCAGAATAATATTGATGAAATGAATCAGTACTATAGGATTACAAAGCTGGAAAATGATAATACAATATTAATATTAAGATTGGTTGACGGATTATCAAAGCGGGTAGAAGAGCTGGAAATGAAAACAGCATAGGGGGCCATATATGAAGCATTATTCGTTATCTGAATAATGCTTTATGGCTATTCAAAAGGAGATAATATGAATGCAGTATATGAAAAGTTAATGTCCTGTTATGACAGTTGCCGGAAACAGACGGATTTCCGCCCGAGGGTTGCTCTGATCCTGGGCTCCGGACTGGGTGCTCTGGCGGATGAGATACAGGTAGAGAAGGTAATTCCGTATTCTGATATTGAAGGATTTCCGCAGTCAACAGTCGCTGGTCATAAAGGGCGTCTGGTATTTGGCTATATGGGAGCAGTTCCGGTGGTGATCATGCAGGGACGGGTTCATTATTACGAAGGGTATTCTATGCCGGATGTGGTTCTGCCTGTCCGGTTGATGCGGCTGCTAGGGGCGGAAGTATTGGTTCTGACCAACGCCGCAGGCGGGATCAATCCGGATTTCCAGCCGGGGACGTTGATGATGCTGACAGATCAGATCGCTTCCTTTGTCCCATCCCCATTGCTGGGTGAAAACATAGAAGAATTGGGCGTTCGTTTTCCGGACATGTCTGAAATCTACCGGAAAGAGTTGCAGGAATTGCTGGAGCGTACGGCCAAATCCTTAAATATTCCATTAAAGAAGGGGGTATACATTCAGTTTACCGGGCCGGCATACGAAACGCCGGCAGAGGTTCGTATGGCAAAGCTGCTTGGTGCAGATGCCTGCGGTATGAGTACCGCCTGTGAAGCAATGGTCGCCAACCATATGGGGATGAAGATATGTGGTATCTCCTGTATTACCAATATGGCAAGTGGAATCAGTATGACTCCCCTGTCTCACAGGGAAGTACAGGAAACGGCAGACCGGGTAGCGGGACAGTTTAAAACACTGGTCCGCACAGTAATTGAAAGCATGTAGGATACAGGAGGCAGGAGGACAATGCATGTAACCATATATACAGACGGTTCTTCCAGGGGAAACCCGGGACCGGGCGGCTATGGTACAATAATCGAATATGTGGATAAAAAGGGACAGCTTCACACGCGGGAGTATTCAGCAGGCTATGAGCGGACGACCAATAACCGGATGGAGCTCATGGGGGTGATCGCAGGGCTGGAGGCATTGACGAAGTCCTGTGATATTGATCTGTATTCCGATTCTCAATATGTGGTAAAGGCGTTTAATGAGCATTGGATTGACGGATGGATAAAAAAGAACTGGAAGCAGAATACCAGCAGTCCGGTAAAGAATATCGATCTTTGGAAGCGGCTGCTAAAAGCGGCACAGCCACACAGGATCACGTATCATTGGGTAAAGGGACATGCAGGGCATGCACAGAATGAACGGTGCGATGAACTTGCGACCGGGGCGGCAGACGGAACAGAGCGAACGGAAGATACGGGATATGAAGGAAATTGATCTTGCGTTCTGTACATGAGTAGGAAAATATGCTACAATATATTAATATTTCTTAGAATGGACAGAAAGGGGATAATATGAAAGAACAATGTAAAATATGCGGTTCCTATGTGGAAGATATATCGGGAGTGTGTCCGGTTTGCGGGGCGCCATTGAGCGGCAATCAGGAGGACAGCCGGGCAGAGGATACAGGTGCGCTTCGAAATGATATGAGATTAGAATCTCAGCAGACTTCCCCTGTAAATAATGTGAGCAGCAATCCTTCTGGGGTTTTTATGCAGGGGATGCCGCAGGGAAACGTATATACGGATCCGATACCATATAATTACCAGAATCCTTATCAGACACCGCCTGCAAACGGGAAGAAGAAAAAGTTGTTTAGCGTTCTTTCAATTCTACTGGCAGTTCTTGGCTTGCTTACGTCTTGTTGTGTGACCTGGCTATCCATAATCTGCTCGTTGGCAGCAATCGTACTTGGAATTGTTGCACTGGTGAAAAAGCAGGTAAAGGCGCCAGCGATCCTTGGTTTGGTCTTTGGAGGAATTGCGCTGCTGTTCGGTGGTATCATGATAAGCATGAACCTGATGATGAAGTCAGTAATCAATACAGATATTCCGGGAATATTTAAACAATGTTATGAAGCCCAGATGAAGGGAGTCACCCCGTTGGAAGGAGTTTCCTTTGTTGCGCCGGATACATATATGGAATATTATTTATATGACGATAACACCTTTTCCGATAAATCCGGTCAGATTATCGGTCAGTATGACAATTATGGCTATATGGATTCCCAGGCACAGAGTATCATTAATGATAAGGTTGTTTATGCCATGTCTGAAGGATATGAGATCAAGGATGTTACCTGTCTGACCCTGGTCGGGACAAACGGAGTGGATTATTATGTCTTTGCTCTGCCAGAGGATTATGAAGCGGGTGATACAATTTATTATATTGATGGAACTTCTACGGCGGATTATCGTTTCCTGCCGGTCAATACGAAAGCGATATCGGGTTATTGATGTTCAGCGTCCGGGAAATGGCGGCCGGATCTTTTGGAAAGAATGAATTCTCCCTCCTCTGCATAGGTTATAGGCAGGGGAGGGTTTTTTATGGAAAGGCATGACATTCCGAAGGTACTGCTCCGTTACTGGATCGCAATACTGGGACTGGTGATATGTTTTGTTGTGGAATGGGAGATCCTGGATCGGCTGACCAAAGAAGCTTATGAGTTTCGTTATCAGATGGATCTGGAAGAATTTCGCCAGAATCCGACCGACTATTTTCCACTTCATAACAGAAAGGAAGCCTACAATGATTTCTTTATCGAGCAGTTAGATGCAGTAATGAAAGAAATCCGCTGTTTTCCAGTAGAAAAATCATATATACAGGGAGTCAGTTATGTGGATTCCTGGTATGGAGAGCGCACTTTTGGGGGAGATCGTCATCACGAGGGAACGGATATTATGTCACTATCGAATGTAAGGGGAGAACTTCCGGTTGTCAGTATGACAGATGGAATTGTAAAAAATATGGGATGGCTGACGCTTGGCGGATGGCGGATCGGGATTGAATCTGAAAGCGGAATTTATTATTATTATGCTCATTTGGATTCCTATGCCGGAAATCTGAAAAAGGGGGATACCGTATATGCGGGAGAACTGTTGGGATTTATGGGAGATTCCGGTTATGGCGAGGAAGGAACAACAGGAATGTTTGATGTGCATCTTCATGTAGGTATTTACTTCTATGATGCTTCCGGGCAGGAAATCAGTATGAATCCGTATCCGTTTCTGCAAAATATACAGCAAAGGACTTCCATGCCGTCCGACAGGTGAGAAAAAGGTAGGATAATATTGAAATATGGATGTTTTTTCCATTCCCTTTTGTTGGATTTCCGGTAAAGATATGTTATACTGGATATTAAGGAGGAGTCGGGGGTCAGGTATTTAAAACTACAATGCATTTATTATTTATTTATAAATTTACGAGGTGGGTTATATGGAGATACAGTTATGGCGGGAGATTTTGTCGCCTTATCAGCTTGCAGTAGATGAGCTGGTGGTGAAGTTCAACCACATTATTCAGGAATACAGGAGCAAAGGTCAGTATTCACCGATTGAGCAAGTGGTTGGGAGGGTTAAAAAGATATCCAGTATACTGGATAAAATGAATAAAAAGGATCTTGCGGTTGAGGAGATCGAGGATGAGATCGATGATATTGCCGGTATCCGGATCATGTGTCAATTCGTGGAAGATATTGATAAAGTAGTTGAGATTATCCGTAACCGGAAAGATATGGAGATAAAATGCGAGAAGGACTATATATCAAATTATAAGGAGAGCGGTTACCGGAGTTATCATATTATCGTGTATTATGATGTGTATACTCTGGAAGGAACCAGACGGTTGCAGGCAGAGATTCAGATCCGTACCATGGCAATGAATTTCTGGGCTACGATCGAGCATTCCCTGCAATATAAGTATCATGGCAATATGCCGGAGCATGTCAGAGAACGTTTGTATGCCGCCTCAGACGCGATCGTGGCACTGGATTCGGAAATGTCTTCTGTCCGGGATGAGATTATTGATGCCCAGAATATGTTTACCGTGAAGGCCAATGTGGTCTCTGATATTCTGGTCAACATCCAGAATCTGTATCATGTGGCGAATAAGCGTGAGGTACTGAAGATACAGGAGGAATTTTATCAGATATTTGCCACCCAGGATCTGGAGCGCCTGGAACGCTTTTGCAGGGAACTGGATATTATTGCAGAAGGGTATAAAGCACAGAGTTTACGATAGATAACATCGGGAGATTATAAATGAAATTACCAGAGAACTTTGAAAAACGAATGAAAGTCATGTTAGGGGAGGAATTTAGCAGATATCAGAACGTTCTGGATACACCTTCCTTTCATGGGTTACGAGTAAATACGAGTAAGATATCCGTAGAAGATTTTCTGCGGATATCTCCATTTTCACTAAGGCCGGTTCCCTGGTGTGCAAATGGCTTTTATTATGAAGAATCACAGCAGCCGGCAAAACATCCGTATTATTATGCCGGACTTTATTATATTCAGGAGCCAAGTGCCATGACACCGGCAAGTGTGCTTCCGATTGCAGCAGGAGACCGGGTATTGGACATCTGTGCAGCACCCGGAGGCAAATCTACAGAACTGGCCGCCAGACTGCAGGGAACCGGTCTTCTGGTTTCCAATGATATCAGTAACTCCAGAGCAAAAGCGCTGCTTAAGAATCTGGAGCTTTTTGGTGTGCGGAATGCGTTAGTGGTAAGTGAACCTTCCAATGTGATCGCAGAACATTTTACAGATTTTTTTGATAAGATATTAATTGATGCCCCCTGTTCCGGAGAGGGTATGTTTCGAAAATCTGCATCCATGATAAGAGCATGGGAAAGCAATGGAGTGGAACTGTTTGTGAATCTGCAGCGGAGCATCCTGCGGGAAATGGTGAAATGCCTGCGTCCCGGCGGCAGTCTGGTATATTCTACCTGCACCTTTTCCATGGAGGAGAATGAACAGGCGATTGATTATCTGCTGGAGCTGGCACCGGAATTAGAACTGGTGGAACTGCCCGTTTATGATGGTTTTGACACGGGACATGTGGAATGGAGTCAGACCGGGAATCCAGCGATACGGAACTGTCGGCGTCTGTGGCCCCACCGTATACAAGGGGAGGGACACTTTGTGGCAATGCTAAGGAAGCAGCAATCCGAAGAAGTGCATGGAGTAAACTGGTATCATCCTGCAAAAGTGAAACTGCCGGAGGAAGCTGAGAAATTTTTGCATGGAGTCCGGTGGGGCTGGGACGATAGACGTTTCGAGCTTCAGAAGGACCGGCTATATTATCTGCCGGAAGAAATGCCGAATGTAAAAGGGCTTCGATTGTTGCGAAATGGTTTATTTTTGGGAGAAATAAAAAAGAACCGGTTTGAACCCAGCCAGTCACTGGCAATGGCACTCCGCATGGAGGAGTATGAAAATTCCATATCTCTGGAGGCTTCCGATGAGCGGGTGATCCGTTATCTGAAGGGAGAGACTATAGAATTGGAAGGCAGGAATGGAATGGTATTGTTTGGTGTAGACGGATATCCTCTGGGATGGGGAAAACTGACCAACGGAACCTTAAAGAATAAGTATTTAGCAGGTTGGAGGTGGCTCTAGTGGAGATACAGAACAGGGAGTATTGCGGACGTATTCTGGATGGCATTCAGGCTGTTATATTTGACCTGGATGGAACACTGGTAGATTCCATGTGGGTATGGGAAGCCATTGACCGGGAATATTTTAAGCAGCATGGAATGGAGGTGCCAGATGGTCTGCAAAAGCAGATATCCGGTATGAGTTTTACGGAAACCGCCGATTATATCCGGAAGCATTTTATGATTTCAGATACGATAGAAGAAATGAAGGAAATCTGGAACCGGATGGCGGAGGAAAAATATGCCAGCGAGGTACCCATGAAGGAAGGTGCCTATGCATTTATCCGTAATTTGAAAAAAATGGGTATCAAGACGGGCGTGGCTACCAGCAATTCGAAGCATCTGGTTGAAATTGCTCTGCTGGCACAGGGAATCCGCAGCATGATGGATTCCGTACATACTGCTTGTGAGGTAAGCCATGGAAAGCCGGAACCGGATATTTATTTACTGGTTGCAGAGGATTTAGGTGTAGCTCCGGAATATTGTCTGGTCTTTGAAGATATAGTAGAGGGAATCCGGGCAGGAAAACGGGCAGGCATGCGTACCTGTGCGGTTGCAGATCCGGCCAGTGCTGCAATCTGGGAAGAAAAGCAGCAGGAGGCGGATTATGCGATCCAGGATTACATGGAACTTCTGGCAGATGAGAAATAGTAAGAAAAGAAGGATAAACAAAAATGGAAAAAGGAACATTGGGTTACATTGATGCATTAAAAAAACGATACAGATTATATTCACTGGTGCTGGCCGGAGTGATCACTGCCGGTGTATTTACGGTGGGAATTCTGTTTGGTACGTTCCGGCATGCGGCCATCATTGTGCCGGTGCTGCTGGTGCTGCCCTTTGCGTGGCTGTTGATCCAGTGGCTGATCGTTGTAAGATTCCGTTCTCTGAACGAGGAGGATGGAGCGCGTATTGATGAACAACTGGGCCGGCGAAGGAACTGTATTGTCTTATATGATATGGCACTGAGCGCCTATGAAGCGATATCCTTTGCTGCCTGCCTGGTTATTGATCAGGGTAATATTTATCTGTTATGGGGTGGCTCCAATGAGAAAAGCTACGGAGCAGAGCAGCAACGGGAGTATATTCAGGACATCATCAACAGAACCAGTTATCCTTATTTAGCCGTTACGGTTTACTCTGTAGATGAATTGCTGGAACAAGTGAACGCAGCAGAGGTGACAGAAGCAGATCTGTCTTCCGTCTGCGACCGTTTGAGACAGCGGATGCTGGATATCAGTGTATAGGAAAATAGTATAAACCAGGAACAGAGAAACGGGAAAACAATGAAAGAAATTACGGTTGGAAGCAATGAGGCCGGGCAACGGTTGACAAAGCTGCTTGAGAAGTTGCTGAATCAGGCGCCAAAAGGCTTTCTTTACAAAATGCTTCGAAAGAAAAATATTAAACTAAATGATAAGCGGGCAGACGGAGGAGAAATTCTTCAGTCCGGTGACCGGATACAGATTTATCTTTCAGACGACACGTTTGAAAAGTTTCATCAGGATCGATATCCGGAACCTCATAATCTGGATAAAAGCCCCTTCAGGGCAGGCCTGCCGTCTTTATCTGCAGACAGGATTCTGTATCAGGATGATCATATTATGATCCTGAATAAACCGGCCGGTATCCTGTCTCAGAAGGCCGGACCGGAGGATAATTCTATCAATGAGCAGATGATCCGGTATTTACTGGAGCAGGGAAGCATTCAGGAAGAGCAGCTTCAGACCTTTACGCCATCGGTCTGCAACCGGTTAGACCGGAACACCAGCGGAATTCTGTTAGCCGGTATTTCTCTGGCGGGCAGTCAGGAGCTGTCCCGGATGCTGCGGGATCGTAGTCTGGAGAAGTATTATCTGACGCTGGCAGCCGGAGTTATGACGGAGCCTATGCAGGCTGTTGCATATCTGCAAAAGGATCCGGCAAAAAACCAGGTTCAGGTGAGCAGTCATCCGATACAGGGGAGCGACCGGATCGAAACGCATTACCGGCCGTTGCAATGGAATGAGAGTTATACTCTGCTGGAGGTGAAGCTGGTCACCGGGAAAAGCCATCAGATACGGGCACATCTTGCCTATCTGGGACATCCGGTACTGGGCGATGCCAGATACGGGAGCCGGGAACAGAATTTGGAGTTTCGTAGAAGATTTGGAATTCAGAATCAGTTTCTTCATGCATATCGAGTCGTATTTCCGATGGTGAAGGGGCCGCTTTCTGATATTTCCGGTATGGAGTTCCGGGCGCCTTTATCGGGAAAGTACCGGAAAGCATTGGAATTGTTATGGGGACAGAACCAGATAAGTCGGATCGAGCAGAGACAGAGCAGTTGAATTTAGAAGAAGGGAATGTACGGATTTTATTATGGCAACATGGAACAGCCGGGGGCTGCGCGGATCAACCCTGGAGGATCTGATCAATCTTTCCAATGATATGTATCGGGAAAAGGGACTTGCACTGGTACAGAAGATACCAACGCCGATCAAACCGGTTAAAATTGATAAAGAGAGCAGCCAGATCACTCTGGCATATTTTGAAAAGGACTCAACGGTAGACTATATCGGTGTGGTACAGGGGGTGCCGGTCTGCTTTGATGCCAAGGAATGTACCACTGACACGTTTTCAATGCAGAATATCCATGAGCATCAGTACCGGTTTATGGAGGAATTTGAAGCACAGCAGGGAATCAGTTTTCTGATCATTTTCTTTACGACGCGGAATGAATTATATTATATGCCCTTTCAGGAACTGAAGGGATACGTGGAACGCATAGAGAAAGGACATCCTAAGAATTTTAAGTATGCGGAATTAGACAGGAAGAACTTTATCCGCGCAAAGGGAGGTATCCTGGTTCATTACCTGGAACCGCTGAGCAGAGATTTAATGACACGGGAATAAAAATTATTGCAACACTTTGCAGATATCCGGACACTATATTAGTGACGATTATGTTGCAGAAGTGGAAAGTGGATATCAGTCAGGAGGAAGCGGTATGGATGTAAATAAAGAAAAGTGTAAGGCTTTAAAGCAGATTCGAAAAAGGATAGCGGATGTTCTGGATATTGATCTGCATCAGCGGGAATGTACCTTTGAAGGGAAATGCTCGGGTACGTGTCCGAAATGCAGGCAGGAGGAGGAACAGTTAAATCAGGCAATTCTGGCAAAGACCGCCGTTGCAGCCGGTGTCGTTACCATGGCAGTGGGACTGAGTGGCTGTACGCCGGCAGCAAAGGGAACTGTGGAGGGTGTTGGGCCAATTCTGATTAAAAATGCGGTAACGGAGCAACAACTGGCTGGAGAAGAAGAGTATATTCCACCTGAGACTGGAGCCGTAGAGTATATTCCGCCTGAGGATGAGCTGGAAGGAGATACTTCTTATGACAGTGAGGAGAACAGCACAGAGGATGTGAATGAGAATACAACGGTTGAAGCGTATGAACTGGAAGGGGATATTATGATCGCTCCGTCTACGGATTATGAGACAGGAGAAGTTATCATGACGGATCCGTCTTCAGAGAACTGAGGAGTTTGTATATGAAGTTTAAGGTTCAGTCTATTAACCGTCACCGGCTGACTACGGACGGAGAAGGGGTTACCACTTTAGTTGGCTTATATGGCTGTCCGTTAGAATGCGAATACTGTATCAACAAGGATATTCTGCATACAAAACCATATAAGGAATATACGAAGGAAGCATTGCTGGAGATTCTGCTGCAGGACTATTGTTATTTTGTAGCCACCAATGGCGGTATTACCTTTGGCGGCGGAGAATCCCTGCTGCATAGCGAAGCGATCAGCGGGCTGTTCTCCATTCTGCCGGAGTTTGTAAATGTTACGCTGGAGACTTCATTATGTGTACCGCACGATAAGCTGACCTCTTTGCTAGAACCCGTACATCAGTTTATAATCGATATCAAGACCATGGATCCGGTGCTGTATCAGCGCTATACAAAGCAGTCCAATGAAGCGGTGATCCGGAATCTGGAATATATCGCCGGTCAGGGAATGCAGGGAAAATGCAGGATCCGGGTACCGTATATCCCGGGCTATTCCGATGAAGCGGATATTGCCGCCAGTGTGAAATGGTTGAAGGATCGCGGATTTGAGGACATTGAAGAATTTTCATATATAATACGGTGAAGAAAAGGAGCTTTTATCAGAAAAGGATAAAGGTTCCTTTTTCTTATTTTGCAAAAACGTCAACTTGAAAAAAAAACGGTAATGTAGTAGACTATTTGAGTGATTATATATCGCTTGTTTGAAGGAGAGCACAGATGAAAGAAAAATTACTACATACACCGGACGGGGTGCGTGACATCTACGATAATGAGTATAAGAGAAAGCGAAAGGTAATGGAAGCGCTTCATCATGTGCTGGAATTATATAGTTATCATGACATTCAGACACCGGCCTTTGAATATTTTGATATATTCAGCAAGGATAAGGGGTCTGCACCATCCAATGAGATGTTCAAGCTTTTTGACCGGGAGAATAATACGCTGGTGCTTCGCCCGGATTTTACGCCAAGCATTGCACGGTGTGTAGCCAAGTATTATGAAAATGAAGATCTGCCGATCCGGCTTTGTTACGAGGGGAATACCTACTGTAATAAGATCAGCCATCAGGGAAAGCTGTGTGAGGTTACTCAGTTAGGCGTCGAGTTTGTCAATGACGACAGTTCGGCAGCAGATGCAGAACTGCTGGCAACAGTGGCGGACTGCTTTCAGGCGGCAGGGCTGAATGAGTTTCAGATCGAAGTCGGTGAAGTGGATTTTTTCAAGGGTGTTATTGAGGAAGCAGGCCTGGATGAGGAGGAGGAAGCTGTTATCCGGGAATATATTATGAACAAAAACTTTTTTGGTCTGGAAGAATATGTGAAGCATCTTACTGTTTCAGATCATATGAAGCAGGTTCTGACCTCCTTTGACCAGTTATTCGGAGGCCCGGAGATGTTGGAACGTGCCCGAAGTCTGGTGCAGAATCATCGTTCTCTGACAGCCATCAGCCGGCTGGAAAAGGTATATCATGCCCTGTCATATTATCATTGTGAATCACAAGTGGGGTTTGATCTCAGCATGCTTAGTGATTATAAATACTATACCGGAATTCTGTTTAAGGGTTATACCTATGGCACCGGTGATGCAGTTGTCCGGGGCGGACGTTATAATGCCCTGTTGAAGCAATTCGGAAAGGATGCACCTGCCATTGGTTTTGCATTTGTTATAGACGAATTAATGAAAGCCATTGATCGTCAGAATATTCCGGTTGTCATTGAAGAGAAGGAGGCTGTGATCCTGTATCATCAGACCTGGCAGCAGAAAGCGATCGAGCTCGGTTCCCGGATGCGGCAGGAAGGAAAGAAGGCAGAGCTGATCCGCATGTCGGCAAAGAAGACGCTGGAGGATTATGAGGCATATGCGGCAAGAGAGCATTTTGAGACTCTGATCTACATTGCAGAAGATGGCACAGAGGAATATAGAACACGAAATTGAGGATAACGATATGAGATATTTAACATTTGCCCTTGCGAAAGGGCGTCTGGCAAAGCAGACCTTAGGCCTGTTGGAGCAGGTGGGAATCACCTGTGAAGAAATGAAGGATCCGGATACCCGGAAGCTGTTGTTTGTCAATGAGGAGTTAAAGGTGAAGTTCTTTCTTGCCAAGGCATCGGATGTGCCGACTTATGTAGAATATGGAGCGGCGGATATTGGTGTGGTAGGCAGGGATACCATATTAGAGGAAGGCAGAAATCTGTATGAGGTTCTGGATCTGAATCTTGGAAAATGCCGGATGTGTGTATGTGGACCGGCTTCTGCAAGGGAGCGGCTACAGCGCAATGAAATCATCCGTGTGGCAACCAAGTATCCGAATATTGCCAAGGATTACTTCCAGAATCAGAAGAACCAGACTGTAGAGATCGTAAAATTAAATGGTTCCGTTGAGCTGGCCCCGATCGTCGGGCTGTCGGAGGTGATCGTGGACATTGTTGAGACTGGTACGACCCTGCGGGAGAATGGCCTGGAAGTGATCGAGGAGATCTGTGATCTGTCAGCCAGAATTGTTGTGAATCAGGTGAGTCTGAAAATGGAACACACCCGGATCCGAAAGCTGTTGCAGGATCTGAACGGGCTGATTACAGGAACAGGCGATAAGGAGGGCAGAAATGCGTAAGGTAAGATTAACAGAGGAAACAAAGAAGAATATATTAAGTGATCTATTAAAGCGGAGTCCGAATCATTATGCCTCCTACGCGGAAACCGTACAGGAGATCGTGGATCAGGTGGCAAAGAACGGGGATGCAGCCGTATTCGGCTATACAGAGCAGTTTGATCATGCACACCTGACGCCGGACACCATAAAGGTTAAAGAGGAGGAGATTGCCGCTGCCTACCGGGAGGTCTCGCCGGAGTTGTTAGAGGTGATTCGAAAATCCCTGGCAAATATCCGGGATTATCATGAAAAGCAGAAGCAGTACAGCTGGTTTGACTCAAAACCGGATGGAACAATACTGGGACAGAAGCTTACGCCGCTGAACCGGGTGGGTGTGTATGTACCGGGGGGAAAGGCGGCTTATCCTTCCTCTGTTCTGATGAATATTGTACCGGCTAAGGTGGCGGGTGTTGACAGTATTATTATGGCAACCCCGTGCAATGCGGAGGGAAAGGTCTGCTCCACAACACTGGTCGCTGCCTGTGAAGCAGGCGTGGATGCAGTATATAAGGTCGGCGGTGCCCAGGCGATCGCTGCTATGGCTTATGGAACGCAGAGCATCCCGTCTGTGGATAAGATCGTGGGCCCTGGTAATATCTTTGTCGCTTTGGCAAAAAAGGCAGTGAATGGCTTTGTGGGTATCGATTCGATCGCGGGACCAAGCGAGATTCTGGTATTGGCGGACGAAACTGCGAATCCGAGGTATGTGGCAGCGGATCTGCTATCCCAGGCAGAGCATGACGAACTGGCAAGTGCGATTCTGGTGACGACCAGTGACGAACTGGCGGAGCAGGTTTCTCATGCAGTCGATCAGTTCGTGGAACAGTTATCCCGCAAGGAGATCATTACCAGGTCATTAGACCGCTTTGGATATATCCTGGTGGCTGAAACGATGGAGGACGCCCTGGATGCAGTGAATCAGATCGCATCCGAGCATCTGGAAATTGTGACAAGGAATCCGTTTGAGGTCATGACGAAGGTGCGGAATGCAGGAGCTATTTTCCTTGGGGAATACAGTTCCGAGCCATTAGGAGATTATTTTGCCGGGCCGAATCATGTGTTGCCGACTAACGGGACAGCAAAGTTCTTTTCTCCGTTAGGGGTGGACGATTTCGTGAAAAAGTCCAGTATCATATATTATTCCAGAGAAGCATTAGAGCCGATCCATAAGGATATTATCGCATTTGCAGAAGCGGAGCAGCTGACCGCCCATGCCAACTCCATCCGGGTACGGTTCGAGGAATAGCGCCTGTTTATAGGATGAAATAGAAGAGTAAGGGGAGAAGAAGATGGCAAATCGAAAGTCAGCCGTGAATCGTAAGACAAATGAAACAGAGATAAAAATTGAATTAAATATGGATGGAACGGGAGAAACTACCATAGATACGGGTATCGGATTTCTGGACCATATGCTGAACAGCTTTGCAAGGCATGGTCTGTTCGACCTGAATGTTTCGGTAAAAGGGGATTTGTATGTTGATTCCCACCATACCATTGAGGATACCGGTATCGCCCTTGGCATGGCGATCCGGAAGGCACTGGGAGACAAGAAGGGAATCAAGCGGTACGGTTCCATTCTGCTGCCGATGGATGAAACCCTGGTGCTTTGTGCCATTGATCTGAGCGGAAGACCGTTTCTGGTCTTTGATGAGACCTTTACAGTAGACCAGGTAGGGTATTTTGATACGGAGATGGTACGGGAATTCTTTTATGCCATCTCGTATTCGGCCGGCATGAATCTCCATATTAAGCAGATCCATGGCAGCAACAATCATCATATTATCGAGGCAACGTTTAAGGCATTTGCAAAGGCATTGGATGAAGCAAGCTCCTATGATATCAGGATCAATGATGTACTGTCAACCAAGGGCAGTATATAGGGAGGCGGACATGAATAAGGATAACAGGAATGAAATAGACAACGATACAAAGCTGGAAAGACCTCCGATCCGACTGCTTTCCCTGACGGATCCGGAACGGGCGGCAGAAAGTGCAGCGGAGCTGGAGCATGCCGGAGTGGACGAGTTGTATTTTCTCTATGAGCAGGAGTCGGATATTGAGAGAATAAAGGAAATTACAAGGACGGTAGATATTCCTGTATGTGTACAGATATCGCCGGAACGTTTTGAGGATGTAAAAAAGGTATTATATGCAGGAGCCTCCTCGGTCTGTCTGGTGACGGACAAGGAAGAGGTTCGGAAAGAGGTGCTTGGGCGGTTCGGAGCAGAAAAGATCGGCGGCAGACAGTCCGGCTGCGGATATGGCCGGCTGATCCTGGAAATCCCGGATCCGTCCGGGGAGCAACGTATTCTGGATCAGCGGGTATGTGCAGACAGTCCGGTTCCGGTGATACTCCAACTGTCAGACGGTATGGAGGCAGAGAGGACATCCGGTCATTATCTGAAGGAAACCGGAGCAGATGGTGTGATCCTCTCTTACAGAGAAGGTCTGCGCGCAGGAGCGGTCAAGCAGACATGGAGAGAGCAGGGACTGACGGTTCATACCTTTGCTTCTGCGCTCCCTTTCTCAGACTTTAAGAAAAACGGGGATGGACTGATTCCGGTCATCGTACAGGATTATAAGACCTGTGAGGTATTAATGCTGGCTTATATGAATGAGGAAGCTTATGATCGAACCATTGAAACCGGACGCATGACCTACTACAGCCGGAGCAGACAGGAGCTTTGGATCAAGGGTGAGACCTCCGGGCATTATCAGTATGTGAAGGCATTGCACTTGGACTGCGATAATGATACAATTCTTGCTAAGGTGGAACAGATTGGCGCTGCCTGTCATACGGGAAACTATTCCTGCTTTTTTCAGGAATTAGTGAAAAAGGATTATAAGGACGAGAATCCGTTAATGATACTAAAGCAGGATTATGATGTCATTGCGGAACGGAGACGGAATCCGAAGGAGGGTTCCTATACCAATTATTTGTTTGACAAGGGTATTGACAAGATTCTGAAGAAGGTAGGGGAAGAGGCAACTGAGATGGTGATCGCAGCCAAGAATCCGGATGCGGAAGAATTAAAATACGAAATTTCAGACTTCTTATACCATATGATGGTATTGATGGTTGACCGGGGATTAACCTGGGAAGATATTACAAGAGAACTGGTAGAACGCCGTTAAGAAAAAGGAGGAACGATTATGGCAGGATGGGATTTATTTGCAACGGAGCTTGTACAGTATCTGGTAAAGGCAATCGTATTGCTGGCTGTGATGGTCGGGGCAATATTTGCCGGGATCGGAATACGGAAGGCAGTGAATAAGAAGAAGGAGAACCAGGATACCGCTTCGGAGTAATGACTGAAGCGGTATCCTTGCAGCAGGAGGATAAGAACGTGAAGAGCTATGGTGTAAATGAATTAAGAAGAATGTTTCTGGAATTTTTTGAGAGCAAGGATCATTTGAAGATGAAGAGCTTCTCTCTGATTCCCCATAATGATAACAGTTTATTGCTGATCAATTCCGGTATGGCACCATTAAAGCCTTATTTTACCGGACAGGAGCTGCCGCCGCGGAGACGGGTTACCACCTGTCAGAAGTGTATCCGGACCGGTGATATTGAAAATGTAGGTAAGACTGCAAGGCATGGAACCTTTTTTGAAATGCTGGGGAATTTCTCCTTTGGTGATTATTTCAAACGGGAGGCGATCGCCTGGTCGTGGGAATTCCTGACGGAGGTTGTGGGAATTGATGCGGATCGTCTGTATCCTTCGGTCTATCAGGAGGATGACGAGGCTTTTGCTATCTGGCATAAGGAGATTGGCATTCCGGAGGAGCGGATCTTCCGCTTTGGTAAGGAGGATAATTTCTGGGAGCATGGCGCAGGCCCTTGCGGTCCCTGTTCCGAGATCTACTATGACCGGGGCGAAAAGTATGGCTGCGGCAGGCCGGATTGTACCGTAGGCTGCGACTGTGACCGTTATATGGAGGTATGGAATAACGTATTTACCCAGTTTGAAAATGACGGAAAGGGAAATTATACCGAACTGGTACAGAAGAATATTGATACCGGTATGGGTCTGGAGCGTCTGGCAGTGGTCGTACAGGATGTGGATTCGATCTTTGATGTGGATACGGTACAGGCGCTGCGTGATAAGGTATGCGAATTTGCAGGTGTGGAATACAGGAAGGATGAGGCGAAGGATGTGTCCATCCGTCTGATCACGGATCATATCCGTTCCGCCACCTTTATGATCTCAGACGGAATTATGCCGACCAATGAAGGACGGGGCTATGTGCTGCGGCGACTGATCCGGCGTGCGGCAAGACACGGACGCCTGCTGGGGATTGACGGAATGTTCCTTGCCAGATTAAGTGAAACGGTCATTGCAGGCTCCAAGGACGGATATCCGGAGCTGGATGAAAAGAAAGAATTTATCTATAATGTTCTGACGCAGGAGGAAACAAAGTTTAATAAGACCATTGATCAGGGGCTTTCCATCCTGGCTGAATTAGAAGCAGAACTGGCAAAGACCGGAAAAAAGACATTATCCGGTGCAGATGCCTTCAAGCTGTACGATACTTACGGTTTCCCGCTTGATCTGACGAAGGAGATCCTGGAAGAAAAGGGATACACGGTAGAAGAGGCAGGATTTCAGGCTGCCATGGAGGAGCAGCGGACCGCCGCCCGTACTGCAAGAAAGACAACGAATTATATGGGAGCGGATGCAACGGTATACGATGAAATAGATTCTGCCATTACCACAGAATTCATTGGATATGATACGTTAACCGGAACCTCGGTGATCCGGGTTCTGACGACAGACACAGAGCTGACCGGCGCGATCGTTGACGGCCAGCACGGTACCATTGTGACCGGACAGACGCCGTTCTATGCGACCATGGGCGGTCAGGAAGGTGATACCGGCGTGATCCGGACTGCGGAAGGGGAATTCCGGGTAGAGGAAACCATTAAGCTTCCGGGTGACAAGGTTGGACATGTGGGAACGGTAACCAAAGGGATGTTCAGGACTGGTGATACAGTTACCCTGGAGGTTGCTGCAACAAGTCGGGAGAATACCTGCAAGAATCACAGTGCAACCCATTTATTGCAGAAGGCCTTGAAGACAGTCCTGGGTTCTCACGTGGAACAGAAGGGTTCTCTGGTGACCCCGGATCGTCTGCGGTTTGATTTTGCTCACTTTTCTCCGATGACGCCAGAGGAGATCGCCAGGGTAGAGCAGCTTGTGAATGATGAGATTCAGGCGGCGCTTCCGGTTGTGACGCAGGTTATGGGAATTGATGAAGCAAAGAAGACCGGTGCTATGGCATTGTTTGGTGAAAAATATGGTGACAGGGTCCGGGTGGTTTCCATGGGTGATTTTTCTATTGAGCTTTGCGGTGGTACCCATGTGGCAAATACCGGAAGCATTATGACATTCAAGATTCTTTCCGAGTCCGGTGTGGCGGCCGGTGTACGGAGAATAGAAGCGCTGACCGGAGCCGGTGTGCTTCAGTATTATCGGAAGCTGGAAGCAGAATTACTGGAGGCGGCACAGCTCTTAAAAACGACCCCGTCTGCATTGCAGGGAAAGCTAACGCATATGCTGGCTGAGATGAAGGAATTATCTAGTGAGAATGAATCTCTGAAGAGCCGGCTGGCCAAGGATTCATTAGGAGATGTTGCCAGCCAGGTCGTAGATGTAAAGGGAATGAAGTTCCTGGCAGCATCGGTTGAGAATGTGGATATGAACGGTCTCCGTGATCTGGGTGACCAGTTGAAGGAAAAATTAGGGGAAGGTGTCGTAGTGCTGGCTTCTGCAAAAGATGGCAGAGTGAATCTGGTTGTCATGGCAACGGATGCCGCTATGAAGCAGGGAGCCCATGCCGGCAATCTGATCAAGGAAATCGCTCCGTGCGTCGGCGGTGGTGGCGGCGGCAGACCGAATATGGCACAGGCAGGCGGAAAGAATCCGGCGGGAATCGAGGAAGCGTTGGAAAAGGCTGCGCAGGTCATTGCCGGGCAACTGGCATGAGGCGGAAGAAAATGCGAAGGGGAAACGAATGAAAAAAAAGGTCATCATCATCTTTTTGGAAATAGTGGTACTGGTAGCACTGAGCGGACAGATCTGCAGGATCTGGATGAAGGAAGAGGCGCAGATCCGGATGGACTGGAATGCTCCGTCCGGAATGGTGAATGTTCCGGAGGCTATGAAGGAAGATCTGGGAACAAAGCATGTTACCATGACAGCCATCGGAGATATTATGATGCACCAGTGGCAGATTACCAGAGGATATGATGCGGCAACGGATACCTTTGATTATGCGGACAGTTTTACTTATGTGGAACCATATTTGAGTGAAGCGGATTTTACTTTTGGAAATCTGGAAACGACCTTTGCGGGACGGTATCAGGGTTCCAGCAGTGATATTTTAGGCTATGCCTGTTATCCGATGTTCAATGCGCCGGAGGTACTGGGCAATAACCTGAAGGATGCGGGCGTTGATTTTCTGGCTACAGCCAATAATCATTCTCTGGATTCCGGTCTGCAGGGCGCTTACTCTACCCTGGATTATCTGGATTCCATCGGGATACCCCATGTGGGAACCGCGAGAAACGAAGAAGAGCAGCAGGAGCTGTGTATTGTAGAAGTAGAAGGGATTACCTTTGGGTTCTCCTGTTATACATATGCCACCAATGGCATTCCGGTTCCCTCCGGGGCGCCTTATTGCGTGAATACGCTGGAGATGTATGAGGAATCCAGAATTCAGAAGATGTGTGACAATGTCCGGGCGTTGGATGCCGCCGGTGTGGATGTGGTCATGCCGATCATTCATTTTGGCACGGAATATCGGGAGATGCCGGATTCCTGGCAGGAAATGTGTGTGGATAAATTGTTTGAGGCCGGTGCAGATGTGATCATCGGCAGTCATCCGCATGTGGTAGAGCCAATGGAAATCCGGGAAATTACGAATCCGGACGGAACAACACGGACGGGGTATGTGATCTATTCACTTGGTAATTTCATATCCAGTCAGCGGTATGAAAGCGGTGTTATGAAGGATATCGGCCTGATCCTGGACATGGAATTCGAAAAGACAGGCGGCGTTACGAATCTGGTTGCATGGCGGTTTGCCCCGACCTATGTATACTGGACGGATGACGTGATCGGTGTGGTTCCTGTAATTGAAGCTTATGAGAACCGGGAACAATATTCTTTTTTAGAGGAAAAGGACTGGAACCGGATCGCCGATTCCTATCAGAAGACCATTCAGACATTGACTGCGATCACTGACTGCCCGTATGAAATCGTAGATTATGAGTATGTGTTTCAGATACAGTAATCCCGCATTTGGAACCAGAATAGAGGGATTCATAAAAATATTAATAAAAGTGTTGACAAAATATAGGAAAGTGTTATAAACTAACTTAGTGCTAAAAATACCCAAACAGTTATGTATTGCACAATATACAACTGGAGGGAGGTAAGGTGTGAGGTCATGTCAAACGTTGTAGTTAAAGAAAACGAAACATTAGATAGTGCTTTACGCAGATTCAAGAGAAACTGCGCCAAAGCAGGTATCCAGCAGGAGATTCGTAAAAGAGAGCATTACGAAAAGCCAAGCGTAAGACGGAAAAAGAAGTCTGAGGCTGCAAGAAAGCGTAAATTCAAATAAGAGATAAGAAATGAAAAGCTGTTACGCATGTAACAGCTTTTTCTGCATATGGAGGAAACGAAATGCAGTTGACAGATCCGGTAGAAAGCATTAAGGGAATTGGAGAAAAGACCACTGCCCTGTATCGAAAACTGAATATCCATACCGTTGAGAATCTGTTGGAGCATTATCCGCGCAGTTATCTTACCTATGAGGAACCGGTGGATATCGCAGAACTCCGGCCGGGGGAACGGGTGGCAGTCCGGGCAACCGTGAATTCCTATGTAGAAATGAAGAAGATGCGGACCTTAACGGTTGCCAGCTTTCTGGCAAAGGACTATACCGGCACGATAAAGATGGTCTGGTTTAATTCCCCGTTTATCAAAAAGACTTTTCATGTAGGACAGACCTATATCTTTGTAGGAAGAGTAACGATCCGGAATTACCAGAAGGTGATGGAGCATCCGGAATACTATACGGAGGCAAAATATCTGGAAAAGCGAAAGGAATTACAGCCGGTATACCCGTTGACGGAAGGGCTGACCAATACGCGGGTGCAGAAGGATATGAAAGCAGTGGGCGGTGTGATCCATGATATGGAGGAATACCTGCCGCTGGATATTCCGCACCGGTACAGTCTGATGGAATATCGGGATGCAGTCCGGCAGATTCATTTTCCGCTGGATTATGAACAGCTGGAGCTGGCAAAACGACGTCTGGTGTTTGATGAATTCTTTCTTTTCCTTCTGGCGATGCGCCGGCTGGAGATTCACCGGGCAAAAATAGAGAATCAGTATCCGATTCCGGAAAGTACGAATTGTGAAAAGCTGATCGCCAGTCTGCCCTATGAACTGACCGGGGCCCAGAAGAAGGTGCTGGAAGAGATAAAGGCGGATCTGGCCGGAGCATCTGTTATGAACCGGCTGGTGCAGGGAGATGTGGGATCCGGAAAGACGATCGTTGCCTTTCTTGCGTTGCTGATGGCAGCGGAGGCCGGATACCAGGGAGCCATGATGGCGCCGACAGAGGTTCTGGCAGTCCAGCATTATGAGAAGGCGGTCGAACTGCTGGAGCCATATTCCGTCCGCATAGCGTTATTGACCGGTTCCACGCCTCTAAAGGAAAAGCGAAGGATTTATCAGGCAGTGCGGGATCAGGAAATCGATCTGCTCATCGGTACCCATGCGATCATACAGGAAGAGATCACGTATAAGAATCTGGCACTGGTCATAACAGATGAGCAGCATCGCTTCGGTGTCCACCAGCGGGAACTGCTGGCAGACAAAGGCAGAGAGCCTCATGTTCTGGTCATGAGTGCTACACCGATCCCAAGAACGCTGGCAATTATATTATATGGGGATCTGGATATTTCCATCATGGACGAGATGCCGGCTTCCCGTCTGCCGATTAAGAATTGTGTGGTGGGAGCAGAATCCAGAGGCACTGCTTATCATTTTATTGAAAAGGAAGTCGGAAAGGGACATCAGGCCTATGTGATCTGTCCCATGGTAGAAGACAGTGAAAGCGTCGAGGCGGAGAATGTGGTGGATTATGCGGAACAGCTCCGCACCAGTCTGAGTCCCTGTATTCAGGTGGAATATCTTCATGGAAAAATGCCGGCCAGGGAGAAGAGCCGGATCATGGAGCGTTTTTATACCAATGAGATTCAGGTTCTGGTATCGACTACGGTAATTGAGGTCGGGATTGATAATCCCAATGCTACAGTCATGATGATCGAAAATGCGGAACGTTTCGGACTTGCCCAGCTTCACCAGCTCCGGGGACGGGTAGGACGGGGGAATGACCAGTCCTATTGCATCATGATCAATACCTCAGATCAGGAGGAAGCAAAGGAGCGACTGGATGTCCTTTATCAGTCGAATGACGGATTTCACATTGCGAATGAGGATCTGCGCCTGCGGGGGCCCGGTAACCTCTTTGGCGTACAGCAGAGCGGAGAACTGCTGTTTCATCTGGCCGATATCTACAGTCATGCGGATATTTTGAAGGAAGCACAGTCTGCGATTCGTTATTTAGAACGAAAGAACTATGATTTTGAACATATCCAGCACTACAAACTATCAGAAAAGCTAGATATGGCTCTGAATTTGTGATACAATGAACGCATAAGCGCTCACGCAGCGACGTGAAAGATTCGGCGACTGCTTGCAGGAAGACGAATCTTTCAGGCGCTATGTGAGTGAAACGAACACCGAGAAACCGAAGGTTTCGCAGGTGAGCGCTTGTGCAGAAGGCGGGACGAACACCGAGAAACCGAAGGTTTCGAAACAATGGAGAAGGGGAGAGGTTATTATGTGGTTTAAGGAGCATAAAAAACAACTGATCATTGGTGTGATCGCAGTGCTTGCAGTTGCGGCGGCATTAGTGTTAGGAATATTGATCGGAAAGGGCAACCCGAAGGAACCGGTGCCAGGCACGGAGGATGATACCCAGACTGTTTCAACGGAAACAACAGAGAGTACAGATGATACCGGAACAGAGGAGAAGCCTGCGGCTTCGTTGTATGATGTACAGATATCAATTACCGGAAGCTGGGATAATAATGGTTCGGTTGGAGCTACCTATAATGTAGCATTTACCAATAAGAGTGACAAGGATGTAACAGAGTGGTATACACAGGTGGAGGTTCCGGAAGGAAGCAGCGTAGCGGATGCCTGGGGCTGTACCGCAGAAGTGAAGGGGACGACCCTGACGATCACAGCTACCGACTGGGGGGCTGCAGTGGCAAAGGGCCAGAAGATTGAGGTCGGCTTTAACATGACGACTCCATCTGCAATCACACCGGAGATTGCGGTATTATATGTAAATGGAGAAAAGCAGGATGGTACTGCAGTAGCGGCAACCGAGGAACCGACGACAGAAGAAAAGAGTACGGAACAGGCGGTAAAACCGGAGCCGGAGTCTGGAACCCCTCTGGAAAACCACGGGAAATTACAGGTGGAAGGAACACAACTGGTGGATAAGAATGGAGATCCGTATCAGTTAAAGGGTGTCAGCACGCATGGACTGGCATGGTTTCCGGAGTTTGTAAATAAAGAAGCATTTCAGACCATTCGGGATGACTGGGGCGGCAATGTAGTACGACTTGCCATGTATACGGATGAAAACGGAGGTTATTGCAGCGGCGGGGATCAGGCCCAGCTAAAGGCATTGATCGATACAGGCGTCAATGCAGCAACGGAGCTTGGTATGTATGTGATCATCGACTGGCATGTTCTGCACGATTTGGACCCAAAGAAGAATCAGGGAGAGGCAGAAGCGTTTTTTGCAGAGGTGTCTGCAAAATATGCAGATTATGATAATGTCATCTATGAAATCTGCAATGAACCGAATGGCGGAACTACCTGGGATGGCAGCGTCAAGCCATATGCAGAAGCAATTATTCCGATCATCCGTAAGAATCATAAGGATGCCATCATTATCGTAGGAACACCTACCTGGTCTCAGGATGTGGATATAGCCGCAGATAATCCGATCACAGGACAGACCAATATTATGTATGCCATTCACTTTTATGCAGCAACGCATACGGACAACATTCGGAATAAGGTTACCTATGCACTGGATAAGGGCCTGCCGGTCTTCGTATCGGAATTCAGTATATGTGATGCATCCGGGAATGGAGCCAATGATTATGATCAGGCACAGAAGTGGTTTGACCTGATCAATGATAATAATCTTAGCTATTGTTCCTGGAGTCTCTCTAACAAGGCGGAAACCTCAGCCCTGATCTCCTCCGGATGTTCGAAGACCTCCGGCTGGGAAGAAAGTGAGTTGTCCGATACCGGAAAATGGATCCGGGAACAGATTCAAGGAAAGTAGAAGCAATAGAGAATTCGAAGCACCAATTTAGATAAGCAGGGAACAGAAACGGATATGCGGGTTATAGCAGGAACAGCAAGGAGTTTACAATTAAAGACAGTACCGGGAATGGATACCCGTCCGACGACAGACCGGATCAAGGAGACATTATTCAATATACTGGCACCAGAACTGCCGGGTTGCGTATTTCTGGATCTGTTCAGCGGCAGCGGGGGAATTGGTATCGAAGCCCTGAGCAGAGGCGCTCAAAAGGCATTTTTTGTAGATAACAGCCGGAGTGCAGTGCGTGTGATCCAGGCCAATCTGGAGCATACAAGATTGGAGAATCGGGCAGAGGTGCTGGCATGTGATGTCCTCAGCGCCATTCGACGTCTGGAACAAAGAGGAATTTTGTTTGATGTGATCTTTATGGATCCTCCTTATCATATGGGACTGGAGCAGGATGTACTGTCTATGCTGGCAGATTCCTCTATTCTAAATGAGGATACGTTAGTTGTAGTAGAGTCTGCTCTGGATACTGCATTTGATGATGCACATACTTTACCCCTTGTGATTCAAAGGGTGAAAGAGTATAAGACGAATAAGCATACGTTTTTATATAAGGAGGCGGCGGAATGAAGCGGGCAGTTTATGCCGGAAGCTTTGACCCGGTAACATTTGGACATCTGGATATTATTCAGCGTTCTGCAGACATTTTTGATGAGATAATCGTTGGCGTATTGGTAAACAGTGCGAAAACTGCATTGTTTTCTGTGGAAGAACGTGTTAATATGTTGAAGGAAGCAACAAAAATGATATTGAATTGCAGGGTGGTTTCCTTTTCCGGTCTGTTAGTGGATTTTGCCAGAGAAATGGATACCAATGTGATCGTTCGTGGATTACGGGCTGTTACAGACTTTGAATATGAGTTGCAGATTGCACAGAGCAACCGTATTGTAGCTCCGGATGTCGATACAGTTTTTTTGACCACCAATATAGAATATTCGTATTTAAGTTCCAGCATTGTGAAGGAGTTTGCAAGTTATGGAGAAGATGTTTCTGCCTTTGTTCCGCAGAATGTTGTTCCAATACTGCAGGCGAAGATGAAGGGCTAGACAGACTGCGAACCGATGCTTTTCAGGAGATTTTGACGGGATAGATTATCGTTATAGGAATTGTAGATCAGGAGGATAGAAGAATGGGTAAAAAAGGCGTAGAAGATATGATCAATGAGATAGAGATGTTTATTGACAGCTGCAAGTATGTAGCGTTTTCGTCCGATCGTATCAGTGTGCCGAAAAGTGAGTTGGAGGCCATGTTAAATGAGTTGCGTTTAAAGATGCCGAGTGAACTGGAGCGAAGCAAGAAGATCATGCGGAATAAGGAAGGAATCATGACCGATGCCAGAACTCGGGCAGAATCTATCGTAGCGGAAGCCTCCAATGAAGCAAGAAGACTGGTGGATGAAAGTGAGATCGTAACACTTGCGAATATTCAGGCAGAGGAAATCCTGCGACAGGCAGGTATGGATCGGAATGCGATCATCGAACAGGCCAATGCAGAAGCAGCAGAAATTCGTCTTGGCATGATGGAGTATACGACCGGTATGCTGAATGATATAGAGAAGTACATTCAGACGACCATGGAAGTAGAAAAGACGAATTATGAGAATTTAATTGAGTCTTTACAGAATAACGCAGCAGTAATTGATGCAAACCGGAAGGAAATTGAAGAACAGCATCTGGCGATGATCCAGGCACAGCAGCCGGAAATTCAGCCGGAGCCACAGTATGTGGACAGTGCTTTTACACCGGAGAAAAATTATCAGACTGCACAGCCGGGATATGGGTATGAAGCGCAGGAACCGGCTGGCTATACCGAACAGGAGCCGGCAGCAGCAGAACCGGATGAGGAAAGCTTCGAATATGAAGAAGAAGAGGAGGATCTGTTTGGTGAGTAGTTATAGAAACACCAGTGCCAGAAGATAGCTTACGATCCCCATACATATTTTTACGAGAAGATAATGAAGAATAGACAGCCTGTTGTCAGTCAGGACGCTTTTGGTCTGCAGGATGCTGCAGATACCGCCAAAGGAAGTCAGGCCTGCAATGAGGGCTGTTTTTTGCTGCATGGAAAGCGGCAGGCCCGCTAACAGATGGATGCCATTGGTGATTTCCAGAGTAGAGAGACAGATTCTCGCAGGAATGGAATCGCCGGGGAGCCAGGAAGTCAGAAATTGTATCACAATGCAAAACAACATAATATAAATCCCGACCATGAGTATGACCTGCAGGGAGTGCTTAATGATCATCTCAAAAGACTGGGAGGGATGAGTAAGGCTATGTTGTGGGATGGCAGACCGGTTCCGGGCAGGGGAGGGTTTCCGCTTGTTCATTAGAAATGTAATAATCCCATACAGGCCGAGAGGAAGATAGATCACAAGAAAAAACAGGATTGGAGATACCTGTTTTTTTAATGTCTGATTCAGGATATAACCACTGATAAACATAGGACTGGTGATATTGCAGATACACAACAGGGCATTCGCTGTCCGGAAATCCAACTGTCCGGTGACGGCCTGTTGATTGACCAGATTTGCACCAACCGGGAGTCCGCAGCAAAGTCCCAGATAGCAGATTCCCCTGCCTTGTATTTTCTGCAATAACAGACTGGTAATGATCATAAACGGAAGTATGGAGGGCAGGACAGATTCATACCAGAGTTCCAGACCGGTATGAGCACCGGCAATTACAATCGGAACATGAAACAGCATACAGATCAGTATGAGTGCGAGAAAAAAGATGATAAGTATTGTCTGCATGATCTACAGTTCCTGATTTTGTTACTTTAATATATGTACTATGAGACAGAATCATAACTGCTATCGTCAATTATGATGCCGGCAGTATACTCGTTGATGGCACTTCCACCATACTGGTTGACAACAGTTTGTTCATACAGATGCGAGCAGGACATGTCCAGCTCCAGCAGACGGGCACCTGCTGCATTTCCCTGTTCCCGCATCGTGCGAAGACTGTCAGCAACCCTGGTTATAAGTGGAAGTTCGCTGTGTTCCTGAAGTTTCTTTAGCAATGCAGAGGATTCTTTCCGAAACCCTAACAGTCTGGCATAATGCATGGTTTCTCCTGCAAGCTGTGCTGCCAGTTCTTCCTTGCGGATATCAAGAAGAATGTGAAGCAGAGAACGGTAAATACGGGTATAAGTATATTGTTTGTTGATAATTGCTTCTATTAATTGCGAAAAGTTGTATTCCGGACGAAATACTGCCTGGATCCGGTTTGCCATATCTGTTGAAACATCCAGATAATCGCTAAGAGGATGCTGCGGCTTCCATAAACTGTACTGAAGAAGTGGATAAAAGGCATCCATTTCAATCGGAGAACGATTCTGGAAGTCATGCAGCAGTTTCTCATATACATAGGGAGGCACCGTATTTTGCAGAGCAGAAGTACAGCCTTGTTTTGCATACACCTCTCGTATGGCAGTAGCAGATGAGAATCCGTCCGATAAGTGGATCTCATGGTAACCGGTATCTGTACGCAGACATGGAAGCGGCTGGATATTGCTATGCGTCTGCATCAGAGCCTTAAGATACTCCAGGGCGAGTATTGTATTTGGTTTTGTTAACAGCTCCTCTACTTCTGTTTCCGTATAGGCAACAGAAATGCTCTCAAGAGAATCCAGTATTGACCGGGCTCTCGCCTTGGGGAAGGAATTGCCTCGAGCCAGCTCCTGAGTCAGACGGGCACGGAACGCATCTGGTTCCCGATGTAATAAATCAGCGATCGATAAAAGCAGTTCTGTATCCTTCGTCTCACAACCAAAGCACAGATGTGTAACAATACCGAGCTGGTGGAGCAGACGGACACCACCCAGTGCAAAAAACTCAGCACTTGCAGTCCCGTATAATACCGGTAATTCAATTACAGCATCCGCACCCTGGCGGAGTGCCATTGCAGCGCGGGTGTATTTGTTCCAATAGGCAGGAATACCTCTTTGCATGAAATTTCCGTTCATAATAACGATAAGATAGTCAGCGTTGGTCAGCCGGCGGGCTTCTTCCAGCTGATATTGGTGTCCGTTATGAAACGGATTATATTCTGCAATGATACCGGTAATGTTCATATGATTCTCCTTGCTATGCTGGACAGATTGCTATTTGGTATATAATTACAGCATACAGGAGAAATGTGTGGAATGCAAGGAGGAACCGTTGATTACAGAAAATTAAAATAAATTATATATAAATTCAATCTAAAATACGATCATTTATTAAATAAAATATTTACAATTATATACTGGAATGATAAACTGTACTTTATAAAAAATCTGTTTTTCACATTATTATATCATTTTGCACTGGTTTGGCATTTCGGTATGCTATGATCTGGAAAGAGACTGGCAATAGGCGTTCAGAATAAGGAATCCATAATGGAGGAGCAGGGAGGAGGAAAAATAGGAACAGGATGGAAAAACAGGTTGACAGAAGTCACAAAATATATTAGGATAAGAAACAGGAAATCGAACATATGTTTTATCAGGAGGATATTATGGCAAGTGAAGAGAGATTAAAAGCATTGGATGCCGCACTGGCACAGATTGAACGACAATATGGAAAAGGCTCTGTTATGAAGCTGGGAGATTCCGGAGCAAATATGAATATTGAGACAATTTCTACCGGTTCTCTGAGCCTGGATCTGGCACTGGGACTGGGCGGGCTGCCAAAGGGAAGAATCGTAGAAATATATGGACCGGAGTCCAGTGGTAAAACAACAGTTGCACTCCACGCGGTGGCAGAGGTACAAAAGCAGGGAGGGATCGCTGGATTTATTGATGCGGAACATGCTCTGGATCCGACTTATGCAAAGAATATCGGTGTCGATATTGATAATTTATATATATCACAGCCGGATAACGGAGAACAGGCGCTGGAGATTGCCGAGACAATGGTACGTTCCGGTGCTGTGGATATCGTGATCATTGATTCGGTAGCCGCACTGGTGCCGAAGGCGGAGATCGATGGTGAGATGGGAGATTCCCATGTAGGATTACAGGCCCGTCTGATGTCACAGGCACTTCGAAAGCTGACCGCAGTCATCAGTAAATCAAATTGTATTGTAATATTCATTAACCAGTTACGGGAAAAGGTTGGTGTAATGTTTGGAAATCCGGAAACCACAACCGGCGGCCGGGCGTTAAAGTTCTATGCATCGGTGCGACTGGATGTACGAAGGATCGAGACCCTGAAAAAGGGAACGGAGGTAATCGGAAACCGGACCAGGGTAAAGGTGGTTAAGAATAAGGTTGCCCCTCCATTCCGGGAAGCGGAATTCGATATTATGTTTGGGGAAGGAATATCAAGAGAAGGTGATATTCTGGATCTGGCAGTGGCCCATGAGGTGATTCAGAAGTCTGGTGCCTGGTTTGCCTATTTAGGTGAAAAGATCGGACAGGGCAGGGAAAATGCTAAAACATACTTGAGGGAGAATCCGGAGACGATGGCTGAGGTAGAACAGCAGGTAAGACAAAAGTGCGGAATTCTTTGCCTTGAGGAGGGGCCCGCGCAGCGGGAGGAGTCCTGAAGGCCAGTAGCAGACATCAAAAGAGGCAGTCCGTAATGCCTTGAGGAGGGGCCCGCGCAGCGGGAGGAGTCCTGAGGTCGGACAGCAGTAAAAAGTAACGGAAGCCCGTAAAGAGTCCTGAAGGCCAATAGCAGTCATCAAAAGAGGCAGTCCGTAATCATAATAGAGCAGGGAGACAGAAGTTGGAGAGTAAGGAACTGACAAGAGCTAAGGAATATGCATTGCGCAGTCTGACCTGTCGGGATCAGACGGAGTACCAGCTGCGCCAAAAGCTGATGCAGAGAGAATACAGTGCAGAAACGATTGAAGCAGTTCTTCTGTTTTTAAAGAAATATCATTATATTGATGATATACGTTTTGTGGAGCAGTATATCGCCTGTCATTGTCATTCATTAAACCGGAGACAGATTTTAAATAAATTATATACAAAGGGACTCAGGCCGGATGACATTGATCCGTATTTGAAGCAGTATCAGTATGACGAGTCAGCATTACTGGAGAATGCAGTGAGGAAATACCTTCGAAATAAGTCACTGTCAAATGGAAAGGAATATCAGAAAGCAATTATGCATTTTCTGCAAAAGGGCTTTTCCGCTTCCATGATTCGTGCTGCATTGCAGGCATATGATAGAAGTAATTCTGAAGTCGATATAGTATAACCATACATTTTGCATAAATGAGATAGGTTATTTATACAAAAGCGGAACGGAATTTTGGAAAGGTACTTGACATAATGCACAAATAAGTATAGAATTGTTATGTTGTATTCGTACAATGAAAACTAAATAAGGAGGTGCTCCTGTGGACCCGATTCAAATAATTATTTGTGCTCTTATAGTAGTTGCCGTTGCAGTCATTACCTGGTTTGCTGCGATTGCTTACCGCAAAAATGTTGCAGAGAGTAAGACTGGCAAGGCTGAAGATAAAGCCCGGGAAATTATTGATGAAGCACTTAAGACCGCTGAAGCAAAGAAACGTGAGGCTCTGCTTGATGCAAAGGAAGAGAATCTTCGGATCAAGAATGATTTCGATAAGGAAATGAAAGAGCGTCGGAACGAAGTACAGCGGATGGAGAAGCGTGTTCTTTCGAAGGAAGAAAATCTGGACCGGAAGGTAGAGCAGATTGAAAAGAAGGAATCATCCCTGGCGGCAAAGGAAGCTTCGTTAGAGAAGCAAAGAGCCAAAGTGGAAGAACTCCAGGCAAAACGGCTGCAGGAACTAGAGAGAATCTCTGGATTAACCTCTGAACAAGCAAAAGATTACTTATTAAAGACTGTTGAAGATGAAGTAAAACATGAAACCGCAGTAATGATCAAAGAAATGGAGATCAGAGCGAAGGAAGAGGCTGGTAAGAAGGCAAAGGAATATGTAGTGAATGCCATTCAGAAATGTGCTGCTGACCACGTTGCCGAAACTACAATTTCATTGGTTCAGTTACCGAACGATGAAATGAAGGGGCGTATCATTGGTCGGGAGGGACGGAATATCCGTACTCTGGAAACTATGACTGGTGTTGATCTGATTATTGATGATACACCGGAAGCAGTAATTTTATCCAGCTTTGACCCAATCAGACGTGAAGTTGCAAGAATTGCACTTGAGAAATTAATTGTAGATGGACGAATTCATCCAGCTAGAATTGAAGAAATGGTTGAAAAGGCTCAAAAGGAAGTTGAAACCATGATGCGTGAAGAAGGTGAGGCTGCTACCCTGGAGGTGGGAGTACACGGGATTCACCCGGAACTGGTTCGTTTACTTGGTAAGATGAAGTTCCGTACCAGTTACGGACAGAATGCCTTAAAGCATTCCATTGAAGTTGCTCAGCTATGTGGACTGCTCGCCGGTGAAATCGGTGTGGATGTCCGTATGGCAAAACGGGCAGGTCTTCTCCATGATATTGGTAAATCTGTCGATCATGAAATGGAAGGTTCTCATATTTCCATTGGTGTGGATTTATGCCGGAAGTATAAGGAATCCCCACTTGTTATCAACGCTGTCGAGGCGCATCATGGCGATGTGGAACCGGAATCCCTGATTGCCTGTATTGTACAGGCGGCGGATACGATTTCTGCAGCAAGACCAGGTGCAAGGAGAGAGACGTTAGAAACATATACAACAAGATTGACCCAGTTAGAGTCCATTGCAAATGGATTTAATGGTGTTGATAAGTCTTTTGCTATTCAGGCAGGTAGAGAGATTCGTGTAATGGTAGTTCCAGAGCAGGTTGGTGACGCGGATATGGTTGTTCTGGCTCGCGATATTGCAAAGCAGATTGAGAGCGAATTAGAATATCCAGGACAGATTAAGATTAGCTTAATCCGTGAATCCCGTGCGACTGATGTTGCAAAATAGCATTGAATCATTGAAGCATGAAACTGAAATGAGAATAATCCGCCATGATATCAGATTGAGGTGATATCATGGCGGTTTCTTTTTATTTGAAGGCGCAGGGCAAGAAAAAATGCCTGTATTTCTCTTGCCGACGCACGCAAACTGCCGATGGAATTTTTAAGGGGTAGAAACTCAGAGGTCTATTGGCTTGAAATTGTGGAGGAAATAAGGTATTATAATCCATATTAAAGATAAAATATGTTCAGGACACAAGAAGGAGAGATTACAGTATGAAAGCATATAAGGATATGAGCAGGGATGAACTGCTGTCATTAAAGGCAGCATTAGAGGAAGAGTACAGGACGGCAGAAGCAAAGGGGCTGTCTTTAAATATGGCAAGAGGAAAGCCGGGCGCATCACAGTTGGCATTGTCCATGCCAATGCTGGATGCAGTGAACAGTACCTCAGATATGAAGACGATACTCGGCAATGATACCCGAAACTATGGTGACCTGGATGGGATTGGTGAATGCAGAAGATTTATGGCTGATATGATGGAGGTAAAGAAGGATAATGTGATCGTGTGTGGAAATTCCAGTCTGAATATCATGTATGATACAGTAGCACGTTCCGTAGCTTTTGGTGTAAATGGATCCACTCCCTGGTGTAAGCTGGATCAGGTAAAATTCTTATGTCCGGTTCCCGGATATGACCGGCATTTTAAAATCACAGAGGTATTTGGAATAGAAATGATCAATATTCCGTTATATGAGGATGGTCCGGATATGGATCTGGTGGAAGCGTATGTGAATCAGGATCCTGCAGTAAAAGGAATCTGGTGCGTACCAAAGTATTCGAATCCGACAGGTATTTCTTATTCCGATGAGGTTGTAAGACGTTTTGCTAATCTAAAGCCGGCGGCAGAGGATTTCCGGATTTACTGGGATGATGCATATTGCATTCATCATTTATACGAGGATCAGCAGGATAATATCTTAAATATTCTGGAGGAATGTGAAAAGGCAGGTCATCCGGATATGGTATATATATTTGCATCTACCTCGAAGATCAGCTTTCCGGGTTCCGGTATTTCAGCAATTGCCACTTCACCAGCTAATATGAAATATATTATGGATCAGATGGCTGTTCAGACGATTGGTCATGATAAGATCAACCAGTTACGACATGTACGTTTCTTTAAGAATATTGACGGATTAAAAGAGCATATGAGAAAGCACGGAGAATTGCTGCGTCCGAAGTTTGAGGCTGTGTTAGATACATTGGAAAAGGAACTGACCGGTCTTGAAATCGGTACATGGGTCAGACCGAGAGGTGGATATTTTATTTCGTTTGATGCAATGCCGGGTTGTGCCAAGGCGATTGTCGGAAAATGTAAGGATCTGGGGGTTGTATTAACCGGTGCCGGTGCAACCTATCCATATGGGAAGGATCCGAAGGATTCCAACATTCGAATTGCACCTTCCTTTCCGACACCGGAAGAAATGCTGGAGGCGACAAAGATATTTGTGCTTTGTGTGAAGCTTGCAAGTATTGAGAAGCTTCTGGAGGAATGATCGGGATGGCAGGATGCAAGAAGTTAGGAGAAAAATTAGCATATAAGAGCAGATTGGTAGAATTGTATGATGATTATCTTGAACTGCCGGACGGCAGACAGGTGGTTTATGATCTCATCAAGCATTCCGGCGGCGCAGCAGTTCTTCCCATTGATGAGCAGGGCAGACTGATCCTGATCAAACAGTACCGGAATTCGGTAGATGCAGAAGTGTATGAGATTCCTGCCGGTCTGCGAGAGAAGGAGGATGCTACGGGAGAAATCTGCGCCAGAAGAGAATTAGAGGAAGAGACAGGTTATCGGACGGATCATCTGGAATTTATTGCACAGATTTACGGGATCATCGGGATTAGCAATGAGAAGACGGATATTTTTCTGGCCGAGCATCTGACACCCTGCAAACGACATTTAGATCCGGAGGAATTTATTGAAGTCTGTCGCTTTGAATTAGAAGAAGCAGTTGCTATGATCCGGCGGAAGGAGATCATTGATGCCAAAACCGTTACCGCAGTGCTGTATTATCAGGCAAAGCAGTTACAAAAAGAGCAACAATAGGAATTCAGAAATAGAAATGGAATAGCGAAAGAGTTGGACTGAATAATTTGACAGCCTCCAGCATATATAGTATAAGTCGGACATGGCTCCGGCTTTTTCTATCAGATACTATATGCCGGGAGGATGGAACATGAAAGAATTTAAGATTTCATGGTTACTGATCAGCGGGTTTGCTGGTATTGTACTGGGGACGATCTTTGCAAATTGCATGGAGCATATGAATCCCAGTGCATTAGCTGTATTTGCGATCGATCAATATTCTGTTACAGGATGGCTGCTTCAGGGACGTGGAGAGTTCTCCCTTTATCTGCTGCGACAGAGAGGCGGACAGTTTCTTGGGATGCTGCTGCTTGGCTTTTTGTGTAATTCCATTTTGCTGGTATTTGCTTTGACTTTGTTTGGCGGTTTTGTCTGGGGACTGGTCTTATCCCTGGAGACTATGCGGATGGGAATCCATGGTCTGCTTCTGGCAGTTTCCTGCTTTCTTCCCCAGTGTATCTGCTATATTCTGGCAATCTGGATATTTCTGGTGGGAAAGGAGCAGTTGCGGCAGGGGCAGGGAATGTCGGCAGGAGGGATAGCGAAGTGTGTATTGCTCCCTCTCTGTATTACCATGCTGGGCGTTGCACTGGAAATCTGGGTATCGCCCGAACTGGTTCAGTGGGTGCTCCGGTACTGATAAATAGATTGTTACAGAGCAGGAGGAAATCGAAATGCCAGAAAAGATACTACGGATATGGTTTTCAACCATTGCCAGCACTTTGATTAATTTATTGTTTGGAGCAGGGGTCGGATATATAATACTTGCAGTTCTGTTTATTCTTTCACAAACGTTTCCCAGTGATAGAATAAAGGATTATATCGATGTCGGGATCTATGTCCTGATGTCTGTCATAATCGTGGGAGGATTATGCTTCTGGTATAATAATGCCCGTTATTGCAGGATGAAGAAACAACTGCTTCCCTACAGGCAGATGGGATTTTACATTACACTGCTTCTTCCAATTTTGCTTGCAGTTTCTGGAATGTTAATTTTTGCATTTGTATGACGAGTTCTGATTTATAAGATTTTTTTCAGAAATAGAAATAGTTAACGTACAGCCCGTTTTCTGAGAATATAAATATTTCTGAAAATCCAAAAAATATTTGCTTTTCTAGTTATTTCTAATTATAATGGTCTATATCGGCACGTTTTTTAAAGGGGATTGTTGGATGAGGGAAGCAATAGAACAATTTGAGGATTATTTAAGTACAGTAAAGCATTCCAGCAGGAATACGATAGCTGCATATATCCGGGATCTGACTAAATTGGAGAGTTTTATGGAACAGCAGGGCAAGTGTTCTTTTGACGAGGTGACATCGACCAATCTGACGACCTATATCTTATATCTGGAGCGACGGGACTTGTCTTCCGCCACCATTTCCAGGAGTATCGCATCGATTCGTGCCTTTTTTATGTATCTGCTGCGACAGGGGCGGATCAGCCAGGATCCTTCCGAACAATTAAAACCGCCAAAGGTTGAAAAGCGGGTGCCGGAGACATTGACCGTGGAGGAAGTGAATCTCCTGCTGGAGCAGCCCTCCGGTGACAGTCCCAAGGAATTGCGGGATAAAGCAATGCTGGAGTTGTTATACGCTACCGGTATCCGGGTTTCAGAGCTGATCACTCTTAAGGTTCGGGATATTAATCTGCCAATGGGTTATATCTGCTGTCATGATGATGATAAGGAGCGTGTAATTCCGTTTGAGTCAGTTGCCAGAGATGCATTGGTATTTTATATGGATCAGGCAAGAGATTCCATGTGCGGAGATACGGATTATTTATTCTCGAATTGTCAGGGAACAGCCATGACCCGTCAGGGTTTTTGGAAGATCATTAAGCATTACGCTGCCAAGGCGGGGATCAATAAGGATATAACACCGCATATGATCCGGCATTCTTTTGCAACACATCTGGTCAATAACGGGGCGGATCTGAAAGCAGTTCAGGAAATGCTTGGACATGCTGATATTTCTACGACCCAGATTTACAGGAAGAATAATGCAGTTCGCCTGAAGGAAGTGTATGATCATGCACATCCCAGGGCAAAAATTTGAGAATAGACAGGAATAATATGGAATGAAGGAATAGATCATGATGAAGAACAGGATTGAAACCAGAATATTATCCAACGGGATAAGAACAGTGATCGAACCCGTGCCCAATGTGCGTTCTGCTGCATTGGGCATTTATGTTGAAGCAGGATCTGCATATGAGAATCCTGAAAACAATGGAATTTCTCATATGCTGGAGCATATGATGTTCAAAGGGACGAGCCATCGTACCGCCAGAGAGATTGCCATGGAAACCGCTCTGCTGGGAGATGATATGAATGCCTATACAGCGAAAGAACTGACCTGTTATTATGCCAGGGTGCTGGATGAACATCTGCCGGCCATGGCAGAGATCATCGGCGACATGTTTAAAAATTCACTGTTTGATGAGGGGGATCTGGAAAAGGAAAAGGGAGTCATTCTGGATGAGATTGATATGTATGAGGATTCACCGGAGGATCTGGTGCAGGAACAGCTTCAGCGGATCGTGTGGGAAGAGCATCCTCTGGGATATATCATATCCGGAACGGAGGAAAATGTAAGACGAATTACCAGAAGTGAGCTGGTTACCTTCTGGCAGGAGTATTATACTGCAGAACGAATGGTGATCTCTGTGGCAGGTAATATAGAACCGGAAGCCGTATGTGAGCTTCTGGAGCGATGCTTTGGCTCCATTCCGGGCGGAGCAGAACGAAGAACGATACAGCCGCCGGTCTATCGGCCAAGACGGGTCTGTCTGCAAAAGGAAGTAGAACAGGTTCATATCTGTATGGGCTTTCCGGGTATATCCCATACGGACCGGAACAGCTATACCCTTTCCATTGCCAATAATATTATCGGCGGCAGCGGAAGCTCCCGGCTGTTCCAGCGAATACGGGAGGAGAAAGGTCTGTGTTATAGTCTGTATTCTTATGGGAGCTCCTATCATCAGACCGGAACACTCCAGATTTACTGCGGGATGAGTGAAGAGAATTTAGAACCTGTATGCCAGGGGATTCTGACAGCTCTGGCGGAGATGAAGCGGGAGGGGCCGACCGGGGAAGAATTCGCGCAGACTCTGTCCCAGATCCGTTCAGAATTACTGCTTTCCATGGAAAATACGCATAATCGTATGAATAATAATGCAAGAAATCTGATTTATATGGGAAGGATCGTAACGATTGAAGAAATCCTGAACGAGCTGAGTCAGGTAACGCGGGAGGATGTAATGGATTATCTGGAGACTTATTGTAAACCTGATCTGATGAGTGTGGTTCTGGCCGGAAGCATTGATGAGCATGGTGAAATGGAGCATGTAATTAATTCTTTATAGAATACACAATTTGAACGCAAATTTAGGATATGCTATAGAAGGTATTAAGATAGAAGGAGGAAGGAAAGAATGCTGCTGGTGAAAGATTTGGTCAAGCATTATGGCAGCCGCGAGGCTCTGAAGGGGATCAGTTTTCATGTTGAAGAGGGGCAGATCGTGGGATTGCTGGGACAGAATGGGGCCGGAAAGACTACGACAATGAACATAATTACCGGTTATCTGTCTGCAACCTCTGGAGAGGTGGAAATCCAGGGAATCAATATACTGGATAAGCCGAAGGAGGCGAAACGATGCCTGGGTTATCTTCCGGAACAGCCTCCTTTATACGAGAAAATGACGGTCCGTGAGTACCTGCAGTTTGTGGCAGAGTTAAAGGGACTGCGAAAGGGCGGGATAGCAGAAGAAGCCACCCGCCTCATGGAACAGACTAATATTTTAGATCGGGAGCATACGCTGATCCGACATTTATCGAAAGGGTATAAGCAAAGGGTGGGCCTTGCACAGGCACTGGCAGGAAATCCTGCGCTGATGATCCTGGATGAGCCGATGGTGGGACTGGATCCAAACCAGATCGTTGAGATCCGTGAACTGATTCGTTCCCTTGCCGGTGAGCGGACCATAATCTTAAGTTCCCATATCCTCTCTGAAATAGAAACCCTCTGCGACCATATCATCATATTGGATCAGGGAAGAGTAGCAGCAGAGAATGCGACCAGGCAGCTGGAAGCAGAACATTCCAACCAGAAGCAGCTCCGTATGGTAATTAAAGGGGATAAGCGGGAGATTCAGAGACTGTTACGGGAAACAGAGCTGTTAAAACGCTACTCCTATATCCGGGATGTTGAACAGGGCGTTTATGAGTTTCAGGTAGTCTCTGCGATGGATACGGATATCCGGGATGAATTATTCTTACTGTTTGCTCAGAATCAGATGATCGTTTACAGCATTCATATGGAACAGATGTCTCTGGAGGATGTATTTATTAAGCTGACAGGAAAGGAGGAGGAAGCATGACAGCAATATTAAAACGGGAATTAAAAGCATATTTTACCTCGATGCAGGTATATATCTATCTTGCACTGTTTGTCTGCATCACCGGAATTTTTTTCTTTGTAGCAAATATCATCTACGGGTACAATGATTTTGCCAGCTTTGTATTGAGTAATTTTAATTATATGATCTTTATCTATGCCATTGCGATCCCGATCCTTACCATGCGCATGTTTGCAGAGGAAAAGAAGCACAGGACGGATCAGCTTCTGCTGACTGCACCGGTATCCGTATGGGAGATCGTTCTTGGAAAATATTTTGCCTGTGCCACAGTATTTGTGATCGGCCTGGCGCTGATCACTGTTTTTCCTGTGATCATTGCGGTTAAGGGCAGCCTGCCTGTGGCATCTGTCATAAGCGGATACGTTGGAATGCTGTTGCTTGCTCTTTGCATTATGGCGATCGGAACCCTGATCTCCAGTCTGACGGAAGAGCCGGTAATAGCCGTTGTGGTAAGTGCCGCTGCCGGTTTTCTGATCCTGTTTTTCAGTTCACTGGTGTCCTTTCTTCCAAACGGTACAGTTCCAACGCTTATCTTCTGTCTGCTGATCGTGATCGGCCTGGCTGTCCTGTTCTATGTTGATACCAGAAAGCTCTGGATTGCCGGTGTTGCTCTGCTCGCAGGAGCCGGGATCACTGCAGGTCTGTATTTCTGGCAGAAAGAATGGTTTATGTATGGACTGACTACCTGTTTAAACTGGCTTTCTATTGAAAAGCGGTATGAGGAGTTCTTAAACGGGATGCTGAATCTTTCTTCTATTGTGTATCTGTTAACCGTAACCGGGGTATGCCTCTTCCTGACGACCCAGGTGATCGCAAAACGCAGATGGCGCTAAGGAAGGAGGGATAGAAATGAAACAGAATAAGAAGCTTAAGCTGGGAGTTCTCTCCGCAGCGGGCGTGACCGGCATACTGGCACTGGCGATCATTGGAAATATTTTGATCGGTCAGCTTGGTATTTCCTGGGATATGACGCCGAAGAAGGTATATTCGATATCCGAACAGAGTAAAAGCATTCTGGAAGGTCTGGAACAGGAGATTACGATCTATGTGCTGAATTCCGAGGAAAATCTTCCTGTGGATTACCGGCAGATTCTTCGCCAGTATGAGAAGGAAAGCAAGAATATTAAGCTGCTATATCGTGATCTTACGCTCTATCCGGACTTTGCATCGGAATACAGCAGCGGTGCAGAGGTAAAGGAAAACAGTTTACTTGTTGTCTGCGGTGATAAGCAGGTTTATCTGAATTCGGATGATTTTCAGCGAACCGTAATGAATGCAGATTACACATATAATACCTCCTATGAGCTGGAACCATTGCTGACGGGAGCTATCAATTCTGTGAATGACGGCAGAACTACTGTTATTTATCAGACGATTGGACACAGTGAGCTTAGTCTGACAAGTACCACGCAGACTGAGGGAAGTGTTGTGCTTTCAGGTTCTGTCCTGGCCGGACTTACCCGGGACAATTTCAGTGTGGAGGATTTATCCCTGTTAAATGTGGAAGGTGTGCCCGAGGATGCGGATATCGTAGTGATCCATGCACCAGTCTCTGATTTCTCAAAGGAGGATTGTGAAAAACTGCGGGCCTATTTGGATCAGGGGGGAAATGTATATTATATCATGGATGCTGCTCTGGAGCTTGATAATCTGCACGCCCTCATGCAGGAATATGGGATTGAAATAGTAGAGGGGGTTGTGATGGAACAGAATGTTTCCATGATCTATGGCGGCGGATCGGAATCAGCAACTCCTACCTATATCTTGCCGATCATAGAGGATACAAAGATCACGCATGAGATTTATGCTTCCCGTCTTCCCCTGGTCGTTCCGGTTGCAAAGGGACTGACCCTGCATTCGGATTCCCGGAATACAGTAACAGGATTGTTGACAACCTCAGATTATGCATATTCCAAGGTGAATCTTTATTCCCAGTATCTGTCCAGGGAGGATGAGGATATAGTAGGGCCGTTTTATCTGGCGGCACTCTCTGAACGGGAGGGAGGCAGCCGGCTGATCGTCCTGTCCTCTGCGAATACGCTGGCGGATAATGTGGATGAAGTGGTATCCGGGAATAACAGCGATTTCTTTCTGAATGGTCTGAATTATATGGCAGGGGATACGGATAAGATATCCATCCGGGGAAAGGAGGTTGTCTTTGATTTTAATGTGTATTCTTCCAATGAAGCACTTTGGATCGGAGGGATGGCTATCTTTGGAATTCCATTCCTGATCCTGATCACAGGTATTGTAGTAAGTGTGTATCGAAGGAAGCGATCCCAGGGGAAGTACAGTAAGGGAACAGATACAGTTGAAGCAACCGGTAATAGTGAGGATCTGAAGCAACCGGATGACGTCCAGGAACAGACGGATGATGAAGACAGGAAGGTGTCAGAGAATCCGGATGATACCGGAGAGGAAACGGAAGCAGATAAAGAAAAATCAGAATAGGAAAGAAGAATAAGAAGAAGCACAACTGCTGTACGGGTATTCCATAAGGTCTTTTGCCTATGGAATACCCGTTTTACGTTTAGCAGCGGATGGAGGTTTTCTTGTACAGACTGTGATAAATGGTAAAGATCAGCAGTCCGGTCTGCAGGAGATAGCTGAGCATCATTCCCCACATATAGCCGGGCAGCCCGATAGAAGGAACCAGCCAGAGAATGAATCCGATCCGGATTCCGATACTGATGATCGAGTAGAGCAGGTTGATCCCTGCCTTTCCCAGACCATTAATGATGCTGGCCAGGCAGGAGGAAAGGTAGATAAAGGGACAGAGCAGGGCGAACTGGAACAGCAGTTCACCGGCAGTCTCACTCCCGAACAGGAAGTTACCCGTCCATCTGCCCAGCAGAAGCAGGAATATCGAGGCAGCGGCTCCGATCAAAAGACAAAAACCGATGCTTTTCTGTATGATATTCCGCAGGGAGCTTAGATGCTCACTCTTATATTCTGATGAGATGGCAGGCAGGAGCATGGTTGCCAGGGAGGAGGTAAGCGTGGTGGGAAACATAATACAGGGAAGTACCATTCCGGTCAGAGTTCCGTACAGGATCAGGGCATGGTCACCATTTTGCAGATATAGATTCAGCATATGAGGGATCAGGATGGCTTCCAGACTTTGCAGAGCGGTCAGGGAAAGACGATTGGTGGTCAGAGGAATGGCGTCCCGGATCAGTTCTCTCCGGTACAGGGAGCCCGGATGACAGGAAATATTGCCTCTGGGTTCGCGTTTCTTATCGTGCTTATAGCAGAGAACCGTCCATAGACAGGAAACGACTTCTCCGATCACAATACCATATACGCCAAAGTATGCTCTGGGCTCACAGGCCAGCAGGAATGTGGCCAGCAGATAGACACCGCCGATCTTTGCGACCTGTTCGATCAGCTGGCCCCAGGCAGTTACTCCGGATTTTTGAATTCCAATATAATAGCCGGTAAGACAGCCCTTGATGGATACGAATGGAAATGCAAGGGAGAGGATGCGGAGACAGTCTGCGCATTCCTGAGAGTGAAGGATCTGAAAACTGATCCAGTCGGCAAAGAAGAAGACCGTCAGACTGCAGATCACGGACATGGATATGGACAGGATTAACGCATTACGTAACAGACAGGTACGGGATTGCACAGAATCAAAATCCGGCCGTGCTACCTGTCTTGTCAGTGCAGTCTGGATGCCCTGGCAGCAGAAGCTGAAGATTACCATATAGATCGGAAATATCATCTGATAGATTCCCAGCTCTCTGGCACCGAACAGGTTTGTAAGGAATATTCTATTATAGAACCCGAGAAGACGGGAGACAACTCCCGCAATGGTAAGAATAAAGGTACCTTTAATAATGGAGTTCTTTGTGGAAGATGTCATAGAACAGCCTCATATGGTTCTTAGTTATCATTATATGGGTCGAAAAATAAATCATGACAAAATCAGGATAGGAGTTGATAGAAAATGGCTGGAATTTATCTGGATCATGCTGCTACCACCTCGGTTCTGCCAGAGGTAGTAGATGCGATGAAGCCATATTTTGTGAAGGAGTTTTATAATCCCTCCAGTGTGTATCAGCCAAGTCAGGAGGTTCGGAAGCGGATAGAGGCAGTCCGGGAGCAGATCGCTTCTTTTATTGGCGCACAGCCGGAAGAAATTTATTTCACATCCGGTGGTACGGAAGCGGATAACTGGGCATTGACAGCCCTGGCAGGACGAAAGGGAAGAAGGGGCGGACATATCATTACTTCAACCATTGAGCATCATGCGATCGGCCATACCTGTAAACGACTGCAGCAGTCCGGTTATGCCGTTACTTATCTGCCGGTGGATGGGAGAGGAAGGATTCATATAGAAGACCTGAAGAGACAGATCCGGAGAAATACAACGCTTATTTCCATCATGTTTGCAAATAATGAGATCGGTACGGTTCAGCCTGTAGCAGAGATCGGGGAGATTGCCCATAAGCTTCACATTCCGTTTCATACAGACGCAGTCCAGGCCTGCGGACAGATTCCAATCGATGTGGAGCGGCAGCAGATAGATTTGTTAAGTGCCAGCGCTCACAAGTTCCGGGGACCGAAGGGAGTAGGTTTTCTGTATGTGAGAAAAGGACTGCCATTGCAGAATTTATTGGAAGGCGGTGGTCAGGAGAGGGGACTGCGGGCTGGAACAGAGAATGTACCGGGCATTATTGGCATGGGAAAAGCATTGGAGCTGGCGGCAAAGACGATGGAGACAAGAAGAGTGAAAGAAACCAGGATGCGGGATTACCTGATTACAAGGATTACGAAGGAGATACCATATACCAGAGTCAATGGACATCAATGGTTCCGGCTGCCGAACAATGTAAACGTTGCATTTCGATTTGTTAACAGTGAATCTCTGCTGATCCTTCTTGATATGGAGCAGATCTGTGCTTCCGGCGGGTCTGCCTGCAATTCCGGTTCCGCCGCCCCGTCGCATGTCATAGAAGCAATCCGGGTACCAAAAGAATATAAGAATGGGGTGCTGCGGTTGACGATCGGAGAAGAAAACACCATGGAGGAAATGAACCGGGTGGTCACTGTGCTAAAGGCAAAGGTGGCAGAGCTGCGGAAGGAATCTCCGGAGTATGAAGATTTTTTGAATCAGGAGCAGAGTAAGGAAAACGGACTGGAAGAAAAGCAGGAATAGCTGTGACAGGAAACGGATCATTTGTCCAGTGGGATGAATTCCGGTTTCCGGTCCTTAAAAAGCGTATAATAGGAAAAACCACAGGAACGCAGCAGTTCCTCCGCATTTTGAAAGCCATAACCCAGGTATTCGGGGGTATGGGCATCACTGCCAATGGTAATGATCTCCCCGCCCAGCCTCCGGTACATGGACAGAATATCCCGGTGCGGATGTGGATAGCCCAGTCCCTTATAGAGTCCGGCCGTGTTGATCTCAATTCCCTTTCCCTGATGGATCAGGATGGAAAGAATCTCTTCAAAAAGGTCTGCATAGTCTGAAAAATCCCAGTCTGCATTCCGGGTTGGTCCATAGCGGACCACATAATCCAAATGTCCATATACATCATAATCCTGAAAAACCTGTATATTTTCATATATGGAATAGAAGTATTCCCGATAGGCATCCTTCTGGCTGCGCCCCTCAAAGTATGCAGGATAGTAAGGATCCATGCCCCGGACTAAATGGGAGGAGCCGATAATAAAATCAAACGGAAACTCCCGGACATAGGCCTGAAGCTTCTCCTGAATATTCTTCATTAAGCCAAGCTCTACGCCGGTCCGTATCTCGACCTGACCGGCGTACTGTTCCCGCAGTGCTGACAGCCTTGACAGATATGCCGGCGTATCTAACTGAAAATCCAGTCCGCCGGCAGCATCAACGGGAAAATCAATATCATGATGATCGGTCAGATAAAAATAAGGCATACCGAGATGGACTGCCTGTTCCAGCATTTTTACAACCGGAGCATCAGAATCACTGGAAAATTCGGAATGGACGTGGCAGTCTGCAAGAATCATAAAAATTCCTCCTTAATGATTTGATCATACGATAACCCCACATTGTAATTCTTTCTATTCAGTGTCAGGTCAGATATCATTATACCTTCAAAAATATGTAATAGCAAATAGAAAAACGGGTAAAATAGGCTTTGTAGGAATCCGGCTTTTTCCATCTTTCTTTAAAATGGACTTGAAATTTTTGGATAAAGCCTGTATTATTATTAGTGTAATTTTCATAGATTAATAACCGTCGAATGGCGGTGTATTATAAAAAATAATATTCACTTTACAGGAGGAATTTTAAAATGGCAGTAAAAGTTGCAATCAATGGATTCGGACGTATTGGCCGTCTTGCATTCAGACAGATGTTTGATGCAGAAGGATATGAGGTTGTTGCGATCAACGACCTGACAAAGCCTTCAATGTTAGCACACTTATTAAAGTATGATTCTTCACAGGGCAAGTATCAGTATGCAGATCAGGTTTCAGCAGATGATGAGGCCGGCACCATTACTGTATGCGGCAAGACACTGAAGATTTATGCAATGGCTAATGCTGCTGAGCTTCCTTGGGGCGAGCTGGACGTAGACGTTGTACTGGAGTGTACCGGCTTCTATGTATCAAAGGCTAAGTCTCAGGCTCATATCGATGCAGGCGCTAAGAAGGTTGTTATCTCTGCTCCGGCCGGTAATGACTTAAAGACCATCGTATTCAGCGTAAATGAGAATACCTTAACTGCAGATGACAAGATCATTTCTGCTGCATCCTGCACCACCAACTGCCTGGCACCGATGGCAAAGGCATTGAATGATTATGCACCGATCCAGTCTGGTATCATGGCTACCATTCATGCATATACCGGTGATCAGATGGTATTGGACGGACCTCACAGAAAGGGAGATTTCAGAAGAGCACGTGCTGCTGCTGTTAATATCGTACCGAACTCTACCGGTGCTGCCAAGGCGATCGGCCTTGTAATTCCGGAGTTAAATGGTAAACTGATCGGTTCTGCACAGCGTGTACCGGTTCCGACAGGTTCTACCACAATCTTAACTGCAGTCGTTAAGAAGGCAGGCGTGACCAAGGATGCTATCAATGCTGCAATGAAGGCTGCTGCTTCTGAGTCCTTCGGTTATAATGAGGAAGAGATCGTATCTTCTGATATCGTAGGAATGCGGTATGGTTCTTTATTTGATGCAACCCAGACTATGGTTGCTCAGATCGCAGATGATTTATACGAGGTACAGGTTGTTTCATGGTATGACAATGAGAATTCTTATACCAGCCAGATGGTTCGTACCATTAAGTATTTCGCTGAATTAGCATAATTATAATATGGAATTATAATTGACCTTAAGGGTCCGGTCTTTGTGGACCGGACCTTTTTATATTAAGAAATGAAAGGAGCATGGATATGCTGAATAAGAAATCTGTAGACGATATTAACGTAAAGGGGAAGAAGGTACTGGTTCGTTGTGATTTCAACGTACCGTTAAAGGATGGCAAGATTACCGATGAGAACCGTCTGGTCGCTGCACTTCCGACGATCAAGAAGCTGGTTGCTGACGGGGGAAAGATCATTCTCTGTTCACATTTAGGCAAGGTAAAGACTGAAGAGGATAAGGCCACAAAGACCCTTGCACCGGTTGCGGCCCGTCTATCTGAGTTATTGGGACAGGAAGTAAAGTTTGCTGCTGATCCGGAGGTGGTAGGACCGAACGCCAGAGCAGCAGTAGATGCTATGAAGGATGGTGAGATCGTCCTGCTGGAAAACACCCGGTTCCGTCCGGAGGAGACCAAGAACGGAGAGGCCTTTAGCAAGGATCTGGCAAGCCTTTGCGATGTATTTGTAAACGATGCCTTTGGTACCGCTCACCGGGCACATTGCTCCAATGTTGGTGTAAGCGCATTGGTCGATACCGCAGTGGTTGGTTACTTAATGCAGAAGGAGATCGACTTTTTAGGCAATGCAGTTGAGAATCCGGTTCGTCCGTTTGTTGCGATCCTGGGCGGTGCAAAGGTTGCAGATAAGCTGAATGTAATCTCCAACCTGTTAGAGAAGTGTGATACTCTCATCATTGGCGGCGGTATGGCATATACCTTCCTGAAGGCACAGGGCAAAGAGGTTGGTAAATCCCTGGTAGACGATTCCAAGCTGGATTACTGTAAGGAAATGATCGATAAGGCAGAGAAATTAGGCAAAAAGCTTCTGCTTCCGGTTGATACGACGATTGCCTCAGATTTCCCGAATCCGATCGACGGACCGGTTGAGGTTTCCGTTGTTTCTTCCGATGCGATCCCGTCAGATATGGAAGGACTGGATATCGGTACAAAGACTGCTGAATTGTTTGCAGATGCTGTAAAGTCAGCAAAGACGGTTGTCTGGAACGGGCCAATGGGCGTATTTGAGAATCCGACTTTAGCAGCAGGTACCATTGCAGTAGCAAAGGCACTGGCAGAGACGGATGCAACGACCATCATCGGCGGTGGAGATTCTGCAGCAGCAGTCAATCAGTTAGGTTTTGGAGACAAGATGACCCATATCTCTACCGGTGGCGGCGCTTCCCTTGAATTTTTAGAGGGTAAGGAACTGCCGGGTGTTGCAGCAGCTAATGATAAGAATTAAAGCTTTTATAAAAATACAAATTCAGGATAAAATCAACAGAGCGGATGGGCTCGCTTAGGAGGAAAAAATGGCAAAAAAGGTGATTGGTATTATTTTAACGGTAGCTGGAGGCCTGTTTCTTCTGCTGGCGTTCATCTTCGGACTGGTCTTTGGAGGAATTGGTACAGCGATGAATGGCGCTTCTGATGGAATGGAGGATTATTTACAGGATCCGAACTATATCTCCTGTGAAGGTGAGGTGGTTGATGTCGATGATTCCAAGACAATAGTGGAGTATGAGGCAGATGGTTACCTGTATACGGTGGAGTTAAACATGAGTAGTTCTGCATATCCGACTGGAACCAGAGTTACAGTATACTACAATAAGACAAAACCGGAAGCATGCACTATACCAGAAATTGCAGAAGCCACCTTTGGTACGATTGGCAGTATATTCTCGGGCATGGGGATTGTTTTTCTGATCGCCTTTGCTGTTCTCGGCGTTGCTGCCCTGGTAGGAGGAATTCTGTTGATTCGTTCCGCAGCAAAGAGCAGATAAGGTGATTTGTACGAAAGCGCAAATTCACTGCCCGCAGAAATAAGCAAAAAGTAATCATAGAAATAGTACAGGCTTGAACATACCTGAAGTATAAGATAAGGAGAAAAATAATGGCTAGAAAAAAGATCATTGCCGGAAACTGGAAGATGAATAAGACTCCAAGTGAGGCAGTTGCATTAATTAATGAGTTGAAGCCTCTGGTGGCAAATGAAGAGGTGGATGTGGTATTCTGTGTACCTGCCATTGATCTGTCTGTTGCAGTAGAGGCAGTCAGAGGCACGAACATTGAGATCGGTGCCGAGAATATGTATTTCGAGGAAAGTGGCGCATACACCGGAGAGATCGCTCCGAATATGTTAACGGATCTTGGCGTAAAGTATGTTATCATCGGTCATTCTGAGCGGCGGGAATACTTTGCAGAGACAGATGAGACCGTGAATAAGAAGGTATTAAAGGCCTTCGAGCATGGCATTACGCCGATCATCTGCTGTGGAGAGTCCCTGACCCAGCGGGAACAGGGGATTACTATTGACTGGATCCGCCAGCAGATCAAGATCGCATTCCTGAATGTCACTGCGGATCAGGCAAAGAAGGCAGTGATCGCCTATGAGCCGATCTGGGCGATCGGAACCGGAAGGACCGCAACCTCAGAGCAGGCGGAGGAGGTATGTGCAGCCATCCGTACCTGTATCGGTGAGATCTATGACGGAGCAACTGCAGAAGCCATCCGGATCCAGTACGGCGGTTCCATGAATGCCGGAAATGCGGCAGAGCTGATGGCAAAGCCGGATATTGACGGTGGTCTGGTCGGCGGCGCTTCCTTAAAGCCGGACTTTGGAAAGATCGTTAACTATAATAAGTAGATATTATAAAAACTGAATTAAAACGTTCGTTCAAAGGACAGTCGGAAATCAGAGGATGATTCCGGCTGTCCTTTCTGCGTAAAGACAAATATTTCATATTAAATTCCATATGTCGAATCATGTCGATTAGAAATAAATGATTAATAATAGTATATTTTCTGTTGTAAAATATTAGAAAGTATGCGATACTATTAAAAGGAGAATCGAAATCTGTCAGTATTGTGGAACGGTTATACAGGAAATCAGAATGGAGGAGGAAATGCGTATGGTTAAGAAAAGGAAAGGGATTGTATTAGCAGTATGTATCTGCTGCATCCTGTTCCCGGTGACTGCACTGGCGGCAGGCAGAGCCAGTGAATCCTGGAATGTATATGCTCCCGGCGGAGCGTATGCCAATGCATCGGCTACTTATGTAAAGGATACCTTTGCAAACCGGGGAAGCGTCAGCGCCTATGTTCGGGTTTTAGGACAGGATGCACAGTATTTTGATAAGAATAACAGGGGAACGGTAAGGATTCTAAGTCCGGCTGACAAAGAACTTGCATCTGATACATTTTATGATGGAGAACCCGCAAATATTACCGAGAAGGTACCGCGGACAGATTTTATTAGAGTTGAGATAACGATTGGCGGTAAAACGGAAACGAAAGACATTCCGTTAAATTAATGCAGGATCGATTCTCCCGTTGATCAAAAACAATACATATGGAAAGCAGGTGATCGATTGAGAATCCGGGATATGGAGACTTTTATTCTGTTTGTTGCAGGTACCAGTCTGTCCTTCTTTATTGTGATAAACGGAATACAGTTGATGAATGGCTGGATGAATCAGATACGGCATGGACAGGAGGAGGGGCGATATAGCAGTGCGGTGGAATTTAAAGTAAGGCGTCTGGCTGAGGATGATCCGCGTCGGTGGGAGTTATATACTTTGACAGATGAAGATGCCCTTCTTCACAGGGAGAATGCTGGTCGGCTAAGGAAGCTTCTGATGGAGCAGGAGGAGAATGTTTATGTTCGGACGTCCGCTGCGATTGGGAGAAGCTTAAGGGATGAGCCGGTTAATGTGGTGGTGGCCGGAACCGGTGGCTGGTACCGGACCCTTCGTTCCGGTCAGTATCCGGAAGGAGTTGAATGGCAGGGGAGTGATGGCTGCGTCTATCTCAGTGAAGCGGCAGAGCAGCTGTATGCAGAATGGATCAACGAACAGGAGGTGCTGCGGATAGCCGGAAACGTCTATCCGGTAATGGGAATCTTTGAGAATTACCGGATGTCGGATCAGCTTTCCGGAGAGAATATAGAGATCTGTCTTTATTATGTTCCGAACGAGGGCGATGATATCTATGACAGATGGGGGCCTTCTCTTCACAGTGGTGAGATATGGATCGGTATGGGCAGCGACCGGACGGATGTCAGAGTGGCGGCAGATGCGTTGATGGCAGAGATCGAAGTAGAGCTTGGTTATGTTACAGCTGTAGTGGAGGACGATACGGCTGGTGCTCTATCGGGATCGGAGCAGTTCTATGCGAGGATGAAAAGCGTGGTACTGCTGCTGCTGTTTGTCGTCAGCCTGCTGAACTGCCGGCAGATTACCGCACTTTGGATCCGGCGCAGGCAGAAGGAGCTGGTGATCGCCAAGGCCTTCGGCATGAATGACCGGCAGCTTCTGTTGCGGATGCTTGGCGAACTGGCCGGGATGCTTGGGATATCACTGGCGGCGGTGCTGTGTATTAATGGTATGTATCTGCTGATTTCCAGGAGCAGTATGGATATCCGGCTGGCCCTGCAGGATGCCGGACTGTTGGCCGGCGCCTTTCTGATCATGATGGCAGTGACGATACTGCCGGTATTGGGCCGGATCCAGAGTGTTGCTCCGGCACAGGGATTGCGGGGTGAGTAGAATGAAATTCAGGGTTCGGATCCGACTGGCAACCGACAACATGGTCTGGCATCCGGGAGAGCTGCTGGGCAGTATCCTCTTGTGTATCCTGTCGCTTCTGTTGACAGCGGTACTGTTCTTATTAAGTGATATGAATGCAAACCGGCGGGAACAGCTTGAGAGGTGCTTCCGTATGGAAAGCAGCCAGATAGGGTATATAAAAAATTTCTCAGAAAATGAGTTGGATGATGAGAAGTATTTAGAACTGGTACGTTCCATTGACGGGATTGCGCCTGTTGCCGTATATGATACCTCTCATCTCTGGACGGTAGATTTTGTATCAGATCTCGCAGAGTTTCAGCGGGGACACAAGCCAAGGGGAGAATTCAATATGCCTGGCATAGAAGGTGGATTGGATATTTTTGAAGTAAATGCAGCGGGATGGTCCATGCTTGACCTGGAGTTATATCAGGGGATCGGCTTAGATGAATTCCGGGAGCAATATGACATGAAGGAATATGTCCCTGTGTATTTGGGGTATGAATATCGGAGGATAGTGGAGGCGGGGACGGTTCTTGGTACGGATTATATGGGTATTACCTATATCATAGCAGGGATCCTGAAGCCTGGGATGCGTATGCCGAAGGACCTGGACAATCTGAATGAGACAGACGCTGCCTTTGCCTATCCCATGGACTATGGGGTGTTGAAGGTTGAACCGGATTTCGGTTTATCGACGCATATGTTAACGATCTTTGCAGAGGAGGGCGTTTCCTTCCAGGAGGTGCAGGAGCGGATTCAGACGGCGGCAGAGGAAGCGGGGATATTCGTTGAGATCGCATCGCTGGAAGCGATCTTTGACTCCTATGACCGAATGCAGAGACCGGTGAACCGGTATATGCTGCAGATGGTTCTGGTGGTAGGACTGACGGTCTGCATTCTCTTTACCTGTTATCAGACGATCTCGATCATTACAAGGAGGTCGGAATACGGGATCCTGTATGCCAATGGCGCTACGACCCGGGATCTGGCAGCGATCATCCTGATCGAGAATCTTGTCAAGCTGTTGATCGCACTGATCATTATGATACCGGTCTTTCTGCTGCTGGTTCAGAAGGCATATGCCTTCTGGTCCCTGGATCAGTCCGTGATCTCGCAGTTGTTCTGGAGCCGGATCATTTGGAAGATCCTGTCTGCCGGGCTGGGAATGGTACTGCTGTCCTCCCTGCTCCCGGTCTATACACTGACCCATTACACACCGGTATCGCTGATAGGAGGAGAGCAGAGATGATTACATTAGAAAAGGTGGTAAAGACCTATTATAACGGAGATTGTCCGACCCCGGCGCTAAAGGGGATCGATCTGACCATAGAAGCGGGAGAGTATGTTGCCATCATGGGAACCTCCGGTTCCGGGAAAAGCACACTGCTGAACATCATCGGCGGTATGGATACCCTGACAGAGGGTGCGTATCATTATAACGACATTGCAGTTCATGAGCTGAAGGGCAATGACCTGCATCTCTTCCGGAAGCAGCATGTGAGCTTCGTGTTCCAGCAGTTCGCCCTGATGAACCGTTATACGGTATTTGAGAATGTGGAACTGCCGTTGCTGGCAAAGGGGGTACCGAAGAAGGAGCGGAAGGAGATTGTCATGAAGCAGCTGGAGCGACTGGGCATTGCAGATCTGGCAAAGAAGCTGCCTGTCCATATATCCGGCGGCCAGCAGCAGCGCTGTGCCATCGCCAGGGCGCTGGCTTCGGATAACAGTATCATCCTTGCGGATGAGCCCACTGGAGCCCTGGATAAGAATACAGGGCTGGAGATCATGAAGCTGCTGGGTGAGATCAACCGGCAGGGAAAGACCGTGATCATCATTACCCATGATCCCAATATTGCCTCTATGACGGACCGGATCCTGCATCTGGAGGACGGCTGTATCCAGGAATAGGAAGGTTTCATTTTGCATATCCTGTTATAGTTCCTTACAGAGTGGGGAAATGCAGTTCCAGAACAGGAAGGGAAAGAGGGATGCAGAATGAAGCAGGAAGGATGGAAGCATCTGTTTCGTTCTTTGCTGCTCCTGACCGGTTTCTGTATGATAGCAGTATTATGCAGGAAACCGGATCAGGAGCTTTTTTTGTCGGTAGATACAGTATCCTTACAAAATATGGAGAGAGAAGATACGGTGACAATGCTTAAGAGAGCGTTTTATTCCGAGCCGATCTCGGATGCGCTGAAGGAACGGATCACCGGTGTTTCATTTCCACCGGAGGAATGCAGTGAGATCCGGTATGAAGATTTATGTCATATACATGTGCTGCATTTCAATTTTGATCATGAGATACAACGGGGGGAATTGATCTGCAACCGGATAATCGCGGAGGATCTGCTGGAAATCTTCTGGGAATTATTCGAAGAGGAATATCCGATCGAACGTATCGGTCTGATGGAAGAGTATAATGGAGACGACATAAGTTCTATGGAGGATAACAATACCTCCTGCTTTAATTACCGGCTGATCTCCGGTTCATCCAGTCTTTCCGCGCATTCCCGTGGACTGGCGATCGACGTGAATCCACTTTATAATCCATGTGTCAGCAGCGCAGGTATCATTCAGCCACAGAACGGAGCGGCTTATGCAGACCGGAGTATCTCATTTCCTTACAGAATTGACCGGGAGGATCTGTGTTACCGGCTGTTTACAGAGCATGGTTTTATCTGGGGCGGAGACTGGGACGATCCGAAGGATTACCAGCATTTTGAATATGCTAAATGATCAGATTCCTTCCGCAAAATCCCCGGAATCCGGAAATACTTCATGGGATATGCTTCCGCCAGCACCTGCAGTATCTGTCAGAGAAATCTTATTGACCTTTCCGGTAGCCGAATCGTATTCGATATGCCAGTAGTAATTGGAATTCGTCTTGGAGGCCGGAATGAGACCCAGCTCCAGAAACGCATAATCCGCCAGTGTCTGCGGCGGGTTTGGAACAGTATGATCATGCCGGATATACACATCCCCGGAATCACTGGAAGGATCGTAGGTATCCTCCTTTGCAAGTGTAATATAGGCACGGGCAAAGCTGGACTGGATTTCATCTCCTGACTGAATATCCGTAGATCTTCTGGACTTTCTTACATATTTAATGAGCTGGGGAGCCAGAGCGGCTGCCAGGATTGCCATGATGGCAATCACAATAATGATCTCGACCATGGAAAATCCATGATTTCTGCGTTTTGTCTTCATATGCATTCCCTTTCTGTTTCTGATCACGATCATTTACGATTCATTATAAATTGCTTCTATAGATTATATGTATCTGCTGTCAGCATTAACATAGCATATTGAATATGGAATTTCAAGATGTCTTTCTGGAATGAAAATCTTGAATGCAGGGAATGATTATGCTAAGATAAGAACGACAGAAATGGATAGAATTACTAATAATTTTAAAGGAGATAAAAGTGATGAGTAAGAAGCCGGTTGTATTAATGGTACTGGATGGTTATGGTTTAAATGACAAGGTTGAGGGAAATGCGATCGCCCAGGCGAATACCCCTGTCATGGACAGATTAATGAAGGAATGTCCGTTTGTAAAGGGAAATGCGTCCGGCCTGGCAGTGGGACTTCCGGACGGACAGATGGGTAATTCCGAGGTTGGGCACCTGAACATCGGTGCCGGACGGATCGTATACCAGGAGCTGACCCGGATCACCAAGTCCATTCAGGATGGAGATTTTTTTGAGAATCCGGAGCTGCTGCGTGCGATCAACAATGTAAAGGAGAATCATTCCGACCTGCATTTATGGGGATTGTTGTCGGATGGCGGCGTGCACAGTCATAATACCCATTTATACGGCTTGCTGGAATTATGTAAGCGGCAGGGAATTGAGAATGTATATGTGCATCCGTTTTTAGACGGACGGGATACCCCTCCAGCCTCTGGTAAGGACTTTGTCGCAGAGTTGGAGGAGAAGATGAAGGAAATCGGTGTGGGGAAGATTGCTTCCTTGTCCGGACGTTACTATGCGATGGATCGGGACAACCGCTGGGAGCGGGTGGAGCAGGCTTATGCCTCTCTGGTGTATGGAGAAGGTGAGAAGGCAACGGATGCTGTCCAGGCTATGGCGGATTCCTATGCGAAGGAGGTAACAGACGAATTTGTACTGCCGACAGTGATCGTTGATGAGGCAGGCGTACCGTTGTCACTGGTAAAGCCAAAGGATTCCGTGATCTTCTTTAATTTCCGTCCGGACCGGGCAAGAGAGATTACCAGAGCCTTTTGTGATGTAGAATTCAGCGGATTCGAACGTAAAAACGGATTTATGCCGTTAACCTATGTCTGCTTTACGGATTATGATGAGACTATCGGTAACAAGACCGTTGCATTCCAAAAGGAGGCGGTCACCAATACCTTTGGAGAATATCTGGCAGCAATGGGCAAGACCCAGCTTCGTCTGGCGGAAACAGAAAAGTATGCCCATGTTACCTTTTTCTTTAATGGAGGCGTGGAAGAACCGAATAAGGATGAGAGCCGGACGCTGGTAAAATCACCGTCTGTTGCAACCTATGACCTGCAGCCGGAGATGAGCGCACCGGAGGTGGGTGTTAATCTGGTGGAAGCAGTAAAATCCGGGAAATATGATGTGATCATCATTAACTTTGCCAATCCGGATATGGTAGGTCATACCGGCGTGATCCCGGCGGCGATCAAAGCAGTCGAGCGGGTGGATCAGTGTGTAGGAGCAACGGTAGATGCAGTAAAGGAGGCCGGCGGTGTCTTATTCATCTGCGCCGATCACGGAAATGCAGAGAAGATGATCGATTATGAGACAGGTGCGCCGCATACCGCTCACACGACCAATCCGGTACCGTTTATTCTGGTAAATTATGATGATGCCTATACTCTGCGGGAAGGCGGGTGCCTGGCGGATATCGCACCGACCTTATTAGAGATCATGGAGCTTCCGCAGCCAAAGGAGATGACAGGAACGTCCCTGTTGGTAAAGAAATAACAGAAGGAGGGTATTGGTATGCAAATGAGAAAAGGAATCCGGATTCTTCTGGTAATGTTAATCTTTAGTCTGTCCGGGTGCGGCTCTACGATTTTGGCTGGAGAAAATGCCCCGGATACAGGGACAGAGCAGGAGTTAGAAACGACCGCGACGGACGATCAGACCGGGCCGGATGAGAGGACGGAAGATACGACGACAGAGACAACAGAGCTATCATCAGAGGAATTGTTACAGGAGCTGGATTCCTATTTTGAACGGATTGACGCAGAACAGCTTCCGGAGGAGAAGCGATGGATTTCGGCTTATGCACAGCAGGTGCGGAGCTTTGTGGAAGACTGTAAAGCAGTATGCAATGAGAATGGCAATGATTTTGCAGATTATTTTGCGGATTTTGAATTTGATCTGGTATATCTGGATGAAGATGCCATACCGGAGCTGGCGGCCGGGCCAAGCGGCTTTTATGTCAGTCTGTATACTTATGAGCCTGGTGATGGGACAGCATCAGGCTCCGGGACACTGCATACCCTGATGGATCAATGGGGATATGGTGCATTTGGCAATCATGGATATGAATATCTGCCAGAGGAAAATATAATCCGGAATTATAATTCAGATTATGCGGGCAGTGTTCTGAAAACGTCCTATTTGAACATGAATGAGGAATACGGGCTGGATTATTATATGACAAAACTTGCTTATCTGGATGAAGACGGAAAGGTGTTTATGGGGGAAACAAGTGATGAGCATAAACCGCAGGAGCATTATTACTATTATTGCGAGGATGTGGAACGGGAGATATCCGGGGAGGAATACAGCTCCTATCAGATCAAAGGCGATTATGAACCGTTGCACGGAACAAAGAGCGGGCTGGAGATGATGGAAGAGCTGTATCAGTATTATCTTGCCTGTTGTGATTCGATTGGGGAATCAGTTGGATGAAGGGGAAGAAAAAACGCATTTTTGATATCATTCAGATCGGAAAACGGGAGGATTTCATAAGCAGAGCATTTGATATCTTCATTGTGATCGTGATCCTGCTGAATATTGCAGTTCTGTTTCTGGAGACCTTTGATGCCCTGCGTCCCTATACCCCTGTATTCAAAACCGTGGAAACGGTTACGGTTATTATATTCGCGATCGAGTATGCCCTGCGGATCTGGACGGCGGAATACCTGTATCCAGATCGCAGCCGGATACAGGCAGTGTTAAGGTTTCTGATCTCCTTTGACGGAATCGTAGATCTGTGTACGATCCTGCCCTTTTTCTTCCTGTCGGGGTTCGTTGCCCTGCGGATGCTGCGGGTCGTACGGATCCTGCATCTGTTCCGGATCAATGCCTATTATGATTCCTTCCATGTCATCACCTCCGTTCTGCGGGAAAAGAAAAATCAGATCATATCATCCGTATTCATCATTCTGGTTCTGATGCTCTTTTCTTCCCTCGGGATGTACAGTGCAGAGCATGAGGCTCAGCCAGAGGTATTTAATAATGCCTTTTCCGGAATCTGGTGGAGTATATCCACGATCCTGACCGTGGGATACGGGGATGTATATCCGGTGACCATACTGGGGCGGCTGATGGCCATCATTATTTCCTTCCTGGGTGTTGGAGTGGTTGCCATTCCAACCGGTATCATCTCTGCGGGATTCGTGGAACAGTATACAAAGCTGCAGAAGCCGGACGGGAGCGGAATGGTGAAGGCAACGGTAAAGGTTGAAGTGGATGCTACCTGTCCTTATTATAAAATGAGGGTAAAGGATATTGAACGACAGTATCATATAGATATTGTGGTTCTGATCCGCAATGGAGAAGTAATCCTTCCTGTGAAGGATACGAAATTGAAAGCCGGAGATGTTTTCATCCACCAGGTAGAACAGAGACTGTCGTCCGTGTGAAGATTTTAATATATAATCTGTTGAAAAAGGCCTTCCTGCACCGGCAAAGTACAAGGAAGGTTTTTTTCGTTTGGATGTATGAATGCACCGCCTTCTGCACATACTTATCAATAAAGTTTTTGTGCAGGAGGCGTTGTTATGCGAGAAGTTAAAATAGTAGATGTTCATGCCAGAGAGATCCTGGATTCCAGAGGGAATCCTACCGTAGAGGTTGATGTAGAGCTGGATGGAGGAATCACGGGACGGGCACAGGTGCCTTCCGGTGCTTCTACCGGTGAGCATGAAGCCTTAGAACTGCGGGATGGTGAGAAGCGGTATCTGGGGCAGGGAGTTCAGAATGCGGTAACGAATGTAAACACACGGATCGCTGACCGCATTATCGGTCAGAATGTATTTCAGCAGGCTGAAATTGACCGGATCATGCTGGAGGCGGATGGGACGGAAAATAAATCAAAGTATGGAGCCAATGCGATCCTGGGTGTTTCCCTTGCAGTGGCCAAGGCTGCGGCAACTGTCCTGAAGATGCCGTTGTACCGTTATATCGGCGGAGTGAATGCCAGGACTCTGCCTGTACCGATGATGAACATTCTGAACGGAGGAAAGCACGCGGACAATACGGTTGATCTGCAGGAATTTATGATCGCACCGGTAGGAGCGGATTCGGTAAAGCATGCCATGCAGATGGCCTGTGAGATCTATCATACCCTGAAAAAAATATTAAAGGAAAAAGGGTTGTCCACTGCGGTTGGAGATGAGGGTGGTTTTGCACCGGATCTGCCAAGCTCACAGGCGGTGCTGGATCTGATCGTGGAGGCGATCACCCAGGCAGGCTATCGTCCGGGTGAGGATGTAAAGATTGCGATTGACGCGGCAGCTTCTGAATTGTATGTAGATACGCAGGATCTGTATTATTTCCCGGGAGAAAGTAAGATGTCCGGCAGGGATGTATACCGCAATGCGGAGGAAATGGTTCAGTATTATGAAGAACTGGTAGCAAAATATCCGATCTTTTCGATTGAGGATGGTTTAAATGAGAATGACGTCCGGGGCTGGAAGCTTCTGACCTACCGTCTGGGAGAGAAGATACAACTGGTAGGGGATGACCTGTTCGTCACGAATACGGAACGTCTGGCGATGGGAATTGAAGCAAAGATCGCCAATTCCATTCTGATCAAATATAATCAGATCGGTACATTGACAGAGACTTTAAATGCCATTCATATGGCATCCAGAGCCGGGTACAGTACAGTAATCTCGCACCGGTCCGGTGAAACGGAGGACAGTTTTATTGCTGATTTATCCGTAGCGGTGAATGCGGGTCAGATCAAGACCGGAGCTCCCTGCCGTTCCGATCGGAATGCAAAGTATAACCAGTTGCTTCGGATTGAGGAAGAGCTTGGCAAAGTATCCATTTACCGGATGTAGGAGCAGATATGATCAAAACTTTCATATATTGCTTGTATTTTCCATGGTGCTGTGTTAAAATAGCCTCTAGTTGAGTTTTCAGAACGGGAGGTGTCAATATGCAGCTTGCACTTACAATTATATTTTTGCTTGTATCTGTTATTATGGCAGTATTAGTTTTATCACAGGAAGGAAAATCCAATGGTCTGTCCAGTTCCATCGGCGGTGGCTCGACAGAGACTTATTGGAGCAAGAATAAAGGGCGGTCAAAGGAATCACGCATGGTAACGATCACCACGATACTAGCGGTTTTATTCTTTGTACTGGCTTTGGTTTTGGGTCTGGGTATTTTTAAGTAGATAAAAGCTGTCGTGAAAGCGGCAGCTTTTGCTTTTTTATACAGAAGATATCGTCAGGCGCGATCCGGTTTATTTTAGGGAGGAAGTTATGGAAGAACAAGAACAGTATCAGGAACGGAAAAGGAAGATCAAGGATGTCATATACAGTCCGGAATATAAGCCGATGAAATATAAGGAACTGGCATATCTATTCCAGGTGGCAGAGGAGGATAAACCGGTATTATCCCGGATTCTGGACGAGCTGATAAGAGAAGGCCTGGTTATGAAGACACCGAAAGGCAAGTTCCAGAAGCCGGAGGAGTATACCGTATGCGGTGTATTTACCGGAAACAGCCGGGGGTTCGGTTTTGTAACAGTAGAAGGAGAGGAAGAGGATTACTTTATTCCGGGCAATCAATGCAATGGTGCCTTTCATCTGGATACGGTTCAGATGCGGGTCACAAATGCAAAAGCGGAACAGGGCAGAAGGAAGGAGGGAGAGATCATCCGGATCCTTTCGCATGGAATACAGGAATTGGTAGGAACCTATGATCCGGGAAAAGGCTTTGGCTTTGTCGTGCCGGACAACAATAAGGTAAACCAGGATATTTTTATTCCCAAGGCATGGAATAAGGGGGCGGTCCGGGGCCATAAGGTTGTGGTGCGGATCACAGATTTTGGAGGAAAGAATAAGAAGCCGGAGGGACGGATCACGGAAATACTGGGACATGTAAATGATCCGGCAACCGATGTTCTGTCCATTGTAAGAGCCTATGAGCTGCCGGTAGAATTCAGTGACATGGAGCTTCGGCAGGCTCAGCGGACACCGGATATAGTGGATTCCCGGGAACTGGCCGGCAGGAAGGATCTGCGTGACTGGCAGACGGTTACCATTGATGGAGAAGATGCCAAGGACCTGGATGATGCGATCACTCTGCGGAAAAGTGAAAGCGGATATGAACTGGGGGTACACATTGCGGATGTATCCCATTATGTGGAGGAGCATTCGCCACTTGACGAGGAGGCACGGAAGCGCGGGACAAGTGTATATCTGGTAGACCGGGTGATCCCTATGCTTCCGCATAAACTGTCCAATGGAATCTGTTCCTTGAATCAGGGAGCAGACCGTCTGGCATTAAGCTGTATCATGCAGATTGATGAGAAAGGAAGGGTCACCAGTCATGAAATTGCGGAAACCGTTATCCGGGTAGATCGGAGGATGTCCTATACCAGTGTGAACCGGATCCTGGAGGACGGAGATCCGGAACTGATGCAGGAGTATGAGGAATTCCTTCCCATGTTCTATGCCATGAAGGAACTGGCAGATATTCTGCGGAGCCGGAGGGACAAGCGGGGATCTGTGGACTTTGATTTTCCGGAATCAAAGATCATTCTGGATGAAAAGGGATTTCCGGTAGAAATAAAGCCTTATGAACGCTTGTCTGCAAATAAGCTGATCGAGGATTTTATGCTGATAGCAAACGAAACGGTTGCAGAAACCTTTTTCTGGCAGGAAATACCTTTTGTATACCGGACGCATGAAGCGCCGGATCCGGAAAAGATCAATAAGCTCAGCATACTGATCTCAAATTTCGGTTATTATTTTAAGGCGGCATCAGAGAATCTGCATCCCAAAGAATTCCAGAAGCTTTTGGCGAAGATCGCAGGCTCTCCGGAGGAAGCAATGATCAGCCGGTTGACATTGCGCTCCATGAAGCAGGCAAGGTATACCACAGTCTGTTCGGGACATTTTGGCCTTTCCACGCAGTATTACTGCCATTTTACATCTCCGATCCGGCGTTATCCGGACTTGCAGATCCATCGGATCATTAAGGAGCATCTGCACGGAGGCTTGAATGAAAAGCGCTCTGCTCATTATGAGCGCATACTGCCTCAGGTCAGTGAGGAATGCTCGAAGCTGGAACGCCGGGCGGATGAGGCGGAACGGGAAGTGGAAAAGCTGAAAAAGGTACAGTATATGTCAAAGCGGATCGGAGAATGCTACGAAGGTATTGTTTCCGGTATTCAGACATGGGGAATGTATGTGGAGCTGCCGAATACGGTAGAGGGATTGATCCATGTGTCGAATCTGACGGATGATTATTACTATTACGATGAAGAAAAGTATGCTATGATAGGAAAAGAATCCGGAAGAAGTTATACCCTGGGACAAAAGGTGAGGATCATGGTAAAGGATACGGATCGTATTATGAAGACGATTGATTTTCTGCCGGTGCCTTTGTCTGAGGAAACAGAACGTTAACATAAGGAGAGGAATGGTATGGCGAAGGAAAAGGGAAGCCGTTTGATCGCAAATAATAAAAAGGCATACTATGACTATTTTATAGAGGACACCTATGAAGCAGGGATCGCCCTGGCAGGAACGGAGGTGAAGTCCCTCCGGCTGGGACATTGTAGTATCAAGGAAGCCTTTATCGGTGTGGAGAATGAGGAGATATACATATATCATATGCATATCAGTCCTTATGAAAAGGGGAACATCTTTAATAAAGATCCGTTACGGACCCGGAAGCTGCTGCTGCACAAGGCAGAGATTCATAAGCTGATGGGACAGTCCAAAGAAAAAGGATATACCATTGTTCCGTTAAAGGTGTATTTTAAGGATAGTCTGGTCAAGGTGGAAATTGGACTGGCAAGAGGAAAGAAGCTGTATGACAAGCGGCAGGACATTGCCAAAAAGGATCAGAAACGGGAAGCGGAAAAGGAATTCAAAATCCGGAATCTACAGTAAATTACAGACAGGATCAGGAGGAAGCGATATGAGTCAGGAAAAGGGAAAACAGCGGAACCATGCGAGAACAAACAAAAAAGAAATCCAGAAGCGGAAGAACTTTCGCAAAATGCTCTGGATCTGTGCCGGCTGTATGATCATCGGAATCAGTGCCGGTTTCCTGCTGGGGAAATTCTGGCTTTATCCAAGCTATCGGAATCAGAAAGAGGAATCCGGATACAGTCAGGGAACGCAGAATTCCTCCGGCCTGGATAATCAGGATCTGCAGGAAATAAACCGGCAGCTTGACGAGGAACCGGAAACAGAACAATAGTACCGATCGTATGTTTGAAAAGAATGATAGTTCGGGGTTGACATTTTCCGGAGAAATGGATACTCTAATATCAGAAGTTCGTCTGAATACCATGCAATCAGCATAAGCAGGGGGTTGTACTGGTTTCGACGGGGGTTTTGAAATTATGGAAGCCATCCGTGGACTAGGACCACGTTAAAACTTAGAAATCTAAATATAAACGCAGACGAAAAATTTGCATTAGCTGCCTAAGCGCAGCAGTCGGCCTTAGGTCTCCCGCAGCTTAAGATCACCGGCTTCATCCATGCGGGGCACTCGGCTGCCTAAGCTTTGCAGCAGTCGAAGACTCATGAAGCTACCAAGACTGGCAGCCCGTTCGCAGGCGGCCGGTTAAGGGAAAGAATATATGCGGACTGTGATGGAAGAAACTGTAATGGAAGGGCCTTCGGACGCGGGTTCGATTCCCGCCAGCTCCATTTCTTGTGGTAAGGAGGGACCCACGCAGTGGGAGGATGCCTTATCACATACCCCTGGTAAG
>CAJULG010000001.1:0-188015 GCA_910587045.1 uncultured Lachnospiraceae bacterium | reverse complement strand
CACATACCCCTGGTAAGGAGGGACCCACGCAGTGGGAGGATGCCTTATCACATACCCCTGGTAAGGAGGGACCCACGCAGTGGGAGGATGCCTTATCACATACTACTGATTCCTGGTTGAAATTTGAAAATGTATATGTTAGAATGGACAGGAAAATGAGATATTAAAATAGTTCATGCAGAGGAAACGTTATGAAAAAGAGAATGAAAAAGATTGCCGTAATGATCGTACTGACTGGAATAATGCTGTGTACTGCCGCTTGTGGCAAGGGTGATGCAGTGAAGGATGATTTATATACCTATCTGAGTAATATGCAGCCGATTCAGGAGCTTCAAAAGGAAGCCATCAATGAATATAATGGTTATGTGAATAATAATGATTCAAACTCACAGGAGTTATTGACCGCGTTGCAGAGTTCGATCATTCCAAAGTATGAAAATTATCTGACGGAATTAAATGCAGTTGCAGCAGAGACGGAAGAGGTTCAGAATGTAAAGACGGTCTGTCTTAACGGTGCCAATAAACAGATGGATGCACTGAAAAAGGTAGCAGAGGCGATTGAAGCCTGTGATACGGACATTCTGGCAGAGGCCGATGCACTGATCACAGAATCGGAAACCATATTTACGGATTATGAGAATCAGTTAAATACGCTGGCCGGGGAGCATGATATCAGCCTGGTGAATAATGATACAGGTATAGACAATAGTGAAGAGAATCCTTCGGAAGAGAACTCCGGCGGAGAAGCAGAATAGAAAAAGGTAAAAGGGTGTTCAGACAGATGGTTTGTAACACCCTTTCTTAATCGGCACATTTACACATGAGATTTCCCGGAGCAGGGAGGGACGAAAGGAGGATCCTTATGGAAAAAAGCGGGTTGGATGAACTGTTGACAGAACCGGTGGAAAGCAGCTGGGTTGTGAGCGGCTTTCAGTTTGACAATGCAGAAGAAGCACAGGCAGCGAGGCAGGAGCAGTTGAATATTGAGACATTAAAAAACCGGATTGATCTGACAAATGAAGAGAATATGCTGTCACTGTACTGCAAGCTGGCGGAAAAAAGGGTATTTAAAACACCTGTGGGATTTCAGTTTCTGGGAGAATTCCGTGATTTTCTGACTGGAGATCTGAAGATGGAGGAAGAGAAGCTTCCGGTCATTTATGTCCCGCCGGCCAGAGGGATTCCCAGGGTGCAGCAGGAGCAGTTGGAATTCCTGCAGAATGAGAGCAGACAGTTTGATATTCAAAAACGGAAGTATCTGATCACGATAGGCGTTCTGATCTTTATTGTTGTCGCCATGTTTGCTATTACCGTATTGAATCCCAATGTCGGGTATATTAATACAGAGAATAAGATACTGAACCGGTATGCCGGCTGGGAAGAGGAGCTGACAAGACGGGAGGCAAAGATCCGGGAGCGGGAAGCAGAACTCGGGATTGATTCATCAACAGAAACGGAAACGGAGCAGAATGATTTCACGAAACCTTAAAAGTAAAAGAACGGATTTCTTTTTCACAGATTTATCATATTCCTCTGGTATAGTGAGTTCAGAATAGCCGTTGGGGGTAGATACATGGAAAGGATCAAGATTTTAATTGTAGATGATGAAAGCAGAATGCGTAAACTGGTACGGGATTTTCTGGTGCATAAGGATTTTCAGGTGTTAGAGGCAGAAAATGGCGAAGAGGCATTGGATGTCTTCTTTGAACAGAAGGACATTTCTCTGATCATTCTGGATGTTATGATGCCAAAACTGGACGGTTGGCAGGTGTGTAAGGAGATTCGTCAGTATTCCAAGGTGCCGATCATCATGCTGACAGCTAAAGCAGACGAGCGGGACGAGCTATTAGGATATGAACTGGGAATTGATGAATATATTACCAAACCGTTTAGTCCAAAGATTCTGGTTGCCCGGGTGGAGGCAGTGCTTCGAAGAACCAGTAACCTGCAGACGGATGATGTATTGCAGGCAGGAGGCATTGAACTGGATATTAATGCTCATATGGTTAAGATTGACGGGGAACCGGTTGAGTTAAGCTTTAAGGAATTTGAATTATTGCATTATTTTGTTATGAATCAGGGGGTTGCCCTGTCCAGGGAGAAGATATTGAATAATGTATGGAACTATGACTATTTTGGAGATGCCCGGACGATTGATACCCATGTAAAGAAGTTGAGGAGCAAGTTGAAGGAACGGGGAGAGTATATTAAGACCATATGGGGAATGGGCTATAAATTTGAGGTGTCAAAATGAGACATTCCATTCAGTTTCGATTAACCATTGTTTCTATATTTTCGATCGGCGCAATCATTTTAGTAAGCTGGATCCTGTATCACAGAGGTTCCTTTTTTCTGTTTGAGGCGGAGGCAAAGGAGAATCTGGAGAGCCTTTATCATCAGGTGGATGCCCTGTTTGCACACAGTGAATGGAGCGATGAAGAACTGAAGATTGGTTTTGAGGGTTTAAGCAATCCCAATAATGCGATCATTGTTGTCAGTGACGGAGTCAGTAAGATCTATACCACTACTAATGAAAAGGGTATGATGTTCGACAGTCTGAATTCCATGACGAAATTGATAACCAATCCGGGATTTCTTGGGAGCGGGCGCTTGTATATGGTTGAAGAGCATCAGGATGACCGGATGAAGACCGGCTATTATGATCTGACTGGTTTTCTGGGTAATGGTTATATGATCGTAATCCGTACTTCTATGGATGCGATCAATAACAGTGCGGAATTTACCAATCGAACCTTTCTTTATTTCAGTCTGTCTATTATGCTGGTGGCAGCTATCGTTATATCATGCATCAGTTGGTATTTTACAAAACCCATACATGATATGGCGATCGTGGCAAGGCGGATGTCAAATCTGGATTTTAATGCACGGGTACGGGTGAAGTCAAAGGATGAGATCGGTGAACTGGGAGATACGATGAACCGTTTATCCGTGAAACTGGAATCAACAATTTCTGAACTGAAGACAGCCAATAATGAACTGCATCATGATATTGAGAATAAAAATCAGGTAGATGAGATGCGAAAGGAATTTCTGTCTCATGTTTCCCATGAACTGAAAACGCCGATTGCGCTGATCCAGGGTTATGCAGAAGGGTTAAAGGAAAGTATTAATGATGATCCGGAGAGTCGGGATTTTTATTGCGATGTGATCATGGATGAAGCGAATAAGATGAATAATATGGTGAAAAAGCTGCTTTCCCTGAATGAGCTGGAGTTCGGGCAAAGTCAGGTGAAGATGGGCCGGTTTGATATAGCCGAACTGATCCGGAATATCTGCAGCACTTCAGATATTCTGCTTGAGGAAAAGGGAGTTACGCTGGAGATGCCGCCGGAGGAGCCGGTTTATGTATGGGCAGACGAATTCCTGATCGAGGAGGTTGTCATGAATTATGTGACAAATGCGATTCATTATGTTTCACAAAACGGAAGGATCAGTATCCGTCTGGTTCCGTTGGAGAAGGAACTGCAGGTTGTGGTGTTTAATACCGGAAATCAGATCCCGGAGGATGAACTGGATAAGTTATGGATCAAGTTTTATAAAGTGGATAAGGCAAGAACAAGAGAGTATGGCGGAAGCGGAGTCGGGCTGTCCATTGTAGCAGCAGCCATGGAGGGACATGGAAAAGCATATGGTGTGCGGAATGTTTCAGAGGGAGTTGAATTTTATTTTAATCTTGACACGGATATTTCTTGATGGCAGGCAGGAAACGTGCTAATATTATGGTATTACTAATTGGAGGTGTCCATATGAAAAAACTATGGTGCCTGCCTGCTGTTCTGGTGGTATCATTTTTATTGTCCGGCTGTGGGGCAGTGATCTCAGAGGAAGACAACCGGATAATAGCAGAATATGCGGCAGATTTGTTATTGAAGTATGATAAAAATTATCAGGAACCGTTGATCGAACCGGAAACAGAGTCAGAAGCGGATACGGATACGGATACATCCGAACCTGCGGAAACGGTATCCGACGAGACAGCTTCTACATCAACGGAGGAAGATGGGACAACAGAGGCTTCTACGGCAGAGACTATCAGGGAAATTACAGATATTGCGGAAGTGCTTGGTCTCGAAGGATTTGCCATTGAGTTTGATCAGTGTCTGTTTTTGGATCAGTATCCGTCTGCAGAGAAGGAGTCCCCGTTAGTATCGTTAGATGCCGAACCGGGGCATAAGCTGGTAGTTCTGGAATTTAGCATTTCCAATCAGACAGAACAGGATGCTGAGATCGATCTGTTGCATCATTCGATTGATTATAAGCTGGTGATGAATGATTCGAGAGAAGCAAAGCCGATGCTTACAATATTGACGGATGATCTGGGTACGTTACAGAGTGTAGTGCCGGCAGGGAGCAGTCAGAAGGCAGTTCTGGTGTTCCAGATGTCAGAAGGCATGATCGGGCAGATTACGTCTTTAAAGGTTCGGGTTACATATGAGGATGAGGAGTATATGCTTCGTGTACAATAGGGAGGTGTTAGCTTGGAGACGAATATTTTATTAGAGAGTGGAACGAATGAACTGGAAGTACTGGAATTTGTAGTGGGAGGTAATCATTATGGGATCAATGTTGCGAAGGTGAAGGAGATCCTTACGATGCAGCCGATTACGCCAATACCGAATTCACATCCTTGTATTGAAGGTATGTTTATGCCACGGGGCGATATCATAACAGTTATGGATTTATTTTCTATACTTGGCTTTGATCATGATATGGAGTCTGATTCCGATATGCTGATCATTACAAATTTTAATAATCTTCATATTGGTTTTCATGTGGAACAGGTGCTGGGGATCCACCGGATTTCCTGGAATGAGATTGTAAAACCGGATGTTACGATCAATGCAAATGGCAGCGGAATGTCAACCGGTATCATTAAAAAGGGAAATAAGCTGATCCTGATTCTGGACTTTGAACGTATTGTTGAGGAAATCTGTCCGGAAACAAGTCTGAAGGTATCCGAACTGGAAGAGTTAGGAGAACGGGAACGAAGTGATGTACCGATCCTGGTGGCAGAGGATTCCCCGATGCTCTCCACTATGATACGGGATTCCTTAGAGATCGCCGGTTATACCAATCTGACCATTAAGGCAAATGGACAGGAGGCATGGGATATGATCTGTACGCTGAAGAAGAATAATGGTGTACAATATGGCGTCAAGCTGCTGATCACGGATATCGAGATGCCGGTCATGGATGGACATCGTCTGGTACGTCTGGTGCGGGAGGATGATGAATTGAAAAACATTCCGATCATTATATTTTCTTCCCTGATCAATGATGATATGAAGCGGAAGGGAGAACTTTTAGGGGCTAACGCACAGGTTTCGAAACCGGAGATCGGTGACCTGGTACATATTATTGACGGTCTGGTCGGCTATGGTCAATAGTTATTATTATGGATCGGAAACAGGAATAGATGAAATGAGATCACATAGAAAAAGAACAGGCATCATTTTCATATGATGCCTGCTTTTTTATACCTCTGATCCTGAATCTTTTGCTGTTAATCTAACGGAAAACCGCCGCTGATCTCATCATTCAATACATAATATGCGGTGTTTTCCTCCGGCTTGATATACAATTTCAGTGTCTTTAACTCGGATGCCTTATTTCCATTATCAACCCAGATGCGCTTTGCTTTTGCAATGATTTCTTTTTCATCTAATTGTTTTCCCTGATATTCAATATACATTGAAGACTTCATTGTAATCCCTCCTTAAATATGTATGGTAAACAACCACTATTCATAATATATTATATTTCTTTGTGAAATGCAACTTGTTTTTTAGCAGGGCTTATTGTATAGTAAACAGGAGAGACTTCATGAAGAAGGTGAGTGTATGGATGAGAATTATTTAGACCAGTTATTAAAAAATGTTGAGAATGAAGTGATGACGGAAGAGGAGCTGGAATCACCCAATCCTTCCATCAGTGAGCTGGTAATACCAGAGACGGAGCCGGAACTGGAGGAAACACTGGCCAGGGACGCAGAGAATATCCAGGATGTTGCATGGGCGGATTCAGAGATTCCGGTGGAAGAGCTTTCCGAGCTGGATCAGTTGGATGAACTGGCGGACATGGATATGAATTCCATGGATTTTGAAGATATTGATTTTGATGATGTAGATATAACGAAAATGAAAATGGATCCGGTTTCGTTTGAAAAGGAAATGGAGGATCTGTCAGAACTGAATATTAGCGAGACTTATTTGGACGAAACGGATGATCCGGCACTGGAGCAGGCGCTGCAGAGCCTTTCTGAACTGGAGAATACGGATGATGGTTATGTTGACACTCTTTCCGGAGACGAAGGTTACATAGATACGCTGATAGAAGCGGTAGGGAATTCTTCTGATTCTCCTATGACAGAGATGCCGGATCTGAGTATGGACATGGATATGTCCGGAGACGGAGCAGATGTTGATCTGGATTCTCTGATCAATGAAGTATTTTCAGATGCCGGAGCGGTGGGAGAGAGTCTGGAGACTGTTTCTGAACCGGAAGAGAAAAAAGCAGATATGGAGGCTCTGAATCAGAGTCTGATGGATACCACCTCCTCTTCCAATGATAATGAAAATATGGAAGAGTTATTTGCCATGCTCGGGATTGAAGGGAATCCTGATGCAGCTGCGTCAATTCCGGAAACCGATGAGATACCGGATTTTGAAATCCCTCCCGAATTGGCAGATGTTCCGGATATCAGTGAAAAGAAAAGAAACCGCTTTCTGGATATTCTGTTCGGAGATGATGAAGAAGATGAATTAACCCCGGAGCAGGAAGCGGAGCTTGCAAAGAAAAAGGAAGAAAAGCTTCAGGCAAAGCTTGAGAAAAAAGAACAGAAGAAGATGCAGAAGGCAGAAAACGATGCCAAGCGAAAGTCAGCCAAGGAAGGAAAATCTGCAAAGCTTGCAGAGAAAAAGGCAGCCCGGAAGGCAGAGGATGAAAAGCTGCTGGCAGAAGAGGGACCGGATAAAAAGCTGAACAAGGTGCTGGTGGCCCTTGTTATGATATTCTTTTTCTCTATAGGTGGATTTATTATCCTGGGTACCAGTATCTTCGATTATACACTGGCGATCACGAAGACGACCAATTATTTCCAGCGTCAGAAATACGGTATGGCATACCGTGAGATTCTTGGAGTGGAGGTAAAGGAACAGGATCAGGAATTAGAGGATAAGGTGTACACGGTTATGTATGTGGAACGCCAGTATGAGGCATATGAGAACTATGTACGACTGGATGCACCGGATCTGGCACTGAATGCACTGGTGCAGGGACTGGGGAAATATGATGACTATTACGAGGATGCAAAGAGCCTGGGTATTGTTGAGGATTTGAATAACGCAAGGGGAAAGATCGTCAGTGCCTTAAGCTCTGTCTATGGGGTCAGCCCGGAAGATGCATTGGCATTGCTTTCTCTGGATACAGTGGAATATTCCCGTCAGATTGAGGCTTTATCTGCGGAAGTCAGTTTTTCCACGGAGGAAGAATAATACAATAGAGGATATAACAGAATGATAGCGATTATTGATTATGATGCAGGGAATATGAAAAGTGTGGAAAAAGCACTCCGGTATCTGGGAGAAGAGGTATGCATTACCAGAGACCGGGATGAAATTCTCAGTAGTGACAGGGTGATCCTTCCGGGTGTGGGAAGCTTTGGTGATGCCATGCATCGGATCCGGGAATATGGACTGGTGAATACAATCTATGATGTGGTGGAACAGGGAACTCCGTTTCTCGGAATCTGTCTGGGTCTCCAGTTACTGTTTCAGACCAGTGAAGAGTGTCCGGGAGTCAGTGGACTGGGACTTTTGGATGGAAGGATTGTGAGGATTCCGGAGGCAGCGGGGCTTAAGATTCCGCACATGGGCTGGAATTCTCTGGAGGTAAAGCCGGAAGCTGCATTATTTCAGGGACTTCCGGAGCAGCCATATGTGTATTTTGTCCATTCCTATTATCTGCAGGCAGATCGGGAAGAGGATGTGGCTGCATCAACCATTTATAATGTAAGGATTCATGCATCCGTGGAGCATGAGAATCTGTTTGCCTGTCAGTTTCATCCGGAAAAGAGCAGTACGGTGGGATTGCAGATCTTAAAGAATTTTATTCAGATCGGGGAGGAAACATAAATGCATACAAAAAGAATCATTCCCTGTCTGGATGTACATAACGGACGTGTGGTAAAGGGTGTGAATTTTGTTAATCTTCAGGATGCAGGAGATCCGGTAGAGATCGGAGCAGCATATGATCAGGCAGGTGCAGATGAACTGGTGTTTCTGGATATCACTGCATCTTCAGATTCCAGAGCGATCGTAGCTGACATGGTAAGACGGGTGGCTGAGACTGTATTTATTCCGTTTACTGTGGGCGGAGGGATCCGTACCGTAGAAGATTTTCGGGTGATCCTGCGGGAGGGAGCCGATAAGGTTTCGGTTAATTCCTCTGCGATCGAACGTCCGGCCCTGATCTCCGAGGCGGCAGATAAGTTCGGCAGTCAATGCGTAGTGGTTGCAATAGACGCCAGAAGGCGGGAGGATGGTTCCGGCTGGAATATATATAAGAATGGCGGACGTATTGATATGGGACTGGATGCAGTGGAATGGGCGATGCAGGCAGAACGGATGGGTGCCGGAGAACTGCTTTTGACCAGTATGGACTGTGACGGAACCAGGTCAGGATATGATATTGAATTGACCAGACAGATTTCGGAGTCCGTTAAGATCCCTGTGATCGCATCCGGCGGCGCAGGCAGACCGGAGCATTTTTATGATGCCCTGACTGAGGGCAGAGCAGATGCAGTGCTGGCTGCCTCTTTGTTTCACTATAAGGAACTGGAAATTTCTGATCTGAAGCAGTATTTACAGAAGCGAGGGCTTGCCGTCCGTTTATCAGATGGGAGCAGAAATGGATGAGATAAAATTACAATATAATACACTGGATGTTGATACGTATCTTGCACTTCGTTCCGGTGTAAGATGGAAGAGCTTAAGCCGGAGACAGGCAGAGCATGCTCTGAAACATAGTCTTTATGTGGTCAGTGCATATCAGGGTTCCGCCTGTGTGGGTATGGGAAGGCTGGTCGGAGATGGAGCTGTCATCTGTTATGTACAGGATCTGATCGTTCTGCCTCAGGCGCAGGGAATTGGAATTGGTTCTATGCTGCTGGATACGTTAGCAGCCTATGTAGAGGAGCTTCGACAGGAAAATACAGAAATGATGCTTTGTCTGATGTGTGCCAAAGGCCGGGAGAAATTCTATGAATCCCATGGGTTTCTGGCAAGACCGACGGAGCAACTGGGGCCGGGAATGATCCGGTATTTGAATTCCCTTGACAAATGAAGAGATAGAAGTATAATAAAGAACGGTGGCTGAGTATTCGTCCCAGGCAATCATGGAAGCTGCGATTGTCTGGGACTTTTGTTGCTCAGACAAACGTCGAAATCCGTCAGAAGTGTTTCAAAACGGGACTTCCGGGGTATACTGAGAACAGACATTTTCAGAACAAAGCGTCTGATTTTGAAGAATTTATGTTTTTGTACTATAAATTTGATTTTGAATATGCTATAATTCCCAATGTGTGGGATTATCGGTTGTATTGACCGGATTTTGCATTACCAGAACATTTAATAATGAGGAAATGAAATGGCAGAACAGAATTTGCAGAAGGCATCAGGAAGAAAACGAGTGAATCGAATGAAGAAGGCGATCCTGCTCTTTGCAGCCGGACTGATCCTGGCTTCCGTGATCCTGAATATAGTATTATTAGTTCGTGTCGTTCAACTGAATCATCTGATCCAGCAGTTATACGGATTGGTATTCTGATTCTGATATAGTAACCGCCAGCAAGGAGGATAACATGGGTTTTTTTAAGGATTTTAAGAATGATATGAAGCAGGCTGTGAATGAATTGATTCCCGGCAATGAGGAAATGGTAAGTGAATATGATGACGAGGATATGGTGAATACCCTGGAAGAGGAAACCCTGCCGGAGGATGAAGAATATGTGAATACAATGGAGCAGGATTCGAATCCGGCGGAAACTCCGAAGACGACAGATACGGAGGAGGAAACCTTTGAGGATATCGATCTTGCAGATCTGAATGAATTTGATCTGCAGGAGGAGGATTTTGAAGATTTTGAAGAGGAACCGGAGGAGTCTGCCGGTACGACGATGGAGACCGGGCATTTGGAATCAAAACGGATTCCTTCGGATGAACTGGCCCAGTTGCTGGCAGAAGCAGCTGCAGAACATCCGGTAGTAGAGGAACCTGTGGCAGAGGAGCCTGCTTCTGATGAAGATACGGATATCCTTACACTTTTGGGAATCAATGCAGAGAGTCCGGCAGAGGCTGCTCCGGTTCAGGAGGAGACTCCGGCTCCAGAGCCGGCTGCAACGATGAAAAAGGAGCAGCAGAAGGCAGTCAGGACACCAAAGCAGCCGTCAGCAGAATCAAAGACAGAAAAGAGGGAAGCAACGACTGATACAGCGGTCAGGACAGAGAAAAAGGATAAAAAGGCACCAGCAAGGAAACAGGAGGAGAATCCGATGGCGGAGGATAAGATTATTGATATTGCGGCAATGAAGGGGGCAGATACTTCTGCTGTGCAGGATACGGAATCCGGTCTGGATCCGGAGGTAAGCGACAGCACCACCTATATTTCGAAGGGTACCAGGATTGAAGGAAATTTATTTACGGATGGATCCGTAGATATTATCGGCAGCGTGGAAGGCGATGTGAACTGCTATGGCAAGCTGATCGTCAGTGGAGAGATCAATGGTAAAGTAAATGCAAGTGAAATTTATTCTAACGCGGCACGGATAACCGGAGAGATTAACAGCGCCGGCAGTGTAAAGATCGGTGTAGGCTCTGTGATCGTAGGTAATGTGGAAGCGCAGTCGGCAGTGGTTGCGGGTGCAGTGAATGGGGATCTGGATATTAAGGGACCTGTGATCGTGGATTCTACGGCTGTTATCATGGGAAATATCAAATCCCGTTCGGTACAGATCAATAACGGTGCCGTGATCGAGGGATTCTGCTCACAAAGCTATTCGGATGTTGATGTTAAGAGCTTTTTTGCATAAAATGAGGGGAAATGATCTGATATGGAAGAAACACGGATTTTATTGAAGCTAAGCGGTGAAGCACTGGCAGGCGAAAAGAAGACCGGCTTTGACGAAGCTACTGTGATGCAGGTGGCAGATCAGGTGAAGCAGGCATTGTCGGCAGGCAAGCAGATTGCGATCGTGATCGGCGGCGGCAACTTCTGGAGGGGCAGGACCAGTGAACATATGGATCGTGTCCGGGCCGACCAGATCGGGATTCTGGCAACCGTTATGAACTGCATTTATACGGCAGAACTGTTTCGGGGAGTCGGAATACCGACTGTGATCATGACTCCGTTTGAATGTGGTAATATGACAAAGCTGTTCCGTAAGGAGGAGGCAGTGGAAGCTTTAGAAGCAGGAACTGTAGTTTTCTTTGCCGGAGGAACCGGACATCCGTATTTTTCGACGGATATGGCAACTGTTTTGATGGCGGTTGAAATTGAAGCGGATGTTATTTTATCCGGCAAGGCGATTGATGGTGTGTATGATTCGGATCCGAAGCTGAATCCGAATGCGAAGAAATATGACAGGATGGAGATGCAGGATATTGTAGATCAGAAGCTTGGAGTTATCGATCTGGCTTCTGCAGTCCTGGCAATGGAGAATCATATGTCAATGAAGCTTTTTGGCCTGAATGGTGAGAACAGTATTTTAAATGCCATGACAGGATCCTTCACCGGTACTTATATACATGCATAGGCAGATTTTCGGGAATCCGCCTTACTGACAGACAGGTGAAATCGGGTATAAATAACAGGAGGAATGAAGATGTTAAAGCAGTATGAAGAGAAAATGGATAAGTCACTGGATAGTTTGATAAGTGAATTTACGAGTATCCGGGCAGGACGTGCCAACCCGCATGTACTGGATAAGATCCGGGTGGATTATTATGGTCAGCCGACTCCGCTTCAGCAGGTGGCTAATGTTTCAGTGCCGGATCCGAGAACATTGATGATCCAGCCATGGGAAGCCTCTCTGATCAAGGAGATTGAAAAGGCAATCCAATGTTCGGATCTGGGTATCACACCGAATAATGATGGAAAGGCGGTTCGTCTGAACTTTCCGGAATTAACGGAGGACCGCCGGAAGGAGATGGCGAAGGATATTAAGAAGAAGGGCGAAAATGCCAAGGTTGCGATTCGAAATATCCGTCGGGATGCCAATGATGCATTTAAAAAGCAGAATAAGGCAAGTGAGATATCAGAGGATGAATTAAAGGATTTGGAAAACCGGGTACAGAAGCTGACGGATAAGTTTATTGAAAAGATCGATAAGGCAGTTGAAGAAAAGACAAAGGAAATCATGACGGTATAAGAAGGCAGGCATTGGAATATAGATAGAACATATGATTTCCTGCATATGTAATAGATGGATGGATAACAGGAGGCTGTATGGAAAAGGAAATCAATGGGGAATTACTACAGATTCCAGAACATATTGCGGTCATTCTTGACGGGAACGGAAGATGGGCGAAGAAGCGTGGAATGCCAAGGAATTACGGACATTTACAGGGTGCAAAGAATGTAGAGAAGATCTGTATTGACGCCGGTGAGCTGGGTGTGAAGTATATGACAGTGTATGCCTTTTCTACTGAGAATTGGAAGCGCTCGACAGAAGAAGTGTCAGGTATTATGAATATTCTCCGGCAGTATCTTGCCTCCTTCAAGACCCATGCCAGACGGGAGCAGTTAACGGTACGGGTGATCGGTGACCGTTCCAGACTGGCTGATGATATCAATCAGTTGATTGATGAGCTTTGGGATATGAGCAAGGATCATCAGGGGTTGACATTATCCATTGCATTGAATTATGGAAGCCGTGATGAGATTACCCGGGCTGTCCGGAGGATTGCGGCGGAAGCACAGGACGGGAGCCTGCAGCCGGAACAGGTGAATGAAACGCTGCTTTCTTCGTATCTGGATACCGGTTATATGCCGGACCCGGATCTGTTGATCCGTACCAGTGGTGAATTGCGGTTATCGAACTATCTGTTATGGCAGCTTGCATATACTGAATTTTATTTTACAGATGTGTTCTGGCCGGATTTTAACAGAGATGAGTTGATAAAAGCAATCCGGTATTACAATGAAAGGGATAGACGTTATGGCGGAGTCTGATAAGGAAAAGAGGGAAAAAGCACAAAGCTTTTTTGTCCGTCTGGGCAGTACCATTGTTCTGATATGTCTGGGAGGAGGCGCTTTATATGTGGGCGGCTGGTTCCTGACACTGGTATTAATGCTGATTTCACTGTGTGGTGTATTTGAACTGCTGCGGGTGTTTCAGCTTCATAAATCATCGCTGGGAGTGGCTACCTATCTGTTTGTTGCTTTATATGATATCGTATTGAAGCTTCAATGGGAGAATTATATTCTGCCGCTCTATATTTTGTATCTGCTCGTCATTTTGACGATCTTTGTCCTGCAGTTTCCAAAATACGAAGTAAAGGAACTTGCCTGCGCATTTTTCAGTTTGTTCTACGTGGCGGTATCGTTAGGTTATATTTATCAGCTCCGACAGTTAGGAAATGGGATGTTTGCGGCCCTGGTACTTCTGTGCGCCTGCGGCAATGATATTTTTGCCTATATGGTTGGGATTCTGATCGGCAGGCATAAGATGTTTCCGCGATTAAGCCCAAAGAAGAGTGTAGAAGGATTTATCGGCGGAATTCTGGGGGCGGCTTTGTGTGGTTATATTTTTGGTTTCGCATTCCAGTCATCGGCAGTGTATGGTGATCATAATTATCCGATCCTGTTTGCTGTGATCTGTGGGATCGGAGCGTTGCCGGCAGTGGTAGGTGATCTGGCGGCGTCAGCCATTAAACGCAATTATGATATTAAGGACTTTTCGCAGATCATACCCGGGCACGGTGGTATTCTGGATCGGTTTGACAGTATGATATTTACTGCTCCGATCATTTATTATCTGATCACTATTTTGCTTCAGGCTTACCTTTAGAAGGAGGACGGAATGAAACAGATTGGAATTCTGGGCTCGACGGGCTCTATTGGAACCCAGACATTGGAGATTGTTCGAAACCATACGGAAGAGCTTCAGGTGACAGCGCTGGCGGCAGGAAGTAATATTGAACTACTGGAACAGCAGATCCGGGAATTCCGTCCCAGAATTGCTGCCGTATGGAAGGAAGAAAATGCGGCTACACTAAGGACAATGGTCCGGGATATGGATGTCAGGATCGTATCCGGTATGGAAGGGCTGATCGAGGCTGCAGTGTTGGAGCAGAATGAGATTCTGGTTACTGCGATCGTGGGCATGATCGGTATTCAGCCTACAATCGCTGCAATCCGGGCAGGAAAGGATATTGCCCTTGCAAATAAGGAAACACTGGTAACAGCCGGACATATCATTATGCATCTGGCAGAGAAATGTCATGTAAGGATCCTGCCGGTCGATAGTGAGCATTCTGCTATTTTTCAGTGCCTGAATGGAGAAAATTCCAGAGAGATTGATAAAATATTGTTAACTGCATCCGGGGGGCCGTTCCGGGGAAGAGATACAGCATTTCTTTCAAGCGTTCGTCTGGCGGATGCACTGAAGCATCCAAACTGGAGCATGGGACGTAAGATTACGGTCGATTCTGCGACGATGGTAAATAAAGGCCTGGAGGTTATGGAAGCAAGATGGCTGTTTGGAGTCGGACTGGAGGATATTCAGGTGGTAGTACAGCCACAGAGCGTAATCCATTCCATGGTGCAGTTTCAGGATGGTGCTGTTCTGGCACAGCTTGGTACACCGGATATGAAGCTTCCGATTCAATATGCTCTGTTTTATCCGGAACGACAGTTCCTGCCGGGGAAGCGGCTGGACTTTGATACTCTGGCTTCCATCGACTTTGAGAAGCCGGATCCGGATGTCTTTCGTGGTCTTTCTCTGGCTTATCAGGCAGGCAGAACCGGAGGCAGTCTGCCAACTGTGTTCAATGCTGCAAATGAATTTGCGGTTGCCCGGTTTTTAGAAGAGCGGATCCGTTTTCTGGATATTTACCGGATCATAGAGGAATGTATGGAAGCTCATAAAAAAGTGGAACATCCATCCGTAGACGAAATACTGGCTGCGGAGCAGTGGACCTATGAATATATTGAGAGCAGGTGGAAATTTGAATACAGTCATTAATATACTTGTTATTATTCTGGTATTTGGTATCATTATCATGATACATGAGCTGGGACATTTTCTAATGTGTAAATTAACGGGGGTCGGAGTAACGGAATTTTCAATCGGTATGGGCCCCTGTATCTTTAAACGGAAGCGGGGAGAGACCCAGTATTCCATCCGTTGTCTTCCGATTGGCGGTTATTGTATGATGCTGGGTGAGGATGAGGATAACTGTGAGGATGAGCGGGCATTTACCAATAAGCCGGTCTGGTCCAGGATCGCAGTGATCGTTGCCGGCCCTTTGTTTAACTTTATCTTAGCATTTTTTGCGTCTATGTTTCTGATCGGCATGGCCGGTTATCTGACCGGTGAGATCAATTATGTTGCGGAAGGCTCTGCTGCTGAACAGGCAGGAATCCAGACGGGTGATGTCATCACGCATATTAATGGGGAAAGAATCTATGATTTTCGTGAAGTGTCTGTTTATATGCAGTTCTATGACTCTGAGGAGCCGGTGCTGCTCACCCTGGAACGTAACGGACAGGAACAGGAGATCAGTGTCAGGCCGAAGCGGAATGAAGAAACCGGATTGTATCAGCTGGGACTTCAGGGCGGTTATCATCCGGACGGAGAGATTTATAGCAGAACCAGGGCAGATCTGTTTACCAATATCCGTTATAGTGCATTGGAGGTCCGTTATTGGATCAAAACGACGTTTATCAGCTTAAAGGAGCTGATCACCGGAAAGGTTGCGGTCAATCAGGTATCCGGCGTGGTAGGTGTGGCAGAGATGATGAACACGACCATGAATGAGGCAAGAGAGACCGAAGGCGCCTTTATGGTGTTGCTGAACGTCATAAATTTTATCATCCTGATCAGTGCCAACCTGGGCGTCATGAACCTGCTGCCGCTTCCGGCCCTGGATGGAGGACGACTGCTGTTTCTGCTGATAGAGCTGATCACAAGAAAGCCGATCCCGAAGGAAAAGGAAGCCATCGTGCATGCGGTCGGTCTTGTTTTGCTGTTTATTGTAATGATACTCATTACCTTCAAAGATATCAGAAACTTGTTCGTATAATCATGGGTGTAGCGTCAAAGAACATACCTGGACTGCTTGCAGGCCGGGGAATGTTCAAGACGCTATACGAGTGAAACGAGCACCGAGAAACCGAAGGTTTCGAGGTGGGCAATCATGAGCAGGAAGATGCAGGAAAAATGTATAACTCGGGAGGAAGCCTACTATGGGAGCGTTTACAACTCGTAATGACACAAGGAAAATTCAGATTGGCAGTCAGGTGATCGGAGGCGGCAATCCTGTTCTGATCCAGTCAATGACAAATACCCGGACGGAGGATGTAACAGCTACCGTTGCTCAGATCCACAGGCTGGAAGCGGCAGGCTGCCAGATCATCCGTTGTACTGCAAATAATGTGGAAGCGGCAAGGGCGATCGGGGAGATTAAGAAGCAGATTCACATTCCTATCGTTGCAGATATTCATTTTGACCATCAGCTGGCGATTCTTGCAATGGAATGCGGCGCCGATAAGATCCGGATCAATCCGGGTAACATTGGCGGAGCGGACAGGGTACGTGCTGTAGTGGACGCTGCGAAGAGGTTTCAGGTTCCTATCCGTGTAGGGGTGAACAGCGGCTCTTTGGAAAAGGAATTAATTGAGAAGTATCATGGAGTGACAGCAGAAGGCATTGTAGAAAGCGCTTTAGATAAGGTTCGAATGATAGAAGAGCTGGATTATGACCAGATCGTCATCAGTATTAAATCTTCAGATGTAATGATGTGTGTAAGGGCGCATGAATTAATTGCCGCCCGGACGGATTATCCGCTTCATGTGGGGATAACGGAGGCCGGTACCCTGATGCGGGGGGCAATTAAGTCCTCGGTGGGACTTGGTATTATCCTGAATCAGGGGATCGGAGATACGATCCGGGTATCTCTGACCAGTGATCCGGTGCAGGAGATCATTGCGGCCAAGCAGATATTGAAAGCGTTGAATCTGCGGCAGGGCGGGATTGAGGTGGTTTCCTGTCCGACCTGCGGAAGAACTGCCATTGATCTGATCGGTCTGGCAAATCAGGTGGAGGAACTGACAGCGGATTACGAACATCTGAGTATTAAGGTTGCCGTTATGGGCTGTGTGGTAAATGGCCCGGGTGAGGCGAAGGAAGCAGACTTAGGTATTGCAGGCGGTAACGGAGAAGGCCTGTTGATAAAAAAAGGGGAAGTTATACGGAAGCTGCCGGAGGAACAGCTCCTGGACGCGTTGCGTTATGAACTGGAGCATTGGAATTAGCAGGGAGGGATCAGGATGGAAGATGGAAAGATCTGTATATTACAATTATTTCAGTCATATCGTCCATCCAGGATTCTTCAGGAGCATTTTGATGATGTGTACATTGACAGGGTGCGGTTTAGCAGACGATCCAGAATATTACATATCTTTGTAGTATCCCGTCATTTGATCCATCATCAGTATGTGCTTCAGCTTCAGAATGAGATATTGTCTTTTGCAAAGCAGGCTGTGGGAGGGGCAAAGGCGGTAGAACTTCGGATGCTGTATCAGTTATCAGAGCGTTACCGGTTAGAGGAAATCTATCAGGAATATGGCGACAGTCTGTTATATGAGATTAAGGAAAATGATCCGATCAATTATCTGCTGGTAAAGGATGAGGCATGGGTCGTGAATGACAATGTCATTACGATTCCCATGCCTGATTCTGATCTGGCAAAGTGTCGGTTTGGTGAGATTCAGGGATTTTTGATCCATTTGTTTCAGGAGCGCTTTGGCATGGAGGTGCAGGTAGGATTTAATTTCCGGGAGGAAGATAAGAAGGCACTGCGCGAGGCACATGAACGAAGGCTGCAACAGGAGCAGGAGCAGCATCTTAGGCAAATGGAACACCTGCGGGCTTTGGACACAGAGGGACAGGCTTCTGGCATGGAAGACAAGGCTTCCGATGCAGATGCGGGCAGTCACGGGACAGTTATGGAAGGAAAACGGAATCCGGAGAGCAGAAAAGATAGAAAAACAGATACAAAGTCGAACAAAACGACAGGAGCTGCAAAAGCAGGAAAGCCGGAGACGGTCGGAGGAAGTTATCCTGTCTATGGAGATCAGGGGAAAGGTACTGGCGGAAGAGGAAGCTTCCGCCGGTCTGCCCTGCATGCATCCAAGGATCCGGAGGTATTCTATGGCAGGAACTGTGAGGGTGAAGTAATCCCCATCTCGGAAATTCAGGGAGAGATCGGAGAGGCTGTGGTACATGGACAGGTGATCAAACTGGAGACCAGAGAGATCCGGAATGAAAAGACCATTGTCACGTTTCATATCACAGATTTTTCAGATACCATAAGCGGTAAGGTCTTTCTGGCAAATGATGATCTGCCGGTCTTTCTGGAACTGTTTCGGAACGGAGGCTTTTACCGGATCAAGGGGATTGTCTCCTACGACACCTTTGCCAATGATATTACCATCGGTTCCATTGTCGGAATGAAGAAGGCAGGAGATTTCCGTACAGTCCGGACGGATCAGTCCGTGGAAAAGCGGGTGGAGCTGCATATGCATACTGTCATGAGTGACAAGGACAGTGTGGTGGATATCGGCAAGATCATCAAGCGCGCAAAGGCCTGGGGACATAAGGGGATCGCAATTACCGACCATGGCGTGGCGCAGGCATTTCCGATTGCGGATCATACCCTGGACAAGGGAGATGATTTTAAGCTGATTTATGGTGTGGAAGGATATTTCGTGGATGATCTGAAGAGTCTGATCATCCGTCCAAAGGGACAGACCTTCCGGGATACCTTTGTAGTGTTTGATATTGAAACTACGGGAAAAAATGCGAAGTTTCATAAGATCACGGAAATCGGCGCTGTCAAGATTGAACAGGGAAGAGTGACGGACCGGTTTTCCCAGCTCGTAAATCCGGAACGACCGATCCCTTATAATATTACCAGACTGACCGGGATCACGGATGAAATGGTGGCCGACCAGCCGAATATTGAGACGGTACTGCCCCGGTTTCTGGAATTCTGCAAGGATGCAGTCCTGGTGGCGCATAATGCCTCCTTTGATACCGGGTTTGTAGGCAATGAAGCCCGGGCGCAGGGACTGGATTTTCAGAACACGATCCTGGATACCCTGGGACTGGCGCATATTCTGCTTCCACATCTGGGTAAGTTTACGCTGGATCGTCTGGTAAAGGAATTGAAGATCGTTCTGGAGAATCATCACCGGGCGGTCAATGATGCGGAAGCTACAGCGGAAATGTTCTTAAAGTTCGTACATATGCTGGCGGACCGGGGCGTGGAGAATCTGGACGCATTGAATACGATGGCGGCGGCATCTCCGGATAATATTAAAAAGTCCAGACGGTATCATGGTATTATTCTGGCAAAGAATGAGATCGGGCGGGTGAATCTGTACCGGCTGATCTCCATGTCGCATCTGGATTATTTTAATCGGCGTCCCTTAATGCCGAAGAGCATGATCCAGAAATACCGGGAGGGACTGATCATCGGCTCTGCCTGTGAAGCCGGAGAGTTGTATCAGGCGATCCTGAATGGAGCGGATGATGCTGAGATTACGAGAATCGTGGATTTTTATGACTATCTGGAAATTCAGCCGATCGGAAATAACCGGTTTATGATCGCAGATGATAATTATTCCATTGAGTCGGAAGAGGATCTACGGGAAAATAACCGTCTGATCGTAAGGCTGGGGGAGGAATTCCATAAGCCGGTGGTTGCAACCTGTGATGTGCATTTTCTGGATCCGGAGGATGCGATCTACCGGGCGATCATCCAGGCATCAGAGGGTTTTAAGGATGTAGATAACCAGAGTCCGCTCTATTTCCGGACAACCGATGAAATGTTAAAGGAATTTGAATATCTGGGACCGGATAAGGCGAAAGAGGTGGTGATCACAAATACGAACCGGATTGCAGATATGATCGAGTATATTAAACCGGTGCGGCCGGATAAGTGTCCACCGGTCATTGAGAATTCAGATGAAACCCTGACCGAGATCTGTTACAACAAGGCACATGAAATCTACGGGCCGGAGCTGCCGGAGGTCGTTGTGGAACGATTAGACCGGGAACTGAATTCGATCATATCCAATGGGTTTGCGGTATTGTATATCATTGCACAGAAGCTGGTCTGGGATTCCAATGATCATAATTATCTGGTCGGTTCCCGTGGTTCGGTGGGTTCCTCCTTTGTGGCAACCATGGCAGGTATTACAGAAGTGAATCCGTTATCGGCCCATTATATCTGTCCGGAATGTCATTATGTGGATTTTGATTCGCCGGAGGTCGTTGCATTTTCCGGGAATTCCGGCTGTGATATGCCGGACCGGAATTGTCCAAACTGCGGGCATAAACTGTTAAAGGAGGGACATGATATTCCATTTGAAACCTTCCTGGGCTTTAAGGGAGATAAGGAGCCGGATATCGATCTGAACTTTTCCGGAGAGTATCAGGCAAATGCGCACCAATATACAGAGGAATTGTTTACTAAGGGACATGCTTTCCGGGCGGGAACGATCGGAACCATTGCGGATAAGACTGCGTATGGCATGACCATGAAATACTTTGAGGAGCGGGAGGTTAAGAAGCGGAGCTGTGAGATTGAACGTCTGTCTGTGGGCTGTACCGGAGTAAAGCGTACCACCGGACAGCACCCGGGCGGTATGATCGTGCTGCCGAAAAACGAGGAGATTTATTCCTTTACGCCGATCCAGCACCCGGCCAATGATCAGAATACACCGATCATTACAACCCATTTTGAATACCATTCCATTGATCATAACCTGTTAAAGCTGGATATTCTGGGGCATGATGATCCGACCATGATCCGAAGGCTGGAGGATCTCACCGGTGTGGATTGTAAGACGATCCCTCTGGATGATAAGCAGGTCATGTCCCTGTTCCGCAGTACCGAAGCATTGGGGATCACACCGGAGGATATTGGCGGTGTTCCATTGGGTTCTCTGGGCATTCCGGAGTTCGGTACGGATTTTGCCATGCAGATGTTATTGGATACCAGGCCTACCATGTTTTCGGATCTGGTGCGGATCGCCGGTCTTGCCCATGGAACGGATGTGTGGCTGGGAAATGCACAGGATCTGATCAAGTCCGGTACAGCAGTCATTTCGACTGCGATCTGCTGTCGGGATGATATCATGGTCTTTTTGATCCATAAGGGTCTGGAAAAGGGATTATCCTTTACCATAATGGAAAGTGTCCGGAAGGGGAAGGGTCTAAAGCCGGAGTGGGAGGAGGAGATGCTGAAGCATGATGTACCGGAATGGTATATCGGCTCCTGCAAGAAAATTAAATATATGTTCCCGAAGGCCCATGCAGCGGCTTATGTCATGATGGCATGGCGGATCGCCTGGTATAAGATCAATTATCCACTGGAGTATTATGCTGCATATTTTAGTATTCGTGCGGATGCATTTAATTACGAGACGATGTGTATGGGACGCTCCAGGCTGGAGTATCACATGGAGGAAATAAAGAAATCTGAGGATAAGAAGAATAAGGATTTAGACAGCCTGAAGGATATGCGTCTGGTATTGGAAATGTATGCCAGGGGCTTTGAGTTCCTGCCGATTGATATCTACCGGGCAGATGCAGAGCGTTTTCTGATCGTAGAGGGCAAGATCATGCCGGCCCTGTGCAGTATTGAAGGGCTGGGCAGCAAGGCGGCGGTTCAGGTGCAGGAGGCGGCGGCAGAGGCAATGAAAAAGGGCGGATTTTCCTCCAAGGACAATCTGCGCGACATGGCAAAGATTGGAAAATCAACCATTGAGAAGTTCACACAGCTTGGTCTGCTTCAGGATATCCCTGATTCTGACCAGTTCAGTTTGTTTGACTATATGGTACAATAAGGAAACGTATCACTTATCATCACCCTATCGGGTGGTGATATGGTACAATAAACGCGAACACAATGAGACAAGCGTCTGCGAAGCAGACATTTGGCGAATGTACGCGAACCATGAAGGAGCGAAGCGCAATCATGGTATAATATACGCGAACACAATGAGGCAAGCGTCTGCGAAGCAGACATTTGGCGAATGTGCGCGAACCATGATGAAGCAAAGCGCAATCATGGTATAATAATATAATTGCTTTTTTAAAAAAGTAACTGCTGAAATATCATTAAATTGAACAAAATATAAAAAAGTGCTTGCATTTTCTGACACACTTTGATATACTGACAAAGTCGTATCAGACAAGCATTCTGGTTCGTTGGTCAAGCGGCTAAGACGTCGCCCTCTCACGGCGAAAACAGGGGTTCGATTCCCCTACGAACTGCTAAAGTATCGGAAAAAATAATTTCCGGTACTTTTTTTATTTTCTTCTTCCTTCACATACCCTTCCATATTCTGCATATACTATTTCTAACGATATTTGGAAGAATGGAAGCTATGGATATTACACAAACAAACCCGTCGGTTCCCGGCGGAAATACCGGAACCGGTGGAACCACCGGTCAGGAGCAGGGGAAGATCCGGTTTGAGGTTAACTCTTCTCTGGGCCGGATTCCCATTGCCAATGCCCGCATCACTATTTCGTTTACCGGTGGCGGAGGCAGCGTGTTGCAGGAGGCTGAGACGGATGCCAATGGTATGACCGGAGAATTATCCCTGGATGCTCCGCCTTTGGAATATTCCATGACGCCAACGGATAATCAGCCGTATGCGGAGTATAACATACGAGTGGAAGCACCCGGATATGAAGAACGGTTCTTTTCCGGCGTACAGATCTTTTCCGGTGAGACAGCAGTACAGTTTGCTGCTATGCGTCCGGCTCCGGAGGGGCAGAATGAGTATGATCCTACCGTGATTGATGCGCATACCCTGTGGGAGGAATTTCCGCCGAAGATACCGGAGGATGAGATCAAGCCGGTGAATGAATCCGGTGAGATTGTTTTGAGTCAGGTAGTGGTACCGGAATATATTGTTGTACATGATGGTGATCCGACAGATTCGACTGCTGAAAACTATTATGTACGATATAAGGATTATATTAAGAATGTTGCCTCCTGTGAAATCTATTCGACCTGGCCGAAGGCCTGTATTGAGGCTAATGTGCTGGCTATCATGTCATTTACGTTGAACCGGGTATACACGGAATGGTATCGGAATAAGGGTTACAGTTTTACCATTACCAGCTCTACTGCATACGATCATAAATGGATCTATGGGAAATCCACCTATGAAAGCATCGATGCAGTGGTGGACCGGCTGTATACCTCTTATTTATCCCGTCCGAATGTGCGACAGCCGATCCTGACCCAGTATTGCGATGGGAAGCGGGTAAGCTGTCCGAACTGGATGAGTCAGTGGGGAAGCAAGTATCTGGCAGACCAGAATTATACAGCGATCCAGATTCTGAAAAACTATTATGGAGATACCATTTATATTAATAATGCAACCGCAGTCTCCGGTGTACCTCTTTCCTGGCCGGGGGATTCCCTGCAGAATGGTTCCAGCGGCGAGGCAGTACGGACGATACAGGAGCAGTTGAACCGGATCGCACAGAATTATCCGGCGATCCCTACCATAGCAGTGGATGGTATCTATGGGCCGAGGACGGAGGAAGCAGTACGGGTATTCCAACGGGTATTTAAATTACCGCAGACCGGAGTCGTAGACTACCGGACCTGGTATAAGATTTCGGAAATTTATGTGGGCGTAAGCAGAATTGCAGAATTGGTTTAAATCTGCTATACTATGCAGGATATCAGGAATCAGAAAGAGCGAATAGGAGATACGGGTTGTGAGGAAGTTATTGGTATACCTAAAGGATTATAAAAAGGAAAGTATCTTGGCACCATTGTTCAAGATGCTGGAGGCTTCCTTTGAATTGTTTGTTCCGCTGGTCATGGCAGCGATCATGAATCAGGGGATTCAGCAAAAGGACCTGCCATTTATCTGGAAGATGGCAGGTATCCTTCTGTTACTTGCAGTCGTGGGATTAAGCTGTTCCCTGACTGCCCAGTATTTTGCAGCCAAGGCGGCAGTGGGCTTTGCAGCAAAGCTAAAAGCAGCATTATTCTCCCATATTCAACGGTTTTCCTTTTCGGAAATTGATGAAGCGGGAACTGCTACGCTGATCACGCGGATGACCAGTGATATGAATCAGGTGCAGAACGGAGTGAATATGGTACTCCGTTTATTCCTGCGTTCTCCTTTTATTGTATTAGGCGCCATGGTCATGGCATTTATCGTAGACTGGAAGGGAGCGCTGGTTTTCGTGGTTGCGATTCCCCTGCTGTCGATCGTGGTATTTGGCATTATGCTGATCACCATTCCCAGGTTCCGTAAGGTACAGGAGGGACTGGACCGGGTGCTTGGCATCACCAGAGAGAATATTACCGGTGTCCGGGTGATCCGGGCCTTTCACCAGGAGGAGGAAGAAGAGAAGCGGTTTCATATCAGCAATGAAGATCTAACCAGACTTCAACTGATCGTGGGCCGGATTTCCGCTGTTATGAACCCGGTAACCTTTATCATTGTCAATGCAGCAGTGATCGCACTGCTGTTTATCGGCGGAGAGCAGGTGGATACCGGTCATCTGACGCAGGGAGAGGTAGTGGCACTGGTGAATTATATGAACCAGATTCTGGTAGAACTGGTAAAGCTGGCCAATCTTATTATTACCATTACCAAGGCAGTGGCCTGTGGGAACCGGATCCAGGCGGTATTCGAGATGGAAGTCTCCCAGGAGTTTTCGGAGACAGAGGCAGAGGAAAACAGAAAGGATGAGATCATCGTTGCGTTTGAGGATGTATCCTTTGCCTACCGGAATGCCGGTGACGAAGCCTTAAGTCATATTAATCTGCAGGTAAAACGGGGAGATACCATCGGGATCATCGGTGGTACCGGTTCGGGGAAATCCACCCTTGTCCACCTGCTGCCAAGGTTTTATGACGTGACAAAGGGCAGGATACGGATCGATGGTGTGGATATTATGGAGTATCCGAAGGATCAGCTGCGGAACAAGATCGGGATCGTTATGCAGAAGGCAGTCCTGTTCAAAGGGACGATCCGGGAAAACCTTCTCTGGGGGAATGAAAATGCTACTGAGGAACAGCTTCAGCGGGCATTAAGGATAGCACAGGGCTTAGAGGTCGTGGAGCGGAAGGAAGGCGGTCTGGATGCCAGGATCACACAGGGCGGGAAGAATCTTTCCGGTGGTCAGCGGCAGAGACTGACGATCGCAAGAGCGCTGGTACGGGAGCCGGAGATCCTGATCCTGGATGATAGCACGTCTGCACTGGATTATGCAACCGATGCCAGATTTCGAAAGGCACTGTCAGAGCTTGCTCCGAAGCCGACCATATTTCTGGTTTCCCAGCGGACTGCATCCATTCAGAATGCAGACAGGATCGTTGTACTGGACGACGGGGAGGTTGCCGGTATTGGCACCCATGAGGAATTACTGGAGCATTGTGAGGTATATCAGGAAATATATCATTCACAGAACCAGAAGGAGGTGCAGAGAGCATGAGTAAGAAACAGACGGGCTCCACGGCGGCCCTGAAGCGGTTAATGCGCTATCTTCTTCATTACTGGTTCCTTTTGCTGGCTTCGCTGCTCATGGCATTTATCAGCGTAGCGCTTACTCTGTATCTGCCGATCCTGACCGGAAATGCAGTGGATCTGATCCTGGAGCCGGGCAGAGTAGATTTTGCCGGCATTAGGAATATTGCTGTTACGATGGGAATCTGCATCCTCATTACCGCGGCAGCCCAGTGGATCATGAATGTGTGTAACAATAAGATGACGTATGGCATTGTACGGGATGTACGCCGGGATGCCTTTGATAAGATTCAAAGACTGCCGTTAAAATATCTGGACGGTTATACCAGTGGCGAGATTGTCAGTCGGGTGATCGCAGATGTCGATCAGTTTGCAGACGGACTTCTGATGGGATTCACTCAGCTTTTTACCAGTATTGTTACCATTCTTGGAACCTTACTGTTTATGTTGCTGATTCATCCGGGTGTTGCGCTGGTGGTCATCTGTATTACGCCGGTTTCTCTGTTCGTGGCGGCGTTTATTGCCAGGAAGACGTATCATATGTTTCAGGTACAGTCTGAGACACGGGGAGAACAGACCGGATTCATTGATGAAATGATCGGGAATCTTAAGGTGGTACAGGCTTACAGCCGGGAAACAGCATCCATGGAAACCTTTCATGAGATAAATGACCGGCTCGAGAAATGTTCCTTAAAGGCAATCTTTTTTTCGTCCATTACCAATCCGGCCACCCGGTTTGTCAACAGCCTTGTTTATGCTGGCGTCGGGATTGCAGGTGCCATTGCTGCGATCCATGGTGCCATGACAGTAGGTCAGTTAACCACGTTCCTGGGTTATGCAAATCAGTATACCAAGCCGTTTAATGAGATTTCCGGTGTTATCACAGAATTACAGAATGCACTTGCCTGCGCTGCCAGGATCTTTGCATTGATTGATACTGAGCCACAGATCCCGGATGCAGAGGATGCAGTCGTATTAGAACAGGTAAAGGGAAATGTCGGAATACAGGATGTATCCTTTTCCTATGTTCCGGAGCAGAAGCTGTTGCAGCATGTGAATCTGAATGTAAGAGCAGGACAGCGGATTGCCATTGTTGGGCCTACCGGCTGCGGCAAAACGACTCTGATCAATCTGCTGATGCGCTTCTATGATGTGGATGAAGGCAGTATCCGGGTAGACGGACATGATATCCGTAATGTGACCCGGAACAGTCTTCGGGATTCCTATGGCATGGTATTGCAGGAAACCTGGCTGCGCACCGGTACCATCCGGGAGAATATTGCCATGGGACGCCCGGATGCAACAGAGGAGGAGATTCAGGAGGCGGCCAGACTATCTCATGCCCATAGCTTTATCAAACGACTGCCACAGGGATACGATACAGTGATCCATGAGGGGAGTGACAGTCTCTCACAGGGACAGAAGCAGTTGCTCTGTATTGCCAGAGTTATGCTCTGCCATCCGCCGATGCTGATCCTGGATGAAGCGACCTCTTCGATTGATACCAGAACGGAGATCCGGATACAGAAGGCATTCAATCATCTAATGGAGGGACGCACCAGCTTTATTGTGGCACACCGGCTGTCTACCATACAGGAGGCGGATGTGATCCTTGTGATGAAGGATGGGAATATTATTGAACAGGGCAATCATGAGGAGCTGCTGGAGCAGCAGGGCTTCTATTATAATCTGTATTACAGTCAGTACAGGAACAGCAATTAATGCGACACGAAAGGAGCAGGCATGGAATATCAATGGCCCATAGGATTAAAACGAACCAGACAGCGTGAGGATGTCTTCCGGGTATTAACCCGGGCCAGAGAACCGTTGAGCGCAGTAGAAGTCTATCGGCGGGTCATGGCAGATACTCCGGATTCCGGTTATGCCATGTCTACGATTTACCGTACATTATCCACATTTGTAGAGCGGGAACTGGTAGAGAAGACGACATTAATGGGAGAGGATATGGCAGTCTATGAATGGAAGCGGGAACAGCATACCCATTATGCAGTCTGTCTGATCTGCCGGAGAAGAATTCCGCTTACCCGGTGTCCGATGGAACAGCTTCCGATTCATATGGATCCGGAAGAATTTACAGTGACAGGACATAAGCTGGAGCTGTATGGATATTGCCGGGAGTGTCAGAAATGACCGGCCCAGGATCCGTATAGCAGGGAGAAGGACTTGAAATCAGACTGATTTGGTTGTATGATAACAATAGCACTTTGATAGGAATAGTAGAAATTACAGGCAGGAGGCATTAAGATATATGAATAACCGGGCAATGATGGAATTAGATGAAGAGCTCAATGCACAATTTGACGATCTGGTAAACTATTGTATGGTTTCCGGAGCGATCAACCAGGAGCTATATGCAGAATATGATGTAAAGCGGGGTCTGCGGGATTCCAACGGAAAGGGTGTGTTAACCGGTCTGACAGAGATCGCAGATGTGGTAGCCACCTGCTTCAGTAACGGAGTGAAGGTTCCCTGTGACGGGAAGCTGTATTATCAGGGCTACGATGTACAGGAGCTGGTAAAGAGTTATGAGAAGCGCAGGTTTGCCTTTGAGGAGGCAACGTATCTGCTGCTGTTTGGTGATCTTCCCAATGAAGCACAGTTGAAGAGCTTTATTGATATATTAACCAGCTTAGAAGAGTTATCCGGTAATTTTATCCGCGATGTGATCATGAAGGCACCCAGTGCAAATATAATGAATACTTTGCAGCGGTGCGTTCTGACCCTGTATTCCTATGACGAGAAACCGGATGATATTTCCGTACCGAACGTATTGCGACAGTCCCTGCAGTTGATCGGCAAGATTCCTTTAATTTCCGTTTATTCCTATCATGCCTACCGCCACCTGCATTATGGTGAAAATCTGGTGATCCGCACGCCCGATAAGAATATGTCTATGGCTGAGAATATATTGCAGATGCTTCGTCCAGACGGGGAGTTTACTGAACTGGAAGCAAAGGTACTGGATATTGCACTGGTATTGCATGCCGAGCATGGCGGCGGTAATAATTCTACATTTACCAATCATGTGGTCACTTCCTCCGGTACGGATACCTATTCTGCAGTCGCTGCCTCGATTGCATCCTTGAAGGGGCCCCGGCATGGAGGCGCGAATCTGAAGGTACAGCAGATGTTTGAGGATATTAAGGAGCATGTAACGGATCTGAGTGATGAAGAGGAACTGCGAAGTTATCTGAACCGGATCCTGAACAGGGAGACCTTTGATCAGGCGGGACTGATCTATGGTATGGGCCATGCAGTCTATACAGAATCGGATCCACGGGAAGTGGTATTAAAGGGATATGCAGAAAGGCTGTCTGTTGAAAAGGGACTGCATGAGGAATTTGAGTTTTATGACCGCGTGGAGCGGATTGCTGCAGAAGTGATCGCCGGACATCGGCGATTGTTTAAGCCGATCTGTGCAAATGTGGATTTTTACAGCGGCTTTGTCTATTCCATGCTTGGCATACCACAGGAATTGTTTACCCCGATCTTTGCTATTTCCCGTATCTCCGGCTGGAGTGCACATCGCTTAGAAGAACTGGTAAACAAGGGAAAGATCATCCGTCCGGCCTACAAGTTCGTAGGCGTACATAAAAAGTTCTGTGATATAGAGGAACGGTAATGGTAATAATAGTAACAGGATACTGGAAAGGATAAGCAGATGTTAGAGTTAAGAAATATTAGCTATCAGGTGGAGGATTGCCGCCAGGATATTCTAAAGAATATCAATATAACCATAGAAGAGCGTTTTGTAGCGATCACCGGGCCGAATGGAGGAGGAAAGTCTACCCTTGCGAAAATGATCGCCGGAATCGTAGCGCCGACCGCCGGTCAGATTCTGCTGGATGGAGAGGATATTACCGGATGCAGTATTACCGAGCGGGCAAATAAGGGGATTGGCTATGCCTTTCAGCAGCCGGTGCGTTTCAAGGGCATTACGGTCCGGGATCTGATCACCCTGGCCTCCGGTAAGCAGATCGGGATTACAGAAGCCTGCAATTATCTGGCAGAGGTCGGTCTGTGCGCCAAGGATTATATTAACCGTGAAGTAAATGACAGTCTCTCCGGAGGGGAATTGAAGCGCATTGAAATAGCCATGACCATTGCCAGAGGTGCGAAATTCACTATTTTTGATGAACCGGAGGCAGGCATCGACCTTTGGAGCTTTAATAATCTGATTCAGGTGTTCGAGGATATGCATCAGAAGATTAACGGTTCGATTCTGATCATCTCTCATCAGGAGCGGATATTGAATATTGCAGATAAGATCATTGTCGTTTCCGATGGTGAGATTACAAAGACAGGCACAAGGGATGAAATCCTGCCCGGTCTGTTAAATACTACCGGTGCCGCATGCAGGACTCTGATGGATAAGCTGGTATAGGAGGTAGCAGTATGGATAAGATTCAACAGACGTTGTTAGAACAGATTGCCGATATTCATTCCGTGCCGGAGGGCGCCTATAATATCCGGGCAAATGGAACGCTGGCAGGCAGGAATACGACAGCCAATATAGATATTGTAACAAAGGAAGACAAACCGGGGATTGATATCGTGGTGCGTCCGGGTACCCGGAATGAGAGCGTGCATATTCCGGTGGTTCTGAGTGAAAGCGGCTTAAAGGATATGGTCTATAATGATTTTTATATCGGAGCGGATGCAGATGTGACCATAGTTGCCGGCTGTGGCATTCATAACTGCGGGGTGGATACCTCAGAGCATGACGGGATCCATACCTTTTATCTGGAAAAAAATGCAAAAGTCCGTTATATTGAAAAGCATTATGGAGAAGGAGAGGGAACCGGAAAGCGGATCCTGAATCCGACTACCATCATCCACGTTGGAGAGGGTGCGTATCTTGAGATGGTAACGGTTCAGATCAAGGGAGTGGATTCCACCATACGGAATACGGAGGGTGATATCGCTGCCGGAGCGACCCTGGTCGTGAAGGAAAAGATCATGACCCATGGGACCCAGTATGCGGAAACCAATTTCAGTGTGGATATGAACGGGGATGGAAGCAGCGCGAGCGTGTCTTCCCGTTCTGTTGCGAAGGATTCTTCGGTACAGTGTTTTCGTTCGGTGATCAACGGGAATGCTGCCTGCTCCGGACATACAGAGTGTGATGCGATCATTATGGATCAGGCAAAGGTCACGGCGAAGCCGGAGCTGACAGCCAATCATATTGATGCCAGTCTGATCCATGAGGCAGCCATTGGGAAGATTGCAGGTGAGCAGCTGATCAAGCTGATGACGCTTGGTCTGACCGAACAGGAGGCAGAGGAACAGATCATCAATGGATTTTTGAAATAAAAAAAGCCGGGTCATTTGCCCGGCTTATGCAATTCGGATCATTCTATACAACGCGTTGTATCCAATGATTAATGCTGTTCTGCGATTGCATTTACATATACATAGAAGGTGATCAGGTATAAACCGGATAATCCAACCAATGCATAAATGATTCTGGAGATCCATGTCATGTTGCCGAAGATAAAGGCAACTAAATCAAAGCTGAAAAAGCCAATCAGTCCCCAGTTAACGGCACCGATAATGGCAATCGTCAGAGCAATACAATCTAATACTTTATTGTTCATGATTATCTACCTCCTTATGCAACTAGTATGGAACCAAAGAACGTAAAATATGCATGAGAAGACAATTTCCAGAATCAGTATCCATAAATCTGATATTTAATATTTTGCATTTTCTGGTCGGTTGCAGAAATGGTATCCGCACATTCCTTTAATTCGGCAGAAATCTTGTCTGCATTATTTAAATTTTTCTTATAACGAAGCTGGTGATCCAGACTGGCCCAGAAATCCATGGCGATGGTACGGATCTGAACCTCTACCTTCATGGCCTGTTTCCGGTCAGATAAAAAGACTGGAACCTCAACGATCAAATGCAGGCTGCGATAACCATTTGGCTTGGGATTCTGGATATAATCCTTTGTTTTGATCGTAGTGACATCGTCCTGGTTCGTCAGCATCCGTGCAACCTCATAGATATCATCAATAAACGGGCAGACAACCCGGATACCGGCAACATCGCTTAGATTTTTCTGGATGCTGTCCAGCGAGATCTCACAGTTTTTTGATAACAGCTTTTTCAATATGCTTTCCGGTGATTTGGTACGGGTCTTAATAAATGAGATGGGATTCCGCCGGTATCGGACGGAAAACTCGTCATTTAAAACCTCCAGCTTAGTTTGAATCTCCCGGATGGCACATCCGTATTTCATCATTAATTCATAGTATTGTCGCGGCTGGGCAGTAAAGAGCTTTGGTACGTTGTAGGATTCGTACTTGTTCAGCTGCGCCTGTTCGTCCAGTTTCTCTAACATAGGTTTCCCTTCTTTCGTGATTCTATTTTCGTTCGTAATGAATCTTTGTTATAATTTCCGGTTCGTTTTGTGTTCTATGTAAATAATTTTATCATATTCATCATGCGGGGTCAATGAAATGGTGGATTCTGCATGCAGTTCGACAAAAAAATAATGAGTTTTGTCGAATTAATTCGAATGATTCTTTTTGACGGAGAATTGTCTATATTCTATAATTATCATATACAGGAATATGTCGGAAAATGGATTTCTATGGGGACGGTGACAGCTTCCGGAAACGAAAAGGAGGAGAAGGAATGAACAAAGGGAATGGGAACAGAAGTGGAAAAGCATGGAGGAAGTTCAAAGGAATATGGAGGCGTACAGCTTCGCTATTGTTGATCCAGGCATTGCTATACGGGCTTTTGCCGACTGCTTCCGTGTGGGCGGAGGCAGTGGAGGATTCATATCCGTATACCATGTTTGCGGGCTCGGAACAGGAGGGTTCTATTACGATTCAGGCGGACAATTTCTGTGTTAATGGGGATATTGCTGCCAATGGAAGTATTGTTGTCAGCGGAAGCAGTAATATCAATGGCTCGAAGACAGAATATGCGAATCAGAAAATGATTTATCTGTTTCATAAAATTGATGCGGCATATTTTTCGGATGGCAATGTCGAATGTTATGAAGAGGACTACAGTCTGGAGGAACAGAATATAGATATTAAGAATCCCCTTGCAGTTGCAGGAGAGACAACACTGACCGGGAATATTACGATTCATACAGCGGTAAAGTCTCTTGGCACCCTGGCCTTATATGGAGAGGTTAAAAATGCGGACAATTCCGTGATCGTTTCAAAATATGGAGATATTAATATTGACAGTCCTAATGTGAACCTGAACGGACTGATATATGCTCCCTTTGGAACAGTTACCATTACTGCATAGAATCTCAGTCTGAATCATGTGGTTATCATTGCAGACCGTATCATGATCACTTGCCCCAATGTAAACGCCAATTATAGCGATGCTGCTGCGGCATTTGTCGGAACAGTTTCGGAAGGGTTAAGGATTCCATATGAGGAATGGAATTATATGGAGGATAATAATCAGAACGACTTGCCGGATCTGTTTGAGGACATGTCAAACTGGAGCATTCTGGCGGATACTGACGGGGATTCCCTGCCGGATGTTATTGAATGCTGGCTGGGCTCTGATCCGGAGTCCCGGGATTCCGATCAGGATGGTCTGGATGATTTTTATGAGTTTTTTATCAGCCTGTCAGATGTAACTCTGGCGGATACCGACGGGAACGGGATCATGGATGGGGATGAGGATTTTGACGGAGATCATCTGACGACGCTGGAGGAATATATGCTGGGCAGCCATCCGTTATTTGCGGATACCGATGGCGATGGTCTGAATGACCATGAGGAATTGAAGATGTATGGGACAGATCCAAATGCAAAGGATACGGATCAGGACGGTGCAGAGGACAAGTGGAAAATCGAACATGGATACGATCCGAATGAATATAATGACATCTTTCATGTAACGTCTGCGGCAAACGGAAAGAATATCACAGCATCCGTTTCCATGGATGCTGCAGGCAGTATCGTACAGAGTCTGTCTATTGAACCGGCAGATGATCTGATCCTGCTGGATGAAACGGTTCCGGGATATATGGGAAGCCCGTTTGAATGTAAGATTGACGGAGACTTTGAACAGGCGGAGCTTACCTTTACATTTGATGCGCAATATCTGGAGGATGCAGAGGTTCTACCTGTGATCTACTATTTCAACGAAGAGACACAATTACTGGAGGAGCTCCCGACAACAGTAGAAGGGAATACTGCTTCAGCAATAACCAGTCATTTTTCTGTTTATGTTCTGCTGAATAAAACAAATTATGACGCCGCATGGCAGACGATAAAGGCGCCAAACGAAGGTGTGGATGTTCAGGAGATGAATATTGCGTTTGCAGTGGATGTATCCGGCAGCATGGGCGGGACAAATATAAGGACTGCAAAGAAGGTGATACAGAATTTTGTATCAAGGGTGAGGACGAACCGGATTCAAACGAATGTTTCATTAGTCAGCTTCTCAGCTTCCGTATCGGTAATAAGTGAAATGACAGATGACTATGATGAATTCCTGAAGAAGGTAGACAAACTGCGGGCGGATGGCCTTACTTCTATCTATACCGGTCTGAATCTGGCACTGGATACCATCGAGAAGAAGCAGAGTGATACCTCTTATGATATCGTGATACTTTTGACCGATGGATATGATGAACCGCCTACCGCCTATGACATATACCAGCCATATATGAATGATGCAGTAAGCAGGGGAATCCATATCTATTCCATAGGGATCGGCACGATTGATGAGGAACTGCTGATCAGGCTGTCGGATGAAACCGGCGGAAATTATTTCTTTGCGGATGATGCGGCAATGCTGTATGAGATATATGAGGAAATTGGTACAGAGATCATTGATTATACAACGGATTCCAATGAGGATGGCATCTGTGATTACTATACCAGGCTTCTGTGTGATGGCCGCCTTCGGATCGGAACACAGAGCAATCTCTTTGACGGTATCTCTTATGAAGCATTTCAGGCAAATGATGATTATGATGGAGACGGTCTGTTAAACGGGGAGGAAATGGAGATCATACTGGATGAGGAGACTGGGCGGGTCTATGTGTATCTGAACTCCAATCCGTTTCGACGTGACAGTGATTCTGACGGTATGGAGGATGGGATGGATGATGCTCCGTTGATAGACGCTACAGGATTTCTGATTTATCAGACGAAGGATATTGCTACAGATACCTACCTTAAGAACTGCAGCTTTGCAGAGCGGCCGGAAGATTTTCAGTATGCGGATATGAGCATAGAACAGCTTCAGGCTATGGAGTACATTAACTGGGTGGACTTTTTTGGCCATGATAAGCAGGACTATGTATATACCTGGAAGTCTTTGGTGAAGCTGACCTCCCAGGGAGAAATGGAGGTAGTGGCTCTTGATATGGTGAATCACTTTATGGATGGAACCGCTACGGATTATTTTAATCCGATCTTAACCCAGAATGCAGAGGATTATGAAGCATCCGATCGATATGTAAATGGAGTAACAGATATCGTGAATGCCTATATTGAATCGCATAATGGAGATATTTCCGGGCTGGCCTATATCAACGGAACAGAGGAGGAACGACGACAGGGAGTATTGGTAGATGGCATGGATAAGAGAGATCTTTTTGAACCGGTTTATAATGATACCTTTGGAGGACTGCAGATCTGTGTGGACTCTTTATATGGGAACCGGATCGAGATGACCTCTTATTCTCTGGAGGGAAATAATTATGAATATACCTTACGATTTACCCTGTATGATATTTATGGTTTGGATAGTGGAGATATTGAGGGAAAAAAGATAATTGATGATGTGTTAGGATTTGGTATTTTAGGAGGTTTTCGGAGATGGTATATCCTTCAGCATTGTAACCTGTATGGAGGAAAGCATCAGCCATTTATTACTTACATCGTGTTTGAGAAAACAGTAAGGGGGACGATGGATTGAAAAAAGGAAGGATTATTATCGGAATCAGTATTGCAGTGGTCTTGATGTTCGGATTTATTGCAGTCTGGTGGTTTTCTCCCAGATATGCACCGGAAGAGATAGGCAGAATCGTCTTAGATCATGAGGCAGACTACACATGGGCGGCTGAGTTATATCTCAGGGATTTTCAGACACTGGAAGTGGAGGAGGATGAATTTGGGATATGGACTGGATATTCAAATGGTACGAATGGCAAGATTTCCTGTTTCGAGGATGACCATGTGATAGAACTGACAAAAGAAGAAACCGCTAGCATGCAGGCAATCTATGACAGCTATGATAGCTATTATTGTCTGGATAATCAGACGTGGACTCGTGTTTATGTATATGAGGGATTTGTATCGTTTAGCAATGAAAAGGGTCACAAATCCATTGTATATTCTCAAAGCGGGGAAAAACCCCCTTACATTAATGCACCAGGCGAGACACCATATTTTGATTTTTCTGTTCTAAAGATTATGGATCACTGGTATTATGTTCGGATCAACGAATGGATTGGATAGTGCAAGAATTAAAACGGGAGAATGAAATGAAAAAAGAAACGAAAAAACGACGGATTATTATCGGAATCAGTATTGCTGTAGTCTTGATGTTCGGATTTATTGCAGTCTGGTGGTTTTCTCCCGGATATGTACCGGAAAGATTGCAGGCGATGGTATTAGATCATGAATCCGATTACACATTCGTTGCTGAGACGTACTATGCAGATTTTCAAGCATATAGAAAAGAGGATAGTCTGGATATGGCATACTCTGACGGTGAGAAGGGAATTGTTTTCTGTGCAACAGACGGGCGCAAGCTTGAACTGACAGAAGCAGAAGCAGCAAGTATGGAGGTAGTGTATGCCAGTTATCTTTTAGATGAACGTACATGGGATCGGACTTATGTATATGAAGGGTTTGTATCATTTTGCAATATAAAAGGGAGAGAATCTATCGTATATTCCCGAAACGGAGAAAAACCGCAATATATAAATGCGCCGCCACCACCAGAACGGGATGAGAAAATACATGTATTTAAAATTACGGATCACTGGTACTATGTACAGATATCCGGCATGCTTTCCAACCGGTAAACCAACCGGCGTATAAAAACAGAAAACCGGATACATAATTGGAAAGGAGGCACTTCGTCAGAGGTGCCTTTTTTCAAAAGCATTTCCGCAGGAGCCGGGAAGAATTCCCTTGCAATTTCCGGCAATAGATTATACAATATAATCGGCAGAAATTGGTTTTTCAGTAAGCCATCAAATATATTACAACGGAGGGTTTGATATGAGCAACAATACTCAATTGTCTGCAAGACAGCGGGTTGCTTCCCTGTTAGATGAATCCAGCTTCGTAGAAGTTGGCGCCTATGTAACAGCCAGAAGCACAGATTTCAATTTGGCAGACAAAGAAACACCGGCAGACGGTGTTATTACCGGATATGGCGTGATCGACGGCAATCTGGTATTTGTGTACAGTCAGGACGCAGCAGTATTAAGCGGTTCAATTGGTGAGATGCATGCAAGGAAGATTGCCAACATCTATGACATGGCAGTGAAGATGGGCGCACCGGTGATCGGTCTGATCGACTGTGCCGGATTGCGGTTACAGGAGGCAGTGGATGCCCTGAACGGCTTTGGTACGATCTATGCAAAGCAGGCGATGGCATCCGGTGTGGTACCACAGATCACGGCGGTCTTCGGAAGCTGCGGCGGCGGTGCAGCGTTGATCCCGGCCTTAAGTGATTTCACTTATATGACCAGGGAAGATGCGAAGCTGTTTGTCAATGCGCCAAATGTATTGGACGGAAACCATGTATCCAAGCTGGATACTGCATCTGCAGCATATCAGAGTGAACACTCCGGTAACATAGACGGTGTATTTGATACAGAGACAGAGGTGCTGGGACAGATCCGGCAGCTGGTTACGATCCTGCCGGCGAATAACGAAACAGACCTTTCTTATTCCGACTGCGAGGACGATCTGAACCGGGTCGTAGAAGTAGAAGGTTATATCAATGATGCAAAGTCATTATTAATTACAATTTCAGATAACAGCCTGTTTGTAGAAACCAGGCAGGATTATGCAAAGGATATGGTAACCGGTTTTATCCGTTTGAACGGAGCTACCGTTGGCTGTGTGGCAAATCAGGGAACCGAAGGCGGTGACGTACTGTCAACGAAGGGCGCTTATAAGGCGGCAGAGTTTGTGAAGTTCTGCGATGCTTTTGAAATTCCGCTCCTGACCGTTACCAATGTAAAGGGATATAAGGCAACCGTAGAAGAGGAAGCAGGGATTGCCAGAGCCGTTGCAGGTATGGCTGCGGCATTTGCCGGCGCATCCGTACCAAAGGTGAATATGATCACCGGAGAAGCCTTCGGTTCTGCTTATACCGCCATGAATTCCAAGGCGGTCGGTGCCGATATTGAATATGCATGGCAGAATGCAAAGATCGGGATGATGGATCCGGAAACTGCAGTGAACATCATGTATGCAGAGGAGCTTGCCGCAGCGCAGGATAAGCAGGCATTATTAGCAGAGAAGAAGCGTAGCTTTGCTGCAGAACAGGCAAGTGCCATGGCGGCAGCAAGACGGGGAATCGTGGATGACATTATCGTGCCGGATGCGACCAGAAAGCGTTTGGTCGCCGCTTTTGAAATGCTTTATACGAAATGTGAAGACAAGCCGGCGAAGAAGCATGGCGTTAAATAGTGAGGTGACGATAGAATGAAGAAAAAACTATGGATCGTTTCCTTATTGATTTTTCTGCTTTGTCTGTCCGGCTGTAATCAGGAGAAACCGTTGCCGGAAGGCTTTAACAGCAATAACTGTACCGGCCGGTCTGCAATACTCACGAATACGGTTTTGCAGTTAAATGATCAATTACTGGAAATCTATTCTAATGATGGAGAAGATTATTTTGATAAGCAGGATCTGTCAGACCTTTATATTGAGGATGTAGAGGTATTCAAGTCCGCCTGTGCCGGTACACTGACAGCAAGGCAGGAGGCCGGGGCGCCGGTTCAGACGGAAGAGGAACCGGTTCAGCTTGCAGGCGATATCACCTATGAGCTTTCCGGTACCTACAATGATATCGTTACTATTATCATACCGGTGAAGTTTACCAATTATACCGTTAATTATGAGTATACCTTTGAGCCGAATCCGAAGGCGGAATATAATCCTTATGTACCGGCCTATACCATGACACAGGCGGTGGTAAGCACCCAGTATTCTAGGGCAGAGCTGATGCAGCGTGCCGGTATGAATACCCTGATGGGCATGGGCGTGGTATTTCTGGTACTGATCTTTATCAGCTTTATCATCGGCCTGTTTAAGCATATGCCGGGCAGCGGCGCAAAGCAGCAGCAGAAGAAGCAGGAAGCAAAGAAGACAGCACCGGCAGCACCAGCGCCGGCACCGGCGGTAAAAGAAGAAAAAGCATCTGAGAATCTGATGAATGATCAGGAGCTGGTTGCCGTGATCACTGCCGCGATCCTTGCAGCAAATGGAAATGCTTCCAGCCGGGTAAGCAGTGACAAATTAGTCGTACGTTCAATCAAGAGAGCATCTCGATAATATTAGGAGGAAAGAAAGATGAAAAATTATAGAATCACCGTTAATGGTACCGCTTATGATGTAGCAGTGGAGGAACTGGGCGGGAGTGCAGCGCCTGCATCCGCACCGGCGGCAGCCCCTGTAGCTGCAGCACCGGCAGCCGCAGCGCCTGCACCATCTGCCGGAGCCGGCAGTATTACCGTCACGGCACCAATGCCGGGAAAGATCCTGGCAGTAAAGGCATCTGTAGGCCAGGCAGTAAAGAAGGGTGATGTCGTATTGATCCTGGAGGCAATGAAGATGGAGAATGAAGTGGTCGCTCCGGAGGACGGAACCGTCGCAAGCATAGATGTTGCAGTTGGTGCTGCTGTAGAAGCCGGCGATACATTAGCGACTTTGAATTAAGCACTGTCATACAATGAAATCTGACAGGAGGAAAATAAATGGATTACATTATATCAACCTTGCAGAATCTTGCTGACCAGACTGCGTTTTCTACGTTATACTGGGGAAACTATGCAATGATAGCACTTGCACTGTTTTTCTTATGGTTGGCGATCGCAAAGGGATTTGAACCATTACTTTTAGTACCAATTTCGTTTGGTATGTTACTTTCAAATATGTTCCCGAGCATTATCGAGCCCGGTGGATTACTGCACTTCTTCTATATGCTGGATGAATGGAGTATCCTTCCGTCTCTGATCTTCTTAGGGGTCGGCGCCATGACAGACTTTGGTCCGCTGATCGCCAATCCGAAGAGCTTCCTGCTGGGAGCGGCAGCACAGTTCGGTATCTATGCTGCTTATTTCCTGGCGATCCTGATGGGCTTCTCCGGTAAGGAAGCAGCAGCGATCTCCATAATCGGTGGTGCAGACGGCCCGACCTCCATCTTCCTTGCAGGAAAGCTTGGCATGGGCGGTACCCTGATGGGGCCGATCGCAGTGGCAGCGTATTGCTATATGGCGCTGGTACCGGTGATCCAGCCGCCGTTCATGAAGCTCTTTACCACAGAAAAGGAGCGTAAGATCAAGATGGATCAGTTGCGTCCGGTATCCAAGCTGGAAAAGATCCTCTTCCCGATCATCGTTACCGTTGTCGTTGTACTGATCCTTCCGACCACAGCACCATTGGTTGGTATGTTAATGTTAGGAAACCTGTTCCGGGAATGTGGTGTGGTAAAGCAGTTAACAGAAACCGCATCCAATGCATTGATGTATATCGTTGTAATCCTGCTCGGAACTTCCGTAGGAGCAACGACTACCGCACAGGCATTCTTAACGCTGGATACCTTAAAGATCGTAGCGCTGGGTGTTATTGCATTTATCTTCGGCACTTCCGCCGGCGTATTATTTGGTAAGCTGATGTGCTGGGCAACCAAGGGCAAGGTCAATCCGCTGATCGGCTCTGCCGGTGTATCCGCAGTTCCGATGGCAGCCCGTGTTTCCCAGAAGGTGGGTGCAGAGGCAGATCCGACGAATTTCCTGCTGATGCATGCAATGGGTCCGAACGTAGCCGGTGTTATCGGTACTGCGGTAGCAGCCGGAACCTTTATGGCGATCTTCGGCGTAAAGTAACAGAAACGAAAGCAAATTGACCGAATAGAAGGAGGATATATTATGGCAGAGCAGAATGCGGCAAAGCCGATTAAGATTACCGAAACGGTGTTGCGGGATGCGCATCAGTCATTGATTGCAACCCGTATGACAACCGAACAGATGTTGCCGATCATTGATAAAATGGACAAGGTGGGCTATCACTCTGTAGAATGCTGGGGCGGGGCGACCTTTGATGCTTCTCTCCGGTTCCTGCATGAGGATCCATGGGAGCGGCTCCGGAAATTAAAGGACGGATTTAAGAATACCAAGCTGCAGATGCTGTTCCGTGGACAGAACATCTTGGGCTATCGTCCATATGCGGATGATGTAGTGGAATATTTTGTGCAGAAGTCCATCGCAAACGGGATTGACATCATCCGGATCTTTGACTGTCTGAATGATCTACGGAATCTGCAGACAGCAGTAAAAGCAGCCAATAAGGAAAAGGGTCATGCCCAGGTTGCATTATCCTATACCTTAGGGGATGCCTATACGCTGGATTACTGGAAGGAAACTGCAAAGCAGATTGAGGATATGGGAGCCGATTCCATCTGTATCAAGGATATGGCAGGTTTATTAGTGCCATATAAGGCGACAGAACTGGTGGAGGCATTGAAGGAGGGGTCCAACCTTCCGATCCAGCTTCATACCCATTATACCTCCGGCGTTGCTTCCATGACCTATTTAAAGGCGGTCGAGGCAGGCTGTGATGTGATCGATACGGCAATGTCACCATTTGCCTTAGGTACCAGTCAGCCGGCAACAGAGGTTATGGTAGAAACCTTTAAGGACACGCCATATGATACCGGATTTGATCAGAATCTTCTGGCTGAGATCGCTGATTACTTCCGTCCATTGCGGGAGGAGGCGATCGCGTCCGGATTATTAAATCCGAAGGTGCTGGGTGTGAATATCAAGACCTTGATGTATCAGGTGCCGGGTGGTATGTTATCCAATATGGTATCCCAGCTGAAGGAAATGAAGGCAGAGGACCGTTACTATGATGTATTAGAGGAAATCCCGAGAGTACGCAAGGACTTCGGAGAATGTCCGCTGGTAACGCCTTCCAGCCAGATCGTCGGCACACAGGCAGTATTAAATGTCATTACCGGAGAGCGGTATAAGACAACCACAAAGGAAACCAAGGATGTCCTGGCCGGAAAATATGGTAAGACGGTTAAGCCATTCAATGCAGAGGTACAGAAGAAGGTAATCGGTGATACAGAACCGCTGACCTGTCGTCCGGCAGACTTACTGGAGCCGGAATTAGATAAGATCGAGGCAGAGATGGCACAGTATAAGGAGCAGGATGAGGATGTACTGACCTATGCCCTGTTCCCGCAGGTTGCAACTGATTTCTTCAAGTACAGAGAAGCACAGCGGACAAAGGTGGACGCATCTGTAGCAGATACAGAGAATAAAGTATATCCGGTTTAAAATATCATAAGAAAGGAGGTTGTCCCAGGAAGACAGCCTCCTTCCACATATGAGAAGGGTGGATTCCATGAAAAAGCAGATTATTGTAGCAGGCGGTGGTCCTGCCGGTATGATGGCGGCAATTCAGGCTGCAGAAGGCGGGAACGCAGTAACATTGCTTGAGAAAAATGAGAAACTGGGAAAGAAGCTCTTCATTACCGGAAAAGGACGCTGTAATCTAACCAATGCCTGTGAAACGGAGGAATTATTTCCAAAGGTGATAACAAACCCGAAATTTTTGTACAGCTCCTTCTATGGTTTTGATAACCAGCGTACCATGCAGTTTTTTGAGGAGCTTGGTCTAAGATTAAAGACAGAACGGGGAAACCGCGTGTTTCCGGCATCCGATCACTCCTCTGATGTGATACGGGTATTACAAAAGGAATTACAAAAGCGTAAGGTAACCGTCCGGTTACGGACAGCGGTTCAACAGCTTTGCCTGAAGGAGCAAAGGATAACCGGTGTGATCCTGGCGGATGGAAGCTGCCTGGAAGCGGATGCTGTCATAGTGGCCACCGGAGGGCTGTCTTATCCGATCACCGGTTCTACCGGCGACGGCTATGCGTTTGCAAAGCAGGCAGGCCACAGGATTCAATCATGCTGTCCCTCATTGGTTCCCCTGGAGGCGGAGGAGGACTGGTGTAAGGAATTGATGGGACTGGCGTTGAAAAATGTGGCAGTCACCCTGCAGCAGGGAAAGAAAAAAATTTATCAGGGATTTGGTGAAATGCTGTTTACGCATTTTGGCGTGAGTGGTCCTCTGATCCTAAGTGCCAGTGCTTATCTGGGAAAAAACCAGAAGGATCCAGTTCATTTATGGATCGATCTAAAGCCTGCACTGTCAGAGGAGCAATTAGATATGCGCTTGCAGAAGGATTTTTTCCGCTATCAGAACAGGAAAATAGTAAATTCTATGGATGACATCCTTCCAAAGAGCCTGATCCCTATCGTGATCAACTGCAGTCAGATATCGCCGGAGCGGAAGGTCAATCAGATTACCAGAGAGGAGCGGATGCGGCTGGTGCATACGCTGAAAGGATTGTCCCTGCATATTACCGGTACCCGGGATTATGCAGAAGCGATCATAACCAGAGGCGGTGTCAATGTAAAGGAAATCAATCCTCAGACCATGGAATCCAGGCTGGTCAAGGGCCTGTATTTTGCAGGTGAGGTGTTAGATACAGATGCATTAACAGGAGGATTTAATCTTCAGATTGCCTGGAGTACCGGGTATGCAGCCGGGAAGGGGGTCTGTACATGACAGAAGTCTTGCAAAAAAAAGAGTGATTTAACAATTGGGAGTATGAAAGTACCAGAGGATAAGGGGGAAAAGAAATGGGAAAAAGATTTAGTGTACTATTATTAAGAAAGTTTCGGACGAATTACAGGCAGACACCCCGTCAGTTGGACCGGCTGATGGAATATGAGGGGTATACGGTGCAAACCGATTCCATTCATGCAGAGGTGAATCTTGCACTTTACCGGATGGATGGAAGACGCTGGCAGATCATAACCGGTGATCCGGCAGTGTTGGAACGTTATGCAGAGATATTAGCGATCAAAAACAGATCAGAAGCATTACTGGTGACCGGGACAGAGGATGACCGGATCCGGTATGCCCTGTTTGATCCGCTGAATCGTGAAATGGCCCATGCCCGGGCCGGCAGGGTAGAGGATGACAGTCTGGCGCCTGCGGTTGATCAGGCAGTCTGGCAGGCGGCAACGCACGGAAGGAAAAAAGTAGACTTTAAACAACTGTTTACGCAGTCTTCCCTGTCATCCAGGGATCATTTTATTAAACTGGGACAATATCTGGACTTCGATGGTGCAGAGATTCTGAATGTGATCGGCGGAGGGACAGAGCCGGATGTGAGCCTGCATCTATCCAGAGGATCAGATTCCTTCTATATTACGGAGGGGGCACCACAGATGGAGCTGGCGGCTTATTCGAATACACCGGTCATACCGGAGGAGACGTGCAGGCTTTCCTTTGCAAATCATGGCGGACCGGGAACCGGCTTACAGATCATGATATCCGGTCCTTTTGTAGAAACCGATGCACTGACCTTTACGGAAGTTACCCTGGAATATGAAGACCGGGTTTATGCGGATTCTGTCATGCATAAAACAAGACTTGTGAATGGCTGGTATGCATATGTTTATGATTTTCCTTCGCTGGAACTTCCGCCGGGGATCGGCCGCCGCTTATTTACGAATGAGGCGTATTCCCTGGCAAAGCAAAAGGCGTTATGGAGACTGTCAGCGATCCCGCATGGTGATTCCCGTTATGGTCTGGACGTATATTTTTATGTAAATCCGTTTGCTGCAGAGGGAATGGGCTTTACACATACGAACTGTGGAATTGATGTACACAGGGAGTGGATTGAGGCCTACAACCGTCTTTCAACCGAGAAGCTGAAGGCGGAAGATTTTGACTATGATTGCAAAGATGTATATGAAGTGATATAATTTCGAAACAACAGGAAAGGTCAGGGACAAGGATATGGCAAGTGTAGCGATCGACGGACCGGCGGGTGCAGGGAAAAGTACCATTGCAAAGCTGGTAGCAAAGGAATTGAATGCAATTTATGTGGATACCGGAGCCATGTACCGGGCGATCGCTATTTATTTTCTGCGAAACCGGCTGGATCCGGAGATTCCGGAACAGGTCGCAGAGGCCTGTGAACAGATAGAAGTAACCATTACCTATGAGGACGGGAACCAGCAGGTCTGGTTAAACGGTGAGAATGTAACACCATTCCTGCGTACTGAGGAGGTTGGAGATATGGCCTCCCGTTCCTCTGCAAAGCAGGCAGTACGGGACAAGCTGCTTCAGTTGCAGCGGGATCTGGCATCCAGTCATAAGGTAGTCATGGACGGAAGAGATATCGGCACGCATGTATTACCGGAGGCGGAAGTGAAGATCTACCTGACTGCTTCGTCAGCAGAGCGGGCAAGACGACGGTATGAAGAATTGACAGCGCGTGGAGAGATCTGCGATCTGGCAGAGATTGAACAGGCGATCATTGAGCGGGATCAACAGGACATGTCCCGTACCATTGCTCCGCTTAAGCAGGCGGAGGATGCCTGTTATCTGGACAGCTCTGATCTGACCATACCGGAGGTGGTGGCATGGATCCTGGAAAAATGTGAGGAAGCAGCAATATGAAGGTGACTCTGGCAAAGACTGCCGGCTTTTGCTTTGGTGTCCGGCGGGCAGTGGAAACGGTATATCAGGAAGCGGAATGCAATGCCCCGGTATATACGTATGGACCCATTATCCATAATGAAGAGGTGGTAAATGATCTGCAGGCAAGGGGCGTTCAGGTTATTCATGATCTGGAGGAATTAAAACGGATTCAGGAAGGCAGTATAGTCATACGCTCCCATGGTGTGGCAAAGGAAGTGTATGACATCATACGGAAGCAGGGACTGAAGCTGGTAGATGCTACCTGTCCCTTTGTTTTAAAGATTCATCGTATCGTTCAGGAGGAGAGTGAAAAGGGAAACCGGATCCTGATCATTGGCAATGACAGCCATCCGGAGGTAGAGGGGATCAAGGGCTGGTGCAAGACGCCCCCTTATGTAGTGGAAGAGGAAAAAGATATTGATTTTATTGACTTTTTGCCGGGAGAACGTCTGGTTATTGTGTCCCAGACGACATTTAATAACAAGAAATTTCAAGATTTAGTTGAAATTATATCAAAAAAAGGGTATGATATATTTGCCTGTAATACCATTTGTAATGCAACCGAGGCAAGACAGCGGGAAACTGCTCAGCTTGCCGGAGAAGTGGATGCAATGATTGTTATAGGTGGTAAGAATAGCTCAAATACTCAGAAGCTATATGCGATCAGCAAACAGGAATGTGCAAATACTTACTATATACAGACACTCGTTGATTTGGATTTGACTGCTTTTGAATCCGTAAGTAGGGTAGGTATTACTGCTGGGGCATCTACCCCAAATAATATAATTAAGGAGGTTCATGACAGCATGTCAGAAAAAAGTTTTGAAGAATTATTACAGGAAGAAGAGAAGAACAGCATTCAGATTGCCCCAGGCAAGCTGGTAGAAGGCGAAGTATTAAGTGTAAAACCGGATGAGATCATTGTAAATATTAATTACAAATCCGAGGGTGTTATCCCGAGAAATGAATATACAAATCAGCCGAATGCTGACCTGACCACCATGGTACAGCCGGGCGACAAGATTTCGGCAAAGGTGGTTAAGAATAATGACGGAGAAGGACAGGTACTGCTTTCTTATAAGCGTGTGGCTCTGGATCTGGCCAATGATAAGCTGGAGGCAGCCTGTGAAAATGGCGATGTACTGACCGGAAAAGTCGTACAGGTACTGGAAGGCGGCCTGACCGTTCTTTATGGCGAGAGCAGAGTCTTCGTTCCGGCAAGCCTTGTATCAGATTCTTATGAGAAGAATCTGGAAAAATACATGGATCAGGAAATTGAATTTGTGATCACAGAATGTAATCCGAGAAAGCGGAGAGTCATCGGTAACCGGAAGATGCTGCTGGTTGCACAGAAGGAAGAAGCACAGAAGGCATTGTTTGAGCGGATCGAAGTAGGTATGACGGTAGAAGGTACCGTAAAGAATGTAACAGATTTTGGTGCATTCATTGATCTGGGCGGTGCAGACGGGCTGCTTCATATTTCTGAGATGTCCTGGGGCAGAGTTGAGAATCCGAAGAAGACTTTAAAGGTTGGCGATACGGTTAAGGCATTCATTAAGGACATTCAGGGAACCAAGATTGCATTGAGTATGAAGTTTCCAGAGTTGAATCCGTGGGCGAATGCGGCTGAAAAGTATGCGATCGGAAATGTGATCAACGGCAAGGTTGCCAGAATGACGGATTTTGGTGCGTTTATTGAACTGGAGCCAGGGGTGGATGCGTTGCTGCATGTATCCCAGATCGCAAAGGAGCATATCGAAAAGCCATCCTCCGTACTTTCCATCGGACAGGAGATCACGGCGAAGGTAGTTGATTTCAAGGAAGCAGAAAAGAAGATCAGCCTGAGTATGAAGGCATTGTTGCCGGAAGAGGACGCAGATGCTGATCAGGCTGCGGAAGAGACTGTAGAGGCTGTTGCAGAGGAAACAACAGAAGAGTAGGCAGCAGATTCGAACGTCAGCGGTCCTGCCCGGGCGGGATATCAGATATTCGCAGGAATAACGATGATATAATTGAACTGTCGAAGTATTTCGGCAGTTCAATTTTTTATAACAGAGAGGGATTGACATATGACAGACTATAATCAGTTCAAGAAGCAGATACTGGAGCTGACCGGCATTGATCTGAACGCTTATAAAGAGCGTCAGATGAAACGAAGGATCAATACATTGAGTGCAAAATATGGATTTCAGGATTATGAGGCATTCTTTCAGGATTTAAAACGAAATACGGAACATCGAAAGCAGTTCATGAATTATCTGACGATCAATGTATCTGAATTCTATCGCAATCCGGCACAGTGGCAGACGCTGGAGACGAAGATTCTGCCCGAACTGATCCGGGGAAGCTATGGTACATTAAAGATATGGAGTGCCGCCTGTTCCACGGGTGACGAACCTTATACGATCATAATGCTGTTAAAGGAAAAGTTTCCGGAGGTTAAGGTACGATTGACTGCAACGGATCTGGATGATAAGGTCATTGCCTATGCCAGAGAAGGCTGTTATTCCAGAAAGAGTATTGCGGGTCTTCCAAAGGAGTATGTGGACCGCTATTTTGTGAAGCAGCCCAACGGGATGTATCAGATATCAAAGGAGATCATTAATTGTGTCGATTTTCGTCAGCATAATCTGCTGGCAGACCGATATGATACCAGTTACGATCTGATCGTCTGCAGGAATGTACTGATCTATTTCACAGAGGAGGCAAAGCTGGAGGTATTCAAGCGCTTTCATACCTCTCTGAAGCCAGGCGGATATCTTTTTATTGGAAGTACAGAACAGATCCTGCAGGCACGGGAGATACATTTTGAGCCGAAATATTCCTTTTTCTATAAGAAGAATCCTCTCTAGAACAGAGCATGGGTTCATATAATGCCATATTTCAGGTATTCCATCCAGAAGCCGGGCCAGTCTGTTTTAATGGAGGCCAGATCTGCAAACTGCAGGGCATCCTTATATTCTCTCTGAAAGAGATGGATATCCGGACAAGGAAGACCCTTTGGACAGGGCAGGAATCTGCCTTCTTTTTTCAGGAAGCAGTTTTGTCGTGTTGCCTTCTCCCGGTGAGCCGGGTCTACATAGGCGGCAACACTCTTATGAATAACTCTGTCTTCCACAGGCAGATAATAGTAATTCTTCCAGTCGGCAAGGAAATGCTTCATTTCGCCCTGAAGGACAGGAATAACAGCAACGGCCTGTTCCTGATCAGCCTGAAATTCCAGAACCGGTGTAACATGGTTGTATGGCAGGGGAAGCGGACATTCCAGATGAAGCAGAAGCCGGATATTCTGTTGGGTTTGTTCTATATTGGTAATTTTATAGTGCTGCATGGAAAGAACCTGAAAATGCAGGAGCTGCAGCATTGGTATCATGGCAGCGATATCCTCATAGTTGTGAAGCCGGAGCTGTTCTTCACTGACAGTCCGGGGGTGTTGCAGATAGTCCCGGTAGACCCGGATCAGCTCTCCTCCGCTGAAGGGATCAGTTCGTTTCAGGTGCATGGAGGCTTCTACAGAGGTCAGCTTCAGATCCGGCAGGTTCAGGCCTTTGCGATAGGGTCTGATGATCTTATATAAATCTACGCTTTCCATGGATGTGAGACGTTCCCGGCCGGACAGAGGAAGCCCCAGGCGTTCATACTGACTGCATTTCTCGATCAGGTATGGCAGATCAAAGCCATCACCGTTATAATGGATCAGGATCCTATAAGAGGAAATTGTATGTAAGAAGGTATCCAGAATCTGATATTCCGAGCGGCCATCATCATTAAAGAGCATCTGATATTTCCAGCCTCCGTTCTGGTAAAAGCAATAACCGATCAGATAGAGCATGGTATTTTTAGGAGAAAAGCCGGTGGTCTCAATATCAAACAGGAGCACCTCCGATGGTGGAAACCAATGCTCCAGCTGATATAAGGAATGTTGATCAAAATCTCCCTGCCACTGCTTCATATGTCTGCTCCTTCTTCTTTCTGACAATCCGGGTGAATCAAGTTATATTCATCATAACAAATTTTCGATGAATTTGCAGTTACTTTTTGCGAAATAGAAGAAACTATGTTATACTGTTACCATTGATGTACTGGCAGGAAGGGATCATTATGTTAGCATATGTAAAAGGCACGTTAGAAGAGATCGGAGAAGACTGTATTGTAGTAGATCATCAGGGGATGGGATACCGGATCTATACCTCCGGAATGGATATCGGGATGCTGCCTGCTCCGGGACAGAATGTGAAGCTGTATCTGCATATGAATCTGCGGGAGGATGCCATCACCCTGTTTGGATTTCTTTCCAGGGATGCACTTCGCATATTTGAATTGCTGATCAGCGTGTCCGGAATCGGGCCAAAGGCTGGTCTGGCCATATTATCTGCGTTATCTGTAAATGATGTAAAGCTGGCCATCCTCAGTGGAGATGTAAAAGCTCTGACAAAGGCAAACGGAGTCGGAACCAAAGGAGCACAACGTGTGATCATGGAACTGAAGGATAAACTGGAGCTGGATTCTTTGTTACAGAATGAATCCGGACACTTTGCTGTATCTTCTTCTATTCTGACAGATACCGCTGGTAACGAGACCGGCAGTCCGGTGGCTGCCACCGCCATGGCACTGACCAGTCTGGGTTATTCCCAGATAGAGGCCATGCAGGCGATCCGTCGGGTGGAACAGGCTGAGACCATGACAGAGGAAGCACTGTTAAAGGCTGCCTTAAGAAAACTTGTATAGTGTGAGCCAGGAGAGTATAAGGATGCATAACCGTATGATTACAACGGAATTTACAGAGGAGGACGTTAAGATTGAAAGCAGTCTTCGTCCCAAATATTTAGATGATTATATTGGACAGGAAAAGGCAAAGAATAATCTGAGAGTATTTATCGAAGCCGCCAGACAGCGGGGAGAGGCCCTGGATCATGTGCTGCTCTACGGACCGCCCGGCCTGGGAAAGACTACGCTTGCATCCATTGTTGCAAATGAGATGAAGGTGAATCTGAAGATCACCTCCGGCCCTGCGATAGAAAAGCCGGGCGAATTAGCCGCAGTTTTAAACAATCTGGCCGAGCATGATGTCCTGTTTATTGATGAAATTCACCGGCTGAACCGGCAGGTGGAAGAGGTGCTGTATCCTGCTATGGAGGACTTTGCCATCGACGTGATGATCGGCAAGGGAGCCGCCGCCCGTTCCATCCGGCTGGATCTGCCGCATTTTACATTGATCGGTGCAACGACACGGGCAGGCATGCTGACGGCGCCCCTCCGGGACCGGTTTGGTGTTGTAAACCGATTAGAACTATATACCAACGAGGAATTAACAGATATCTTAGAACGCTCTGCATATGTACTGGGTGTTTCGATTGACAGCGCCGGTGCCAGGGAGATCGCCAGGCGGTCACGGGGGACACCGCGACTGGCAAACCGGCTGTTAAAGCGGGTGCGGGATTTTGCTGAGGTAGAGTATCAGGGAGCAGTTACCTATGAGATCGCAAAGAACGCATTAGATCGTCTGGAGGTGGATACATTGGGACTGGACGAAACGGATCGGCATATGCTGCGAACCATGATTGAAAAATTCGAAGGGAAACCGGTAGGACTGGATACCCTGGCTGCTGCGATCGGAGAGGATCCGGGTACGATCGAAGATGTATATGAACCTTATCTGATCAAGAATGGTTTTATTAACCGTACACCCCGGGGACGGGTGGTGACACCGCTCTGTTACCGGCATTTTGGATTAGAAGCAATGATACCAGCGGAGGAATAAGGAGGACGATATGGCACAGAAGAATGACATTCCAGTAATCATTAATGGAAAGGTATATACCCTGAGCGGATATGAAAGCGAGGAGTATCTGCAGAGTATTGCGCTTTATATCAACAATAAGATTTCCGAATGTAAGTCCAGCGAGCATTATCGGAAGCTGAGTCCGGAGTACCAGAGCGTACTGCTTGCTCTAAATATTGCAGACGATTATTTCAAGGTAAAAAAACAGGCAGAGGAATCTGTTAAAATGGAGGATGAGAAGGAACAGCAGTTATATGACCTCCGGCATGAAGTGATCGAAACCAGGATCAAACAGGAGTCTGCTCTGAAGCTGGTAGAAGAATATAAGGAACAGGTAAATGCACTTCAGCGCAAGATCATTCAACTGGAGGCAGAGAAAGACCGGAACAGTAAGGCATAAAGGGAAATACAGTAATATGAACAGAACGATTCCGGAGCTGTTGGCTCCGGCAGGTTCTTTTTCCATCATGAAGCAGGCATTCCAGGCAGGCGCCGATGCAGTCTATCTTGGAGGGACGTTGTTCGGAGCCAGGGCATATGCTGCAAATCTGACGGAGGAGGAACTGCTACGTGGAATTGAATATGGAAAGCTGCATCAAAAGAAGCTGTACCTGACGGTGAATACTTTATTTAAGAATGAAGACATTGACCGTCTTTTCACATATCTCAGACCGCTCTATGAAGCAGGACTGGATGCAGTGATCGTACAGGATTTTGGAGTGCTTCGTATGATCCGGCGTATGTTTCCGGCAATGGAGCTTCATGCCAGTACCCAGATGTCCGTTACCACACCTGAAGGGGCCGCTCTGCTAAAGGAGCTGGGTGTCTGTCGCATCGTGCCTGCAAGAGAGCTTGGAATTGAAGAGCTTCGCATGATAAAGCAAAAAACCGGCATAGAGCTTGAGGTATTTGTTCATGGCGCATTCTGTTATTCTTATTCCGGACACTGCCTGCTCAGCAGTATGATCGGAGGCAGGAGCGGTAACCGGGGGCGCTGTGCCCAGCCCTGCCGACAGCAGTATTCACTTTGCGATGGCAGGAGCGGATATTATTTCAGTCCCAGGGATCTCTGTGCACTATCGTGTGTGCCGGAGCTGATCGAGGCAGGGATGGATTCCTTTAAAATCGAGGGCCGGATGAAGAAGCCGGAATATGTGATCGGGGCAGTCGAGGCATACCGGCGGGCCATTGATGCATACAGAGAACAGAGGGAACTACGACTGGATAAGGAACGGGACCGGCTGGCGGATGTATATAACCGGGGAGAGTTTACAGAAGGTTATTTTCATATACGGAATGGAGCAGAGATGATGGCGATGGAGCGGAACCACCATAATGGTATCCGGCTGGGCATTGTTCACAGCGTTCATGACAGTCAGATCCGGATCAGATTGGAACGGGACCTGAACCGTGGTGATATTCTGGAGATCCGTACCCGGTCTTCCGAGATTGAGATCACTTCCGGAATAGATGGAAGTGCAGGGGAGATCGTTTCCCTGAAGGGAAAGCAGCTTCGGTATATCCATCCCGGGGATCCGGTATATCGGACAAAGAACAGCAGACTGTGCGATGAATTGCTCCGTAATAATGCGTCCCGGGCATTGAAAGAAAATATTAATGTTTCTGTTACGCTAAAGAAAGACTTATCTGCTATGATAAGGGTAGCCTGCAGGGAGCATACGGTTACTGTCCGGGGCGGAACCGTAACTGCAGCGCTGCGACAGCCTCTGACCAGAGAGATGATCCTGGAAAAGATAAACAAGCTGGGAGATGCTCCTTTTGTCATAGCTTCTGTAGAGATTGACATGGAGGAAGACGTCTTTTATCCCATGAAGGAGTGGAACCGGCTGCGTCGACAGGCGCTGACAGAACTGGAACAGCAGTGTTGTATGGCGGGAAGAAGAAGTATGCCGGAGCCGGACCGGTTTCATCCGGAATATGAAGAAGGGAAGGCCGGAGCGGGTCCGGAGTATTTTGAACCGAAGCTTGCATTGGGAGTTTCTACCCGGGAGCAGTTTGCGGTTGGAATTGAGACAGAATTCGTAGAACGGATGGATCTTGAGGCAGAGTGCTTTACCACCCGGGAACTGGAAGAACTGCTTTGCGCTGTTCATCAGCATGGAAAGACCGGATATATCAGTCTCCCCAGGATGCTCCGTATGGAATATAGTCAGGAATTACTGAAACTGCTGGAATTGCCGGCAGATGGATATGTAGTCCGTACCGTGGACAGCCTTGCATTGGTAAGAGAGCAGCGGCCGGAGGCGGTCGTCGTCTGTGATTTCAGTGTTTATTCTTATAACCGTGAGGCAGCGGCTGCCTACTCTGATTGTACAGAGGGGGAGCTTTTCCATACACTGCCGGTTGAGCTGAACCGGGAGGAACTGCAGGAACTGATTCAGAGCACACCATCCTGCAGCTGGGAATGGATCCTGTATGGAACACCATCCGTGATGGTCAGCACCCAGTGTTCTTATCGGAATACAAATGCAGACAGCTGCAGACGAGATGATGCGGATTCCCGGATGCCGGATCCGATTTCTATGGTGAATTCTCATGGGGATCGACTGCGGGTGCAGCCGGTTTGTAAGTATTGTTATAATGTGGTATATCTGGAACCGCCGGTATGCCTGGTTCCGTTTCGGAATGAATTGTCATTTCCATCCATTCGGATCTGGCGTATCCTGTTAACCAGTGAGGACCGGACGGAGACAGAAGCGGTACTTGGATTGCTGACAGGCGGCCGGGAGACTGAGCGGGTGTCTGCAAAGCAGTGGGATCGAAATGAGAATACCGGACATTACAGGAAAGGGATAGAATAAGACAGATGATAACAGTGATCGCAACCGTTGCACAATATGTTAGTATTATCCTGCTGGCAATCTATGGCTGGCTCTGCTTTAGTATATTTAAATCCACGGATAAGAAGTGGAAGGAGAAGAAACTGACCAGACAGATCGTTTTGATCTTTTCCATCCATTTTTTGTGGTATCTGGTGCTGTTCCTGAAAATGGGAGAGATGAAGGTACTGATCCTGTATGGATGCGAAATACTGGTGGCAGTACTGTATATGGTGTTATACCATCGGTATTATCCCAATTCCTCAAGGCTGATCACCAATAATATGTGCTTTCTGTTGCTGTTTGGTTATACGGTCCTGACCCGGATCAATATGAATTATGCCATACGCCAGTTTGCGATATCGACTGTGACGCTTTTGATCGTCAGTTTCATTCCGCTCATTATGCTGCGTTACCGGAATCTGAGAAATTATTATTATATTTATGGTGTACTTGGAATTCTGGCTCTCTTGACGGTATTTATTCCAGGAGAAGGATTTATTCACGGTTTATCTGCATATGGTGCCAGGAACTGGCTTGCCGTTGATTTTGGATTTGCCAGTATTTCTGTTCAGCCTTCCGAATTTGTAAAGATACTATTTGTATTCTTTGTGGCAAGCATACTGGCTAAAAGTACGGAATTCAGGCAGGTCGTGATCGCCACTGCCTTTGCAGTTACACATATGGGTGTACTGGTGCTGGAAAAGGATCTGGGCGGCGCTCTGATCTTCTTTGTTATATATGTATCCATTCTTTATGTTGCCACCCGGCGGCCGCTGTATTTCTTCGGGTGTCTGGGCGGTGCCTGTGCCATGGGAGCTCTTGCCTTCCTGCTTTTGAAAAAGCAGCTGTTCCGGCATGTTATGGTGCGTGTGAATAACTGGATCGATCCCTGGGCGGATATCAATGACGGCGGTTATCAGATTGCCCAGTCCCTGTTTGCCATTGGCTCTGGCGGCTGGTTTGGTTCCGGACTGTGTGAGGGTATGCCGGATTCCATACCGGTACGGGAAAGTGATTTTATCTTTTCCGTGATCGCAGAGGAAATGGGAGTGCTGGCGGCTCTGATCCTGATTCTGATCTGCTTTAGTGTGTTTATCGGATTCATTGATGTATCCATGAAATGCAAGCAGTCCTTTTATAAAAATATGGCATTTGGATTTGCCATTTGTTATATTTTCCAGGTACTGTTAAATATTGGCGGTGTTACGAAGTTTATACCGTCAACCGGTGTTACCCTGCCCCTGGTCAGCTATGGGCTGAGTTCGGTTGCCAGTACCCTGATCGTATTCCAGATTACACAGGGAATCAATATCATTACAAGTAAAGAGGCGGAAAAAGTTGAACGAGAAAAAGAAAAGATCATCGCCGGAGCAGATTCCAAGGGAACGGAATCCAAAAGAGTTCCTGCAAAGGGAAAAGCGCCGAAGCGAGCAAAACAAAATAGCAAATAAACCTATCCTTCTTATGACCTATGTATTTGCAGGGATCTTCGTGATGATGATCCTTTACATTGCAAAGTTCATGGTGTTTGACAGTCAGTCCGTGATCGCCAATTCCTATAATGCCAGACAGGATAAGCTTGCCGAGCATGTGATCCGGGGAGATATCGTTACGATGGATGGCGAGGTGATCGCTACCAATCAGTATGGAGCGGATGGCAGTGAGTACCGTTATTATCCACATGGGAGCATGTTTGCGCACGCAGTGGGATATTCAACGAATGGAAAAGCAGGAGTGGAGCTGACGGCCAATTATTATCTGCTGACCTCCAATGCAAATATTTTTGAACGGACGACCAATGCACTGCAGGAGAAAAAGAATATGGGGGATACCATCGTAACCACTCTGGATTATAATCTGCAGAGTACGGCATATAATGCATTAGGCTACGGGAAGGGAGCCGTTTTGGTATTGGAGCCGGATACAGGAAGGATCCTGGCCATGGTGAGCAAACCGGATTTTGATCCTAACAGCATTGATTCCATCTGGAAATCAGTTACAGAAGGAACGGTAAATGACGATACGATCCTTTTAAATCGGGCAACCCAGGGCTTATATCCGCCGGGGTCTACCTTTAAAACACTGACTGCATTGGAATTCATGCGTGAAAACCCGGACTGGGAAGCGTATCAGTATACCTGTGAAGGAGAAGGAGTATTTAACAATATCGGTATGCATTGTTATAATAATACAGTGCATGGAACCGTTGATCTGCCGGATTCTCTGGCATATTCCTGCAATACGTCTTTTTCCAATATCGGAACGGATCTGAACCTGGATCGTTTTCATACGCTTTGTGAAGACTTCGGGTTTAACGGAGCGCTGCCATATGGAGGAAATTATAATAAGAGCAGCTTTGTATTAGATGGTACTGCGGATAAGAGCCAGATTCCGCAGACTGTGATCGGTCAGGGGAAAACACAGATCACACCGCTGCATAATGCGCTGATCATGGCCACCATTGCAAATGGAGGCGTTATGATGAAACCGTATCTGGTGGATGAGATCAGAAATTATGAAGGAGTAAGGGTCAAGCACTTTACACCTTCTGCTGCCGGGCGGGTCATTTCAGCCAGTGAGGCGCAGGAGCTGACCACACTTCTAAAAGGAGTGGTGGATTATGGAACCGGATCTGCAGTGAATACGGATGCCTATACGGTAGCAGGTAAGACCGGAACGGCAGAATATGATGAAGAAGGGAATTCGCATTCCTGGTTTGTCGGTTTTTCTAATGTGGAGAATCCGGATATCGTAGTCTGTGTTGTGATTGAGGAGGCAGACTATTCCGGGATCCGGGCAGCCAGTGTGGCACGCCAGATATTTGATGCCTATTACCGTTGATCCGGGCGTGAAAATCCGTAGTTGAAATCATTTTCCAATCTTGGTATACTGATTAAGATAGCAGATCACACCTGGAGGGATTGCAATGATTGAGGCAACGAGTTGTGGTGGTGTGGTAATTTTCAGAGGCAAGATTCTTTTACTTTATAAGAACTACAGGAACAAGTATGAAGGATGGGTTCTGCCAAAGGGTACAGTTGAGAAGGGCGAGGAGCATGCCCAGACTGCGTTACGGGAGGTACAGGAAGAGACCGGCGTGCGCGCAATGATCGTAAAATATATTGGAAAAAGTAATTATATGTTCAATGTATCCACCGATGTTGTGAAAAAGAATGTTCACTGGTATCTTATGATGGCTGACAGTTATTACAGCAAACCACAAAGAGAAGAATATTTCTTGGATTCCGGATATTACAAGTATCATGAAGCCTATCATTTGTTAAAGTTTCCAAATGAAAAGCAGATTTTGGAACAGGCATATGTTGAATATACAGAGTTAAAACGGTATAATCAATGGGACAATAAGAAGTATTTTTAAAGGGGCTTCGGCCCCTTTTTTACAAACAGGAGGAAAGATGAAAACAGAATATCAGAAGTCGGAGGAAAAAAAACCGGGCAGTGCCAGGAATCCGCTGCGGTTATGCTTTAGCCTGCTTTGTCTTTGTGTTGCGCTGGGCTGTATGATCTATCTGGGAAACTATTTTCTGAAATCCAGACAGAGTCAGGATAATATTCAGTCCCTGCGGGAATTGATCGATCCGGAGAGTTCCGACGGACCGGATGATAAGGAAGGGCCGGAGATGGTGGAAGTAAATGGCAGAATGGTGCAGAAGAAGTTTGCAGCACTGTATGAAGCCAATCCGGATTTTGTAGGCTGGGTGAATATTCCGGATACCAAGGTGGATTATCCGGTCATGCAGCATGCAGGGGACAATGAATACTATCTGCACCGGAATTTTGAAAAGGAATGGGATGATTCCGGACTGCCCTTTTTAGACCTGCAGTGCAGTATTACAAAGCCCACCAGTAATATGCTGATTTACGGGCATAATATGAAGGCGGGCACCATGTTTTCCGGCATTATCAATTATAAGGATGAAGATTTTTATCAGACACATAAGACATTTACCTTTCATACGATTGACGGAGACGGGGAATACGAGGTGATCGCCGCATTCTATTCCCAGATCTATCCGGAGGAGGATACGGAACATTTTAAGTATTATCATTTCTTCGATGCTTCTTCCGCCGAGGCGTTTGATGCATATGTAGAGGAGGTAAAGGCATTGACCCCTTATGATATTGCAGCGGATGCCGGTTATGGGGATTCCCTGATCACCCTTTCTACCTGTGCTTATCACACGGATGAAGGAAGGTTTGCAGTGGTGGCCCGTAAGATTGAAACAGAGGAATAAATACGAAAAAAATAAGTATTATAGAAAAATGTCTGAAAAAATAATAAAAAGGAGAGATAGATATGCAGCAGAATAATCCCTATGGATTCCATCTGGACCCTGAGGCTTCTCAGGCTCAGCCGGCTGGAACCAGTCATGTATCACAGAGCACAGCTCAGTATAATCTGAATGGAGCAGAGTATTACCAGAGTCCATACCAGCAGGCGGATCCTTTTGCCGGAGTCGTGGATCTGACGGCACGGAAGAAGAAGTGCCTGACCATCAGTCTGGCCATCATGTGCGGCGGTCTGGTGATCTCCACGATGTCAGCCTTTGTAACGTATATCGTTCTGATGCTGTTTCCGGAGATGTTTTCCGTCGTCTGGATCGGTTCTCTGATCTTTGAACTGGTCATGGTCTTTGCTACCTCCCACTGTATTACGAAGAATAAGGCCGGTCTTGGGATCGTCTGCTATATTCTGTATGCGATCGCCAATGGCACCACATTTTTAAGTATATTTATCAATTATGCGCCGGCTTCGATTCTTTCCCTGTTTCTGGTCACTGCAGTGATCTTTGGAGGAACGACTCTGGTTTCTCTGGCCATTCCGAAGGATATGTCCCGCTGGTCCCTGTCTCTGACCATGGGATTGTTCGCATTGCTGGCCATGATGCTCCTGAATATGTTCTTCCGGCTTCCTGCCTTTGATACCTTTATCTGCATCTTCGGTATTGTTTTGTTTGTTGCCATTACTGCCTATGATGTAAAGAAGGTGAATGCGCTGGCAATGGAGGATACCGCATCCTCTGTCTGGACGGTAGGATTGTTCGGAGGTATGAATTTCTATCTTGATTTTGTTAATCTGCTGCTGCGGATCCTGCGGCTGTTCGGTCGAAAAAGTAATTGACAAGAGAAATAAATTCATATATACTAGCATTTGTTGACGCGATATCGTCATAGTTGATCGGTTGATTAACTGCCGGCGTGTCGGAATGGCAGACGAGGCAGACTCAAAATCTGTTGTGGGCAACCACGTGCGGGTTCAAGTCCCGCTGCCGGCATAAATAAGGAAGCGTATGTGCTTACGAACACGGACATCAAGGGTTAGGGATATTTTCTGCGGTAGATATTCGAATAACCCTTGATTTCTTTTAAATAGAACGGATGATAAATTAAGAAAGAAGGAAAGTGTAAGGGAACGGAGGATAAAAGGTATGGATATTTTTTTACTGATCTTAGCAGTTGTACCGGCGGTCGGACTGCTGATCCTGATCTATTTTGGTGATAAACTGGAAAAGGAACCAGTCGGACTGGTATTTGGTCTGCTGGGGATGGGAGCCTTAAGTACGATTCCGTCCGTTGTAGCAGAAGTGATCGGGGTTAAACTGTTAGATTTTGTATTTCCAACGGGAGGAATCTTTTATAACTTTTTTATGTACTTCTTTGTGGTGGCAGTATCCGAGGAATTGTTCAAGTTTTTGTTCATGTTTGTAATTACATGGAAAAATAAGAATTTTGACTATGTGTTTGACGGGGTGATCTATGCAGTATCCTCCTCTCTGGGTTTTGCTCTCATTGAGAATATCGGCTATGTATTTACCCAGAGATGGCAGTTTGGCTTTCTTGCCGGTGTAGGAACCGGAATCAGCCGGGCATTCCTGGCGATTCCGTTACATACGGCAGTTGCTATTTTTATGGGCTATTTTTATGGAAAGGCGAAAGAGGCTACCTTTCAGAACAAACTGGGAAAATGCTCCCTGTATATTGTTCTGAGCCTGATCGTTCCGATGCTGATCCATGGTGTTTATGATTTCTGCTGTACGGCAAGTAATATGCTTATGATGATCGTGTTCTTTATCTTTGTGGCCGGTATGTACGGGATTACCATTACTATGTGTATTTATTTCTCCAGGCATGACCACAATATTACCGGAAGATTAAAGATCAAGGTGACAAAGGACGGCTGGCTCCGGTATGCCATTACAGACCAGCGTGAGGTTATGATCCTGGGACTGACAAAGCCGCTGCAGAACCCCCTGCTGGTGATCCCGGAGAAGATTGAAGGATTTCCGGTCTGCATCATAGCCCGTTCTGCCTTTGCTTATACCAATGTTGTAAATGTACAGCTTCCGAAGAATCTGCGTCTGATCGAGGATAATGCATTCTTTCATTGTACCAGTCTTCAGAATGTGGGACTGCCGAATCAACTGGTAGGGATCGGCAGCTTTGCTTTTGAATATTGCAGCAGCCTGAGCCGGTTCCTGATCCCTCACGTCCGGTTCATCGGCAGCCATGTCTTTGAGGGCTGTAATCAGTTGACAGATATCTATTATCTTGGCAGTCAGGAGGAATGGAAGCAGATCCGCATCAATATATATGAAAACAGTAAGCTGCTGTCCGTTCGATTTTATTATAATGCAATACGAAGATAGAAAAGCTGGTGAATAAAGCATGAATTGTCTGGAAGCACAATCGAAGATCGTTGCCTTTATCGAGGATAAGCTGGAGGATAGCGAGAGCCTGGAATTTGTCCGCCATATCAGAAGCTGTGAGAACTGTGCCGAGGAACTGGAGATCTATTATACCCTGTTAGTCGGTATGAAGCAGTTGGATGAAGACAGGGAATTATCGACGGATTTTAAGGCTCAGATGGAAGAAAAGCTGAATATGAAATATAAGCATATTCAAAACCGGCGGAAGCTGACCGGTTCTACCATTGCTCTGATCGCTGCAGGATTATTTGCAGTTGTGTTCCTGGGCTATAAGAGTTATCAGACCACCTTATACCTGCAGGAGCAGGAGGCGATCAAGGCAAGGCAGTCTGAATTTTATTATAGTGACTATTTTGGGGATGCCCTGTTTCATCCTATGGATTACAAACCCTTTGATCTGGCAGAATACCTGGATCCGCCGGGAACGGATGAGGATGAGAGCAGTTATTATGAGCGTCTGGAAGAATATCTGAAGACTTGGAAGGGAGACAGTGAAATTGAAAAAACTATTGCTGATTGACGGACACAGTATATTAAACCGTGCATTTTATGGCCTGCCGGATCTGTCCAGTTCCCAGGGACAACATACCAATGCTATTCTCGGGTTTCTGAATATTATGTTTAAGTTGATGGAGGAGGAAACGCCGACCCACCTTTGTGTTGCTTTTGACGTACATCAGCCGACCTTCCGGCATTTACGCTATGAGGCCTATAAAGGAACCAGAAAGCCTATGCCGGAGGAACTGCGTCAGCAGGTGCCGGTCATGAAGGAGGTTCTTCAGGCCATGAATGTGGCAACTGTGGAGCAGGGAGGATTCGAGGCAGATGATATCATTGGTACCCTTTCCAGACGGGGGATCCAGGAGGGGTTTCATGTGACCATTGTTTCCGGTGACCGGGATCTGCTGCAGCTGGCAACGGATACGATACAGGTCCGGATTCCCAAAACCCGTCCGTCCGGTACGACCGTTGAGGATTATTTTGCAGCAGATGTAAAGGAACGCTATCAGGTGACCCCTATTGAATTCATTGACTTAAAGGGCCTGATGGGAGACGCATCCGATAACATTCCGGGCGTTCCGGGGATCGGGGAAAAAACGGCAACGAAAATTATAACAGCGTACCATTCGATTGAGAATGCCTATGCTCATATTGATGAGATCAAGCCCAATAAAGCAAAAGAGAATCTGGAGACCTATTATGAGCAGGCGCTGCTCAGTAAAGAGCTTGCCACGATCAGGCTGGACTGTCCGCTGGAGGTTTCTATGGATGAAATGGCACTCGGGGAGTTATATAATGAACGCTCTTATGAGATATTGAAACAACTGGAACTGAAGACCATATTAGGCCGGTTTTCCCAGCCGATGCAGACCACCCGTTTTCAGGCATCTTTAAAGATCATGGAGGATCTGCCGGAGGCAGAGGCGTTTTTTCAGGGCTTACTGGCTCGTCCGGTGCTTGCCCTGCAGTGTGTGACCGGAGAGCAGGGGCTGCTTGGTCTGCTCATTTCAGATACAGAGGGACAGGGGACCCTTGTTGTGGTTGAGAATTTTCTGACGGAGGATTATCTGGTCCGGCAGGTCTGCCGTCTGCTGGACGGGAAACGGAAGGTCATTACCATAGGCTGGAAGAATCAGCTTCCTGTCCTGGCTGCCGGTATGGGGACGGATCTGCCGGCTGTTCTGGATCTGGCTGTCGCCTGTTATCTGCTGAATCCGTTGAAGGATACGTATTACTATGATGATATTGCACGGGATATCCTCGGGATCACGGTGCCTTCAAGAACGGAGTTACTGGGAAAGACAGATATCACACCATTCACCCTGCGTGAGCCTGCGGTACAGGAGATGCTGGCGGATCAGATCTGTGTTGCACTTGCTGCAGGGAAGAGGATCGAAGCCATGCTGGAGCAGAAGGGGATGCTGGATCTGTACTGGAAGCTGGAGTGTCCGACCATCTATTCCCTGTATGATATGGAGCGATGGGGGATCCGGGTGGAACGGGAGGCATTGGCTGAGTACGGAAACCGTCTGACCGGACGGATCCAGGAACTGGAGGCTCATATTCACGAACTGGCAGGAGAGGAATTCAACATACAGTCGCCGAAGCAGCTGGGCGAAGTGCTGTTCGAGCATATGAAGCTGTCTGGCGGAAAGAAGACGAAGACCGGGTATTCCACGAATGTGGAAGTGCTGGAAAAGATAAGGGGCGATCATCCGATCATAGCCGAGATCCTGGAGTATCGTCAGCTTACCAAGCTAAAGTCTACTTATGCGGAGGGACTTGCCGCCTATATTCAGGAGGATGACCGGATCCATGGCAGATTTCATCAGACGATCACGGCTACCGGACGGATCAGCAGTACGGAGCCGAATCTGCAGAATATACCGATCCGCATGCCGCTGGGAAGGATGATCCGGAAGGTATTTGTGCCGCGCGAGGGCTGGGTATTTGTGGATGCGGATTATTCTCAGATTGAACTGCGGGTGCTTGCCCATTTATCCGGAGATCCGGTACTGATCGATGCGTTTCGGCATAATAAGGATATTCATGCGTCTACCGCTTCGGAGGTGTTTGGTGTTCCGGTTGAAGCGGTAACGCCATTACAGCGCCGGAATGCCAAAGCAGTGAATTTCGGCATTGTTTATGGTATCAGCGCTTATGGCCTGAGTCAGGATCTGGATATATCCAGGAAAGAAGCGGCGGAGTATATTGAACGGTATTTTGCTACGTATCCGAAGATTAAGGAGTTTCTGGACCGGCAGGTGGAGGCGGCCAGAACCGCCGGTGTGGTAGAGACCATGTATCACCGCCAGCGTCCGGTGCCGGAGATTCAGTCCAGTAACTTTATGCAACGAAGCTTTGGGGAGCGGATCGCCATGAATTCTCCGATCCAGGGGACTGCCGCTGATATTATCAAGCTTGCCATGAACCGGGTACGGGAGCGGCTGCAGAAGGAGAAGCTGGAATCCCGGTTGATCCTGCAGATTCATGATGAACTGCTGATTGAAACGAAACCGGAGGAAACGGAGCTTGTCACCCGGATCGTCCATGAGGAGATGGAACAGGCGGCAACTCTTTCGGTTCCATTGGATATTGATATTCACGTTGCAGATAACTGGTATGATGCCAAATAGGATGCAGAAAGACAGGGACGGGGAGGAAAAGCGATGCGGATCATAGGGATCACCGGCGGGATCGGTGCCGGAAAGAGTACCGTGCTCACCCTGCTGGAGCAGGACTATCATGCGTATATCCTGGAGGCGGATAAGGTGGCACATGTACTGATGGAGCCGGGACAGCCGGCTTTTCAGCAGATTGTAGAGGTGTTTTCAGAACAGATCCTGGATGCAGAAGGACAGATTGACCGGGGAAGATTAGGGGAACTGGTCTTCCGGTCCCCGGAATGGCTGGAACGGTTAAATCATATTGTCCATCCGGAGGTAAAGCGTTATATTCTGGAGGCGATTTCCCGCTGCCGGCAGACAGGGGATGTGGATTACTTTGTGATAGAGGCGGCACTGTTGATTGAGGACGGGTATACTGCCATCTGTGACGAAATCTGGTATATTCATGTACCCCGGGAACTTCGGCTCCAGCGGCTTATGCTGGGACGGGGCCGCAGCCGGGAACACTGGGAACGTGTGATGGAAAATCAGGCTGCAGATTCTTTTTACCGGGATCATTGTTCCCGTGTTATTGAGAATCAGGGGAGTATCAGTGATATAAAAAAACAGATACGGGAATTGTTGAAGAATACATAGTTGTATGGTAAAATATAGTAATATCAGTATACGCAGGAGGCAGTATGTCGGCATTAACAAAATATCCGCAGCCGTTGGTGTTCGGTCTGGATATCGGAACCAGAAGCATTGTGGGTACAGTTGGATATCAGGATGTGGAAGGGTTTCATGTAGTAGCTCAGAGTGTGAAGCTGCATGAGACCAGAGCAATGGTGGACGGACAGATTCATGACATTGGAACGGTGGCGGAAGAGATCGCTTCTGTAAAGTCTGAACTGGAATTGCAGATCGGAAGGAATCTGACGGAAGTCTGCATTGCTGCTGCCGGACGGGTGCTGCGGACTGCAGTAGGAGTAGGTGAGTATGAGTTTCACGATCAGACTGTCGTGAATCTGGAATACATTCATTCTCTGGAAATGCTGGGCGTAGAGCGGGCACATGAACAGATCGTGGCGGAGCTTGGAACCGAGGAGCGGTATTACTGTGTTGGCTATACCGTGATCAAATACTATATGAACGGATATGAGATCTCCAATCTGGAAGGTCATAAGGCAAGACGGATCAGCGGAGATGTGCTGGCTACCTTTCTGCCGGAAGAGGTGGTTGACAGCCTGTATGCGGCAGTGGAGCAGGCCGGACTTACCGTGTCCAATCTCACACTGGAGCCGATCGCTGCCATGCATGTAGCCATCCCGCAGAATTACCGGCTGTTAAATATTGCATTGGTGGATGTGGGAGCCGGGACTTCCGATATCTGTGTTACAAAAGATGGAAGTGTGATCGGTTATGGCATGATCCCTTCCGCCGGTGATGAGATCACGGAACGGATCGTAAAGGAATTTCTGGTGGATTTCAATACAGCAGAAAAGATCAAGATGATATCGCCCAAGCGGAAGAGTATGACTTATAAGGATATTATGGGAATTTCTCATAAGATCACCCCGGCAGAGGTCTATGCACTGACAGGAGATATTGTACTGGAAATTACAAAGAGTGTGGCAGAGAAGATTCTGGAGTTGAATGCCGGAAAGCCGGTGAGTGCTGTATTTGTAGTCGGCGGCGGCGGTAAGCTTCCCGGCTTTACGGAGGCTCTGGCCAGGCAGTTGAAGCTTCCCGAGGAACGGGTAGCGCTTCGGGGCGAAGAGGTCATGCAGGATATCCATATCCATGTACCGGATGTGAAAAAGGATCCGTTACTGGTCACACCGATCGGTATCTGTCTGAATTATTATGACCAGAAGAATCATTTTATCTTTGTTCTGGTGAATGAGGAACGGATCAAATTATATAATAATGATCATCTGACCGTATTTGACGCGGCAATGCAGCTTGGTTTGAAGAATGAAGCAATCTTTCCGAAGCGGGGCAGGGATCTGCATTATACAGTAAATGGAAAGAGCCGGTTTTTAAGGGGACATCAGGGAGATGCTGCTGTGATTTCCGTGAATGAACATGAAACCTCGATCAATGCCCCGATTGAAGCGAACGACCGGATCGTCATACAGGAATCTACCCGGGGAGAACACGCAGAACTGACACTGGGACAGATTCCGGAATTTACGAATACGATTTCCTTTCAGGTGAATCAGGTCATGGTGCAGTGTCCGAAGTTTGCCAGCGTGAACGGTCATCTGGAATCGGAATTTTACCAGGTGCAGGATCAGGACGATATTCAGATTTTGAATTATTATACCTTAGATCAGTTGTTTACGTTTATGGATGTGAAGCCGGAAGGGACCGTTCTGGTCAATAATGAAGCGGCAGATGGAACCACAAAGATATACGAGAATTTCAAAGTGTCCTGGCAGGAGCAGCTTGCATATAAAGATCTTCCGGAAGAAACTGCAGGAGAACCGGATTCCCCTGAAGAAGAGAAAGAGGGGCCTGGCGGGAAGACGGAGCCGGCAGAGAGCGGGAATTCCCGGACGATCGTTGTTACTGCCAATGAGAAGACCTATACCCTGTCAGGGAAAGACAGATATGTATTTGTCGAGATATTTGATATCATGCATTTTGATACTTCCAGAATGCAGGGTTCGGAGCTGGTCATGCTGTTGAATGACCAGAAAGCAGAGCATTTTGATGAATTAAAGAATGGGGATAATATTAAGATTTTTTGGAGGAGCTAACCTATGTTAGAGGAAAAGACCATAGAACGCCAGCAGGAACAGCTAAAGTTCCATCGGATCCTGTATGGACTTCTGATTGCCTTCACTGGTATTATATTCTGTCTGGATATCCGGAGCGCCACGCTGAATTATCTGTGGCTGCTGATCGGAACGGTTGTTTTTCTTGTCCTGGAATCTGTCTTGTCCCGGTTTTCGTTCTGGAACCGGTTTTTCGTTCTTCACGGTTTTATGTATCTGCAATATATTTTCTATCTGATCATGGTCTGTCTGCTGTATCCGGCCAATACATACATAGCCATGGGTGCCGGTGTTCTGATGCTTACGTTTATGTTTGAATTTTTTTATCTGCAGGATGCTACCAGTGCTCATATCAGTATTAAGAATCTGCTGCTGCTGGTCTTTCCGGCAGTGCTTTGCGCTTTTGCATATTTTTCTGTTTATGGAGTGAATTTCAACGCCTTCTTTTTGCTGTTTGTCTATATTATGCTGGTTATTTACGATATCCTGATCGTGCGTTTGTTCTATCAGACAGAGCATAAGCTGATGCTTCAGAACCAGCAGCTTTCCACAGAAATCGAGAACATGGGTAACAGCAATGATAAGCTGATCAGGTTTAAGGACCGGATCCAGAAGGTTAATGAGGAATTAAACCTTCAGCGGGTACAGCTTGGTCAGATGAACAAGGATATTCAGCAGTCGAATACGGAGCTGGCGGCACAGGCGGAGATTCTGAAGTTTATCAGCAATTCTATCTCACTGGATATTCCGGCAGTGATGAATTTTATCCTGGATGTGATCATGCGGGTTCGCAGTGTGGAATTTTGTGCGATCTATATTGCAGAAAAGGTATCCTTTAATAAGAATTCACTATTTGAATATCGCTGTGCATCAAATCCTGAATTGAAGGATTTTCCTGAGATGGAACAGTTGTACCGTCTTGCCGGAATGAATGCGGAACAGCACTGGGTGATCAACCAGTTTCCGGAGCAGGCGTATCCGGGAATATCCAGAACACAGACAGAAGCCCTTTTAGTGCTTCCACTGGTATTGGATGATGAAAAGTATGGTATTCTTGTCAGCGGCTCCAGACAGTCCACGTCCTTTGACAACTATCTTGCATTTTATGATACGATCGTACCCCAGGTGAATCTTGCGATTCATAATATTAAGATGTATGCTCAGATGCGCCATACTGCTCAGACGGATGGCCTGACCGGGATCAATAACCGGACATATTTTAACAAGCTGTTTGCAGAACAGATCGAATGGACGATCACATTGAAGGAACCGTTGACAGTCACGCTGTTTGATATTGATAAGTTTAAACGCATTAATGATACCTACGGGCATCTGGTAGGAGACGAGGTGATCAAACGGATCGCCCGGATCACTGCCGAGCATATTGAAGAACAGGAGCTCGGTTTTATCTGCCGGTATGGTGGAGAAGAATTCGTGATCGCTCTTCCGAATATGGGAGTAGAGGAAGCACTTCCGGTCATTCAGAAGCTGCATAAAAGCATCGCAGAGGCGAAGGTGGAGGCGTATGGACATATCGTTACCATGAATGTCAGCATCGGTGTTTCCTCCTATCCTGCAATTTGTGATGATGTAAATCAGCTGATCAAGCGGGCAGACTGGTCCATGTACTATGCAAAGGAGCATGGCAGGGGTCAGATCAAGGTGGATGGACCGGATATTACAGAGAATTGAGAGCATAAGGCACGTATCCTTGTTTTCAGAAAAAGACAAATAATTTACATATTTTGTATTGTATGCATTCCTGTGAATTGTTATAATAAACAGAGGACTTTGAAAGGAGAAAATGGAAGTGGGGTTCATTGATAGGATTAAAGAACGTGCAAAACAAAGGAAGATGACGATCGTTCTGCCGGAGACAAATGACAGAAGGACGGTGATCGCTGCACACAAGGTCTTGGAAGAGGATATTGCAAATCTGATTCTGATCGGTAATCGAAAGGATATATTAAATACGGCAGAAGGGCTTGATCTAAGCAAAGCTTCTTTTGTTGATCCAAACAGTTGTGACAAATTAGAGGAGTATGCGAAGCTTCTGGCTGACATCCGGAAGAAAAAGGGGATGACGGTGGAAGAGGCAAGAGAACTCCTGCTTTCCAATCCGTTGTTTATGGGCTGTATCATGGTAAAGGCCGGTGATGCAGACGGAATGGTGGCAGGTGCTGTGAACTCATCCGCCAATGTACTTCGTGCGGCGTTGCAGACATTAAAAACAGCGCCGGATATCAAGCTGGTTTCTGCATTCTTTCTGGTAGTAGTACCAAACTGCGATATGGGCGCAAACGGTACGTTTATCTTTGCAGATGCAGGACTGAATCAGTCACCGACGGCAGAGGAGATCGCATATATCGCAGAAAGCTCTTCCCGTTCCTTCCGGCTTCTGGTCGAAGAGGAACCGATCGTTGCCATGCTGTCTCACTCGACAAAGGGCAGTGCAAGGCATGAAGAGGTAGATAAGATGATCGAGGCCACCAGACTGACCCATGAGTTGGATCCGAACTTAAAGGTAGATGGAGAATTACAATCGGATGCCGCGATCGTACCGGAGATCGCCCGCTCCAAGGCACCGGACAGTGATGTTGCCGGAAAAGCGAATGTACTGGTATTTCCGGATCTGGATGCCGGGAATATCGGATACAAGCTGGTACAGCGGCTGGCAAAGGCGGAAGCCTATGGGCCGATCACCCAGGGAATTGCAAAGCCGGTCAATGATCTGTCCAGAGGCTGCTGTGCAGATGACATCGTGGGTGTGATCGCAATCACTGCTGTGCAGGCTCAGGAGCAACAAAAATAACCTGGAGGGAAAAATATATGAATGTCTTGGTAATTAACTGTGGAAGTTCTTCACTGAAATATCAGTTGATCGAGTCAGAGTCGGAGGAAGTCCTGGCAAAAGGACTTTGTGAACGGATCGGACTGGACGGACATTTGAAGCATACGCCGGGAGACAAGGAACCGGTGGAATTAGAAGAGCCGCTGCCGGATCATATGAAGGCAGTGGAAATGGTGTTAAAGCTGTTGACGGATCCGGAGCATGGTGTGATCACCTCTCTGGATGAGATTGATGCCATCGGACATCGGGTCGTGCATGGCGGTGAGTGGTTTGCCGCTTCTACACTGATCAATGAAGAAGTGATTCAGGCGATCACCAACTGCTGTGATCTGGCACCCCTGCATAATCCGGCCAATCTCATCGGCATTGATGCCTGTCGGAAATTAATGCCGGAGGTACCAATGGCGGCTGTCTTTGATACTGCGTTTCATCAGACGATGCCGGAGGAGGCGTTTCTCTATGGTATTCCTTATGAATATTACAGACGATACCGGATCCGGAAGTACGGGTTTCATGGGACAAGTCACCGGTATGTTGCCATACGTACTGCAGAGCTGTTAAAGAAGGATCCCGGACATTTCAATGCTGTTATCTGCCATCTGGGAAATGGTGCCAGTATCTGTGCGGTACAGAATGGCAGGTCTGTGGATACCAGCATGGGACTGACCCCGCTGGATGGCCTGGTGATGGGAACCCGTTGCGGAACCATTGATCCGGCTGTCATCGAATACATTGCTCAAAAGGAGGACAAATCCCTTACGCAGGTAATGGAGCTCCTGAATAAGAAGTCCGGCGTGGAAGGCGTTTCCGGTGTTTCCAGTGATTTTCGGGATCTGGAAGCTGCGATCAACAAAGGAAATCCGCAGGCGAAGCTGGCCCTCGACCAGTTCTGTTATCGGGCAGCGCAGTATATTGGAGCGTATGCGTCTGCCATGAGTCATGTGGATGCTATCGTATTTACTGCAGGAATCGGTGAAAACAATGGTACTGCCAGAGCCGGAATCTGTGCCAGGTTAAAGTATCTTGGTCTGGAACTGGATGATACATTGAATCAGGAGCGGAGCGTGGAGATCCGGATTTCGACGAAACAATCCAGGATACCGGTCTGGGTCGTTCCAACCAATGAAGAGCTGGCCATTGCCAGAGAGACGGTAGAATTGGTGAAAAAATAAATTTGGTGTTGACAAACCGGGATCAAATCGTTATAATTGTCAAAGTGTGGCAGGGATTCATACCTGTTGCATTGCATTAATTGCAGATATGAGTTTTCATTTATGATAGATTCATAGAACAGTTCGGATTAAGGAGGTGTACACTGTGTCAATTTGTCCAAAGAATAAATCTTCAAAGGCAAGAAGAGACAAGCGTAGAGCAAACTGGAAGATGAGTGCTCCTACATTAGTTAAATGTTCAAAGTGCGGCGAGTTAATGATGCCACATAGAGTATGTAAGGCTTGTGGTTCTTATAACAAGAAAGAAATTATCGCTGTAGATTAATACGGTAATAAAAGGGTTTCCCGCTTAGTGGAACCCTTTTTGAATTTTAAATGGCTGTTTCCCGCGCCTTGACTTTACAATATTGGGATAATTTAGTATGATAACAGTTGTGAGATAACTCCTGTCTCTATAGACGGCGAGTTTTAATTTTGATTTTTAATGGAAGGAACGAGATGGAAATGGATCGGATAAAAATTGTGATCGATGCCATGGGAGGCGATAATTCTCCATGGGCAATGGTAGAGGGAGCGGTACTGGCAACAAAGGAGCATGCGGATGTATTTCTATATATTGTAGGTCCCCGGACCCAGATTGAGGCGGAGCTTGCAAAGTATGAATATAACAAGGAGCAGATTGAAGTGGTAGATGCTCCGGATGTGATCACCTGCCATGACCAGCCGGTAGAAGCAGTACGGACCAAGAAGGATTCCTCTCTGATCGTAGGTCTGAATCTGGTGAAGGAAGGAAAGGCAGAAGGGCTGATCTCTTCCGGAAGTACCGGTGCGGTACTGGTCGGCGGACGGATGATTGTCGGACGGATCAAGGGAATCCGTCGTTCTCCGTTAGCTCCGCTGATCCCGAGGGAGGGCGGTGTCTCCATATTGATCGACTGTGGCGCGAATATGGATTCCAGACCGGCGGATCTGGTGCAGTTTGCCCAGATGGGCTCTATTTACATGAAGCATCTGGTCGGTGTGGACAATCCCCGGGTTGCCATTGTGAATGTGGGTGCAGAAGAGGAGAAGGGAAATGCTCTGGTGAAGGAAACCTTCCCGTTGTTAAAGGCATGTCCGAACATTAATTTTATTGGAAGCATTGAAGCAAGGGATATTCCGGCCGGCTATGCAGATGTGATCGTCTGTGATGCCTTTGTCGGCAATGTGATCCTGAAGCTGTATGAAGGGACTGCTTCCTTCCTGATCAAGCAGATCAAGGAAGCCATGACTTCTTCGCCAGTCAGCACAGTGGGAGCCGCATTGGTAAAGCCGAAGATCAAGGCGGCAGTAAAGGAATTTGATTCTTCCAATTATGGAGGAGCTCCGCTGCTTGGGATTAATGGTCTTGTTGCCAAGGTACACGGCAGTTCCAAAGCCAGTGAAGTAAAGAATGCTGTAACCCAGTGCATGGATTTCAGCAAGCAGCGGATCAAGGAGCTGATCCAGGAGAATATTACGGTTTCTTCCGGGGAAGCTTAATAGTAGAGATGGTTCAGAAACACATGAGATCAGATAGAAACAGGTAGGAGATATGCCGGCAGATTTAACCAGACTGATGGAGACAATTCAATATGAGTTTCAGAAGCCGGAGCTGCTGCGTCAGGCACTGACACACAGCTCCTATGCCAATGAACGGCGGATCAACCAGATTCGGGATTATGAACGGCTGGAGTTTTTAGGAGATGCAGTATTAGAGATGATTACCAGCCATGCCCTTCTTATGCGGTTTCCGGATAAGCGGGAAGGAGAATTGTCCAAGCTGCGCTCCTCCCTGGTCTGTGAATACTGTCTGGCACAGTGTGCCAGAGAACTGCGGTATCAGGACTATGTTTTTTTAAGTAAGGGAGAGCGACAGACCGGCGGCGCAAACCGGGACGCTCTGCTCTGTGATCTGTTTGAGTCGGTTCTGGGTGCGATATTTCTGGATGGAGGCATGGAACCGGCAACTTCCTATGTAGAACGCTTTTTACTGTCTGATATGGATAACAAGCGGTTATTCTATGATGCCAAGACTACGCTTCAGGAGCTGGCACAGAAGGAAGAATTAGGGGAAGTGGAATATATCCTGGTAGATACCCAGGGACCGGATCACAACAAGCATTTCTTTGTTGAGGTTCAGATCGGCGGTAAGAAGTATGGATCCGGAGACGGACAGAGTCATAAGCTTGCGGGGCAGAAGGCAGCATATGAAGCTCTTTTGCAGCTCCGGCGCGAAAAAAAAGACTAGAAGATGGCAGGTTAGGGGAATGTACTTAAAGAGCATAGAAGTCTATGGCTTCAAATCCTTTGCAAATAAAATAACGTTTCAATTTGAAACCGGGATTACCGGAATCGTTGGTCCCAACGGGAGCGGAAAAAGCAATGTGGCAGATGCAGTACGCTGGGTGCTGGGAGAACAGAGCGCCAAGCAGCTCCGGGGAGCGAAGATGGAGGATGTTATCTTTGCCGGTACGGAAATGCGGAAGCCTCATGGTTCCGCCTATGTTGCCATCACCCTGGATAACAGTGATCATGCACTTCCGGTCGATTATGAAGAGGTTACCGTTGCCAGGCGGGTGTATCGTTCGGGTGAAAGTGAATATCTGATCAATGGAACCCCGTGCCGGCTGAAGGATGTTCATCATATGTTCTTTGATACCGGTATTGGTAAGGAAGGCTATTCGATCATCGGACAGGGCCAGGTAGAAAAGATCTTAAGCGGAAAGCCGGAGGAACGCCGGGAGTTATTTGATGAGGCGGCAGGTATCGTAAAATACAAGAAGAATAAGGCGGCAACGGAAAAGGCACTGGATGCGGAGCGACAGAATCTGTGTCGGGTCAATGATATTCTGTCAGAGCTGGAGAAGCAGGTTGGCCCGTTGGAGAAGCAGTCGGAGGTTGCGAAAAAGTATCTCTTGTTTAAGGAAGAGATGAGAAAGCTGGATGTTAACGTATTTTTGCTGGATCATGAGCGGATTCAGGCTTCGATAGAGGAAAATCAGGAGAAGCTTGGGATCGTTACCGGCCGGACGGAAGAACTGACCGGGAAATATGAGGCGATCAAGACAGAATACGAACGTCTGGAAACAGAATTAGAGACCTATAACCAGAAGCTGGATACCGGAAAGACGCAGGTCACGGACCTGAAGCTGGCTGTGGAGCGTGCAGAGGGAGAGGTTAAGGTCCTCAACCAGAAAATTGACAGTGTCCGTTTGTCAGATTCCCATATCAGTGAACAGATCCGGCGGGTACAGGATGCACTGTTAAAGCAGACAGAGGAACAGCGGGCTTATCAGGAAAAGAAGGCAGTGTTAGATGAACGACTGGATTCCGCAGATGATGTGGTGGAGGAAGCAAAAGCCCATTCCCAGGAGATTCAGGATGAGATCATCCGTTTGGAAGAAAATATTGAGAAAAACAAGGCGGATATCATTGAGCTGATGAATGAGAATTCCAGCATTAAAGGGAAGGTTGCCCGTTATGATACCCTGCTGGAGAATATCAGCTATCGGAAGACCCAGATCAACCAGCGCTATGTGCAATTCAAGAGCGATGAGATGGCAGACCGGGAGCAGTATGATGCCCTGCAGAAGGAATTACAGGAGCTGGATGCTCAGATCACGAAACGTCAGGATGCGCTGGCGATTTGTGACGGGAAGCTGGATCAGAATACGGTGGATAGTCAGAGCAACCGGGAGCAGCTTTCTACCCTTCGTAACGCTCATACCAGTGCAAAGGCAAAGGCAGAATCCCTGCGGAATATTACAGAGCGGTATGACGGGTATGGTAACAGTATCCGGCGGGTAATGGAGCAGAAGGGCCGGACGAAGGGGATCATCGGTGTGGTCGCCGACATTATTTCGGTACAGCAAAAATATGAGATCGCAGTAGAAACGGCTCTTGGCGGCAGTATTCAGAATGTTGTAACTGCAGATGAGGGAACTGCTAAACGGCTGATCCAGTATCTGAAGCAGAATAAATATGGCCGGGCAACCTTTCTTCCGCTGACCAGTATCGGTTCCAGCGGTGGATTTCACCGGCCGGAGGCTCTGCAGGAACCGGGAGCCATCGGCCTGGCAAGTACGCTGGTAAAGATCCAGCCGGAATATCAGGCTGTAGCCGAGCATCTGCTGGGGCGGATCCTCGTGGTCGATCAGATCGATCATGCTTTAGCGATCGCGAAGAAATATAAGTATTCAATCCGTATTGTTACCCTGGAGGGAGAACTGTTGACGCCGGGCGGCGCTATGACAGGTGGAGCCTATAAAAATTCCAGTAATCTGCTGGGCCGGAAACGGGAATTGGATGAACTGAATAAGCAGGTGGATGAATACAGCCGCCAGATATACGAGGCGGAGAAGCAGGAGCAGGCACTTCGCAGCCTTCGGGATAATCTGAAAGAGGAGAAGGAAACCCTGTCAACGAAGCTGCAGGAGCTGTATCTGGATAAGAATACCAATCATCTGAATCTGGAGCAGGTGAATGCGAGGTTGTCCGAACATGCCAGTATTTTTGCCTCTTTACAGAATGAGGGCAAGGAGTTGGATGCCCAGATCGAAGAGATCAATCAGAACAAGAATCAGTTATTTGAAGGAAATAAGTTTCAGGAACAGGCAAAGGCGGAATGTGAGGCCCGGATTGCCAAGTATGAGGAGGCGATCCTGGAGCAGAAAGAACTGTTAGAGGCAGCCAATGCAAAAGTATCTGAGTTATTATTAGAGTTTAATACCATTAAACAGCAGGATGATTTCTTTATTGCGAACATTCACCGGATCCGGGTGGAGAATGACAAGCTGAAGGCGGAATTGGAGGAATACAACCGCCGGACCCATGGGGCGGCGGATGAGATTCTGGAGATCAATCAGCAGATCAACGCAATCCAGAAAGAGATGAACCAGCGAAGGACTCAGATCCGGACCATGGAGGAACAGCTAAGTGCAGATCATCAGAAGAAGGAGACCATGATGGCTTCCCACAAGGAATTCTTTCATCAGCGCGAGGAACTGCGGGAGGAGCTTTCCAGTCTGGACAAGGAGGGATACCGCCTGCATGCTCAGTTAGAAAAGATTAATGAGCAGTCGGATGCGTTGAATAACTATATGTGGGAGGAATATGAGCTGACCTACAATCGTGCATTAGAGTTCCGGAATGCAGAGTATACGGATCTTGCCATGCTCCGAAAGGAACTGGCGGCCGTGAAGAATAAGATCCGGTCTCTGGGTGATGTGAACGTCAATGCTATTGAGGATTATAAGAATGTATCGGAACGCTACGAGTTCTTAAAGAATCAGCATGATGATATTGTTAAGGCGGAGGAGAATTTAAAGCAGATCATAGCAGAACTGGATGCCGCCATGCGTCAGCAGTTCAGTGAGAAATTCGCCGAGATTCAGGTTATGTTTGACCGGGTATTCCGGGAACTGTTCGGCGGTGGAAAAGCGAGTCTGGTATTGATGGAGGATGAGGACATCTTAGAGGCCGGCATCAAGATCATTGCGCAGCCGCCGGGCAAGAAGCTGCAGAATATGATGCAGTTATCCGGTGGAGAGAAGTCCCTGACTGCCATCGCCTTGTTATTTGCCATTCAGAGCCTGAAGCCATCGCCATTCTGCCTTCTGGATGAGATTGAAGCAGCGCTGGATGATTCCAATGTGACCCGGTTTGCAAAGTACTTACATAAATTGACCAGTGACACACAGTTTATCGTGATCACGCACCGGAAGGGAACCATGGAGGCTGCAGATATTCTGTATGGTATCACCATGCAGGAGAAGGGTGTTTCTACGCTGGTTTCCGTAAACCTGATCGAAAATGACCTGGAAAAGTAAGGCTGGAAAATAAAGGAGGAGATGCATATGCAGTATACAAAGGAACAGCGACAAAGACAGTGGCATTATATCTGGGTGCGGTTTGCAATATTTGCCCTGACCATTGTATTTTTCTTTCTGATGTTCCGTATGGGAGATATATTTGCCCAGATCCGGCGCTTTTTATCCATTCTGCGTCCGTTTATCTGGGGCGGGGTAATGGCGTATATGCTGCGGATTCCCTGTAATTTCTTTGAAACGTATCTGGAAAAATGGCTGCCGGGACGGTTGAAGAAGGCAAAGACCGGACTGGCTATTCTGATCAGTCTGCTGTTGATCAGCCTGCTTGTGTTTCTGTTTGTCAGAGAGGTGATCCCGCAGTTAGTTACCAGTATTGACCTGCTGACGAAAATGGCACCGGATGCAGTGACCAACGCAACCCGGTGGGTGCAGGAGAAGCTTTCCGGTTATCCGGCAGCGGAGAATTATCTGATCACGGTTATAAATGAGATTTATCCAAAACTGTTGAACTGGGCAGAAACCGATCTGCTTCCACTGCTGCAGAATATGGCAGGCGGTGTTGTTACGACGGTGACTACGATCGTAGGCTACCTGTTTAATCTGGTGATTGGCTTTATTGTCTGTATCTATGCACTGGCTTCCCGTAAAAAATTTGCAAAGCAGGGAAAGGCGGTTTTATATAGTATCCTGAAACCGAAATGGGCAGATTCCATATTGGAGGAAGCCCGGTTTGCGGATAAGATGTTTATGGGCTTTTTTGGCGGAAGAATCCTGGACAGTGCTATTATTGGTGTGATCTGCTATATTGTTTCCCTGATCCTTGGTTTTCCAAATGCTATGCTGATCAGTGTGATCGTGGGAGTGACCAATGTCATTCCGTATTTCGGGCCGTGGATCGGTGCTGTGCCATCTGCCCTGCTGATCCTGATCGTAGATCCGGTCAAATGTATCTGGTTCGTGATCTTCGTTATCATATTGCAGACCTTTGACGGTAACATTCTGGGACCGAAGCTGCTGGCCAACAGTACGGGACTGTCCAGTTTCTGGGTATTGTTTTCCATTACATTGTTCAGCGGGCTGTTCGGTTTTGTCGGAATTCTGATCGGCGTACCGGTCTTCGCAGTGATCTATGACTTACTGACCAAGCTGGTGGTATCCGGGTTAAAGCGGCATGATAAGTTAGAACTGTTACAGGACGTGGATCCGGTTACAGGGCAGGAGGAAGCAAGAGACAGAGGAATGGATACAGAAATAGATGTGGAACGTGCGGAATCGAAGGATGCCGGGAACCGTAATGCGGAGGAAGTGCAGGTTTCGGATTCTGACAGAGACAGGGAATAGACAGGAGGGAAAGCACATGGGTTTATTTGATAAATTAATCCAGGGACTGACAAAGACACGAAATCAACTGGCAGAAGGTCTGAATCAGATATTTCATGGTCATTCGGAATTGGATGATGATTTTTATGATGAACTGGAAGAGGTTCTGATCATGGCAGATCTGGGACTAGAAACCACAAGTAACATTATTGAGGATCTGAAGCGTCGTGTGAAGGAATATAAGATCCGGGAGGTAGAGCCGTGTCGGGAACTGCTCAATAACATTATCCGGGATCAGATGATGGTAGAGGATTCGGATTATGACTTTGAGGAGCAGAAGACCGTTATGCTGATCATCGGTGTAAATGGTGTGGGCAAGACTACCTCGATTGGAAAGCTGGCGGCACAGTATAAGAGACAGGGGAAGAAGGTGTTGATGGCGGCAGGGGATACCTTCCGTGCAGCCGCCATTGACCAGTTGAAGACCTGGGCGGAGCGTGCCGGCGTGGACATTATTGCTCAGCAGGAGGGTTCCGATCCTGCTGCAGTAGTCTATGATGCAGTGCAGGCAGCGAAGGCAAGGAATGTGGATATTTTACTGTGCGATACCGCCGGACGTCTTCATAACAAGAAAAACCTGATGGATGAGCTGGCGAAGATGCGCCGGATCATAGAAAAGGAGTATCCGGAGGCGCATTGTGAGACACTGATCGTTCTGGACGGTTCTACCGGACAGAATGCCCTGGAGCAGGCAAGACAATTCAGTGAGGTTACGGATCTGAATGGTATTATTTTAACGAAGCTGGACGGAACTGCAAAGGGCGGAATTGCCATTGCGATTCAGGCAGAGCTGGATGTGCCGGTGAAATATATCGGTGTAGGAGAAAAGATTGAGGATCTGCAGCGTTTTGATCCGACCCGTTATGTGGAGGCACTGTTTGCCGATCTGGATGTACGTTCGGAAGTGGAAATGCTGATTGAGGAGGATGAGGATTCATGGCAGTAAAGGAATTATCGCTGGAAAAGTTTGAGGAAGCATATAATATTGTACAGAAGGTCGTTTTACCGACGAATCTGGTATACAGTGACTATCTTAGTATGCAGACGGGCAATAAGGTGTATTTAAAACCGGAGAATCTCCAGCTGACAGGGGCTTATAAGATCCGGGGGGCTTATTATAAGATCAGTACGTTGTCTGATGCAGAGCGGGCCAAGGGGCTGATCACTGCTTCTGCGGGAAATCATGCACAGGGCGTTGCTTATGCGGCAAAGGCATTTGGGGTCAAAGCTACCATTGTTATGCCGACGACCACACCATTGATCAAAGTGAATCGTACCAAGTCCTATGGTGCGGAGGTGATTCTTTACGGGGACGTTTATGATGAATCCTGTGCCTATGCCCTGGAGCTGGCAGAGGATAAGGGCTATACCTTCATTCATCCTTTTGACGATCTGGATGTTGCGACGGGCCAGGGCTCCATTGCCATGGAGATTATTAAGGAGCTGCCAACGGTGGATTATATCCTGGTGCCAGTCGGCGGCGGCGGGCTGGCAACCGGTGTATCGACCTTTGCCAAGCTGCTGAATCCGAATATCAAGGTGATCGGAGTAGAGCCGGCAGGGGCCAGTTGTCTTAAAGAATCTCTGAAATTGGGAAAGGTCACGACCCTTCCTGTGGTAGATACCATTGCTGACGGTACGGCAGTAAAGACGCCGGGCAGTAAGATCTTCCCGTATCTGCAAAAAGGACTGGATGATATCATTACGATCGAGGATTCGGAACTGATCGTTGCCTTTCTGGATATGCTGGAAAATCATAAGATGCTGGCAGAGAATTCCGGTCTGCTGACCGTTGCCGCTCTGAAGCATATGAATGTGAAGGATAAGAAGCTTGTAAGTATTATCAGTGGCGGCAATATGGATATTATTACCCTGTCCTCTGTGGTACAGCATGGTCTGATCGCCAGAAGCCGGATCTTTACCGTATCCGTTCTTCTGCCGGATAAGCCGGGTGAGTTGATGAACGTTTCTTCCGTAATCGCTAAGGTACAGGGCAATATCATCCGTCTGGAGCATAACCAGTTTGTCAGCCTGAACCGGAACAGTGCAGTGGAGCTGGTGATCACCATGGAGGCCTTTGGGCCGGAGCATAAGCAGGCGATCATGCAGGAATTGTCCGAGCATGGCTATCGGCCGATTGAGAAGACACCGAAAAGTATTTTCTGATTGCAGAGCGAGGAAGCGGAATGAATATTGAGATGCAGTGCTGTGGTCTGATCCTGTTGCTGGTGGTATTCTTCTTTTATCACCGTCAGAAGAAGATCTATTTAACTACAGAAAAAGCCTTTGTAAGGATATTCTTAGTGATTACGATTGGTCTGACCTTGGATATTCTTTCTCTTGCTGCGCTTAAATATATGGATCGGCTGCCAGAGCTGCTGGTGGACCTGACCTGTAAGGCTTACCTTGCAACCCTGATCCTGACTGCTCTGAATGGAATATTTTATGTGACGGCAGATATCTATGACAATAGTCCCGGTTATCGGAAAAGGACGTTTATTTACTGTACCCTGGCTGTGATCGGCATTCTTCTTGTCCTGTTCACACCGATTTATAAAAATGTTGAGAATCCCGATACCCTGTATACGGATGGTCCCAGTGTTCTGATCACTTATGCCTTCTGTATGCTGTTCTTTGTTGTTATGCTGGTTCTGGTGATCCGGGAGAAGCATCAGATGAATCCGAAGCGACGGGAGGCTGTGATCGCCTGGCTGCTGCTGTGGGTTGCTGCTTCTATGATACAGTTCCTGAACAACAATCGGATTCTGCTGGTAGGGTATTCCGGTGCCATAGCAGTTATGATCATTTATCTGAAGCTGGAGAATCCGGAGACCAATCTGGATCGCCAGACCGGATTATTTAACCAGAATGCCCTGATCCAGTACATCAATCAGCTGTTCAGCATGAAAATGGACTTTTCTCTTCTGGTGGTATGTCTTCCTTCCTCACTTGTCCGTAGTAATCCGGAGGCAGACCGGAGGGTACGGATTGAAATTGTCCGTTACATATCTTCTCTGCCGAACTGTCTGGTATTCAAGGGAACGGAGAATGAGATCCTGTTGCTGCTTCAGGATACGGATCAGCTTGAGCAGCTGGCAGAACAGCTGGAGGAACGTTTCAATTCCGGATGGGGGCATAATCAGGAGATTCAGATCCGTCCGGACTGGATGATGATACCGCATGGAAGTGTGATGAACCGGGCAGAGGATATTCTGTTCTGTCTGCAATATGCCAGACAAAACAGTATTGAATTTGCAGAGTCGGGAAGCGTTATACTGGATCAGGACTTTGCAAGCCGGATGTATGAGGAATGGCTGGTGGAACACCTGCTTGATGATGCCATCAAGAATGACTGGATCGATGTATACTATCAGCCGATCTATTCCATTCGCGAAAAACGGTTCGTATCTGCAGAGGCCCTGAGCCGGATCATCGACGGAGAAGGTACGGTTTACACTCCGGATGTCTTTATACCGATCGCCGAGAAAAACGGAATGATCCTGAAGTTTGGAGAGCTTGTTTTTAAGAAGGTGTGTCAGTTTATTTCCAATCATCATCCGGAGAATCGGGGAATTCATTATATTGAGGTGAACCTGTCTGTGGTTCAGTGCTCTTATGAGCATCTTGCAGACAGCTTTATTGAGATTATGGAGTGGTATCATATTGATCCGTCCATGATCAACCTGGAGATCACGGAATCCGGCTCTGTAGGGACGAGAAAGACGTTGTTAGATAATATGCAAAAGCTGATCGATTATGGCGTGCGATTTTCTCTGGATGATTTTGGAACCGGTCATTCCAACCTGAATTATATTGTGGATATGCCGGTGGATATCGTGAAATTTGACCGGAGTATGATCGTGTCTTATTTTGATAACGGAAAGGCAAAATATGTGATGGATGCCGCCATGCATATGATCCATGGAATGGATCTTCAGATTGTATCGGAAGGGATTGAGACAAAGGAACAGCTGGATACCATGGAGGATTTAGGAATCAGTTATATTCAGGGATATTATTTCTCGAGGCCGATATCCTCGGATGCCTTTTTATCCTTCCTGGATAAGAATTATGCTGAGATTCCGGAAGAACTGGAAAACGGGATCGGATGAAGGGGGAGAAGCAGATGGCAGAGATCTATATTGATCTGTATCATAGTGGTATGTACCAGAGGATGGTCAGGTGTGAACAGGGTGAGAATCTTTATGAGGTCCTCACCCGTTATGCTATTACCCTGCCGGGTGCGGTCTGTCGGGGTGCCGGAGTCTGCCGGGGCTGTATGGTCTATATTGCAGAGGAAGGGATGGAGTATCCTGCCTGCCGGTACACGGTTGAGAGAGAGGAACTGCATGTGATCCTGAACAGGAGAATGGACAGGCAGAGCATCCTGCTGTTGGGAGAGGTTCAGAATGCTTCAGAACCTGAGAATCCTTTGGAGCATCCGGATAAGAGGTCTGAAGAGCATCCGAACGGGACAGAAGGAATGGTTTCTTTGGGAATTGCTTTTGATATCGGGACCACTACCATTGCCTCCGCCCTGGTAAATCTGAAAGATGGTCAGATCTTAGAACAGACCGGGTGTCTGAATCGACAGGCAGAGTTCGGCGCAGATGTGGTATCCAGGATTCAATATGCGTGCACTCCGGAAACTGGTATGGGCGATACTGCATCCGGGAGAGGAAGCGGTCTGGAGCAAATGCATCAATGCATCCGCTCTGATATTGAAGGATTGCTGCAGTTTTATCTTGGCAAAGGATATGAGAAGCGTCAGATCCGACGACTTGTCTTTAGTGGAAATACCACTATGATTCATTTTCTGCTGGGGCTGTCCGTGCAGGGAATGGCGGCGTATCCCTTTACACCGGAACGTTTGACCGGATGCCGGTATCTGTACGGGGACATGGAGGTTCTGATCCTGCCTTCCAAGTCGGCATTTGTAGGGGGAGATATTGTTTCCGGCGTCCGGTATCTGGAACTGGGGAAAGGGGCCTCGTATGAACTGCTCATCGATCTTGGTACCAATGGAGAATTATGGCTGTTGAATCAGGACAGGGGTGTCTGTACCTCTACCTCCTGCGGGCCGGCTTTTGCTAACAGCGTAACCCGGGGGAGTATATATGGCACTACTTTGATCGATGGTCTGGCCCGGTCGTACCGGGAAGGAAAGCTGGATGCAGACGGACTCTTACAGGGGGCGTATTTTGATCAGGGGATTGCTCTGGGCGAGGTTGTGATCACGCAGGATACTGTCCGTCAGATTCAGCTTGCAAAGGCAGCGATCCGGACTGGAATCGAACTGGCGGCTTATGAGCTTCGTTTACCGCTGGAGGATATTGCACATGTTTATCTGGCAGGGGGCTTCGGTTTTCATCTGGATCTGGAGTCTGCGTATACGATCGGTCTATTCCCGGAGGAATTCCGGAGTAAGGTAACGCTGGCTGGCAATACGTCACTGGCCGGTGCTATCGGGGCATTGCAGGCGCAGGATACCGCAGAGCTGTTACGACTGGATCCGGTTCTGGAAGAGAGTACCGTTATGGATCTGTCCATGAACAAGAACTTTCAGGAGTTCTTTTTACATCGGATCGGATTTCCGGCGGAATGATCCGGTATGTTAAATGATATTTGCGAAGGCGGATGTTATGCTGGCCAATATTGGGAACATAGATTTTAAGGATAATAGTGAAGCGATCGCATGCTTTATCTGTATCATAGCAATGTCGTTCTTTTACAGTATTTCCGAAGGTATTTCCATGGGTATGATTCCTATGCTCTGATCAATCTGATCACAGGAAAATTCAAGGAAAAGAAGATCCGTATTCTGATCTATATACTGGCAGCGTTGTCTATTCTAAAGTATATCTTCCTGTGATAAAAGCAAACGGGAACGGTTAGGAAAAAAGGATATAGCAGGAAGAAAAGGAGTAGAATAATCCTGCTCTGTATGCTATAATGATTCACGATTATGGGTATTTATATCCGTTACAGGAAAACAGGAGTGAAAATATTATGCATTTATGCAGTTTATCAAGTGGAAGCAGTGGAAATTGTATTTATGTGGGTACAGAACAGACTCATTTGTTAGTGGATACCGGTGTCAGTAAAAAGCGGATCGTGGATGAACTGCATGCGATTGACATGGCGCCGGAGGATATTCAGGGGATTCTGCTTACCCATGAGCATTCCGATCACATACAGGGACTCGGGGTATTTACCAGAAAGTATTCTGTGCCGGTCTATGGCACAAGGGGAACCTTAGAAGCAGTAAAGCAGACGGCGTCCCTTGGAGAACTGGATCTGTCACAGTTCGTGGAGATTCAGCCGGATGTATCTTTTCAGATTCAGGATATACAGGTAGAAGCATCCCGAACCTGGCATGATGCGGCAGAGCCGGTCTGTTATCAGTTCTATCATGAAGGACATAAGGCAAGCATCTGTACAGACTTAGGGGATTACAATGATTATCTGGTACATAAACTTTCCGATTCGGATCTGTTATTCGTTGAATCCAATCATGATGTGAATATGCTGCTGGTGGGACCCTATACCTATCCTTTAAAGCAGCGGATCCTGGGGGATCACGGACATTTATCCAATGAACGTTCCGGACAGTTTATTAAAGAATTACTGAATGATCATATAAAAGGAATTATGTTGGGGCATTTGAGCAAGGAGAACAATATTGCTGAGCTTGCTTATGAGACTGTAGCCCAGATTCTGCAGGAGAATCCATATTCCAATGACATCCGGGATTTTCATTTGCAGGTAGCAAACCGTTCCAGCCATTCAGCAGTTCTTTGTACGAATTGAGAATGTATGCAAAAATTATAGAAGAAGTGAGGATAACAGCATGAGTAAAGCAGTCATTACAGTAGTTGGAAAAGATACCGTTGGCATCATAGCAAAGGTTTGTACCTATCTTGCCAATAATCAGGTTAATATTCTGGACATTTCCCAGACGATCGTACAGGATTATTTTAACATGATGATGATCGTGGATACCGATGCCTCTCTGAAGGACTTTAAAACCCTGTCGGAGGAACTGGTACAAATCGGTGAAGAAATCGGGGTTGTCATACACCTCCAGCAGGAAGAAATATTCAACATGATGCACCGTATCTGAATTGCACCACGGTTGGAAAAGAATTCAAAAACAAATTTATTTGTTTTTGGATGAATTTTACAACTGTGGTATAAGGCGGAACGCCTTACACCGAGAAAGCAGGGCTTTCGAGGTGGCAATTCAGTAGGCAGAAGGAGAGCGGAACGCCTTACACCGAGAAAGCAGAGCTTTCGAGGTGGCAATTCAGCAGGCGGAAGGGAGGCGGAACGCCATCCGGCAAGCATCATCTGCAATGGTATTTTAGGTGGATGGATAATTCCTGATTTTCAACCTTATGATTATGAAGAACCTGACAAATAAAAGAATCGGAGAGAAATAATGATCAATATAAATGAAGTAATTGAAACAAATGAAATGATCCAGAAGGCGAATCTGGATGTCCGCACGATCACAATGGGTATCAGTCTCTTAGACTGTACCGGTAATTCCTTAGAAGAGGTGTGTGATAAAATATATACCAAAATCACTTCTTCCGCAAAGGACTTGGTAAAGGTAGGAAAGGACATTGAATTACAGTATGGGATCCCGATTGTAAATAAACGGATTTCGATTACTCCGATTTCCCTGGTAGGGGGGGCTGTATGCAAAAGCAGTGATGATTTTGTGACCCTTGCCCATACGCTGGACAAGGCAGCTAAAACTGTTGGTGTGAACTTTATCGGTGGTTATTCCGCTTTGGTCAGTAAAGGAATGACACAGGCAGACGAGCTGTTGATCCGTTCCATCCCCAAAGCGTTGGCGGAGACGGATGTGGTATGCAGTTCTGTTAACGTAGGTTCTACCAAGACCGGTATTAATATGGATGCGGTAAAGCTGATTGGTGAAATGATCAGGGAAGCAGCAGAATTGACGAAAGAGCATGATTCTAATGCCTGTACCAAATTCGTAGTATTCTGTAATGCTCCGGATGATAATCCGTTTATGGCCGGCGCATTTCACGGGGTCACAGAAGCAGATAAGATCATTAACGTAGGCGTTAGTGGCCCCGGCGTTGTGAAATCTGCATTAGAAGCGGTCCGGGGAGAAAATTTTGAGGTGCTTTGTGAGACTATTAAGAAAACGGCATTTAAGATTACCCGTGTGGGACAGTTAGTGGCACAGGAGGCTTCCCGAAGATTAGGTGTGCCTTTTGGCATCATAGATTTATCCCTGGCACCAACGCCTGCAGTAGGAGACAGTGTGGGTGAGATACTAGAGGAGATCGGGCTGGAATATGCAGGCGCACCCGGAACTACCGCAGCTCTTGCACTGTTGAATGATCAGGTAAAAAAGGGCGGTGTTATGGCATCCTCTTATGTGGGTGGATTAAGCGGTGCTTTTATACCGGTCAGTGAGGATCAGCGGATGATCGATGCAGCAACTGCTGGTGCCTTAACCCTTGAAAAACTCGAAGCTATGACTTGTGTCTGCTCTGTTGGACTGGATATGATCGCTATCCCGGGGGATACAAAGGCAACCACCATTGCAGGAATCATTGCAGATGAGATGGCACTTGGTATGGTAAATCAGAAGACCACTGCTGTCCGTATTATTCCAGTAGTTGGAAAACAGGAAGGTGACAGTGCAGAATTCGGCGGACTATTAGGCCATGCCCCGATCATGCATGTCAATCCTTATAGCTGTGACGATTTCATCAATCGCGGCGGACGCATCCCGGCACCAATTCACAGTTTTAAAAACTAAGCCATGCGTGTGCAAGAATTTCATCTCCCGCTGGGAGCTTGCTCACAAGCAGGAGATGAAATTCTTGCACACATAGGGCGCAGCCCGAAACCGAGGTGAAGCGAAGCGGAATCGAGGTTGCATGGCGCAGAGTATCCTGCAGCGCAGCCCGAAACCGAGGTGGAGCGAAGCGGAATCGAGGTTGCATGGCGCAGAGTATCCTGCGGCGCAGCCCGAAACCGAGGTGAAGCGAAGCGGAATCGAGGTTGCATGGCGCAGAGTATCCTGCGGCGCAGCCCGAAACCGAGGTGGAGCGAAGCGGAAATTTGTAAGACTTTACAATGTATTACTTTTATCATAATGGGAATATGTTAATAAGATAAATTAGTTTACAAATATTTGATTTGAAGGTAGATGTATATGCGTATATTAGGAGAATTAGAGCCAGAGCAGGTCTTTTACTATTTTGAGGAGATATCCGGGATACCGCATGGCTCATATCACACAAAAAAAATCAGTGATTACTGTGTTTCTGTAGCACGACGTCTCGGGATTCCTGTCCGACAGGATCAATGGAATAATGTGGTGATCCATAAGCCTGCCACAAAAGGATTTGAGCAGGCGCCTGTCGTGATGCTGCAAGGTCATCTGGATATGGTATGTGAAAAAGAGACAGATAATTCTCATGATTTTGAAACAGAGGGTCTGGATTTAATGATTCAGGACGGTTATGTAAAGGCCAGGGGTACTACCCTGGGCGGTGATGATGGAATTGCTGTTGCCATGGGATTGGCGATCCTGGAAGATGCAAATCTGGTGCATCCGGCACTGGAACTTGTATTTACTACAGAAGAAGAGGTTGGCATGGAGGGAGCATTGCATCTGGACACCACAGATCTATCGGCTGAATATCTTCTGAATCTGGATAGTGAGGATGAAGGGATCTTGACCGTCAGCTGTGCCGGCGGTTCTACTCTGGAATTGGAGCTGGAGTATCAGGTAGAGGAAGTAAGCGGAATTCCTGTTAAGCTAATCATCTGCGGTTTGCTGGGCGGACATTCCGGTGTGGAAATTTCGAAAGGAAGAGCTAACAGTAATAAGCGGATGGCGCAGGTGCTGGAGGGATTGGCGAAAGAGGTTTCCTATCGGCTGATTTCCATCGATGGCGGCAGTAAGCATAATGCGATCCCGAGAGAGACGACTGCCAGTCTGGTTCTGGGAACAGAACAGGATCTGCAGCGGTTAAAGACAGTAATAGAACGATATCAGAAGCTGTATCAGGAGGCATATCAGGATTCGGATGCGGATATAAGACTGGAACTGCAGATACGGGGAGGAGAATATAAGGTAAAGAACGGACATTTGACTGCCATCACCTCGAGAGATGCAGGTAATCTGAGAAAGCTTCTCATGCTGCTTCCGGAAGGGGTACAGGCCATGAGTCAGGTCATTCCAGGGTTGCCGGAAACTTCATTGAATCCGGGTGTATTGAAAACATTGCAGGAGGAGCAGAAGGTTTACCTTGAAATATCCAATAGAAGCAGTAATCCTGCCAGTCTGAAGCTGTTAGAGGAGCAGATCCGTTATATTGCGGATGTATGCGGTTTTCAATGCCGGATACAGTCCGAATACCCCGGCTGGAGTTTTCGCAGGAATTCCCGGTTAAGAACAGTCATGGCTGATGTATATCGGGATCTATTTCAACGGGAAGTAACCATAGAATCCATTCATGCAGGGCTGGAATGTGGTATTATTGCATCAAAGATGCCGGAACTCGATATCGTTTCCACGGGGCCGGATATTCTGGATATTCATACTCCGCAGGAACGGTTATCCATTGTCTCCGTTCAGCGTACCTATTCTTATGTATGCAGGGTATTGGAGGTTTTAGCCGGAGAAATGGAATAGAATTCGGATATTCTGTAGTCAGAAAAACGGATCAGGAACAAAGGAGAAGAAATAGGATGAGTCAATTAAGCAGCTTCTGTACCTGTACGGATACCAGATGTCCAATGAATCCCTGTAATCATGAGAAAGGATGTGCCCCGTGTATCAGCAAATGCCTGAACCTTCGGGAGATTCCAAGCTGTTTCTTTCATTTAGTGGAAGAAGAGCATGGAACAGAGGGGTACATGTTTGAAGATTTTGCAAGGGCAGTTTGGAAGGAGAAGGGATTCAATGAGTTTATTTCAAAAGAAGAAGACGTTTGAGGTAATGGGTATCGTACAAAGTATTCACGATTATAAGCCGATGGAAGCTCAGTATTTTTTTGGTAAGAAGTTTACCAAGGGCTTTGCCAGTGGTGAGGCTGGCTATTTTCAGCCAGTGATAACTTATACCGTGCAGGACGTATCTTATACAAAGCCTGTAAATGCATTGTACAGAGGAAATTTCTATCGGGAGCGTCTTTCAGTAAACGCTCAGGTAAGCTTGCTGGTGAACGAAGCAGATGTTAATGAGTTTAAGATACAATTCTAAACAATATAAAGGAGAGAACAATGATGGAAGAGAATGTATTTGACGTCCTCCAGGAGCGGGGATTTATTGCGCAGACTACACATGATGAACAACTGCGGGAATTATTGGGAAAGGAAAAGGTAACCTTCTATATCGGGTTTGATGCAACCGCCGACAGCTTAACTGCCGGTCACTTTCTGACCATTATGGCAATGATGCATATGCAGCAGCATGGACATACACCGATCGCTCTGCTTGGCGGCGGCACGACCATGATCGGAGATCCAAGCGGGAAATCGGATATGCGTTCCATGATGACAAGGGAGACCATTGATCATAATGCTGCCTGCTTTCGGGAGCAGTTATCCCGGTTTATTGATTTTAATGACGGACAGGCCATATTGGAAAATAACGCAGACTGGCTGCTGGATCTGAACTATGTTACGTTCCTGCGGGAAGTGGGGGTTCATTTTTCAGTTAACCGTATGCTTACCGCAGAATGCTATAAGCAGCGGATGGAAAATGGCCTGACCTTCTTTGAGTTTAATTATATGCTGATGCAGGCGTATGATTTTTATGTATTAAACAAGAAATATGGCTGTAAAGTGGAAATGGGCGGTGATGATCAGTGGTCTAACATTCTGGCCGGTGCTGACCTGATCCGCAGAAAGAATATTGCCGAGAGTCCGGATGGAGAGATTCCGGCCAGAGATCCGGCCTTTGGTCTGACCTTTACTCTGCTGACGACCTCTGACGGGAAGAAGATGGGCAAGACCATGAAGGGAGCAGTCTGGCTTGATCCGAAGAAGACCACCCCGTATGAGTTCTATCAATACTGGAGAAATATTGAAGACAGCAATGTAGAACGCTGCCTGGGACTGTTGACCTTCCTGCCAATGGATGAGGTTCGACGCCTGGGTGCCTTAGAGGGTGCAGAAATCAATAAAGCAAAAGAGGTTCTTGCCTATGAGATCACAAAGATCGTTCATGGAGAGGAAGAAGCAGGAAAAGCACAGGAGGCGGCCCGCACTGTATTTGCCGCCGGCGGTGTCAGTGAAAATATGCCAAGCATTACTTATACCAGGGCGCAGTTCGAGGAGGGCATTGATCTGATTTCCGTTCTGGTGGATACGAAGCTGTGCAGCGGGCGCGGGGATGCCCGGCGGAATATGGAGCAGGGCGGTGTAAAGATCAATGATGACAAGGTCACGGATCCGGCCCGGAGGTTATTGGAAGCGGATCTGGCAGATGGAAGCATCATCATACGGAAGGGCAAGAAGAATATCTATAAAGTTGTGATCGAGTCATAGGAGTTACCATAAATATATTATGTTAACTTTATAATAGTATGAGGTACTTATGGAAAAATTAGCATTATCCGATGAGATTCTCATGCAGGTAGAAAAGCCTGCCCGTTATATCGGAAATGAAGTGAATAGTGTAGTGAAGGATGCTTCTCAGGTAGACATCCGGTTTGCCATGTGCTTTCCGGATGTCTATGAAATTGGTATGTCTTATCTTGGCATACAGATCCTGTATGATATGTTTAACCGGATGGAGCATGTCTGGTGCGAACGGGTGTATTCTCCGTGGCCGGATTTAGATGCTATTATGCGAAAGGAGCATATTCCGCTGTTTGCACTGGAATCTCAGGATCCCATCCGGGATTTTGATTTTCTTGGCATTACCCTGCAGTATGAGATGTGCTATACCAATGTATTGCAGGTCATTGATCTAAGTCAGATTCCTTTATTGGCGGCGGAGCGCAGAGACGGTGATCCGATTGTTATCGGCGGAGGCCCCTGCAGCTATAATCCGGAACCGATTGCTGATTTTTTTGATCTGTTCTATATCGGAGAAGGGGAGACGGTATACCGGGAGCTTTTTGATGCTTACAGGCGGAATTGGGAGCAGGGGGGCTGTCGTCGGGATTTTCTGGAGCTTGCGGCAGATATTCCGGGTATCTATGTACCACAGTTTTATGATGTGACGTATCATGCAGATGGAACTATTTCTTCTTTTAAGCCGAATAATCCACATGGAAAGAACAGGATCCAGAAGCAGGTTGTCATGGATTTTGAGCATACACCATATCCAATGAAGCCGGTGGTGCCGTTTCTGAAGGCAACGCAGGACCGTGTGACACTGGAAATCCAGCGTGGCTGTATCCGGGGCTGCCGGTTCTGTCAGGCAGGAGCTATCTACCGTCCGACCAGGGAGAAGGACGTCGCGCTTATGAAGCGTTATGCGTTAGAAATGATACGCAACACCGGCCACGAGGAGATCACGTTGAGTTCCTTAAGCTCCAGCGATTATCAGGCGTTACCGGAGCTGACAGAATTCCTCATTGAAGAAATGGGAAAACGGAAGGTGAATATTGCCCTGCCTTCACTGCGGATCGATTCCTTTTCTCTGGATGTAATGAAGCGGGTGCAGGATATTAAAAAGAGCAGTCTGACCTTTGCGGCAGAGGCAGGAACCCAGCGGCTCCGCAATGTGATCAACAAGGGATTAACGGAAGAAATGATCCGGGACGGGGCAATGAAGGCGTTTCAGGGCGGCTGGACGAAGGTAAAGTTTTACTTTATGGTAGGACTGCCTACAGAGACGGAGGAGGATCTGATGGGGATTCCGATGCTTTGTGAACAGCTGGCAGAGGATTATTATACCATTCCAAAGGAGGAACGGACCGGCAAGGTATCGATCACGGCAAGTTCATCCTTTTTTGTTCCAAAGCCGTTCACTCCGTTTCAGTGGGCATCCATGAATACAGAGGAGGAATTTCTTCGAAAGGCACGCTTTGTCAAGGATGGCTTCCAACAGCAGAAAAACCGGAAAAGCCTGACCTATCGGTATCACGATGCGGATCTTACCATTATGGAGGGAATCTTTGCCCGGGGAGATCGAAGACTGGCTCCGGTAATCTTACAGGCATATCGGAATGGCTGTATCTATGATGCATGGCATGACTGGTTTCAACAGGATGTCTGGAAGCAGGCATTTGAAGATCATGAAGTGGATATTGGATTTTATACCTTCCGTGAACGTTCAACTGAGGAGACACTTCCATGGGATTTCATTGATATCGGAGTCAGCAGGCAGTTTCTGATCCGGGAGTGGGAGCGTGCCAAGCGGGGAGAGGTTACCCCGAACTGCAAGCAGAGCTGTTCCGGCTGCGGTGCTGCCGGCTTTGGAGGAGGTGTATGCTTTGAAAATAAGAATTAAGTATGCAAAAACGGGTGTTCTCCGTTATCTGGGACATCTGGACGTAATGCGGTATTTTCAGAAGGCAATCCGCCGGGCAGAACTGGATGTGGCCTATTCCCAGGGCTACAGTCCCCATCAGCAGATCACCTTTGCGGCACCCTTAGGCCTCGGCATTACCAGTGAGGGAGAGTATTTTGATGCGGAAATGAATTCTGTCACGACCAGTTCCGATATGCGGCAGCGCTTAAATGCAGTTATGGTTCCCGGCATGGAAATCCGGGAGATCGTTGCTCTGCGGGAGGGTGCGAAAACGGCGATGGCGGCGGTGGCCGCCTCGGACTATCTGGTAACCGTCCGGTCAGGCTATCTGCAGGAGGTTGGAGGAACGGAAGGCTTTCTTGCCGGGATAGAAGAATTCTATCTTCAGGATAGCATTGAAGTAAAGAAGGTTTCGAAAACCAGAGAGGTTATGCTTGATATAAGGCCTTATATTTATGACCTTCATGAACAGCAGGGACACATCTATATGCTTCTTTCAACCGGAAGTGTAGATAATATTAAGCCGGAACTGGTCATGGAGGGAATGTGTAAGTTTCTGGGGGTGGAATATCAGAAAATGGCAGTTCAGGTACACCGGCTGGAAACCTACATGCGGAACGAGGAGGAAGAACTGGTGTCCTTACTGGAGGCAGGTGAAATGATCCTATGATGGCGGAACAGAATGTAGTAGTATTAAAGCCGGTATATTATGATGATTTTAAATGTATTGCAGATCAATGTACCTATAGCTGCTGTCAGGATTGGAATATTGAGATTGAGGAGGCAGTTTATGCAAAATATCAGATGCTTCCTGCCATTTCGCCGGATTGTTTTTACAAGCAGGGGAGTTCTGTGTATATTCAGAACAGACAGGATGGACGCTGTCCCTTTTTGAATGAGAATGGGCTTTGTTCCCTGATCCTTCAATATGATGAAACGATATTATCGAGAACCTGTACTCTGTTTCCGCGTACTTATGTGAAACGCGCAGATGGTATAGAAGCCTCTATAAGTAATTCCTGTCCTGCTCTGCTGGAAATGCTTCTGAAGCTTCCGGCTCCGTTATCCTTTGTATTGGAAGAGAATCTGGTACCGGAGGTGGTCTACGGATGCTGTGAAGAGGAATGGATTCCTGTCCGGGATCAGATGATCGATCTGATTCAGATCAGAGGGGTGCCATTATGGAAACGATTGTTTGCTTCCTATCAGTTTGCGAATAAGATTGAGACGGATGGGGAGCACAGGGAGCATTATGTTAAGAATTATACCGATCCGAATTATCTGAATGCTTTATTTCAGATGCTGGATACTATGACTCTGCCTCTGGAACCCCGCTTACAGTTGTTATCCCGGCTCTTTTTACATATCAATGGCAAGTCTCAGCACTATCTGGGATATAAACGATACATTCAGGCTCTGCTGACAACAGCAGAATCTCCTGACTGGGATACGTGGATTGCTCAATGGGGAAAACTGAGAGAGATACTGAATGAATATCATGCTTTTTTTGAAAATTTCTGTGTCAATAATATATTTCGTGATGGAGCAGTAAGGCGGGAACAATATGGTCTGCTTCATAAGAGTATTGCGGTTATCTTGGAAGTTGCTATGATAGATTTTACACTGTTTTTGTATTGGCTTCATAAAGGACAGCCACTGACAGAGAAGGAGGTTATAGAAATTGCCTGTTATTATGCACGTATTATCGAACATAACAGTAAAAATTTCTATGAGTTTATAACAGAACTCAGGAACGAAGGCCTTTTGTCAGAGGCAGATCTGCTACTGTTGCTTGGATAGCAGGTTTTGTATTATATTTAAACAAGGAGAAATCATGTCCCGGGAATTAATGATCACAGATTATGAAAATCATACATGTGTCTGCTATTATGAGGAGGGTCGGTTAACGGAGCTTCAGATTCTGAATCCCTCTATTCTTGGCAACATCTATGTCGCAAAAGTACAGAATATCGTGAGGAATCTGGAAGCGGCTTTTATTGAGATTCAGCCTGGACTTGTCTGCTATTATTCTCTGACGGAGAATCAGCATCATATTCTGAACCGGAAGCAGGCGGGTCAGTTAGCGGCAGGGGATGAGATTCTGGTGCAGGTTACCAGAGAAGCCATTAAGTCCAAGGCACCTACTGCAGGCTCTGAACTGCATCTTACCGGCAACCTGGTCATCCTGACGCTTGGTACCGGCAGGGTCGGCATATCAAAGAAGCTGCCCAATGATCAGAAGATACAGGAACTGAAGTCGGCATTGGAGGCAAGGCTTCCTTCCGGATATGGAGCCATTATACGGACCAATGCATATGAGAGTACCCGGGAAGCGGTGGAAGAAGAATTCGATCAGTTACTTCTGCAGTTAACCAGATTAGTGGAACAGGCGGAATATCACACGGTCTATTCCTGTCTGTATCAGGAGGAATCTGCGCTGAGAAGAATACTCAATGATCATAACAGTGATTCCCTGACCAGGATCATAACAGATCTGCCGGGGATACACGAGGAATTGCAGGGACTGTTACCGGCGGCAGAGCAGGAAAAACTCGTGTTTATAAACGGAGGTCTGCAGCCTCTGTATGCGATGTACCGACTGGACCGGGACTGGAAGGAAATGACCGGTACCCGGGTCTGGCTGAAATCCGGCGCCTATCTGGTGATCGAACAGACGGAGGCAATGGTAGTCATTGATGTAAACACGGGAAAAGCCGTAAACAGAAAGAAGCGTGCGGAGCATATCCTTAAGGTAAATCAGGAGGCCGCAGTGGAAATCGTCAGACAGCTTCGTCTGCGGAATCTGTCCGGCATTATCCTGATTGATTTTATTGATATGGAGAGACAGAGCGATCAGGAGGCCTTGGTCGGTCTGTTATGTACGGAACTTAAAAAGGATCGGATCCCTACCAGCTATATTGATATAACGAAGCTGAATCTGGTAGAACTGACCCGGAAAAAGGTACAGAAATCTTTAACGGAGCAGTTAACTTGAAATAATTGCCGGCCTATTATAATCTGATAGCAGGGAAGAAGACAACCGGACATAGAAATGGAGAATGTGGAGGAAGGATGTATGAAACAGGAAACACTCAGAAAGCTGAGACACCGAATAATAGCAGGCCTGCTCTGCTGTAGTATTCTGATCGCCGGACAGCCCAACGTTACCGGTCTGTCCATGCTTCGGGCCGCAGAGACAGAGGCAGAAGAGCAGTCAGTAGGAAATCTGAATCTGTGGACTGGCGAAAATCAGCGCATGGATTCTTCCACGGAAGAAGAGACGACAGGTATGCCGAATGGAGCCGATGCGGACGAGGATCATAACCGTGTTCCAGACCGTGAATCCGAAGCATACGAAGAACAGAACAATACAGAGTCTGTACCGGAGGAAGGCAGGACCGAAACAATTCCGAAAGATGCTTCGGCTTATAGCAACGGCTCAGGTGCAGGAGCAGGAATGAAAGCAGATCCGCTCATGACAGACGCTGTATTCTATGAAGAACCGCAGAACGGAGATACGCATCAGCATAGTGTTTCTGCGGATTGCTCTGTTACTGCAGGAGAACAGGCGGCGTTTACAGAGTTGAACCAGGATTTTACCGGAGGGGCTCTGGCTGAGGGGAATTATTATCTCAGTGAGGATGTGACACTGACAGATTCGCTGGTAGTTTCAGGCACGGTAAAGCTATGTCTGAACGGACATACATTAGCATACGGAGGAAATGATATTGCCAGTGTAATCGTTATAAATAAGGATAATACTTTGTATATCTGTGATTGTATGTCGGGCGGACAAATATCTGGTGGAAAAAAAGTGGTATTTATAATATGGGTACCCTTCAGATAAACGGTGGAGCCATAATCAAGAATACTGCTGCTCCATATGGCGGCGGCGTTTTTAACAATGGTCTTTTTGAGATGAATGGTGGAACGATTGCCGGGAATACTGCACATGATGGTGGAGGTATTTATATTGATCAGGGAGAACTAAATTTATATGGTGGAACGATTACCAGTAATAAGGCTGCTAATAATGGTGGCGGTATCTGTGTTAGCAAGGGAAGATTAAAACAATTTAGTGGTGAAATATCTGGTAACACAGCTGTAAGAGGTGGTGGTGGAATATACTGTTCTGACCGTTCTGGCTTAAGAAGTAATTATGAATTGAATGGCGGAAAAATTTTCAATAATACTGCCAAAAATGGTGGAGGATTATACATGTCATATAGTACGTTCCATTTTACTGGTGGTAAAATGACCGGCAATACAGCAGAACGTGGTGGTGGTGTATATATGTACGGAGGTGTATTTCAACAATCAGATGGTGAAATTTCTAATAATAAAACCACTGCAAATGCTTCTGGTTATCCTGCAAATGGTGGCGGCATATATTTTTATGCAGGATCTGACACGGAATATCACTATGAATTAGCAGGTGGCAAAATTTCTGATAATACTGCAGAAGCAGTAGGCGGGGGTGTGCATGTAGAAACTGGAACATTTGAGATGTCTGGTGGTGAAATTTCCGGTAATACCGCAGAACAGGGCGGCGGTGTAAATATTAGTATGTAGCATGGGGAATATATTTTAAACAATGGTAAAATATCCAATAATTATGCGAAAAAAGGTGGTGGTGTGTATTGCTTATATACATTTAAAATGTATAATGGTGAAATTACCAATAATATTGCAACGGAAGGATATGGTGGTGGACTGGCGATAAATAATTATAATAGTGGCAACGCAATGGTTGAATTAAATAATGGAACCATTTCAAATAACAGAGCAGAGTATGGTATGGGCGGAGGTGTGTATGGAAGAGGCGGAAGTAAGATAAAGATTTCAAGTTGTAATATTACCAATAACACTGCAATGCAAGGCGGCGGTGTCGGAATAGAGTTTGTTAGCATTTTTGAATTATCTGGTGCTCCTGTCATTGATGGAAATATGGCAGGCGATGAAAGAAGTAATCTTTATTTTCCTTCTAATACTTCTTCTGTTATACCAACAATTACCAGTTCAATGACAGAAGGTGCCAAAATAGGTGTATCATATATGAATACGAAATCTAACAGTATAACAACGAATGTACCATTTGCAAAACCAGCAGAGGATGTAGATGTCAGTGATTATGCGCGATTTTTCTACTGTGATATAGACGGTTTTATACCGGCATATAAATCAGATCCGATAAAGGGACTTTATTTTGAACATGGTGTTACTATATTTTACGATTATGATACTAACGGAGGGGACTTTGCTTCCCATGCTTATTCGTTTACTGCATTGAATAGCACGATAGATATATCTCCGGATGCAGAAAATGCTGTAACTGCGACAAAGAAAGGCTGGGAATTTCTTGGCTGGAATACGGATCCGGATGCGACAGAGCCGTTGGAAGATCTTATGACGGGAAGAGAGAACATCACACTGTATGCTATTTATAAAAAAACAATTACAGTATCCTTCTATTCCGGCATTGAAAAGCAGAAGGTGGATCAAACCATTACGTTATATAATAGGGAGAAGACGGGTAATGTAACGACTCCGTCTCTGGAGGACATGCCGGCCTGGCAGGCGGTCGGCTGGAATATAAGTACCACAGATTATGCAGGTGGAATTCCGGCAGGCTCTGCTATACCTGTGTCTGAGGATTGTGATTATTACGGAATCTATCAGCAGCCGGTAACCGTATCCTATGATGTCAATGGCGGAACACCTGCACCAGGAGATGAGAAAAAGAACCGCTACGCCAATGTACATAACAGCATTACCTATCAGAATCCGACTGTGATTCTCCCTCCGGCAGTCACCAGAACCGGTTATACCTTTACCGGCTGGCGGCAGGGAAGCAGCAGCGGTACGGTAAAGCGTCCGGACGATACGGTGGAGCTGACCGGAAATACGACCTTCTATGCTGACTGGATAGCAGATTCAGATCGTTCCTATGTGGTGGAGCATTACTGGCAGAATGTGACAGGGGACGGATATTCCCGGATTGACACCATACCTTATACAGGAACAGTGGGAATGAAAGCAGAGGCAGAGGTTCGGACGTATACAGGCTTTACTGAGAATCCGGAGCATGCATCCCGTATTCCGGCGGGTATTATAGCAGAGGATGGCAGTCTGGTGCTGCGTCTTTATTATGACCGGAATACCTATATAATAAGCTTTGATTTAAATGGAGCGGAAGGCATTGCGCCGGCATCGCAGATCGTTCGTTATGGAGGCTGTGCAGGTCCTGTTCTGAATCCGGTACGGGACGGTTATACTTTTACCGGCTGGTATATGGAGGATACAGGAGCGTATTCCTTATGGAATTTTGCTGACACTGTAGAAAACAATATCAGGAACAGTCAGAGCCATAACCGCAGTCAAAGCAGAGCGGCAGAGAATACTGCAGTAGTCCTGTATGCCGGCTGGAAGCAGAACCAGTCCGATCAAAATCAATCAGATGATGATACAACAGAAGAAACCACTGATACAACTGCATCCAGCAGTGATACCACTTCGAATAATGCAGAGCATACAACTGCAGACAATTCAACTGAAAATGAAACTTCTGCACCAGTCACGGAAACTCCGAAGAAAACAGTACCCGGAACCGGTGATGCAGCACCAATCCGGTTGTACGCCACAGCCGCTATGGTAGGTGGACTTTCTTACCTGTTGCTGGAATTTGCAGACAGGTCAGAGATGACAGAAGAGAAAAAACGACTTCTGACTGGCAGACTGATTCAATGGGCAAAGAAGGGTGGTATATTCCGGCGATTGTTTGCAGCACTGCTCCTCTTTTTGATACTTGCCTATTATCATGCGATCGGGAAACAGTTAATGCTTCAACATAGTTTTTCGGAAAAACATTGACAACCTGCACCGGGAACGTTATAATATTTGAGTGTGCCGCACAGCGGGGTCAAAGTGTGTCCATTTCAGGGATACCACCAAAGCTGGCGAGTAATGATAAAAGGAGGATACCAGTATGTACGCAATTATTGCAACAGGAGGCAAGCAGTACAAGGTAGCAGAAGGCGATATCATTTATATTGAGAAATTAAATGCAGCAACCGGTGATACTGTTACATTTGATGAGGTTGTTGTTGTAAATAACGATAAGGACATTCTTTGCGGCGACAAGGTTGCAAATGCCAAGGTTACTGCTGAAGTGGTCGGCGAAGGCAAGGGCAAGAAGATTATCGTTTACAAGTACAAGAGAAAGACCGGCTATCATAAGAAGCAGGGTCACAGACAGCCTTATACCAAGGTTGAAATCAAGGCAATCACTGCTTAATTTTCAGGTGGCATATGATTCAGGTGACAGTATTTGTTGATCCGGCAACGGATCATATTACAGGATTTCACACATATGGACATGCCGGATATGCAGACGAGGGATATGATATCATCTGCAGTGCAGTTTCGGCGATTGTATTGACAACAGTAAATTCCATAGACGAACTGACAAAGGATATTTTTCAGGTCAGTCAGGATCAGGAGCAGGGTGAGATCCTATTCCGGTTTGGACCGGAAGCCCGGGCAGAGGATAGAATCGGAATGGTTCCATCCAGTGCAGAGGCGGAGTTGCTGCTGCGTTCCATGATGATCGGCCTGAAGGGAATCGCAGAAGAATATGGAAGTCAGTATTTGAGAGTTAGCACGAAGGAGGTGTAACGGATATGATGAAGATGAACCTTCAGTATTTTGCTCATAAAAAGGGTGTTGGTTCTACCAAGAACGGTCGTGATTCTGAGGCAAAGCGCCTTGGTGCCAAGCGGGCGGACGGACAGTTTGTCAAGGCAGGCAACATCTTATACAGACAGCGTGGAACCAAGATTCATCCGGGTATTAACGTAGGTAGAGGTGGCGATGATACTTTATTTGCTTTAGTGGATGGAGTGGTTCGTTTTGAGCGAAAGGGCAGAGACCGGAAGCAGGTTTCGATTTACCCGGTCGTGAACGAATAAGAATTTTTATGGGGACACTATTTGATAGTGTCCCTTTTCTTCCCTATTTGATATTAGCAGATTACAGGTTGTGGAAAGCAAGGTGAGACAAATGTTTGCAGATCGAGCGAAAATCTTTGTCCGTTCCGGCAAGGGCGGTGACGGGCATGTAAGCTTTCGAAGAGAATTATATGTACCGGACGGCGGGCCGGACGGTGGGGATGGCGGCAGAGGCGGCGATGTAATTTTTGTAGTAGACGAAGGTCTCAATACCCTGGTTGACTATCGGAATGCACGGAAATTTAAGGCCGGTGACGGAGAAGAAGGCGGCAAACGCCGTTGCCATGGTGCAGATGGCAGTGATATCATCCTGAAGGTACCACCGGGAACAGTGATTAAAGATGCGGAATCCGGTAAAGTAATACTGGATATGTCGAATAAAAAGGAGCCGGTTATTTTTCTGAAAGGTGGCAGAGGCGGGAAGGGCAATATGCATTATGCCACCTCTACCATGCAGGTTCCTAAATATGCCCAGCCGGGACAGGAGGCAAAGGAACTTTGGATCCTGCTGGAACTGAAGGTCATTGCTGACGTCGGACTGGTAGGCTTTCCGAATGTGGGAAAATCCACCTTTTTATCCCGGGTTACCAATGCAAGGCCGAAGATTGCCAACTACCATTTTACGACCCTGCGTCCCAATCTGGGTGTGGTGGATCTGGGGGATAGCCAGGGCTTTGTAATTGCAGATATTCCCGGAATTATTGAGGGAGCAGCAGAAGGTACCGGGCTGGGACTGGAATTTCTGCGCCATATTGAGCGTACTAAGGTGCTGATCCATCTGGTAGACGCAGCATCTACGGAGGGACGGGATCCCTTGAATGATATTCAGGCAATTCATACAGAACTGGAAAAATATGGCATTGACTTGGAAACGAAACCACAGGTGATCGCTGCAAATAAAATGGATGTCATGTCAGAGCTGGATCAGGAAACGGTGTTGACCCTGATGCGGGAGGAGCTGGAACCACTTCATATACCGGTATTTCCAATTTCAGCAGTTACCGGTGCCGGTGTAAAGGAGCTGCTCTGGCATGTACAGGGAATGCTGCGGGAACTGCCACAGGAAACAGTCGAGTTTGAACCGGAATTCGATACTTCTGTTTTCGCAGATGATGTTACGCTTCCGTTCGAGGTTTATTATGATGAGAAGGAACAGGAATATGTGGTAGAAGGCCCTAGAATCGAGCGAATGCTTGGATATACGAATCTGGAATCGGAAAAAGGCTTTCGTTTCTTTCAGGATTTTCTGAAAAAGAATGGAATTCTGACAGAATTAGAGGCACTTGGGATTGAAGATGGAGATACGGTACGTCTTTATGGACTTTCTTTCGACTATTATAAGTAAATTGGATTCCGGAATGGAAGAATGAGTTTTATGGGAATGGTATACAATAAGGAAGGGCGGAGTGAGCATATGACAAGTAAGCAACGGGCCTATCTGAAGGGGCTTGCAATGAATATGGATCCGATTTTTCATGTGGGAAAGGCTTCCGTAACGCCGGAATTTGTGGAAGGCATCCGGGAGGCACTGGAAAAACGGGAATTGATTAAAATCGGAGTATTAAAGAATTGTACGGACGATCCGAATATTTTGGCGAATCTGATCGCGGAGCGTTCCGGTGCCCAGGTGGTACAGGTAATTGGAAAGAAGATTATTTTGTATAAGGAATCGCGTAACAATAAAAAGATTATGTTACCGAAATGATTTCCAATATTGTATCCTCCTGAGAATGATGCTAACAGGATGCAGAAATAGAATAATCAGAAATATGGCAGGAGATTTATATGAGCAGAATTGGAATCATGGGTGGAACCTTTAATCCGATCCATCAGGGACATATCATACTGGCACAAGAAAGCTACCGGCAGTTCCGGCTGGACAAGGTTTTAGTGATTCCCAATAAGCTTCCGGCTTATAAGGATACAGATGAATTACTGGATTCAAAGCAGCGGAGTGAAATGGTACAGCTGGCTATCAAACCATATCCTTATATGGAATTTCGCGGAATAGAACTGGAGCGGAATGGACCAACTTACACGATAGATACTTTACGGGAACTGAAACAGACCAGTCCTCAGGATACGTTTTTTTTTATCCTGGGTGGTGATTCATTGGTTTCCCTTCATAAATGGCGCAGTTATGAAGCTATATTACAGCTTGCAGTCATCCTGTGTGCCATAAGAGAGGATGCCGGACGGAAAGAACTGGAAGCTGCCAGAGACAGACTGATCGCCAGGGTTCCAGAGGCGGAAATTCAGTTTCTGCATACCGATCTTCTGGATATTTCTTCAACAAGGATACGGGAGGAATTCTATACGAACCCCGATCTTGTAGCGTGGATTCCTTCAGAGGTTCGGGCATTCATCCAGGAACATCATTTGTATACGATACGGGAAGGGGAGGTACATGGAGATGGAGCGCATTGAGATGCGAGAGAAACTAAAGGAACGTCTGACTCCAAAACGCTTTGAACACAGCCTTGGAGTAGAATATACTGCAGCAGCCATGGCCATGTGCCATGGTCTGGATATCGAACAGGCGGCAGTTGCTGGATTGCTGCATGACTGCGGAAAGAACTTTTCGGCCGGGGAAAAGATTCTCAAATGTGAGAAGTACGGACTTCCCATTTCTACATATGAGAGAAAGAATCCGGAATTACTGCATGCCAAGCTCGGAGCTGCCATAGCAAAAGATAAATTCCGGGTAAAGGATCGGGAGATACTGTCTGCGATCACATGGCATACGACCGGCTGCCCTAATATGTCTGATCTGGATAAGGTGATCTATATTGCGGATTTTATTGAACCGAACCGGAAAATGCTGCCGGAGATGGACGCGATCCGTAAGGAGGCATTTATCGATCTGGATACCTGTCTGTTGCATATTTTATCGAATATACTGGAGTATTTAAAGCGTAAGGGTGAAACAATAGATGAGATTTCAGAGCAGACGTATGATTACTATGTAGGAAACCGATGGAATTAATGGTTTCTGCAAGGATGATAGAAAAGGAGTTGTTTATGAACGCAAAGGAATTAGCACGATTAGTCGTGGATGCTTTAGAGGATAAGAAAGCGGATGATATTCAGATCATTGATATCTCCAATGTTTCTGTGATCGCAGATTATTTTATCATTGCCAGTGGCAGCAATCGAAATCAGGTTCAGGCACTTGCTGATCATGTAGAGGAAATCTGTGGTCGTGCCGGATATCCGATTCGTCAGACAGAAGGATATGATTCTGCAAACTGGATACTTATGGATTATTCAGATGTGATCGTTCATGTATTTTCCAAGGAGGATCGTCTATTCTATGATCTGGAACGCATCTGGAGGGATGGTGTTTTTATCAAGCGGGAAGAACTTTAATCCATTCCACCGTACGCAGGCAGATTATCACTATTTATCTATGTATAAACTGCTGTAAAATGTCGGTTGACATTGAATTCATAAGGCTTTATAGTTATACTATAAGGGGATTGGGTGGACTTTATGGAATTAGAACGCTTTTTGAATATCAATAACGTTAAGATTAATAATATCGTTGCAAAGACGCTTCGTTACACGCTGTATCTGTTATTGATCATATGGTGCCTGGTTTTCAGCAACCTGATTAATTTCGACAAGACTGCAGTCAGCTTTTGTCTTGCCAGTTGCGGGATTCTGCTTTTAATACCTACCATCTTCATTAACTGTTTTAATATTGAAAAGAACTATATTGTATATATGGTCATAATCTGTACTTCACTGGTAAGCGGGATTCTTTGTTCCTTCTTGTCTTATTATGCGTCTGCGATCATTCTGTTTCCACTTTTGATCGCATCCCTGTATTACAACCGGGTACTTGTATTATTCACGACGCTGATCAATACTGTCCTGATTCTTGGATCTTCCCTTCTGAATATGTATACAGGGCTGATACCCAATGATCCGTTGTCAGAAAGTGTGGAAGCAGCTATCTTTTACAATTTTATTCCAAAGGAACTGATTCTGATCTTTATGTCCTTTATTGCATATTTTATTGTGGACCGGAACAATGAGATGATGTCTGATATATTTATTTCTTCTCAGCAGTTGAAGATCAGTCAGGAGGAGATTATTCTTTCCTTTTCCAATATCTGCGAATCCAAATCTAAATCAACTGGTGAACATGTCCGGCGGGTATCCAAGTATATGCGGGTTCTGTGTGAAGCATCGGGTTTTGATAAGAATTATACAGATATGGTATGCAATGCTTCTATGATGCATGATATCGGGAAGCTGATGATTCCGGAAGAAATACTGAATAAGCCGGGGAAGCTGACGGATGAGGAATATGCGATTGTTAAAAATCATGTATTGTACGGGGAAGCACTATTACATAATACAACTGGAGAGGTCATGGAAATTGCACGTACCATCGCCTTGCAGCATCATGAGCGCTGGGATGGTAAAGGGTATTTAGGAATGAAGGGTGAGGAGATTGCCTATGTCAGCCGATTGATGGCATTGGCGGATGTCTTTGATGCATTGTCTGCTTCCCGTTGTTACAAGGAAGGTTGGACACTGGCACAGACCTATAATGAAATCTCCCTGGGAAGCGGTACCCAGTTTGACCCCGATGTAGTGGAGTTATTCAAGGAAAATTACAAAAAATTTGTTGAAATATTTAATTCAATTCCGGATGTTATGCCTGTAGAAAAAGAGGATGAACAGAAGTGGGTGATCCAGAGTTCTGCCAAGATTCATGCGGATGGCAATTAGAAAGGAAGTTGACTATGTTCCGTGTATTTAATGATTATTTAAAGTATATACAGCTTTCTGTTTCACCGGAAATTGAATGTGCGTTTAATCATTTTCTGGCAGATTCAAAAGGATTAAAAAACTATTGTGTTACGATCCATTATAATCGTTTTGTTGTAGATGTTAGGTTAAATAAGTTCGGAATGGAACAGGCTCAAAAGCATTTTCAAAAGATGATGGATGCGGTAGGATATCCTTATTCCCAGATGTATGTACGATTTAATGAAGGGAATGTAATACGATACCGATATGCCAGTTGTATGGAAAATAAGATGGGCTTTTATTGCGATGTGGTATATTCATAATCAGACAGGATTGTGAATATACCACATTATTATATATTTTATTAAAACTGATATTGTCCTGGTACTTTCTTTAGAATCTACGATATAATCCGATCACTCTTCCTATGATCATGCAATCTTTTACCAGGATCGGATCCATGGAATCATTTTCCGGCTGTAAGCGGATATGATCATCTTCTTTATAAAAGGTCTTTACAGTTGCGGAATCTTCAATCAGGGCAACTATAATTTCACCGTTTCTGGCTACCGGGGTCTGTTCAACCAATACCAGGTCACCGTCAAAGATTCCTGCATTGATCATACTTTCTCCTTTTACTGTAAGCATAAAGGTATGACTGTTATTCACATATTCCGGAGGCAGAGGGAAGTATCCGTTAATATTATCATTTGCCAATAGGGGCTGTCCTGCTGCAACACTGCCTAAAATCGGCACGTTCACAAGCTCGCGTCTGGTCAGATTAAATGTATCATCTACAATCTCAATGGCACGGGGCTTGGTTGGATCCCGTCGGATATATCCATTCTTCTCCAGCGTTTCCAAATGGGAATGGACAGAAGAGGTGGACTTTAGATGAACAGCAGAGCAGATTTCCCGAACAGAAGGTGGATAGCCCTTTGATAGAATCTGTTCCTTCATATATTCTAAAATTTCCTGCTGTTTATCTGTGATTTTTCCATTTCCCATATTCGTAATGCTCCTCTCTGTAAAAGAATCGGACAATGGTCAGGACTGTCATTTCCTGACTATTGTTCTGTATTATATTAAGTTTACCATAGGATTCACTAGAATGCAAACAAATGTTCATAGAAATACGAACATATTTTCTCGAACATTCATTCGATTTCTTGTTGACAAAAGAACAACTGTTCGATATAATGCAATTAACAAACAGATGTTCGGAATATTTATATACAGGAAAGGTGAAAGGCTATGAATACAAATACTGCTTATATTCAAAATTATGACTGGAAAGAGAATCAATCAGACAAAGAGATAATGGTATGTCCATCCGGGACTGCAGCTTTTTTATCTGCGTTATCTGAAACTGTTCTTGAATTATTATATAGTTTAAAGCTTCGGATTGCCAGTGTGCTGATCCGGTATCCAAAGCTGACTCTTTATTGCGTTGCAACCACATGTATCCTGACGGTATTCTGCATATTCTTTCTGCGTACCAGTCTGGTGAATGCACAGTCCGATCATGCAAGTACAAAGTACTTTACCGTAATTGAGGTAGAGGCCGGAGATACCCTTTGGGGAATTGCAAAGGAGTATAGAACTTCTGAATATGCCAGTTTACAGGAATATATAAAAGAGGTTCGGGAAATTAATCATATATCCGGGGATGAGATTACCAGTGGCTGTTTCCTGACCATCCCTTATTTTGCAGAGGAACCACTTGTAAAGGAATAGTTTTACGGATCGTATACTACCAGCCATCAATACCGGAGCCTTTGATTGCAGAGAAGATACGTTCCTTCACATCCGGAACTGTTGTTTTCAGACTACAGATCAGTTCCTTTGCTTCCTGACGCTTTGTAATTCCGTCTGCAGGACAGGGATTTTTTGAAATCGGTAATTCCTGCTCCCGCGCAAAGGAAGCAACTTCTCCTTCACGGACATATATAAGGGGACGGATCAATTCGAGTTCTGATCGTTCTAATCTGGTAATCGGTGAAAAGGTATGAATCCGTCCTTCATAAAGCAGTGACATTAAAAAGCTTTCTAAGACATCATCTTTATGATGTGCATATGCAATCTTATTACAGCCGATTGCTTTAGCCCGTTCATTAAATGCTCCCTTTCGCAGCCGACTGCACAGAGAACAGGGATTCGCTTCCTTTTTATGATCAAATACAATACTGGCAATATCTGTTTTCTCCACATAATAAGGAATGTTAAGTTGTTTTACATATTGGGAGAGAAGAGCAGTATCATATTGTTCAAATCCCAGATCAACTGTAATGGCCGACAGTTCGAAAGGAATTGGATAGAAGTCCTTTAATCTTCGCAGTCCGTACAATAAGGTCAGACTGTCTTTTCCTCCAGAGATTCCGACAGCAATTTTATCATTAACATCTATCATATGATAATCATCTATGGCTTTTCTTATATAAGTTAATAACTTTTGTAATTTCATTCTATATACCTTACTATTTTTATCTTAATATATTTATTATTTACCGGAAGCACTGCCTGGAGTTTCTTTTCGTAAAGATACTGCATCGGCAGCCTTTCGTTTGTGTTCGTCCTCAATGGCAGCATAATAATCAATGGTGGTGTTGACATTTTCATGCCCCAGAACGTCAGCAACCAGTCGAATATCACCGGTTTCGCGATACAGAGCAGTTCCATATGTACTACGGAGCTTATGTGGTGTAATTTTCTTATTTGGAACCGCGATCCGGCCATATTTCTTGACCAACCGCTCAATGGCATCCACGCTGATCCGGTTTCCTTTTGAAGATATAAATAGAGCTTTTTCATTTCCATCTGCAATATGGGTCCGTTTTCGTTCTCCCTGAATATATTCCTCTAAAACAGTATGAACTTCTTCCCCAAAATAGATAATATCCTGACCACCGCCTTTCCGGACAATGGTAAGGGAATTGACTTTAAAATCAACATCGGTTACGTCTAATCCAACACATTCTGATACCCGGATCCCGGTACCTAACATCAGGGTAAGAATTGCCAGATCACGTTGTCTGGTTCGTTCACAATGCTTTCTCTGGCGTTCAGACATCTGACCATTGCCTTTTTCAATGGCGTCCAGGATGTCCTGAACCTCATAGGCATTCATACGGATAATATTCTTATCCTTTTTAATTCGAGGCATTTGAACCAGGATCATCGGATTTTTCTCAATATTATCATGCTTCAGATGATATTCAAACATTCCACGTAATGGTGCCATTTTACGGGCGATGGAACGCTTTCCGTTCTCATGATTCTCACCGTCAAGCTTTAGGGTACTGAACTCCAGATAATGCTGATATTCAGAAATATCCTCAGGATGAAAACGCTTCAAATCCTCATAGTCAAATCTGTTTATTTCTGTTTCCTTGTAAATAGGATTCACGTTCTTAATATATCGAAAAAAGGTCAACAGGTCATAGGCATAAGAAATACGTGTACTTACCTGAGTGGTCAAATCCTTATCCCGCAGATAATCCCTGGCACATGGTGGAAGCTGTGCTAACAGTTCATGGTATAATTGCTTTTGTTTTCGTTCCTTTAGTTTATAGTGTTCAGAATCCTTTGCCATATGCATTGTCCTTTCTATATTCAAGTTATTATTTTCTTTAGATACCATTTTACCATACTACTTCTTTTATGTCCACACTTTATGCGGAAAAACGTAGATTTATCCGCTAGATAGATACTGCTCTTTTTCCGGTGATTTATCCGGATTTTCTGTGCGACGTCGCACAAGGTTTCAAAATTTATTGGAGGTGATGCTTATTGATTGTCGTTTGGTTAATACTATGTGCCTGCTTCATTGTCAGTACATATTACACATGGAAACTCGATCATGACTTTCAGGAGTGGTCAACGGATATCAACATGGAAGTATTTAAGAATTTTAAGGAGGATGAAAAATGCAGTTAGTATGCGATATGGTTGTGACTGATATCAGGTCGGATGTCAGCAAGGCAGGAAAACAATATTATGTCTTTGAAGGCGTGATCGTCGGCTGTCCTGCTTTTCCGGTTCTCTCTGGTATAGCAGTCAAAAAATTTATTTCAGAACAAGTCTTTGCAGAATTATCGACCTTAGATCAGGATCGTTTTGATTGTTCGGTCGGTATCTCTAAGACTTCTGCAAATCCAAGGGAGTGCGATCTGGCATTTAATCTGTTCATCAACGGTTTTCCAAAGGAAGAAGAACCAGCGCCGGAAGCGTCAGGTAATGTCTCACCTTCTCCTGCACCGGAAACCGCTAATGATAAAGCTAATAAGGAAGGAGGTAAAAAGGTATGATGGGTCTGTTAGCTTCTACAACTTCTAAGTTTGATCCTTCGTCAGCGTTGGAGCTTGGCGGTGATGTGCTTACATGGATCCTTGATATTGTCAAGGGTGAACCGATTCTGGCTTGTGCTTTTGTACTTGCCATACTGGTTCCGGCAGGATTCGGGATTGTCTCCCGTGTAAAGTATACTGCCCGTTAGTAAGTAGTCTGGGTAGCGGTCATGTATCGCTACCCTCTTTTTTTTAGGAGGTAGTGTATGAAAAAAATAAATGTAGTATTGCAGTTCTTAAGTAAAAAGGGTGCGCTGATTCTTGGAATTATCATCGGTCTCTTGGTTGCATTTGTGACTGCTGGTGTTATTGTACATGCTGAAGAATCAACAGAAGAATCAGGAGAAAAAGAGCATGCCGGGTCTATTACATGGACAGATATTTGGACGGATGGAAATAATGTCGGTGCAAGTATCGTACAAAACGTGAGAGGTTCCGGCAGGATATGTTTGTATTACACTGGTGGTACGGATGGAACCAGCAACTCTGGTTTTATTCTGATGTCCGATAAAAAATTTACGGTATCTGCTTTTAGTTCGATTTATAACACGACAAGTATTAAAGAGTCGTACTTATATAATGGAAAGTATCAGATCTATGATGCTGGATCTGTTACGAGTTTTACATCAAGTGGTTTTTTATTATTTTCAGACAGAGAAAAAGCGTTCTCGTATATAGATGGAACAATATCAGAGGAAGATCTGCGGAAGTATTCTAATTGGGATGAATGGCAAAAAGAACAATACGAATCAGTTTATGATAAAACGATTCCGGTTCCGGCCAGTGCGTATGTGTCAGCTATCACGGAAAATAACGTGTCATCTATTTTCAAATATGATGATGCAGAATTAACTGATTTCTATTCTGAGCATAACGTTGAATTGCATTATGATTATTCTTGTGAATATTTATACCAGTATTTAAGCAAAGCACAGATAAATTCTTTTAATAAAGATAATTCTAATGTGCTGTATCGGGGACATTTAGATTATGACACTGAAACATATAACAATCAAAAGTTATTGAAGACACATGGAACATGTGGTGAGTTTTATGCAGTTGCTGAAGCAGGTGGAAATAATACTGGTACTTTGAATTATCTTTATACTGCTGATGATGGCCCCTATACTGCTTCAGGAAAAGTTGCTTTAGAGAATGCACTCAGTTCAGTACCGCCAAATTATTATGATCTGTACTCTCAAGATTTATCGTTTTTTAGTCTTGAATATCATATGCAGTTTGTCGGAGTACAGATAAAGATTGATACATACTATTATGATGATACAGGTGCAAAAGTTTGTTCAGATAGTATTTATATACGTCGTTTTCTCTTTAATACGTTAAATGATGCATTTGAGACTACATATACCCGAATAACGCATGATGATGATGGGAATGACGTTTTTCATTCGTCTTATGAGCAGGATGCAAACGGTAATGTGACATCTGGTGTTAATACACTGGATACTGATAATGTACTTGAACATATAAAAAATGGTTTTGGCCTGACTGGTAAAGATGGTTATTTGGAATTGCTCCGATATACATTTCTTGGCGTTCCGGCTTATATATGGGTGTTAGTAGCAACTGCTATGAGTGTTAATATCATTGTTATTGTGTTTAAAGTTTTAAGAGGTATTTAAAGTGGAAATATTTACACAGTTATTTCAATTTCTCTGGAGTTTATTTGATATCGTTTATGTTACGATCGGCGGTTTCCGTTTTTCTCTTGGCGGAGCGGTTGTATTTGCTGTCATTGTAGGTGTTGCTTTATATGTATTGCGCTGGATCTTTACGGAAGGAGGTGATTAAATGGAAAATATATATGAATTTCTTCGGCTCTGGTTCGCAGTCTGGCTGCTCTTTCGCTGTTACGAATTCATAGTACGTGACTGCGCAAAGATATCTGCCGCTATTCGTCGGCGAAATGAATAATGTCCGGCAACCGCTATAGCGGTTGCCCAGGGCATGGCATGAAGATAAAAAAAGAAAAAAGGTGGTGTTTTGTATGGATTCCTTATTGAATTTAATTATGGGTGATTTAGCATTATCAACAGAATTATTGTTTGTTGCCAGGTGTCTTGTGATTGTAGTCACTGTAAACGTGCTTACAAGCCTGATCTCTGTGATCGTGCCACTCTCCCGCTTCGCACGCTAGGAGGTGGTCATATTGAATGAAATAGGTAAAAAACTGTTGCGTGCATTGATGCTGTTCCTGCTTTACTGCTTCGGTCTGTTTATCCTGCTTGGCTATAATAAGAAACTGGTCGCACTTGCTTATCTCCTGCTGCTCTTCTGGAAGCCTTACCGGTATCTTGTCTGCAATGTTGATAAGCTTGTCCGCAGTTTTGTTGTAAACAGTATCAATTATTTCCGCTATAAAGAATATAATATGCCCCGTGATGTCGGTCTGATCGACGGATACGTTGCACATACGTCAAAAGTATTTGGCTGCTGCAAAACCCTGTCTGCTGTTGTAAAAGTGCATCGCCTGTATCACAGATACAACGGAAAGAGAACGTATGATTATAAGTGTAAGAATCCGCACTGGCTCACCTGGAAGGTAAATGTGATCGCCAATCTGGATATAAAAGACGTTCCGGTCACTCCGTTCAGGAATATGAATCAGCTTGTGAAGCTTGCCGATCAGGATAATTCAGAAACGTACAATATTGTATTGATTGATGAGTGTAACGCTGTATTAAATTCCCGGAATTTCAAAGATAATTTTCAGAATGAAGAACAGATCAAGAGCCTTGTGACCTGTCGGCACAACAATATGTATATCATCCTTGTCGGCCAGCGGTTCCGGTATCTCGATGCCCTTGTCCGGAACATCATGGATCGTGTGATCGAGTGCAGACATATTCCGATTGTCAATACTGTGATTCATTACATCTACTCCGCTTATGATCTCGAAACCTGCGATAATCCCCGTCTGGTCCGGCGGTTAACGTGGGACTTTGTACATATAGCTGACTGGCAGTACAAGTTATATGATACAAAAGCCCTTGTACAGCTGATAACAAAATCAAAGAGTAAATCATCAAAGGAAGTGTTAGAAGGCAGACAGAAGAATCTGACTGTCTATGACACAAAGCATCTGACCAGAGCAGGAAAAAAGATGATAAAAGGATAAAACAGTAACCGGGTGGCAAGTACCCGGTTATTGTCATTTCAGAATTTCAATTTTTCGTTGATTTTGGCGATCTGCTTCTTCGCTTTCCGGATCACTTTCTCGTTATGCTCCTCTTCTGCAAGTTCCAGAACCTCCTGCCAGTCCTCTAACTCGTCAAGCAGCATTCCTTTGTACTGTTCGTTCGTCATACCCATGCTTTCCATGTCCTCCATGTCCGCTCATCTCCTTCCTGTGCCTGCCTCACAATCATTATAATAAAAGATTTCAGAAGGGTAAAGCTGTATTTGTGTTAAGTGCGGGCGTTAGCGCTCTGCGCCTAACGCCTGTTAATTATACCGCTGTCCGAGTGAATCAATTTGTCACCGCAGGGGAAGCAGTTTACGCAACAATGCTGACATAAAACCGTAAGGTTTGTGATCAGCATTGTCGGAAGAAACTGCTTGACAAATTGTCAGGAGGTTGGCACTTAGTCTGTTTGAGCGAAGCGAAAGAATTAAGGCATGAAGCGGTTATCCGCTCACGCTCTAACGTCCGCTAAGGGTTCAATAAGCGGTAGGAGCTTCGTCTTATGCCTCTTACATTGATTATATATGTCTGGTGCGGAGCCACGAACGAACGCAGTGAGTGAGAGAAGCTAAAGCCAAGGATGGATGGACAAGGAAAAACTTCGGCGATTGAGATGGTTTCCTTGCTTCTGCTACTCTCCTGTTCCCCTCAGAGGGGAATACAAAGGGTGAGAGGTTTTGCTATGTGTGTCAAAACCTCGGTGCGAAGTGGGGGTATAGTATTACCCCCCACTTGCGGAATGCGGAATAAATGTCTTCAAAGCATTGATTTTACTGGGCAAAAAACATTCCGCATGATGCGGAATACTTGCGGAATTTTTGCTTAACTTGCGGAATATTTTGACTAACAACATAGACATTCCCGGCGCTTTATATTTATAGCATTCCTTCAGGTGCTTTAGTATACTAAAGTATAAAGGCGTTTAGATCTATTCATGCTCACACAGTTCATACAGGATAGACAGAACGGAAAAAGTATGCTAGACTGAAAGCAGTTAGGAAAGAAGGTGAACATATGACAGATAATGAATTATTGCTTGCAATATCAGAGATGTTTGATAGTAAATTAAAGCCGATCGAACATAGAATAACGAAAATAGAAGTTGCTATTGAGAGTGAAATAAAGCCAAATATACAACTGCTTGCAGAAAACTATGTACCTGCTTCTAAGAAATATACAGCAGAAACGGAAAAGATTGAGAGTATAGAAACGGATGTCAGCATACTGAAAGCGGTAGTAACGGAACATTCTGAGAAGCTACAGCAACTTGCATAGTCGTATAAATAGAAATACAGTGTAAGGATCGAAACCCTGCACTGTGTTTTTTTTTATGTTGACAAATACAAAATATATTTTGTATTATGATTGTGATTTATATAACTCAGGGAGGTACAATCATGGGTACAATCGTAGACAGAAACTATAAAGAAATAGAAGTTGTGTTTGGCAATGCTCCGGCCGGAACGCCGGAAGAGACAAAGAATGCTTGCAGTAATATTAACTGGGTAAGAAACGATATCAATGAAATTAAGAGTCAGTTTATTAAGCTTGGCTTCCATCTGGAAGAAATCTCACGCTGTGAAATCTATAAGGTATTTGGCTTTGATGATTTCTACGAATTCTGTGAAGCAAACTTCCACCTCTCCAGATCTACTGTATCAAGGCATATAAATCTATTCCTGCGCTTTTGTTGTAGGAATGCAAAATGTATATGATCTGAAAAATTTTATAGATCGGAAGGATTATTCAATGGCTTCGGTCTCAGTTGATGTTTTGTGTGGCAGGTTAAAAAGTTTATTTGGAGTATAAAAATGGCTCAGTCATGTGCAAGTGCGTTTATTACCTGGGCGAATCCCAGGGAAATAATTGAATATGAGCATGATATACATGGTGATGTAGTTTTGAATGAAGATGGAAGCAAGAAGGTACTCTCTTCTACTCCGTCTTTTCTCGCTGCGCTTACGGAACAGGAAATTTGCGATCTGGTATTAAAGATGTGGTGTGATAGTAAGCCGGGCCGGATTGGAGCAGTTACCTATTGTGTATCAGATACCGGATTCCACCATCTTCATATGGTATTGGAGGTAGAGAATGCTAACAGTGATAGATTTACTTATGCATCTGTTCAAAAGCTGTATGGCAAGAAGTTTCACATAGAGCCGACCAGAGGGAGTAAAAAAGAGGCTGAGGACTATATATACAAGCGTGGAAAATGGACGGAAAAAGGTGAACAGGTCTTGGCTATGGCCCTGCATGGAGATATCAAAGGGAATCAGGGCAACCGTTCTGATCTGCAAGGCGTTGAGGATATGATAAACGACGGTATGACACCAAATGAAATTCTGGACACATCCGTAAAACTACGCAGATACGAAAAAATCATTAAGGACGCTTATTACCGGAAGCGGTATAAAGAAACTCCGTTTGTTCGTGATCTGGAAGTGATCTGGCATATCGGTCTTTCAGAATCAGGCAAGTCATATAGTGCAAATGAATTGGTTGAACAGTATGGAGAAGAAAACATATATTTTGTATCTGATTATCAGAATGGCTGGATAGACAAATACAATGGAGAATCTATCTTGTTTCTGGATGAGTTAAAGGAACAACTTAGTTATTCCATGTTGAAAGTATTAACTGATAAATACAAGGCTCAAGTCCATGGTCGTTACACAAACGTATATGCACTCTGGTCAACGTTACATATCACAAGCATTTATCCGCCGGAGGAATTGTATGAATTGCTTGTTCCATTTTCTGAGCGTCGGAGAGATACTTTCTATCAGCTCCAGCGGAGGATTGCAAAGGTGGTCTATCATTGGAGAGATAAAACCGGGCAGTTCCGACAGTATGAACAAGACATGAAAGAGTATAGAAATTTTGGAACACTGAAAAACTTGGCAGAAGGAAAGATAGCTCCGGCTGGAAATGGCTTTTTAACAGTTACACCAGAGGAGGAAAAGTATATACAAGAAACGTTTATGTAATATTAATCGTCGGGTGATTTTTCAATGAAATTAATTTCTACGTCATAGTTAATTGCGTTACTGATTTCATGTAATGAATCTAGGGAAATATTTTTCATATTTAGTAATCCAGATGTTGCTGCTTGTGTCTTATTAAGTTTTTGTGCTAAGTCTTTTATTTTTATTCCCTTACTTTTCATGATTTCTTTGAAATATTTTAGTAATTCATTAGTATTTTGATAAATCATTTTAAACCCTCTTTTCAAAATATATTTTGAAAAAATATTGACAATACAAAATATATTTTGTATTATGTCTTTTAAGGAATGTTAAAAAATGCGATCCAACGGGGTTCTTGAGCTTCTCCCTGGTCTGGTTCCCCTGTGCCGGACACAAAAAGAAGAACCGCAAAAGTACAGCCAATAAGCATAGTGAAGCGGTGGTTGTCATTCCTTATTCGATTAAGCTACTCTTCTATTCTAACATGATTCAAATTATGTGTCTATTATGTTTTCTGAAACTTTCTGAAACAGGGCAAAACAATAAGGAGGATTTTTGATATGGTATTTTGTGAACTAGTAGGAAAGCTGAATGAAGATGAATGTACTGCCTGTACAGGTGTCGGCGGAGTCCTGGATCATTTAGTTGAGAAGTATGAACGGGAGCATGATGATAAAGAATATTATGCGATCAGCGGCCTTCTCTGGGGACTCGTTGGTACCGGTTTTATTACTGCATTAGATCGTGGTTCTTTGCTTGGGCTTCTTAATGTCTATAAGGAGAATTGTTAAAATGTTTGTTTCAGTTATATCATCTTTTGGTACAGGTCGTGATGCCCGTCATGAAGTTGTAGATTATCATAATGTTGATAACGTAAAGGTATTAAAGGGTCGTGTGATTGTCTTTCATGATGGTTTTGCTCTCCAGGTTCCTCTTGATTGTAGGCATAGCGTTATGATTCAATAGGAGGTTTTGGAATGATAGCAAATTTAATAATAACTATTGTTGTCAGCATTCTGATATTTGCAGTATTGATTGAAGCATTTGTTATAGTATTTCTGCGTAAGAGATACGTTTTATCAAAATATTGTAAAACATATGATTCTGTTATGAACGTTGTCCGTCGTGAAATTACTTACTGGGATGATCGTCTTGATACAGCAAAAGATCAGCGTGAAGTTGTGATAAGAATAAATCAGCTGAAATGGCTGTTACAGGTATTTGAGGAGAAGTATTATGAATAATACAGAGACAGAGGAATTATATCCTTTCATGGTGCCGGAGGATGAAGAAGGCTTTACCTGGTACATAAAGTACATGACGAAAAAAGAAATCATTATTACGCTGGAAGCAAATGACCGGAGATCGAATCATGTATCTGAGTTAGTGATTGAAAATAATCAGCAGTATGTAACTGAGTTTTCCTTAGATGTTAAGACTTATAAAGAGGCATCTGTTCCTTGTTTTTGAGTTTGAAATTAGTATTTTTTTTGGTGTAATTGCTTTGGTTTCGCTTTTTGCATTTATTAATTCTGTTATTCTTGACAGGTGGTGATCTTATGCTGGATAGCTTTATTGCAGAAATACATAACATACAGTACCAGATCCGCCGGGGCAGATATTTAACATATACAAAATTGTACCGTGATCTTTACGATCTGGAGCGTCAGCTTGATTTTGCATATGTTCATAAAGCTTTGACGTATGAGGAATTCAATCAGCTTGAGAATGAGATTACAGAAACGCTGCTGCTCTTCCGGTCATGGAAGATGAATGAAGCTGAAAAGGCGTGATTTATCCGCTAGATAAATACTGCTCTTTTATAGGTGGGATTATATGAAATGCAAAGAAAAGGTCCCAAAGAAACAAATATGCATTGTTCTTTGGGACCTTTTTCTATAAATGTTCCACAATATATTTAATTAAGTTTACGGTTCCATCAATTCCTAATATACTGGTATCCAGGCAGTAATCATAGCTGGACATGACACCCCATTTTTTTGTTGTGTAATAATTATAATAAGAAGCACGTTGCTTATCCGTTTTTATTACAAGATCCTTTGCCTTTTCCTCCGTCAGGTTCATACGTTCTGCAAAGCGTTTTGTCCGTTGCTCTACAGGCGAATATAGAAAAAAGTTAATTGCATTGCTATAATCAGCCAATGCATAATCTGCACAACGACCGATCATTACACAGGCACCTTCATCTGCAATCCGCTTTATCGTATCAAAGGCGGCCAGAAATACTTTATGATTGATCGGCATATCAATGCCGGTGGTACTGATTCCTAAGGAATATGGATCCATAACAATAGAATATAGCAGGCTGCTGGTTGGTTTTTCATCAAATTTTTCTAAAACCTCTTCACATAACCCGCTTTCCTTTGCTGCACGCTTCAGAAGCTCCTTATCATAGTACGGAATCTTTAATTCCTTTGCCAGCGCAATGCCAATTTCTCTTCCTCCGCTGCCACACTGCCTTCCAATCGTAATAATTGTGTCTTTTCCCATAATGCAATCTCCTTTCCAGTTACAATATCTAGTTAAAATAAAACGCGAATCTGTTTTAATGTCCTGTTTCTATTCTGCTTTTCGTAACGTAAGAATCAGCTTTTGAAAATAGTCCGGCAATTCTGCTCGAAATTCCATATATTCCCCGGTCTGCGGATGCAGAAAACCTAATACACCTGCATGAAGCGTTTGTCCCTGGAGATGAAAAGGATCCTTCGAGGGGCCGTAAACAGTATCTCCAAGTAAGGGGTGATGAATGGAAGCCATATGCACCCGGATCTGGTGGGTTCGTCCTGTTTCTAACCGGCACTCTATCAAAGTATATTTTCCGTGAAACCGTTCCAAAACCCGGTAATGCGTAACGGCATTTCTTCCATTACGAAGATCAATGGACTGTTTCTTTCGATCAACAGGATGTCTGCCGATGGGCTGATCGACCGTTCCTTCTTCTTCTATGATATTATCATATACAATGGCATAATATGTGCGGGTAATAGAATGAACCTTTAACTGCTCTGCCAGGGACTGGTGTGCAAGATCATTTTTGCATACAACCAATAGTCCGGTTGTGTCTTTGTCAATCCGATGTACAATTCCCGGACGAAGCACACCGTTAATAGAGGATAACTGGCCGTTACAATGATATAATACCCCATGAACCAGGGTTCCTGTATCATGGCCCGCAGCAGGGTGAACCACCATGTCCTTGGGCTTATTAATGATCAATATATCATTGTCTTCATAGACAATATCCAGCGGTATGTCTTCCGGAATAAGATTCATTTCTCTGGGTTCCGGAAGTGTAATCTGAATCCGGTCGCCGGTTCGCAGCTTATAATTTGCTTTCACGAAAGCCTGATTGACAAGAATTGCATGCTCGGATAACAGCTTCTGTATATAAGAACGGGAAAGATCGGGAATGATCTCAGATAAGAATTTATCAATCCGGATGTTTGCCTGTTCCGGAAGTACGGTATAGGTATCACATTGCATCATTCTGTTCTCCTGCGTCATCTGTGCCTTCTTCTTGCTGAGAATCCTGAAATGCAGCAACTATTTCCGCTGTATCTGGATTGTTGGATTTACGATGAAATACTGCCTCAAAGTCCTGTTCTTTGTAGCGGAATAAAATGAAGCAGGCAATAATAGCAATCGAAAAGGTTACATACATATCCGCCAGGTTGAACACAGGGAAATCAATGCACTTTATATACAGAAAGTCAATTACTGCACCCTGAAACAGAGTATCGCCATGAAAAATGCGGTCAATCATATTTCCGATCGCTCCGGCGATCAGGAACAGAATACATAGATTCAATGGACGGAACTTTGCATCCTGTGATAGTTTCACATAACAAAAGCTTATCACTCCTACCACAAGGATGGTCAAAATCAAAAACACAATCTGTCTGTTTTGAAACATTCCCCATGCCATTCCTTTATTTTCCAGATAATACAATCCGAATAGATCACCGATCAAGGGATGATATTCATATAACTCCAAATACTTCAGTACGAGATATTTGGTAAACTGATCCAGTCCGGTCAGTATTATAATTCCAATGCATGCTTTCAGATATTTCATGTTGATTATTGATACCTTTCCAGCTTATATATAAGTAAATCCAGTGCTGTCTGCATCTTCATCACCGATCAGCGCTCTTTTTTCTACCTTGTCTTCTACTTCCCCTTCATAGGTATCTAATTCCTCAGGGGCTTCCGTACGCTCCTCATTTGCTTCTGTCTCCTGCTGGGAAGAAGAAGGTTCCGGATTCTGCTTTATGGCGCTGAAGGGATCTACAAAGGACCCGGAATCACCGGAAACGGATGAACCGCCAAAATCCATATTATAACGATCTGCATCATCCCGCTCACCCAGTCCGCCGGAATCTTCTCCATTATCAAAGCCTGGCAAAGGTGTCTGTTCTCCATCTGAGATGAAATCGGACATTGGATTTGAATTGATATAGGCATCATTTGCAGAAGCTGCACTTTTGGTAAATGCAGCAAATTCACTGGCCTCCATACGGAAAGAGTCACTATTGATCAGATCCATTTGTGCATTTAAAAACTGTGTAAACTGTGCCTTATACTTCGTATACTGCTGTACCAGAGCAACCGTCTGGTTGTGTACCCGCTCTAATTCATGCTTGGCATCGGCAGTATGCGCTTTTGCCTTATTTACAGCCTCCATTTCAATGGTCTGAGCCTTTAATTCTGCCGTCCGTATAGTTTCTTCCGAAGTCTTTTCCGCAAGTACCAGTGCTTTCTGAAGAGACGCTTCAATATTCTTGTAGTGCTGAAGCCCTTCATTCAGCATATTGATCTTGTCCTTCATTTCTACATTGGAACGGTACAATTCCTCGTAATTCTCCAATATTTCGTTAATAAAACCATCCACGTCCTTTTTATCATAACCAATTCCGGACTTAAATGCCTTTGATTGAATTTCAACTGGTGTAATCATTACTTTCTTCCTCCTCCTCGATTAATAGGCGCCAAGATAAGGTGAAACAGTGGATTCATTTAAGATTTCATCTCTTAAATCACCGGATACTTCTATGTCTTGTGGGGCAGCAATAAAGATATTGCTGGAAATTGCCTGCAGGGAACCGTCCAATGCATAACAGGCACCCCCGATAAAATCAATGATTCTCTGGGCTGCATTCAATTCAATGCCCTCCATGTTAATGACAATGGTCTTTCCGTCCTTCAAAAAATCGGTTACTGTCTGCGCTTCATTAAATTCCTGTGGCTTAATTACATACACTTCGCTACCTCTGCTATTCATGGATACTACTTTATTATTGGAACCGGATACCGGCCTTACAGACCGTGTCTGCTTTGGTTTTCTGGTAAAATATACTTCATCATCTTCCTCGTCTTCATCAAAGCTTGCTGCTGTCTGTGATCTTGACGCTGTACTGTAGGATCCGGTCTGCGGCTTTGCCGGAGCCGGTTTTTCCTTTTTTGGCTTTGGTTGTCTGGCTGGCTTCGGTTCTACTAAGTCTATTTCATCATCAAATAAATCATCGTTGTCGTAATCATCGTCATCTGAGCTGTTCAGACTTAAGATATTCATAAATTTGTCAATACCTTTTCCCATGACATATCTCCTATCCCTAAATATTATAATCACGCATACCAAATATTCCAGTGCCAACCCTTACCATAGTGGCTCCCTCTTCGACTGCCGCCATATAATCATTGGTCATGCCCATTGACAATACGCTCATATTAACATTATCAATGTTTATTGATTTTATGTCAAGTAATAATTTGTGCAATTTTGCAAAGACAGGACGGTTATCTTCGGGATTTTCCACAAAAGGTGCGATTGTCATCAGCCCTTGTATATGTACATTGGAGAAAGCAGAAATCTCCCTTACCGCATCCGGAACCTCTTCATAAAAAAAGCCGAATTTTGAATCCTCTCTGGCAACATTTACCTCCAATAATATATTGCAATGTGTCTGTCGCTTTACCGCTTCCTTCTGGAGCTCTCTTGCCAGCCGGATGGAATCTACGGAATGGATCAGCAGTCCTTTATCTACAATATATTTTACTTTGTTGGTCTGTAAGTGGCCGATCAGATGCCATTGTACCGGAGTATGTAGCTGTTCCATTTTCTCCAGCAACTCCTGTACCTTATTTTCACCAAATTCTGTCATGCCGCAGGCAATGGCTTCCTCAATGTCTGACAGAGGTTTTGTCTTGCTGACTGCGATCAGGGTGACTTCGCTGGGATCCCTGCCTGCCCGCTTACATGCCTCTGCAATATTCTTTTGCACTTCGAGAATGTTTTCCTTCATCATATCAAATCATCTCCTTATTGGATAATCTGTCCTTCCGTCACCATGGAAGCATCCAGTATGATCCGGTCATACATGGTAAGACTGCCAGGCACGTTCTCTTCCACTATAGTAAAATCACTGTTTGATGTTAAAACGTTGATCCGCTGAAAAGAAGCAATACCACGGTTTACATTGTAAACGCCAGTCAGGATCGTCCGCTCCATGTCTGCTACCGACAGAGTCTGTTCCGAATCATTCATTACCAGTATGGCATCCGCCGCAAGATCATTCGGATTTACATAACAGAATTCCTCATCTGTATCATATATTGTGGGTGAAACCTGTGTTACAGAAAGATTCCCGTCTGCATCTAATATCCGTACATTAAAGTATATCATTTGCGTGGAGTTGCTCCCTGCAGTCAGATACGTCTTTGGTATCTTCAATACCTGCTTTTCCAGAATGGCAGTATTGGGAATGTTCAGCCCCTCTTCTCTTGTCATAACGATTTCAATCGGAAGAAACCGCTCCTCACAGAAGTTAACCATTAATCTGTCCAGTGAGATATTGGCAAAATACTCCTCTCCATTCTGGATCACAGCAAGATCTCCATATACTTCATTGGTGATGTTTGGCAGTAACAGGGTAACCCGGTCATCCTCCTGCAGCCGGGCGGCATCCTCCGGTGAGAGTGGCAGCACCAGATTCCAGTTTTCACTCGTGATCAGCTTATACACAGGACTTCCGGCCTGAATCACTTCTCCGGTCTTAAGTGAGGTCTTTGTATATGCTTCCGATAGAAAATCTCCACCGGTAATCTCTGCTGGCGCCTTTGTCTCATAGCCATCCTGAAAATAGGTTACAACTCCGCTTTCGGTGGAATGGATCTGGGAAAAAGTAGCCCCGGCCCCTTCTGTACTGGTCAGATTCTCCAGTACCTGGGTATTGGCAAGATCCAGCACACGACCCTCCAGTTCATTTTTAAATTCATAAACATCTGAAAAGTTCACATCCGAAAAATAATTCTGAAATGCAGAAATACTAGAACGGATCTCAGAATATCCTTCACGATTCAATGTGGTTCCTTCATTGGATACCTCTGCGATCAGATCCGAGAGGGTTCCGGTAGCATCCAGCGTATATACGGTAGCATTTTTTCCCACCCGCTGGCCATTCCGAATATAATAGTTAATATAGCCGGAAGTATCAGCAGATACCAGAACCTCCTGCCGCAGTGCAATGGCGGAACCGGATATATTCGTATCCATATAGCTTTTCTGAACCTCGTAGACAGAAACATGTTCCTGCTTCATGCTTCGGAAGATCTGTACACCAAGAAAAACAAAGATCAGACAAAAGATAATGACACCTATATTGATCGTAGGCAGACTATGAAATTTTATGATCTTTCGATTTTCTTTCATGAGAACCTCCTGGCAGTTTGAACATGACTGAATGTAAAAGGCTCCGAACCTGCACATTCTGTTCTAAAAAATAATTGTACAAGTTCCCTTTTGTGAGCAAGAATCCACAGGCAACCTGTACAATTATTTCTGCATATCTTATCAGCAATACTTATAAGGAAACAGTGACATATGATTGAACATCCTCTGGCAGATCCGAAGCATTCATGGAAAGACTGATGACCAGATTAATATCCTGTTTCTCTGAATACTCCACCAGAAAATCCATCGCCTTCTGTATCTCTGAGTTTTCAAGGTGTGCGATCGTTAAAAAACTGTCTAAAAACATCAGCTCCAGATCATGATCCTGAGAAGCAATACCATAAAGAAATCCGCAGAACATGTCAAAATTGTCAATGTGAAATTCCGGCACATTAATCATGCGGATCTGATTGCTTAATTCATACATATGTTTATTGTTCTTATCCAGGAAAACGACGGAACCATTGGTTAGCAACGCACTGTCATTTGCTTTTGAGATCAGAACCTTGGTCTTTCCTTTTCCCTTATTCCCTGCAATAATTTCAACCATAATTCACCCTCCTATTTCATCCACTACCACTAATTATAGTACATCCTGCATGGAAGTACAACTAGAAGTTGTATTTTATTTGTGCGAAGGTATAAGGCAAGAGGAAATGCCTGCATTTCCATTTGCCGCCGCACGCGAACCGTAGAAACTCGCAAGGCGTGTTTCTACAGGTTTTGCGCGAAGGCATAAGGAAGAAGAAAACGGGACATGCATATTACTGCCCGGTAATCCCCTTCAGCAGTTCCTGCATCTGCACATAACGTCCCCCACTGGTAGAAGCACCACAGACTACAGCAATATAGTCATGCCCGTTGTTGTCTCTGGCCTGTACGATCAGACAGCAGCCTGCTTCATTTGTGGTACCCGTCTTTCCTCCGAGAATCGTAAGTCCCTCCGGTACAGCATAGGTCTGTGAAATAAACATATTGGAGTTGGCTATGGAGCGAGTGAAACTACTGCCATTCCCGTTGGTATATTGCAGGGAATAACGTGGCGTTGATGCGATGGTCTGGAACTCCTCATGTGTGATCAGTTCCTGAAAAATCAGATACAGATCATAGGCTGTGGTATAATGCTCCGGAGAATGCAGACCGTGAGGATTCGTGAAATGAGTATGCGTTGCACCCAATTCTGCCGCACGCTGATTCATAAGTTCTACAAACGCTGCATCATTTCCGGCTATGTAGCGTCCCAGCGCAACCGCACAGTCATTTGCGGAACCATTCATCATGGCATACATGAGTGCTTCCACGGTCATGGTATCACCGACCTGTAATCCAAAGGAAACTGCCATTGGATCGTTCAACACGATCGGCTCCGTCACGGTGGTCATATCAGACAGGTTTCCATGTTCCAGCACAAGCAGTGCCGTCATGATCTTTGTAATACTGGCCGGATAAATCTGTTTGAACGCATTTTCACTGCTTATTACGGTATTCATAGTATTGTCAATACATAACCGGGCACCGGCTGCAGAACTGTTATCTGTTTCTGCAGCAATCACTGCATACTGACTGGCATAACTGCTGTTCACTACCGGTTCTACCGGGATGGAAAAGGCAGGTGCCCGAACATCCGCTTTCTGAAAAGGGGTCTCCAGTTCTGAAGGAAGCAGGCCGCAGCCGGTCAGACTCAGGGAAAGATAAATGCAAAGTATAGTTAATAAAGATTTCCGTTTCATAAGTACTCCTCAAAAAAATATCTGGTACTATATCAGATGACAGAGATAAGAAAGCTGCCAGTCTATCGTAATAGTTGACAGCTAATGATCACTTATAAATATCCCGCCATTCCAGATCACCGCGTTCCAGCGCCTTGACCAGCAACTCTGCGGTTGCAAGATTGGTAGCAAGAGGTATGTTATGCATATCGCAAAGCCGGAAAATATTATTAAAATCAATTTCGTGCGATTTGGGATTCTGTGGATCCCGCAGAAAGATCAGCATGTCCAGATCATTATTTTCAATCTGTGAGCCTAATTGCTGCTCACCGCCCAAATGACCGGCCAGATATTTGTATATATTCAGATTCGTAACTTCCTCGATCAAGCGTCCGGTAGTACCGGTTGCATATAAGGAATGCTTGCTTAAAATCCCCCGATAGGCAATACAGAAATTCTGCATCAGCTTTTTCTTTGTGTCATGTGCGATTAATCCAATATTCATAAGCTCACCTCAGTATTTCTTTCTATGCAGTCCAACATTCAGCACCAGCCCGATCCCTCCGCAGCTGGATAACAGCGAACTTAAACCATAACTGACAAATGGTAACGGCAGACCTGTATTGGGAAGAATCTGGGTTGCCACACCAATGTTGATAAAGGTCTGAAAACAGATCAGGGTTGCCACACCTGCTGCAATGAGCATGCCTTCCTGATCCTCCGCCTTTCTTGCTATACGGATACATTGTAACACTATTAACAGGATGATTGCAATAATAAACACACATCCAATAAAGCCTAACTCCTCTCCCACGACAGAGAAAATAAAGTCGGTCTGCTGCTCGGATATCAGGTTGGCATCCTTTACTGTTGCAACAGATTCAGAGGCCAGTCCTTTTCCGGATAACATACCGGAACCAATGGCCATAACGGAATTAGACTGTTGATAACCGGTGGACAGGGCATAGTCCTGCGGGTACAAAAAGGCCAGGACCCGCCCTCTCTGATTATCCGTAATCAGCTTTTGATCGGGCTGCTGAATATACCAGATCAGGGTACTGCTGATCGGAATCAGTAGTAAGGTGACGATTCCAATGACCTTATAGCTCAGTCCCGCCACAAAGATCATGGCAAGCATAAGCAGAAACATATCAATCGTTGTTGAAAGATCCGGCTGTCGTACTACGATTACCAGCGGTATACCACAAAATGCCGCGATCAGTAAAAGGCTTTTCCAGTTATTCAGCTTGTCCTTTAATTTGGCCAGCAGTACAGCAAGGCAAATGATCATAATGATCTTCGTAAATTCCGATGGCTGAATCGTCATAAAGTCACCGATACCATACCAGCGCCTTGCACCCTTTACCACTTTACCAAAGGGAATCAGTCCCAGCAGCATAATAATATTCAGGAAGTATAATACCAGCCAGAATTTACAGAAGTAATGGTAATCGATCAGGGACACTACGACCATAACGCACAGGCAGCCCACCAGACCGACCACCTGCTTCATGGTATAGGAACTGTCTGCACTGTGTATAACAATGGTACCAAACAATGTAACAACCAGTACCAGAAATACCAGTTTAAAATTGTAATCCCTTAACCGATAACCCTTTAGCATAATCTTTCGCCTTACTTCTTCGTTTCATTTCTTCCTAAATTATTTCTTCGCATTATTTGACTTTAATTCTTTGATCGGAATATTTGCATAGATTGCCGGCACTGTTCCATGCCCGCCTTCCGATTCTGTTTGCGTGATCTGGATATCCAGTCCGGATGCATCAATTTCCACATACTTGGAAATCACTTCTATAATTTCGTTTTTGATCTGTTCCATCACATCCGGCGAGCAATTTGCCCGATCAGATACCAGCAGCAGCTTCAAACGGTCTTTTGCATAATCTCCAGAGGTCTTTTTTCTTCCAAAGAACAACTCTTTTAATCCCATAGTATCCTGCTCCCTCCTTAGTTATTGGACTTCTTAAATATCTTGGACAGTTTCTTGAAAAAACCGTCATTAGATAAGTCCAGATATGGCACATTTTCACCTAAAATCCGATTACAGATATTGAGGTAAGCCTTGCCAGGCAGTGTACCGTCACCGACTAACGGTTCGCCCTGATTGGTGGAAACAACGATATTTTCATCATCCGGTACGGCTCCGATCAGATCAATGGCCAGAATCTCAACAACATCATCAATGGACATCATATCGCCCCGCTTTACCATATCCATACGGATCCGGTTCACGATCAGATTAATATGCTTGATCTCATTCGCCTCCAGTAAGCCTATAATGCGGTCTGCATCCCGGATGGCTGATACCTCAGGAGTTGTCACCACCAAAGCACGGTCTGCTGCTGCAATGGCATTCTTAAATCCCTGTTCAATACCGGCCGGACAATCCAGAAGTATGTAATCAAATTCTTCCCTTAATTCATCTACCAGTTTCTTCATCTGCTCTGGAGATACGGAAGTCTTATCACGGGTCTGGGCAGATGGAAGCAGAAACAGGTTCGGATACCGCTTGTCCTTGATCAGTGCCTGCTTGTACCGGCAGTTACCCTCCACTACATCCACCAGATTATATACGATACGGTTTTCCAGTCCCATTACCACGTCCAGGTTTCGCAGTCCGATATCAGTATCGATCAATACCACTTTTTTTTCCAGCTTTGCCAGACCGGTACCTACATTGGCAGTTGTTGTTGTCTTTCCGACACCGCCCTTACCTGATGTTATTACGATTACTTCACTCACAGCTTCATTCCTCCACTCATGTATACTTGTTTTCTTGTGATTATTCAGAATGATTTCATTCTGATGTATTGTTTATATATTAATATCGTTCAGAACCGATTTCGTCACTGGTTCGATATAAATATTTTCGTCCTCCACAAAAGCGATCTGTGCATCCGTGGTCTTTCCTCCAAACCGTTTCTTCTGCTTATCCGGGGCCCGTCCGATGATATCACTGATCTGGATCTGCATAGGTGCCATGGAAAGTGCCAGAACAAAGGCATTACGGTTTCCGGCAGCACCGGCAACTGCAGTTCCTTTCAGACTGCCTAAAATAATGATATTGCCATTGGATATGACGGTAGCGCCAGGATTGACATCGCCGATCATGACCAGACTGCCGGAGGCCTCCAGGGTCTGACCGGATCGCAGGGTGCCTTTATAAAATAATCCGTCGCCCTTATCCGGATAGATATAACGGGTCTCCTCTTCCGCCGGAGGACTGGCTTCCTCTCTGCTTTCATTTTCTTCAATGATCCGCTGAAACTGCTCCTCGGTTTCCTTCCGGTTGTCAATCACATATGGAATACGGAGGGTTGTCCTCTTCTTGATCAGATCCAGGATCCGGTCAATCTCTTCCGAGGATAAATCTCTTCCTTCGAAGGTAATGGCACTTTGTGTATTACTGTTAAAATATTTGCTGGAATCATCAAAGCGAACGCCGATTTCAATCAGCAAATCTTCAAATGGAACCTCCGGATCCAGTACCAGGACGATCCCGTACCGGTTTCCTTTAATCAATACATGTTCATTCATGAACTCACCTCATTTAGTACAATCTACACACTATACCAATATATACCATATTCATAGGGATTGGCAAGTAATTTAATCTGTATGCAGGCTGTCACCTGAAACTTTATGATCCTCTAACAGTTCCGGCTGATAATAGTAGGCATAGATCAGACTTGCCAGTTCTTCTGCATTACCGGAGGAATGTCCAAAAGGAATAACGGTCGTTACCGTAATCTCCGGCTGTTCATAGGGAGCAAAGGATACGAACACTGCATGACATGCTCTGGTCAGATCCTCCTGGGCGGTTCCGGTCTTGCCGGCCACTGCAGTATCCATCTGATTCAGCAGACTGCTTTTAGAGGTATTATCCGTGATAACCTTTCGCATACCGCTGTATATGGAATCCCAAAGTGCATAGGAAATCTCAGGATGTGATTCCACCTTTGGCTCTGCTGCATATACACTGTTCCCTTCAAAATCACAAATGTCATTTACGATCGACAGATCATAACATTCTCCCTTCGTAGCAATGGTATTTACATATCGTGCAAGCTGGATCGGCGCATAGCTGTTGGTTCCCTGTCCGATCGCAGAACGGGGAGCATCCTCATTGGATACATTGGGTTCTGCTTCCGGCAGTTCAATCCCCGACTTTCGATCCAGTCCAAAGACAGATGCATATTTTGCCAGTTGTTCTAATCCCTGTTTTTCCCGATATAATTCAGGATCCGCGGCATCCAGTCCCAGACGGTATCCCACTTCATAATAGAAGTAATTGCAGGATACTTCCAATGCTTCTATGATTCCGATGGTGCCATGGGTACCCGGATAGATCCAGCAGTGCGGATTTTTTGGAACCCTGTCAAATTCTCCCTTCGTCTGTATGGTTTCGCTTATGCCAAGCACACCCTCCTGTACACCGGCAACGGTGGACAGCATCTTGTAAGTGGATCCTGGAGCCGTACGCTGCTGGGTGGCACGATTGAACATCGGCGTAGTAATATCTGCATTCAGCTTCATATAATATTCTGCATCGATCGTATTGGTCAGCCGGTTATTATCATAGCTTGGATACGTGACCAGAGCAAGTACCTTACCAGTCTTCACGTCCGTTACTACAATGGAACCGGAGCATGGATCCAGGGCAAGCTGTGCCGGTGTGATCTCAATCTTCTGAATCTTCCGGTACATAAAGGTGTATGCGCTGATCTGTCCGCTCTGTAACGGACTGAAATCTTCATCCTCGGTACTTAATACCCCCTGGTCGTACAGCATCAGACATACCTGTCTTCCATTTACTATTCCGGATTGTATCATATATTTAATGATTAATTTGTCGAAATTATTGTCTTGCTGTAATTCAGTGATAATATTTTTCACTAATGCACTATATATCTCCTCTGAGTCATAATAATCGCTGCTTAACTCGAAATTAGAGATATTGATCGCATTCTGATTAATGGCGTATCGAAGATATTCGTTCAGACCAATGGTCTGATTCCGGATAAATGCAACAAACTGCTCATCATTGTCCGGAATAATGGTAACATCCAGGATTTCCTCCTTCACCAGCATCTGATATATGAAGTCCATATATTCCTGATCCTCTTCAGACAAGTCTTTCATCGGAGTTGTTGAAGTCAAAAGACTGTTCTCCAGAGAGGATAATACAGTATTCTGTCTTCCTTCAAAGGAGTGTAAGAAGCTGCGTTCATTTTCTGAAGCAGCGTCCGAACGGATATGCCGCATGGTAAGGGTATTATTATTAAATAATGCAAAATATACATCATTGACCGGAATCAGAATATTCTTTTCCGTTCCTTTAGAATTGTCCTCTGATATATGTGCCAGTAAAATACTGGACAATTCCTGCTCCAGAGCATTATAGCAGTATTTTGTCAGTTCACTGTCAATCGAGAGATAAACATCATTTCCTGCAACCGCATCACTGCTGTCAATCACCTCCAATACCCGGCCCATATTATCAACAAATAAGTGCTGGGTTCCCTTTTTTCCCCGAAGCTGACCCTCTAAGACATTTTCAATTCCCATTTTTCCCACGACATCTGTTTGAGAATACTGATTGTCCTCCGGCAGGTTTTCATTATAATCCGATAGCTCATCAGAAGAAATACCGCCAATATATCCAATGATATTGGCAAAATACTTGGCGTCGTTATAGATTCTGGTGGAATCCACCTGTACATCCATGCCAAGCAGACTGTCTTTGCTTTCCCGGATCTGAGCCACACTGGCATCGGATACATTCAGAGCAATCTTAACCGTTACATACTGCTGGAAGCGGTTCAGCCACAGGGAATACCGGATGGCCATGATCTTTAATGCCTCCTCCTTCGAGTATTCATCCGAAATATCAAAATTACGGTTACGCTTTGCATTATGATTGTTTCGCAGGTATTCAAAGATGGTCTCTGCATCCGCCCGTGCATGTTCCTTCAGATCCTCTTCCTTCGTGACAGCATAGACATCCATACGGAACCGGGTCAGAGCTCCGCCCTGTACGGTAAACTGAAGATTTCCATTCTCATCTAACTGAATGGGAAAGGTATCATATATTACAGAATCCCCATTGGATTCCAGGATGCGAACAGCATCATGCACGATCTGATTCTTCAGCGCATTTTCTGTCATATCCAGTTCATCCGCCCGGGAGGAAAGCTGCGGACTGTTACCAAAGATTACAGAATAGGATATTTCATTATAGGCCAGTTCCTTTCCATTCCTGTCATAGATAACGCCTCTTGGAGCGGGAACCGTCACTGTCCGCTCCTGCCCATAGATAAAGTTATCCAGATACTCCTGGCCATCCACAATCTGTAATACAAATAATCGGTGGACCAGTACGCCGAACAGTATCAGAAATATAATTGTCAGCGGAAACAGCCGATGCTTTGTATATTCCTTCAGAAAGTCCTTGATTGCTCCAAATAATTCCTTTATCATCAGTCCTCACTCCCCTCTTCTTTCCGTTTCAGCCAACGATTAATCCGTACCAGCGGCTTATATATGATCAGGGTAATTACCATGGTATATATTAATTCCGGCAGTATTACATGAATAAAGTAAAATCCGAATTCCAGACGATTCCGCAACAGATATGCAAACACATATACCAGCAGATTGAATACCAGATCATTGGCACCTACCATCAGCATGGGAAGCAGGATATCCTCCATATAATATACCCGGTGAAAAAAACCGTTAATATATCCCAGATACATGTATAGCAGTGCATAAGGACCGATTATGGAACCGTAAAAAATATCCATGAGCAATCCGGAGCAGAAGCCTACCAGCATTCCCTCCTTCCGTCCACGCATCATACCAAAGGATACTGTAGGGATCAAAAGAAGATTTGGAACGATACCGGCCAAATCAAGAAAACGAAATACGGAAGTTTGAAATAAAAAACAGATTAATATAATTATTAACTGAATGATAAATCTACGCATACACTCACTCTTCTTCTATGTTCTGCTTCAGGTCTAATACCACCAGTACCGTCTGAATGTGATCAAAATCAACCACAGGGATCACGTCTGCGGACATGGTAAGATTATTGGTGTCCAGGGACAGATTCGTTACATATCCGATCGTAATACCCGGCAGGAATTTATCACTGATATTAGACGTGATCAATTCATCACCTTCTGACACCGCGGCATCCTTGTCAATATCCTCTGCCCGTATATAGCCGGCATCCATGTATTTTTCATCTCCTAATACATTACAGATGGAATCGTCTGTTAAAAACATGGCTGTTACATTACTGTTATCATCAATGATGGAACGCACCTTTGCATAATTCGGCCCCACCTCGGTAACAATGCCGACCAGTCCGTTTCCGGCCATTACATTACAGCCCTCCTGAATACCGGCATTGCTTCCCTTGTCTATGATAAAGGTATCAAACCAGTTTCCTGCATCCTTGGAAATTACATTTGCCGCAACCTTCTCATAATCCGGAAAACGGGAATCCAGTTCATAAAGCTGTCTTAAATCGATCAATTCATCCTCATCGGAAAGCTGCTTCCGGTCCGCCATCTGATATTCCTCCAGCTGCTTTTTCAATTCCGCATTCTCTGCCTGAAGATTCTGAATATCCACAAGCATATCCAGCTTGTCACTGACCCATTGCCCAATGGTATTAATACCATGCTGCATAGGGGTTATCGTTACTCCGGTAATATAGCGAAGGGGTGTCAGCACTTCTTCAAATGCAAAGGATACACCAATCAATGCCAGACATAAAATGGTTAATATTAACAATATATATTTGGGCGGTATGGTATGTTTATTATTAAATCTCATGTTTCCATAACTTCTTTCTGATCATTACATTTACAGCATCTGATGCTCTGCAAAACTGAAATACGTCTGATCTCCCACAATAATATGATCCAGCAGCGGGATCTGTAACAGATTTCCGGATTCCTTAATCCGACGGGTAATCTGTATATCCTCCCGGCTGGGACTTGTGTTGCCGGAGGGGTGATTGTGTATCAGGATCAACTGTACTGCACTGCATCGAAGGGCCTGTAAAAAAACCTCCCGGGGAGAAATCAGGGATGCATTCACAGTTCCCTTTGTGATCAGTTCCTGCTTCAGATACCGGCAGTTCTGATCCAGATACACTGCATGAACACACTCCTGTGTTTCAAACCGAAGCTCTTCCTGAAAGAATTGTGCAATAAAAACCGGTTTTCCAAAACGGAGCTGCTCTTCCGGTGCAGCTCTGGCAATCCGCCTTGCAAGCTCTGCGATGGCCTGCATCTGTATTGCCTTTACTCTTCCGATCCCCGGCAGTTCCATCAACTGTTCCTGACTCAGATAACACAATCCGGTCAGATTGGGATGCGTCTCATCCTTCAGCAGTACCTGTCTTGCCAACTGGAGAGAATTCATTTCCCTGCAGCCGTTCCGCAGGATAACTGCCAGCAGTTCTGCATCACTCAGTGCGCCAGGGCCCAGTCGTTCACAACGCTCATAGGGGCGTTCTGACACTGGCAGTTCTTTCATGTTTTCTTTCATTCTGTCCTTTCCGCGCCCACGCGGAATCAGACTCCGGATTCCATTCGTTTCTGCCGGTTACAGCAGACGGTATATAATGACACCAATGATCACACCAATGATGCCCCCAATGGTGATCTTGATGGTAAGTCCAAATGTCAGGACAACAATTCCTAAATCCAGCACCACCGGATTTGCCAGTCCAAAAGACTGTCCGAAGTTCAGCCAGCTTAAGAATGCAACATCCTTGGTCAGCCAGCCGATAAAGCCGCCGATTACAATTCCGGCTAATATCATTAAGAATAATGCCCAGTTGTTCTTTCCTAAATTTCCATTTGCCATATGGTAAGACTCCTTCTTCTCTTATGCAGCGTTACGCAGTACAGCAGAATGGTCTGCATTACGCACTAGAGTTTCTATTATATCATAACTGAACACCCTTATCAACCATGCACTGCAGAGTCTTCATAATACCAAATTTGGCATGCGGATACGTAAGACCGCCCTGAAAATAGACTGCATAAGGCGGTTTTACCGGACCGTCCGCGGATAGTTCAATCGATGCTCCAGACACAAAGGCTCCGGCCGCCATGATCACATCACTGTCATAGCCGGGCATTGCCCAGGGCGTCGGTGTTACATAGCTGTCTACCGGTGCCGCCGCCTGAATCCCCTCACAAAAGGCAATCAACAGCTCCGGCGTTCCGAATTCAATCGCCTGTATGATGTCATAGCGTTCTTCCACTGCGTTGGGAATTGTACGATAACCTAAGGATTCATACAGATTTGCGGCCAGAATAGCTCCCTTTAGTGCAGCAGCAGTAACGGTGGGTGCCAGAAATAGTCCCTGAATAAAGGAAGCAGTCACCCCTAATCCGGCACCAAGTTCCTTTCCCAGGCCCGGTGCAGTCAGGCGATATGCTGCCCGCGCCACACATTCCTTTGTTCCCACAATATAGCCTCCGATCGGTGCCAGGCCACCTCCCGGATTCTTGATCAGAGAGCCTACTGCCATATCTGCTCCAACATCAGTGGGTTCCAATTCCTCCACAAACTCTCCATAACAGTTATCCACCATACAGATAATATCGGACCGGATGGATTTGATAAAGGCAACTAATTCTCCGATCTGTGCTACAGATAAGGTAGGCCGGGTTGCGTATCCTTTGGAACGCTGAATTTCCACCAGTCGGGTCTTTTCATGAATGGCGTTGCGGATTCCTTCCCAGTCAAAGGAGCCATCCGGAAGCAGGTCCACCTGCCGGTAAGTAACGCCGTATTCTGCCAGTGACCCCGCAGAGGAGCGGATTCCTATTACTTCATCCAATGTATCATAAGGCTTTCCGACCGGAGACAGGATCTCGTCTCCCGGTCTCAGATTTCCTGCAAGGGCAATATGCAGAGCGTGAGTTCCACAGGTGATATGCGGGCGTACCAGAGCATCCTCTGTATGAAAGACATCTGCATAAATCTGCTCTAAGGTATCCCGTCCAATATCATTATAGCCGTATCCGGTCGAGGGATACAGATGAGCCTCACTCAGTTTGTTCTTCTGCATGGCATGCAGTACCTTTAACTGATTATATTCGGCCCTGCGGTCAATCTTCTGAAACCGCTCCTGCAGGCTTTGTTCCATCTGCTGGCAATAATCCACGACCCGCTTTTCAATTCCCATATCTGTATACATGGAATATGGTTCCATATCGTTCATTTTTTCCGTTCTCCGTTTCTATCATACATGGTGTTCTATTCTCTGTTATATCTAAATGTGATAAATCATGCTATATTTTAGCACAGATTTCAGCCTTCGGCATACATTTCCTGAAATGTCATAAAATTGCAAGATTCATTTCCTGTATCCGTTTCAGCATTTCCTTTAATAATGCATCCTGACTCTGAAAGCAGCGCCGGTCCAGCCAGATTACATCCCGCTCCCGCCGGAACCAGGTCAGTTGCCGCTTTGCAAAATGCCGGGTATCCCGTTTTAGTATATAAACAGCCTCTTCCAGACTACAATTTCCTTCCAGATAGTTGAGAATTTCCTTATATCCCAATCCCTGCATGGATACCATACTGCTGGTACAGCCGGACATTTGCAAACGACGTACCTCGTCCACAAGTCCTCGTTCTATCATAGTGTCAATCCGCCGGTCGATCCGTTCATATAATGTCTGCCGGTCGTCAGTCAGAACAAAATACAGAAACTGATACGGGGATTCCCTTTTCCGCTGTTCTTCGTTATGTGCGGATATACAGGTGCCGGTCTGATGATAAAATTCCAGGGCACGAATCACCCGTTTTATATTGTTTGGATGAATGGCATCCGCAGAAACCGGATCGACCTGACGCAATTTTTCATGCAGATATTTTGCTCCCTGCTTCCTGGCAAGCTGCTGCAGGTTCTGACGGTATACAGTTTCTGCATCCGTTTCACCATCCCCTTCTCCGCCGGGGCTGGTATCAACAGCAGGAGGCCCTGTCTGTTCAAATGCAATATCATATAACAGCGCCTGAATATAAAACCCCGTACCTCCTACAACGATCGGAACAGCACCTGCATGATAAATCTTTTCTAACGCTTCTTTTGCCATTTTCTGAAACCGTACTACGTTAAACTCTTCCTGCGGCTCCAGAACATTAATCAGATAGTGCGGAATTCCCTGCATCTCCTCCGGAGTGATCTTTGCAGTCCCGATATCCATTTTTCGATAGACCTGCATGGAATCGGCAGAGATCATCTGTCCGTGAATCGCCCTGGCCAGTTGAATGGACAAGGCGCTTTTGCCCACAGCAGTAGGGCCGGTGAGGATGATCAGCGGCCGTTTCTGTTTATATTGATTTGTTTGGTTACTGTTGTGTTCCATTGTTCTGTGTAATATACTTCTCCTTACCGATCCTGAATCCGCTTGAATTTCTTTTCAATCTCCGTTTCCGTCATGGAAATGATCGTAGGTCTGCCATGAGGACAATTATATGGATTCTCCAACTGCAGCAGTTGATCGATCAGGGCATCTGCCTCGGGTATCGATAAGGACATATTTCCTTTCACTGCCGCTTTGCAGGCCATGGTCGCAATTTTGTAAATAAACAGATCCATATTGAGATGCGTTCCTTCTTCAATAAGAGAATCAATAAAATCAATAAAGATGTCCCGGGCAGCCAGCCCGTAGGTTTCTAGTGGAACTGAACGTAACATATATTCTTTTCCACCAAAGCTCTCCATCTGAAAGCCCATATCCGAAAAAAACTGCTGATGCTCCTGCAAGACTTCTATCTGTCTTGGATTCACGGAAATCACCAGAGGAGGTTCTACCTGCTGGGATAAGATCTCCCGGTTCTGATACTGCTTCATCAGCTTCTCATACATGACCTTTTCATGGGCAGCATGTTGATCCATAATAAACAGGCTGTTCTCATATTCAATCAGCCAATAGGTACGGAATAGCTGTCCGATCAGGCGATGCCTGGGTCTGGCTTCCTCAGATAAAAAGTCAGACTGAAAAAGTGATATCTGCTCTTCCGGACTTTTCATACTTTGAGAAACCTTCTCAGGATCAGTCCTTTGAAATGGCATAGGCTCCTTTGTTGACATAATATCATTATTGTAACTGTTTGGTTCACATACAACGACTGGTTTGTGAATCTCAGGGGGAGTTGGTTCTTCTGCTTCCAGCTTTATCTGTGCTTTTCGTTTCACCTCAAAGGGCTCCGGTGCCTGCGGAATGATTCCGACTTTTTTTTGTTCCGTTCGACCAGCCGGCCGGCTGACCTCTGGTATCAGTTCTTTTTGCAGCAGGACTGCCCGGATTTCCTCGAAGATAAATTTATAAAGCTCCTCACTTCTGCTGTACCGCATCTCCATTTTTCGCGGATGTACATTGACATCCAGCAGCTTTGGATCCAACTCCAGATTCAGTACCACAAATGGAAACTTATGTACCATTACAAAGGTCTTATAGGCTTCCTCAATGGCTCTGGTAATGATTGGACTTTTAATATATCTTCCGTTTACAAAATAATGCTCAAAGCTTCGGTTTCCTCTGGATACATATGGCTTTGCAACAAAACCGTTTATTTGCATTTCCTCCCGCTCAGTTGCGATCGGAAGCAGGTTTCCAGAAATATCCCTGCCATAAACATGATAGATAATATCCTTAAGATTTCCATTTCCAGAGGTATTTATTTTATTCTGTCCATTATTTACGAATTTAAAAGAAATATCCGGTCGGGACATGGCAAGCTGCTCCACCAGTTCATTGATATAGCCGCCTTCTGTCATAGCGGTTTTCAGGAATTTGCGTCTGGCCGGTGTATTATAAAACAGGTTCCGGACAATGAAGGTGGTACCCTCCGGGCAGCCGATTTCCTCTCTGGCCCGCTCTATGCCACCATGGATTTCGTAACGGATGCCGGTTAAGGCATCGCTGGTCTTGGTGATCACCTCTACCTGCGCTACTGCAGCGATACTGGAAAGCGCCTCTCCCCGGAAACCTAAGGAGGCTGTGGTCAACAGGTCTTCAATGCTGGTGATTTTACTGGTGGCATGTCGCAGAAAGGCAGTCTGTACCTCCTGAGCCGGAATGCCACAGCCATTATCCGTGATCCGGATGAATGAGATGCCACCTTCCTTAATCTCAATCGTAACAGCATTCGCTCCGGAATCAATGGCATTCTCCACTAATTCTTTTACAATGGATGCGGGACGCTCCACGACCTCACCAGCCGCTATTTTGTCAATTGTATGTTGGTCTAAGACCTGAATCATATTGTAACTCCTTTAAATTCTTAATCAATTTGTCCTTATTTCTTCTGTTTGCTATGGTCTGGCTATTCCTGTTTCTGCTGTCCGGTCCTGCCCAGACCAGCCGGCTCTTCTAATACACCCATGGAATACCCGTCCGGGGCCGGATATCGATATTCCTTGTATATCTCACAGACCAGCCGGATAATTGCCGTAATCTGTATTACCGCATAGATAAAAAAGAGTATTTTATACGGGCCGGAAGCTGTATCAAGAGAAGGGCTTCTGCCGATCTGTTCCGGATGATCCGGATTATAATACCAGGTATCCTGTGTCCCGCGGATCGCCCTGATTGATTGATCATGAGCAGTGTGATGATAGATAACACCTTCCACCTCATATTGAAACTGATTTATATAGTTTTTATGAGAATTTCCTTCCGCATCTATATACTCCGCCGGATATGAGGCCGTGTATGTAACAGTAACCGGCAGATACGCCACTTTCTTCTCATAGGTTTCATGTACATTCTTATATTCAATCAAAGCAGTAAAGAGAAAAACAACTGCAGTCATTTGTATAATAATAAAACTGCGGATATTGACTGTGATTTTTCCATGCTTTCCATTTATTCTAATAAAATAATTGTAATCATGCATATACATACTCCAGACGTTTTCTCAAACGGTTAAATGGTCTAAACTGTAATCTCAATCTGATTTCCTTCCATGTCAATGATACAACTTTCATAATATCCATCTCCGGTTGTCCGGGGACCACTCAGCACAGGAAAGCCATTCCGTTTCAGGCTATCCGTCATCTCATCCACCCGTTCTCTGCTCCCTACACTGAATGCAATATGGATATATCCGGTTCTTGCTGTTCCTTTTTCTATATCCTGCATATCCGGTCTGTTCATGAGCTCCAGTCTGGCCCCATCGTCAAAGGTCAAAAAATAGGAACGAAAATCCGTATTCGGATTATGATAACCGGTATTCGCAGCAGCACCGAAGTATGTTACAAAGAAGTCTTTTGTTTTTTCCAGTTCTTTCACATACATTGCAATATGTTCGATTCTCATAATTCCCTCCATATGTTCAGGATGACATAGCTTCACCTGTTATCTTATAAAATTGGTTCCGATCCGTTCCTCCTTCTCCGGCAGACCGAATTCCTGCTTTCCTAAGGCAATGCATTTTATCAGAAATGCCATATTTCTTCCCAATGTCCGCATTGTCTGAAGCCCTTCTTCATCCTTTTTTACTTCCTCTGCAGTATTTCCGTGCACACTGTTCCAGTACTGACTGGATACCACGGGCATACCGGATATGGTAAAATATTTATTCAGCTCATCAAAGGTTGCTGAACAGCCGCCCCGTCTGGCGGATACTACCGCTGCCCCGACCTTCATTGTCTTGTCAGATGATGTACTGTAGAATAAACGATCCAGAAAGGAAATCAGCGTCCCATTGGCAGATGCATAATACACAGGAGAACCTATTACAATACCGTCACATTCCTCAAACTTAGGCGCCACTTCATTTACAATATCATCAAATACACATTTTCCGGTTTTCTTACAGCTCCGGCATCCGATACAGCCCCGAATATCTTTATTCCCTACCTGAATGATCTCTGTATCAATTCCCTGCTGTTTTAAAACCTGTTCTACCTCACTTAACGCAGTATAAGTACAGCCTCTTGCATTTGGACTTCCATTAATTAGTAATACCTTCATGATCTGTCGCCTCCCCGATTTTATAGTTCCATTGCATTATAAAGCATTTCGAATTCACCATCAACTATATTGAGGTAATTATTTGTAATATACATTCATTTGGCTGGAATGGAATCTATCATGACTCTTTCCTGTTAATCCTTCACGCCAAAAACAGACCGCATCTTATCTTTCAAACACGCAGTCTGCCTCTTGGTCTCCAATTTACAAGTTAGCTCCTAAGCTAAGTGTTGAAGCTTTTCTGAATGGCCTTTTACGACCTTTTTTAGAATTTCTATGTCTGTTTTCATCGCAGCCTGTTCTTCCACACCATTTTTATATCTTCCATAGGTAGAAACATAGCAGCTTTCGATGTTCTGTATTCTTGGACTGATCTCATTCTCCAATAGAATTTTGATATTAACGATTTCAACCCTCATTCCGGCATTACCGGATTTAAGCTCCTGCATGTCCGTTGTTTGATCTGCAACACTGATTTGCAGTTCATCTACACGAATTTCAAGTTTTCTTACATCGGTTTTTAGATTATCCACATCGATGCGTAAATCCTTCACTTCCACTTTTAGGTTTGCAACATCGGCTTTGAGCTCATCCACATCGGTGCGTAGATCCTTCACTTCTACCTTTAGGTCTGCGACATCGGCTTTGAGTTCATCCACATCGGTGCGTAGATCCCTCACTTCTACCTTTAGGTCTGCAACATCGGTTTTGAGCTCATCCACATCGGTGCGTAGATCCCTCACTTCTACCTTTAGGTCTGTAACATCGGTTTTGAGTTCATCTACATCGGTGCGTAGATCCTTCACTTCTACCTTTAGGTCTGCGACATCGGCTTTGAGTTCATCCATATCAGTGCGTAGATCCTTCACTTCTACCTTCAGGTCTGCAACATCGGTTTTGAGTTCATCCACATCAGTGCGTAGATCCTTCACTTCTACCTTCAAGTCTACGACATCGGCTTTGAGTTCATCTACATCGGTGCGTAGATCCTTCACTTCCACCTTTAGGTCTGCGACATCGGTTTTGAGCTCATCTACATCGGTACGTAAATCCTTCACGTCCGTCTTTATATCTGCCACATCCATTTTCAGATCTGTTACGTCTGCTTTCAAATCCTTGATATCTGCCTGGACACCCTGCATTGAAATAAGTATCAAATCCATCTTTTCACTATCTGTCAATTTCTCACCTTCTTTCTCTGCATCTAATTTAACATACCGCAGGCATTGTGTCAATTTAATTATTAATATTTTATACTATTTTTATTTTCACATGACAATATAAGATAATATTAACATATATTCAAAATAATTTATAGATAGAAAACCCGATCCCTTATTACAATTTACAAAAGGATTTCTCCCATCATATATAATACTGCTTCGCCGGATATCTTTACATCCCGTTCTCCCATTTTGCAGTAAAGGGTTCCACCTCTGGCGGATACTTGCCTGGCCAGCAGTCTGTCCTTTTGCAGCCGATGGCTCCAGAACGGGATCAGGCTGCTGTGGATGGAACCGGTTACCGGATCCTCCAGATTCAGTTCCGGACAGAAGTACCGGGACACAAAATCCGCATCCTCACCCTGTGCAGTCAGGACAATACCCAGCCAGTCCGATAAACTTCTTAATTTATCATATTGAGGAACAAACCTCCGAACCGCCTGCTCACTGTTCATAACCACATATAGATCACGCTCGGAATACAATTCCAGCACGCCAGGACCAAATATCTCTGCTATCTCTGATCTGACATCGATTCTTTTCGGTATACGCAGGGGAAAGGACATCTCATACCATCCGCTTTTTTGAACCACATGCAGCAGACCGCTCATCGTTTCAAAGGAAACCTCCTGACGTCCCGGTTCCAGATATTGAAAAACCACAAAAGCACTTGCCAGAGTAGCATGGCCGCAAAGATCGATCTCAAAACAGGGTGTAAACCATCTCAACTGATATCCAGTTTCTGTTCGATATAAGAAAGCAGTCTCCGACAGGTTGTGCTCTAATGCGATCTTCTGCATCTGCTCCCTGGAAAGATGCTCTTCCAGAACACATACTCCTGCCGGATTCCCTTTGAATATCTCATGAGAAAATGCATCCACCATATAATACTTCATTCTGTCACCACCATTCCCTGTACGGCCAAGGTTCCGTCCTGTTTGATCCCTGCAAGCAAGATACGTTCTTTCTCCCGCCTCCGGTATACTGCAATCTCTTCCAGGTAAAAGCACTGATCCAGATAATGGATCTCAAAATCCGTGATCCGGTTCTGCTCAAAATAATTTATGTCAAATGCATTCAAAAATAAATTAATATACAGCAGATTATTCATATGCTTACTCTTATCCAGGTCTGTGTACCTTACGGTATGCGTATAGCAATATTCCATATCTGTAATCTCAGTCGAAAGCTTGCAGAATGGAGCAATCGAAAGCTTCTGTTCCATTGCCGCCTCCTTCGGATAATCAATCTCCGTCAGACGACCAATACGACGGGTATCCATATGATACAGACAGCTTTCCACTCTACCCTCTGCATAGACCTCATTTTGTCTGGATGCTATAAAATCCTGCCAGACCCGTATTGGAGAGCGGTCCTGTACTGCCCAAGTCTGAAATTCTAGCGGAGCTGTAAAATCTGCCTCCTTCCAAATATGCATTTTATACTTCGTATACATCCAGCAGATTCCGTATTCTTCCGGCAGAGTATCATTCCCTTTGCCCAGGTTATGCATATAATGAGTAGCAACATCCTGAAAATAGTTCAAATATCCCCGCACCCCCACCAGGCCGTTCGGATCAGCCTCTCGAAACTGGGGAATATATTCTTTTTGAAATATCATAGCTTTCCTCCTGCCTGCCGCCAACATTCACAAGCAGGTGTAAATTCTGCTTCTGACATTGACTCCGATATCAGCTCCTACGAATCGGTATCCGTCAGTTTTTCCTGTAATTCACTTAAATACACCAGTGCCTTCATAGGAGTCATATTGGATAAATCCAACGCCTGAATCTCTGCTACGACCGCCTGTTCCTTGGGATTGGTAAACAGGGACAGTTGTACCGGTTCCGCCTGCTTCTTTGGCCTGGCAGCAGTAACCCTCTTTGCCTTTCCAGCCAGGTCATGGTCGTCCAGCAGGTCAGCCAGAATCTCATTTGCCCGTGCAATCACTCCGGATGGTATCCCCGCCAGCTTTGCTACCTGAATACCATAGCTTCGATCTGCTCCACCCTGCATGATCTTTCGCAGGAATACAATATCATCCCCCTGTTCCTTTACTGCAATGCAATAGTTATGGACACCCGGCAGCTGTCCCTCCAGTTCTGTCAGCTCATGATAATGTGTGGCAAATAAGGTCTTTGCCCCAAGCCGATGATAATTGCTGATATGCTCCACTACAGCCCAGGCAATGCTTAACCCGTCATAGGTGCTGGTTCCCCGCCCGATCTCATCCAGGATGAGCAGACTATTTACAGTAGCGTTTCGCAGGATATTTGCCACCTCACTCATCTCTACCATAAAGGTACTTTGCCCGGATGCCAGATCATCCGAGGCACCTACCCGTGTAAAGATGCGGTCTACAATTCCGATGCTGGCAGAATCCGCCGGCACAAAGCATCCGATCTGCGCCATTAATACGATCAGAGCAGTTTGCCGCATATAGGTAGACTTTCCTGCCATATTCGGACCGGTAATAATGGCAATCCGGTTTTCCTGAATATCCAGGATAGTATCATTGCGGATAAACATATCGTTGGGAATCATTTTCTCTACCACTGGATGCCGACCACCCTGAATCGCCAGACTCCCCTCCTCATTGATCACCGGACGTACATAATGATTCTGCTCGGATACAGTAGCAAGGGAGGTCAATACATCTAATTTTGCCACCGCATGGGCTGTCCGCTGCACCCGTTCGATTTCATTACCGATGGTCTCCCGAACGGTACAGAAGGTCTCGTATTCCAACGCATAAAGCTTGTCCTCCGAGCCAAGGATCGTATCTGCCAGTTTGTCCAGCTCTGCCGTGGTATAACGTTCAGAATTTGCCAGAGTCTGCTTGCGGATAAAATGCTCCGGAACCAGATTCTTATAGGAATTCGTCACATCAAAATAATAACCGAAGACCTTGTTAAATTTAATCTTCAGATTCTTGATCCCGCTGGCCTCCCGTTCTCTCGTCTCTAAATCTGCCAGCCACTGCTTTCCATTGGTTTTTGCCTGCTTTAATTCATCAATATGCTCCAGGAAACCATCTTTGATGATACCGCCCTCCTTCACCTGCAGAGGCGGATCCTCCACAATAGAATCCTCCAGAAGCTGATACAGATCCTCCAGGCCATCCAGTTCCTCCTGGATCTGTCTTAGCATCTTTTTTGAATAACCGGATAACAGCTGTCGGATATAGGGTAAATATGAAAGGGAGGTCTTAAAGGAGAGTAAATCCCGCGGATTGGCAGTCCGAAGACTGATCCTGGTCATTAACCGCTCCAGATCATAAATCGGATTCAGATATTCCCGCAGTTCCTCCCGGTTGATCACCTCCTGGTTCAGTTCCTCAATGGCATCCAGCCGTTCCTCGATCATTTCCCTGCGGATCAAAGGCTGCTCCAGATATGTACGAAGCAGGCGGGCTCCCATGGCAGTCCGGGTCTTATCCAGTACCCAGAGCAGGGATCCTCTTTTTTCCTTATCCCGCAGCGTTTCCGTTAATTCCAGGTTCCGTCTGGTGGAACTGTCCAGAATCATATAGTCATCTACAGAATACCGTTCTATATGATTCATATGCTCCAGAGAGCTTTTCTGCGTCTCGATCAGATATTCCATTAAGGCACCCGAAGCGATCACACACAGACTGCAATCCTTCAGTCCCAATGCTTCCAGGGAATTCACCTTAAAATGTCGCAACAGACAGTCTGTGTCCTGCTCCTCATGAAAGTGCCATGCATCAATGGCAGAAATCGTAATATGTAACCGTTCCCGGTAATAGTCCATATCCCAGTCCTGGCAAAGAAATGCCTCATTACAGATGATTTCCGAAGGATGATATTTATTGATCTCATCCCTGCACTTATCCAGACTGGAAACCTGACAGGTACGGGCCTCGCCCGTCGTAATATCCGCCACTGCAATACCGTAGGCATCCTCTAAGGCATAGATGGACATCAGATAATTGTTCTGCCCCTCCTTCAGGTTCTGGGTCGACAGATTGGTTCCCGGCGTAATGATCCGGATGACATCCCGCTTTACCAGCCCTTTCGCCGCTTTCGGATCCTCCACCTGTTCACAGATGGCGACCTTAAAGCCTTTATCGATCAGCTTATTCGCATATACGTCACAGGCATGATAAGGAACCCCGCACATGGGAGCCCGCTCCTCCTGACCACAGTCCTTTCCGGTCAGGGTGATCTCCAGCGCCTTTGATGCCTGAAGCGCATCATCAAAGAACATCTCATAAAAATCCCCCACCCGGTAAAAGAGGATACAGTCCCTGTGCTGCTCCTTGATTTCAAAATACTGTTGCATCATTGGTGTAAATGCCGCCATGCCATTACCATCCTTATCTAAGATTTATTACTGTTCTTCTAAACAAATTGCCAGAAAGATCATGGATAAATGTGTTCCAAATTTATTGGATTCTGGCTCCGATATAATAAAATCCCCTTGCCTCCTCCAGACGTACTAAAACGAGTTGTCCGATCAGCTCCTCTGTCCCCGGAAAGTGTACCAGGAGGTTATTGGAAAGTCGTCCGGTTACCATAGAGCTATCCTGCTCGCTGATTCCCTCCACCAGTACCTCTGCGATCTCTCCCTCCAGCCTTCCGGTCCGTTTCGCCGAACATTCGGCAACCACTTCCAGAAGTCGTTGAAAGCGATCCTTTACTACTTCCTCCGGAACCTGATCCTCCATGACTGCTGCCGGCGTTCCTGTACGCCTGGAATAGATAAAGGTATAAGCGCTGTCATATTCCACCCTTCGCACTACATCTATGGTTTCCTGGAAGTCTTCTTCCGTCTCCCCCGGAAAGCCGACAATGATATCCGTGGTCAGAGAAATATCCGGTACTGCGGCTTTCAGCTTGTCAACCAGCTCCAGATACTGCTCCTTTGTATAGCGACGGTTCATCTGTTCCAAAAGCCGGGTACTGCCGGACTGTACCGGAAGATGCATGTGCCGGCAGATCTTCTTTGAATTCCGCATCACTTCGATCAGATCCTCTGACAGATCCTTTGGATGGGAGGTCATAAAGCGGATCCGTTGCAGACCTTCGATCTGCTCGATCCTTTGCAGTAATTCTGCAAAGGAAACCGGTTGCTCCAGTGTTTTCCCATACGAATTCACATTTTGTCCCAGCAGCATGACCTCAACCACCCCATCCGATACCAGCTGATTAATCTCCCGGATGATATCCTCCGGTTCCCGGCTCCGTTCCCTTCCCCGGACATACGGTACGATACAATAGCTGCAGAAATTATTACAGCCAAACATAATATTGACTCCGGCCTTAAATGAATACTTTCGGACTGCCGGCAGATCCTCTACGATCTCCCGGGCATCCTCCCACAGATCCACCACCATCTGCTCGGTTTCCAGCCGGGTCAGAATCAACTCTGCCAGCTTATAGACATTATGGGTACCAAAAATAATATCCACAAAACGGTAGCTTTTTCTTAACTTTGCAACGACCAGTTCCTCCTGCATCATACAACCACATAGAGCGATCATCATATGAGGATTTTTCTTTTTATAGGATTTTAACATTCCAAGATGACCATAGACCTTCAGATTCGCATTTTCCCGGACCGTACAGGTATTTAGCAGCACAAAATCCGCCTGTTCCGAGTCTGTTTCTTTATACCCCAGCTGCTCCAGGATACCGGCCAGCTTTTCCGAATCCTTAAAATTCATCTGACAGCCGAACGTTGAAATGTGATAGGTCAGCGGCCTGCCTGCCCGTTCACATAGCTTCAATATCCGCTTTCTGCATTGTTCCATCATATCAAATTGTCGTTGTGCCTCTAACTGTCCCTGTTCCTTCATGTCCTGTTCCTCTCATGTTCTTCCTTTCATTTCAGAAAATACCCGTAAATCTAAATGCGCATTTCCGATTTACAGATCAACCCCGTACCGGTTCAGGATTCCTTTCATGGTATCCATATGTCCATCCACCTCGATCCGTAAATCCATGCGACGCATGTCTGCCATGATTTCCTGGTAATCCAGTTCCGCCAACTGCTGCATCCTTACTGTATCCACTGTTCCCTCCGGATAGGCACGGAAAATTCGAAGTCCGTCTTTATACCCCAGCTTTCTGATAAATTCCATATACTTCTGATGAAAATTCAGAACACCGTCCCATAAATCGCCCAGGGGATGACTGGGATAAACTGAAAGAAACTCCACATCCGGATAGTACGTTTCAAAATGCCGCATCTCTTTGTCTAATCCGATTATCATCATTTTCCGGAAACCCAGATCATACAAGGGCCTGATCGGACAGTTGTCTGTCAGTCCACCATCCCGATACAGTACCCCTTCATAATCCACTGCCTCGTAAATAACAGGCAGAGCGGAGGTTGCCAGCAACAGCTGTTCGATGGCATACCTGGTCTTTCCATCCATACGCTTATATTCTCCCGCAAATTTATGCTCCGGCAATACTCTTGAGACGCTGCAGCATACCGGACGGTCACTTCCTGTCAGCTTTGACATATCCAGATAGGATCGGATCAGGGTCAGCATCTCTTCTCTGGAAAATGCCCCCTCCTTTCCATCGATTAATGTCCAGTCCGGATCAAAGATCGAACACATATTTACCTTCTCCCAGGCCTCCTCTGCCCGCTCATAATCCCCGCAGGCAAATAATGCTCCGTTCAGACCTCCCACAGAAGCACCGGAAATTCCCCCGATCCACTCCTCCATATGTAGTTCCTTCATTGCTTTCCAGACTCCGATCTGATAAGCACCTTTCGCTCCGCCACCGCTGAGCACCAGTCCCCATTTTTGTTTCATATGATTCCAATCTGTATTCTTTGTTAAAGTTTATTGAACTATATTCATTACTATGATGCTTTTTCGCAAATCCAATTTCTGTTCATAATCATCATTTTGTGTCCGGCCGATTCTGCTATTTCGGCGCCATCAGGTAGGAAATCGCCTCTTTCAGGCCATCCACGGAAAGAAGATACATATGAAACAGCTGCGACAGCCGGTGCTCGGATTCCATCCAGCTAAGACTGGTCAGATTTCCGTGGTAACGGGGATTTAACCATACCACCTTTTTGTATTTACTGTTTAGAAGCTGACACCACTCATATCCGCTCATTCCGCCATTCGGCCCACGGTAGTTTCCGTTTACGTCTAACAGTTCTTCCGGTGCCATCTGTGCATCTCCGACAATGATCACCTTATAATCCTTATCATAATGCCGGAACAGATACTCCAGGTCTACCCAGTCACCAATCTCACATTCCGGTGTCTTATAGACCTTCTGATAAATGCAGTTGTGAAAATAATAGGTCTGAACATCCTTGAAATGATTGGCCTTATGCACGGACTGAAACAGATTATTGCAAAGCTCCATGAAGGGATACATGGTTCCGCCACAGTCAAATAACAGCAAAAGCTTTACTGTATTCTTCCGCGGCTTTTCAAATTCCAGTTTTAAATAACCGCCCTGATTACAGGTACTGTCAATCGTCTTATCAATATCCAGCTCTGTTTTAGCCACATCCAGTCGGGCGGAATATTGTCGCAATCGCCGGAATGCCACCTGAAACTGTCGCATGCTTAAGGCCCGGTCATTGCGGAAACTCTGATACCTTCGTTCGCCCATGACAGAAAAGGCGGTATGCATTCCCGGTGTACCACCCACCCGGATCCCGCCCGGATTCCGTCCGGAATGCCCGAATGCAGAACCACCGCTGGTTCCGATCCAGTAATTCCCGCCGTTATGTTCTGAATTCTGTTCCGTAACCCGTTCCCGGAACATCCGCTTCACGGTATTCGCATCCCGATGCTGGTCAAAGCTGTAGATATCCTTGTTTAACTGGGAGGTATCCATATCCCCCTTATCCAGCCACTTCATGATTTCCGGCGGGATATCATGCTCGTCCTTCAATCCTTTAAAATACTCACCAAAGGCCAGATCGAAATTGTCAAAATCCGATTCCCGGTTTACCAGAGTCATACGACAAAGATAATAGAACTCTGTAAAGCTTCCATGACAGAGTCCTTTATCCAGTGCTTCGATTAAAGTCAGCCACTCCGTTACCGACACGTCAATGCCCTTGCTCCGGAGCAGATAAAAAAATGACAAGAACACTAATCCAGTCTCCTTTGTTTGATCACATCCAGGTCTTCATCCTTCTTCACCAGTACACCAAGGAACGGCATCTCGGTCCGAAGCTTGTCCGGATCCATTCCGCCCAGCTGTAATGCCCGGATCCAGTCGATCAGTTCCGAGGTACTTGGTTTCTTCCGGATATCCTTCAGACTGCGGATCCAGTAGAAGGTATCCATGGCCTGTTTTAATAAATGCTCGTCCAGTTGTGCAAAATGCGCATTCACGATCTCTGTCATCTGCTCCCGGTCCGGGAACTCAATATAATGGAAAATACACCGGCGCAGAAAGGCATCCGGAAGCTCCTTTTCTGCATTGGAGGTAATGATCACCACAGGACGCTGCTTTGCACGGATGGTTTCCTTTGTCTCATGGATATAGAACTCCATTTTATCCAGTTCCCAGAGCAGATCATTAGGAAATTCCAGGTCCGCCTTATCAATCTCATCAATCAGGAGTATGACCTGCTCCTCTGACTGAAAGGCCTCTCCCAGCTTGCCAAGCTTGATATAATGTGCGATATCATCAACACCTTCCTCTCCAAACTGGCTGTCATACAGACGCTGGATGGTATCATAGACATATAATCCGTCCTGGGCCTTGGTCGTGGATTTAATATTCCAGATAAAAAGCTTTTTTCCGGTCGCTTCCCCGATGGCATCCGCCAGCATGGTCTTACCGGTTCCCGGCTCTCCCTTGATCAATAATGGTTTCTCCAGTTCCATTGCCACATTCACTGCCTGCATCAGCTCCGGTGATGCAATATAGTGGCTGGTTCCGGTAAAGGTACTTAAATTATTCATCTGCCTCTCCTTTATTTATACTATTTAAACATAACCTACCGCACCTGTCCATTTCCCCGGATCACATACTTGCTGGAGGTCAGTGCTAACAGTCCCATCGGCCCTCTGGCATGCAGCTTCTGGGTGCTGATCCCGATCTCTGCACCGAATCCGAATTCAAAGCCGTCGGTAAACCGGGTGGATGCGTTCACATATACGCATGCAGAATCAATCCCGTCCGTAAACTCCTTTGCGGCAGTCTCATTTTCCGTAATGATCGCTTCGGAATGCCCGGTACTGTACTGGTTGATATGTTCAATCGCTTCATAAATGGAACGTACCACCTTCACAGAGATGATCTTTGCCAGATATTCCGTACCATAATCCTCCTCTGTTGCCTCCTTCACCAGCGGATTAACCTTACAGACATCTGCATCCCCGCGGATCTCGCAGCCCTCTTTCTGCAGATCCTCCACCAGGAGCGGAAGGACCTCATCCGCAATCTTCTCATGAACCACCAGAGATTCACAGGCATTGCATACGCCCAGGCGCTGTAGTTTGGCATTATGAACGATCGGTATCACCTTCTCTATATCAGCATAACGGTCAATATAGATATGACAGTTACCGGTTCCCGTCTCGATCACCGGTATGGTAGCCTGCTCTACTACAGCCTGGATCAGGCCTGCTCCGCCCCTTGGGATCAGGACATCAATATATTGCTTCATCTTCATAAACCGATTGGCCGTCTGGCGACTGGTATCCTCCAGGAGACTGATCGCATTTTCATCCACCTCCATAGCTTTCAGTGCCTTTCGGATAACGGATACAAATGCCATATTGGTATGAATGGCATCACTGCCACCCCGCAGAATCACTGCATTTCCCGTCTTAAAGCAAAGAGAAAAGGCATCCACTGTCACATTCGGCCGGGATTCGTAAATAATACCGATCACACCAAAAGGAACCCGGACCTGTTCCACATGAAGTCCGTTCGGACGGTCAAACTCTGTTATAAGTGTTCCAATCGGATCCGTCAGGGAAACCACCTGGATTACTCCTTCTACAATTCCCTGAATCCGGCTTTCATTTAAGGAAAGGCGATCCAGTAACGCCTCCGCCATACCATTCTTCTTGGCTGCTGCAATATCCCGCTTATTGGCTTTTATGATCAGCTCCTGATTCTCCTCGATCGCCTTTGCCACCTTTAAGAGACAGGCATTCTTTTTGGCAGTATCTAAAAGATTCAGACTACGGCTTGCCTTCTTTGCTGCTTTACACACCTGCTCCAGGTCAAATTCCTTCGGCTGCATGATCACCCTGCTCTCCGTCACGATCATTTCCGGCCGTACATCGTGAATCTCCTGCTTAATCTTTCCCACGATCTGGAATTCATAGGCCAGGGCAATCTTCTTCATCCGGGGATGTCCGGAAAGATAGCGGTCATAGAAGCCATTCCCATAACCGATCCGGTTGCAGTTCAAGTCAAAGGCAACTCCCGGCATGATCACAAGGCTTTCCTCATCCGTAACCTTCTCCATGCCTGTCGGTTCCCATATATCAAAGGCTCCCTGCTTTAACTCCGAAGGTTGCTTAAAATAATAGAATTCCATGGTCTCTCCTTCAATTCTCGGAGCCGCCACACGTTTTCCGTTCTCCAGACAATACTGGATGATCGCACTGGTATCAATCTCATTCCCGATCGGCATATAAACGCATACGGTCCGGGCCTCTAACAGCTCCGGAAACTGCAGTACCTTCGTCACACATTCCTCGGACAGGGTACGCACCTCTTCTTCAGACAATGCCAGACGCATTTCCTTTATGGTATTTCTTGTAATCTTTTTATTTGTTGTCTGCATGCTTTTTTCCAACTTCCTTTAAATTTTTCACAGTTCCATCCGGATATTCCACCACTGTATTCTCCAGAGTCTGCCGCATATTCCTGCGGATCGCCATCAGATATTCCTGCCGCAGACCTGCCTGCTCCGCCTGTTCGGCTTCTGTCAGACCGTCAGGGGTTTTGGATTTATGATATAATTCATTAATTCTTGCTACCTGTTCATCGGTCATCGGTGAACCTCCTTTAAATAGTCCTCGATTTTAAAATGAAGCTCCGGATGTGCATGGAATACTGTACCTACATCCCTTCCCTGAAACAGCTCATTTAGTATTTCAATCCGTTCTCCGTTCAGAATGATCATATCCGCACCGGTTGCTGTCGCAATGGAAGCAGCTGCAAGCTTGGTAGCCATACCCCCGGTGCCAAGTCCGGTCACTGCCCCCTTTGCCATTGCCCGCAGATCGTCATTGATCTCTGGTACCTCTGAGATTAGAACTGCATCCCGGTTATAATGCGGATCATCCGTATACAGTCCGTCAATATCTGACAACACCACCAGGCAGTCCGCTTTTACCAGTGCCGCAACAATGGCAGATAGCGTATCATTATCTCCGAATTCGATCTCTTCGGTAGCCACCGTATCATTTTCATTTACCACCGGAATAATACCAAGCTGTAATAACTCATTAAAGGTATTCACCGAATTCCGTCTCCGTTCATCCGAGGTGATAACATCAAAGGTCAGCAGAACCTGCGCTGACATCTGATGATACTCGGAAAACAGCTTCTGATAGACCATCATCAGTTGTCCCTGTCCCACTGCGGCACAAGCCTGCTTCAATGAGGTGGTACGCGGACGTTCAAACAGGCCTAAGGACTTGGCCCCGACACCGATGGCTCCGGAAGAAACCAGGATCACATCCTTTCCCTGGTTTCGCAGATCACATAGCATCCGCACCAGCTTTTCCAGCTTACCATAATCCAGATTCTGTGTATTGCTATGTACCAGTGACGAAGAACCGATCTTGATCACAATACGATTCTTTCTGGCTAATTCCTCTCGTACTTTACTCATGATTAACTCCTTATATGCTATCTCTTATCTCGTTATTCATAATGCGGATAACAGCTTTTTGCCACTGCCTCCGCAGTCTTGATCCCGTCGACCGCCGCCGATGTGATACCGCCTGCATAGCCGGCTCCCTCCCCGCAGGGGAACACACCGGCAATATTACTGACAAACGCTTCATTCCTCTGAATCCGTACCGGGGAAGAGGTCCGGCTTTCAATACCGCAGAGTACGGCATCCTCTCTGGCAAATCCGGGAATCTGTTTGTCAAAAGACATAATTCCCTTTATTATAGCATTATTCACGAATTTAGGCAAACAGTCATTCAAATTCGCCAATGCAAATTGTCCCTTGATATCCGGGATGATCCCCCCTAGAGTAGCGGAGGAACGACCGGCCTTATAATCCCCGAACAACTGAAGCGGAACCCTGCCCTGTCCCGCCCTGTAGGCCGCACGCTCCCAGGCTCGTTGAAACTCCATACCGGCAAGAGGGCCGCTCCCGTCAAAATCTGCCGGTGTCACGTTCACCACGATCGCACTGTTTGAATTGCGGGCATTCCGGCTCCGATAGCTCATACCGTTCACTGCGATCTGTCCCGGTTCTGAGGAGGCATTAACGATATGTCCGCCCGGACACATACAGAAGGAATAGACTGCCCTTCCCTCAGGTGTCTGAAAGGTAAGTTTATAATCTGCGGCCGGAAGGATATCGGCTTCCCGGGAACAGCCATACTGGGCCCGTTTGATCATCTCCGCCTCATGCTCGATCCGCAGTCCTACTGCAAAGGCCTTTGGCGTCAGTTCAAACCCCCGTCTGTATAACAGTTCAAAGGTATCCCTGGCGCTGTGACCGATAGCCAGGATCAGACATTCGCAGGGAAGCTGTCTCAGGACTCCCTGTTGTCTCACCGTAACGGATAGCAGTCTGCCGGACTGGTCACTGTTCTTCTCCGGCCTTGTCTGAATATCACAAAGACAGGTCTGAAACAACACCTGTCCCCCTGCCTCTATGATAGCGTTCCGCATATTTCGTACCACATCCCGCAGCACATCCGTTCCGATATGGGGTTTGTTTACATACAGGATATCCTCCGGTGCCCCGAACGACACAAAGGTTCGAAGCACCTCCCGGATCCGTCCCGTCTTATCCTTGATCATGGTATTCAGTTTTCCATCCGAACAGGTTCCGGCGCCCCCCTCTCCAAACTGAACATTACATTCCGGGTTTAACGGTTCCCCGGCCCAGTATGCTTCAATTTCCCGGATCCGTTCCTCTACCGGCATTCCACGTTCGATCAGGATCGGTTGATACCCTGCCTTTGCCAGATGATATCCGCAGAACAGGCCGGCCGGTCCGGTTCCGACAATGACCGGAGGATATTTCAGTGCCTGCCCCTGTCGCAGCCCTCCCGCATAGAAAGCGGAAGTCGTATGGGGAGTGGATGATGCTGCGGTTTCACCGGTAACCATATCCGCAAAGCAATACGCCTTCTGCTCTGTCAGTATGATATTCGGATTCCGCTTCAAGCGGGAAAGTACCTTTGGACTGACCGTATCCTGCGTTACCTCCACGGAATAGATGTACCGGAGTCCTGTCTTATCCCGGGCATCCAGCGAACGCTTTACGATCGTATATTCAGAAGAAGTCGTACTATGTATCATTCTCTGTACTGCACGATCCAGCTCCTCATCTGTATGGGAGACCGGTAATTTAATCTGGTTGATCCGAATTCGTTTCATATTGCTCTCCCTGCCCTTCTTCCGGTTTCCCATGCCCACATCAGATTATAACCGCCGCAGATACCATCCACATCCAGCAGTTCCCCGATCAGATAACAGCCCGGTTGCTGCTTCGACTCCATGGTAGCCAGATCTATTTCTTTCAGTGGTATTCCTCCTGCAGTCACCTGTGCCTGGTCAAAGGAATTGACTCCCGTAATCTGTATTGTCGTTGCTTTACAGATCTGCACCAGAGTCCATAACTGCTCACTGGTCAGGGAATCACAGGAAAGCCTGCCTGGGATCCCGGCCCGTTCGATCAGAAACACAGCCAGCTTTTCCGGCAGAAAACCGGAAAGAATATCCTGAATCCCCCGATAACCACAATCAGCCTGCATCTGCTGCAGGATATGCCGCAGATGCCTGGCAGAGAAATCCGGAAAGAAGTCCATTGTCAGTGTAATCTTATGCTTTGCAGAAAGTCCGAACCCGGCATAGCGGGACAGATTAAAGATAACAATGCCAGAGACCCCGTATTGCGTAAACTGGATTTCACCGCTGTCCTCTGCCAGGGAACTCCGATCCTGCCAGAGCGATACCCGTCCCTTTGCCCGTACTCCCTGCAAGCGGTTCCATCCCCGTTCCCTGCATTTTAATCCGCACAGGGCAGGTACGCAGCGTGTGATCGTATGCCCCATGGCTTTTGCCAAGGTATAGCCGCTGCCATCACTGCCAAGTCCCGGCGCTGCCATACCGCCGGCCGCCAGGACCAGTTTTTTTCCTCTATAGTGATTCTCCTTTGTCAAAACTGTAACAACAGTCCCGGAAGCATCCCATGTTGCATCCTCCACCCGCTCATTACAGAGAATGGTTCCGTTTTCCTTTAAAAACACCTGTTCCATAGCACGTACCAGGGAAGCTGCCTGCTCCGACCGGGGATACAGACAGCCCTGTCGCTCCACAGACGGGATTCCCATTTCCCGAAAGAATTCCTCTGTCTGCCGGCAAAGCTCCCGCGTTACAATTCCGGAAAGCAGCTCCGGATTCCCAGTGGTATGGAATGCAGCCGGTTCTACATTACGGTTTGCAAAGTTGCATTTTCCATTTCCGGTCGCATAAAGCTTCTTCCCCGGTTTTTCTTTCTGCTCCAGGATCAGGCAGCGCTTTCCCCGTCTTGCCGCCTCGATTCCACATGCCAGTCCGGAGGCTCCGCCTCCGACTATGATTACGTCAAACATTATCCTCTCACCTGTATCCTTTTATCTATCTTTCTTCCGTATTCCTGCATGTTCCACTGCTTCCATGCCGGGAACCTTATAAATGCAGAATCCCTGCGATCTCCTTAGCTGGAATAGGTTTGCAGAAAGTCAAACAGCTCCTGCTCATTTTTCACATAGATGCCCTCTACCAGATCATACTGGATCTCCGCCGGAAGAGACCATAATTCAATATTTGTATACTCATATACTTCAGACCGGTCCGCCAGATAGACAATAACTGCATTATCCTTTACACCGATAAGAAAGCCTTCCTCTTCCTTCGGTTCTCCATAATATTTCACGAACGTAACACAATCCGGGGAATAGGATTCCAGTACCATTCGTTCCAGTCCATCCTTTTCCTCCTGTTCCGGTGCCTGCTCCCGATAGGTACCTGCATACACCAGCATATCCAGCCGGTTATTTCCTACGAATTCCGCTCCTGCCATCGTTTCTTCCCGCCGTATCAGATCCCCTGCTGCATCATAGCTTTCCATTATGATCCTTGTATCCTTTGTTACTTTGTCTGTTCCGGTTCCGACTGTTACAGAGGATTCCGGTTCCGGATTCTGTCCCTGTTCCTGTAAGCTGTCTTCCTTATGGATCCGCTCCCGGGTCCGGATAAAGCTGATCTGGTACCCGATAATCACAATTAACAGTGCCATTCCGATAATCAATAATAATCTCTTCCACATAGTTCTGCCTCCTGCTTGGATTATATCCAAAAACAGGCATTCTAATCCGGAATTCGATGACTATTCATAAAAGAGATGCAGCTTCTTTGCCAGCCTTACGATCAGATACCCCTTCGGAATGCTGTTCAGTTCTTCTTCTGTAACCCCGTTAAACATAAATAAAGCAATAAAGTAGGTGATAACCCCCAGAAGAAAGGCCACGAAAAATCCCCATGTATTGCTTTTGGTAATAAACTGAACCACAAAATATCCGCCCCAGCACATAACGCCCATAAATACAGAAGCGATCAGCGGAATTCCAAAGGTCTGTTTCCAGTTCATACGGAACCGGAGCTTTTGCCACAGTACCAGATTATTCAGTACACATAATACGACCGCAAAGACAATGGTGGATATGACCAGTCCCCATACTTTCAGATCAAAATAGTTCATAAGAACAAAGGCGAGTATGGTATGAACCACCAGTGCCACTGCAGAATGGATGACCGGATATTTCAACAGATCCGTAGCCTGAAGGATTGCATTGGTCACCGTTGATAGGGCAAAGAACAGAACAAAGCTGCTTCCGTACAGCAGCAGATCCCCGGCCAGGGAGGGATAGTTCTCGCTCACGCCGAAGATCAACTGGATCAATGGGCCTCCGAGCACTGCCAGTCCTACCGTACAGGGAATTGCGATCAGCATGGTAACCTTAACGGTCAGCTGCGCCTTCGATAAGATTCCGGACGCATCCCCCCTGGACTTGGCGGCAGCGATGTTCGGCAGCATGGCAGAGGATAACGCATTGGCAATGGCAACCGGTATATTCACCATAAGCAGATACTTTCCCGTATAGATTCCATGCATGGTCTGGATATCCGGCTCCGGATAGTTCAGCTTCTCCATAATGGCATAAATCATGTAATTATCAATAAAGGGACTGACATTATAAAGCGCTGCGCTTAGTACCATTGGTGTAACTGTAAGAAGGATCATTTTATAGATACTGGAGTACGACTCTACCGGTGTGCGCTGCCCCTTCCGTTTTCTTCTCCTTAATTGCGGAAGAAACAGTATGTACACAAACAACACGAATCCCAGGCCGCCCAGAATACCGGCTCCTGTACCAAGGGTACTGCCCATGGCGCCTCTGGCGGGAAGCAGATCCTCCGGATCCGCCTCCTGAAAAGGACGCACTAAAAGCCAGGCCGCCAGCACACTGACCACCGCATTGAAGATCTGTTCAATAATCTGAGAAAAGGAGGTGGGTACCATGGTTCCCTGCCCCTGAAAAAGCCCTCGAAAGGTTCCTAGGATAGAGGAAAAGAAAATGACCGGAGCCAGAACACGCAAAACCGGAACCGCCGCTTCCGTCTTTACCAGAACCGGTGCTGCAACATAACAAAACACAGAAGCGAGCAGACCTACGCCTGCAGCATACACCAGCGAACATCGAAAGATCCGGTCTGCATCCAGATATTCCTTTCTGGAATTCTTAGCGGCCAGCATCTTTGAAACTGCAACCGGCAGACTGTAGGAGGAAATGATCAATATAATGCTGTAAACGGAATAAGCGCTGTCATACAGACTGTTGCCCCGGTCTCCGATAATATGAGTCAGTGGTATTCGGTATACCATACCGATCAGCCGCACTATGATTCCTGCTATTGCAAGGATACCACCCTGAACCAGAAAATTATTCCGGCGATTGTCTTTTCTATCACCCATATCCCCTGTCTCCTAATCCCTGTCAACGCCTGTATCTTCTAACTGTTCTTTGATATCCTGATGAATATTTTGAGATAGCTGAAATGCGCTTGGCAACAGATCACGAACCCGGTAGCAGTGAATGCCTGTTCCATCTTCCAGAAGCACTCTGCCATCCTGAAAGAACTCCGACATAACTTGAAGGCATATGCCACATGGATATGCCTGTCTTTCTTCACTACATATAATTGCAATGGTATCCAATTTCCGTTCGCCTTCGGAAACCGCTTTCACGATAGCAGTCCGCTCCGCGCAGATCGTAGCGCCAAAGGAGGCATTTTCAACATTACAGCCCTGATAGACCCTTCCGCTTTCAGCCAGCAGGGCGGCTCCCACCCGGAATCCCGAGTATGGAGCATATGCCTGCTTCATGGCCTCCCTTGCACACGACATCAATGCTTCATCTGTCATGCATTACTCCTATTCAAACGTGATACCGCCTGTATTCTCTGCATCAAAGAACGTAATCCAGGTCTTACCCGGATTCATCATAAGCTGTTCTCCGGATGTCAGATAATAGTGAACGGTTCCGTTTTCATACCGCCACCGGATCGGAATATACTGTCCATTGGACGCATAATAACCATCACCGGAATCCTCATTGCAGACCTCCATCAGATAGCCATCCGGCGAATAAGTCTCTGCAAATAGGATCAGCACATTCTGAAAATGCAACTGCTCACCCGTCTGGTCATCAATCTGCTTATCCCCATACTGGAAGCGGTAATACTGCTTCTCCTCTGCATTGTATTCAAACCATGGTGCCCGGGAACTGCTAAACGCAGTTGTGATCTTTGATGCCGGACTGCCGTTTTCAATGTCCTTATTCTTGGAACTGAATGCAAACATCGGATCATAGCTGCTTTTGTGTGTCATATTGATTCCGGTATGCTCAATAGCGGAATCCAGCCCTTCTGCAGAAGCATAGGCGTTATGCGGCGCCACTCTGGAATTGTCCCGGTAGATAAAGTAGTTTCCGACTCCGGTCAGTCCGTCCAGATCATCAATCCCGCTGCTTTCAATCTCAGAATACCCCAGTGTGGAACCGCCTACATGACAGTATACTGCATCCATCTGCTCTGCGGAACGTACATAATACTGTCTGGCGCTCCGAACCGGACCGATCTTCGTCAGACCGCTGTAATCCGAATAAACCGCCATTAAGCGTGTGATACCGCCTTCTACGACCATCTCATAGATTACATCAGCCTGTCCGATGCCGGACTGGGGCATTGCCTCGCCAATATTATTGATCATGACTGCCATCGGTCTTCTGTCATTCAATGCCTGATCGATCCACTGTCCGGTCAGGTCACTCAACACCTTCCCCTCCGTATTGATCAGTTCTATATCACTGACAGGACTCATCATTGCAGCTTTCGGTACAGAAACACTGCCGTTGCCGTTTCCCTTTCCGCCACAGCCGGCTGCTGTCAGGGCAGCTCCCAGCAGAATGGTAATCCCGATGGTTGTCTTCAATTTCATATTCTTCATTCTTTACACCTCATTTAATTATTCTCTGGTATAGCCCTTTTGCTTCAGGATGTCTTCCTGCTTTTCCTCCATGAGCAGACGCTCCGCCTCCTCTTCATGATCGTGACCGCTTAAATGCAGCATACTGTGCGCCACCAGAAAGGCCAGCTCCCGCTCCGGGCTGTGTCCGAATTCCCGTGCCTGCTCATATACCTTGTCCATGGAGATCACGATATCCCCCAGATTCAGCTCTCCGGTATCCTGATCAAAATATTCCTCCGGATGGGCCTCTACCAATGCGAAATCCTCCGGCATTGTAAATTCGATCATCGGAAATGACAATACATCCGTCGGACGGTCAATCCCACGATTCTCCCGGTTTATTTCCTGTATGCTGTCATTATCCGTCAGCAAAACATTCACTTCAATTTCATAAGGACAATTTACATAAGAGACAGCCGCCTCCACAACCTCTTGAATGATAGAACGGTAATTAATGGAAATTTCACAGAGATACTCGTTCTCGATATTAACTGTCATAACTCCTCCTAACGCTATATCTTGTGTCTTCTCCCATTATAAACAACAAAATGTATTATGACAACCCTTTTCTATGGTTTTTTGCATATATTTACTTTATTTTCCCTTTTCCTTTTGATTCCTTCCTGCCCCGCTTCAATCCCTCTTCATAAATTTCATAAGCACTAACGATCTTCTGTACCAGCGGGTGACGTACCACATCCTGACTGGTCAGCCTGCAGATTCCGATCTCGTCCATCCCCCGCAATACCCGTAACGCTTCATCCAGACCGGACTGCGCAGCGGGTGACAGATCCTTTTGCGACAGATCCCCGGTAATGACTGCCTTGGAACCAAAGCCGATCCGGGTCAGAAACATCTTCATCTGTGCCGGAGTGGTATTCTGTGCCTCATCCAGAATGATAAAGGAGTTGTCGAGTGTCCTTCCGCGCATATAAGCCAACGGTGCCACCTCGATCAGTCCCTTTTCCATATTTCTGAGAAATGTGTCTGCTCCCATGATCTCATACAGGGCATCATATAATGGCCGCAGATACGGATCCACCTTGCTTTGCAGATCCCCCGGCAGAAATCCCAGTTTTTCTCCTGCTTCGATGGCAGGCCGGGTCAGAATGATCCGGTTAACCTCATCATTCCGGAATGCGGTGATTGCCATGGCCATTGCCAGATATGTCTTACCGGTTCCCGCCGGGCCGGAGCCAAACACGATCATCTTATCCCGGATCAGATCGAGATACTGCTTCTGTCCCAGGGTCTTTGCCTTCACCGGTTTCCCGTTGATCGTATGACAGATGACATCACGGTCTAACTGCGCAATATCCTGTACTGCATTGGAAAAGGATAAGGACAGGGCATAATCCACATTCTGCTCGGTAATGCTGTTGCCGCGCTTTGACAACTCGATCAACTGTTCCAACACCTCTCCGGCGCGCTTTACCTGTTCTTCCGGGCCTAACAGCTTTAGAGAATCATCCCGTAAGATCATAGTAACTGACAGAGTACGCTCTATCTTTTTTATATGCTTATCAAATTGGCCGAATACATTCTGTGTATGTTCTGCCGGTATATTCAGACTCCGTTCTATCGTATCCATTCCATATCCTCCTTCTTGTACTGTCCGGAAAGTTTTATAGACTTTCCTGGCTTTCTCCACTTCCTGTTTCCGCATCCGGAGCAGGCGGTTCCGGGATAGATAATGGCCGCCCATATCCGATCCGTTCCCATACAACAACGTTTCCGGCTGCATAACAGACGCCATCCCTGATTTCTATTGTAACATTATTTTCCATGATTTCTACCTCTTTTTCTGACAGTGTATCCAGAAAGCGCTGTAAACGTGACTGGGCCCGCTCTTTTGCTTCCTCCTCCGTATAGGTGCAGAGCACCGGCGTATATTCCCGTCGTTCTTTCACGGTAAAGCTGACCGGAAGATAATAGGTATGCCCGAGACGGAGCTTATGGTTTTCCTCGACCACATCATAATTACTGAATTCCTTCCATGGAAGATGAATATCCTGCACCCAGTTCATGATCTCAATCGTAAAGGCAGACTGATGATTACCGGTATACTCCTTTTCATAATACTGCATCTCAAAGGAATCCTCATACTGATACACCGTTTCTCCGATGATGTCCCCGTCCGCTGCCACATAATCCGTTTCAATGACCTCATCAAAATCATCGTAGATATTGATCACGCCAGAGATCAGGATATCCCCCTTGGCAATACTCTGTCCGATCTTCACCACAGGCGTTCCGCTCCTGGTTATCATTTCAACGACGACTCCGTCCTTTGCCGCCACGATGTCCTGGGGACCGGTATCCTCATTTATCGTCTCCGTTCCCTCCAGGGTTTCCTTGATTTCCACATTTAACTGGGTTCCGATAATATCACAGCTTACCCAGGAAATCTCCGGAAAATCCTGTCGGAGCTGTTCCTCCAGCCAGTTACAGTCCACCTGCGATTTGCGCTGTCCTACTGTAACATAAGCTTCTTCAATCCGCGTCTTGATCTGTTCATCTGTATAGAAATACGTCCCGCCTACATTAATATCCCAGATGAACAGTGAGCATACATAGATTAGTATGCCGCATAAGAGCAGTCCTAACACAAAGAATTTCCGCTTTCGGTAACGGAAAAGAAAAAAGGGAAGTCCGTATTTATTCAGAACCTTGATATTGCAGCCGGTCTTTTTCCGCATGGTATCCAGCTCCCGTACATGACACCGCTCCAGCTTGAACCGGTATCCTCCTTCATACGGCTCTACCTCCCAGATATGAATCTGCTTATGATTCAACAGGGAAAGGAAACGTTCCGGTCTGCTCCCCCATACATGAATCTCGATGTAACCCTTTGCCCAAGTTCTGATTTTTCCCATATGCCACCCATTTACCCAAATCCTGATTTTCAATATGATTCAAATCTGCCCGGTCCCGGATGCCGTCGTTCTTTCACGAACCGGTTCATACAAATTCTATTTTCTGAATGATACCCGTTATCTTCATATCAATGGCGCTGTAATACTCAATCCGCATTCCGGATCCTTCTATGCATACCTCGTTATGCTTTCCGGCAACCCGGATCCGCTCATTGGTATATTCCAATAAGCTCTGATAGTTTTCCAGCCAGGCCTCTCTGGTTCCATGTATCCGTGCAATCGTGGCCCCTTCCGTCAAATCACTGGTTACCTGCATAGAATTACTCCCAATAAAAAATTCTCTGACATCTTTTTATATTATATGTCAGAGAATTTAATCCATGCCAGGTTATAATTCATATATTATTGATTTCATTTTACAGCTTCCGTCAAGTTTTTGCCACTCTACGTATCGCACAAATTTCAAGCCGCACTTTTCTATAACTTTTCCGGAAGCGTGATTCGGTTCTGCCTTGCTGTCATGTATAGCCAGATCATTCTACGGAAATCACATAATAGTAGATCGGCTGTCCGCCATAATGCATCTCAATATCACAATTCTTATACTTCTTTTCCAGAATATCAAACAGGGTATTGGCATCGTCCTCCTGTACCTCGTCACCATAATACAGACAGATCAGCTCGCTTTCCTCATCCACCAACTCATCAATTAATTCCAGTGTCGTATCATGTACATCCCTGCCGACAGTACGGATCCCGTCATCTGCAATCCCCATAATATCGCCCAGCTTAATGGATTTCCCGTCAATACTGGTATCGCGTACTGCATAGGTGACCTGACCGGTTTTAACATAGGACATGGCATCTGTCATGCCTGTGGTGTTATCCTCCGGAGTCTGGGACGGATCAAAGGCGATCACGGCAGAAATCCCCTGCGGGATCGTCTTGGATGGAATCACGATCACTTCCTTTTTCTCTACCAGACTTTGTGCCTGCTGAGCCGCGAGAATGATATTTTTATTATTCGGCAGAATAAATACAGTCTTTGCGTTTACCTGCTCAATGGCATTTAAAAGATCCTCTGTACTCGGATTCATGGTCTGGCCGCCCTCGATCAGGTAGTCAACTCCAAGCCCTTCAAAGATTTCATTCATTCCTTCCCCGATGGTAACCGAGATGAATCCATAATCCTTTGCCTTCACCTTTGCAGGCTTCGAAAGCTCTGAAGCAGATACAGTACCTCTGGCCTCTTCCTTTTTTGGTTCTGACTGCTTATGCTCTGCTGCCTTTGCCAGTTTTTCCTTATGCTCCTCCCGCATATTGTCAATCTTCATACGGGTCAGGGAACCGTAAGTCAGTCCTTTTTCAAATGCCAGTCCGGGATGATTGGTATGCACATGTACCTTTACAATATCATCATCAGATACCACGACCAGGGAATCACCAATCGAACTTAGATATTCCTTAAACTCTGCTTCCGTATCATCATCATACTCCTGTTCCAGCATAATAATGAACTCGGTACAGTAGCCAAACGTAATTTCCGCATCCGGATCGTCCTCTACCGTAAATTCAAACTTCTCTTCCGGCCCCGGTGCAAACGCTGTGATCTCGATTTCCTTTCCGACTACGGACTGAAAGGCACCCTGCAGTACCTCCATCAGCCCCTGACCGCCGGAATCCACTACACCCGCCTCCTTCAGAACCGGAAGCAGCTCCGGTGTATATGCCAGCACTTCATTTCCATACTCAATGATCAGCCTGCCAAATTCTTCAATATCCTTCACCTTACGGTACAGCTCATTTGCCTTTTCCGCCATTCCCTTGGCAACCGTTAATATCGTCCCCTCCTTGGGCTTCATAACTGCCTTATATGCGGTTGCCACCGCCTGGTCAAAACAGACAGCCAGATCCTCTGTCGTCAATGTCTCCTTATCTGCGATCTCCCGGCAGAATCCCCGGAACAACTGGGATAGGATCACACCGGAGTTTCCTCTTGCCCCCCGCAGAGAACCACTGGAAATCGCCTTCGACAAGGTACGCATGGTAGGATTTTCAAGCGCTGCCACTTCCTTTGCCGCGGACATGATCGTCAATGTCATATTGGTACCGGTATCCCCATCCGGAACCGGAAATACGTTTAACTGATTAATATATTCTTTCTTGCCTTCTATGCACTGGGCTCCAGCCAGAAATGCCTTCTGGAGCATACCAGCGTCAATCATCATAACTGCCACTCTAATTTCCTCCTAACTGATCAGTCCATCACCCGGACACCCTCAACAAAAATGTTGATGTGTTCCACAGGCATACCGGTGAACTCTTCAATCTTATATCGTACCGTACTCATCAGATTATCCGCTACAACGGAAATGCTGACACCATACGCTACAATTATATGAAAATCTATGGAGATCTGATTCGAGTGAATCATAACATTCACACCCTTGCTTACACTATCCCCCCGCAGCAGCTTAACCAGTCCGTCTTTCATACTGACTGTTGCCATTCCCACAATGCCAAAGCATTCCACTGCAGTCAGGCCGGCATATTGGGCAATCACTTCAATATCAATTAAAATATCACCATTTTCCGTGCTCATTCGTCCCTTCATAGAATAACCTCCATTCTGTTTTATTTTAACCTTTCAGCATATTGATACTATTATAACCGTTTTTTTCAAAAAAAGAAATACAATTTTTCCATATTTCTACTTGCATTTCCAAAATAAATCTGTTAAAATTGACACGTTGTTTCGGTTAGAAAGATGCGAGGAGGTGCTAGAGATGGCAAAGTGTGCAATTTGTGATAAAGGTGCTCATTTCGGAATCAAGGTGAGCCATTCCCATAGAAGATCCAACAGAATGTGGAAGTCAAATATTAAGTCTGTTCGTGTTCTTGTGAATGGAGCGCCGAAGAAGATGTACGTTTGTACTTCTTGTTTAAAATCCGGATTAGTAGAGCGTGCTTAATCGGATACGGAAACGTAAAAAAGCCCGAAGGGGCTTTTTTTATTTCCGTAAAAGCACAGGGCAATAGGAAATGCTTGCAATCTCATTTGTGTGAAGGTAAATTGAGCGTGTGCAGGTTTACTTGCAAAACAGACAGTAGGCCAGAAACAGGCAGCCGGCAATGCATAGAAACGCCCAGAACCCTTCAATAAAACATCGGATGATCATCCCGGCAGCGATAAAAAAGAGGGCAAACCCACATAACCGCTTCATGTGTATTCCCCCTCTTTCCGTTCTCATTCTATACCCTATTATATGCAGGCAATCCGAAAAAATTGACAGGACAACGATCAATCTTCAATCGCATCCATATCCTCTGCTTCTAAGGCCTCATTATCCTTCTTGTCCTTATAATCCTTTGCATATTCAGCGAATTTGTCAAGCAGCTCCGGAACCATATCCAGAATCTTGGTAATACTGTCCTGATTCTTCACGTTCACCAGCTTCGTATGTCCATCCTGGATTACCAGAACCGCACTTGGTGACATCTTTCCTCCAAGTCCGCCGGCACCGCTGTTCTTTGCAGCTCCATCCGCAAATGCACCTGCTGCAACGCCAAAGGTCACGTCAACCAAAGGCAGGATGATCGTATTGCCGATCGTAGTCGGTTCTCCGATCACGGTTTTCGTTGTCAGGAATGAATCCATTCCGTTGAACAATGTACTGACTGTTGTGTTAAAATCATTGTTTGCCATTATTTATTTCCTCCTAATATTGTCCTTGCTTCCTGAATCGTCTGCATTAGATTCCGATTCAACAGGATTTGCAGTATCAGAACCAGAAAAAATCCCATCCGGACCCTGCCTCTGGCATACAACTGCCCCTCCAATATCTTCTGTTCAAAATCCGGCGCGATCACAATATGATCCTGGTACAGAGGCATGAGCAGACTCATGGCGCCCAGGATCTGTCCGGTAGACGACGGATCCTCCATTCCAAAATGAACCGTCCCCTGGAACCGTTTCGGACGGATATGCTTCCATATCCTTCGCAGATATGCCATACTGTCCTTCCATGCCTTTCCGGTAGCTTCCTGTTTCAGAAATTCCCGAACAGATACCACACGGTTAAGGATAACATCCCTCTTTTCCACCAGCCTGCTAATATTTTCCTTTATATTGGCGAAAAAGTCAAGTATTCTTGATAGTATCTCCGAAATTTTATAATGAATACGCATCGGAATCGTAGTAAACCATTCTACAGCCTGTTTCACTGTATCATGCAGCTTCTGAAATAGACCGCTCTCTTCCTGTACGGAACCGGTTTCTGAATCCTTCTCCATCTTTCGGATCGGATCTGTCTCTCCTGCATTCTCATTGGAAAGCACTCTGCTCTCCTGTTCTTCCCCCTGTGTTTCTTTTGTTCCGGAGTCTGTCCTGTGACCTCCGTCTGACGGTTTTTTCACAAAGGAATCAAAGTCGTCCTCTACCAGGCGGACCGGAACCTCTGGTTCCTTCTTCCTTTCCTCTGAGGATGCGGACCGGTTACTGCTCTTCTGATAATGCTTATCTGTTTCATCATTCGTTGATATGGTAAACCCAAAAGATTTCAGATAATAAAGAAAACGACTGTTTCCATAGATTCCCTTTAGATCCAGTACAAAGCACAGCCAGCGGATCCTTCCGACTGCCCGGATATCCCCATAATACTCAGCATCAATGGTATAGCGGAAGGGGGCCAGAAGAACCAGAAGAAATACCAGGATTAAGATCCCAAGCAGGATCAGTAATGTGATGCCCAGCACCTTCAATATTAATAATAATACATGTACCAAGTCATCACCTCCTGAACCTAGAGACCCAGATATGCTTCTACATCAAATGTACCGGTATTCTGATATACCTCATCCACGATCAGCCGTACCAGCTCCTCCGCTTCTTTTCTGGTTCCGGTGATACCGATCACAATGACCGGATGTTCCAGTTCCTCATACAGAGGCTGACACAGCTCATCATATTCATATATTTCCAAAATTCCGTCCTGGAATACCGGTAGGGTAATACAATACAACCTGGAAACATTCCGGTTCCGGTTCATTTTCCGCATGATAGGCAGAATCCTCCGGTCCGGTATGCCACGGACATACATTCGATTGTACAGCTTCATGGAATTTCCTGCCATCCTTATTCTTCCATCATTTCATCCATGATGGCGGCTACCGCCTTTAATTCACTGTTATTGTTACAATGCTCCAATGCATAGGTAAGATACTCTGCTATCTCCTGCTGGCTGTTAAAGAATACCGGAACCTGTCCCAGTACCATAGCCATTCGCGCCCGGTTAACCCTCTTATCATGGGCAGCAAACGAACGGGAGAATTCATCAACTAAACGATCCCGGGCCTGATCGATATACCGGCTGTCTGCAAGCTCCGGTACCAGGGCATCCGGTTTCAGATCGATAAAGATACTGGTGCTGAGCAGCTTGGAGATCAGATTCAGATCTGCATATTCCTCAGCCAGTTCCAGTTCCTTCAGTGCATCCTGCTCTCCGGACCAGATATCAAACAGCAGCCCTTCCTCCTGCATCAACTGCCCGGTCAGGGCTTCCGGCGCTCCCTCCAGGGCAAAAAAGCAGTCTTCCGCCAGTTCGGAAACCGGGGTCTGATCCGCCATCGCCTCCAGAACACATTCCAATATCTTCCCAGCATAGCCCATTTCCTTCGTCTCCTCCTGCACATAGACACAGGCGGTCATAACTGCATACAGAGCGTTAACGATTTCCTCCAGCATCAGATAATCGGATACGATCTCCTCAATATAGCAGGCGGTTTCTGAAAGCTTATCCGAATAGCGCTGCCAGTCTGCCTGAGACAGACTCCCGTAGTCCAGTTCCTCAAAGTCCCTTAATGTTTCGAAAAGCTCCGGATATTCCGTTTCAAAGCCTTCCGGACGGTAGAGACCGGAGCAGGAACGGATCGTTTCCACAAAATCATCCACACTGCTGCATTCCGACCCGGTATATATCTTCAGACTTTCATTCAGAATGTCATAAAAACGGTTCTTTGTGATCCGAACCGGGAGCTGGGATACCGCCATCTGAATCTTACTGTTGATCACCATCTTATCTGCATCCTGAAACAGATATTGAAAGATCTGCTTACTATAAGCTTCCGGATCCACTACCATGTCCTCGTCCACAATATCATAAGAATACTCCAGACGATTCAATATGTATTCATATAATTCCAGGGCATCTGTATAACTGGTAAGCACCCGCATCTTTGCAATGATCCGATTACGGACACTGTGGAGCTGTTTCCGTTCCTCCTCCCGGTTCCCGTATCGCTTGTCCAGTACATAATATCCGGTCCATTTCTGAATCTGATCAAGAACCTCTGACAAAAAGGGATCCGGATTGGAATTCTCCTCCCGGCGTTCCTGAAAAGTGTAGAGATTCATGGCCAGCTGGATCAGCGCATACCCCATATAATCCCGGCTCAGGATACCGGCATACTTGGGCAGGTTCTCTCTGATATTCTGTTTTCCTCCCAGCTGCTTTATAACTAAGCGTTCCTGTTTCTGCATGATGCTCTCCTTGTGATCACTCGTTCTTAATTTTCATTACTTTTTATGTTCATGGGTAAATAAATGCTCTTCACAGTATTCCAGATTCCCCTTACATTTCGAGCAGAACCGGAAACTAAGCTCCGGATTGGTTTCTTCTGTTTTACCGCATACGGCACAATAATGCTTGGTACCTCTGGCACTGCCGGCCCGTACCTGCCTGCGGTAATTCCGCTTTCGCTTGATCTCCTTTGGAGAAAGTCGTTTATAATTCCGGGTGGCAAAATAATATATCACAAAGTTTGCAACGGAAAGCAGGATTGAAACCACGTTTGAAATATATAACGGTGCTGCCGCAGGAACCATCCAGGCAAACGCAATGCTCTGCACAAGCTGAAAGCCCAGGACAACAGCATCCAGAATCGCCAGCCACTTCATTTTCACCGGTATGATATACATAAAGTAAACCTGCTGATTCGGAAAGATCGTTGCAAAGGCCAGAAATGACGTCAGATTCAGATAATAGGTGCTGGCCGATAAGGAGATCGCATGCTCAAATCCGCCGGCAAGTCCCGTCACCAGATAGATCAGCATCGGGCCGACGGTCATAAGAATGATACCCATAAAAATAAATACATTATAACGGAAGGTTCCCCATATATTCTCTAAGGTTCGTCCGATCCAGAGATAGAAAATGAACATAAAGACCAGAAACAGACTTGGACTCTGCGGAACCGTACAGACCCAGGTGACCAGCCGCCATACCTGTCCATGACAGATTGCCGCCGGATCCATCTCCAGAAGACGGTAGATTCCCGGCACCATCTGGAAGTAATCCAGAAAATATAACACATAGCCGATCACATACGCACCCAGAATATACACGATCAGATTCTTAATTGCGTATTTCCCCAGCTTTCGTTCTAATTTGTTCATCCAATGCATGTCTTATCATCCTTTTCTTATACATAGCTTTTTCAATTATATCCCATTCAATCTCCAAACGCAAGAGTTTGCATTTCATCATAGCATAATCCGTTCCAACAGACAAGAAGCTTAAGGGTGCGGCGGTCAAAATGCTTGAGACCGCCGGCATCCTCTAAATCCGTGACGCTTGCAGAGAAACCATAATCATATCTATTCTATCGCGGTGCCATCACCGGAAACCGCAGTACAAATCCGGCCGGAACCGGCAGTTCCTGTAAAGAGGCGTTATATTCTGCCAGACTGTTGAAATCCGTATCAAATAATCGCAGAATATCCTGCAGGGTATCCCCCTCCTGGGTAATATAGGTCCGCTCACTGCTCCCTCCCGGGACCGTAGAGTTTGGCATGGTCGGCAGGCAAAGTTCATCTCCTACCTGAAGATTATATACATTTACATAGGGATTATTTCGCAATACATCAATTAATTTCAGATCATAATTCCGGGCAATTTTATATAAGGTATCCCCTTCCTGTACCACATAAACAAAGCCTCGGCAATTCTGAGAATTACTATACATCCGAAGAAGCCCTTTCGTCTTTTTGATTATTTTATTCATGCAACACGATCGCGTGATAACTTTTTTGCCGGAATCCTTTCAAACTTATTACATATTTTCTTCATTCTTTTCATAAAAACGTAAGGACACAGCCATGTTTTGCATATTGTGTTTTTCGACAGATTCCCTTATAATAACCTAGGTATTGATTTTTTCCTATAATATAGAAGGAGGACGACATATATTGTCACATACAGCTATGAATTATACGATTGGTATTGATATTGGTTCTACAACTGTTAAGGTTGCGATATTAGATAAGGAACATAATATATTATTTTCTGATTATCAACGGCATTTTGCCGATATTAAGGGTACTCTTGCCCGTCTGGTCGAGGACGCAAGAGCAAAATTAGGTGACCTTACGCTTCAGCCTACCATTACCGGCTCCGGCGGACTCGCCATTGCCGGCATATTAGAGGTTCCTTTCTCCCAGGAGGTGGTCTGCGTTACGGATGCACTGCAGTTCTATGCACCTCAGACGGATGTTTCCATTGAGCTTGGCGGCGAGGATGCCAAGATCATCTATCTCACCAACGGAATTGAACAGCGGATGAACGGTGTCTGCGCCGGCGGTACCGGTTCCTTTATTGACCAGATGGCCTCCCTGCTCCAGACGGATGCGGCAGGCCTGAATGAGTATGCCAAAAATTATGATACTATATATCCGATTGCTGCACGCTGCGGCGTATTTGCAAAGACCGATATTCAGCCGCTGATCAATGAAGGAGCGACTCGTGAAAATCTTGCTGCCTCCATCTATCAGGCTGTTGTAAATCAGACCATCAGCGGGCTTGCCTGCGGCAAACCGATCCGGGGAAATGTTGCCTTTTTAGGCGGTCCTCTTCACTTTCAGTCTGAATTACAGAAGGCTTTTGTACGGAATCTGAACTTAACGGAGGAACAGATCATCGCACCGGACAATTCTCATTTGTTTGCCGCGATCGGCGCTGCCCTGAATGCAGAGGAGACGGATTTCTACACCTCCCTGCAGGCATTAGACGAACGGCTTCATAGTGACATTCAGATTGAAATGGAAGTAGACCGTATGGATCCTCTGTTTCAGGATCAGGCAGAATACGATGCCTTCTGTGAAAGTCACAACCGTTATCAGGTGAACAAGGGTGATCTGACTGCCTATGAAGGAGACTGTTTCTTAGGAATTGATGCCGGTTCTACCACAACCAAGGTTGCTCTGGTGGGAACAGATGGCACACTGCTCTATTCCTTCTATAGCAGCAATAATGGAAGTCCTCTGAATACCAGTATTCAGGCCATCCAGGAGATATACCGGATCCTGCCGGAGCATGCAAGGATCGTCCGGGCATGCTCGACCGGTTATGGAGAGGCCCTGATCAAGTCTGCCCTGATGCTGGATGATGGAGAGGTAGAAACTATTGCCCATTATACTGCCGCTGCCTTCTTTGAGCCGGAGGTGGACTGTATCCTGGATATCGGTGGTCAGGACATGAAGTGTATCAAGATCAAAAATCAGGCAGTCGATAACGTTATGTTAAACGAAGCCTGCTCTTCCGGCTGCGGTTCCTTCATTGAGACCTTTGCCAAATCCATGAATTATAAGATTGAAGACTTTGCTAAGATCGCCCTGTTTGCGGAGCATCCGATCAATCTGGGATCCCGTTGCACCGTATTTATGAATTCCAAGGTAAAGCAGGCCCAGAAGGAAGGGGCTGACGTCTCCGACATATCTGCCGGCCTTGCCTATTCTGTCATTAAGAATGCATTGCTGAAGGTCATTAAACTGACCGATCCCAAAGACCTTGGGAAGCGTGTCGTGGTTCAGGGCGGAACCTTCTACAATGATGCTGTCCTGCGCAGCTTTGAACTGATTTCCGGTAGAGAGGCCATCCGTCCGGATATCTCCGGTATCATGGGTGCCTTTGGCGCTGCCCTGATCGCCCGGGACAATTATGACGGGAAAACAGCCAGCACCATGCTTTCCATCGAAGAGATCAATGCCCTGCACTATGAGACCTCTATGTCCCGCTGCAAGGGCTGTACCAATAACTGTCTGCTTACCATTAACCGCTTTACCGGCGGCCGGCAGTTCATTACCGGAAACCGCTGCGAACGCGGGATCGGGCAGAAGAAAAATAAGGATCATGTTCCAAATCTGTTTGAATATAAATTTAATCGTCTGTTTGACTATGAACCGCTTTCAAAGGAAGCGGCGATTCGTGGCGAGATCGGAATACCGAGAATCCTGAATATGTATGAGAATTACCCGCTCTGGTTTACCTTCCTGACCAGACTGGGGTTCCGGGTCATTCTCTCTCCGCCTTCCAGTCGGGATATTTATACCCTGGGGATTGAATCCATACCAAGTGAATCTGAATGTTATCCGGCAAAGCTGTCACACGGACACGTTATGTGGCTGATCCAGAACAATGTTAAGATGATCTTCCACCCTTGTATCGTCTATGAACAAAACGAGACACCGGATGCTTATAATCACTACAACTGTCCGATCGTTACCTCTTATGCGGAAAATATCAAGAATAATATGGAGGAGATTCAGCGCGATGATATTACCTACATCCGACCGTTTATGGCGCTGGATAACCGGGAAGCATTAGTGGTCCGTCTGTACAATGAATTTTCAAAATATTGTACGATTGAGAAAAAGGAAATCAAGGCGGCTTTAGACGCCGGTTTTGAAGAATATGAACGCGTAAAGCAGGATCTGCAGCAGCAGGGCGAGGCGGCCATCCGTTTCTGTGAAGAGAACAATCGGATGGGCATCGTCCTGGCCGGACGTCCCTATCATATTGATCCGGAGATCAACCATGGTCTGCCGGAGCTGATCAATTCTTATGGCATCGCAGTCCTGACCGAGGATTCGGTTGCCCATTTAGGCAAGGTGGAACGTCCGTTGATCGTGTCCGATCAGTGGATGTATCACAGCCGCCTCTATGCTGCTGCAAACTATGTAAAGACCAGCCGACAGTTGGAGCTGATCCAGCTCAATTCCTTCGGCTGCGGCTTAGATGCGGTCACTACAGACTGTGTGAATGATATACTCTCCGGATCCGGTAAGATCTATACCGTATTAAAGATTGACGAGGTCAGCAATCTGGGTGCTGCCCGGATCCGGATCCGCTCCCTGATCAGTGCGGTAAAGGTAAGGAACAAGCGGGGAATCGAACCTCATCCGGTATCTTCTGCCTACGAACGTGAAATATTTACCAAAGAAATGAAGGGGCAGCGTTATACGGTACTGGCACCGAATATGTCACCGATCCATTTCAGTATGCTGATGCCTGCCTTCAGCAAAAGCGGTGTGAATTTTGCCTTACTTCCGGATCCGGATAAATCAGCGGTGGATGTAGGCCTGAAGTATGTGAATAACGATGCCTGCTACCCTTCCATTCTGGTAGTCGGACAGTTGATCCAGGAGCTGCAGTCCGGAAAGTATGATCTAAATAATACAGCACTGGCGATCACCCAGACCGGCGGTGGCTGTCGTGCCACCAACTATATCGGTTTCATCCGTCGTGCACTGGAAAAAGCAGGTTTTGAACAGGTACCGGTCATTTCGATCAATGCGGGTGGGCTGGAAAGCAATCCGGGCTTCAAATTTAACTATACCATGATCCGTGCCTCCATACAGGCTGTGATCTACGGAGATGTATTCATGCGCTGCCTGTATCATATGCGTCCTTATGAGGCAGTACCGGGGTCTGCCAACGCCCTGCATGAAAAGTGGGAAAAAATCTGTATTCAATCCATTGAAGACGGTGCCAGCATGCGTTCCTTTAAGAAAAATATTAAGGGGATCATCCGGGAATTTGACCGGCTCCCGATTCGTGATATTAAGAAACCCAGAGTTGGCATCGTTGGTGAGATCCTGGTAAAATTCCAGCCATGCGCCAATAATAAGATCGTAGAACTGTTAGAGGCAGAGGGTGCGGAAGCAGTTATGCCGGATTTATCCGGATTCCTGGACTACTGTGCCTACAATGCAAATTACAAGCATGAGTTCCTGGGTAAGACCAAACGGGCCGCTACTATCAGCAACTGGGTGATCAAATTCTTAGACCTGTACCGTTCCACTGCCCGAAAGGAATTAGCGGCAAGCAGGCACTTTAACAGCATCGCTCACATTGATGAACTTGCGGAGTATGCAAAACCGATTGTTTCTCTTGGAAATCAGACCGGTGAAGGCTGGTTCCTTACTGCAGAGATGATCGAACTGATCAAGACCGATGTGCCGAATATCGTCTGCTGTCAGCCATTCGGCTGTCTGCCAAACCATATCGTAGGAAAAGGCGTGATCAAAGAACTGCGTGCCGCATTTCCGGATGCGAATATTGTAGCAGTGGATTATGATCCGGGAGCCTCCGAGGTCAATCAGTTGAACCGGATCAAACTGATGCTCTCAACTGCACAGAAACGACTCAGTACCGCAACCGAGCAGGGGCACCGGCAGCCACAGCTGGAAGCTGCAGTCAGCCAGACGGCAGAATAACAGAATAAAAATATAAAAGCACCCCCGGAACAGGAGTTGTTCCGGGGGTGAACACTTTAAGCATTCTAATTTGTACAAATTTTGCTATAAATAATACGAAATAGAACTATCTCCAGACACCGTTTGCATCTACATAGTATCCATCTGGAGTCAGAGTATTGGTAAGCATAACACCACGGTCAATGTAGTAGTAATTGTTACCGCTCTTTACCCAGCCTTCATAAGCTGTACCGTCTTCATTTGCATAGTACCAGGTTGTACCATAAGTATCCTTGCTTGCATACCATCCGGTTACCATTGCACCGCTTGCATCGAAGATATAGGTATTCTTTCTGTAGAATTCCTCATAATCCTTACGATACTGTGCAACTGCTGCCTCATAGGCATCCCAGTCAATATATCCGTCAGCGCCACGATAATCACTGCTGCTTGGGTAGGCTGGTGCATCCTTGGAATCACCAACAAAGTTGATAGAATCACGATACATATCACCTTCTGCACTGGTGAAATACCACTTGCCGCCAGACTTTACCCAGCCCTTCTTAACAACGCCGACTTCACCATACTTCCAGCCATTGCTCTTATAACCGGTTGCCTTGTTCTCATACTCTGTATAATACCAGCCATCGATCATCTTGCCATCTCTGCCCAGATAATAAGTCTCAAGCTTGGTATCATCACTGGTCTTTGCATACTTTGCATAGTAGGTGCTGCCATCTGCCTTCTGGAACTTGGCAACTGTAGTATTCTGATAGGTATCGCCCTCTTCCATGTAATACCATGCTCCATTGTAGCTCAGCCAGCCGTCATAAGCGGAACCGTCTGCATTACAATATACCCAGTTACCATATGTACTTGACGGATCATAGTTATACCAGCCGTCAACCATTGCACCGCTTGGAGTGAACCAGTACTTGGTATCATTGACGGTATGCTTGCCTTCACCATACATATAGAAATAATCTTCGTGCAGATAATACCATGCACCGTTGATCTTCTGCCATCCGCTCTGAAGTTCACCACTGTTGTTGGAATAGTAATAATCACCGCCGCCATAAGTCTTATCGGTCTTCCAATACCATCCGGTCGTCATATAGCCGCTTTCATCAAACATATACTTCGCATCGCTATCCTGAGAAGAATAGATACCATCCTTTGCGTAAGTGCCGTCATTGAATTCATACCACCAACCCTTGGAATCCTGCTTCCAAACTCCGGTACTTTCTGCCTCTTCAGCATTTGCTACATTTGCAGCAACCGGACTGGCAACAACAACTGCTGCAGCCAGTGCTGCAATAAGCAAACTCTTTTTCTTCATTGCCTAAAATCCTCCTTTTTCATCTTTTTCCTCCATGCTTAAAGCAATTTAATTATATCACTTCCAGTTATTTCTGTAAACACAGACCTGACAGATATCTCTTTCAAAAATATTACATTTCATCTCTGCTGAATTCTAAATTTGTCTTTGCAATCTTTGTTAAATTAAATTTTGTGACATAAAAATTCACCCGGAATATGTTTCCGGGTGAATCCAATCGAACTTGTATCAGATCATTTTATCCATTTGCCGGAGCCATCGACGTAACAGCCTCCAATCCATGCATTTTCTGCCATGGCACCACTGTCATACAGGTAATACCAGTCATTGCCAATCTGAATCCAGTCCTTCGCCATAGCACCGCTTTCTGTTAAATAGTACCAGGTACCACTGTCGTTCAGCCAGCCCTTGAACATCGCACCACTGTCTTCCAGATAATACCAGGTACCGCGGTCATTCAGCCAGCCGGTCTGCATATAGCCTCTGCCATCAAAATGATACCAGGTGCCATTGATCAGTTCCCATCCATTCACTGTATAGCTGCCATTGCCATGCCGGTACCACCAGCCGGTATTGTCCTTCAGCCAGCCGGCAGGTGCACCGCCGGGCAGCCAGACACCATCCTCATTCACATAATAGGAACCGATATACGTGTTTGCTGCCATGGCACCGCTGCCATTCATATAAAACCAGTTTGCCCCGACCTTCTGCCAGCCGGTTTTCATGGAACCGTCTCCGGCTCCACCCAGATAGTACCAGTTGTTATTAATAAACTGCCAGCCCGTCAGCATTACGCCCTTATTGAGCGGATCCAGATAATACCAGGAGCCGTTGATGACCTTCCAGCCCTCTGCCATGGCGCCGCCATCAGAAGGATCCAGATAATACCAGTTATTGTCCAGGGTCAGCCAGCCGGTTTTCATTGCTCCGTTTCCGGTTTCATCCAGATAATACCACTTACCGTTAATGAACTGCCAGCCCGTCAGCATCTTGCCATTCTCAGCCATAAAGTACCAGCTGCCATTCACCATGCGCCAGCCATTTGCTGCCGAACCATTTGTATCATAATAATACCATTCATTCTCCAGGAGTTGCCAGCCGGTTGCCGGTGCTTCATACCCTGCCTCATTAAACCAATGCCAGGTTCCTTCGATCAGTTCCCACTGGTTTTTGGAATAACTGCCATCGGTATGACAATACCACCAGCCCTGTGGATCCTGGATCCAGACGCCTGCACTCTTAACATAACCCGGATCGGATGCAGTTCTTGGCGTGATCACCTGCGTATAATCCTTGTATCCGAAATTAATATCTACATTTCCATTGATGCCCGCAATGCGGGTGGTGCTTCCTGCCTGCCAGATATGCTTCGGCAGATTCTCATTGTGACTGTCACTGTATCTTGCGATCCATCGTTCCACATCTCCCATGCTGTTAAAGTCCACATAGTTCCGGTACCAGTTTTCATTACAATAAACCATTGGCGTATAGCCTGCTTTCCGGATCTCGTCACAGAACGCCTTGCCGATGGCAGTGATCTGTTCCCGGGACATGGATGAGCTCTGGGAAGAATCCTCCAGATCAATGGCTACCGGATAGGATATATTATATCCCTGAAGGTTATCGATCACAAACTGTGCATCCGATAAGGATTCAGCTGCAGTTGTCGCGGTACTGTAAAAGTATACGCCTGCCGGAATCCCCACTGCTTCTGCCGCCTTTATATTCTTGATATAATAAGGATCCAGTACATGGTCGTCATGCCCCAGGCGGATAAAGGCAAATTCAATTCCAAACTCCTTTACTGCATTCCAGTCAATCTCCCCCTGCCACTTGGAAACATCAATCCCCTTCAGGGTTCCCTTCTCATGGGCATTATCGCCCATCATGGCTCCTGTTTTCAGACCAAAATAATGCCAGTCCGCACCGATACGGTGCCAGCCCGTCAGCATTTCACCATTTGTATTCAGATAATATGTATTGGTGACGCCCTCTGCATTGGTAATCTCCTGTAAGCCGGTCAGCATGGCACAGCTTTCATCAAAGTAATACCATTTATTATTTAACTGCAGCCATCCGTTTGCTGCGTAACCATCTCCGTCAAACCAATACCATTTCTCATCAATCTGCAGCCACTGATTCTGCGGATAGGTACCATCCGAATAACCATACCAGTAGCCATGTTCATTCTGCTTCCATTCCCCTTCTAATGCATATGTATGAATCAGTGCGCCACCACTCATGACAAGCAGAGCGCCTGCGATCATTCCCGCAAGCGATAATCTCCAGTTTGATTTCCTGTGCCTCATTTACTATCATCCTTTCGTGTCAGTTTATGTTATTTTATAATTTTCTATTACTTTATCATATTTTCTATTCTGTTTCAACAGACAAAAAGTGACAGAAAAGTGACGGTTTTCTTAAGCCGGAGCCGGAATCTATACAGAGAGCTTCTCCAGGTTCTCCGCTGCCTTCCGGATCGTAAACCGGTACATATGGATATCCAGGATCAATAATCCGGTCAGATAAAGCAGAAAAATAAAGCTTATAGTAGAGTGCGGTATCAGGTACAGAAGAAACCCTCCTCCACAGATCAGTCCCGTGGCCACGATCGCAAACGCCATATTAAAGAAAACATTCAGATTTCCTCTCAGGGCATTTAATTCATCTTCCCAGATCAGCTTTGGATGCATGGAATCCAGCCAGATACCAAGGCAGGTAATAAAAAATACCACGCAGCCGCCGGCAGCAGCATAATAAAGGATGCTCCGGGCCCCAAGCTTCAGAATGAATGTCATCACCGCAATATCCATAAGGTAGCTAAGATAACTGAACAGCAGACTGAGCAGTCCCTTTGCCTGCAGTTGTAATGTGTATGGAACCGGTATGTACTTCATAAAGTCAACATGCGCTCCCTCTCTGGTAAAGGAGCTGGAAGCAATTCCGTTCGCAGCAGTGGTCAGTGCAGCAAGACCCAGAAACAGCGCCAGGGCAATGATCTCTGCCAGCATATTTCCTCCGTGATACATTGCAATAAAATTTTCGATCGTATCACTTCCCTTCTGCATCATGCAGACTATAATGATAATGACCGGCCAGAAGAAATTGATCAGCACGCAGTTAGATACAAAGGCCGGTGTACGCAGGATCGTCTTTAATTCCTTTCAAAGTAAGAACGAAATACGCCTTTCTGTCTTTGATCCCGTATTCTTTCCTCTCCCTTCTCCTTCTTATTGGATACAGACTTAAAGCTGTATAACCCCGGCAGATAGATCCGGTTGGCTACTGCCATGAATACTGCCAGAAGCACAATATTGATCAGAAGATATAACACTACTTCCAGCCAGCTTTCTGCAGCGGCAGAATGCACGAGAAGATATCCGGGGTAAAAAATAATATTCATGCTGTTCATAAATACATTTTCTCCACTGGTCAATGACGTAACATACGTATCGATCGAAAAGCCCTCCAGCCCCTGGAAGGACAAAAAAGCGCCTAAGATCAGCACCAGTGTCATCCCGCCCATAATGGCATTCAGCACCTTACGATTACGGATCCCCTGGAAAAAGAACATTAAAAGCATACTGATGATCCCACAGTATACCAGTGGTACAATGGGGAGCGTCACAGTCCCGAGAAGTCCCGTAATAATACCGATGGGTGTTACGCCGATGGCAAGTACATAGCCGATATAGGCGCTAAAGATCACCATGAATTCCATTACACTTTCTGCCTGGTAGGTCACCCAGAATTTGGCCAGTATCAGATCCTGTGTCCGGACCGGGAGCGGAAGAAGGTAATCAATATCCGACGAAAAATAGAATTCATTTACGATTACATTCAGACCGAATATCATGGCACAGGCAGAAATAAACTGGACAATGAACAGCATGCCTTCTTCCTTTCCGCCGGCCTCCATCATAGCAAGGGTCATAACATATGCGATCACACCTACAATGATACAGCAGGGGATCATGATAAACAGCATAGCGGCACCGCCAAAGACCGTATAAGTCTTCTTCTCCCTTCCTTCTTTCGGCATTGCCATCTCCTGTCCCCGCCGGAGCAGCTTCAGAAGATGGGACACCTGCTGATTTCGGATCTGTTTCATTCTGCATCCTCCTTCTTTCTGTCTATTTCTCCCGTCTGCTCCTCTTTCTCCACCGGATCTGTCAGTTCCCTGCCATCTTCCGGTAACTCTTCATTCATGATCAGAAAAATGCTCTCCAGGCTTTTGTCCGGATAGCCTGCTCTTAATTCCTCTAAGGTACCGTTAAATACCGACCTGCCATTCCGAATGATTATGATCCGGTCGCAGAGCTGCTCCGCCACCTCCAGTACATGGGTGGAAAAAAAGACACAGTTGCCTTCACCGGCATGCTCCCGCATCATATTCTTCAGTTCGAAAGCCGCCTTCGGATCCAGTCCGGTCATCGGTTCATCCAGAATCCAGACCGGCGGATTATGGATCAATGCTGCGCAGACCATCATTTTCTGACGCATTCCGTGCGAATAGTCGCTCATGGGACGATTCAGCACCTCCCGGATCTCGAAGCGCTCTGCCATTGCTTCAATCCTGGGGGTTCGTTCTTTAGCGGGAACATGATAGATATCTGCCATTAAATGAATGAATTCCATACCGGTCAGACGCAGGAACATATCCGGATTATCCGCCACATAAGCAATAGACTCCTTTGCCTTTAAGGATTCCTGCTGAATATCATAACCGTTGATCGTAATCCTTCCCCTGGTAGGTTTCAGGACACTTGTCAGCATTTTGATCGTAGTCGTCTTACCTGCACCATTCTGTCCGACAAAACCGACGATCTCTCCCTTCCTTATCGAGAAACTCAGGTCCTCTACCGCAGTAAATTCCCTGCCAAACTGCTTTGTTACATGTTCTACCTGTATCATGCTTCTGCACCCCTGCTTTCCAAACGATTTGTTCTCCTATAATCATACATGAATCCGCTTTTTACTGCAAGAATTATATGACTGCGGCTCATTTATCTCACCGGAGCAATCTGCAATGTTTCCATTGAACGGTGCCCCATTTTATGCTAGGATGGAAAATGGATCGGGATCAGGCAGTATAAACCCAAAGAACAAATGAAATCATATCAGAATGGAGCATACCTATGAATAAAAAGGAAACATTAGAAATACGGAAATTATTTACACAGGAATCCTCCTGTCTTAACAGGATCTGCGGCTGTTATGTAGACTATAATAAGGAGAAGGTCTGCAGTCTTCAGGACGCCTTCCTGTCACTGGCTAAGGATGAAGCCTTAAAGTATCATGATATTTTTAAATCCACCCTGTCCGGAACCATCGGAAAAAATCTTTTAAATATGGAATTCCCTACCGATCAGGAACTGGATGGCGGCACCCAGGAATTCTTAATGCGGCTGCGGGCAAGTGAACTAAAGGATATTGATCTTGTAGATTGTTTTTACGATAAGGTGATCGCCAGCTTCGACTATCCGGAGAATTATTATATCATTCTGGTCTATGGTGCGTATGACGTACCGGGCCGGGCCTCTGACGGTGCAGAACTCTATGATGCCTCAGAAGAAGTGTATCCGTTTCTGCTTTGCAGTATCTGTCCGGTAAACCGTAGTAAAGGCGGGCTTTCCTATCTGCCGGAATCCAACAGCATAGGCGAACGGATCCGGGACTGGATCGTGGAGCCGCCGATGAAAGGCTTTCTGTTCCCTGCCTTCAATGACCGTGGTTCTGATATTCATAACGTATTATATTATACCAGGAATCCGGAGGACAGCCATCCGGAACTGATCGAACATCTGCTGGGCAGCAGAACACCCATGTCTCCGGTCAGTCAGAGGGAAACTTTTCAGTCTATTCTGATGAATACCCTGGGGGATGATGCCGATTATGACGTGGTTTCCTCCATCCATGAGAACTTAAATGAAATGATCGCAGAAACCAAAAACGATCCGGAACCCCTGACCTTAAGCAAGCATGAGGTCAGGAATCTTTTGGAAATCAGTGGAGTACCGCAGGAAGAGCTTCAGGAATTTGAAGAAAAGTATGAAGAAATTGCAGGCCCGAAGACTGCTTTCGTAGCTTCGAACCTGACAAATACAAAAAAACTCAGTATTGAGACGCCGGATATTGTCATTAAGATCAATTCCGACCGGACAGATTTGATCCAGACGCAATACATCAATGGAAGGCAGTGCTTTGTCATTACTGTAGACGACCATGTAGAAATCAATGGTATGAGTGTAAAGACAATGCATCTGCAGAAAACAGATCCGGACAACCCGGAAGCATAACCATCAAAGCAGTCATGCCTCCGGTTCGGCTGGTTCTTCCTTCAGCCGGAACTGTTCTACCTCCTCCATCAATGCATTGGCACAGTTGATCAATTCAGAGCTGATTGCTGCATTCTCCTGAGAGGACGCAGCATTCGCCTCGATTACCCGGCTGATCTCTCCAAACCGGCTGCTGATCATGTCAACTGCCCTGGTCTGGTTCTCCACGAATTCTACGATCCTCCTGATATCCTCCTGAGAACGGAGTGCTCCTTCAATCCCCTGATTCAATGTTCTGGCTGTTTTTTCCGCGATACTGCGTCCCTGCTGTACAGATTCCTTGGAAGTCAGGATCAAATCCCGAATATTGTCACTTGCCTGCATACTTTCAGAGGCCAGTTTGGAAATCTCTGTTGCAACGACTGCAAAGCCGCGTCCGCCCTCTCCTGCCCTGGCAGCTTCAATCGAAGCATTTAACGCCAGCAGACTGGTCTGGTCCGCAATGTTATTTATTGCTGTAATAATCTCTCCGATCTGATTCGAGGTCTCATTGATCTCATCAATAGCTGACAGGAGGTGTTTCATCTCCTCATTCCCACTTTGAAGCTGTTCATTGGTTTCTTCAGAAACCTGACTGACATGATCTGCATTCTCCATAATATGATGGATTTCTCCGGAAAGTACGGATACATTCTCTGCGACATCCATGATCGCCTCATTCTGCTCTGTCGCCCCCTTTGCAACTGCAAAGGAACTTTCCTCTACCTGTTTGGAAAACTCAACCACAACATCCGCCTGCTTTCGAATACCGGTAAATGCCTGATTCAGACTGTCAATAATGACCTGAAGCGATTCCCTGATCTCTAAAAAGCTTCCCTTATAATCTGCCTGCATTTCAACGGTTAAGTCCCGGTTTGAAATTCCATTTACCACCTGGCTGATATCACTGATATAGTATTTCAGGCTTTCGATCGTATCATTTAAAGAAGTAGATAATTGCGCAATTTCATCCGTGATCGGCTCTTCATCAAAGGTAATCTCCAGATTTCCTTCGGAAATATTTCCTACCTTACTGCTGACAGATTCAATCGGCTGAAACCAGGCACTCATACGGTTCTTACAGATTCTTCTGGAGTTAAGCACGGTAATAACTAACAATAAAATGCTAAACAGTAACAGCAACAGTGTTGTACCAAGGGTTATGATGGCCGGTTCTGCCGTTATCACCCGCCAGCCGCATTCCTCTATAGTGGCAGCTGTCATTAAGGTTAGTCTTCCATTATAATCCAGAACCAGACAAAGCTTCTGTTCCGACCGGTTCAGAGGAGCATAACGGCCCTTTACAGCAGTATCCATGGTTTCTGCATGCTCTTTGGATAATGTCAGATCCTCACTCATATGGGTCAGGATCGTTCCATCCCTGGAGACCAGAAAATGATACCCCTGTCTCGAATTATCGGAATTTACCATGGAAATAATGTTATCCATATACATATCGATGCCGACCACACCAACCACCTTTCCTTTTACCCGTAAGGCTTTGGACAGGGTAATGCAGAAACCGCCGGTCTGCTCATCCATATATGGCTCCGATATACAGACTTCGTCCGGATTCTGCTGGGCCGCCAGATACCAGTCCCGTTCCGTAACCACAAAATCTTCCGGTGCCTCCCAGCCCCCGCTCATGATCGTGGTATTGGTATCATAGCAGGCATATGCCGCCGATACATTTTCGTTCTGGAGCACCAGTACATCCACGATACTTCTGGTCTTCTTCCAGGAATCATATACCCGGACATTCCCGCTCATGCCATGGCGTCCTTCATAGGCAGTGACCTCCAGGTTCGCTACGGAGGTCTCCAGTGCACTGACTAAGACCTGATTTGCCAGCATTTCCTTTGAAATGGCAGCGGACAGGCGGTTCACCTGAGCATTCAGCTTCTGGTCGCTCAGTTGAAAGGATAATACGGTGGTGACAATAATAAATACTACAATAACAACTGACAAGTTAATGGTAATGATTCGGTTAAATATCTGTCCGATCCGGTCACTATAGGTATTCTTCACGTTGCATTCCTCCCTGCTATCTGTTATGCCTCAAAGCAGCTCCCGTTCTTTTTTCCTGCTTTTACCTGATACATTGCTTTATCCGCCCGGTCAAAGGTACTACGGACATCCTCTTCTTTTCGCCATGCCACAATACCTGCACAAAACTTTACTTCTTCCCGCAGGGCATCCAGCAGACGGTTTACCTCCTCATATGCCATGCCCTTCGTTAAGATTACGAATTCATCTCCGCCAAATCTTCCGATAATACTGCTTTCTCCAAAGAGACGTATCAGCACTTCCGCTGTCTTCTTCAGGATCTTATCGCCATACTGATGCCCATACTGGTCATTGATCTGCTTAAAGTCATCTAAATCCATGACAATGAAATAGAATTCCAGTTCCGGCGCCTCCGTTACAAATTCCTGCATCTTCTCAAAAGCAACTTCCTTCCGGTACAGATTGGTAAGTCCGTCAACATCTGCCTTGCGATTCAACTGTTCCCGTTTCATCTTCTCATCATGGATGTCCTCAATCCTGCCGATCACACTTAATATATTTCCTTCTGCATCCGCCATACTCTTATAGTGGGTCAGATGCCAGCGGTAGCCGCCTCCGGAAACCGTAGACAGATACTCCAGATCGCCTTCCTGCTCCTGCCGGCAGGCATCCCTTAATGCCTTTCGAAATGCTTCAATATGATTGCTATGTACCAATGGTGATTTCCTGCTGTATTCTTTGTAATGTTCGATCACCTTTCGCTTTTTATTATTTGGAAAATTATAGGAGAATATCATGGTATCCTGGTGAGGATCATACTCAAACAACAGGCCGCGGGCAGTTGCCTCCAGGATCTTATAACGCTCCTGCTGTATAGACAACTGAGAATTCAGCCGGTTCAGTTCCATGATCCGCTGTTCCTTCTCCATCGTGTCCGTAACATCAGAAACTACGGTCAGATAGATCGGACTGTCACTGATCTTATTCTCGATCGGAGCGCCCTTGATATCAAATACGCCAAGATTCCCATTCTGACGATAGCCCCGGACTGTATCGTAAATGGGTTCCAGCTTTCCCGCATGCTCCAGAATACAATTCCGAAACCCTTCTATATCATCTTTATGCAACGTAGAAAAAATATTATTCAGGTTCTGTTCATACTCTTCTGCCGTATATCCAATGCATTCAAAAAACGATTCATTCAGATATAATGCACGGACCGTTTCGCCTACCTCAAACAGGCCGATCCCCGCCTTAATATTCTTCAGTACGATCGTCAGCACTTCATTAATATCATCACCCAGATATTTTAGACGGTGATAATCTGAAATGCCATATTGATTCCATATTTCTTCTGTCTCCATTTCTGCTCTCCTCAAAAACAAAATATTTTATTCATTCATATTCTCAATAACGGATACCTCCATAACTGATCACAGAATATCGGTTTCCTTCCTTTTCTATTCAGATTATATGGTAATATTGTATCATATTTCCATTGGTATATCCACTATTCAAACTATAATTTATTTTCTTTCGACACCATAAAGCGGATACTGCATAAAAAAGTGATCTTCTGTAAAACACCGTGATACTCTATAACAACCGGCGAAACCCTGTATGCAGAAAACGCCGGAAACATCTCTGTTCCTGACGTTTTTTAGATTTTTTGTCAAAACCTGTTTATTGAATTTGGAATTGATTACTGATTCATCTGCTTTGCAAACTATTTTATAAAGAATGGCTTATTTACTAGAACTGCTGCCATTTATTCATAATATCATACCCATATTATAAAAGGGTAAAATAGAACTTTTCTTATCAACTATCCTTTCACTTATGCATTCTCTGATTTGGGTACAAATTCCTGAAATTGGGTACTACACAGTTTATCTACACCTATAACCCAAATGTACGATATAACCAAGCCCGGCTGTCTACTAACATATGAAGTATCCTTACTATGTATATAGTGTTCTCTGAAATTACATAATAAATTTTATAATTCTTATAATAATCTTTGCGGACACCTAATTCAGCAAGCATTTCATCTTCATCCAATTCATTCCGCTCAGGGAAATTTATCAAAGAATTGATTTGCTTTCTAATGCCTTTTACTGTATTTTCGGCAGCACTGGGATTTCCCAATTCAAAAGCAATATAGTCACCTGTATTTTCTAAATCTTCTTCTGCCAAATCGGTAATTTCTATTCTATATTGCTTCATTCTTGTACTTTTTCTCCAGCCTGTCACATACAGAGTTAAAATCTTTTGTTTTTCCTTCTTTTATCTGATCTAGTCCTGCAAGCACAAGATTACGCACTTCAACCTTTTGTTCTTCTAAGGCTATCTGATAATCCTTTTTTACTGCAACTTCCATAAAATCCGTCCTTTCTAATATACAGTATACGCAATAATGCTCAAAATATTTTCGCAACTATAATTAATTTTATGATACCTTATCTCTGCTTGCATTGCAAGATTTCTTTGATAAATTTTCAGTTAATCGCATTCCCAAACTTAGCAATCTCATCATCAAACTGATGTTGTATCATTTTAGTTGACACCTTATACACAAGGATTTGATGTATAATCA